>CAVQZP010000019.1:7500-129704 GCA_963718505.1 uncultured Acidobacteriota bacterium | reverse complement strand
GAACCGACGCATAAAGGTTTTGCAGACCTCTCCCTTACCACTTGGGTACCGCGCCCTGAAATTAAGGTATCCCCAGAATCAGGAATTGTCTACCGGTTCTCTGGAGATTCGCTCCCACAACAAAACGCCCTCCTGGGGAGGGCTCCGGTGCAATATCTGGAGCGGGAGACGGGATTTGAACCCGCGACTTCGACCTTGGCAAGGTCGCACTCTACCGCTGAGTTACTCCCGCTCAGCGCAATCGATTATAAACGACCGATTCTACAGGGGCAAACAGCCCAAGGTAACATCGTCCAACGGTCCCATCTGCTTCCGTGAACTCGGACCGCGACCGACGTCGCGCCTGCGAGGTCTTGTTCTGACGGGCGATTGGCGCCGTTGGCGCTGGCTAAGAGCGGTGGCCGGTCCACTGCGGATCCTGCTCCGGGGTCACGATCTGACCGTCCCGCATATGGATAATCTGGTCTCCGTAGGCCGCCGCTTCCGGATTGTGCGTGATCATCAAGACCGTTTGGCCCAGTTCGTGGTTCGACTGGCGAAGCATGGTGAGCACGATCTCCGAGTTCTTCGAATCGAGATTGCCAGTCGGCTCGTCGGCCAACACGATCGACGGTTTGTTGATCAGAGCTCGGGCCAGCGCCACGCGCTGCTGCTCGCCTCCGGAAAGTTCGGCCGGCCGATGCATGAGCCGCTTGCTCAAGCCCAGCAGATCGGCGATTCGGTTGAAGTATGCCAGATCGAAGCTCCCGTTGCCGGCGATATCGCGGGCGATTTCAATGTTCGACCGCGCATCCAGTGTAGGCAAGAGATTGAACTTCTGAAAGACGAAGCCGATCTTCTTCTTCCGCATGCGAGTGCGCTCCGCATCTGAGAGCTGCGAGAAGTCGTCGCCGTCCACCACAATTCGCCCGCCGTCGGCGCGCGTCAGCCCGCCCAATAAATAGAAGAGGGTGGACTTGCCGCTCCCCGAAGGGCCGACCACGCTGACAAACTTTCCCCTCTCGACCGAAAGCGTGACGCCGCGCAGCGCCGGTACCTCCATCTTCCCAACGCGGTACGTCTTGCGGAGATCGACCGCCTCGATAATCGTTGACATGTAGATTAACGATACTACAAGAGTATGCTCGCAATGCTCAGGCAGGCGCTGAGGCGGGCCTCAGGCAGCACCGATCCGCGGACTGCGATCGGTCGGCACTTGCATCCGGCTTGGTCCCCTCTTGCGGATGAGAAGCAGGCGGATGCGTTCGAGAAGTTCGGCGGGAACGTGCATACCCTTCGGCAAAAAAACGTCTGCCTGCGTGTCGCGATCGTAGATGCGGACCTTGCCTGAGAGCAGGATGGCCGGAGTGCGGGGTGAAAGCGACTTGATCTCTTCGATTAACTTTGCGCCGTCCAAACCAGGCATGACCAGGTCGGTGAGAACCAGGTCAATGCCGCCCTTTTTGAAGCGTGCAAGAGCGTCCTCTCCATTGTGGCACGAAATTACACGATATCCGCGGGTCTCTAGAAGCACCTTGCGGATAGAAAGCGATTGTTCGTTATCGTCAACGCAGAGAATTGTACGCTTCGGTTTCATACAGGGTCTCGATCCGGGCCGCGCGCCCGTGTTTCTGCTTCAACGTTCGGCTGACGCAAATACAACTTTCAAAGAATTCGGGAGCGACGAAAATCCTACGTGGTCGAACGATGTGCTGTAAAGTGACGCGAATGCCAATGGGAAACTTTTGCTATTGAACTTTTCTGACGCTTGTGCGTAGCGTCGTTTTTCGCGGAGAAAATTACGACGTCAGAACACGAGTTCTCCGCGCATGACTTCGACCGCATTGCCTCCGACGCGGACGTTAACCACGCGGTTATCTCTTTTCGAAGCACGCACGAAGATCCGGCTGGGGCGTTTCATCTCGAGGCCCTGCTCAATGAGCACCCGTTCGTCCGATTGCGCGACACGGTGAGCCACCATCCACGAAGCGGCACAGCCCGCCGCGGATCCAGTCGCGGGGTCCTCGCCGTTATAGAAGATCATGCGCGCGTGCAGACGGGCTGCGGAATCCACCGTTTCGCGCGACACAAAATAGAAGAACTTGCCGCCAGTGCTCGCCAGGTATTCTGCTTCGCGCGCCGGATCGAAGCGGAGATTGCGCAGAGTTTCCAGCGAACGCAAGGCCGCCACGGTAAACGGAAGCCCAGTGGACCAGGTTTCGATCGGCAGGCTGGAGTCAAAGTCTCTTTCTTGTAATCCAATGGCGCGCGCTACATCGCCTTGATTGTGCGCGGTGATGAAGCTTGGATCGGCCTGTGTCATTTCCCCAAAGGACGGCTTTCCCGCCTCATCTTCAAACCGAACTGAAACGCGACCGACATTCAAATCGAGGTCCACCTTAGGCGCGCCCGTGGTGCCTCGCAGAACAAACGCCGTTCCAAGCGTCGGATGCCCGGCAAACGGAAGCTCTTCGTGAACCGTGAAGATGCGTACGCGGACCCCCTTCGTACGTTCGGTCTCCGCGTCGCGGGGCAGAATGAATGTCGTCTCGGAGAGGTTCGTCTCTTTGGCGATCAATTGCATTTGATGATCGGATAATCCGCTCCCGTCGAGAACGACTGCCAATGCGTTCCCCTCCAGCGCATTTGCGGTGAAGACATCGACTTGGACGACCGAAAGCTTTTGGCTCATGAGGATCCCCGGAACCCCCGTTGGTTGTCTTGAACACCGACGGCAAGCGTGCGAACTCAACGCTCGCCGGCACGCCAATTGGATGCGAAACGGCGCGTCAGGATGAAAAATCGTGGTTTGACAGAAATTTTGCCCCGCCAGTACTCTGCTTACTTGCTTCGTTGAATCGAAGACGATTTCAGGATGACGCGAGACAGTTTGTATGACGTGAGCTTGTATGACGTGAGCCACGTGCGGGAGCGGAGCCACCCGCAAGATCCTGATGGAATGAACCTTTGCCACAGGGAAGGTTCCAGGTCTTTCGGTGGAATCGACCACCGACTTCAACTCATCCTTCGCTCCTTTAGATGTGCGGAGTGGTTTCTTACAATTCTGGGGAGATGGCAATCCTCGGGTTTCAACCGCATGAAAGAGTAGTCGGCACGGAAGCGCATGGGGTCCGGTGATCCTCCCGGTCTTCAAAACCGGCGGACGGCATCCCTGATGTCGTCGGTGCGTTCGACTCGCACACGCTTCCGCCAGTTTGTTTTCAGAGAGATGCGAGCGCCGAAGTCCTCCTCGGAAGTTGAGAACCCGACGGCAAAAGAGAGCTGACGTGATAAAAACGTGATAAATCCAAGAAAGGATTTGCGCTTTCTTAGGCTCGAAGGTTTACTTGCGCCGATGGACTGATTAATTCTCACTGGGAGGTCGCAGGGCAAGGATCGGCTCCTTGCTATGACAGGCGTACCTCCAAAATCTCCGGTAGTCTGGCAGCGAGTGCCACTTAACAAATAAAGGGATGAGTCGGAAATGTATTGCGTTTCAAAATTGCAGCTCATAGTGCTCGCGCCAATTCTTGCTATCGGTGTTGCGTGGACCCAGTCTGCAACAAAGTCCACGCGCACTAAAGAGCCGGCACACGCGGAAGACTTCTCGACTGGAATTCAGAGACTCCGTGAGACCTGGGTGCGCGAGTTTAACGCTGGTCACGCTGACAAAGTCGCGGCCCTGTATGCACAGGAGGCGGTCCTAATGCGTAGGAACGGTTCCGTTCACAGTCGTGATTCCATCCAAGCCGAGTTGCAGCGCTCGATCATTTCTGAAGCGCACAATTACAGCCTTCAAAGCTTGCATGCCGAGAGCTCCGGAGATCTTGGCTACGATACTGGAATATACAACGAGGACTTAGCGCATCACGGAGCCGAGGGTAACTACCTTATGGTGATGAAGCGAATTGATGGGGTGTGGAAAATTGTTGCGCATGCTGCCGTTCCCAATCCCCGACTGAAGTAGGAGTGCGACGCTGGTATCCCAAATTTGGTTGTGTTGCGAACCAACTACTGGACAGACCCGAATCGCAAGTTGAGAGCTCGCGAGCAAAAGAGGGAGGAACTCCCCCCACTGAATCAGCGTGGTTTTGCAATGTTTCGTGAGCCAGTTCAGCACAGAGGATCAAAAAGTATCGCGATCAATCGCAGCGTCCGTCGGCTAGTTGGTCGCTCCAAGATGGGAACTCGAACTCTCTGCACTCGGCAGGGATGCGCTGCGGATGCTGACAGGAAGGTGGCCGGAGAAGCGGATTTCTCCAAACAGCGCGCGCGCGGCACTGACTTCTGAAACGGTCGCATTTGAGAAGGTACAGATGTAGTTCTGGATCGCCGGAAAGTCTTCGGTCAGATACGGAGTCCCCATGGCCAAGACGGCGGTCTTGGCGGCCGCTCGCGACAGAATCGAGTGCAGCAAATTCGCGGTGGAGTCGGGCAGCGAAGCGGTGTTCTTTTGCCCGAGGGCCACGGTGCGGGTGCGCGCCCAAGAAGGAACAACGTATACCGCCACAATCACCTGGGGAGCTGAGTCCACCGCGTTCAGGACGGTGTCGTAACGGGCAGCCGCGACTCGCGGATCCACGTAGATCACGGCCGCGTCTGGAATGCGCTCACGAACCTCACGTTCCAGCACATGGCCATCTTCGGCGCGCAGATGATCGCAGAGAATCACAAGAGCCGGAGGGGAGGGCGTCACGCGCTGGTAAAGAATAAGAAGGTGCTTGTCGGCGAGCTTCGATCGCAACGGCAGCAGCTTGCCGTTGTTGCGCACGAGCGTAACGGACTCATCCGAGATATGCTGGCCCTCAGCAATGTTCTCCGGGCTGCCGACGAGCCTCGAGATCGCAGTAACATCAACGAGACGATTCTTCTGAAGTCCGAGTGAACCCTTCGCCTTGAGAATCTTCAGGACTGACGCATCCAAACGTTCCCGCGAGATCTCTCCGGCGCGCACCGCGGCAAGCACGGCCTGAAAGCTGGCTGCCAGATCGGCCGGCATCGTTAGAACATCGTTTCCAGCCTTGAAGGCATCAACGGCGGCACGGCCCGGATTCCACTTATAGCGATTGCTGAGGCCGGCCATATCGAGCGCATCTGTGACCACCAGCCCCGAAAAGCCGAGTTGTGTCTTCAACAGATCACCAATGATGTGCGGCGATGTCGTGGCCACGTGATTGGGGTCGGGATCGAGCGCCGGCACCCGGACGTGCGCCGTCATGACGGCGTCGACGCCGGCGGAGATGGCTTTGCGGAAGGGGGGCAGATCGATGGTGCTCAGCTGATCGAAGGTCTCATCGACGCGGGCGACGGCAATATGCGAGTCGGTGGCGGTATTGCCGTGTCCGGGAAAGTGCTTGGCTGTGGTCAGCATGCCATTGGCGTGGGCGCCACGAATGTAGGCGGCCACCAGGTCGCCGACCTGCGACGGATTTTCCCCAAAGGCGCGAGTTCCGATGATCGGATTGGCCGGATTGGAATTGACGTCGGCCACAGGAAACAGGTTCCAGTGAACGCCGAGCGCACGGCTCTCTTGCGCGGTGATACGGCCAAATTCTTCCGCGTACTCAAGATTGTCGGTAGCGCCGAAGGCCATGGCGTGCGGAAACACGGTTGTGCCGAACAAGCGAGGCGGAAGAACGCCCCGCTCAAAATCGCCTGCGATCAGCAGGGGCAACTTGGCTTCGTTCTGAAGATCGTTGAGCAGCGTGACGGTTGCATATCGGTTGTTCCCATGGCGAAAGCGTCCTTCGGCGGGAACTGACATGGCCAGTGAGCCTACGTGATACTGCCGGATGCTATCGCGCAGGCGCAGATATTCCGGACTCCCCTCACCGAGGAGTTCCACGCGCATGCGAACCATGAAGAGTTGGCCGACTTTTTCTTCGAGGGTGAGCGAGTGCAGGGTGTTTTGCGCCCAAATTTCCCCGTCGCTTGGAAGGCGTGGCGGAGCCGATGCGCGTGATTCTTCCGAGGTCAGAGCCGATGAGCCCAACAGCGCAAGCAACAGCACCAGGGGGAGAGGACGTCGGAACATTTGCAAGAGCATACTGCGGAAACGAATGAACATCATCCACAGAGTTATGCACCGGTAACAAACGAAAGTGCATGTACCTTGGAACAGCGAAGAAAAGGGGTAGTCCGAGGTCGGAAGTAGACCTGAAGGAGGGTGTCTCTCTTGGTACCGAGTTTGAGTTCCGAGCCATCCCGCCCGACGGAAGGCCTATCAGCAAGTCGCGCGTTGAAAATGCCTCCGAAAAATTTCCAGGAGCCGCACGTCAGGCCCACCTTGCCATTCCAACGCTCGGGACGCCCGGTTCTGCCCCTGAAATTGAGCAGTGGGCGTCTTCAGCGTCATCGCAGCGCCATCCGCCAGGACCACATCAGAAACGACGTGGCCGTCAGGTCGATGGCCGGTTCGGTGGTGCTGAACGACTGCACGTTGTCCTGGTAAACGGCGGTCTGCGACGGATCGAACACGCCGGGATTCCCGTTGAACTTCTTGAACGGATCAGCGCCGTTGGCCGGACACAGAATCATGTTGTCGAGCACCCCTGAGCTGATATAGCCGCCTGGGCCTTCCGAAGCAGCGCCCCAAAGTACCGGCGTGCCGCCAGAAGTGCCGTCGAGTGCTCCCGCGAGATTTGCCACCTGATGCTGGATGCAATTCGGAAATATGCTGCCGTCGCCAACGACAAAGGAGGATCCCCAGGCATTCGTCCCGAGGATGTTGGCGAGCCATCGCTGCGAATAGGCGTCGAAGCGCTGGGAATGGGTCAGGGCGAAGGCCTCGCTGGCCATCACCGACAGGCCGGCGCCGTGCGATGTGCTATCTCCCGCGCTCCAGGGATAGCCGAATCCCCAAGGGTCGGTGTTCGCCTGACTGATTGCGTCATTTACCTGGCGGAGGAGTTGGCTGCGGATAAACGCTTTTGAGACTGCCCACCCTTGAGGATCGCCGGCCATCTCGAGTGCGCGGTACAACTCGTAATGCGCGAGGCCGCTGACGTCGTAGAGATTGAGCGTATCGGCGGCGCCGGCGTTGTAGACATTCGTGATGTAGCCACGGGCGAAGTGCGCCGCCTGGCGCAGGTAGTCCATGGGATTTGTATGCGCCAGCCCCGCCGGTAGATTCTCAGTCTCGCCGGCCGCGCGAAGTGCAAAGAAGAGCTCGGTCGCGCCGAGTTCCATGTCATCTTCCCAGACGGTTTCGGGGTAACCATCGAATGGCGCGATGGTCAGCAGGCAATTGCCGCAGGTACCCGAACCGCTTGGCGCCGGGTCGGGATACGAAGTATCTGCGAGCGCGAAAATGTCCTCCGCATTCTTCAGACAGCGATTTGCCAGAGGCGGGCGGCTCTCGCGGTTGAGTTGATAGCAGAGTGCAAAATCGGCCGCGAGACGACCCGCAAGATTCGGGCTGATGCGAGACCCCGCGGGTCCCGCGACGTAGAGGGGACGATTACAGATATAGAACGTGGTCAGGGGATCGCAGGGCTGCGGATCACCGGGCTGCTCGTAGTGGTCGGCGGCTTGAGGCAGTGTCCAGATGTCGTATTCGGTGATCAGGCAAAAGGGAGTCACGTACGTTCCACCGCAATTGCCCGTGGCGGAACTAGGATCGCCTTCGCCGTAGTAATTCCACTCCTGCGTGTTATCGACCTGGTAATAGAGTGTGCGGGTCTGGCTGTCCCACATCTTCAGAAGCCAGTTCAGCCCGAAGCGCGCTTCGCCACTGAAGTCCGTGGAGCGTGGAGCACCGGGGCCGCTGTTTCCGGCATAGGAAATCGCGCCTGGAGGCGCGGGAGGACGCAAGCGCGCGCGGACACCCATCTGTTCGGGAAAGTCGCGAACGCCGATCTGCATCAGGGCAACGGTGTAGCTGGTAGTTTCGACATATTTGGTGTAATCGCCCGCATCCCACCAACCTCCGGACGCGTCGATGTTTGGCAGTCCGGCCGTGATCAGCGGCGGCGTGGGCGGAAGGTTGTTGATGAAGTCGTTGTCGTCGAGGGGCGGCGTAAGAAAAACGTGCGCGTTCGCATCTTTCAGGTGTCCGGGTTCCGTGCGCAATATATTCCGTACAAAGTTCCCGCCGTCGCGCTGCGTCTGGTAGAAGAACAACGTGTTCAGGAGCAGGCCGGAGTACAGATTCTCGGGAGAATCGACGGCGAAGAGCGGCGACGTTGCCGCGGGATGGGCCACAGAAATTTTGTAAAGGTCGCCGCCGGGCGCGCTGAAGTCGAGCGCGTATACGTTGTAGACGGTCTTCGTAGTATGGCTCCAGGCTCCGAGGAGAGAGCCGACCTTACCCTCATGGACGTTCTCACCCGTGGAGTTAGCCACTCTAAAACTAGCGCCAGCTGCAACCGGGGCGGACGACATCAAATAGGCACGAAACGGACCCCGCCCGGCCTCGTATCCGACTTGGCTCACGCGCACGTAAGCAGATTGTGAGCGCGCGCATGGAACGCAGATCAAAAGAATCGTCGCGAAAGACAGAAATCCAGCATGTGAGGGGAAACGGAGGCAAGGCATAACGGACTCTCCCGGGCGGGAATGCCTGTATTAAATGCTTTTAATACAGGCGGAAATAGTCCTCTATTGCGCCGTAGGTGTCAAGCGTCGAAGTTGAAGGTGGCCGCGGTTTGGCACCGCGTCTCAATCAATCAACTACCCTGGAATTGGGGACTATCAATCCTGCTGTCATCGCAGCAGATAGAAGAGTGGCATGAGTCCCGCCAGGGCGAGGCCGGAGAGCAGAGAAAGGCCTTGCAAACCAGTCTTTCGCCCGGAAAAGCAGTAGGCATAAAAGCCCTTGGCGATGTTGTTGCTCGCTGCCGCGATCGCGATGCCCGCCGCCCCAATCATGATCGGGACGTCGCGACCCGCCGACTGAGCAATCCCCAGGATGAAGGGATCGACATCGGCGAGCCCCATAATTCCACCCAGAGCGTATATCCCCTTATTCCCCAGATAAACGATCGCCAGATGCGTCACGATCACCATGGCCACAAAGAGTGCCGCGAACAGCAGGGCCGCGCGTAGCTCTAACGGATTGCCCGGTTTGAGCCTGCGCTCCGTCTTGGGTGGAGATGGATCGGGAGTATGCGACCACAACCATCCAGCAAGCGCCGCTGCACCAGCCAGGACGATGAAGAAAATACCCAGCGCGCGGAGAAGCGCGTGATTGAAGAGTGCGAGCAGCAAGGCCAGCCGCAAATACATCATTCCGGATGCGATCAGCATTCCACCGGAAAATAGATGCGACTGCTCTTCCGAACCCGATCGGCGGGCGAGAGCGATCGTCGTAACGGTGGATGAATACGCGCCGCCTAGAAGTGCCGAAAGCAACACGCCGTCTTTTCCCTGGGTTACCTCCAGCAACAAATAACTGCCGTACGAGACGGTGCTTACCGCAACCACGACCAACCAGGTTTTAAACGGATTAATCTGGAACTGGGTAAACGCATTGCGAGGCAGCACAGGTAGGATGACTGCCGCCAGCAACAGAAACTTGGTGAAGGTGAAGATCTCATCCGGCGCCACGCGCTGGGTCAAGCCCTCCAAGCTGGATTTCAGAACGAGGAGAAACATGCTGATCACGGTGATGGTGGTGGCGATCCAGAGCTGGTCGTGACAGACCAGCGCACCGAGCAAGTAAGTTCCAAGCGCGGAAATCTCCGTGGTAACGCCCGAATTGTTCTCGGTGGAGAGCTTGTGGGTATACGACACCACCAGGAGGGCGCCCACTACTGCGAAGCCAAGCGCGACTGGAATCAGCTGGCTTCCTGACAGCAGCGCCATCACGTATCCAATCAAGCCAATCAGCGGAAATGTGCGGACGCCTCCGAAGGAGTAGCGCTCCGGGTTGGTCTTGCGTTCCTCTCTTTCAAGGCCGATTAGGAACGAGAGAAACAACACCAGCAGAATCTTCGTTCCTTCGACCGGAAATAACCGGAACAAATCGTTAGGCATGCGCTTCCTCGACCGCCCCTGAAGAACAAGATCAGCGGTATACCTCGGGAATAAATGTCTGATCGTGCATGGGCGTGCGGACGTACTTCGCTTTTTCCAGAGGGGGAAGCTTCGGAGGCTCGGGCGTGAGGTCCTCGTAACGAATGAGGCTCAACAGGTGTCGGATTACGTTGAGGCGGGCTCTCTTCTTATTTTCCGCATTCACCACGTACCACGGAGCCTGCTTGATATCCGTGTACGCGAACATCTCGTCCTTGGCCCGCGAATACTCAACCCAGCGCCGCCTCGACTCCAAGTCCATCGGGCTCAGCTTCCAGCGCTTGGTGACGTCACGAATGCGTTGCTGAAAGCGCCGTTCCTGCTCTTCGTCGCTTACGGAAAACCAATATTTCACTAGGATGATGCCGGACCGAACCAGCATCCGTTCGAATCCGGGACAACTGTGCAGGAACTCGAGGTACTCGTCGTCACTGCAAAATCCCATGACGTGCTCAACGCCCGCCCGGTTGTACCAGCTCCGATCGAAGAGAACGAGCTCGCCACTGGCAGGAAGATGCGCGACATAACGCTGGAAATACCACTGTGTTTTTTCTCGCTCCGTCGGTGTACCGAGAGCGACCACCCTGCAAACCCGTGGGTTGAGACTCTCCGTGATTCTCTTGATCGTGCCGCCCTTGCCCGCTGCGTCCCGCCCTTCGAAAAGGACCACGACTCGCAACCCCTTGTGGCGTACCCATTCCTGAAGCTTGACCAGTTCGACCTGCAGCCGGCGCAACTCGCTTTTGTAGCTGCAGTCCCGGCCGAGGGAGAAGGCCTTTTGTTGCGGTGTCAAAGCAGGTAGCCAGCCTCGGTCACCGTTTTTCAAGTCTCGATTCGGGTTTTTTCCCATATGACGCTCCTGGGAGCGCGGACCTATTTGTATCGGGCGCGCGAACTTTTGGGTGCTCTCGAAATAAACGACCTCGAATGTTCGATCGGCCCGCGGAGAGAACTCCATTAGCGAGGATCGACGCTGGAGGAAGTTACATTAGGACCTGGGTCGAAAGGCGGTCTGGCGACAAACTCAATTAAGATGGCTCTGATATGAGGAAACCGCGAACAATAAGGTGACAGCTAGTTTCGTCTGCCGCGGACGGTTCAGGGATAGCATCCATGATTGAAGGCAATCGCGTATCGCAGGTTACGAAACAGGATCTGAAGGCATTCCTAGCCGCACGCGACTTCCTGCTTGCACATCGCGAGGATTACGAAACCGCCTGCCGCGATTTTCGCTGGCCTCAGCTAGATACATTTAATTGGGCGCTCGACTATTTCGATCCCTTCGCTCACGCGAATGCCAACACGGCCCTTTGGATCGTGGACGACAACGGCCCTGAGGTAAAGCTCAGTTTCGCGGACATGTCGCGGCGTTCGAATCGGGTTGCCAACTTCTTGCGTGAACAAGGAGTTCGGCGAGGAGACCGCATGGTCGTCCAACTCCCCAACCACGTCGCGATGTGGGAGATCATGCTGGCGGCAATCAAGCTGAGGGCGGTCGTGATTCCAGCCGCAACGCTTCTCACGGCCGAGGATTTGCGTGATCGACTTGAGCGCGGCCAGGCACGACACGTCATTACGCAGCGTGCCCTGATCGAGAAATATTCCGGCCTAAGCGGCGAATACGTCCGCATCATCGTGGGTGGTGAGGAAGAAGGCTGGATCCCGTATTCGCGAGCCTACGATCACAGTCCAGATTTCACCCCCGACGGCGAAACCAATGCCAACGATCCCTTGATGCTATATTTCACTTCGGGCACAACCGCGCTTCCCAAGCTCGTCTTACACACGCATCAAAGCTATCCCATCGGCCACCTGGCCACCATGTTCTGGATCGGCGTTCGTCCTGGCGACATTCATCTCAACATCAGTACTCCGGGATGGGCCAAGCATGCCTGGAGCAGCTTCTTCGCGCCCTGGAACGCGGGTGCCACCATCTTTATTCATGCCTACGACCGCTTCAACGCCACGCGCACTCTCGACCTCCTTGCCCGATGCGGCGTGACCACGATGTGTGCGCCTCCCACGGTTTGGCGATTGTTCATCCTGGAAGTGCTGAAGTCATTTCCTGTGAAGCTGAGGGAACTGGTAAGCGCCGGTGAACCGCTGAATCCGGAAGTCATCGAGCGGGTGCGCGCGGCCTGGAACGTCACGATCCGCGACGGATTCGGCCAGACTGAAAATGTTCTGTTGCTGGGAAATTTCCCCGGCCAGACCGTGAAGCCCGGCGCGGTTGGACGGCCATCACCCGGCCACGACGTTGTTCTGCTGGACCCGGACGGCAACGAGTCCAACGATGGGGAAATTTCGGTGAAGTGCGACCCTAGGCCCACCAGCTTAATGAGGGAATACCTGAACGATCCCGAGCGCACCGAGCAGTGCTTCGCTGGAGGTTATTACCACACGGGAGATGTAGCTCATCGCGATGCCGATGGATACTTCACGTACGTCGGGCGCGCAGATGACGTCTTCAAGAGCTCAGACTATCGTTTAAGTCCGTTCGAACTGGAGAGCGCGCTCATCGAGCACGATTGCATTGCCGAAGCTGCCGTTGTCCCCTCTCCGGATCCGATTCGCTGGCATGTTCCCAAGGCATTTATCACGTTGAAGCCTGGCGTCCAACCGTCCCAAGACCTTGCGCGCGAAATCTTCCGATTCATCCGCGGCCGTCTGGCGCCCTATAAGCGTATCCGTCGGATCGAGTTCTCCGAACTGCCCAAGACCATCTCGGGCAAGATTCGACGCGTTCAGTTGCGTGGTGCGGAATCAAAGCTACGCGAAGAACGTCGCGCCGGAGAGTACTGGGAAGAAGACTTCCAAGACCTCTGAAAAACGCGCTAAGGAGCAGGCCACCTCATCCGAGCCCTATTGCCCGCGCGATCAGGATCAAGCCTACCCCAACGACCACACCCCCGATAGCTCGCGCCCCGCGCTCACCGTTTGGTGCTAGCCGTTCGAGCGTGATGGCTACGGTCACCACAACCATCGCACGCAGGTCCATGACCCCGATCGCCAGCAGGATCGCCGTCAGGTTGGCGCAACTGGTCCCACAGTGAAGTCCGAAGCGCACGCCTTCTCGCCAGGCTGTGCCGGCGTTCGCCGGCAACGTACGGCCGCGCCCCGGCGCCTCGCGACAGGAGGCGAGGTGCTGTGCTTTCCACGCGGTGAACTGAAGCGCGCCGGCGACCGCGACGACAACTCCGGCCACGATCGGAACCGCGCGCGCCAGAGTCGCCTTCTGCATCTCGATGTCCGCCAGCGCCGCGCCCAGCGGAAAGACAGCCATCCCAGACAAAGCCCACACGAAGAAGTATCCCAGGCCCACCAGCGTAGTCAGCCGTCCAAGGCGCGTTTCACCGGCTCTCATAACAGCCCGGCGGTAGCGCCACAACATCGGGATCAGGGATGGCAGCATCATCGCCACCATCATCACGATCCACATGCCAAGGAAAGAGGCCGCGGTGCCCGTCCACGTTTCTCCGGGCATCCGCATCCACGCCATCGACATTTTCCAGCCGCCCGGCATCGTCATCGTACCCATCGCCGACATGGACCCACACCAGGTAGTCGTCAACGCTGCGCTCGCGGCGAAGACTAGCGCTGACGTGCCGAAGAAGGCTTGCTGGGAAGTCATGGTTCGTGTCCTCCTGCCCCGCAGTTGGGTTCTGCAACCTCAACGCTGCCTATTGCTTTCCGTACTCGTCGTGACGCTTCCACCAGATGCCCGTCTCGTTGCGCCCTTTCGGAGCGCGGTCGAGCCAGGGGTACATTCCCCAGATCGCATCTACTCCGCGCGCATAGGTGGAATAGGTGTGGTAAACGACACCGCCCTCGAGTACGAATGCGCTCACGCCCGGCCGCTCGCGTGTGTATGTCGGAGCATCGGTCCCGCACATGGCCGCGAACTCCGCAGTCGCGCCACCACCCTCCTCCCCCGGGCGCCTGTGAAGGACCTTTTCGCGCCGATAGTTGTACTCGATGCCTTTCTCGCTCTGCTCCTCCTCCGTGAAGGAAGTGCTGAAGTCGAAGTTGAAATCGTTGCCGTACGAGGATGCCCAGGGGAACGTCCATCCCATCCGCTGCTTGTAGGCTTGCAGTTTTGCTAAGGGTGCGCGCGACACCGCTGTCAGCAAGACGTCATGGTTGGCCAGGTGCACGGCGATTCCATTGAAGCTGTCTGCGATCGACGAGCAGGAAGGGCATCCCGCCTTGTAGTCTGGGCCGAACATGAAGTGGTAAACGAGGAGCTGCGAGCGTCCCTGGAAGAGGTCCGCCAGCGAAGCGCTTCCCTTCTCGGTCTCGAAGCGATATCCCTTGTTGATGGGCACCCACGGCAGTTCCTGTCGTTGACGCGCCATTTCGTCACTGCGCCTCGTCAGCTCCTTCTCTGCCGTCAACAGCTCGATCCGCGCTTTCAACCATTGCTCACGTGTTCCGGTCTTGTGTGTCGTCATTGTCTTGTTTTCCTTTCGTTCGTTTTTTGGTACGACCTGTTGCTTCGTTGTCATGGGATATATTTACCGCCGGATGTCGGAGCAGTGAGAGTGACAAGTGTGTCGGGATTCCGATGGACTCATTGATCACGGCCGCGGCGCGCGCTCTGGCGGCGGGTGATCCGCTCGGCGCACTGAAACGAATCGCATTGCGCGACGATGCGCCGGCGCTCGCACTGCGCGGCATCGCGATGGCACAGCTCGGCGATTTCGTGCGAGCGAAGGTTCTCCTGCGGAGTGCTGCTCGCGCCTTCGGTCCGAAGGAACCCGTAGCCCGCGCGAGGTGCATCGTCGCCGAAGCCGAGATTGCTCTCGTCTCGCGCGATCTGGGCTGGACTGCGAAGACGCTCAGCGACGCGCGCGCGACGCTCGAGCAATGCGGCGACCGGCTGAACGCCGCGCATGCGCGGTATCTCGAAGTCCGGCGTCTTGTTCTCGTTGGGCGCCTCGACGAGGCGGAGCACATGCTCGCAGATCTGGACCCGACACTCTTCCCACCAGCATCGAGAACCGCTCATGAGCTTGTGGTTGCCGGGATCGCGATGCGACGCCTCCAGACGAAAGCTGCACGCGCTGCGCTTGAGCGAGCCGAACGTGCCGCACACGACGCATGTATCCCCGCGCTGATGGCGGAGGTTGAAAGTGCATTCCGTGTCCTGAACACGCCCGCGGCCCGCCTGGTGGCGCGTGGAGAAGAGCGGCCCGTTTTGCTGGAGGACGTGGAGGAGGTGCTGGCGTCGAAAGCCTTAGTCGTCGACGCGTGCCGCTACCTGGTGCGAAACACAAACACGGTCGTCTCCCTCACAACGCGCCCGGTGTTGTTCGCACTCGCGCGCTCGCTGGGTGAAGCGTGGCCCGAAGACGTGCCGAGAGACGTCCTCCTTGCGAGTGCATTCGGAGCGAGGTTCGTTGACGAATCGCATCGCGCGCGGTTGCGTGTCGAAATCGGCCGGCTCCGCAGGAAGCTTCGGACCCTGGCCGACATCCGGGCCACGAAGCGAGGTTTTGCGCTGGCGCCGCGCCGCGCGCGCGAAGTGGTCGTGCTGGCTCGTCCCGTCGAAGAGGAGCATGCGGATGTGCTCGCCTTCCTCGCCGACGGCGAGTCGTGGTCGAGTTCGGCGTTGGCTCTTGCGCTTGGCGCCAGCCAGCGCACCGTGCAACGGGCACTTGACTCGCTTGCAGCGGCGGGCAAGGTGCAATCGTTTGGTCAGGCGCGAGCCCGTCGTTGGATCACCCCGCCCGTGCCCGGATTCACGACGATCTTGTTACTCCCCGCTGCGCTCCCGAGCGACTAGCATTGGATCATGCATCGATCAGACGCCGAAATCGTCCGTGAGTACGGCCCCTTTCCGGGCGCCGAGCGAGTCAATGGTGTCACCTATGATGGGGAGCATGTCTGGTTTGCTTCTGGTGACAAGCTGAACGCCTTCGATCCCTCAACTGGGGAAATGCTGCGCTCGATCGATGTCGCCGCGCATGCGGGCACGGCGTTCGACGGCAAGTACCTCTATCAGATCGCCGAGAATCGCATCCAGAAGATTGATCCCAAGACGGGCCGTGTGGTTGCGACGATCCCTGCGCCCGGAGGCGGCGGTGACTCGGGCCTCGCGTGGGCCGAGGGAACATTGTGGGTCGGGCAGTATCGGAACCGGAAGATCTATCAGGTCGATCCGGACACAGGAAAGATTCTGCGCACCATCGAGTCCGACCGGTTCGTCACCGGCGTCACCTGGGTCGATGGAGAGCTATGGCATGCCACCTTGGAAGGTGGCGAGAGTGATTTGAGACGAATCGATCCCAAGACCGGAGAAGTTCTTGAGAGCGTCAAGATGCCAGGCGGAGTCGGCATCTCCGGGCTCGAATCCGATGGCGGCGACCAGTTCTTCTGCGGCGGAGAAAAAACCGGAAAGATCAGGGTGGTCAAACGTCCCCGGCGCCCCACCAAGAAGACCAAACGATCCAAGAGGCCCGGCGAATCAAAGGACAAGTGAAGACGAACGTTTTCCAGCGAACATCCCTTGTTTGAATGAGATTGGATTTTTCTTGAAAATTCTGAGTCTGGGTGTACCGTAATCCGAGCAGCCGCGACCGCGTACCCCCCCGGTGCCAACCGAAATTGCGGCTGACGCGAACGATCAGTTCCGAGCCCAGGGAAAAGCCAAAAAATCCAGATCAAGCACGTAGAGGAGAACTCTATGACGATACAGTCCTGTGCGAAAGTCACAGGAGCGATCGTAATATTGCTGGTGATCGCTCTTGCAGCAGTCTCGATGAGGGCCCCCGGCGTTCAAGCCAGTGGTGACGACACCGACTCCAGAGTCCGAATTGGTTTCCAGATTGCCCCCGTCCCCCTCAACCTCGACGGCAAAGATCGAGCGTTAGTTGGGCTCGGCAGTTATCTGGTGAATGCGATAGGCGACTGCAATGGTTGCCACAGCAGTGGTGCACCTCCACTTGGCTTTTATAACTTCGTCACCGGCAGAAACCCATACTTCAAACAGCCGGCGAAGGTCGACCCGACTGTCTACCTGAATGGCGGCACCAACTTCGGCACAGTTGGAACGCCTACCGGGCCGAATGGCTACTCCGGTCCGGCCATCATTACCAGGAACCTTACGCCTGATAAGAATGGGCGGCCGGAAGGCGGTCACACGCTTGCCGAGTTCACGCAGATCCTGAGGCGCGGCACGGATTTCGATCACATCCATCCGACCTGCACTGCGGCTCAGATCGACGAGATCAATGCAGGCGGCACGCCAGTCTGCATTCCCACAGGACCCATCGTTTACGATGCCGCGGGCGATACTTACAACAACGTCCCGGATGGTGACCTTCTCCAAGTCATGCCCTGGCCGACGTTCTCGCACTTGAGCGATCGCGACATTCAGGCCATATACGAATATCTGAGCGCCATCCCCTGCCTCGACAACTCGACCAGCACTCCGCCCGACGGCGCTCCCAACGAATTACGGAATGACTGTGGGACCGCTGCGGCTGCGGTGAACGGAGCTGTCGAGAATTCCACAGTTCAGCAGACATCGCGCAGAAGGCGTGCCCACTGACCTGGAAGTTACTGTCGCCTGACCGACCACAACCCATCGGGACCTCATTCGATTTTTTTCGATTGAGTGGGGTCCCATACTTTTCGATAGCGTCCATCCATATCCATCTCCATTCGAAGGCAACCGACGGCTTACGTCCTCGATGCCTTCCGAAACCGAATTTAAGGAGCTACCCATGGCGTTCGGAGGCTCGTCGAATAAAAGCGGCATGGGTCGAGAGACAGTGGTCAGCGCGCGACGTGCTCGTCGTCGCTGAGAGCCAGCCTCCACCGGAAGCTTGAATACCGCACTGTTCTAGCCATACGGCGACGCTTCCCAAAAACGGCGAAGTGTTGATCGTGGTTTTGGCCGCAAACCGGCTCTCGGTGTCGGCGGTCACAGACAGCCAAGGATTCCAGACCCATCATGAAACTGAAGGTCGCCGACCGGTGTAGCACATCACTGTGCGACCGTTCGGTGGGAGATGACTGGGCAAAGACCGCAGTCAATTCCGGCGGGGTCGACTTCGTCGCTCGCTGACCACGGAATCACGGAAAGAGGAGGAGACCATGAAGAAAACGGTCATTCTCTGTGTGGCAATGGTCATATTGGTTCTCTGCACGCCGGTCGCGATGTCTGCACAAGATGAAACGGCTAGCGAGAAGATCACGATCAAGAGCAAAGAAGTCAACAACGGAGTCGTGATTCTCGGAGTGCAGGGTCTAAAGAATTCCTTCGAGCTTCAATGCAACAAGGGAGCTGCCGGATGCACGCTTTTGGATCCGGGAGAATATGTGATGGCCCGGCTGGGTCGGAATCGTGGACTGTATGACTGCGAAAACGCAGAAGTCTACAAAAAGTCCGCGGAGGCGCAACCCACCGACAGGATTGGGCAGTATTGCCTGATAGAGACGACAAAGTAAGACCCGTCGTCTGATGCGCTCCCAGCCCATTGGCTCGACTTCATCTGTTCACTGAACGGCCGGGGAAACTCTTGGCCCGCTGCGCCGGCCTATCTCACCGGGATCCCCCGACCGCAGCCTCCTCTTCGCGACAGAGACCTGTAAACTGCTCGAAGCTGGAGCGAGCGCGTCGCGGGTTGCGAACCTCATTCGAAGCGACGATCACC
The DNA here is from genome assembly GCA_963718505.1 of uncultured Acidobacteriota bacterium. Taxonomy (GTDB): domain Bacteria; phylum Acidobacteriota; class Terriglobia; order Terriglobales; family Acidobacteriaceae; genus Gp1-AA133. The sequence goes on along the minus strand of CAVQZP010000019.1, from coordinate 111,051 downwards.
GGCTCCTCGGCGATCGCATGGGATCAGAAGCTGCCCAAACCAACACACCTGCCTCTTCGCGCTCATCTCTCTACGAGTTAGCGTCCCTCTTTTTGCGCTTGGGCGCCACCGCGATGGGTGGGCCTGCCGTTCATATCGCAATGATGGAGGAGGAGGTTGTCACTCGCCGGTCGTGGCTCACACGAGAGGAATTCCTTGATTTTCTGGGTGCAACCAACCTGATCCCCGGCCCTAACTCCACGGAGATGGCGATTCACGTTGGGCGCGTCCGGGCAGGCTGGCCGGGTCTGTTGGTCGCCGGAGTTTCATTCATCCTACCGGCCGCGTTGATGGTGACGTCCCTCGGTTGGGCCTATGTGCGTTACGGGACTCTGCCTCAGATTGCCGCCCTGCTGTATGGCGTGAAGCCCGTGGTCATCGTGATCATTGCGCAGGGTGCCTACCGCTTGGCTCGCTCGGCCGTGAAGTCGGCGTGGCTTGGCGTCCTGGGAACGCTGGCACTCGCGGCGGCGGCTTTGGGCATCGATCCTCTGGCAACCCTTTTCGGGGCTGGGATCGTGGCCGCCCTGGTTCATCTCCGGCAGGAGGCTGGCGTCAGCCGGGGGGCCGTCGGGACGCTTAGCGTGTTGGCAATGGCAGCAGGGGGCCTTTCAGTCCCATTCAGTCTCACTGTTCTGTTCCTGGTGATGCTCAAAATCGGCGCAACGCTCTTCGGCGGCGGCTATGTACTGGTCGCCTTTCTACGCTCGGACCTGGTTGCACGGCTGCACTGGCTGACCGAACGCCAGCTACTGGATGCGGTGGCCGCGGGGCAAGTAACGCCCGGCCCCTTATTCACCACCGCAACCTTCATCGGCTACGTCCTGGGCGGTCTATCGGGTGCGATCGCGGCCACCGTCGGAATATTCCTGCCGGCGTTTACGCTGGTCGCCATCAGCGGACCCCTCGTGCCGAGATTGCGGCGTTCGGCACTCGTCGGGGCGGCGCTGGATGGAATCAATGTGGCAGCCTTGGCGTTGATGGTTGTAGTGTCGGCGCAACTTGCCCGTACTGCGGTCGTCGACTGGCTTACGCTTGCGATCGCGGTTGCCGGCGCCGTGCTGCTATTCCGGTATCGAGTCAATTCAGCATGGCTGGTCGTCGGAGGAGCTGCCGCAGGTGCGCTGGCGTTGCTCGCCCGGGCAGGAACCCACTGACGACGGCTGCCTCGCTGGCGAAGACAGCTGCGTCGCGGGCCGAGGATCCTCCCACGGCCTGGCTCCGTCCGTTTTCATCACGCGCAGACGCGGCTCGCATCCAATGGAATGGCGCTTTGGTAATACGTTGTGCAGAAGTATTTGTGTCACAGGATGGATTCGGCGTTATATTGCCGAATGGGGTGGGGAGAATTTTCATGGAACTCGCAATCGTCACGATCCTCTTGATAGTGGGAGCCTCGCAAATTCCGGGCGACTATCACATCGTGTTCTTCCGCTGAGGCGAATCGGCGGAAGCATTCTGGCCTAAGTCCTTCCCCCGGACTTTCCTTTCGAATATCCCTGTGCTGGATCGACCAGAGCATCTGTGCTCTTGACGGCACAACTCCGTCAAAGGGCATTTCACGTCTCCCAACCGCATTCCTCCATCGATTCCAAAACAAAACCGGAGAGGCCTTCGCCTCTCCGGCACAAATTCAACTTCGATTGGGCGTCCTACTGAGCCTGTTCGTCGAGTTCCACGCCATCACCGGCATGCACGTCTTCCATCGAGAAGACGATCATTCCGGTCGCGGTCGTGGGGGTGACCCCGATAATCACAATCTCGCCCACCGCCCGGCGGGGCAAGTCGCTCACGTGAATGTTCGGCCCCTTGGTTTTCGTCATCCAGTTGCCTTCGATGGCAGGAGGCCTCTTCTGGGTGTCTTCCGCCGTCGACGCGTAAAAGGAAAGACTATCGACCGGATCTTTCAGGTCAGCTCCGTAAGACCGCACCGCACGGAAATAATCTCCAATCTTCACTCCCTGGTTGGAACCCACATTCACGTAGACCTTCATGCCGGTTCCAAGAACAGAGTCGAAGTCCTTGCCGAGAACGATGCGTCCGCTCAACTTGCCATTCGTAGGCGGGACGAAACGATCGAAGCGAAGCGGCGGGTGGAACGACACCGCAGGCTTCTCGGCGAATGGAACGGCGATGTCTCCAGGATTGATCGGATCGCACGAGTACTCGATCTGGGCGATGGCCCCTTTGCTGCGAGTATCGACGACACGAACGCGGCCGATCTCCCCGTAAGGCTGACCCGCCTCCGCCAAAGCCTTTTTCTGGCCTGGGAAGACTTCATACCGATTCTGATCCAGCAATTCACGCAGAATGGTGTACTGACCGCCGAGCGTATAGCTGGAGCCGGTAAGGTACACAATGTCGCCGGTGACGAACTTGGTCGTGTTCGGAGTCTGGAGGCCGCCGGTCACGTAGTTGGCGTTCGGCAAAATCTGTTTGTTAATGAACCCCGCGCAGTAAAGGTCCGCGTAAGTCGGCGTCTGGACTCGCTCGACGGGGAAACTCACCGACGTCGGAGAGGTGCCTTGGGGTGCACTGGCGTCTGCCGGGGTTCCGTTCGAGGCCAAATTAGTATCCTGCGCGATGGCCGAGGCCGCGACCAGCAGAAGTAACAATCCTGTTTTCTTCATTTTACCTCCGAACCAAGGCTGCTAACCCAGGTTCTCCCCAGCAAATCGCGTTCGACACAGGGGCTCAGCCGGAAGGTAACAAGCGGGTGGGGGAGGGTCAAGGTTACGAGGGTGTAAGGGTCTTTGCTCCCAAAGTGTTCCGGCCAACTCGACATAATCCGTTGTTGCATCTGGGATTAGGCCCCTGTAAGATCGCGCCGACTTATTCGCAAAAATGAGCTCGACCCAGAGTTACATTCAACGATATCTGCCGCTTCGATTACCCCGGGTCTGCGTTGCTGTTACCGGAACCGATCCAGCCGAACTCATTGAGAAAGCCGAGGGGCTGGTCCGGGATAACCCCTTTCTGGAGTTCCGGCTGGACTATCTGCCGAAACCGGGGTTGGCCTTACCTAAGATCAAGCATTTCTTCGAGATGTACCCCCATGCCGTGGCCATCGCGACGTGCCGGCGGATCGCCAGTGGGGGTAAATTCAAGGGTACGATTCCGGCCCAGCTCGACCTCCTCGGCCGGGCCGCGTCTGCTGGATGCCAGCTCGTGGACGTGGAGCTCCAGACCGCTCTGAAGTGCAAGCCTGAGCAACTCCAGAAGCTTAGGACCAGCGCTGGCATCATCCTTTCCTTTCACGACTTCCGTGCGACCAAGAAGCTGGAAGAAACCCTGGAAAAGATGCGCGCCTATCCCGCGGACTACTACAAGGTCGTCTCAACAGCGACGACGCTGGTTGACAACATCACGATGATGAAGTTTCTGGAAAAAGAGAGTGACCGGCACTCACTGGTCGGTCTCTGCATGGGGGAGCAGGGCATCATCAGCAGGGTTCTTGGCGTACGTGCGGGAAGCGCGTTCACCTTCGCGGCGGTGAGCGAAGGCGAGCGAACGGCGCCGGGACAGGTCACCGCTCAGGATTTGCGAAGCGTATATCGCATTGAGCAGGTTGACGTGGCGACCCGAGTGTACGGGGTGGCGGGCGATCCGATCGCGCACTCACTCTCCCCAGTCATTATGAACACCGCCATGCGACGCGAAAACGTAAATGCCGTGTATCTCGCGCTCCACGCTAAGACATTGAAGGATCTGCTGGCCTGCGTCCGTGACATTCCGATTCACGGTGTCAGCATTACGATGCCGTACAAAGAATCCATCGTCGAGCACCTGGATAACACCGATTCGCACACAACCAAGATCGGCGCGTGCAACACGGTTGTCCGCGCACAGGACGGGAAGCTTTACGGCTTCAATACGGACGCCGCTGGTGTGGTTCGTCCTCTTGAGCAAAGAATCACCCTGGAGGGAGCTCGGGTCTTGGTCCTCGGCGCGGGAGGAGCAGCCCGGGCCGCCGTATTTGGCTTGAAGGAGCGGGGCAGCGAGGTTTTCATCCTGAACCGGAGTGCTGCGCCGGCACAGAAACTGGCACGTCAGGCGCGAGCGCGTACGATCAAGCGGCCTGACCTGAAAAAGCTTTCTTTTGATGTGATCATCAACGCAACTCCTGTCGGCATGGGAAACACGCGCGAGTCGCCCTTGAACGAAAACGAAATCAACGCCCGGTATCTGTTCGAAATGATTTACGATCCGCCCGAAACCAAGCTGGTCAAGTTGGCCAAGGCGAAGGGTGTGCAAGTAATCCCGGGCATTGAAATGTTCGTGCATCAGGCGGCGCGTCAATTTGAGATTTGGACAGGCAAGCCTGCGCCTTGGGACGACATGTTGCGCGTCGTCACCATCGCGTTGCAGGAGCGCACCGCAAAAGCAGCGAAGAGTTGAATATCGTGTCCGCTGCTCGAGTGAACTCATGTCCAATTTCAGACACAGTAGACTTGAGAAAGCGTCGGGCTAACCTCTTCATTATTCGAAGCTGAGAGTGCGCTTCGAAATTTCCGGCGATCAAGAAATGATTGTTCACCGCTCGCCGTTGCAGAAAAACTCCGGTCTCTTTTGTGTAGCGGCGCGTCCGTTGCACACGCCCGTCGCACCTGACTTGTGGTCAAACTGAGATCACAACGCTTCATTGAATCGAGTGAATGCTACGAAGTTGTTGCAATTTTCCATGTGACGGAAGTAATATCGTTTTGGACGTAGTCATTCACGTCTGTTCTCGTCGCAGCACCGCCCTTTCTTCCAGATTTCGAGTGTCGGACCCTACTTTCGCGAATGCAAAGAGACGGGATGTTCGTCTCTGCCCAGATTCGGAGAGATCGATATGGCGTGGTACGCATACTGCCTGACTGAGCATCAGGCCCTCCCTAATGGTACCCGTGCCCGGCGTCCCTTCCTTTTGGAAGGCATTCAGGGTGTCAATGGAGCCCCCGTCCTTAGCTACCCGAGCGGCGAATTTGCCGTTGTGGTGAGTGAATACGATCGGGCCACTCACAAAGTCGACGAAAAAACCGTTTTGGAGCACGCCCGAGTGGTTAGCGTCTGCTTCCGGAACTCCACCGTCCTACCTTTTCGATTCGGAACAATTTTCGACAGCGACGAAGCCCTCCGGCAAGCGGTCCGCACGAATCGCCGCACCTTCGGCCAGAGCGTCGAGAAACTACGCGGCAAGTCCGAGATGCGACTGAAACTCGTGGTTCGCGATGGGTCATTGCGCGAAGCGATGATGAACGTCGAGCTGCCTGACACCGTAGGCCGCGAATACCTCGCCAAGTTGCGCGAGAAGGCGTCGAAGGAAAGAGAGCGCCAGACCAAGGCGCGCGCCCTTTCCGTCCAGGTTCATAAGCTCTTCAATCCTCTGGAAGAAGAAATCAGCTGCAAAAAGGTCGCATCCGACGGCATGCTGATCGATATCGCCCACCTGATCGACTCGAAGTCCGTCGAGAAATACCAGAACCGCTACAACATGGCCGCCAAGCAGCTTAAGAATTGCGAACTGGTCATCAGCGGCCCTTGGCCGCCGTACCATTTCATGCCCGGAAAACTTCGCACCGTGGCGGGCAATAGCTAGCCCCCTCGGACGATTGCAGTTTCTGCCGACTTTTCACCCCATCTGGATGATCCAGATGGGGTTTTTGCTTTGCAGCTCCTATGGTCGGAAGCAATGGGGGTGCAATGAATGTGCAGCAATATGCATTTCGGAATCGCATGTGTTGGTGCGGCGACTCGGGACGGGCAGCAATCCGTCCCAACACTAAGCATCTTGTTAGCAATGGCTTACAAGGGTAGCAGATCACACGTCCTTGTGATGTCTCAATTTGGAGCGGGAAGTGCACAAATCTTCGATAACAAAAGAGGCCGCATACTCAAGAATGACCTTCACCACAACCCATTGTTCTCGACAACTTCCAAAACGCCGTTTTGCATGTCAGAACGGAGCCTTGCAAAGTCTTCCCTGACTTTCCCGCCTTTCTGCCTCTTTGAATAGTGGCCCCAGTAATGGGGTCACTTTTTTGTTTGAAGCTTCCGCCGTCAGCCGTTACCCCTGTCCCTGCACTAAGTTTGGGGTGTCGATTCGGCCCGAAATCCTGTATCCTCCCAGCATCTTCCAGCCATGTTCGACGGAGACCATATGCGGGACCTCTATCAGGTTTTACGCGAGAAAGAATTGCAGATCCTTCGCGTCCGCCAGGAAATTGAAGCTCTTCGAGCCACAATTCCGCTGCTCGAGGACGATGAAGAAACGGATGCGGCAGACGCCCCGGCGTATCCGCCGTCCCGCGCCGCCAATCAAGACTAGCTCAGGCTAGAAACCGACCGTTCCCACGCGTCACGACTCCTTCTTCCGGTTCCAGCCAGAGGATCGTAGTAGACTGTGCGGTCTTGTGCGCGTGCGTCGGCTTGCCTGAATCGCCTCACCAGGCTTTGCCAATCTGAACGCGGCCGCGAGCCGAAAAGAAAGAAGGAGAACGAATGTTGGCAGGAGGGATTGATTGACGGGGCTGCGCGGGAGCGTGGGTCTTGTGGCGGCTTTTTTCTGGTTCGTGCTTTCATCGTTACTGGGAGTGGTAGTAGGACAGGAACGCCCCCGAACCTTGCCCGGGAAAACCAACTATAACTTCACTGCGCAACTGACCGCCGATCTCGTCGCCCTTCGCGATGCGGCCCTTGAGGACGACTACGCATTCAAGCAGTTAGCGCATCTGACTGAAAATATCGGCCCTCGCATCAGTGGCTCTCCTCAGGCCGAACAAGCGGCTCAATATGTTGCCGAAGAGCTGAGAAAGCTAGGGCTTGAGGTCCGACTGGAAGAAGTCAAGGTCCCCCACTGGGTGCGGGGCGCTGAGACGGCGGAACTCGTGGAGTATCCAGGCCGGACTCCCCAAACGGTACAGAAGATCGTGGTGACCGCGCTCGGAGGGAGCACACCCACTCCGCCGGATGGCATCACTGCGGAGGTCGTCGTTGTCCACAGCTTCGATCAACTGACCGCGCTCGGACGTGACAAAGTTGCCGGCAGGATCGTTTTGTTCGATGTCCCGTTTGATCGCGCGAAGGCCGCCGGTGGGTTTGCGCTCGATGCGTACGGGGAAGCGGTCGTGTACCGTAGCTCCGGCGCGAAAGCGGCCGCGGGACTCGGCGCGGTTGCGTCTCTGGTCCGTTCTGTCGGGGGCGCCAGTTATCGCCTTCCACACACTGGCTACAGTGTTCCCGCAGGAATTCCGGCCGGCGCGGTGACAGAAGAAGACACGGAACTCATCGCCCACTTGAATGCCGAAGGCACCGTCCGCATGCATCTTGTACTGACGCCGCAAAGCCTGCCAGACGCCACCGGATTCAACGTGGTTGCCGACATCCGAGGCAGTGAACATCCCGAACAAGTTGTGGTCGTTTCCGGACACCTCGATTCATGGGATCTGGGCACGGGCGCGATCGACGACGCCGCCGGAGTCGTAGTGGCTATGGAGACTGGTGAACTGGTGCAGAAGCTTCATCTTCATCCGAAGCGGACGTTGCGAGTGATCGCGTGGATGGACGAAGAGAACGGCGGGCGCGGACGCGACGCATACACCGCCGCCCACACCAGCGAATTCGCGAATCACATTGCGGCGATCGAGAGCGATTTCGGAGCGGCGCACCCGCTCGGATTTAACGCGAAAATGAACCAGCAAGCGATCGAGTTTCTGCGTCCCGTACAGGAGATCCTGCAAAGCTTCGGAGCCGATCTCATCAAGCTCACATCATTTCCACCGGGCGCGGATATCTCGGGCATGTCGAAAGAAGGCATCCCGACGCTCGGCCTCATGCAGGACGGTCGCACCTACTTCAACTATCACCACACAGCCGCCGACACTCTCGACAAAGTCGATCCGCGAGAGTTGCGGGAGAATGCAGCGGCAATGGCGGTCATGGGGTATGCGCTGGCGAGCACCGATAAACCGCTCCCGCGATAACGCATAACATCTGTCGCAGGGTTGTATCCGTTCTGAAAGAGGAAGTCGGGGCGCCGCCGCACCGAGCCTACTGGCTTACCCCTGTTGACGCATTTCAATTTTGGCGCTTATCATTTTTGTTTGGCTTAAGGGCAGAAATCTGCTCTGAGAGGCGCTGCTCATAGAAGCAGCGCGATTACTTCCATGGACAAAAAAAAACTGGATTACTTCAAGAAACGGCTTGAAACGCGGCAGCAGGAACTTCGCCGGACCGTCTCACGGACCGAACAGGATGGACGGTCAGCGGACGAGGACGCTACGCAGGACATCGCCGACAAGGCGGCGAACTCGTATAACAAGGAATTCCTGTTTCACCAGAGCAACAACGAACGCCAACTGTTGCAGATGGTGGAAGGCGCACTCTCGCGCATACGCGAAGGCAGTTTTGGCGAGTGCATTCACTGCGGGAAAGAAATCAACCCGAAGCGGCTGGAGGCCGTACCGTGGACGCGGCATTGCATCGAATGCCAGGAGAAGCTGGAGCAGGGGATCCTCGAAGAGACCCAGCGCTAGTTCGTTTTTCCGAGTTTCGCTCTTGAGCCGCCGGCACCAACCGGCGGCTTATGTTCCTTCCTGGAGAACGAGCTTGCGGCCTCGAAAACCACCGCCAGCCCCACGCAGACGTCCCCCGAAGGTAACGTTGACGACCTTTGACGCTGCCAATTTTCGCCTGCTACACTAACCAATTGTCAGCCCACAACTTACAGTGCTGAGAAGAAGGGGAGTACGTGCGCGCAGAAACTCGTCATCAGCTGAAATCCGACCGCTTCACCCGAGCCACGATCGGGGCAGCGGAAGCCACCGCCCATTGGACGGTTGAGCACAAGTCCAAGATCGTTACGAGTGTGGTGGTTGCGGTGCTCGCGCTGGTCGCGGTAGGCGGCACGTGGTACTACCTCGCGCAACAGGACGCAAAAGCGAACGTCGAGCTCGGGCATGCCGTACGAACCCTGCAAACACAAATTCGGCCGGCGGGTGCACCTGAAACTCCGAACGTCCCTTCCTTCGCATCGATGGAAGATCGGGCGGCTGCAGCGAAAAAGCAACTGCAGGCCATCGTCGATCAGTATCCCCACACCCACACGGCTGATATCGCGCGTTACTTGCTGGGAACAACCGCAATCGAGGTGGGTGATAACACGACCGCCGAGAAACAGCTGAAGGATGTCGCGAGTAACGGAAATCGCGATGTGGCGTCGCTGGCAAAGTTAGCGTTGGCATCGTTGTACGGCAACCTGAATCGCACCAAGGACGCCCTGGATCTCTACAAGCAGTTGATCGACAAGCCGAGCGACACGGTAGGCAAGGTCACCGCGCAGTTGCAGTTGGCGCAACTTTACGAATCTTCGCAGCAGCCTGCGGAAGCCAAGAAGATCTACGAGCAGATCGTAAAAGAGAATCCGAAGACCGAAGCGGAACAGATGGCTCAAGCGAAGCTGCAGGCGCTCAAGTAATCAGCCAGCCCGCGGCGTCTTCATTTTAGGCCTTCGCGACTCGGTGGTTGTAGCCTCCGACGTAAAGAACCCACCGTTCACACTTCCTTTTTCGAAAACAAACGTGACCATTCATCGAGCCGGGCGGGCTGCAGCAGAGCCGGCTTCAGGTTCGCGGCTACGTGAATCGCATTCCCCATGCCAACCAGAGCGGTTGTCAGTCCGGGCGTGGAACGCGCGAACTGAATTGCGTTCTCCGAGTCGGCCTTCATGCCCAGCGTCTGTCGGATAAAGGACGGCAAGCTATGAACGAGTCGTCCCTGGTAAAGAGTCGCGCTGCCGATGACCGCAACCCCGAGTTGTTGCGCAGCGGAAAGCACTGAAAGATTTTTCTTGCCGAGAGTCTGGTTGGCAAGTCCAAAGGCCTCGGGCATCGCCAGGTTGAAGGGCAACTGGATGAAGCGGAAGTGGTGGTTTTCGCCACCAACCTCGCGAGCGATCTCAACCGACACCGGAAGGCTGATGTAGTCGCGAAAACCGTCGGGCACACGAAACGCATTCCAGGTGGCCATGCCGTAGTAGCGGATTTTCCTTTCTTTGACCTGACGCTCGAGCGATTCGAAGGCGTGTCGCAAACGCAGCTGGAATAGTTCGGGCGAGACGTCCGCGAGCTGCGTCTCGGGATTGTGGAGGTAGAAAACGTCGATGGTTTCGATGCCGAGATTCCGTCGCGAGCGCTCGATCTGATTCTCGAGATAGGCAGGGGCGATGCAGTGCATGCTCCCGGCCAGATCCTTGGGATTGACGATCCCGGCTTCAACATATTCCTTCGCAAAATATGCACGCGGATCCAAAGGCAGATTTCCGTCGAACGAGAGATACCCGGCCTTGGTGCAGACCAGGACTTCGTCGCGCCGGAGTTGACCGGCGCCGATCAGTTGCCCGAGGGCGGACCCGATGTTTCGCTCGGAGCGCTGATGGCGGTAGTTGATCGCGGTGTCAAGAACGTTGATACCGGAGCGAACAGCCGCCATGATCGCGTCCGTATAGGAGGCATCGGCAGCATCGTCCGGCTCGCCAAGGTAGGTTCCCAGGCCGATCGAAGATAGCCAGAGATCGGCGGCGCCGGAGACATGTTTTGGCTGGCGAAAATGCTCCGCCTCGCGCAGCTGAGCAAAGCGCTCGCGATACCGTGCCGTCCCTTCGGCAGTCGCAAAGCCCGAAATCATAGGGTGTCAGTGTAGCAGCGTGTCGCCGGCAATGGACCGGTGGCCTGATACCGATTGCTCGTCCAATGGTGAGTTACTCGGTGGTTACTTCGGCGCGCAGCGACATCAATTACGCCCGTAATGGCATTCGCCAGTTTGCGATTCGGTTCTGGCGATGCTTCTTTCAAAATTGATGAAAGTACTTTTGCTCGGGGGATATGCATGCCGCGTTTGCCTCGCCTGGTCTCGTCGATGGCAGTAGCCGTAGTGTTCGCCGTTGCTTCGGTCGGACAAACGCCCGCAACCAGCTCGACGACAAGCGACGCCACTACCCAGGCGCCGGAGCAGCAGAGCCTGGCCGACATGGCTCGCAAGATGCGCAAAGACAAGCCGGCCGATGTGCGCATGACCGATGTCGACACAAAAGAGCTGTTCCGCGCCGTCGACAAAGTTCTCGACTTTGCCAGCGAGGATACGGGCTTCCCCAAGCACGGAGCTGTCAAGAAAGCGCTCGTGGGACCGGCGGACATCGAGAAATTCACCAAGGATCGGCTGGCACGCGCGGAATACTCACAGAGATTCGGCCGATCTGAACTTACGATGAAGAAATTCGGCTTGCTCCCGCGAGACTTCAACCTGCGCGAGTTCCTGGTGAAGGCGAATGGACAATCAATCGCAGGCCTTTACGACGACGAGACCAAGACGATCTGGCTGCTGAATACGATCTCCATGGAGAAGCAGGGCCCTATCCTTGCGCACGAACTGACGCACGCATTGCAAGATCAGAACTATGACCTGCAGCATTGGGCCAAGGCAGGTGAGAAGGCATCTGGATCGAAACCGGGCTCCGACGACCAGGCAGATCTGAATGGCGAGAGCACGACCGCACGGCATGCCGTGGTCGAGGGACAAGCCATGGTTGTCTACATCGACTTCATGCTCTCGCTGTTTGGTCGCAACCTTAAGGATTCGCCCGGCGTGGTCGCGTCCATGGAAGATGCAGCCGTCTCGGCGACCATCGATACGGAGTTGATGCACAAGGCTCCAATGGTTCTACGCGAGGCCGGAAGCTTCCCGTACCGCGAAGGCTTGTTCTTTGAAGCTGACCTCCTGCAGAAGCGCGGCAAGCACGCCGCGTTTGAAGGCGTGTTCGCGCAGCCTCCGCGAAACACGCACGAGGTGTTCGATTCGAATGCATACCTCGAGCATGCCAAGCTGCCGCCCGTGTCGATTCCCGACGTTCGCCCCGTGCTGAACGGGAATTACGAAGTTTTTGACTTCGGATCCTTCGGTGAACTCGATGTGCGTGCACTCCTGAAGCAGTTCGGCGACAAGCACGGAGCCGCAGATTTCGCGCCGGCGTGGCAAGGCGGATCGTACGTCGCATTTCGAAAAGCGCAACTTACAAAGGATGGAGAGGTGAAGACAGGCGACGTCGCGCTTCTGTACGTGTCGCGCTGGAAGACGGCTGCCGCTGCCGAACACTTTGCCCGTTTCTACGCGACCTCGGTTGCCAAACGCTACAGCAACGCCCTCATCCAGGACGTTCCCAGGTGTTCTGCAGCCCCGTGTCCGGCAGGAGCGGCTCTCGTGTCAACCGAAGAGGGCCCCGTGATCGTGGAAGAGTGGCCCGACAACACGGTCATCGTCTCAGAGAGTTTCGACAGCGCCACGGCAGCAAAATTAAGCAGCGCGATTCGAACCGCGCCCGCGGAGCGGCACGCGTCGAATCTTCCTCAGGATGAATTGAGCCTGCGGCTTTACGACCTGCCGGCGTTCAGGGAGTGGCAGGGACAGATGCGGAACGAATTGATAAGGACAATCAGTGAACAGTCACGCAGGGATTCCAACTAAAGCGTCCGAACCGAGACTGCAGTTGCTATTGTTGGCGGTTTCCGTTGGCCTCCTTCCTTACATCGGTGGGGCCCTTGTGGTCGTGACACGCGAATTCAATCTGCTGGTGTTCGTGGGTGTCCTTATCTGTGCCGTATCCACTTATGGAGCGTATCTGGTGCGCAGTTACGGTGATCCGATGACGGCAAGGCAACGACTGATCGTGGACCCGTTCTTGTACGGATTTGAATACGTATTTACCGCCGTTGTGATTCGCTATGTTTTCTTGCGATGAGGCTCAGATCTATTCAGCTGGTTTCGCAGTAAACGATGGGAGTATTCGGCATTCATGAATCCAGTTGATTTGCTATTTCCGCTGGCGGTGATTGCAATCTACCTCTCGATTGCGATCCCGGCATATCGTCGCCAGGGACGCAATGCCGTGCTGGAAGGCATGATCGGCTGTGGCGAGGTAGCACCACTCGCCGCTTATCGGGGAACATTGGCGATCACCGACCTCAAGCCCGGCTCCTTCCTGCGCCTGCGCAAAGATTCGGATGCCGGTCGACTGCAATTTAAATATCGCTGGATTACTGGCGTCGGTCCGCAGGCCATCTTCGACGAAATCATATTCGACAATTCGCAACGAGCCGTCGAACTGGTCCGGAATACCCAGAGAAGAAGCCGAGCCTTTGCCGAATTCTCAGCAATCCGGTTGCGGGAAAGTTCAGGGGAACACGGATCCATCTGGCACCTCGAGTTGATCCCTCAACGCGGAAAAACACTGCTGTTCTTGACGTCTGAAAGGCAGGAGCGACGCGCGGGGTTTGAGCGAACCGGTGCCGTCGCGAAGGCCGTCGCGGCGATCATCTGCGTTCCGGTGCAAGTGGTCGTTGACGGCAATGCCTGGACGCCGGGATGGCCTCCGAAAAGCTACATGGCCTTCTCTGGAACATCGCCTAGCTAGCCCCGCCGCGAGAGCCTCTTCGATCTTCCGGAAATTGAACCTGCCCCGCCCTGCTTCGTCTCCCGATAGCCATCGGCCGAGGGTTCGTCACGCTCGTAAAACCTCGAGTCAGAATTCGCGGACGCTGACGACTCGTCATTTCTCTTTTCCCTCGTTTCCGCTACCATGATGGGCTTCGTCAACCACCAACGGGACCAACATGGCAGACTTCACTCTTCGTGTGAACGGGAGCGAGCGCAAAGTCAGCGTCGCTCCGGAAACTCCTCTCCTCTGGGTTCTGCGCGACACCCTGCAAATGACCGGAACGAAATTCGGCTGTGGCGCGGGGTTGTGCGGAGCGTGCACTGTGCACGTCGAAGGTACGGCCACGCGGTCGTGCTCCACTCCAGTCTCGCAGGTCGCCGGCAAAAACATTACGACCATTGAAGGTCTCTCGCCCAACAGCCAGCACCCCCTGCAACTGGCATGGATCGCCGAAGAAGTACCGCAGTGCGGCTACTGCCAAAGCGGGCAAATCATGGCCGCGGCATCGTTGCTCGCGAAAACACCGAATCCAACGGAAGAGCAAATCACAAGCTTCATGGCGGCCAACATCTGTCGCTGCGGGACGTATGAGCGCATCCGGCGGGCGATCCAGCGCGCCGCGAGCAACGGAGGTGCGCGATGAGCCCGCTCTCCCGACGCGAATTCATCACCGCTGGAGTCGCCGCGGGCGCAGGCCTGGTGATCGGCTTCTACCTGCCGCATGGCTCGAACGGCACCAATGGCGAAGTTTTCTCACCAAACGCATATTTAAAGATCACTCCCGACGACAAGGTCATCGTTGTCGTCCCGCGCTCCGAGATGGGACAGGGCGTCCGCACTTCCCTCCCCATGATCCTCGCCGAGGAACTCGAGGCCGACTGGAAGAAGATCGAGATCGAGCAGGCGGGTGCAAGCACGTTATTCGGCGACCAGACGACCGGCGGCAGCGCCAGTGTTCGCACCACGTGGGACCCGATGCGCAAGGCAGGCGCGGCCGCGCGTGAAATGCTGATCTCGGCAGCGGCTCTCCAGTGGGGCGTCGCGCGAGCGTCGTGCAAAGCCGAGAACGGAGCCGTGCTGCACTCTGGCTCGAACCGGCGAGCCTCTTATGGAGAACTCGCCAATAAAGCCGCAACGCTTCCCGTTCCTACGGATGTCATCTTAAAGACGGCAAAGGACTACAAGATCATCGGCAAGCCGATTCCACGTCTCGATACACCCGCGAAGGTGAACGGCAGCGCCGAGTATGGCATCGACTTCCGTGTCCCCGACATGAAGTATGCCGTGTTGGCTCGGTGCCCGGTGATTGGCGGAAAAGTCGCCAACTTCGACGACAAAGACACGAAGAAGATCTCCGGCGTGAACTATGTCGGAAAGATTGGTGATTCCTCGATTGCCGTGGTTGCCGATAGCGTGTGGAGCGCGATGGAGGGGCGCCGCCTGTTGCAGGTTTCCTGGGACGAAGGTCCGAATAAAGACCTGAACACCGCGGCGGTGATTGATTCGCTGCACCAGGGCGCGTCCAAGAAAGGCGTGCCGCTCTACTCCACGGGCGACGTCACGAAGGCTTCCGGACGCCGCATCGAAGCGGCATACGAACTGCCCTTCATGGCGCATGCGCCCATGGAGCCAGGCAATGCCACCGCCCATTATCAAGGATCGAAGTGCGAAGTGTGGGCGCCGACACAGGTCCCGCAGGATGTACGCGATTCGGTGGCGACCGCCGTCGGCCTCGATCCCGACAACGTGAAGGTGCATGTCCTGCTGATCGGCGGTGGCTTCGGCCGCAGGCTGGAACATGACTACGGGGTTGAAGCAGCACAGGTGTCGAAAGCAATCAACGGCCCGGTGAAGGTAATCTGGACGCGCGAAGACGATATGCGCAATTCGACGTATCGTCCGGCGAGCTATCACAAGCTGAGCGCGGTGCTCGACGGACAAGGTTGGCCGGTCGCATTTTCGCATCACGTGGTCGCTCCATCGATCAGCGCGCAGAAGGGACAGCCGGGCGAGGGCGGAGTTGATCCCGATCTGAAAGATGAGGCCGCGCTGATCTACTCCTTTCCCAACGCCCTGCTGGAATACGTCGCGACCGAAACGCCGGTACCGCTCGGTTGGATGCGATCGGTCTACGCGCTGCAGGTTGGCTTTGCCAGCGAATGCTTCATCGATGAACTGGCAACGGCGGCGGGAAAAGATCCGCTCGCCTATCGTCTGCACCTGCTCTCGAAAGACGAGGATATCAAGTACTTCGACGCGACCTGGCACACGGCGCGCATGCGCGGCGTCCTGCAACTTGCGGCCGATAAGGCCGGATGGAGCAAGCCTCTGCCAGCAAGCCACTATCACGGCATCGCGTGCTTCGGATGTTTCAGCACTTACTGCGCTCAGGTGGTCGAGCTCTCGATGGAGCAGAATCAACCGCGAGTTCATCGCGTGGTAAGCGCGATTGATTGCGGGCAGGTGGTGAATCCCAACATTCTCGAGCAGCAGATCCAGGGCGGCGTGATTTATGGGTTGACGAACGCGCTGCGCGCGAAGATCACGATTGAAAAGGGCCGGATCGTACAAGGCAACTTCGACGATTACGCGCCGATCCGCATGAATGAGATCCCGAAGGTGGAAGCCTACTTCGTCGAGAGCACGGAACCGCCGACGGGTGCAGGCGAACCACCCATCCCGCCGCTTGCCCCGGCGATTTGCAATGCAATTTACGCGGCCACAAAAAAGAGGATCCGCGCGCTGCCGATTTTGAGCTGAACCATGAAAGTAAGATTCTTGGTTATGCTTTGCGCGCTCTTAACCTTTGTTCCGGGATTGTTCGCGCAGCGTCTCACAGGCGTTCCGCCTCGACGGCTCACCAATCTACGACATGGCATCAATACCAGCCATTGGTTCGCGCAAGTCTACGATCCGAAGGGCTACACCAAGGATCACTTCCAGTCCTGGACGACGGCCAGCGACATCGCACTCATCAAGGCAATGGGATTCGACCACATTCGCCTGAGCGTCAATCCGCAGCCCGTGTTTGGTCACAATCGTGCCGACGAAATCCCCGCCGACTATCTCGGCTACCTCGACGATGCGATAAAGATGATTCTCGATCACGATCTCGCGGTGGTGATCGACATCCACCCCGAGAGCGACTTCAAGGCGCAACTGAGCCACGATGATTTCGTCGAGCAGTTCTCCGACTTCTGGCGTGCGCTCGCGCGCCACTTCGCGAAGCTCGATCCGGACCGCGTGTTCTTCGAAATCCTCAACGAACCCGAGATACAGGACCGCTATCGCTGGTACGGAGTCCAGGCAAAGCTCGCCTCGGCGATCCGGGAAGGCGCGCCGCAGCACACTATCATCGTGGCCGGGGCGCAATGGTCAAACGACGATCAGTTGTTGTTCATCGAGCCCCTGCGCGATCCGAACATCGTCTATAACTTCCATTTTTATGAGCCTCACATCTTTACGCACCAGGGCGCGACGTGGGGCGTGAACTATTGGCACTTTCTCAAGGGTGTTACCTACCCGTCCACCCCTGAGTCAGTAGAGAAAGCCGCAGCGTTGGAACCGGACGCAGTGAACCGTCTCGCGGTCGTTCGCTACGGACTCGACCACTGGAACGCAGAGCGTATTGATGCGGAAATCACTCAGGTCGCCGAATGGGCGCACACGCGCGGTGTGCCAGTCGTGTGCAATGAATTCGGCGTCTATCGCAAGTATGCCGACCCGAAAGACCGCGCTGCCTGGATCACCGATGTCCGCACTTCCCTCGAGAAGCACGGCATGGGCTGGACCATGTGGGACTACCAAGGCAGCTTCGGAGTGGTGACCAAGACAGACAAAGATAGGACCGCGGTTGTCGATGAAGCAACGGTCACCGCTCTCGGGCTCAAAACGCCGGAAGCGGGAAAATAAGGTTCGACCCTCCGTCCGGCTCATCACTCGTGCGCGATGAAAACGTTTGACAACGAAAGTGGCGGAGACTAAAACGTTTTGCGCGACTGATCCTGCTCGTATGCTGCTAATCTTCGACGTCATATCTTCCCGAGCCGTGGAGCCTTCATGTCGAAATCTCTCAAGAATCTTGCGACAGCGCTGCTGAGTGTGTTGCTTTTGGGCGCTGGGAACGCCATTGCGGCGACGAATGATTTATCGGCCGCAGACGCGGCGGCCGTCAAGCCATTCCTGGGACGATGGGACCTCACTGTGAAGGCGCCCGATCGCGAGTATCCCGGCTGGCTGGAGATTACTCTCAAAGACGGGCAACTGCATGGGCTCATGGTTGGCCAGTGGAATCATGCCGAGGCGGTGCTGCAAATTTCTGTGAGCGGCGGCACGCTGACCTTCGTTTCTCCGCAGGACGAGTGGGATCGCAAGGACAACATGCCTTTCGAAGGCAAACTCACCGGAGGACGCCTGAGCGGCACGGCGAAAGGTCCGGACGGCGCGGCGTGGACCTGGACGGGCGAGCGCGCGCCGTCCTTGAAGCGTTCGGCTGAGCCGAAGTGGGGAAAGCCCATCGAGTTGTTCAACGGAAAAGATCTCACCGGCTGGCACGAAAACAAAACCATGGCTGGCAAATCGTGGACGGTTGCGAATGGTCTTCTGACCACGCCCGGCAATGGGCCCGAACTCATCAACGATCGAAAATTCCGCGACTTCAAACTGCACGTCGAATTCAACTGCGGCCCCAGTTCCAATAGCGGCGTCTATCTGCGTGGGCGCTACGAAGTGCAAATCGAAACGAATTCCGCCCAGGAGCCGCCCAGCCATCACACAGGCGGCGTGTATGGGTTCATCGATCCAAACCCCGAGCCGGCGCGCACGCCGGACGTGTGGCAGACGTTCGATATCACGCTGGTGGGCCGAACCGTCACTGTGGTTCACGACGAAAAGACCATCATCGATCACAAAGAGATCCCCGGAATTACCGGCGGCGCGCTCGATAGCCACGAGGGCGAACCCGGACCAATCTACCTGCAGGGCAGCGAAGACGGACACGTTTTGTTCCGTAAAATCACGCTGACCCCGGCAATCGAATAACCCCAACCATCGGAGGCCTCATGAAAAGCAATTTTTCGCGGCGGGAGTTCATCGGCATCGGCGCAGCAGCGGCGGGAGCGTCACTAGCGGGCGGAAAGCTGTTGCGCCCCGAATCGGTACTGGCCGCGCCTCCGTTTGGTCCGGCGAGCGATCGCGTACGCTTCGGGATCATCGGCGTGGGGATGCAGGGCTCCGGACTGCTGGCACAGGCGATCGAACTGCCCGGAATCGAGTGCGTCGCCGCGGCCGATCTCTACGACGGGCGCCACACTCTGGCGCGCGAAATCACCAACAAGCCCGACCTTCCCGTGACGCGGCGCTATCAGGAACTGCTCGCGAATAAAGACATCGACTGCATCGTGGCGGCCGTGCCGGATCACTGGCACCGCAAGGTCGTGGTCGACGCTGTTACAGCGGGAAAAGACATCTACTGCGAGAAACCGATGTCGCACAGTCCCGCCGACGGCATCGCCATGGTGAACGCGGCCAAGCAAACCGGTCGTATCGTGCAGATCGGATCGCAGCGCGTGAGCTCGCTGGTCTGCAAGAAGGCGAAAGAGATGGTCGCGCAAGGCGTGCTTGGCGATTTGTGCCTGGTGGAAGGCTGGCTGGGCCGCAACGATCCCACGGGAGCTTGGGAATATCCGCCACCACCAGATTTGTCTCCACAGAATCTCGACTGGGATACCTGGCAAGGCGACGTCCCCAAGCGACCGTTTGATCCCTACTTGTTCGCTCGCTGGCGCTGCTGGAAGGAGTACGGCACGGGGCTGGCGGGTGACCTGCTCGTCCATCTGGTCAGCGGCATGATGTTCATCCTAGGCATCAACGAGCCCCCGAAGAAGGCAATGTCCGCGGGTGGAATTCTGCGCTTTAAAGACGGGCGGAACATGCCCGACGTGCACGCAACCCTTTTCTACTACAGCGAGATTCCCGTCTACATGCGGCTCAGCCTGGGAACTGACATGCCCGAGACCTATCGCTTCCAGGGATCACATGGGATTCTCGAGGTGAACGAGTTCGGTGTCAGCTATTCGCCGCAGAGCGGCAAGGACACTGCCCCAAGCTACTACGCCAATGGCTTCCCACACGCGATGCGTGTCGCATATGAGAAGAAGTGGAAAGAAGAGAACACGCCGCCTCTGGGCAAGGAGCCGATGCCGGAGTCAATCAGCATTAAAGGGCCCGACTACGACGACATGCATCCACATCTCTGGGCATTTTTCGAAGCGGTGCGCACACGCAAGCCCGTCGTGGAAGACGCGGTCTTTGGACATCACGCGGCGCTGGCCTGTCACATGGCCAATGAAGCCTACTTCCGCCAGCAAGTTGTGTACTGGGATGCGGCCTCAGGAACGATTAAAAGCTGAAAAGCGCAGCGACCGGTCATCATTGGCGAGCCGTCAACTAAAGCGCTTCTTTCGCGGCTGCGTCGCGGCCGGCACGGATGCCGTGCGAGCGTTCGGGATCGAGCAGCGTGTGAATCGCTCCCCAGATCTGGGCCTTGTCACCGAGTGAACTGAGCGCAATCATCGGTGGCCTGGGGTGGATCTTGCGCACAACTTTCTCCACAGTGGCAAGGAGGAGTTGCGGAGATCCGCGGACTACGCCCCCGTTGAAAACGACCAGTTCCGGATCGAGCACGCTGACCAGATTCGCGACGCCCACACCCAGCACAGCCAGGCTGGTCTCGATCACCGCGTAGGCTTTCGAGTCTCCCGACTGCGCAGCTTCGAAAACGTATCGAGCGTCGCGCTCTTCCACCAAGGTTGATGAGCCGGAACCATTCGCGGTCGACAGAACCTTGCGTCCCTCCGCAGCGATCCCCAGCCCGGACGCATACGTCTCCAGGTGACCCGTGTCGGGGAAATCTTCCTCCCAGCGGGTCCAATCCACATTCATCCGGAAGACCTCGCCCGCTGACCCACTGCTGCCGCGGCAGATGCTTCCGTTCATGAAAATTCCTGCGCCGATCCCGGTGCCCACAGCGACAAAAACAAAGTTGTCGACGCCCTGTGCGACTCCTCTCCAGCGTTCACCGATCGCCGCCATATTGGCGTCGTTGTCGAGGAAGACAGGACAGTGAAATATATCTTCGAGCTCCTGCCCGAGGTCGACTTCCCTCCAGCCGGGAACATTGTTGGCGTCAAAAATTTTCCCAGTTTGCGGGTGAACGCACCCGGGCACGCCAATCGCAATCCCCTGGAGAAGCTCCCCGGGCGGCACAAGCCGCCGGATGCCATCGCGAATTTGCGCCATGACGCCACGAGCACCTGCCTCCGAATTCACGGGTTCGCGCGATTCTTCGAGGATGTTCGCCTGTGTGTCGGCCAGCACGAAGCGCAGATGGCTGGCTCCCATGTCGACGGCGATGCCGTAGATGGGTCGAGCGCTCTCGGAATGGCTATCTTGCGATTTCAATTTCTCAAGTTCCCCGGACTTTCCACTCGCAGGCCTGGCCTATGGAAACGATCTATTGAAACGTTTTAATCGCCCGATATAAGTTCAGGGCACTGGGCCACTGCTGTCAAGAGGAAATTGAAAAATGGCAGGATCCCAGCGCCGAGGACCAGATCGATCAAACTGACGCAGGCGTTTTTGAGGGAGCCATAACCGCAGACCGGAGGTGCGCAGGCTCGTCATGGCGCCACCCCGGACGGCCAAGGATGTAGCGCAGTTTGTTCGACCAGCCGGGAGCCTGCCGCGCGTCGCGCCAGATATCCGTCCATTCATGGAAAGCGATCCGCACCGGGTTATAGGTGCTGATGTTGTTGGTCAGGCCGTAGCGCGGACGGTCCGCAAAGTCCTCCGGTTCGAAGGTTCCAAAGAGACGATCCCAGATGATCAGCGTTCCGGCGTGATTGCGGTCGATGTAGCGCCTGTTCGACCCGTGATGCACGCGGTGATGCGACGGCGTATTCAGTACGAACTCGAGCGGCCCCATCGACTGCACCAGCTCCGTGTGAATCCAGAACTGATAGAGCAGGCTGATCGCCTGCATGGTCAGCACCATGATCGGATGAAAGCCTACGAGCGGCAGCCACATCCAAAAGATCCAGCCGGTGATCGTGCCCGTCCAGCTCTGGCGCAACGCAGTGGAGAAGTTGTAGCGTTGCGACGAATGATGGACCACGTGTGAGGCCCAGAAGAGCCGGCATTCGTGGCTGGCACGATGAAAACAGTAGTAGCTGATCTCGTCGCCGAAGAAGAGCAGCACCCAGACCCACCACTGGTAGCCAAGGTTGAAGATGTGAAAGCGATAAATCAGGCTGAAGATGCCGAGTTGCATCGCCTTGGTGACGAGCCCAACCGCGACGCTGCCTAATCCCATCGAGATGCTGGCAGCCGAATCTTTGATCTCGTACAGATCGCGCCGCATGATCGTGTCGGCGACGGCCTCAATGGCGACGAGCACGATAAAACCCGGGATCGCGAGCACGATGAGGTTCGGCATAACGCTCTGAAATTCTAGCGCAATGTTCGCACTTGGCTAAGAACCGCCCGTCGGGAGACCATGCCGGGCGAAACACTCGCACCCCGTCCATACCGGTGGCCCCAAACGGACTTTTCCTTCCTACACTTACCGGTTAAAGCGCAGAAACCCGGGCAGTCGTCGCATCACCACGGTTACCTTCCCGGTGACCTTGCCGCACCTCATACTGAAATCGACCGCAACTGTGTTCCGGATGATGGGTTTACATCCCGCAGGTCAATAGTACCCAAGGGAAAACCGAGGCCGAGGTTTTTCAGGCGCACTTCGCCACCAGATTTTGAGAGCTTCAATTTGAAGAGGTCCCCAACCCCTATGAAGATTCTTCGACGTTTCGCATTCATGCACGTTCTTATCGCGCTGTTCGTGACTTCGGCAGCGCTTTCAGCCTTCGCCGATCCACCGAGCCGCGCGGTGCGGCTGCAATACATCTCCGGTCCCGTTTCCATCCAACCCGGCGGCGTGAATGACTGGGTCGAAGCCGTAGTGAACCGCCCCTTGACTACCGCGGATCGCGTCTGGACCGACAAGGCCGCAAAGGCGGAATTGCACCTGGGCAGCGCCGCGCTGCGCCTGAATGCCGAAACCAGCATGACGCTCACCAACGTGAGCGACGACATTGTCCAGATCGAACTCGATCAGGGCACGCTGAACCTGCACATCCGCCACCTGTTCGGCGGTGAGACGTACGAGATCGACACGCCCAACCAGGCGTTCACAATTCTGAAGTCCGGCGACTATCGCTTCGATGTCGATCCCAATGCGGACACAACGTCTGTCACCGTTTGGCACGGCGAAGGCGAAGCCACTGGACAAGGCCCCGGCGTCAAAGTGAAATCCGGCCAGCAGGTCTCCTTTAGCGGCGGAAACTCGCTGCAGCATCAGGTGGGGGGCGCGCCGGGACCCGATGGCTTCGACGACTGGTGCCGCGTGCGCGACGATCGCGAAGATCACGCGAAATCCTATCAGTACGTCTCCGCAGATGTGGTCGGCGCCGACGAACTCGATGCGTACGGAACCTGGCGCGTAGTCGGTGCCTACGGTCCGGTATGGGTTCCCGCCGTTGCTCCGGGATGGGCCCCCTATCACTACGGCCACTGGGTTTGGGTTGAGCCGTGGGGTTGGACCTGGGTCGACGACGCGCCTTGGGGCTATGCTCCCTGCCACTACGGCCGGTGGGTGTACTCCGGCGGATTCTGGGGATGGGCGCCAGGGCCGATGGTGGTCGCGCGTCCAGTCTATGCGCCCGCGCTGGTTGCATGGGTTGGCGGTCCACACTTCGGCGTCGGACTCTCGTTCGGCGCAGGTGGAGGCGTGGGATGGTTCGCGCTCGGATGGGGCGAGCCCTATGTTCCGTCGTACGCGGTGAGCCGCACGTACTTCCAGCAGGTGAACGTTTCGAATACGCACATCACCAACATCACCAACGTCACGAACAACTACTACGTTTCGAACAACAACACGACCGTCGTCAATAACAACAACATACAGAACATTCACTATGCGAACCAGACGGTGAACGGAGCGGTCACGGCTGTACCGACCAGTGCGATGACCAGTTCGCAGCCCGTCGCCAAAGCCGCCGTCGCTGTACCGGCGAGCGCTGTAAAGCCAGAAGCATTTGCATCGGCTGCCCCGGTAGCACCGGCAAAGACAAGCGTCCTCGGCGCGAACGCAGGCGTGCATGCGGCCGCGCCACCTGCACAAGCCGTGTCGCGTCCGGTGGTATCGCAGGCCGCTCCACCGCCAAAACCCGTACCGTTTGAGGCGAAGCAGGAAGCCCTGGCGAAAAATCCCGGCCGGCCACTCGATACTCAGACCGAAGCCCAGTTGCGTACGAACGTGATGCGCCAAACCCCGGCAGCGATGAACCACGCAAATCCTGCACCGGGAAATCAGCCTGCAGCGGGGACACAGCCAGCGCAGCCGGTCCGCGGAGCAATGCCGAACGCCGCACAGCCCGCGAAGCCCGGATCGCCCGGGACGCCGAGTGCCGCGCAGCCACCAAGACCAGCATCACCAGCCACACCGACCGAGATGGACTCAAAAGCGGCAGCGGGCGCGACACAACCGCAGCCTGGTCTGCCGGCGCACAACGTTGCGCGGCCACCGCAAGCGAGTGTTCGCCCCGTGTCCACCAACCCATCAGGCTCCGCGAGTCCCGCGACTCCGGCAACGCCTGCAACTGCCAGCCGCCCGGTTCCGCGGCCTCCGACAGCCGGCACGCCGAATGGGAACAGCAACAGTCCAAACGTGATGTCGTCGCCGAAACCGGCTTCGGTGCCGTCGAACGCGGCCGAGCGGCCGGCCAATCCACGGCCCCCTCAGACTACGTCGAGCCCAAACGTTGCGCAGTCGAACCCGCGGCCTCCGGCGCAATCGCAGCCGGCGCCCCGGCAGTCGACGCCGCGTCCGCCGTCGCAACAGCATCAGAACAACAACAAGCAGAATCACTCGGACTCGAAACCGGAGCACAAGAACGAAGGCCGGTAGAAACCGACTGAAATTCACTTCGACTGGGCGTGTCGCAACGTGCGGCACGCCTTTTTTCTTTTCGGGGATTGCCGCTTCAGGAATTCAACATTCGCGACTATGGCTTCACGCTGAAATGGCTCGCGACGCAGCGCCATTCGCCGCCTAGACTCACCCAGGTGTCGGTGAAACGTCCCCGCCGCTCGTAGGATTTCCCTTTGTCTTTTCCTTTCTCCAAATACGCGCCGGTGACGATCGCCGTATTGCCGTACATGTGGACTTCCATGTTTTCCGATTGCAACACCTCGGGCCGGTACGACGTGTCCCGCACTGATGCCAGCATGGCCGCCTTGTTCATCGTGTAGCCGTCAGCGACCGTCATCACGAAATCGTCCGCGAGCAGCATATCGACCGCGTGCGCATCGTTGTGCAGCTCGGCCTGATTCCACGAGTTTTCCAGCGCGATGATGCGGCTCTTGTCGTCTGCGTGCGCGAGCGACGAAACCAGCAAGAGTCCAAGAAACAAAGTGCGTTTTACAGCCATCGCTTACCCCGTGAGCGGCCTGAATTCGCCCAGCTTAACGCAGGCTGCACCGCGCGATCACGCGCGTACCAAGAACGACACTTTCTGTGGATGCCATGGGCCGCGAGAATGTGGCGCAGGGGTGGAGTGCGCCACGATTTTCGACCTCAGGAGAAGTGTGTATGGCGGCCAGGCAAGTGATCCTCTACTTCGACGACCAGAAAGATGCCCTCCGATTCGCCCTCGCTGCCGGTTCGGTGATGGCGACAGACGGCGAAACGGTGGCCGCTGAAGAACGCACTCTGATCCAGGAAACCCAACGAGCCAGCCGCATTCTGCTCGACGAAGCCGTCAATACAGGAACGCCAGCGAAGTCTGTCTCCTGATGTATTCTCGCGCGGGCGAGCACCGCGGCGCGACTGGCCGCCTCTCGCTCGACAATCAGTCAGCGGCGCTCCGCCGCACCGTGTACATCTCGGCCAGGTATTGAATCTCCGGCGTCCCGATGACGCCGGCCTGTTTCATCTTGTCGCGCAGTTCCTCAGAATTCATATAACGCTGCGCCCGATCGAGGTCCTCCCACTCAAACAGCAGCGTGAGGTTGTTGGGGTCGCCGGATTTCCGAAAGACACGGCAACTCTGCTCGCCGCCTAGGTGGCGGAAGTCGATTGCCTCGTCGAACACCGAACGCCAGCTGCGATAGTCATTAACCTCGTGGTGAACTAACACTTGGATCATGGCAAACTCCTGGCTTCCACATTGAGGGTGAGTTGGGGGATACGCAAGAGCCTGCATCACCCATGTGGTCGAAGAATCCCAAAACGGGAAAGACGGAGAGATCTTTCGATTGCTAGAGGTTAGCGGCGCGGCGTGAGAATCGTGAGAATTTCCTGTAGACCCTGCCGAATATGCCGGAGATCTCCGGGGGCATGGACCGGGAACGGCAAGGCGACCTGCTTTTTCTCGCCCTTGCCTTCGTCACGCAGATGCTGCCGGGCTCCCGCGATGGTATATCCCTCCTCATACAGGAGTTGCTTGATGCGCACGACGTTTTCCACGTCGCGACGTCGATACATGCGCTGCCCGGTGCTGCTCTTGACGGGCTTGAGTTGTGGGAATTCCGTCTCCCAGAATCGCAGAACATAGGCAGGCAGACGGCACAGGCGTGCAACTTCGCCAATCCGGAAATAGAGTTTCTCCGGAATCAGGATCTCACTCGTCTTTGTGGCTTTTCCGTTGATCTTTTTCCTGGGACTCATGCGGCCTGTGAGAAGCGGCGCCCGCTTTGCAGGAAGGCCAGAATTCCTGTTACAGCCGTTTCTAGCACGATGCGAGATTCCGAACAACCCCAATTCGTGCTACAGGAGCGTTCCCAGTCGTCCGTCCTACTTCGTCACGTGTTAGCTGTCCGTTGCATCTCAGGTCACGACTGAAACGTCTCATCGAGCAATCATTTTAGTTCACTTTGCCTTCACTCGTGATCAACGAGTCCTGCCAAGTTGCGCTATCTCCTCTGCGGACCGAAGACCCAAGAGTGACGCCGAGGACTGAAGTCAAAAAGCCTCCGAAGAGGTGCTTCTCTCCGGAGGCTTCTTGTGAAATCCCTTGGGTTCTTTGCGAGTATCGTCTCGCAAGACGGTTAGTGTTTCTTTTTCTTCTTCGCAGCCTTCTTCTTGGTTGCCATGAAAGTATTTCCTCCGTGAACTTTTTCCCTTGCAAGGTTTGCTTCGGTTCGGGCACTATCGCCCGTTCTCCGAGTGGAACCCAACCCTTGGTATGGGCCCACCTATTAGTACAAGATATTGCGGCAGTGTTACAGCCATGTCAACACAATTTTTGCATTTCTGCGCTCGTCGGACCCAGGCTCAACGATCGATCCGTCTAGTACACTGCACCCTTCACTGAGATCTCCGTGCGTCGTGATCCCA
This sequence comes from uncultured Acidobacteriota bacterium, assembly GCA_963718505.1. Classification (GTDB taxonomy): domain Bacteria; phylum Acidobacteriota; class Terriglobia; order Terriglobales; family Acidobacteriaceae; genus Gp1-AA133. Next base: position 84,091 of record CAVQZP010000019.1, on the reverse strand, counting down.
TCGAACTCGAAATCTTCAAAAATCTTTTCCACTCGATTGCTGAGGAGATGGGCGCGGCGCTGCGTCGCACAGCGTTCTCGCCCAACATCAAAGAACGGCGCGATTATTCGTGCGCCGTGTTCGATGCCGCCGGAAACGTGATCGCGATGGGCGATCACATGCCCGTTCACCTGGGTTCTATGCCCATGTCGGTGCGCGTTGCGATAGAGAAAAGTACGTTCGCTCCCGGCGATATTGTCATGCTCAACGACCCTTTCGCTGGCGGAACTCATCTCCCAGACATCACGCTGGTAGCGCCCGTTTACGTTGCGGAGAAAGCGCGCCTCCCGCGCGATCGCACGCGGTCCCTCCATTCCAGGCCGAACTTCTACGTCGCCTCTCGCGCCCATCATGCAGACGTTGGTGGCACGTATCCCGGATCAATGGGACTGTGCCGCGAGATTTATCAGGAAGGCTTCCGAATGCCGCCGGTGAAGATCATGCGCGGCGGTGAGATCGTACGCGACGTTCTTGCACTGTTGCTGGCCAACGTGCGAACACCCCGAGAGCGCGAAGGCGATCTGGGCGCACAAATCGCAGCCTGTCATACAGGCGGAGCCCGCCTCGCGGAGATTTGCAATCGCTACGGCGTCCTGCGCGTGCACCGCGCCGCTGCCGATCTGCTGGAGTATTCCGAGGAAATCATGCGATCGTTCCTGGCACAGGTACCTGCGGGCACGTATCGTGCCGAGGATTTTCTGGACAACGACGGCGTCACAGAAACGCCTGTAAGAATTGCCGTCAGCATCTCGGTGGAGAAGACTCCGAAGAAGAAAACGAAAAACGCCACGACTGAAGCGACGAGCGTCACCGTCGACTTCACCGGCAGCGAGCGGCAGGTCGAAGGCAGTATCAATGCAGTGCAGGCCATCACCTACTCGGCCTGTTTCTACGTCTTTCGGTGCCTGTTGCAAGAGGACGTTCCCGCCACCGCCGGTCTGATGAACCCAATCACGGTGATTGCTCCATCCGGTACCGTGGTAAACGCCCATCCGCCCGCCGCCGTTGCTGGCGGCAATGTGGAGACGTCGCAGCGTATCGTCGACGTTCTGTTGCGCGCGCTAGCGAAAGCGATCCCCGAACGCATTCCCGCGGCGGCCTCCGGCACGATGAACAACCTGACCATCGGTGGCATCGATCCTCGCACGCAGGAACCATTCGCCTACTACGAAACAATCGCCGGCGGCATGGGTGGGCGGAGTGGCAAAGACGGCGTCTCCGGCGTGCACACGCACATGACCAACTCGCTGAACACGCCGGCCGAGGCACTTGAGTACGCCTATCCCCTCCGTGTTCGCCGCTACGCATTGCGATCCAACAGCGGCGGACAAGGAAAGTACCGCGGTGGCGATGGTATTGTTCGCGAAATCGAAGTCCTCGCCGACAGCGAAGTGACGCTGCTGACCGACCGGCGCTCGCGCGGGCCTTGGGGCTTGCAAGGTGGCGGCGACGGACTCGTCGGCAAGGCTGCCGTTCTGCGACAAGACGGCTCTCTCCAGGAACTTCCCGGAAAGTTCAATATTCGCCTCAAAGCAGGCGAGCGTATCCGCATCGAGACTCCCGGCGGCGGCGGGTGGGGAACGCCCTAGATTTTCCAGCAACTCATCTTTTCTCCACACGATCTCCCGCGGTGACTCGAATCACTGCACAATTGTTCTATTTGCGCTAGGAATAAGTATTCCGCAACAGGAGGCTCTTATGACTACTACCCGAGCCGACATCGAGGATTTCCTCACACAGAATCGCATCGCCATGGTCGGAGTATCGCGCGATCCGAAAGACTTCAGCCGATCCTTGTTCCGCGAGATGCGCAAGCGCGGCTATGACATGGTGCCCGTCAATCTCTTCGCGGAAGACATCGAGGGAGAAGAATGTTTTCAGTCTCTGCATAGCGTGAATCCGGCAGTCGACGGCGTTCTTCTCATGACTCCGTTCTGGGAGGCCGAGCGCATCGTAGAGGAATGTGCCGAGTTGGGCATCCCGCGAGTCTGGATGTAGCGTGCCGGAAAGAACAGCACCTCAACCCAGAAAGCAATTGACTACTGCAAAGAACACAACATCCGCGTGGTAGAAGGATGTCCCCTGATGTTTATGCGAGGAACGTCCTTCCCTCATCACGCACATGGCTTCTTGCTGAAATTGACCGGGCGGTACCCGGCGAAAGCGGCGTAAGCTCAAAAATCTTGAGTCTGTACCTAAGTACAGGTTCACAATAAGCGAATGAGGATCGGACAGCTTGCCACCCGCGCCGGTGTAAACGTCCAGACTATCCGCTTCTATGAACGGCGCCGGATTCTGAGCGCGCCTCCGCGCAGCGCCGCCGGTTATCGTCAGTACGCGGAATCCGACCTCGACGATCTCCGCGTCATTCAGCGTTGCAAAGAGTTGGGCTTCACGCTCAAAGAGATCCAGCAGCTTCTTCGGCTGCACCGGGCCACCACCACTCTTCGCGGCAATGGCCACCGCCCTGCCGAGTTCCGAAAGATCGCCGAACTGGGCCGGCGTCGGCTCGAGCAAATCGAGCAGAAGCTGCGCGACCTGCGTGCCATGCGCATGGAACTCCTCGCCATGCTGGATCGTCTGGAAACGGTCGGCAGCCTCGGCTGCCCTGCCGCACCCGCTTGCAAATCCTGATTCGACGCTTTCGCGAATCTTGACTCCGTACCTAAGTACAGGCTCGAGACTACAGCCGTGTCGCGACTCTTCGCGCCCTACGAGGTTGGTCATGTCGAATCCACCGTTCCTCGCAAAGCCAGCGAATCGCTGGTCTGTTTTCCTGCTCGTGCTACTTGCCGGTCTGGCGCTCGTAGCGATGTGGGCTGGGAAATCCATGAAGATGAAAGCGCAGGCAGCGGGGCCCGGCCAGTTTCTCGCTCTCAAACCTGGGGAAGTCGCCAAGATCGTGTTCGAGGTTACCGGAATGCCCACCGATCACGAACTCGCTGGAAAACTCCTCGAGAAGCAAGACCAGACCCATTACACGCGTACGTCAACAGAAGTCGAAGTGATTGTTGACGCGAAGAGTTCAATCGTGATGGGAAGCCGAGCAGACGTTCGCAGTGGCGCGATCCTTCACGTCACGGCCACCGTCGAGGAGAATCACGCTCTCCGTGCGCATCAACTCGTTGTTCTCACCGAGTATGTAACCGTGCACTGATCAGCAAGGCATCCCGGCGATAAGTCATACCGTGACGAACTCGACACACTTCTGTCTGCGTCATGGGCTGGCAAAATTTTGGAACGCGATCGTCACCAACGTTTTGATGGTTGTTGCTGCTGTGGTGCACTGAACTCTGCCCTGAGCGTGACGGGAGATTGTTGTCTGGTTTTCCCTTGCTTTCCACAAAGAACTTCTGACATTCACAGTTTCTGCACAGCGCAGCTCGGGTTTTCTCTTGATGGCGACCCCAGCGATAGCGCACAGTGTCGTCATTCAAGCGAGATTCCTGCATGCCCTGCCAGAGCATTGCGGCAGAGCCAGCGGTTCCTGATAATTCTCGAGGGTGAATTGTCGGGAGGGTTCCTCCAGACGCGCGCCTCGGCGCGCACTGGTTGCCCGGGCGTTGCGGCCTCCTCAAGAGTCCTCCACACACGGCAGGACTAGGCCGCTGGTGCCACCGCAGTGCTGCAGGTTGATTCGCGAAGTTCGCTTCGCGAGTCACAATCTGCCGAGTAGCATCGTTGCCCGGACTCTTCGGAGTGTAGGCGAACAAGGCTGCTCTCCCCCATGCCTCGTGCGTGGATCAGGGGCGAACGGGATTTCGCGAAAACAGTGCGGTCCGGGTGGCTGGCCCGGACCGCATTTGTTTTGCGAGCAAAAACGTCGGCCGTCAATCAGCTCGGTGTCCCCGACATATTCTTGAACGAGCATTTTCTGCCTCTCTCGGCGCGTTCCCGACTCCTTCGGATTGTGTTTCGTTTTTTCTTCGCCTATACTAGTCGCACCGAAAAACGGCGCACGCATCCGGCACACGGCGTTTGCAACTCAGCGGCCAAGAATTTCGGATTGCGTCGGAGTTTTCCAACGAAACACTTCGCATCCACAGTGCGCTCCGCCGTTATAGTGCGATTCGCTCTCAACAAAAATTTCTCCTGACGAGTGCGGCTTCATATTTCTCCCTGGGGTTGTTTGAACTTTGCCGACCACCGATTACAGCATCAGCACTCTGCCGGCGAACGTAGAAGCGGAACGCTCCATTCTCGGCGCGATTCTGCTCGATAACCTTTCCTACAATCAGGCGGCCGAACATCTCCGTCCCGAAGATTTCTCGCTCGACTCGCATCGCCGCATCTACTCGCGAATGATCGATCTCGCCGAGTCCTCGCGGCCAATCGACATCATCACGCTGATCGAGGAACTGGAAAGAAACAAAGAGCTCCAGTCGATCGGCGACACGGCCTATGTTTCGTCTCTACTCGACGGCGTTCCCGACCGGCCCAGCATCGAGCATTACGTCAAGATCGTCCGCGACAAAGCGCTGCTGCGTGGACTCATTCATGCCGCCAATGCCGCCATCGCGCGCGCCACCGATCAATCGGATGCCGCGGAAGACATCCTCAATGATGCCGAAGCGGCAATCTTCGGTCTGTCCGAAAAACGCATCGGGCGCGGATTTCTCGGCATTACAGACATCGTTAAAGGATCCTTTGGCTCCGTTGATGCTTTGCTGCAACGCGGCCAGAGAATCACCGGCCTCGCCACCCATTACAGCGATCTCGACGAAATGACCAGCGGCCTGCAGAAGTCCGACCTGGTCATCCTCGCCGCCCGCCCGTCCATGGGAAAGACCGCTTTCGCCATGAACATCGCCGAGAATGCCGCGATCGTTGAAGGGAAAGTCGTCGGCATCTTCTCTCTTGAAATGTCGCGCGAAGCTCTGCTGCTACGACTGCTCTGCTCGCGAGCCCGCGTCGACGCCCACAAAATGCGAACTGGCTCTCTCTGGCGCGATGACATGCAGCGAGTCGTCCGCGCCATGGAGGAGCTTGCCGGATCGCACATCTTCATCGACGACACGCCCGGCGTCTCTCTCAGCGAGATGCGTGCCAAGGCACGGCGACTCCAGCAATCGTCCGGCTCGCTCGATCTGCTTGTTGTCGACTACCTGCAGCTCATGTCGGGTGGGGGCAAGCGATACGAGAATCGTACGCAGGAAGTCTCGGCAATTTCGCGAGGCCTCAAAGCACTCGCCAAAGAATTGAACGTCCCCGTGATCGCGCTATCGCAGTTGAGCCGCGCACCCGAGAGCCGGGGCGGCGATCATCGCCCGCAACTCGCCGATCTGCGCGAGTCGGGCTCCATCGAGCAGGACGCCGATCTCGTCATGTTCATCTTCCGCGAAGAGGTCTACAAGCAGGACGATCCCGATCTGCAAGGCCGCGCCGAGATCATCATCGCCAAGCAGCGCAACGGCCCCATCGGCCGCGTCAACCTTGCCTTTATCAAACACTCGACTCGCTTCGAATCATTGGCGGAAGGCGGAATCGGGCCAGGAGAATAACCGGTACCAGCACCGCCGAACCGGACGCCCAGCATGTACTTCTGGTGTGATTTCCGGTCATAGAAATTCCCGTCCCCGGGGACACCGCTCACCTGTGGAAAATACTGTGGAATGGGTGAATCCGCTTTCCCATAGTGGGCTAAAGCGACCATATGGTCGGTGCGTTTGAACCTTAGGGACGAACGCATCTCGTTGAATAAAAAATACTTATATACGATTGAACGTGCGTCGCAAAACGCAACAGTTGAATCGGGAATTTAAAGCAACTCTTGAGATTTGCACATCTATGAGTCGTACTACTTTCGGGTATACACGATGTGCTGTAGTAGAAATACCCGGAATTAATCGCTGTTTTCGCCCACTTTCAGGACCGCCAAAAACGCTTCCTGCGGGATGTCCACCCGCCCGATTCGCTTCATCCGGCGCTTGCCTTCCTTCTGTTTTTCCAGCAGTTTGCGCTTACGCGTGATGTCGCCACCGTAGCACTTCGCGAGAACATTCTTGCGGATTGCAGCCACCGTTTCGCGCGCAATGATCTTGGCTCCCACCGCCGCCTGGATTGCCACCTCAAACATCTGCCGAGGAATTAGCTCGCGCATCTTCGATACGAGCGCCCGACCCCGATCGTACGCGAAGTCACGATGCACGATCAGCGAGAGCGCGTCTACCGGATCGCCCGCCACGAGAATATCGAGCTTCACCATCGGCGACTCCCAATAGCCCGCGAGGTGATAATCGAGCGAAGCATACCCGCGCGAGACGGACTTCAGCCGATCGTAGAAATCGAGCACGATCTCGTTCAGCGGCAGCTCGTACTGCAGCATCACGCGCGATCCACTGACGTACTCAAAGCTTTTCTGCTTGCCGCGCTTCTCCTCGACCAACTTTAGAATTCCGCCCACGAATTCTTCATTCGTCAGAATGACCGCGAGGATGATCGGCTCTTCAACCTTAGCAATCTCGCTCTGGTCAGGCCACCGCGACGGATTATCGACTTCGATGAGCTTGCCATCGGTCAACGTGATCTTGTAACGCACACTTGGCGCGGTGGTAATGAGGTCAAGGTTGTATTCGCGCTCCAGCCGCTCCTGGATGATCTCCATGTGCAGCAGTCCAAGAAATCCGCAGCGGAAACCGAAGCCGAGGGCTGCCGAACTCTCCGGCTCGAAGAAGAACGACGAATCGTTTAGCCGTAGCTTCTCCAGAGCTTCGCGCAATTGCGTATGCTCGTGCGCATCCACTGTGTAAAGCCCCGCGAACACCATCGGCTTGATCTCTTCAAAGCCAGGCAACGGCTCAATCGCGGGCCGTTCGTCGTCGGTAATGGTGTCGCCGATCTTCGTATCGGCGACGTTCTTGATATTTGCGAAGAGAAATCCGACCTCACCCGCGACGAGTTCATCCACTTCCACCGGCTTCGGGGTAAGTACTCCGAGCGTTTCCACTTGGAAGATGTGACCGTTCGACCAAAGCCGAATCTTCTGCCCTTTCTTTAGTGTGCCTTCGAAAACACGGGCCAGCACCACGACGCCGCGATAGGGATCGAACCAGGAATCGAAGATCAGAGCCTGCAGATGCCGCTGCGACGAACCCTTGGGCGGCGGAATGCGCTTGACGATCGCTTCCAGCACTTCGGGCACACCTTGTCCAGTCTTCGCGCTGATCAGGCACGCGTCCGATGCATCCAGGCCCACCGCGCCTTCGATCATCTCCTTGGTGCGCGGAATATCAGCGCTCGGCAGGTCGATCTTGTTGATGACAGGAATAATCTCGAGCCCGTGATTGATCGCCAGATACGAATTCGCCAGCGTTTGCGCTTCGACGCCCTGCGACGCATCCACCACCAGGAGCGCCCCTTCACAAGACGCCAGAGACCGTGAAACTTCGTAGGAAAAGTCCACGTGGCCGGGCGTATCGATGAGGTTCAGCTGATAGGTCGTTCCATCCTTCGCGGGATACACCATGCGCACGGCATGGGCCTTGATGGTGATGCCCCGCTCGCGCTCCAGATCCATGGAATCAAGCACTTGCTCCTGCATCTCGCGCATCGCGAGAGAACCGGTAAGCTCAAGCAGGCGATCGGCCAAGGTCGATTTTCCGTGGTCAATGTGAGCGATGATCGCGAAGTTGCGGATGTAGGCTGCGTCCATGAGTCAACGGCTAATCTTTGATTCTAACAGGCGAAGAGAGCCGCTTTCGCATCGCGGCGAGGGCTTCGGCGAGTGAGATGAGCGCAGAACCGTAACTTGGCGCCCAACACGGGGGTCAAGCGTCTACTTCAAGGAGGTTTTCTTCCCGCTGAACAACGGAGCGCCCCACGCGCCGATCGCCAGTAGCGATCCGAACAGAATCACCGCGTCGATGCTGGAACGACCTTCCGTTGACCAGTACACATCTTTCAGATTGAGCCAGAGCGCGAACTCATCGAGCGTGAGAGCCGCTCCCACTCCGTACAAGATCGACATCAGGCGGCTGGCAAAAATCGAAGTCTCCCCCACGCCCGTACCGAAGTCGCAGAGCCACCCGTAGCCCACCGCCAACAGAATCAGAATTCCGAAGACGAGGTGATGGACATGCGTTCCCTTCACGAAAATAAAGTGGAATGGAGGAATATCGTGCGTGATGCAGAAGACCATGCCGCGTACACAGGCGAAGGTTAGAAAGAAGCTGACGGAAGCCAGGAACAGACGCCGCCGCGGACGATCGGGGATCCGTTCTCGGATCCAGCCGCCCAGCGGCGTTCGGTGCAACAGGAAAAGACCCAGGGCTGTGCCAATGACGATGATCACTAACAGCGCCCAGATTCCTGTCGTTACCATAAATGAAGAAATTTTCGGCGTTTGCGCGGACGAACTCTAACACAGTTGGATCGTGAGCAGGCAGGATCTTGAAACGAGGATCACGTGAGACGACACTCCAAGTCAATTGCGATTACTCTTCTTAAGCGGAGCCCTTGCCGGCAGTCTTGCGCGCGTAGTAACTCACGCCCGAGGCCTCGAGCTTCCGCCCCTTCTGGCTGAAAATCCGAAAGCTCCCGAGACTCGCCCGCTGAAGAGCGAATTGCAGAGTAGTGCCTATGACCCCGAACCCGTAGGTGACGCTTCGGCGAAAATTAATCGACGAAGCCTCTTCGAAATACTTCGTCGGACACGAAACCTCTCCGATGCGGTAGCCGAAATGTACGCACTGCGCGAGCATCTGGTTGTCGAAGACGAAATCGTCGGAGTTCTCGGCGAGCGGCAGTTCGGTGAGAACCTGACGGCTAAATGCGCGGTATCCGGTGTGGTATTCGGAGAGCTTGACTCCCAGGAAAAGGTTCTCGAATGCCGTCAGCAGTCGGTTGAAGATGTACTTGTAAAGCGGCATGCCTCCGCGCAACGCGGTCCCGCCGATGATGCGCGATCCCAAGACAACATCGTAAACGCCGTAGGCCGCCATACTTGCCATCGCGGTAATCAGCAGTGGCGTGTACTGGTAATCAGGATGCAGCATGATCACAACATCAGCGCCTTCCGATAGCGCCTCGCGGTAGCAGGTTTGCTGATTCCGTCCATAGCCGTAGTTCCGATCATGGACAAAGACATGCAACCCTAGCCTGTGCGCCAGATCTACCGTGCCATCCTTGGAGTGATCGTCGACGAGAATACAAGCGTCGACCAGCTCGGGAATCTCGCCGATAGTCGCTTCCAGCGTCTTTTCGGCGTTGTAAGCCGGCAGAACGACGACGATGCGTTTTCCGTTGATCATGCGCCAATTGTGTAGAGCGTATGTCTATCATACCTTGCGACGTCCGCCCATCAAAGAATCAGCCAGCAACTTACTCGCGTTCCCTTCTTACTATCGGCGTACAATCCCTACGCTCTCGTCTCATGGCAAGCCTCACGACCAACCCTGCCGCTCAGCCGCGGACTTTCCTAAGCCCCAACCGAGCCGCATCTATCGCATTCGTTCCCACCGGAGTGGTCAATGTTCTGCTCGGACCACTTTTGCCAGCTTTGGCGGCGCGATGGTCGCTGAATGACGCACAGGCCGGGGAACTTTTCACTGCGCAGTTTCTGGGATCTACGATCGGGGTCTTATGCTCTGGAGTCCTCGTGCCGCGCTTCGGCTACCGCGCGGTCCTGGTTCTCGGCCTCACCTTGATGTCTTTCGGCGTTTCGACCGTGCCCCTCGGAGTCTGGCCGCTTGGGATTGCATCGATCTCACTTTACGGAGCGGGCTTTGGAGTGACGATCCCCGCCGCGAACCTTCTTGTCGCCGACGCCAATCCCCGTCGCAAAGCCGCCGCACTCAATCTGCTCAATTTCGCCTGGAGCATCGGCGCGGTCGCTTGTCCTTTTCTGGTAGGACACTTTATGCGCATTGCCAGAACATCCCAGTTTCTCTACGCGCTCGGCGTCGCGATTCTGCTCGTCGCAGTGCTGCTCGCAGCCGCGCCTTTCCCCAGACCCGTCAAGCCATCACAAGATGCCCATCGCCCCCGGCAACAGCACTTAGGGGTGCTGCTGACTCCGTCGGCAGTCGCCCTCGGAGCCCTGTTCTTCATCTATGTCGGAACGGAAAACGCCGTCGGTGGCTGGCTCGCCTCGTATGCAAAACGACTTGCCATCAGTCCGTCCTCCAACTGGATTACCACCCCCTCATACTTCTATGGAGCATTGTTGGCAGGTCGTCTGCTTATTCCGCTCGTGCTCCGGAAGCTGCACGAACTCAAGACGGCGCGCATCGGGATTGCCGTAGCTCTCCTTGGAGTGGTTCTATTGCTCGGCTCACGATCCGTGCTCGACGCCCGCTTCAGCGCGGGCGTGATCGGAATCGGCCTCGCGGGGATCTATCCGATCACGGTCGCCCAACTCTCCCACACACTCGGTGCCGCTGCTACCAGGCTGGGTAGCGTGATGTTTGCCCTGGCAGGGCTTGGCGCCGCCTGCGTTCCCTGGATGGTGGGCGTACTCTCTACCGAGTACTCCAGCCTCAAACTCGGCCTGACGGTCCCGTTGGCTGGGTGCGCGATCATGCTCGCCCTCTACCTGCGGCACTGGACGACCGAGTCCGCAACCTGACTCGGGCCTCGTCATCGCGCGCCAATCCTGATCCCAAAGTTGATACACTATGAGTAGGCTTAGCCTGCTTCGGGTACTGGACGCCCTAGAAGCTCGTTCGACGCGACAGTAAGAATCCTATGACAAGCAAACGCACCTTGTTTGAAAAGATCTGGGACGCCCATGTGGTTTCCGAACCGACCGGTCGGTCGCCGCTGATCTACATCGACCTGCATCTCGTCCACGAAGTGACCTCCCCTCAGGCTTTCGACGGGCTCCGCGCCGGCGGTCGCCCAGTTCGCCAGCCATCGCGTACCGTCGCCACGGTCGACCACAACATCCCCACCGAGCCCCGCGGCACGCCCATTCTCGATCCCATCGCCGCCAAACAGATTCAAGCGCTCCAGAAAAACTGTAAGGAATTCGGCATCCGCTTCTTCGACATGGATTCCCCCGAACAGGGCATCGTGCACGTGATCGGGCCCGAACTCGGGTTCACTCAGCCCGGCCTGACCATCGTTTGCGGCGACAGTCACACCAGCACGCACGGCGCGTTCGGATCGCTGGCCTTTGGCATTGGCACGTCAGAAGTCGAGCACGTCCTCGCGACCCAATGCCTGGCCCAGCGCAAACCGAAGACGATGAACATCGTCGTCAACGGCCGACTGCCCGAAGGCGTGACCGCGAAAGATCTGGCCTTGGGTGTCATCGGACAGATCGGCACCGACGGTGCCACCGGCTTTGTGATCGAGTATTCCGGAGAGGTGGTGCGCGGCCTGAGCATGGAGGGCCGCATGACTCTCTGCAATATGAGCATCGAGGCCGGCGCCCGTGCAGCCATGGTCGCGCCTGACCAGACAACCTTCGCCTACGTCAAAAGCCGCCGCTTCGCACCGCAAGGCGAGGCGTGGGACAAAGCGATCACTTATTGGCGGACTCTCGTTTCCGATCCCGGCGCGCACTTCGACAAAATCCTGACCATCGACGCGGCGACGCTCGCTCCCTTCGTCACGTGGGGAACAAATCCAGGCATGGTTGTCCAGATCACCGGGCGTGTCCCCGACTTGAATGGCGGAGACCGGAAAGCGACCGAGCAAGCCCTGCAATACATGGGGCTGCAGCCGGGAACCCCGATCGAAAACATCTCCATCGACCGCGTCTTCATCGGGTCCTGCACCAATTCTCGCCTCGAGGACCTCCGCGCTGCCGCGCGTGTCGCCAAGGGATATCACGTGAACCCGAAAGTCCGCGCGATGGTGGTTCCCGGCTCACAAGCCATCAAGCACGCCGCCGAGCAGGAAGGCCTACACCGCGTTTTTCAGGATGCTGGCTTCGAGTGGCGCGAGTCCGGCTGCTCGATGTGCTTGGGAATGAATCCCGACATCCTTCAGCCGGGTGAGCGTTGCGCCTCCACCAGCAATCGCAATTTTGAAGGCCGTCAGGGTCGCGGTGGTCGCACGCACTTGGTCAGTCCTATGATGGCCGCGGCCGCAGCCATTGCCGGCCACTTCACTGACATTCGAAACTGGAAGTTCCAATGAGACTGGGTTCCGCTCCTGCACGCGGCCAACGGTGAATCAGTGATCGCAACGAAGTTGAACTGAGGGATGACACAACGGATGCAACCATTTCGCAAACATCAAGGACGCGCAGTCCCCCTGGATCGTGTCAACGTCGACACCGATCAGATCATCCCCAAGCAATTCCTGAAGCGCATTGAGCGCACAGGATTTGGAGAATTCCTTTTCTACGATTGGCGGCGCACGCCCGACGGCAAGCCGGACCGGTCTTTCGTTCTTAACCATCCCCGACACAAAGGAGCCAGTATTCTGATCGCCGGCAAGAATTTCGGCTGCGGGTCCTCGCGCGAACACGCCGTCTGGGCGCTGTCCGATTACGGGTTCCGAACCGTGATCGCCCCATCCTTCGCCGACATCTTCGCCAACAACAGCACGAAGAACGGATTCCTCGACGTCACGCTCACCGAAGACGAAGTGGCTGAACTCATGCGCCGCTCCCAGCAGGATGGCTATCAGCTGACCGTCGACCTCGAGCAGCGCAAGGTCTATGACGATCGCGGCTTCTCGGCCAGCTTTCAGATCGACGACTTCGTGCGCCACTGCCTGCTGAATGGTCTCGACGACATCGGACTCACCCTGCAGCACGAATCTGACATCGCCGCCTACGAAGCTCGGCATCCGTCACCGTGGTCATCGAACGCGTAGTTGGCCAGGCCAGCTAGTCCAACTCGAAGAACTTACAGCTCGACGTGACTTGAGCTTCTCGTGAGTCCTGCACGAGGCTGAATGCGGCAAACCCCTCTCACCGTCTCATAGGTTTTTCCGCAGCAACCGGAACGCAATCCCCCGCCCCAGCTTCTGTCCATAGGCAAGATTTCCCCAGAACGATGCCATAACCTCCAGCGTATGCGCCTGCTTCAACCCGCCCGCATCCACCGGATCGAAGCCCAGATCCCGTGCGAGGTCGTGCGCAACCTTCTTCGCCACAGCATGATCTCCGGCGTAGAACATTGTGGCGGCCTCGGCGCCATACCTCGGATTCTCCATGTTTTCAAACCCGGTGGTATTAAAGGCCTTGACAACGTGCGCGCCGGGAACCAGCTTCGCGACCTGCTCGCCTCCCGACCCTGCCGAATGATCCACAGCCGGAAACGAAGTGCTGGGATTCGTGCAGTCGATCAGAACCTTGCCGGCCAGCGCCGGACCAGTCCGCTCGAGCACCTCCGTCACGGCGGCCCACGGAATGGCCAGAGCGATGACGTCAGCTCGAGCAACGGCGTTCTCTACCGTCGCCGCGCTCGCTTTGCCGCCGGTACGCGAAAGCAATTGATTGACGTCATCTGCCTTCGCCTCCCGCGTTCCAAAGACGACCTCGTGTCCTGAACGTGCCCAACCGGATCCCAGCGCACCACCCACATGCCCTGTCCCAATCACTGCGATTCGCATGACTCACTCTCCCAACGCCTCAACGATTACGTCAGCCGTCTCCGATCCCGAAAAGTTTTGCTGCCCGGTAATGAGATTGCCGTCGCGCACGGCGAAACCGCGCCACAACCCCGCCTGGATGTAGTTCGCGCCGATTTTCTTCAATTCATCTTCGATGCGCCATGGCATGACATGTTTGTCGCGTGAGAGCAGATTCATGCTCCACACAGCATTGTCGGCGTAATCTTCCTCCACGTTGGCAAAACCCGTCACAGTCTTCCCCTTGACGAGAGGTTCCCCGTTACTGAGTTTCGTGTATCGAAGCAGCGCTGTGCCGTGACACAAAGCACACGCGATCTTCCCAGCCTCGTAGAACTGGACGAACTTCTTCTGCAGGTCGACAGCCTTGTCGTAGGTGAACATCGGCGCCTGACCGCCCGCGCACACGATCGCATCAAAGTCTTCCATCCGTAGGTCGCTCAGCTTCTTGGTGTTCTCGACCAGCGCCGCGAGGCGCGGAGTCGCGATGAATCCCATGCTGATCAGATCTCCTGCCGAATATCCACTGGGATCCCGTGGATCGCTCATGGCATCGGCCTCGCATTTTCCGCCACTCGGGCTGAACAGTTCCATCTCGTAACCTTTTTCCTGAAACTTGAAGTATGGATGCGAGAGTTCCGACCACCAGAAGCCCGTCGGCCATCCGGTGGTGGTCGAGACCGCTGGATTCGAGATCACAATCGCAACGCGTTTTCTGCGTTTCGCATTCACGGGATTAGAATCTTTCAGACTCATGGATTCTCCTGAAATGAAAGAAACCGGTTTTCTCTCCGAATATTCCTTCGAGGTTGCACGGATGTTCTAACAGCGTGATCCGATTCACCGCTACGCACCGCGAGGTGCGGCGCTTACCTCCGGGTAACTTCGCTGCAACAAAACAGGCCTGAAGCGTATCGTCCATCGGACGAAGCAAAGCCATTGCCCGTGATCAAGGACTGCAGAATGTGTTAAAACGGACCGGCTTAGAGGGCGCTATGGTGAAGATTCAATCGATTCGGGAACGAGCCTTGCAGTCCCGTGACGCAATCGAGCTATTGCGCGACAAGTGGCGGATTCCGATCCTTCACGTGCTGACGCCGGGCCGTCTGCGCGCCAGTCAGTTGCAGGGCGCCCTGCCGCGCATATCGGCAAAAGTGCTCACCCAGACCTTGCGCGGTTTGGAGCGCGACGGCCTGATCTCCCGTGATGTCCGTAACGCAGTTCCCGCACATGTGGAGTACGAATTGACTTCGATGGGCAGCAGCGTCATTCCCCTGTTGCGGAATCTGTGTCGATGGGCGGAGGACAATTCCACGAAGCGCGACGAAGCCCGGCGGCGTTTCGACAGCTCCCCCAGAAAATCGAATGGCCGCGCCAGAATTGCGAGCCGAAATTCGTCTGTTTTGTGAGTAGCGGAGCCCGGGACATCGCCTACGATGCTTCTCCGCGCGCACATTTCGCGGCGCGTTTCAGAAGGACTTCCTGCTCCCGAACATTTCGGGTAAGCGAAGCAGCACGCTCGAACTCCGCACGAGCCTCGTCAAAGCGCGAGAGCTTGGCAAGAAGGTCCCCGCACACCGCGGGCAACAAGTGGTACGACTTCAGCGAAGGCTCTTCATTTAAATCATCGATTACTTCAAGTCCTGCCGCAGGGCCGTATGCCATGCTTAAGGCAACGGCGCGATTTAACTCCACGACGGGTGACGGCGCGATCCGCGCTAGCCCATCGTAGAACTCCACGATCCTCGGCCAGTTTGTCTCCTCGGGAGTTCGCGCTCGGGCGTGCACGGCGGCAATTGCCGCCTGCAGCGCATAAACTCCTGGGGCACCACCGAGTTCTTCGGACCGCTGCAACGCGGCCAGCCCACGCCCGATCAAAAGCTGATCCCAATGCGCCCGGTTCTGATCATTCAGCAGAACAGGTTCACCCGAAGGCCCAACCCTTGCTCGCGATCGCGACGCCTGAATCTCCATCAGTGCGACCAACCCATGCACCTCCGGCTCCTTCGGCATAAGCTCCGCCAGGATGCGACCCAATCGCAGCGCCTCCTCACACAGAGCAGGACGCATCCAGTCCGATCCCGCTGTTGCCGAGTACCCCTCATTGAAGATGAGATAGATCACCTCGAGAACAGACGACAGCCGTGCCGCCATTTCCTCGCCCCGCGGTGTCTCAAAAGGCACCTGCTTCTCGGAGAGCGTTCGCTTCGCGCGCACAATGCGCTGGGCAATTGTCGGCTCCGAGACCAGAAACGCGCGTGCGATCTCGTCGGTGGTCAGGCCTCCCAGAAGGCGCAGCGTCAGCGCCGTCCGCGCCTCGGTCGAAAGGACAGGATGACAGGAAATGAAAACAAGCCGCAGCAGGTCGTCTCCGACGTTGTCATCCAGCGCCGAAACCAGATCCGGCACCTCCATCTCGCGTACCGCGACCTCGCGGCCGAGTTCCTGATGCTTCCGTTCGAGCAGAGTTCTGCGGCGAAGCTGATCGATCGCGCGATGCTTGGCCGTTGCCATGAGCCAGGCGCCCGGATTGTCGGGCACGCCCGATTCCGGCCACTGCTGGAGCGCGGCGAGCAGAGCTTCCTGGGCCAGATCTTCGGCCAAACCAACATCGCGCACGATTCGCGTGAGCCCTGCGATCACCTTCGCCGACTCCATTCGCCATACCGCGTCAATGGTTCCGTGAATATCTGCGATGGGCACTCTTAAGGGATGACAACATCTTTCCGTTCGTTCTTGCAAGGCGACGATTCGGACTCCGGATCTGGAACGGATTCCGGAAGTTCAAATCCAACTCCTTTGCCACATAATCCATGTGCACGTATTATGTGTATATGAATATCACCCTCTCGGTGGACGAACAACTCATCGCCCGCGCCCGCAAGAAGGCTGACGCTCTGGGAAAAAGTCTGAACCAGTTGATTCGCGACTATCTCCAGAAGCTGGCCGGATCGGACGATCCTGAGCAAAGCATCGAAGAGTTCCGCAGTCTCTCCGGGAAGGGGCACTCCCACGGTTGGCGCTTTAATCGCAACGAAATTCATGAGCGCTCGTAGCTTCTTCGACACCAACGTTCTGGTCTACTCCGACGACAAATCCTCCCCCGCCAAGCAGCGTCGGACCCTTGAACTGGTGTCTGAGCACCGTCGCACCGGCACAGGAGTCGTGTCGATGCAGGTATTACAGGAGTATTTTGTGACGGTCACGCGAAAGCTTCAGGTGGACGCCCGCATCGCCCGTCGCAAAGTGGAATTGCTGGCGGAGTTCGATGTCGCTGCGCCCGATGTACCGGATATTCTTGCGGCGATCGACCTACACCGGCTCCATGGTTTCTCTTTCTGGGATGCTCTTATTCTGCGATCGGCCATGGAAGCCGGCTGTCGTGTGCTTCTGTCCGAGGATTTACAAGCTCGAGAGGTTGATGGTATTCGAATCGTGAACCCCTTCGAGTAGAACGCAGCAAACTACACTTGCTGGGCTTCGCCTTCAGCGTCCTCGTCACCCTTGACTGCAATGCACCGTCGGCGGACAATGCGCTCGTTTGCGACGCTGGTCCCCGCTTTCAATTTGTGACGATGAACAGTCGAACAAGGAGGGCGTCATGCCCGTTCAGCAGGGGAGTCTCGATCTGCTTGAGCATCCGATCGCAAAAGAGCTTCTCCACTCCACCATACCCGCACGCCTCGCCTATATCGGTACCGATGGTGCTCCTCGCGTCATCCCCATCTGGTTTCATTGGAATGGACGCGAAGTCGTCATGGGCACGCCGCCCAAGGCGCCTAAACTGAAAGCACTCGCAAAACGACCGAAGGTTTCTCTGACCATCGATAACAACGAGTTTCCTCACAAGGTGCTCCTGATTCGCGGCACAGCGCGCCTCGATCCCGTCAACGATATCGTCCCGGAGTACGCGCTCGCGGCCGAACGTTACTTCGGCGCCGACCAGGGCAAAGCGTGGGTGAAGCAGCTGCGCGGCATGATTTCAAGCATGGTCCGCGTCACGATCACGCCTGAATGGGTCGGCCTGCTCGATTTCAAGACACGATTCCCGAGTGCGCTGGCGAGCTAAACCGGAACGCTGGCCTAATTCGCATCTCACAGCGTCCTTACCGCGGAGCTGCGCCCTTTCACTTCACAAACGTCAGCCCGTGCGGCACCAGGTGTGAGAACACGTACGCGTACAGCATCACGATGACGCCCACGACGGACCCGAGCGCCACCGAGTGCCAGGCGACAAAGCGGAAGATCGTTCCCTCATTGCCCACCTGTTCCGTAGCAGCCGTTGCGATGGTGATCGATTGCGCATCCACCATCTTGCCCATCACGCCGCCCGCGCTGTTGGCCGCACACATCAATACCGGATCGATGCCTAACTGCTGCGAGGTAATCCGCTGCAGGCTTCCAAAGAGCGCATTCGAAGACGTATCGCTTCCCGTCAGCGCCACGCCCAGCCACCCAAGAAACGTCCCAAAGAATGGGTATGCCCAGCCCGTGCGCGTAAAAGCTAACCCCAGCACCGCGTCCAGGCCGGAGTAGCGGGTCACGTAGCCGAGTCCCAGCATGAACGAAATCGCGATGACCGCTAGCCGCATGCGCACCAGCGTCCTCCAGAAAATCTTCACCAGCCGCGCCGGACTCAGGCCGAGCAGCAGTCCCGAAAGAATCGCGGCCAGAAAGCATCCGGTACCAGTCGCTGAAAGCCAGTTGAAATCGTAGCGCGCTGCTTCTGGCGTGGGTTTGGCAACCACCGGCGCCGCGCGATAAACCGCATTGTGCAGATACGGCACATCCCAGCCCGGCGGCCCCGGACGCACTTTGCCATCCGGCAGCGTGACCTTGAACGCCGGTGTGGTCGTCTGATTCAAAGCCAGCTTGATCTTCGGCAACCCCCACAGCAGCACGAAAAGCGACAACACGGCGAACGGCATCCAGGCCTTCAGCACCTGCCGTACCGGGTAAGACTTCACCGTCGCCAACCCGTCGAAATCGGTGGGAGTCCACTCGGCACCAAACTGGTCGGAAATACGAGCGCTTGGCGGAGGCAGCGGCGCCTCTTTTTGATCGTAATCAAACCGCCAGATTCGCTTTGGCTTCCAGACATGAAGAAACGCGACAGTCGCCACGATCGACACCACGCCCCCCATGATGTCCACGAGATTGCTATCGACGTAGTTCGACCAGAAGAATTGCGTCAGCGCGAACGAAACCCCAACAACCAGAATTGCAGGAAGCACTTCAAACGTCTCCCTCCAGCCCACCATCGTTCGCACCAGCCAGAACGGTACAATCACGGCTGTAAACGGCAGGATCCTCCCGATCATTGCGTTCAGGTCCGATTCCGGCAGCCCCGAGACCGCCGCGAGCGTGTGCACGGGCGTGCCGATTGCCCCCCAGGCAACGGGCGCGGTGTTCGCGATCAAATTCAGCGCCGCCGCATGGAAGGGCCGAAAGCCCAGTCCGATCATGAACGCACCAGCAATCGCCACGGGAGCGCCGAATCCTGCGGCCCCTTCGATGAACGCGCCGAAGCAGAAGGCCACCAGCAACACCTGAAGCCGCCGGTCGGCGGTGATGCCCGCCACCGACTCCTTCATGATCTCGAACTGGCCGGTTTCCACCGAGATGTCGTACAGGTAAACAGCCGCCAGCACGATCCACGCGATCTTCAGCAGGCCAAACGCAACGCCGTAGCCGAAGCTCATCGCGGCCAGCGACACCGGCATTTTGAAAAACAACACGGCCACACCCATCGCCGTCAGTGCGCCTCCAATGGCACACAAATGCGGCTTCACTCTCAATCCGGCAAGCAATCCAAAGAGCACAAGGATGGGAAGCAAAGCAACCAGCGTGGAAAGCCACCAGTGGCCAAATGGGTCGTAGACTTGCGTCCAGTGCATGCCTTCTCCTTCGCCCCGTCGAAGCCTTGGCTGCATCTGACTTCGACAGGCAATTCCACAGAGACAGACTGCTCACAAGAGCCGAACTACCTGAGCACGAACCAGCGGGCTAGACACTGGTGCTTGCACCCGAGGCACCCAGGCCACTTCGCCAGCCCTGGGTTCGATGCCTGAGACGGATACCTACGTGGGCCAAGATTATAGGCCCGATATGCAAGTTTTACGGTCCCTGGCCACCACCAACGCCAATCGAGGCCACGGCCAGCACCGACTGGATTCCGGCGAAGGCCCGCTCATGGCAGGATAGAACTCATGGAAAGTGCGAACCGCGTCCTGGTTCTGGCCCGAACCAACGATCCACAGCTGGCAATGTTGGATGGCGTTCCCCACACAACCTGCCGCGATGCATCTGCCTGTGAGGCTGCAGCCAAAACGGCAAGCGCCGTCCTTTACTGGACAGGGAATCGCGAAATGTTGCGCGCTGCCTTGCGCGCAAACCCGAAAGTCCGCTGGATTCATTCCCGTGCCGCCGGTCTCGACAATATCTGGTTCCCCGAACTAGTCGAGAGCGATGTGGTCCTCACCAACGGACGCGGTGTCTTCAGCGCATCATTGGGCGAGTTTGTGCTGGCCGCGATCCTCTACTTCGCCAAGGGTTTTCGTCGCATGATCCGGAACCAGATGGCCGGCCGGTGGGAGCCCTTCGACGTCGAAGAGATTTCAGGACAAACCGTGGGCATCGTCGGATACGGCGACATCGGCCGCGCCGCCGCGACTCGCGTTCGCGCGATGGGAATGCATGTGCTCGCGACGCGGCGTCACATCCCAACGGACCCGAAAGCCAGCGATCCGCTCATCGACGAATATTTCCGTCCCGACGCCCGGCGCGACATGATGGCGCGCTGCGACTATGTCGTGGCAACCGCGCCTCTCACCGAAGAAACGCGGCACATGATCAGCGAACCCGAATTCGCGTCGATGAAACCGACTGCCGTTGTCCTCAACGTCGGACGCGGTCCCGTCATCGATGAGAATGCCCTGGTTCAAGCTCTGATGTCGAAGCGCATCCGTGGAGCTGCCCTCGATGTCTTCGAGCACGAGCCTCTGCCTGAAGGCCATCCGCTCTACAGTCTCGAGAACGTCTTGCTGTCCCCGCACTGCGCCGACCACACCGCCACCTGGCAGGACGATGCCATGCGTTTTTTCCTCGAGCAGTTCGGACGATTTGAAAAAGGGGAGCCGCTGCAGAATATCGTGAATAAAAAACTGGGATACTGAACCTCGGCGTGGCCCCTCACCTGCCAACCATGGAAAGAGGCCACTTTCCCGCCGAGCCTTCTGCTTCACTCCCACACTTGCCGGATTTCCGTTTCTCCATCCCCCGCGATGTTTAGGAAGATTTTCGTGCGCTCGATCGCTTCCGCTTTCGAGTTCACTCGAATCAGAGCGAAACCGCCCACGAGTTCCTTCGATTCGGTAAACGGGCCATCTGTAACCGTCACCTTTCCATCCGACTGCCTCACGCGGGCGCCCAATGCGCTCGGCAGGCAACCTTCCGTCGCCAGCAGAACACCCGACTTCATCCAATCCTCGATCAGTTTTCCCATTTGATCCATTTCCTGCTGCGACGGCGGCGTGCCTTCCTTCTTGGCCGGTTTATAGATGCATAGAAATTTCATCGCTATCACTCCTTCAGATTAGATTGACGCTGTTTTTTCGAAATACTTTCGGCCGTATTCACCGCGCTATTTCTTCTGGCCGGATTGCACGCGCCAGCTGGCCTCTTGTTCCCTTTGTTCCGGTGTCAGCGCTGGACCGAAGTCCTCCGCCTCGAAAACCGGCCGGATTTCCAGTTCGCTCTCCTGTCCTGGGTGCGGACTCGGGCAGCGCTTCGCCCACTCCAACGCTTCCTCCATCGAGCGCACCTGCCACAGCCAGAATCCCGCGATCAGTTCCTTCGTCTCGGTAAACGGACCGTCAATCACCGCGCGCTTACTACCTGAGAAATGCACCCGCTTTCCTTTGGAACTCGGATGAAGCCCCTCTCCCGCCAGCATCACTCCGGCTTTCACCAGCTCTTCATTGAACTTCCCCATGTCCGTGAGGAGTTGTCGATCCGGCATCTTCCCGGCTTCACTGTCTTTGCTGGCCTTTACAATCACCATGACTCGCATGATTTTCTCCTTGATGAACGGAATTAAACCCGGGATTCGACGTCCTTGCTGCTGGCCTCAAACCCGCGCTCTACATAGACGTCGAGCGGGACCATGGGAGATCGACAAGAAAAAACACAAATTTTTCATGTCGAAAATTCGACTCGCCTCCCGTACAACCTTTGATACATCCCAACTCTCCAATGTCCGGTTATATTGGTAAAACCTCTGGCTGCAATTCAACTCAAGGAGAACCGCAGCAATGCATTCCCTCATGCGGCAGTTTGTCCGTGTCGCCACGGCCAGTACGCTTGCCGTCGTTTTCATGATTCCCCAGGATTCGCTGGCGCAGAGCCACGTTGTCAGCCTGGCTGAATTGCAGAGCGCAACCATCGCCGCCACCCAGGCGCGCGCACGCAATATCGAGACCTTGCGCGCGTTCGTTTCTTCTCCGGCTGCCGAGAAGGCTCTGAAGTCCGCCCACATTGATTCTCAAAAGGTGAAAAACGCGGTGTCGCAGCTGAGCGATCAGGACCTGGCACAACTCGCCTCGCGCGCCAGCAAGGCGCAGGCAGACTTCGCGGCCGGCTCTTTGAGCGATCGCGATCTGATCATCATCATCCTTGCGGTGGTCGCGCTCGTCCTGATCATCGTTGCCGTCCGCTAGGCACCAGCGGGGATCCATGCGAACGAGCGCCCGATGGCTATCGGTTGTTCTGTGCGCCTGCGTCTTCGTGTGCGCCGCGGAACCGCCCGCCGTTTGGATCGACGTTCCGTTCGTGAAACAGGAAAAGAACGCCTGTGGCGCTGCCAGCATCGCAATGTTGATGCAGTTCTGGCAGCGCCAGCAGGGCGTGTCGCCCACTCCGGAGTCCGATTCAGGCCAAATTCAGCAGGCTCTCTATTCGCCTGACGTCCGCGGCATCCGCGCCTCCGACATGGAGCGCTACCTTCAGCAGCGCGGCTTCCGCACCTTCGCCTTTGAAGGAACGCCCGCCGATCTCCAGCAGCATCTCGCCAAAGGCCGGCCTCTCATCGTTGCACTGAAGCCCGGCGCCGATGCACCTCTCCACTACGTCGTCGTGACCGGAATCGATCCGGAGCATAATCTGGTCCTGCTGAACGACCCCGCCGAGCGCAAGCTACTGAAGCAGGAGATCGCAAGCTTCGAAAAGGAATGGAAAGGCGCAGCCCACTGGACGCTGCTGGCAGTGCCGCAGTCCGAGGGCGCATCATCCGCCCGCTAGTCTTCGTTCTGTTCGCACTCTTCGCCCTCCAGCCGCTCAATTCTCAGACTGCCAGCCTGTCAACCCAGGCGCCCCCAACCGACTCCACTCCAACTTCGACCCGGAAAATCAAAGAGCTCTACTCCGAACAACGCTGGGATGACATCGTTCGCGCAGTCCCGGCGGTATCGCCAACCGACGCCGATCTCGACTTCTACTACGGCAGTGCTCTTGCTCAACTTGGACGCTTCGACGACGCCTACCGCGCTCTCCTGGCCGGACATTACCTCGCCCCCGTCGACAAGCGCTTCCCGATTGAACTGGCAGGAGTTTCATTCAAGCAGAAGCGCAACAAGACCGCGACCGCATGGTTGCGCCTCGCTCTGCGCATCGACCCCACCGATAACTACGCCAACGACTTTCTCGGCACGGCCTATCTCCTTAATGGCAATCTCGACGCCGCACTCAAATACTGGAACAGGATCGACAAGCCCTTCGTCGAAACCATACAGCCCGATCACCCGCTGCGGATTCGTCCAGCACTGCTCGACCGCGCCCTCGCCTTCTCCCCTGCAAGTGAGCTTCGCCTCGCCAATTTCAAGACAAGCCTGACTCGTCTCGACGGTCTCGAGGTCTTTCCAACTCCCAGAATTCAGCTGGCCGCGCGCTCCGACGGCAGGTTTGACGCCCTTCTGAATCTGCGCGAGCGCAATGGCTTCGGCGAAAACCTGTGGGAGGCGCTACTTTCCACTTTCAGCGGGATCGCGTACCAAACAATCTATCCGGAATACGACAACATCGCTGGCTCTGCGATCAACGCCACATCTCTCGCACGCTGGGACGCTCAGAAGCGCCGTCTCGCAGCTTCGCTCTCCGGACCGCTGCACCAAAATCCGAAATGGCGCTACCAGTTCGGCGTTGACCTGCGAAATGAAAACTGGGACATTCGCAGCTCGTTCGCAGGCAGCGCTCCGTTATTGGGTTCGCTGAACCTGCGCCGCGAGGTTGCCTCCGCGACGATCACGTCCTTCAACAGCGGCCGCTGGGGTTGGTCGGCAGGCGCCGAATTCTCTCATCGCGATTACAGAAGTGTGATTCCGGGCTCCGCGCTCACGCCCGAAATGCTCTTGCAAGGGCCACAACTCAAGCAAATGACTGAAATTCACTTCGCCCTTCTGGACCTGCCCGAACATCGCTTCGTTCTCAACAGCAGCGCTTCCTCGCAATTAGGCCGCATCTGGTCGCAACCCGCACACGCATTCCTGAAAGTCCAGGGAGCGCTGCAAGCCACCTGGTTTCCGCAATTCACCGGAGACGATTACGAGGTGCAGTCGAAGCTTCGTTCAGGAGGAACCTCAGGAGACACGCCATTCGACGAGCTCTCCATGCTCGGCATGGAACGGGACAACGACCTCTGGATGCGCGCTCACATCGGCACGCGTGCAGGGCGCAAGGGCAGCGCCCCGCTCGGACACGACTACTTTCTCGCCAACAACGAAATCGACAAGAACGTCTACAGCAACGGCCTCATCACGCTGAAGATCAGCCCGTTTCTCGACACTGGAAAAATCTCCGACGGCTCAACCGCACTCGGCTCACCGAACTGGCTCTGGGACACCGGCGCGCAGGCCAAGCTCCGCGTGCTTGGGGTGGGCGTCACATTCACTTACGGCAAAGACCTGCGCACCGGGAACAATGCCTTCTACTTCACCGCCGGCCGATAGTGTGTCTCGACGGGGGAGAGTCTTACCTTACTGCGCCCTCTCTATCTCCACGTAGTCCCGGCCAACGTAGAGCCGAAACTTGCCCGCCGAACCGAGCACCTGCAGAGGCATCGGCCTCTTGATCTCCGCATCGCGCGTGGAATCCACCTGAAACAGGTCGTGAGCGCCGATATCCATCACCACAAATTTGTTGCCGGTCAGAAATCCTATGCCGTACGCGCCGGGCGCCAGCTTTTGTCCGCCGATCGTCAGCGTCACCTCGGTCATGAAATACGCCTGGTATTTCTGCCGGATGTCCGACGAATATCCCGAGTTGTCCACCAGGCTGGTGAGCACATAAAAATCGTCGCTGAAGCGGATGCCGCCCGCGTTCCGCATTTGCACGGGCGCCACTTGTCCGCGGAAAAAAACCTGGTCCGGGAAGATCTTGTTCGTGATGTCCGAGGCCTTGAGCGCACTCTCTGTTCCGGGAGGCGCCGCCACCGCGGATGGAAGTTGCAAGGCCACCATCAAAAGCACAGCAAGTCCAGCGAACACTCTCATCGATTTCACTAAGAGCCCCCTTCGTTTTTCGTCACTGTCCGAGCGGGATATTCTAGCGCCTGCGGTCTGTGGAAACTACCTGACCAGACTGGTGCTAACCTCACGCCGGAAACGTCTGTAACTCAGCGAGGTACGGAGGATCCAAATGTCCAGCGAAGCAAGTCCCTCCAGCGGTGCGCGCATCCAAATTTCGGCGATGCTCTCTGTCCGGAATGGCGCCAAAGCTGTCGAGTTCTATCAAAAAGCCTTCGGGGCCAATGTACTTTTTCGGATTGGCGAGGAAGGCGAAACCGTGGTCGCGCAACTAGCTGTGGGGAACGCCGAATTCTGGCTGGCAGATGAGTCCCCAGAGCACTCGAACTTCAGCCCCGAGACACTACAAGGCAGTTCCGTCCGTATGGTGATGGCCGTCGAAGACCCGGATGCCGCTTTCGCTCGCGCATTAGCCGGCGGAGCCAGAGAGGTCTGGCCGGTGGCTGATCAACACGGTTGGCGGGTCGGACGCATCGTCGACCCCTTCGGCCATCATTGGGAGATCGGTAAAAAATTGTCGTGAGCGCCGCGACCTACTCGAATTGCCTGCGAAAACGCTGAACCTCGTCCCTCAGATCCGCCATTTCCTTGCGCAGCGCAGCAACCTCTTCTTCCAGGCGGACAATGCGCTCGTCGTCTACGCCGCTGTCTGAGCGCACTTCCACCAGTGGCGCAGTCGCTTCCCACTCCGGCTTGTCACCACAGAGGAGGTGCGCATAGCGGGCCTCTTTTGTGCCTGGTTGCCGCGGCAAGACCTTCGCCAGCGGCTCTTCACGGGTCATCATTCTTTGCAGCGTCGATTGCACGTCGGTCAGATCTTCGAATCGATGAAGCCGCTCCGCGCGTCCGCGCAACTCTCCCGGTGTCTGTGGGCCGCGAAGGAGCAGCACGCACAGCAGCGCCGTCTCGGGCCGAGTCAGGTTGAAGGCTTCCTGCATGCGGTGCTCGAACTTCGGCACGCGGCTGTCGCCTGCGCCGGAAGCGTTTCCCGCCAGGCCCTTCTCATTCAGCGAGTGCACCGCCTGCCGCACCGCATCGTCGTTCAGATTCATTACCGGGTCGCGATTCGATTTCTGGTTACACGCATTCACCAACGCATTCAGCGAAAGTGGATAGTAATCGGGTGTCGTGATGTCTTTCTCGACCAGAGACCCGAGCACCCGGGCCTCGGTCTCAGTCAGCAGAACATTTGTAGCGCGGAAAGGACTCATAACGTGATGAGACAGCTTAGGTTATACATCATGCCACTCTCCATGTGCACCGGAGAGCCAACGCTAATATTAGTTGGCCGGCACCCGAGCCCGCCACGCCACGATGGTAATCCCACGAAAGAACGAGGTCGTTGATTCCGAACGTGCCATTCTGTGACCGCTACCATGTTGCATTTTCTGATAGCGCTCTGTTGGCATCCTCTTTTCGCGCAATTCAAGGAGATGTGTGCGCTATGTGTTGGCGTCAGGGAAATGTGGAGGACTGTTTCGCCACAAGTAGCGCCGGCATCTTGCCGGCTGTCGTGAGGGCGTCTCGCCCTCGCTGTGAAGCGACCTCGCTAGGGAGTAGGTTTGCTGTAGGTCCGCAGGGCGGCGATCTCTTTTCGCAGGCGCTCCATTTCAACCTCTTTGCGTCGAAGCACAGCGCGCACATCGCTGCCGTCGCTTGGAGGCGCCTTCCGCACCGCCGTGGGCTTGGGACTTTCCGCGCTGAGAGGAGTCAGAAACTCCAGGCCGAAGCAAAAGCCAGTACGGTTCCGCACGATCGCCGTAATCCTCGCCCCTCCCGGCGTCTGGAACTCCAATTCCATCTGGTCGCCGGGCTTCAGCGGCACACCCGCGTAGAGGGTCATTCCCCCCTCGCTCATTTCGATGCCACGCCCCTGAAATGTCAGTTTGGAATCCCCGCCCCGCGGAAAGATGAGAACGGGTAGCTCAACCGGATGGCGCGGCCAGCGGCGCGTGTTCACAGGGGAGGACATTTTCAACCATCCTACTTCTATGCATTAATCGTAGCCGCGCCCGAATTGGGCGGGCAAGATTACCAAGGTTTCCGAAAGTACCGCCCCCCTTTCGAAGAAGCTCGCCACAAGTGACCGGAACCGTTCCGCCAATCGACTCCCCATGGCGATGCACTTGCCCCGCTCCTCGAATTCGCCAACCTCAAGAAACGACAGAGATGCGAGCCCTATACCGCGAAAATCCCAGGCTGCGCCGTCGGCCCATCCAGATGCCCAACCAGCTTGTGCTCCAGCCCCTCTCGGGACGGCTTCAATTCCTGCCGCAAGCGCTCCATCTCCGCTTCACTGAATGGCGAGAAAGCCCGCGCCGTATCCACGTTGTGCTCGAGCATCGCCAATTGCGGCATGCCCACCACTGCGGTCGTCACCGGAAGGCTCATCGAATAACGCAGAAGCGCACTCATCTCGGCTTTCCCGCTGCCGCTGCCGATCAGAAACTCCTGACCAGTGATCTTCATGGCGATCACGCCCAGCTTCTTCTTGTTGGCGACGGGCAGCGCGAGCTCTTCAAACTGACCGTTTCGTGACGCGTTCAGCGCCATCTGCACGCAATCCAGGTCGTGCCTCTCAATCGCCTGCGCCATCACTTCGCCATTCGTGTGGCTGGTCATGCCGATAAAGCGCGCCATCTTCTGTTCGCGCGCCTCGTGCAATCCCTTCAGCGCGCCGTCGGGCGCCTCGATCTTTGCCAGATCATCGGGCTGGCCCAGGCTGTGAATGTGCACTAGGTCGACGTGGTCGGTCTGCAGGCGCTTCAGGCTGCCTTCCAGCCGCCGCATAAACTCGTCGCGCGTGCGGTCGGGAATTTTCGTCGCCAGCCAGACCTCCTTTCGTCGCGACGCCATCACCTTCCCGACGCGCGTCTCGCTCTTCCCATCTCCATACGCGTACGCCGTGTCGAGATACGTGATGCCCAGATCGATCGCGTGATTGAGCGCGGCCTGTGCTTTGTCTTCCTCCTCATACATCAGGAAGCGGCTCCCGCAGCCGAACGCAAGGATCGAAACGGTGGCCCCAGTCTGCCCCAGTGTTCGCGAAGGCAGCGTCGCATTGGCCGGCCCAGTCGGCTTTGCCTCGGCTACATCCTTCAACAACCAGACACCCGCGCCGGCAGCGGTTCCCTTACCTACAGTTTCCAGAAATTCTCTGCGCGAAAGGTCTTTGGCCATGTTCTGCTCCTTACGCCGAGCTCTCGACGGATTGTTTCCGTCTATAGTAGTCAGTCTTGATCTTCGATGAAATACCTATAATTCGGTTGGTTCTGGGAACAAATGAGTTGCGCTGCGTAAGGGCCCGTCCCTACCGTGTCCCGGCTGCCTTGGTCTCCATCCTCTCGAAGACATCCTGCGCCCGATCCACTGCGGCCTGCACGTTCTCGCATATATTGTTCTTCCCGATCACTTCCTCAAACTCTGCTTCGTGCAGCAGTCTTGCCGGCTGCTCGCGCGCTCCGCACAAAATCAGTGTTCGGCCCGTCGCTTGTAGAGCCCGCGCGACCTCTTCGATCGCGTACAGCCCCGTGCCGTCCAGAGCGGTCATATTCCGCAACCGCAGGATCACCACCGGCGGCAGCTTATGCATATTCTGGGTGACCACGGAAATCTTGTCCGTCGCTCCAAACAAAAATGGCCCGTGAATTCGGAAGATCGTCGCGTAGTAGGGAATGTCTTTGTCCTGCAGGATGTGTACGCGCCCGTCTTCGATGTAGTCGTCCGTAACCTGCGACACTGTCGTCGTCGCTGCCACCCGGCTGATGAACAACAACGCAGCCAGGATCATCCCCGCCTCCACCGCCACGGTCAGGTCCGCGAATACTGTCAATGCGAACGTCACCAGCCACACGCTGATGTCGGTCTTGGTTAGCTTGAACAACTGCGGAATCTCCCGCCACTCGCCCATGTTGTACGACACGATCATCAGAATCCCGGCCAGCACCGCCATCGGCACGTAGCTCACGATTCGCGACGCAAACAAGAGCACGCACAGCAGCGTCAGCGCATGGATGATCCCTGCCACCGGCGACTGCGCACCCGACCGGATATTCGTCGCTGTTCTCGCGATCGCGCCCGTTGCCGGCAACCCGCCGAACATCGGTGACGCAATATTCGCCACGCCCTGCGCCATCAGTTCCACGTTCGGGTTGTGATGATCGTTGCTCATCCGGTCCGACACCACCGCCGACATCAGCGACTCGATTGCACCCAGCATCGCCACGGTCACAGCTGGCCCCAGCAGCCCGTGAATCAGATCAGCGCGAAACTTTGGGATCTGCAAATGCGGCAACCCGCTGGGAATTCCGCCGAAGCGCGATCCGATCGTCTCGACCGGCAGCCTGAACACGAACACCGCTGCGGTTCCGATCGCCAGCGCAACAATCGGTCCTGGAATTCGGTTCGACACCGCCCGGCACACGATCAGGATCGCCACCGTCGCCACCGCCAGAAATGTTGCCGTGTAGTTCAGCGTCCTGAAGTGTGTCACGAACGCCTCCAGACGAGCCCAGAAGACGCCCGGCACCTTCTCCACCTGCAGGCCGAAGAAATCCTTTACCTGGGTGCTGGCAATCAGGATCGCAATCCCGTTCGTGAACCCAATCACGATCGGCCGCGGGATGAACTTGATCGCCGATCCCATGCCCGTAATGCCCA
Source organism: uncultured Acidobacteriota bacterium (assembly GCA_963718505.1). Classification (GTDB taxonomy): domain Bacteria; phylum Acidobacteriota; class Terriglobia; order Terriglobales; family Acidobacteriaceae; genus Gp1-AA133. The sequence goes on along the minus strand of CAVQZP010000019.1, from coordinate 54,290 downwards.
TGGCCACCAGCAGCACGCCCGCCATCACGGTGCACATGAACAGCCCATCGACGCCGTGCGCTGCGACAATCCCGGCAACCACGACAACGAACGCTCCGGTCGGCCCGCCGATCTGCGTCTTCGAGCCGCCTAACGCAGAGATCAGAAATCCGGTGACAATTGCACAGTAGATGCCTGCCTGCGGTGACAAGCCCGACGCAATAGAGAATGCCATCGCCAGCGGCAACGCCACCAGGCCGACCGTCACCCCGGCAATCAGATCATGCGTAAACTTGTTGAGGTTGTAATCGCGCAGGCAAAGTACCGACTTCGGCAACCAGCGTTCTTCAAACGAAGCTGTGGTCATTTCTCGTGTAGACGCCTCGATTGATCCGGAATGGTTTTTGAGGACACGCCTCCGTGCCCTCGACCCCGGTTTCAGGCTACCGGACACAACCAACAGTTGTCGGTGATCTGGATCACTTCACCTTAGACGCTAAGCTGTTCGAAACTAAACGGAGAATCTTTAAGGCAATCGAACGTTGGGACTCGCTCCGATGCAAGCCCCACTGTCAACAAGTGAGCGCGCCCTCAGGTCACTCCGCGTGTTGGAATCAACTTCTTCTGCGCCTCACCACACCCGGCAAGCGTTCGCGTGAACCATCGGCTGCCCCGCCTTGCACCCGAACGCGTGGGCGAACTCCGACATGTTGCTCACCACGTTGTTCACGCGATACCGGTTCAGCGAATGTCCCTGTGTCAACACCGCCGTCCGCGCTGCCTCCGGACGATTGTCGCCGCACCAAACGTTCGCGTACGCGAGGAAGAACGTCTGCAACTGCGTGATCCCATCCTCCGCCGCCGAATCCAGCTCCTTGCCTTGCACCTTCAATGAACTCTGCAGGCCGGCCAGCGCAATGTGAATCCCGCCATTGTCAGCCGTGTCCTCGCCTTGCGAAAGCTTGCCATTCTGCTTCACGCCGGCCTCCGGAACATCCTGCGTGTATTCGTCCGAGATGCACTGCCCGCGCTTTTCGTATGCCGACGCGTCCGTGGGCGTCCACCAGTCTTTCAAATTTCCGTCGGCATCAAACTTCCGCCCCTGGTCGTCATATCCGTGAATGATCTCGTGCCCGATCACCACTCCGATCGCGCCAAAGTTCACCGCGTCGATCCGGCTCGCATCAAAGAACGGCGGCTGCAGGATTCCCGCCGGAAAATTGATCGTGTTCGTCTGCGAGTCTTCGTACGCATTCACCGTGGGCGGCGTCATTCCCCAGCGCGACCGGTCCACCGGCTTCCCCACTAGGGCCAGCCGGCGTTCGATCTCGAACTGGCTCGACCGCTGCATGTTGCCGAGGAAATCGTCGCGCTTGATCTCGAGCGCCGAATAATCCTGCCAGCGATCCGGATAACCGATCTTGTCCACCTGCGCCGACAACTTTGCATGCGCCTTCTGCTTGGTCTCGGCCGACATCCAGTCCGAAGCATCGATGTCCTGGTGCAGCGCCGTCTCGATCGCCTTCACCATCTGCATCATGCGCTGCTTGCTCTCCGGCGGAAAATACTTCGTCACGTAAGCCTGGCCCACTGCCTCTCCCAAATCCGCATCCGCGTAGAACGAGCACCGCCGCCAGCGCGGCTGGATCTCCGCCGTCCCCGACAACGTCCGCCCGTAAAAATCAAAGTTCTCCTCGACGAACGCCTGCGACAGCGACGGCGCCGTCAGATGCGTCAACGTGTACCGCAGATAAGCACGCCAGTGCTCTGCGGGCTCCGACGCGATCAGCTTTTCCATCCCCTTGAAGAAATCCGGCGACGTCACCAGATACTTCTCCGTCGCGGGTACATGCATCGCTTTCAGGTAGCTGCTCCAGTTGAACGACGGCGTAAGCGCCTGCACCTGCTGCAGCGTCATCTTGTGGTTCAGATTCTTGGGATCGCGGCGCACGATAATGTCCATCGCCGCATTCGCCATCGACGTCTCCATCGCCAGGATCGTCTTTGCATCCGCCGCGGCCTGCGCTGCCGGCTCGCCGCTCAATTCCAGCATCTTCGCCACATGCTTCAAATACTTCTCGCGGATCTCTTTCGATTTGTCATCGTCCTTCAGGTAGAACTCGCGCGCCGGCATGTTCATGCCCGATTGATCGAGCGTTGCTATATTTACCCGAGCGTCGTCAAAATCCGGAGCGTTGTAGATGCCGAACATCACACCCTGATACTGCGCGTCGATGAAGTTAAGATCCGCCGGTCGCGTGGCTTGATGAAGCGCCGCAATCAGATCCGGCAACTGCTTCTTGTCCTTCAGCGCCGAGATTCGATCCAGCAGCGGCTTCAGCGGCGCAATGCCGGCCTTGTTGATCGCCGTCTCGTCCATGCACGACGAGTAGTAGTCGCCGACCTTCTTCTCGATCGGGCTCTTGTCCCCGCCCGGAGCTGCGGCCTGCTCGAGCGTGTTGCGGATCGCCGCCACATTCCAGATCGCCAGCTTGCTAAACGTTCCCCACGCCGCCTGGTCCGCCGGGATCGGATTCGCCTTCACCCACTTGCTGCACGCGTACTGGAAAAAATCCGTGCACGGATCGAGCGCCTTATCCACCTGGTCCGGCGTGAAGTGTTCAAGATCCGGCATGGAATCGGAGGGCGGCGCGGGTTGCGCAAGGGCAAAGGTCCAAGAAACAAGAAGGACAAAACTGAGGCAGAAAGAACGCATGGGAATTCCTCCCGGCTGAATGATTGCCAGTGTGTGTAGACGCGGAACCCGGAATATTGTCACGGAAAATGTGCAGGGAGGCAAAAATCAGGTCAGGCTAGTGCACGCCAAAACCCTTCCCCGGCATCAACCAGAGAATACTTCCCAGGCAAGCCAGCACTCCCGCGAAGTAGACAGTCGCTGTTGGGCTCGGTTGAGAAGGCTGATCCCGGGTGAACAGTCGCCATCCCGCACCCAGCGCAACAAGGTAAAACGCCGACTCATGAAGCCAAATCCCGAGAACCACGCTAACGCCTAGGATCATGAGCCGCCCCGCCTTGTTCAGGGCCAATACTGCCTGTCCGCCGTCGAGCACCCACACCGGAATCAGGTTCATGACGTTTAGCCACGCCCCGGCTCGTGCCAGCGCCGCCCACAACCCGTCGCCCGTCTTCCACCAGAGCAGTGCGCACGCCACCGATGCAATCCACCCGGCGAAAGGCCCCGCCAGGCTCACCTCGGCCCGCGTCTTCAGCGACACGCCCATCGCTCGCCATTTCACAAATGCGCCCAGTCCGGGAAGGAAGATTGGCATATCCGCCGGCAATCCCCGGCGCTTGATGTCGATGAAATGGCCCATCTCATGGAGCAGGATCAGGACGGCAAACCCGATGCCGAACTTCATCCCAAATGCCGCCCAGTAAAAGCCCATAAACGCAAACAGGCTGAGCACGAAATTCAGCTTAAGGAGAACGAGCAACGATTTGCCTTTGGCCAGTAGGATCGCAATCGGCGCCAGAGGTCCCAGCTTCCGTGCCCACGTGTTCTCGGCGGGAGGCTTCTCTACCACCACCTCCGCGCGCACCGCCGCCAAATCCAACGCTTGCGCATGATCGCGGATCCACTGGGCCTGCTTGGAATCCGGCGGCAACAATGGCAGCCCCTGCTGCCACAAATCGCGCGCACGCCGTAGTTCGCCCTTGGCTTCGGCCTTCCGAGCCTCTTCCGAGAGTTGCGCCAGTTGCTCAGCATGAACGAGCGTGTGACACTGGTCGCATGCGGTTGCGCCCAGCGCAAGCTCATGCCCGCACCGCCGGCAGTTTCTTATCAGGTCAGGAGTAAGAGACGACACAGGTCACTTTCGCTTCCGAATGCCACGAGACATCAGTACGGCCCCGTGATCTCCGGAACCGCCGCGCCCGCTGTCAGCTTCCAGGCAATCTGCAGGCCTACAAACAGGATAACCAGTCCGATCAATCCGTGCACCGGATCCTGTAACTCGAGGAAAGGCGAGGCCAGCCCCAGGAAGGCGAGATAAGCAAGCGCCTTCCCCACGCTCACCTTTTCTTTGGGCGGTTGCCCCGATTGTTGGCTCCCTTCGCTGTCGCCCTGCGCCGACTCCGCCGAAGTTGTCTGCGCCTTCTTCTCCTTGTTCATCTGCGTCAACGCGACCGGAATCTCCGCCATCGACACGGCCGCATACGTCAGAATCACCGCCACGATCTGGTATCGTCGCCCACCCAAGCCACCCGATCCCTTGATCATCGCCTTCCCCACAAGGTATCCGACACCCAGCGACAGGTAGCCGATCACCCAACCCGTCGTGATCGCGAACGTGGCGTAAAGAATCAGCCCCAGGATCGCCGCCGGAATGCCGAACATCAGCGCGCGAACGAAGGCCGCGTGGCTGTCCTTCGGAACACCATTCCGAACCTGATCCGCGCAGCTCGCGCATGCCAGATGATCGTTGATGCGGTAATAGGTCCCCGCCAGCGTCTGCTTGCAGAACTCGCAGCGCACGGTCCCCGGAACGTTCGTATATTCTGCAGTATCGAACTGCGGCGTCGGCTGGCCTATATTTCCGTCATGCATGGCCGGGGAGAATACCACGATCCCGGGCGCCGAGAAAGGCGCGTTTCCAGACTTTCGTAATTCCAAGTAACTCATCCCAGCTCTCGATTACTCGCGCGAGGCCGCAGGAACCACTTGTCTCTGGTGGTTCTAGACACTAAGTAACTATCCCCGCGACGCGAAATCGCATCATACTTCGGGGGATGGATTTGCAGATGGTCATGTTCGATTTCCTTCGTCCGGTCGCCTTGGGAACCGGGGCCGTTCTTGCCGGTCTGGCTTTGCTCAGCTGGCGCATGCCTCGTCGCGCCAACGTCAGTGCGCGCCCCCTCCGCCGCGACTAAGCCTACACCTCACCGGGCTCGCCATGTCCCATACCGGTCCTTTGCGCTGCCGCTGGAATTCTCCAGACTTTTTCGTAGTGGACCACTTTGTCATTTTGATGCCATATCCACGCGTGCCATACTGTCCTCGTCGGTCGCGCTCAGAAAGTCCTAAAAAAGAATCTCAAAACCCGCGTATCAGCTATGCCAAAAACACTGCGTTGGGTACTACTCGCTCTACTATTTGTTTCCTTTCCGATCCTGTTTCACCCGTGGTGGCTGTTTCCAGTGACCCTCGCCGCATTTGGCTTCTTAGTCTGGCTGCTTCGGGAAAAGGAACCGTCAAATTAGCCCACTACTAGCCTTTTCAGTGATTTGACTGCCATCTGCACGGCGTGAGATATTGGCTCGCTTTCCTTGGAAATCTGCTCGTTAGCTGCAAGCAACCACGTCTCTGGAGCTTGTTGCCGAATGGTCCGACTTATTCCCAAAGATACAAGTTTCTTCGCCATGTTCTCCGCGATGTCGAACAATCTCATCGACGGAGCCCGCGCCATGGTCGATCTCTTCGCCGACTATCGCGACGTCGACAAGAAAGTCGACGAGATCCGCCGGATCGAGCATGTGGGCGACGAGATGACGCACTCGATCATGCGCAAGCTCAACCAGACCTTCATCACCCCCTTCGATCGCGAAGACCTCTACAAGCTCGCCTCCTCGCTCGACGACGTTCTCGACTTCCTGAATGCCTCCGGCGCACGCATCGTCATGTATCGCATCACCAATCCGCCGCCCGAGGCCGGCGTACTCGCACGCCTGATCCTTGCTCAAAGCGAAGAACTCGCCAAAGCCGTCTCCCTGCTCGAGAAAAATGGCGACGTCCTGGTCCATTGCGTCGAAATCAACCGGCTTGAGAACGAAGCTGACCAGGTTTCGCGGGCCGCGATTGCGCGACTTTTCGAGCACGAGAAAGACCCCATCACCCTCATCAAGACGAAAGAGTTGCTCGAATTCCTCGAAACCGCCACCGACCGGGCGGAGGACGTCGCCGATGTCCTCGAAACGGTCGTCCTGAAGAATGCCTGACGCCGTCGCATCCTCCACTTCACGGACCCAACGGTGAGCTCCACTCTCCTGCTTCTCATCATTACGGTTCTGGTCGCGCTGATCTTCGACTTCCTCAACGGATTTCACGACGCGGCCAACAGCATCGCCACCGTCGTCTCCACGCGCGTGCTCTCTCCTAAGCTGGCCGTCGTCTGGGCCGCATTCTTCAACTTTGTGGCAGCATTCTTCCTGGGGACCGCCGTCGCCAAGACCATCGGCAAGGGCATGATTCACGTCGAATCGGTCACGCAGTACGTGGTCATCGCCGGATTGATGGGAGCCATCGTCTGGGACCTGCTGACCTGGTGGTGGGGACTGCCTACCTCTTCTTCGCACGCTCTCATCGGCGGCTATGCCGGCGCGGCAGTGATGCGCTCCGGTTATCACGTCATCATCGCCGAAGGCTGGTACAAGACCCTGATCTTCATCGTGGTCGCGCCGATCATGGGCCTCATCCTGGGCTTCACCTTCATGGTCGCGATCTTCTGGTTGCTCCGCAACAAGCCGCCCCAGCGTATCGACAAGTGGTTCCGTAAACTCCAACTGATCTCCGCCGCCGCTTACAGCCTCGGTCACGGCGGCAACGACGCGCAGAAAACCATGGGCATCGTCGCCAGTGCGTTCTACGGCGCTCACTACATGACGTCCGCGCAGCTTGCCGGAGACTGGGGCCTGTTCCACTGGCCCATCATCCTGGCCGCCCATACCGCCATCGCTCTCGGCACCTACTTTGGTGGCTGGCGAATTGTTCACACCATGGGATCCCGTATCACGAAACTGCGTCCCGTCGGTGGCTTTTGCGCGGAGACCGCGGGCGCGATCACGCTCTTTGCAACCGCGCTGGCGGGAATTCCCGTGAGCACGACCCACACCATCACCGGAGCGATCGTGGGCGTCGGCGCAACCACGCGCCTGTCTGCGGTTCGTTGGGGTGTTGCGCGCCGGATCGTCTGGGCCTGGGTCCTTACAATTCCGGCATCAGCGCTCGTAGCAGCGGTGGTGTTCGCGGCGATCCGGTTCGTCCACCCGGGAGCGTAGTGGACGGGGCATCCCGACGCGGAAAGAAACTACACTTTTGAAGGAAGTGTCACGGCAAAGAATTACGGATCCCACACCGCGCTGCCGTATCCTGCCCGCCGCGCGTCTTCCTGCATTTTCTCCAGATTCTTCTGCATCTCGGCGAGCTGATTCTGCGCTCGCTCCACTTCTTCCTGTTTGTGTGCTTGCGCTTTGTTGTACTGCACGCCGTTCCGGTACGCGTTCGCCTCCACGAAGTGAATCGAGCTTTGCACCTTCTCAATCCGAGACTTCAGGTCGGCAACCGCGTTCTTCTGTTGGGAAATTGCAGCTTTCCATTGTTCGCCGGTGTGCGCGACCACGCTCGCAGGAGTCACGCCCGCGCCGACATGTGGACTCTCATCGCTCGTTGAGTCCGCATCCGGCGATGACTCCTCCGAATGCTCCGGCATGTCCTCATCCGTCACGACCTTCTTCGGCTTGACACCCTTGTCTTTCTCTTCCTGCTGTTTCTGTTTTTGCTTGCGGACGAGATCGCCCAAGGATGGCGCAGAAGACGACGGTGTGTCCGACGACTGCGTATTCGACGGCGGCGCACTCGACGATTGCGCGTAGCCGGCCGTAGCACCCAATAACAGCGCAGAGCTAATGACCGCCACAATCAGACATGTGTTCGGCCTGAATATCCATTCTTTAGAAAGCCCCATGGAAACCTCGTAAGCAGGACAGGGTTCGATCGGCGTACTTGAGGCCCATGGTATGGCGGTTTGCCATGCGGCGCGACGTTACCGTGGTGTGAGCCCTTTTCGCCCAGCCAGGAATCCCACTCTGCGTGGGTCGGGCGTCACTGCGGCAGCGGCCGCTTTCTCGCACACTTCCCGTATGAAACTGCGACTCGCCTCCACTTGGGCTCTGACCCTCGCGCTCTGCGTAGTCCCGTCCACGCAAGCTCAGACCAGCGAACCCGCCTCCGACTCGGTCCCCGCCACCCGATGCTCTGTACCCTCCGACGACCGTGCCATTCGTGACATCCCGGAATGCTGGAAAGCCGCCTACAACACAGGTCAGGCTTCGCAAGTCTCAGCTCTCTATTCCGACGACGCTTACTATCTGACCCAGCACTTCGTCACCGGCATCATTCACGGCCGCGCCGACATCCAGGCTTACGTCCAGCGCGGGATCGACGCAAAGTATCGCATCGACGCCATCGAGGTGCTCGCAACCCAATGCTCCGGCAACTTCGCCTACGCGATCACCCGCTATCGATCAACGAACGCAGGCAGAAACGACCTCGGCCTGAATCTCGTCGTCCTTCGCAAGATTAACAATCAATGGCTAATCGTCGCTCATGAAGCCGCCGTCCCCGATCCCGCTACCGCCGTCCAGCATCTGCGAGATCACTAAGCCCCGCCTCACCTCCAGTCCTAGATCGTTAAGCCCGCATTGTGAGCCTGTCACGAAACTCGCTCTCGGGTTCGATTTGGAGGGACACATCGCAGTCAAAATCGATTGATGTGACAGAGCACCAAAAGTCGATTGATGTGGCAGCGCAACAAAAATCGACTGGTGTGACTGTGCAGGCGAAATCCCAGCCCCGGAGGGGCGGACAAAATTAGCCCAGCGCTTCAGCGCTGGGACCGCGAGGACTTGTCGTCCAAGTCCCGGAGGGACGGCCGAGTCTCGTAAAAGTTCCCACCTCGCTGAGGTCCCGTCGAACTCGCCCAGGGCAGCATCTGTCTACCCCTCCCCACACCGTGTCCCGCCGCCCACGCCCTTAGACGCCCCTCCCACCCGCAACTCCTGCCAAATCAATAGGCCGCCGCTTGGCCGCTCCCGTGCCATTTCACTGAGCGAACTGGGGAGACCAGTACGGAGGCCCAACATGGCAAACTTTACGCAACTTCACCTAAGCAACAAATCGCAAGAAACGTCGCAACTGAATTCCAGGAGAGAACAGGCCGCGAACGAGTTGGCCAGGCAGAAAGTCCTGTTTGGTTCCACCCTGTTCGCCGTCACCGCGCTGTCCGGCGTATTGCTGATGATCACCAATGGCTGCTCGAAAGGCTCGTCGAAGGTCGCAACGCAGAATCCGGTCACTCCGATCTCGACGCCTTCCGTGACACCGCCGGCCCCGATCGTCGCCGCCGTTCCAACCGACACCAAGCCCGTGCGCAAGCACGTCGTCCAGAAGAAAGCTCCGACCGCAACCTTCTCCGATCCGATCAACGGGATCTCGTTCCGTTATCCGAAGACCTACACCCTGAAGACCGGCAACGAACCCTCGCTTGACCTCGCCGGCATGGGTCCGCTGCAGATGAACTTCGTGCAGGCCGGCGGCAGCAACGTGGCCGCGGTTGAATTGCCGAAGAACATGTACCCCGGCACCGACTTCGGCTCCGCCTTCTTCAGCGTCAGTGTGAATCCGGAACTCTCCGAGTCCGAGTGCAGCCAGTTCGCCTTCCCGCTGACTGTGCATTCGGAGAACGAACCCGGCTCGCCGTCGACGGCAAAGATCGGCGGCACAGAGTTCTCGATGGTCGAAGACTTCGGCCTCGGCAACAAGCCGGCCACCGACGAAAAAGAGCCGAGCCTGAAGTACTACCATCGCTTCGAGAACGGCAACTGCTACGAATTCACCATGGGCGTCTCGATCACTGCCCAAACCGGTGACGACGTGAAGCCTGTGAACCGCAATCAGGTCTTCCGCAAGCTCGAGCAGATTCTGGCGACCGTGAAAGTCGAACCCGCCTTGGTTCCCGAAGTCGCCAAAGGAACACCGCAGCCGGTGGTAGAAGGCGGCAAAGAGTAGCCGGAAAGAAAGACTCCTCACCGATGGCCACGCCCCACCCGGGCGTGGCCCTTCGCCGTTCTGACCCATCTTCGTATCTTGCCGCCCCTTCCCACGCGTGCTATTGTGCCGCCGCTCCCCCAAAAGGACGGTCCGTCTGTGCACACGCCCCATCATCACGAGCACAACCATCACTCCCACGGATCCTGCACCCGCCGCGACTTTCTCTCCACGCTCATCTCCGCTGCCGTTCTCGCACCCTGGGCCTTTGGCCAGGAAGAAAAGCAGACGCCCGCCGAGATGGCCGAGACCTTCCGCCGAATGTCGGAAGACTACGAGCGCGAAGGACTCGCCTCACCATTCCTAGGAGTCACGACCAATCACGAAGTGCTTCCGGGCCTCTTCGAAATTAAGCCGACCGGCGTCTCCACCGAACCCGTCCGCAACGCCGCCGAGCGATTCATTGCCTCGCTGACCAACGATCAACTCGCCCGAACCATGTTCCCGGTCGACGACATCGAGTGGCGCAAGTGGATGAATCAGCACTTTTATGTGCGCCAGGGCATCAGCTTCGCTGAGATGACCGACGCGCAGCGCGATGCCGCCTTCGGCCTGATGAAAGTTTCTCTCAGCACCAAGGGCTTCGACCTCACCCGCAACATCATGCGCCTGAACGAAACACTCGCCGAACTTGCCGAGGACCACGTCTTCCTCGGCGAGTGGCTCTACTACATTCAGATTTATGGCAGACCTTCCACCACGCAACCCTGGGGCTGGAAGCTCGAAGGCCATCACGCCATCGTGAATTACTTCGTGCTGGGCGATCAGATCGTGATGACGCCGCTCTTCATCGGCTCCGAGCCCGTCCGCGCCACCTCGGGCAAGTACAAAGGAATCGAAATTTTGCAGCAGGAACAAAACGACGGCCTGGCGGTGCTGCAATCGCTCTCTCAGTCACAACAGAAGCAGGCCATCCTCAACTTCTCGAAGACCGGCAACAACAATCTGACCGAGGCCTTCAAAGACAACGTCGTCATCGAGTACGCGGGCCTTCGCACCAACGATCTCGCCGCGCCCGCACGCCAGCGGTTCCGCGATCTCATCCACCTCTACGTCAGCAACATGGACGACGGGCACACGCGCGTGAAAATGGATGAAGTCGATCGCCACCTCGACGACATCTGGTTCACCTGGATCGGTGGCACCCAGTCCGACAGCGCTTTCTACTATCGCGTGCAGAGCCCGGTGATCTTGATCGAATTCGATCACCAGCGTCCCGCGAATCTTCGCAAATTCGCCGCCGATCCGCAGAAGCCTACCCAGCAGCACATTCACTGCGTAGTACGCACGCCCAACGGCAACGACTACGGCAAGGATCTCCTGCGGCAGCACTACCTCGCTCACCCCCACGCGACCTGAAGTCGACACTTCTTTCCACGAAAAGTCCAGCCCCTGAACCCATACTTTCGCCCCCTCTTGATCCGCGCCGCCGAGGGCGCGTCATCGCATGCGTCGTCCGAAGATCGATTATCATGTGTAGTATCAGTTGCTTACAAGCAATCCAAGACTGTCCAAAATCTTTCTGCCAAAAAGGGCTTGACAGTATCTATAGTGTTGTAGTTAACTACAACACTAGTACGACAGGGTTCCGCAACGCCCGAGTCTGGATCCCTTCGTTAACACCCTCGGCCCCCGAAAGACTGATCGACCTTGAGAAGGAGAACAAACCCATGAAATCCGCTCGAATGCTGCTTCCGGTCATCCTGCTGTCGCTTTCAGCCGCGACCATCGCCCAGTCCAACCCGCAAAAGCCCGCGTCCGACGCTCAAAAGTCGTTCGATAAGCTCAAAATTCTGGCGGGAAGCTGGCAAGGGCCAGTGACCGTCGTTCCGCCTCAACCCGAGATGTCCTCGGATAAGCCGGTCCACGTCTCTTTGCGCGTGACCTCGAGAGGAAACGCGCTCGTACACGAGATGCAAGAAGCGGGAACGCCGGAGGATGCGACCAAGTATGACCATCCCGTCACGATGCTTTATCTCGACGGCGACCGCCTCCTCCTAACCCACTATTGCGACGCGGGAAACCGTCCGCGCATGGTCGCGAGACCTTCAGCAGACGGAAAGACGGTGGAGTTCGATTTCATCGATGTCGCTGGCAGCACGCAATACGGCCACATGCATCACGCGGTGTTTACCGTCATCGACGAAAACCACCACATCGAGGATTGGACCTATATGATGCCCGGCGACAATCCGGTGCATGCGCGCTTCGACCTGCAGCGCGCCAAGTAGGGGATTCGCTTTTCGGTTCGACGAGTGCCACCAACGACGACTTAGGAAAACGCAATGGACCGTGAGTGGAACGACAATCAGCCGATTTACCGGCAGCTTCGCGACCGCGTGGTTGCGATGATTCTCGACGGCGTGCTCAAGGAGGGCGATCCGTTGCCCTCGGTGCGCAACGTCGCCGCTGAGTACCGGGTCAATCCGCTCACGGTCCTCAAGGGTTACCAGGAACTGGCCGACGAAGGCCTGGTCGAGACCCGGCGAGGACGCGGCATGTTTATCAATGCGGGAGCACGGGCTCTGCTGTTGCAGGGCGAACGACAAAAATTTCTCGCGGAAGAATGGCCGCGCCTTTACGCCACCATTCAACGCCTCGGCCTCAAGCCGGAAGAACTGCTCGAAGAGGGCGCGAATGGCAATCTGTCCCATGCCGAGCCAAAGAATCCGCCGGCGAGTGCCACATCGAATTCAGAGAATCCATCAAGTTCCAACGATCCAAAGAAGGAGGAACGCTGAGCCATGCCTTGCATAGAAGCTCACGGACTTCGTAAAAACTTCGGCACCACCATAGCCCTGGACGGCGTGAATCTGCGCGTCGACGACGGCCGGATCCTCGGCCTCATCGGCCCCAACGGCGCGGGCAAAACGACCGCGCTCAACGCCATCCTCGGCCTCACCCCGTTTCAGGGGGAGCTCCGGGTTCTGGGGCGCAATCCCTGGACTGAGCGCGATCTGCTGATGCGTGACGTCTGCTTCATCGCCGATGTGGCCGTTCTCCCGCGCTGGCTGAAGGTCTCGCAGGCCCTTGACTATGTCGCCGGCGTGCACCCACGCTTCGATCGCGCGAAGGCGGAAGGCTTTCTCTCCAAGACCACGATCAAGCAAACCAGCAAAGTCCGGGAACTCTCCAAGGGCATGGTCACGCAACTTCACCTCGCGCTGGTGATGGCGATCGACGCGCGTCTCCTCGTGCTCGATGAGCCCACGCTGGGACTCGACATCCTTTATCGCAAGCAGTTTTACGACGCGCTGCTCAACGACTACTTCGACCGCAATCGCACCATCGTCGTGACCACGCACCAGGTCGACGAGATCGAACACGTCTTCACCGATCTCATGTTCATCAACCGTGGCCGAATTGTGCTCAGTTGCACCATGGAAGAGTTCGCCGCGCGCTACCTCGAAGTGACCGTGAATCCCGACAAACTTGCCGCCGCTCGTGCTGTGAAACCAATGTACGAGCGTCAGACACTCGGCCGAACGGTCCTTTTGTTCGATGGGGCCGATCGCAACAAGCTGGCCCCGCTCGGCGAACTACGCACGCCTGGCATCTCCGACGTGTTCGTCGCCGTCATGACCAGTCCCGAGACGCAGGCCGCCCAATAGGTATGTAAGGAGTGCTTGATGAATACGCAATCTAACGCCGTGCCTGAGGCTCTCTCCCAAACGCAGGCAGTCTTGCCCGCGGCTTTGTCCCCGACTCGCCCGCTGTACTGGTCGATCCGGCGCGAATTGTGGGAGAACCGGTCCATCTATATCGCACCCCTTTCCGTCGCCGGTCTCGCACTGATCGGCTTCCTCATCGCCACCATGGGCCGTGCCTTCTCGACGTCCGACCTGGTTCGCCGCCAGGCGGTCCTCGAAGAACCGTACGAATTTGCCTCTGGACTGATCATGGTGACCGCTATGCTGGTCGCCATCTTCTATTGCCTCGACTCCCTTTACGGTGAGCGCCGCGATCGCAGCATCTTGTTCTGGAAGTCGTTGCCCGTTTCCGATCTCACCACGGTACTTGCCAAGGCCAGCATTCCTTACGTCGTCCTTCCGCTCTTCGCCATCGCGGTTCTTTTTGTCACGGAGTCGATCATGCTCATGCTGAGCACCCTCGCCCTCAGCGCGAGCGGACTGCCAGTCAGGCCTTTGTGGACTGAGGTCATGCTCCTCTTCCTGACGCTCTCCTATCACATGATCACCGTGCATGTTCTCTGGCACGCCCCGTTGTACGGCTGGCTGATGTTCGTCTCCTCCTGGGCCAAGCGGGCGCCGTTCCTGTGGGCGGTATTGCCGGTGGTTGTGATCTGCGCCCTCGAAAAGATCGCCTTCAATACAGTTCATTTCCTGGGCTGGCTGCAGTACCGGCTCAGTGGTCCGGACGAGTTCAACTTCCCCGGGCCTCACACCCTGCCGGCGCACGTGATGATGCATATGAACTTGGTGAAATTTCTGACCACGCCCGGTCTTTGGTTCGGATTGTTGCTGACCGCCGCCTTCCTCGCCGCGGCTGTCCGCATTCGCCGCTACCGCGGCCCGGTGTAATCGCGGCCCCGGGCTCCTGATTTCCTGATGAAGGGAGAACGAAAATGACTACGGCCATTCTGGTGGAACGAATTACGGAAGCCTCCCCGGTTCTCAAAGCCCGGTGGGCTGGCGCACTCTACTTGCTCGCTGTCGCCATGGCGGCCTCCGGCGAATCCTTCCTTCGCGATCGCTTGAGCATCGCCGCCGGCCAGCTCGCGGTGGCGTGCTTCGTTGTGGTAACGCTGATCCTCTATGACATCTTCGCGGGAGTGAACCGCAACCTTTCCTGGTTCGCCGCGTCGTTCGGCCTCGCAGGACTGACGCTCGAGGCGCTTCGCTGGAACCCAGGTGGCGTGGATGTCGCTATGGGATTCCACGGAATCTCCTGCCTCCTCTTCGGCTATCTCGTTTTGAGGTCGACCTTCCTGCCTCGGGTTCTCGGCGTGTTGATGGCGTTCGCTGGCCTCGCGTGGCTGCCCTTTCTGTCGCCGCCCCTCGCGAACAGCCTCTCCCCGTACAACGTCGCCGCCGGCTTCCTCGGTGAGGCCTCGCTGATGTTATGGCTCCTCGTCGTCGGCATCCATCTTTCGCCGTGGAAGCACACCGACTTCGCTCGCATGGAGAATTGACATGAGCACCGCCGTTTTAACCAACCGTATCGAGATCTCGTTTTCTGCCGACACCGTGCTCAAAGCGGCCACACGATTCTGGTTCGTGGTCACCGTCGTCGGTCAGCTGGCGTTCGGTTTCGCCGTTGCTTCCTTCTACGGTCTCACTGCACTGCGCGGAGACTTCCACGGCTGGTCGAAGTTCATCACCCATGGCCACGTCGCCGGCGACACGACGGGCAACTTCGCCGTCGCCATGCACGTCGCCTCCGCCGCTCTCCTCATGTTGATTGGCGCGTTGCAATTGGCTCCTGCCGTCCGTGGTCGCTTTCCGGTCTTCCATCGCTGGAACGGTCGCGTCTACATGCTGACTGCCGTCAGCGCCAGCGTTGCTGGTGTCTACATGACGTGGTTCCGGGGAAGCCTTGGCGATCTCACGCAGCACCTGGGTGCCACCCTCGGCGCTGTGCTGATCTGGATCTTCGCCGGCATGGCGCTGCACTACGCGTTGGCCCGCAATTTCCGGACGCATCGCCGTTGGGCTCTCCGGCTCTTCATCGCGACCAGCGCCTCATGGTTCTACCGGATCGTCTTCTTCTTGACGCTCCTCATTTTCCGGCGACCGGTCGGCTTCGACCCCACCACGTTCACCGGCCCGTTCCCGAGTTTCATGTCGTTCGGTCAATTCCTGCTGCCCCTCGCCGTGCTTGAAATCTACTTCCGCACACAGGACCGCCCTGGCGTCACGCGCCGCATCGCCATGGCTGCAAGTCTGTTCGTCCTGACTCTCGCCATGGTCGCGGGACTCTTCGCCGTTACGATGGCTGTCTGGGTGCCCGACGTTAAAGCTGGTTTCGATCCGCGCAGATCCATCTCCGAAACACTCGCCGCCACGATCGCGACTTCCGGCATCGACCAGGCGACTGCGCAATACCACGAACTCAAGGCCACGCAGCCCACCATCTATAACTTCGACGAGGACCAGCTGAACTCTCTCGGCTATCAGCTCATCAACACGAAGAAATTCAGTGACGCCGTCCGTGTTCTTCAGCTCAACGCCGACGCGTATCCCAAATCCAGCAATGCCTACGACAGCCTCGGCGAGGCCTACATGGATTACGGCATCAAGCCCCTGGCTATCGCTAACTATGAACGTGCCGTGCAACTCGATCGCAACAACGTCAATGCCGAGCGTATGCTCCAGAAACTGAAGGCTCAGTGAACTCTGGACGCCGATCCCCCAAATTAGCTCCGTCTTCCCATGAACTGAGAACTGATCTCGTAAATAGTCCCGGGAAAGGGCAGAGCTGCACAGGCTGCGGAAAAACAACGTAGCGCCGGCGTCCCGCCGGCTGTCGTGAGGGCGTCTCGCCCTCACCTGGCTTTACAGGAACGGCAGGGCTTCAGCCATACCGCCCAGACCACCGCAAATACGCACGCTTTCCTAGTTTGCTGGAGGACTCGAGTTTTGTATCAGGGCACCGCTTCAGCGGTGCCGTAAGCCTTGCACCATCAACGCCCCTTTTGGGATCTGGGTTCGTCACTTTCAATTTTTCCGCACTCTACAACTACACGTGAATCACTAGTTCCTTTTCCTGCGGCCCTCCTGCGGCTTCCTGCATCGAATCCCAAGGAGGTCACCATGTACGTCATTACCGGAGCATCCGGCCACACCGGAACCACTGCGGCCAAGTCTCTCCTGTCACGAGGACAGAAAGTACGTGTTCTCGGACGAAATCCCGACCATCTGAAGGACCTGGCTTCCGCCGGAGCGGAAGTTTTTGTTTGCGACATCACCGATTCGAAGAAACTCACCGAAGCCTTCCGCGGCGCTGAGGCTGCCTACGTCCTCGTACCGCCGAACCTCGCCAGCAGCGATTACCGCGCCTATCAAGAGCAGGTCAGCGATTCGATCGCCTCCGCAGTCGCAGCCTCGAAACTGAAGTACGTCGTTTCCCTCAGCAGTGTTGGAGCCGACAAATCTTCCAACACCGGCCCCGTGGTCGGACTCCACAATCTTGAGCAGAAGCTGAATAAAGTCGACGGCACCAACGTCCTCCATCTTCGCGCCGGATATTTCATGGAAAACACGCTCGGGCAGGCTGGCGCGATTCACACTTTCGGCAAGACCATGGGCCCACTCCGCCCTGACTTGAAGCTGTCTATGATTGCCAGCCGCGACATCGGCACCATCGCCGCCGAAGAACTCGTGACCAAGAAATTCCAAGGCAAGCAAACTCGCGAACTCCTAGGCCAGCGCGATATTGATATGAACGAAGTAACGCGCATCCTCGGTAAAGCTGTCGGCAAGCCCGACCTTAGGTACGTTCAGGCACCCGACGATCAGTTCAAGGCGGCCCTCATGCAGATGGGGATGTCTTCAAATATGGCGGGCCTCATCGTCGAGATGGCTCACGCTCTCAACAGCGGCCATATGCGCGCCCTCGAGCAGCGTTCTCCCCGTAACACCAACCCCACTTCTTTCGAAACCTTCGTCGCCGACGAGTTCATGCCGGTCTACCAGCAGGCGAAAGCCGCATAACGAGTAACGAGCACGAAGTATGGGCCACTCTAAGGGACGCACTTGATCCCCAGAGTGGTCGATTCTTTTGTTTTTTCTGAGTCGTTTTCTTTGTTATGCCGCCTTTGCCTATCATCCCCAACGCTAAGTCTTTCAAGTTTTCGTAACCTTAATCGACTGTCATCCTGAGCAACCGAGGCGCTAGCCGAGCGCGTCGAAGGACCCCAGGACGGCCCGAGACCACCTTCGCCGATAGCCAATTTTTCACAACAGATTTTGAGTGACTTTGCCAGTTCCTTGGTCTACAAAAAGCCGCGTTAGAGTCCACAAAGTAATGGAAAACTACTAGAGCTTCCCGTCGCGTCCTCCGATACGATGTCCGACCCATGAGGGTGAGCGAGCCGCAGAAGAAAATTCTTGTCCGCGTCCTGATCGTCTTCGTGATTCTGTACCTGGGATTCGCCTCGTTTGTCACCTGGGCGATGCGCCAGCCGCCCGAAACCTTCGCGCGCGTCATGTCGCACATGCCGGGACCCGCTGTCTTCCTCGCCTTTCCCTTCGAGACTTTCTGGACCCATGAGCGCGCTGGCGAACTGCATCCAGGCGATCCCGCCCCCGACTTCAATCTCCTCAAACTCGATAAGAGCGACCGCGTGCAGCTGTCGTCCCTCACCGCCCACCAGCCCGTCGTCCTCATTTTCGGCAGCTACACTTGACCGCCCTTCCGGCGGGAGGTTCCCGCCCTCAACAAGCTCTACGATCAGTATGGAAATCGCGTCGCGTTCCTGGTGGTCTACATCCTCGAAGCGCATCCCAGCGACGTCTGGCAGATGCAGAGCAACATCAAGGACAAGGTAGTCTTCGCCAGCCCGAAAAATGAAGACGAGCGCGGCGTTGTCGCCGGCTCGTGCGTCCGTAAGCTTGGAATCAAATTCCCCGCCGTGCTCGACGAGTTCGGCAATGCCACCGAGCGCGCCTACACTGGATGGCCCGACCGCATTTACCTGATCGACACCCGAGGCCGCGTCGTCTACAAAAGCAAACCCGGCCCCTTCGGATTCAAATCCGATGAACTCGCCGCTGCGTTGGCAAAATTGCCCACATAGAGAGGGGCCGCTCGTAGAGCGGCCGCCGCGCTAATACCAGCACGCACTCACGTTCTTCGCGCACCCCCGCTTCCTTGTTCCTCCTCCGAGCGCTTCTCCAGAGCTTCCAGCAACTCCTCCAGCAAATCGTACAGCCGCTCTTGCGATGTTTCCCGCAACACGTCTTGGCAAATCTCGCGCCACTCGCGCAGCTTGCCATTCCCCGACACGCCGCTTAAGGTTTGCCGTCTCATGCCTTCTGCAAAAGCACATCGCGTGCCACACCCGTATGTCGCTGTGTTTCGGTCCCTTGAGGCCGAGGACGTATGTAGATTGCGCCGCACTCAGGTGGAGATTTGGGTTGGGCGGGGGTCTGAGGAGGGCGTCCATCTACGGTATTCTCCGGATCGCAGTTACAGAGAATATGATTTATGCTCGCGCCTTCCGCTCAATGTTCTCCCCGGATTTGTCGATGGTTTCACATACCGCAGAAGAGAAAATCCGAGCTCTCGTGGCCAGGGCAATCGACACTTCCGATCCCTCGGAACTCGAGGCGCTGATGGGAGAATTACGCGACGCTTTGAAACACCACATCCACCAAACAAAAGCGATGGTCGTTTCCAGCTGGCCATCGATTTCGTCCAGAAGCAGAGAATAGGATTTTCCCCGCCGTCGCTTCTCCCGATCGGATGATCCGGACCCTGGAATAACTCGTCACCGCTCCCTCGCTCTTGTGATCACGTTCGAAACGGTCCGGTAATTTCCATCCGCTTGGTAGCGGTGATCCGCCATGCAATCACGATGCCCAGAATCAGCAGGATCAGCGAAATCCCCCCTTGAATTGGCATCGCCAGCCCAAGCACCGGCGAGAATAATCCGAGGATCACCAGCGACCCGAACGCCGCAGCCGGCGTCACCACCGGGCGCGCAACCAGGCCGGGATTTCTTGCCGTTGTCGCAGGAGCAGTTCCAACGCCCGACTTTTGTCCCGGATTCTTCTGTGCTGCCTTTCCTGCGCTCGACAGAGGACGGCTCGCATCGCTTCCAAATTCTTCTTCCAGCCTTTGTTGTTCCTCGGCCAGATTCACCGCTTTCGCCTGCGCCTGGATTGCGGCATTCCTCCGGCTCTGATAATCGATCGCGATCGGCACCGCCGCCATCGACACCGTCGCGTAAGTCAGAATCACGGCGGTCCACTGGTAACGTCGTCCGCCGATGCCCTTCGACCCGATCATCATCATCTTCGCGATCACCCACCCCAACACGAACGCGGAATACTCAAAGACCAGGTTCGTCGCGAGCCCCAACACCACGTACAAAAAGAAGGCAGCCACCGCAACTCCGCCTCCGAACAACACAGCTCGCGTGTAGGCCGCTTCTGAATCCCGCGGCCCCATATTCCGTTCGCTCTTCGCGCACGGCAGGCAATGCATCGCGCCGTTCACGCGAAAATACCAGTGCTCCAGCGGATGGCCGCATTTTTCGCAGATATCTTTTCGAGAAGCCCCTGGCGTGGATTTCCCTCTCTCCAGCGGCGGCACGGGCAGGCTTGACATCGCACGAAGGTAGCACTGCCGCCGTCGCACCGGCAACCCCACGGTCGGGCGGTCGTTATCGCACGCCCATAATTCGCCCCGTCCCGCCTGGCTGCGCTATACTTTCGCGCCGGAAACGATGCTGTGATGTACGGAACCGATTCACCTCGGAGACACAGAAGCACGGAAAACCTCGTCTCGTCCGATTGCTTTCGTTTTGCCTGCCCGCGAATCGTGAAACACCGGCTTGCGGCTGACTCGAGATGGAACTCTTAAGAGAACACGACGCTGTTCATCGAGCGCCTCCTCTGTGTCTCCGTGTCTCAGTGGTGAGCGCTTTTTGCAAATCTTGAGAATCTACCGTGACCACGCCAGAGAGCGAACGCCGCGAGCATCAGCGCCTCAAGATCAAGGTGCCAATCGAAATCTATACCGAGGACAGCACCTCGCCCATCCGCGGCGCGACCTCCGACCTAAGCCTATCCGGCTGCTACATCGAAACCATCTTTCCGTTCCCGGTCGGCACTCAACTCGAGATCAAACTGCAATTGGAAGGAACTTTGCTCGTACTGGGGACTGTTGTGACCAGCGACCCGCAGGTCGGCAATGGTGTTCATTTCACCCGCATGTTGCCCGAAGACATCGAGGAGCTCCGTGTCTTCCTCGACGCCGCCGAAAACAAAGAGTAGTCGCTCTGCTCCCCACTTAAAAGTTGTCATCCTGAGCGAAGCGAAGGACCTGCTTTTCTTGAACGCACTCGCAACTCGAAGCTCGCCCTAATGAGAGCTCCGTTTTTCTTTGCGTCCTTTGCGGCTTTTCTTTGCGTCCTTTGCGGTTAAAAGCTGTTCTCTGCGTCTTCTGCAGACTGCCCTATGCACCCTGTATAGTCAAAATCTCCCAAAAGAGAAAAGCCGCAGAGTACCTGCGGCTGTCCTTACGCGGCGCTTTGAACTGGGGCCGACTTACTTGTTGCTTTCTTTGTCGCGCTTGATGCTGCGGCTGATGCGGTTCTGCTGGCGGTTGATGCCGGCCTGTTCCGCTTTCGTAAGATGGCCATTGTGCGCCGCCATGTCGGCTTTCTCACGGTTCTGCACGGCCGTCTCTCGCTTCTCGAGATGGGTCGCCTGCTTCGACGTCAGCGTCCCATTTGCGACTCCGTTCCCGATGCGCTTCTGCTGGTTGGCTTCGCGCGCGTTAACTTCGTTCACTCGCGGATGACCCGGATCGACAACTCCCGGCCCCGCACCCGATGTGTTGTTTGTGGATTGCGCAATGGCGGAACCGACGAACATGAGTCCCCCCACCGCCAGGACTACGAGTGAGCTGGTGAATTTGTTGTTCATGCCTGACTAAACCCCCGCGCCAGAGCTTAGTTGTTGTCGGCAAAAACAACGAGGTTACTTCAGTGATGGTTCCGCGGTTACTACCCTCGTAGTCGATTGAAGGCCCTTGGGTTGCGTATCCTCCGTTTGGGTGAGGCCGTCGACACTTAGTACTCGCCATACCGCCCTCTTACCGACTCCAATAGTTTCTGCGAGTCATACGCAACTCCATCCCTGAACACGATCTCCACATTCTCCACATCGCTGATCTTCTTCGACGGATCGCCCTTGATCACGACTAGATCCGCATTCTTGCCTACGGCGATGCTGCCAATCTGATTCTCTCGGCCCAGATACGCAGCCCCGTTCCACGTCGCGATCTTGATTGCTTCGACCGGAGAGAATCCCGCTTCCACCAGTAACTCGATCTCACGCTGGTCGCCGAATCCGGGCACCACTCCGCCATTCCCAGTCGGATCTGGACCCGCCAGCAGCAATCCGCCCGCCTTCACGAAGTCGTGCTCCAATTGCATGTCACGCTTGAAGAGCGCGGGCCACATGGATGGGTCGGAATCGGACCTCGTCGGCGCCTTCTCCTCCGGCTCCGGACGCTGGCGCCGGTATAGGTACGATTCACGCGCCTGCGGAGACATTGCATCGAGCATCGCCTGGCGCAAGGGCGGGTGTCCGGGAATCATGCCACTTTCGAAGACGGGCAGGGTCGACGTGATCGCCACGTGATGCTTCACCAGAATGTCGATCAGATCTTTTGCTTCCGGGCCGTCGGGATCCATGTGTCCCAGCGTGTAGTCTCCCATGCTCTTGGTACAGACGTCGGCTTCTTTCCCCGGGTCTAGTTGTGTGTTCGGAAAGAAGCCGTGCTCCAGGTCGTCAATGCCAAGCTCGGCCGCCTCCTTGTAAGTTACCGAGCACAAATGGCCTGTCACCTTGATATGGCGTTTGTGCGCCTCATCAATCGCTGCCTTCAACTCTTCTCGCGTGATGTTCATGTACGCCTTGAACGACGTTACACCGCGATCCGCCCAGTAATCCACGAACTGCCGCGCTTCCTCCGGCCCACTTAGCTGGTGCATCTGGATGAAGTAACTGTCCTTGCCCTCAAGGTACGGCCCCGTCACATCCATGTGCGGCCCCGGCAGCAGCCCGGCCTCGATCTTGTCCCGAAGGTTCAAATCGGTGTAAGTTTCCACGCTCCCCGTCGTCCGCATCGTGGTCACACCACCGGCGAGGTAAAGACGTGGGGCGGAAAATGTCATCTGCGGCACCAACGGCGGCGGATCCCGGTGCCAACGGCTGTCAAGATTGGGGATCCCCACATAGAACAGATGATTGTGCATGCCGACAATCCCCGGCATTACGCTGTACCCACGCAGATCAAGCACGCTCGTCTCTGACGGGGAAGCAACATCCGCACCCGGCTGAATCGCCGTGATCTTGCCGCCTTCAATCACAATATTGCGATCGTCCTCTGCCTCGCGACCAGTCCCATCGATCACGCGCACGTGCATCAACACAATCTTCGGAGCCTGCACCCGCACATACTTCAAGACTTCTTTTGATAAGGATTTGCTCGGCGTCGAGGTTGACGATTGACCTTGTTGTGTCCGGGCAATGGGCGGGACGATGATCGAGAAGACGATGACCCAGAATACGACGATTGAGACACATAGCAATCGGATGCAAGCCATATTTCTCTCCCGAGAAAGCTGCTCATTCTACCCGAATGATCACATGTGCGGAACGTCCATAGAATGATGGAAACCGCGGTATCATCTTTGCTTCTCAATACTGGAACACGTAAAACCAGGACGCTTCATGACGGAAAGTCGTGCATTGCGCATCGCGCGCCTGAGGGACGTAATCAAACGTAAACGCTCGCGCCTGCAGCTGATGCAAAACACCAAACACCATTTACCAGAACAACGTCAGGTTGAAGCCGAAGCAACCGTGCAAACACTGACTGAAGAAATCAACACTTCAGCCGAAGAACTGCACCAGCTCGAAGTCCAATTGATTCGCGAGTCTCTGCAAAGTTAAAAACTCTCTAACGGCGCCTCTACCGAGAATACTTCGCGAATGACTAGCGACCACGGTCGACGGATCAACACCGAAACATTCAGCCATCCATAAACTCAGTCGCGCACCGGCGTCAGCCCACAAGCTCAGTCGCGCAGCGACGTCAGCCACTAGCCCCGCACGTAAGTGCGGGGAAGCGGCAGAACTAACTAGAGTCCCCTTCAGGGGACGACACCTGCAGACACCGGGCTATCCATCCACCCTCTCCATCCTCTCCTGCAAAAACCGCCGTACCGACGGATCCCTCTCCAGCCCGATCGCCATCTCATACGCTTTTCGCGCCTCCTCCCACGAGCCCGCCTTCGCCAGCAACTGCGCTCGCGCCGCCCAGTACGGCTGATACTCCGCCACACGCCCATCCGCGGCCACTTCATTCAACGCCCGCAACGCCGCCTGCGCCCCCTCCGTCTCGGCCACCGCCAGCGCGCGATTGATCGCCACCACCGGCGACCCCGAAATCGCCAGCAGCGCGTCGTAAAGCGCAACAATATCGGCCCAGTTATCGGTACCCGTTCTCTTCCGCATCACATGCGCCGACTGCAGCGCCGCCTCAAGCTGATACCGTCCGATCGATCCCATCTCGCTCGCCCGCAACAACAACCCCTCCGCCTGCGCGATCATCGCTCCATTCCACTGCTCCGGATCCTGCTCCGCCAGCGGTACGTACTCGCCGTTCGCATTTCTCCGCGCCAGCCGCCGTGCCTCCGCATGTAGCATCAGCGACAACAATCCGAGCGTCTCCGGCTCCTCCGGCAACAACTCCATCACGACTCTCCCCAGGAAGATCGCCTCCTCAGCCAGATCCCGCCGCACCACGTCCGTACCCACCGCGTCGATCCAGCCTTCCGCGAATGCCGCGTAGATCGCTGCCAACACTGCATCCAGCCGCTCCGGCAATTCTTCTTTCTCCGGAATCCGGAATGGCACGCCCGCCTGCTTGATCTTGCTCTTCGCGCGCACCAGCCGTTGCCCCATCGTTGCCGGAGCCACCAGGAACGCCGACGCGATCGCCGCCGCATCCAGTCCTAGCACCGTCTGCAACATCAATGGCGCGCGAATCCCCGCATCGATCGCCGGATGCGCGCATGCGAACATCAGCCCCAACCGGTGATCCGGAATCTCCGCCTGCCCCACGGCTGCCTCCAACCCCTCCGCCATCACCTTCAATTCCTGCGACGCCGTCTCATCCCGTTGCTGCCCGCGAAAGCTGTCAATAATCTTTCGCCGCGCCACCGTCATCAGCCATCCTTCCGGATTCTCCGGCACTCCGTTCCGGGGCCAATCATCCAGCGCCGAAGCGAATGCCTCCGACAGCGCATCCTCGGCGGCCGCCACATCCTGCGTTCGCGCCGACAGGAAGGCGACCAGCTTGCCGTAGCTGCGGCGTGCCACCGCATCCGCCGTACTCCGTGCCTGCTCATCGCCCCCCATCGGGTTCATTCGATCGTTCCGTTCCTCTCGAAGGTCGCGGAAAATTCTGCCCGCCGCACGTGCGGGAAGGGCACGAGTTCAGTCGGGCCGCAACCCACGCTGATTCAACGCGGCTTTAGCCGCTGAGGGACATCGACCGGACGCAAATGTTAGCCTTCTACGCCGCCGGCACGTAATTCAACAACACATTGCCATTGCGGAACGCTCTCGTGTTTGCCAGCTTCAGGTTCAGTTTTTTCCCGACGTCGTCGAACATCGTCCGCCCGCCGCCCAGAATCACCGGATTCACCATCACCTGGAATTCATCGATCAATCCCGTACTCGCCAGCTGCGAAACAATACTCCCGCTGCCAAGAATTGCCATGTCCGGCCCCGCTTCGTTCTTCATCTTGCGAACCTCATCCACCAGTTCGCCTTTCACCAGCTTCGTGTTGTTCCATGTAACCTCTTTCAGCGTTCGCGAGAACACGATCTTCGACATCCGATTCATACCTTGGGCAATCGCCGGAAGCTGCTCCATCGCCGTCGCTGTCGGCCAGAAGCTGGCCATCATCTGATACGTGATTCTGCCGAACAACAGCTGTCCCTCGCCGTTCGCGTTGCCGGCCACAAACGCGCTGTACTCCTCATCCTGAGGGTTCCTGTGCGCCCACTGCATCTCGCCATTCGAAGCAGCAAAATATCCGTCCACCGTCACATTATTAAAGACAATGACTCTCCGCATCTTTTTTCTCCTTATTCATTGCGCCGCTCGGCGCCCGCTTTTTGATTGAATTCCGGCCTTCGGTATGAACTACGCCCGCTTACTCCGGCTTCAGATATTTGGAGATGTCATCCGTCAGCAGCGTGCCCTCCCACATCGGACGCACCTCCACCACTCCGTGCAGCGCCGTCGGCGAGCGCGACGCCCACGAGATCGCCGCATCCAGATCCGGCACCTCAATAATGTGGAACCCGCCGAACTGTTCTTTCGAGTCCGCATAGGGCCCGTCGAGCACCTGCTGTTTGTCGTTCCTGATTCGCACCGTGGTCGCCGTCGCGGTCGGCTGCAGCCCGCCGCTGGTCTTCAGCACCCCTGCATTCGTCATCGCCTGCATGTACGCTTTGTAAGCGCCCAGCCAGTGCTCCTGTTCCGCCCGCGTCAGCACTGGCCAACCGCCCTCGTTCACGTAGTCCAGCAAGATGTATTTCATTCCGATCTCCGTCCTGGATTTCAGCGGACTCGCGGGTACCCATCCAAGCGCGCTCTTGCGCTTGGGGGATCCGTTGAATGTCCCCTGATTTGCCGTCGGGCAAAGCCTCACGCTGCCTCGCCCGACCAAATTTCCCTTCACTACAATGACGCCCGGCGCCTCGCCGATTTCGACACGCCGCAAAAGTTTTTCTCGCGCCCGTTTACGCCGCCGCATCCTCCCACAGCGGACGCACCTCCACGGTCCCATGATTCGCCGTCGGACAGCGCTTCGCCCACGCCACCGCCGCCTCCTGATCCGGCACATCAATGACGTAGTACCCGCCCATCTGCTCCTTCGTGTCCACGTACGGCCCGTTCAGTACCTGCGACTTACCCTCCGCCGCCCGCACCAGCGTCGCCGTCGTACTCGGACGCAACCGATTCACGCCCCGCAGCACCCCGGCCTTCTTCAGCGCCTCGGTGTACGCGAAATACGCAGCCATTCCCTCTCGCTGCTGCGCCTCGGTCAACTGCGCCCAGCCCGACTCCGCCGCGTGCAGCATCAGAATGTATTGCATGGATACTCCTCCTCGTCGATTTTAGGCGGCTCATCGTGTCGGACGTCCTATCCCTTCTCGAACTTCCGCCCCGAAAATCTTCCGCCACCTGGATGACGCTCCGCCCCTACCCGATTTCGACACGTCCCCCAAATTATTTTCGCGCTCAGCCGACTGCGGACCACCCTCCACCAGGTACGCAAAACCAGCGGCTGGAAAAATAGAAGCCCAGCTCCGGATCCGTCGTCGACAACGGCCGCGGATTTCAAGGGAACCTTTCCGGCACCATCTGCGTTGCCGACAACTAACACGGGGGAGCATGCGGCAACTGCACCCCGCAGAAGCGGCAACCAAGCAAAAGAGCCAGAGGGTTTTTCCGTCTGGCTCTCCTTTTGTTGGTGGATAGACGTAGCTCTCGTACGCCGATAAGAATTTATCCCACACTCACTTCACTACGGAGCTGCCCGTCCTTCATGTATCTGTGGTAGGCAAACACACCCCGCAACGCGTTGATATACGCAAGCACGAACACGATTGTCGGGATGCCGATGCCGGCACCTCTCGTGCCCAGTGAGACCACTGCTTCCATCACATAGAGGCAGAGCCCGACGATGGTCCACGCCCGCGACATGCGATGAATTCGCCACCCAATCACCGCAAATAACGCCGCATCCAGCAAAGACCATCCGCTCCCACCAAATACAGGCTTCTGATACACGATACTCAGAACCGCCACCAGAGCCGTCAACGCCGCAACAAAATAGCTGATGCCCACCGCCGCCTTGGTCGCGTCTTCAGCAGACTCTTTATCGTCGATCTGTCTCCAGTACCACGACATGCGCTTCTCCTGCCGGCACTATGCCGCAATCAAAGTGAAGTAGCTTTTGCGGGTGCCCCAGGTTCGTGTCCGTTCTTTGGACGCCAACCTGGGCGCATACATCAAAAGCACGGTCAGTCGGTTCCGCAACATAACCGACCAGTCGCGTAGCGACGTCAGAGACTAGCCCCGCACGTAAGTGCGGGGAACTCCTGCCAAACAGCTCCGAGTCCCCTTCAGGGGACGACACCCTCACCGTAAGCGTATGACCTTCGCGTCGTTAGAACACTTCCCACCCGAACAATCGCATAGCTTGATGAACCGGGTGCACAAGTCCGATGCGGCGACACTGAACGCAAGGACCCAGTGACCAATTCATCCAAGCCGCTGGTTCTTACCGGAACACTCGCACTCACACCCAGATCTCCCGCCAGTACGTGATGGCGGATATTCCTTCCAGTTCCAGCCCCGTAGGGGCGGCAGATATTAGCCCAGGGCGTTAGCCCTGGGTAAGCTCAGAGAAAAGACACGAGTCCCGTAGGGACGACACACCTTCTTGTCGCCTGCAAATAGATACGGCGCGGATCTCCCAAACTCGACGCTTAAACAAGGATCCTCGGGCGCTCTCAGCTCCCGCTTACAACGATCCCAGAATCTTCCGATACTCCGCTTCCGTGAACGCTTTCAGCGTCTGCGTCGTGATATTGCCAGCAGCGGCGGTCGCCAGCATAAACCGCGCTGCCGTTTCATCGTCCGGGAACTCCGAGATCAGCACCGCATCGTATTTCCCCATCGTTAGATACCAGCCGTGGATCTTTCCCTTCGCCGCCTCCGCAGCTTTCCTTGCGGCATCAAGCCGGGCCGGACTCTCCTTGATCTTCGCCGCGCCCTGCTGTGTATAGCGAACTAACGTGACGTAGTGTGGCATGACCCATCCTCCTCTCGACCCGCGACGATATGCTCCTGCTCCTGCCGAGTCAACCGCGAAGAACTGTGGCGCGCACACTCTTGTGCGCCAAAGCGGCCGACCCCTCTCCAAACCTTATGGGGACATCAGGTGCCCGCCGCGAAGGCTCGGACACTTACTCACTCCATCCCCCTCAATCCATCCACGCTCACGCGGTTCTTTTCCTTGCGATACGCCACCAGCCCCTCCGCACCCTTCTTCCGCGCCCAATCATGCAACTGTGAACGCTCCCCGTCGTACGTCATCAACGGCACGCCGTACCCGCACGATTCCGACACCCGCAAGACCTCTACCACGATGATCGACCGTGTACTCATGTAAGTGGGAAAAAGCGCCGCCAGTTCGCCGAACTCGTTGCTCGACGCCTCCGCCACCCGCCCGCGCCCTTGCAGCCGCAAAATCTTCGGCGGTCCCTGGAAGGCGCAGAACATCAGCACGATCCGTCCGTTCTCGCGCAGGTGCGCAATCGTCTCCACGCCGCTGCCAGTCAGATCGAGATACGCAACCCTCGTTGGACCCAGAATCCGAAATGTGTCCAGCCCCTTCGGCGACACGTTGACGTGCCCTGCCGCATCCAGCGGCGCCGACGCCACAAAGAACATCCTCTGTGCCTGGATAAATTTCTCCTGGGCTTCATGAATACTCGTACTGTTCCCCATGTTCCCTCTCCCAAAAAATGTCAACTCGTCTTCGTCGTAACTCATTGGACGAAGTGTGATTACTTACAAGGCTCTCACCGGAGTGTTCCTGTCTTTGCTGATGATCGCGCCGCTGCCGGCCTCAGCAGGTTCCTGGTCGACGCAAGTCGTGCTCGCGTCGAATGCCTACAACGGGAGCGTTGCTCTCGATGCCAACGGAAACATGGTCAGCGTCTGGTATCAGAACGCACTCGCCAACGGCTGGTAATCGACGACTCGCTCTTTTTCTTACCGCCTCCGTATCAACAAGTGCGTCGCTCCCTCGCCCGCGACCACCCGTTCCACGGCGTAACCGAGCTCATGCAAATTGATTCCCGCAAACAACGCTTCGCCTTCGCCCAGCAACACTGGCGACATTGCCAGATGCAGTTCGTCAATCCGCCCAGCTTTTAGATACTGCCGGATCGTCGACACGCCGCCCCCAATCCGCACGTCCTTCCCGCGCGCCGCCTCCTTCGCCTGCTTCAACGCCGACTCGATCCCGTCGGTGACGAAGTGAAACGTCGTCCCACCCTTCATCTCGAGCGGCGCCCGCGCATGATGCGTGAGTACAAACGCCGGCACGTGATATGGAGGCGTGTCGCCCCACCACCCTTTCCACGACTCGTCTGGCCACGGCCCGCGCACCGGCCCAAACATGTTGCGGCCCAGGATCCAAGCACCCACATTCTCGAACCCCTTCGTCGCCCAATCGTTGTCGACCCCAGTCGCCCCGCCCTTCTGATCGTGCATCCTCCCGAAGACTTCAGTCTCAAAGAACCACGCAAATATCTCGGGTCCACGCACGCCCAGCGGATTCTGCAAATCCTGCCGCGGCCCGGCCCCAAAGCCATCGATCGAAACGGAAAACGCTGCCACTCGAACTTTGCTCATTGTGACTCTTCCTGAATGATCTTCTCCATTCGTGATTCGATTCAAATCCGCCGCTACGGATTCCATTCGCACACCCGCCGGACAGCCGAGGGCGGCTGTGCCTACAGCGTCCCGTGGCCAACTCGCTCACGCGCCCCTCATCCCTTTGCCTTACAAAACAAAATCTCCCGGCTTCAGGTGATCGCGGTATGGATCACGCGCGCGACAGCTCGAAAGAATCGAATTGGCCCGGGTGTT
Organism: uncultured Acidobacteriota bacterium; assembly: GCA_963718505.1. Taxonomy (GTDB): domain Bacteria; phylum Acidobacteriota; class Terriglobia; order Terriglobales; family Acidobacteriaceae; genus Gp1-AA133. Next base: position 24,025 of record CAVQZP010000019.1, on the reverse strand, counting down.
GACACTACGCTCCGAAATAAGCCCCACGGGCCAGTGAGTAAAAGTCGGAATATCCGGCCATTACATTTCTTCCTGCGCATCGACAGGTGGCGGCGCCCCGCACAGTTTTTCGCCGGCCGGCCATCAGGACTACAATTTTGATAGAGGACGGCAACCATGTCTCTGCGTAACGACTGCCTGCTCCCCCTCTTCGTTTCAGCCTTAGCCTTCGCCGCCATCGGCACACTCACCGCGCCCATCAAGGAATATGAGGTCCCCACTCCCAAATCGCGTCCGCACGATCCCGCGCTCGCGCCCGACGGCTCGCTCTGGTACACCGGGCAAGCTGCCAACAAACTCGGCCGCCTCGATCCCTCCACCGGCGCCTTCAAGGAGTATCCACTCAAGACGCCGCACTCCGGACCGCACGGCCTCGTCGCCGACCAGCAAGGCAACATCTGGTTCACCGCGATCTCCGCGGGATACATCGGCAAGCTCGACCCCAAGACGGGCGACATCCGCGAGTTCCGTCCCGCCGACAAAACCGAAATTGATCCGCACACGCCCGTCTTCGATCACGACGGCATCCTCTGGTTCACCAACGAAGAAACCAACTACATCGGACGCCTCGATCCCTCCACCGGCCAGATGACGCTCGCCAAATCGCCCACCCGGCACGCCGTTCCCTACGGCATCGTCATTCTGCCGACGAACGCGCCGCTCTTCTGCGAGTTCGGAACCAACAAGCTCGGCACCATCGACCCGAAGACCATGACCGTCCGCGAATTCGCGCTGCCCAATGCCAGCGCCCGTCCGCGCCGCATCGCGCTCGCTCCCGACGGCACCGTTTTCTACACCGACTTCGCTCGCGGATTTCTCGGACACTTCGACCCCTCCACCGGCAAACTCCTCCGAGAATGGTCCTCGCCCGGAGGCTCCGACTCCGAGCCCTACGGCATCGCCGTCACCGCCGACGGCATAGTCTGGTACAGCGAATCCGGCGTCACGCCGAATACGCTGATTCGTTTCGATCCCAAATTCGAGACCTTCAGCCAGGAAAAAATTCCCTCCGGCGGAGGCGTCGTGCGCAACATGGTCGCCACCCGCGACGGCAAGCTCTATCTCGCCTGCAGCGGCGTCAACAAAGTTGCCGTGGTGGACGTGAGTAGGTAAGTCTGTCCCTGCAAAGGCCACGTGGAGGCGGACATCCTCGTCCGCCTGGCGGAGCGAAGCTCCGCAGCTGTTGTGTGGCGCGGGCGCCCTCGCCCGCGTGGCAGCCATCTCCACCGATCAGAAATCTTGAGATATACCCCCTCCCCCCCGGTCTTGCGGGATCAGCGAGTTACGCGCCAAACCCTTGCAAAATCTTTGGCGTGAAAGAACTTATCGGCAAAATACTCCGGACAAAGGACTTAGCCTCTGCACACTTTGTCCACCGAGAACACGCCGAGCGAGTTAGGTTTACTTAGTCAATGTGTGGGTAGCAAGAGCAGTTGTCACAGATCAGCTGTGATGGATGAACGTTTTCGAACGCAGACAGCATCTCTACCCCACTCCATCGCAAAGAACGCGATTTAATGGAGCAGTATTCTCGATGTTGCGAACTCCCCGCGTGAACATCGTACCTCTACAGAAAGCTCCGCTTCACCTGGAAACGCACAACATATCCTACAAAGCCGGAACGTTCATCCTTCGTATTCCAGTCCCGCGCAATCTGGACGGCGTACTGCTCGCTCAGCACCGGATAAAAGATCGGCTACTCCGGAAGCCGCGGCGGAAATTTCCGAAATCGCGACTCGCGAATCAGATCAAGTTCCGCCTGTCCCACCGGGCCGGTACAGTGCGATCACCTCTTCCATCCGTGACCTCGAAAATAACCTGTCGTCCAGCACGCCCTAGTTCGCTTGTGCTTTCCTCTTCGCCGGACTGGGTTCGCACGATTTTCGCGGGCGAGGGCGCCCGCGCCACACAAGTTCTGCCAGCGTCCGAACGGACAGTCTCAGCCGGTTGCCAGCGACCAGCGACCAGGGACGATGTTCACCAATCACCGACATGGTGATACGAGAGCAAGAATCCTAATCGAAGCCGAAGGGTCCTCCATGTCCGACAGTTTAGCCATGCTCGCGAAATTCCGGTATCGCCGGCGGCTTCCGCATCTGCAGAAAGCTGACGCCGCTTTATTTGTTACTTTCTGCACCGGCGCACGTACGATCCTGCCCGATCAGGCCCGCGATCTTGTCTTTGAACATGCACTGCGAGAAGCCGGCGTTCGGCCTTTCGCAGGCGAGGGCGCCCGCGCCACACGCGCACCGCGAATTCAGCTGTACGCGCTCGTGGTGATGCCCGATCATGTGCACTTGCTCTTTGCGCCTCTCCGCGGTCAAGAAGGCTGGCCGTTTCCGCTCGTCGACATACTTCAGTGTTTCAAGAGTGCTACCGCGCATCGCATCAACCGGCTGCTTCATCTCGCCGGTCCGGTCTGGGAAGAAGAGTCCTTCGACCACGTGTTGCGGTCTGATGAGAGCCTGAGAGAGAAATGCAAATACATCCAGCGAAATCCGGTTCGGGCCAAGCTGGTTGAAAACCCAGAGAACTATCGGTGGCTTTGGATAGATCCGGTCCTGCAAATCTGAGTCAGCCGAAGTGGCTCGGGCGCGCCCGCCGCGAAAAGCCAGCACCAACCGCGCCTCTCCCTGGGTAGTCGGTTTTCGAAAACCTCTCAGGGGCGCAGGCCTCGTCATTTCGCGTTGCAAAGGAGAGTCGGCCCGCGGCTCACACCTCAAGGCCTGTCTCTGCTAGTCCGAAGGCCTATTGAATATATGCCTTGACACGTATATACTAGTTTAAGTATATACAAGCCATGGAATCGGTATTCGAAATCATTGCGGAGCCGAACCGCCGCGCGATCTTGGGCCTCCTCGTCTCGTCACAACAGTCGGTGGGAGAGATTGAGCGTCAACTTCGCATGCCGCAGCCGACGGTGTCCAAGCATCTAAGAGTGCTACGCGAAGCTGGTTTCGTCGAATCCACCGTGGACGCACAGCGCCGTCTCTACCGGCTGAGACCTGAACCATTTCGGGAAGTCGATGCCTGGCTGGATCAGTTCCGTCGGTTCTGGTCTGGTCACGTCGACGCTCTCGAACGCTACCTCGACCGCATGGATCCATCCACACCCACGAAAACAAAGAGTACTAGAAGACAACGCGGCCCCAACCGCGAACGGAATAAAGGAGAAACGAAATGAAAATCAAACTGACCAGCGTATACGTTGACGACCAGGGCAAGGCCCTGCGCTTTTACACCGAGGTTCTCGGCTTTGCCAAGAAGACCGATTTCAGTCAGGGCCCCTATCGCTGGCTGACCGTGGCCTCGCCCGAGGAACCGGACGGCACCGAGCTGCAGCTAGCGCTGAATAACAACCCTGCGGCCAAAGCGTATCAGCAGGCGATGTTTCAACAGGGCCAGCCTGCGGCCATGTTCTACACCGACGACGTCAAGGGAGACTACGAGCGGATGAGGGCTCGCGGCGCCGAGTTCACGATGGCCCCCACCGACGTGCCCTACTCGACGATCGCGAAGCTGAACGATACGTGCGGCAACCTCATTCAGCTCACCCAGCTGACCCGCCACTAAGGACAACGGTTCGGCAGCACGGACAAGGAGAAGAAGATGATCGATCGCGAGCAGTACACACCGGGTCCGGCCAGCGGAGCGCAGGTACGAAAGGACCGGGGACAAAACGGGGAAGAGAAGTGGACGCTCATCCTCGTCCGCGAACTCCGCCACTCGCCGGAAAAAGTCTGGCAGGCGCTTACCGACCCGGCGCACCTGCGCGAGTGGGCTCCCTTCGACTCGGATGGGAGCCTGGGGACCGTTGGAAACACGGTGAAGCTCACCACGGTGGGAGCGCCCGCGCTGCGTGTTACCGAAACAACCGTGACGCGAGCCGACGCTCCCGAGGTGCTTGAGTATAAGTGGGGTGGCTTCGATATGCGGTGGGAACTCGAAGCCTGGGGTGGCGGCACGCGCCTGACGCTGTGGACCAACATCGGTCACCGCTTCATCGCCATGGGCGCTGCCGGGTGGCACATTTGTTTCGACGTTCTCGATCGGCTTCTCGCCGGCGAGCCCATTGGACGCATCGTCGGCCCTGAGGCCGTGAAGTTCGGCTGGCAGCGGTTGAACGCCGAGTACGCCAGGCAGTTCGGTATCGAAACGCCCGACTGGCCGCCTCACGCGCCGCAAAAGTCGTGAATCAAGGTGATCGCAAAATGCGAATTGCCAAGGCTTCAGGCGGTAAAGAGACGGGTGGCGGCCACACAACGACAGGTGCCCCACACAACGCGCGGTTCGTTGTGTGGGTAAGTGGAAGGACGCTTCAATGAGTCAGGCCATTCGTCGAACATATTCGAATCATCTTTTCTTAGGGTGAAACTTATGCCAAACATGACCCTTGCAAAAAAACAACGTGAAGAAATACTGCGAGCACTGAAAGCCCGTTTTGAGAAAAACATGAATCGCCATAAAGGTCTTGAATGGGCTCAAGTCCAGGCAAAGCTGGAAGCGAATACTGAAAAACTGTGGTCACTCCATGAGATGGAGAGAACTGGCGGTGAGCCGGACGTCGTTGGCCATGACAAAAAGACCGGCGAATACATTTTTTATGATTGTTCCGCGGAAACTCCCAAAAGCCGCCGAAGTATTTGCTACGACCGTGAAGCGCTGGACTCCAGGAAAGAACATAAACCAAAAGACAACGCGATCGATATGGCAGCTGGCATGGGCATTGAGCTTTTAACGGAAGAACAATATCGAGAGCTGCAGAAGCTTGGACACTTCGATACGAAAACGTCGAGCTGGGTGAAAACACCTTCTGCGATCAGAAAACTCGGCGGCGCCCTCTTTTGTGATCGCCGCTTCGACACTGTTTTCGTGTATCACAACGGTGCGGAATCTTATTATGCCGGCAGGGGATTCCGAGGCTCGCTGAGGGTCTGATTGAATCGAGGGATCGCAAAACAATGGATCGCAAGTATGCACTGACCACTCTCGCGGAGGGCGACCATGATCAGTAATGCCACCCAACGTACGATTTTTCGCTGGATTCACCTCATCTTTAGCATTCCGATACTCGGTTATATCTATAGTCCGTTCGACAAACTTCCAGGCTATGCCCGCCCAACCCGGTATGTCTTTTTTCCTGTGATGGTCCTTACGGGACTGTGGATGTGGAAAGGCCATCTCGTGCGACGGCTATTTTCGAAGGGATCGGCCCAGCCAGATGCTGCGGAGAATCCGTAGGCGCGGCCGGGTGGCCCATTCAAGCCCGGTTTTGGCTTGAGTGGGGCCGGGTGGCCCATTCAAGCCCGATTTTGGCTTGAGTGGGGCAGTTCAATCGCTGGACAAAATCTTTCTGCCGCGCGCTCGCGCCGTCTTAGCCCGATCGCCGAGGAATCGTCACGACCTGGGGGTTGGGTGCTACGATGACGTGGCGCGATCAGTTGCAGGAAGAGGACGAAATTGTCGGAGCGATCCGGAAACCTCGCTGACGATCCGTTCCGTGGCCGGCGGCCAACCAGCCACGAACGGCGGTCGGGACTGCCCTGGGATGCGTCGTATCACGATGGCCCTGCTCCGTGGGATATTGGCCGGCCGCAGCCGGCGATCGTGCGTTTGGCGTCGGAAGGCGGATTCGTCGGAGCGGTGCTCGATGCGGGATGCGGGACCGGCGAGAACGCTCTTCATGTCGCCTCTTTGAGATTGTCGGCGGGATTGTCGGTTCTGGGTGTTGACGTGGCTGAGACTGCTCTGGCAATCGCCCGCAAGAAGGCCGCCGACCATGGGATCGAGGCTGAGTTTGCTGTGGCGGACGCGTTCCAGTTGGCGCGCTTACGCCGCAGGTTTCAGACCGTGCTGGACTGCGGACTGTTCCACACCTTCGACGGCGACGAGCGTCCACGATATGCGGCGAGTCTGGCTTCGGTGACCGAACACGATGGAACCGTCTATGTGTTGTGCTTCAGTGACGATGGTCCCGAGACCGGCCCGCACCCCATCAGCCAGAGAGAACTGAGAGCGGCGTTCACTTCCAGCCATGGATGGAAAGTTGCCGCGATCGAACCGGACCGGATTCAGACGCGATTCCACGACGACGGCGCACCAGCCTGGTTCGCGACAATCAAACGGATCTAGACTGCGGAACGGGCGAGCGATCCCGTGCCTGGTACCCACCAAGTCGATGTGCCCCATTTCAACGCGTTTGAGCAATGCATCCCGATCACGCACCCACAGTCCAGTCGTCACACGAAACTTTCCCGACTCGCTCGATATACTCGACCCAATGACCTCCGCTGACTTGCTGGAACCCCTGCAACGCTACTGGGGATATGACTCCTTCCGTCCCCTGCAGGAACGCATCGTGCGCAGCCTGATCTCAGGCCGTGACGTCTGCGTCGTGATGCCCACCGGCGGCGGCAAGTCCCTGTGCTACCAGCTCCCCGCTCTCATCTCGCAGCAGACCGTCATCGTCGTTTCCCCGCTGATCGCACTGATGCAGGACCAGGCCCAGCAACTGGCCCAGATGGGTATCCCCGCGTCGGTCCTCAACAGCACCATGTCCAGCGACGAGCAGTCGCGCCGGATGCGCCGTGCCAGCGCCGGCGACTTCCGCCTCCTTTATCTATCGCCCGAGCGCCTGGCCACGAATCACACGCTCGCCTGGCTGAAAACGGTCCCCGTCGCCTTCTTTGCTATCGATGAGGCGCACTGCATCTCCGAATGGGGACACGAGTTCCGCCCCGAATACCGCCAGCTTAGCCTGCTGCGCACAAATTTTCCCGACCGCCCCATCGCCGCTTTCACCGCCAGCGCCACCCGGCGCGTCCGTCACGATATCCTGCAGCAGCTGCAATTGCGCGATCCCGACAAGTACATCGCGAGCTTTCACCGTCCCAACCTGCGCTACGTCGTGCGCGAGTGCGAAGACCAGAACATCCAGCTCCAGTTGCTGATACGCGCCCTCCGCAGCACCCGGGAAGGCAACATCATTGTCTACTCCCCCACCATCGCCCGCGTCGAAGAAACTGTCGATGTGCTCGAAGAGAATGGCATTGCCGCGGTCGGCTATCACGGCAAAATGGAAACGGCGGAGCGGCGCAAAAACCAGGAGCGCTGGATGTCGGACGAAGTCCGCGTCCTGGTGGGTACCATCGCCTTTGGCCTTGGAATCAACAAAGCCTCGGTGCGCGCCGTCATCCACCTGGCTCTGCCGAAATCCATCGAGCAGTACTATCAGGAGGCCGGACGCGCTGGCCGCGACGGCCAGCCCGCCGATTGCGTCCTTCTCTGGCAGCGCCGCGACACGGCCCTCCTGGCCCACTTCATCAAGCAGATTGAGGATCCCGCCGAAACCGACCGCGCCTGGGAACGATACCGACACATCTGCGCCTTCGCGCAGGGCGAACGCTGCCGCCACCGCCAGATCTGTACGCATTTTGGCGAACCTCCGAAGTGGAATACCTGTGGCGCGTGCGATGTCTGCGGCTCGAGGCCCGAATGGATGAACGTGCCTGTTTCCTCCTCCAGCCCTCGCGCGCGCAAGCGGCGTTCCTCGGTGGTGGTTGAGCTCCCCGCAACTCCTGAGCCGGCCCTGCTCTCCACCGAAGAGCATGAGTTGCGCGAGTATATGCGCGAGTGGCGGCGCGCGATTTCCCGGGAACAAGGCATCTCCGCGTTTATCGTGATGTACGACACGTCCTTGGATGCGCTCTGCCGCAAGCGTCCCCGAACCCTGCCGGAGCTTCGGGCGATCCCCGGCTTTGGCGAGCGCAAGATCGAAAGCTACGGCGAGCAGATCCTCGCCGCGTTGGCCCGCTTTGAGGCTGGAGCGCGTGTCAACGCCACTGCCATCATGAAAACCAAACCAGGACAGGAGACATTGGGGCTGCTGAAGCAGGGAAAGACATTCGCAGACATCGCCACCCTCCGCGGGCGTCAGCTCAGCACTGTGGTGAACACCGTGGCCGATCTGGTCGAGTGCGGCGACTTGGAGTTCGATGACGGGTGGGTTGACCGCAATCGCCGGCCAATCATCGAGGCGGCATGCGCCCGCCTCGGCACCGCGAGGCTTTCTGCACTGAAGGCGGCCCTTCCTCCCGAAATAAGCTACGAAGATATCCGCCTGGTGGTGGCGCGATTGCGCCGAGCCGAGTCGTTGACGAAGGAACTCAGGGACGCAGCCAAACCGACTGGCTCTTAGTTATTCTTCGCGGTTATTTCTTCGCGAGCGGTAGGCGCAGCGGACGAGTGGCCCATTCAAGCCCGGTTTTGGCTTGAGTGGGGCTATCCTTCCAACCGTTCGCTACTTGTTGCCGGGACCCAAATAATCTGTCGGTGTATTGATCTTCCCACACTTCGGACAGACGACCCCAGAATTTGGGTCTCCATTTTTTGCAGAAAGGCGACAAATTCTTCGCCACAGCCTTTGCACCACACGCGTACGGGTACGGTTTCATCGCTCATGACACTCGATTACTTGGAGACCAAACTGAGACACTTCGGCCGCTTTTCTCTTTAACAAGATTCTTCGACTTTTCTGCTACCCTTACCTGCCCGAAAAGGAGAATCCATGCGAAAACTTCTGCCCACACTACTGTTATGTCTTGTTGCTCTACCCGCCCTTTCTCAGCAGCCTTCCGGCAATCCATTCAGCACCATCAACAAGCGAAGCTACGAAAGAACCAAGGGAATCCTGCTCCGTTCCGCCGAGAAAATGCCGGAGGAGAATTACGCCTTCAAGCCCGTCGACACCGTGCGCAGCTTCGGTCAGATCATCGGACACTTGGCCGACGCTCAGTATCTGTTCTGCGCCACCGCTTCCGGCGAGAAGCCCCCTGACCTGAGTAACGAGAAAACAAAAACTTCGAAAGCGGATCTGATCGCCGCACTGAAAGAAGGATTCGCCTACTGCGACAAAGTCTACGACTCCATGACCGATGCGGCCGCGACACAAACGGTGAAGTTTTTCGGCAATGATGCGCCCAAGTACGCCGTTCTCAATATCAACATAAGCCATAACATGGAGCACTACGGAAACCTTGTCACCTACATGCGGATCAAGGGCATCGTCCCTCCCACGAGCGAGCAGCAAGGCACAACGCCCGCACCCAAGCAGGACAAGAAATAAAGCGCGTTTTCCGTGATGGCCGATCGACTCTTGCCGGGTACCCCATCCAAGCGCGTTCTTTGCGCTTGGGTGGGATTCCACGGTTCCCACCCTCTTGGGCCTCCACCGAACGCCGAACAGCGCACTCACGCACGTCCCATCGCCAAGCACCTTTCCAATATTCCGCAGCAACTGATTCTCCTAACCTCCCCGGCCTGAGACCACCCGCTGTATTCGCGAGTCATGTGTGTGCGGCAGTGCCACACCGTTTGCACTGCCGCTCTGTGATCTCGATCAGAGCGTGATGAGCCCCGCATCACAGACCATTTGCGGTCTCGCATAGAGGATATCTACATGTAGATGTCAACAATGCTCTCCATCACTTCCACGCGTTGCGCGCTCTCTCCCATCTCGCGCGTCGATCAGGCGATGCGGTTCTCGGGCGGGACCTGGCCCGATCCGTCGGAATTCCAGCGAACTACTTGGCGAAAGTGTTGTTGACTTTGCGAAACGCCGGGCTGGTAGATACAACTCGCGGCTCCGGTGGAGGCTATCGGCTCCGTAGACCCGCGACTGAGATTCATCTGATCGACGTGGTGGAACTGTTCGATGAAGTTTCACGCGCGAAACCAGGCTGTTTCCTTGGCCGTACACGACCGTGCTCTGAAGCCAAGCCTTGTACACCACATTCCACCTGGAAAGGGCTGCTGGCCCACCTTTCCCCGGGTGTTCTAAAACTCCTCCCCAATGTGGCTGCCTGGCTGCCCCACCCTTCGCGGTTTTCGAAGGGTGGGCATCCCGACCCTAGCCACTTGAACACCTGAACACAACCCGTCACCTGCTGTGTAGGCGTACGCTTACGATCAATCTGAGCGAGAGCCGGGCGGAGTACTTGAATCGGCGAATCGGCGAATCGGCGCTCAGTCCCGAAAACGCGTAAGCGTTCGGAGTGCACCGTATTGCTAAGTGTCCACGAAGCGGTTAAGTGGACACTTCTGGAGGGGTGGAGATGATGTTCCAAGGCAGCAACTCCTCGATGCGGTTGATGGGATGGTCGGCGATACGCGTCAGCACCTGGCGCAGATAGGCTTCGGGATCGAGACCGTTGAGTTTCGCCGAACCAATCAAGCTGTAGATCGTCGCCGCCCGGTCCCCGCCAGCGTCAGATCCGGCAAACAGATAGTTCTTCCGCCCCAGGGCCACACCGCGTAAGGACCGCTCGGCGGCGTTGTTGTCGATCTCGACGTGTCCATCTTCTATATAGCGTGTCAGCGCGTCCCAACGGGACAGGGCGTAGCGGATGGCCACCGTCGTCTCCGACTTACGCGAGAGCTTCGACAAGGTCGCCTCCAGCCATTGTCGCAGAGAATCCAGCAGCGGCTTCGCCTGTGCCTGGCGGACGGCTCGGCGTTCGTCCGGCGGTCGACCGCGAATCGGTTCTTCGATTCCATACAGCGCGCCGATCCGCTGCAATGCCTCCCGTGCCACCGGCGAACTGTGCGCCTGTTCCAGATCGTAGAAGTGGCGCCGCACGTGCGCCCAACAGGCAACATGCTCAATGCGGTTATTTTCGTAGAGCTGATTGAATCCCGCATAGGCATCTGCCTGCAGAGTACCGCGAAATTTTTCCAGATGCTGCGCGGGATGTTCGCCTTTGCGATCGGGTGAGTAGGCGAACCACACGGCAGGCGCGGCGGTGTCGCCCGCAGGACGATCATCGCGAACGTAGGTCCACAACCGACCCGTCTTGGTCTTACCCTGGCCCGGCGCCAACACCGGCACCGGTGTGTCGTCGGCGTGCAGCTTGCCGGCGGCCGTCACGTAGCGACGCAGCGCTTCCACCAGCGGCTCCAGCAATCGACTACATCCGCCGACCCAGTCCGCCATCGTCGAGCGCTCCAGTTCCACACCATGACGCGCGTAGATTTCCGACTGCCGATACAGTGGCTGATGATCACAGTATTTCGAGACCAACACATGCGCCAGCAGCCCGGGACCAGCCATGCCGCGCTCGATCGGACGACTTGGTGCTTCCGCCTGCACAATGCAGTCGCACTTCGTGCAGCTCAGTTTGGTGCGCACGTGACGCACCACCACGAAACTGGCGGGCACGTACTCCAGCATCTCCGAGACGTCCTCACCCAGCTTCCGCAACTCGCCTTGGCATTGCGGACACATCATTTCCTTCGGCACATGGGTGCGCGTTTGTCGCGGCAGATGATCCGGCAGAGCGCGACGTGCCGGTTTCGCTGTGGTCGCACTTAGAGTAGCTGCCACCGACGACGGCTCGGGTGGGTTTACTTTCTCGCTGCGACTCGATTCCAGTTCTTCCAGCCGCAACTCCAACTGCTCGATCTGCCGCTGTAACTTCTCCGACTTCCGACCAAACTGCATGCGGTGCAGCTTGACCAGCAGCAGCTTCAGGTGTTCGATCTCACGCTCGTGCGAGATCAGTTGTTCGTGTTGCGCCAGGATCAGCGCACGCAGGGCCTCGGCAGGAAGCACGTTCAGATCGGGGAGCGCGTTCACCGCCATGCGCGGAGTATCGCATGAACTCGCGCCTTCTCATTCGCGTTGGCCCGAAAAAACTTGTGGAAAGAATCTTGCAGGTTACACCGACAACTGTGGCTCCCACGTCCGCTCTGGTCGCCGCCAATCGATACCTTCCAGCAACATCGATAACTGCGCCCGCGTCAAAGAAACTGTGCCGCTGGTCGCTTGCGGCCACACGAAGCGCCCACGCTCCAGTCGCTTCGCGAACAAACACAACCCGTCACCGTCATACCACAGTACTTTGATGAGATCGCCGCGCCGTCCGCGAAACACGAACACGTGCCCGGAGAACGGACTCTGTTCCAGCTTCGTCTGCACCTGCGCGCTCAGTCCCGTAAAGCCGCGGCGCAAGTCGGTCACCCCCGCCGCGACCCAGATCCGTGTCTTCGCCGGCAATGCGATCATGCCCGCAAACACTCCAGCAGAACCCGCACCAATACCGGATCGACGCTGCCCTCAATCCGCACCTGCGCCTGACGAAACTCGATGTGGATCGTACCCGGTTGTGGTTGGGAAAAATCCGTGACGCGGGGCTCGACTACCACCGGCGCTGACTTACTCTCGCTCACGCGCACCGGCAGCAACTTGATCCCTGGCTTCTGCTCCCCAAGTCGTCCCGCCAAGTAAAGTCGGCGCCAGCCAAAAACCTGATTGGCGTTCACACCGTGCCCCCGCGCCACCTTCGCTACCGACGCGCCGGGCACCAGCGTCTCTTCCACGATCCGCCGCTTCTCCGCGATGCTTCGTCGCTGCCGCTGCGCTGCGACCGAGCCCTCGCGGTCGCGGGAAGTGACTGCAGCTTGCTGGGAAGTGTCCATCTTCGCTCCAAGTGGACACCTATCCGAAGCGCCCACTTCGCGAGTATGGCTCTCATTTATCACGATGTCGAGACGGCCACAACCGAACGCTTACGAAAACGCTGAAGGTGCCGACCCGAAACATGCGGGCGAGGACGCCCGCGCCACACACGAATCCTGCACAAAAGGAAAGAGCCAAGTTGATTTCTCAACCTGGCTCTTACTAATGCCGGCAACGACCTACTCTCCCACACACTTTCGCGTGCAGTACAATCGGCCCTGCGGGGCTTAACTGCCGTGTTCGGGATGGGAACGGGTGGAACCCCCGCGGTAATATCACCGACAAGTCGCAGCTGTCAGCTATCAGCCGTCAGCTTTCAGCAACTATGTGCCGCGCCGACTTTAAAGGGCTGATGCCCAGCAAACTTGATCAGTTCTCAATCACCCGCCGTCGACTCCCCAAAAAAAGCTGAAAGCTGATGGCTGAGAGCTAATTCTCAAAGAGCGTGAGGCCCAATGCCTCACAACTGAATAGATTGGGTTGAAACAATCGACAAGACTCATGAAATCGTCGGCGCCCAGTTATCAGTCTTGCTTCTCAGTCATTCAGGTTCTAACGACTTCCAAACAACATTGCTAAGTTCCTGTCCAGGTTCGAACTAGTGAACTGGCAACTGAGAACTGACAACTGGTTACTGCACCGAGTAAATTTTATGGTCAAGCCGAACGGGCGATTAGTACTGGTAAGCTACACGCATCACTGCGCTTCCACTTCCAGCCTATCAACCAGGTAGTCTTCCTGGGCCCTTCTTATCCCTTACGGGTTGGGAGATCTCATCTCGAGGAGTGCTTCCCGCTTATATGCATTCAGCGGTTATCACAACCGAACTTCGCTACCCAGCCATGCCGCTGGCGCGACAGCTGGAACACAAGAGGTTCGTCCATCCCGGTCCTCTCGTACTAAGGACAGGTCCTCTCAAATCTCCTGCGCCCACAACAGATAGGGACCGAACTGTCTCGCGACGTTCTGAACCCAGCTCACGTACCGCTTTAATAGGCGAACAGCCTAACCCTTGGAACCTTCTACAGCTCCAGGATGCGATGAGCCGACATCGAGGTGCCAAACCGGAGCGTCGATATGAACTCTTGGCTCCGATCAGCCTGTTATCCCCGGCGTACCTTTTATCCGTTGAGCGATGGCCCTTCCATGCAGAACCACCGGATCACTAACGCCTACTTTCGTATCTGCTCGACTTGTAGGTCTCGCAGTTAACCACGCTTATGTGTTTGCACTCGTCGGCTGATTTCCAAACAGCCTGAGCGTAGCTTCGCGCGCCTCCGTTACAATTTAGGAGGCGACCGCCCCAGTCAAACTACCCGCCTTACTATGTCCCTCTCCCGGATTACGGGGGTAGGTTAGAACCACAGAACTCGCAGGGTGGTATCTCACCGGTGGCTCCTCCAAGCCCGAGAGCCTGGAATCAAAGCCTCCCACCTATCCTGCGCAGCAAGTGCCATAGTTCATAGTAAAGGTGTAGTAAAGGTGCACGGGGTCTTTCCGTCTAGTTGCGGGCAACCGGCATCTTCACCGGCACTACAAGTTCGCCGTGTCGCTCATTAAGACAGTCGCACTTTCGTTACGCCATTCGTGCAGGTCGGAACTTACCCGACAAGGAATTTCGCTACCTTAGGACCGTTATAGTTACGGCCGCCGTTCACTGGGGCTTCAGTTCGAAGCTTCACCTTGCGGTTGACCTCTCCCTTTAACCTTCCAGCACCGGGCAGGCGTCAGCCCCTATACGTCGTTTTCGACTTAGCAGAGACCTGTGTTTTTGTTAAACAGTCGCAGTGCGCATTTCTCTGCGGCCTCTTCGGGCTTTCACCCTAGTGAGGCGACTCTTCTCCCGAAGTTACGAGTCTAATTTGCCGAGTTCCTTAACAAGCGTTCTCACGAGCGCCTTTGGATATTCTCCTCGTCTACCTGTGTCGGTTTGAGGTACGGTTCCCTTTTGTTCTCCTTAGAGGTTTTTCTCGGCAGCGTAGAATCAGCGGCTTTCACCCATACGGGTTACTGCTTTGCGTCTCAGTGATAACTCCCCGACGGATTTACCTATCGGAGACACCTTACACGCATCGACCGTCATAGCCATAGGACGGCCCGCCTATCTTTCTGCGTCACCCCATCGTGATAACGAACACAAGGGAGCTCCGGAATGTTAACCGGATGTCCATCAGTTACGCCTTTCGGCCTCACCTTAGGGACCGGCTGACCCTGAGCGGATTAACCTTTCTCAGGAAACCTTAGACTTTCGGCGCGGAGGGTTCTCACCTCCGTTGTCGCTACTTATGCCGGCAGGGTCTCTTCTCAACCGTCGACGAGTCCTCTCGGTCTCGCTTCAAACTGTTGAGAATGCTCTCCTACCACGCACCCCGGTTAAGGGATGCATTCGCTGCTTCGGTACCAAGCTTGAGCCCCGTTAAATTGTCGGCACCGGGCCGCTTGACCAGTGAGCTATTACGCTTTCTTTAAAGGATGGCTGCTTCTAAGCCAACCTCCTGGCTGTCTGGGCGTCCCGACTTCCTTTCCCACTTAGCTTGGATTTTGGGACCTTAGCAGGCGATCTGGACTGTTTTCCTCTCGACGACGAAGCTTAGCCCCCGCCGTCTGACTCCCGTGCTGGTTGTTCTCTGGCATTCGAAGTTTGATTGGATTCAGTAAGCTGGAAAGCCCCCTAGTCCATTCAGTTCTCTACCACCAGGACAAATCACACGAGGCTAGCCCTAAAGCTATTTCGGAGAGAACGAGCTATCACGGAATTTGATTAGCCTTTCACCCCTACCCTCAGCTCATCGGAGCTTTTTTCAACAAACACCCGTTCGGCCCTCCAGTAGGTGTTACCCCACTTTCAGCCTGGCCAAGGGTAGATCATCCCGCTTCGCGTCTATTCCTGCCAACTGGATCGCCCTATTCGGACTCGCTTTCGCTGCGGCTCGCTTGCGCTTAACCTTGCTGACAGGAATAACTAGCCGGCTCATTATGCAATAGGCACGCGGTCAGACTTTCGGCTTACGCCGCATAGTCCTCCCACCGTTTGTAGGCACACGGTTTCAGGTACTATTTCACTCCCCTCGCAGGGGTTCTTTTCGCCTTTCCCTCACGGTACTGGTTCACTATCGGTCAGAAGCTAGTATTTAGCCTTACGGGATGGTCCCCGTAGCTTCCCGCAGGGTTTCTCGTGCCCCGCGGTACTCAGGTATCGACTTCGAGTCTGGTTCGTTTTCGCCTACGTGGCTATCACACTCTATGGCCCCACTTTCCAGTGGGCTTCGACTAACGACCAGATTGGTAACTCTACTAGTGTCGACCCTACAACCCCTGTCACACCCGAGGGTGGAACAGGTTTAGGCTATTGCGATTTCGCTCGCCACTACTCTCGCAATCGAGGTTTCTTTCTTTTCCTTCAGGTACTGAGATGGTTCACTTCCCTGAGTTCGCTCATACCCGACTATGGATTCATCGGGCTGTACGGGGGTTTTACCCCCGTGGGTTTCCCCATTCGGACATCCCCGGGTCAAAGCCTGTTTGCGGCTATCCGAGGCTTATCGCAGCTTACCACGTCCTTCATCGCCTGCTTCTGCCAAGGCATCCACCATGCGCCCTTAGTAGCTTGACCATAAAATTTACTCGACACACCGAGCTTCTAGCCGCTAGCTTTTGGCTACTAGCAAACAAACTCGAGGACACCGAGAAAACCTTATGGGCCTAATTACCTGCTCATCGCGCGCCAAGCACGTCTAAATGCTTCCGCACCCCAGCAGGTACTCTCATAGGCACTCATAAAAATTTACAGCCTTGTAGATTGCCCAATCTATTCAGTTGTCAAACATCGTCCTCGCTAGTTTTCACTAGCTACCCACCTGAGTGGGTCAGTTTCGAGTTTCAAGTTTCGGGTTTCGAGTGTGTAGCGAAGATCGCCACGACTTGCTCGAAACTGGAAACCTGAAACCCTAAACTGATGGGTTTTCCAACCCA
>CAVQZP010000019.1:0-2500 GCA_963718505.1 uncultured Acidobacteriota bacterium | reverse complement strand
TGAAGCTTGATGCGCACCGCGGGCTTGCCGACGACTTCATTGGAAACTTCGTAATCACCGAGCGTGACGTAAATGTAGTCGTTCCGATGGCGGTGGATGAGCGTCGCTTCGCCGGGAGCAACTTCCACGTAGAAGACGCGGGCGAGTTCGTTCTGAAAGAGGAAGTGATGGTGCGGCTCGTTGGTGATCTCGACTTCAGCGGGGGCCTGCGCAAAGGCGAGGAAGGCGGCCAGAAGGATCGCGACAGAGGATGTCCGGCGCGGCATGGGGGGATTCTAGCAGCGAGCAGAGAGGGCGCGGTTCGCGGGCAGGCTCGTCATGTTCGTTATGTTGGGAATCCGGGAAGAGCACTAGCTTTTTCTGGTGCGGCGGATCAGTTCCTCCATCTGCGCCAGGTAGGTTTCGAGCGCGCGACGGCCGGCGGCGGTGAGGCGGTATTCGGTGCGCGGGATGCGGGCGTCGAAAAATTTACTGCAGGAGATGTAGTGGGCCTCTTCGAGTTTGCGGGCGTGCACGCTGAGATTGCCGTCGGTCGTTTTGAGCAGGCGGCGGAGGTCGTTGAAGCTGAGCGAGTCGTTGATCGCGAGCGCACTGATGATGCCGAGGCGGATGCGCTCGTGGATGGTGCGGTCGAGTTCGGGCAGGTCTTCGACGGGGCGAGCGCGTTCGGGATCGCGAGCGGGCTTGGCCGAGTGCTGTGGAGCGCGAGCTTTGGCTCTATCCGCCATGATATTTCGCGATCCAGAGGCCGAAGAGAATGTGCAGGCCGCCGAAGGAGGCGGCCATCAGGAGATTGCCGAGCGCGGGGACGAAGAGCGCGACCGCGCCGGAGGTCAGGAAGCAGAGCCCCATCGCGGGGAGGAGCGGAATCGAGAACGCGCCTCCGCTGAGAATGCCCGCACCGTAGCAGAGGGCCCAGACGCCGGGCAAGAGGCGTGCGAGTCCGAGGCGGTAGAGGGCGGCGGTGAGGATCATCGCGGCCAAGACGCTTGGGAGAAACGTGAGTGCGACTTTGCGGCCGGGGCCGCTGGTGAGCGGGAGTCCGGCGCGGCGAGCCTTGCGGTCCATAGTGGCCACGGCGATGGTGATAGCGAGCGCGGCTTCGACGAGCCAGGCGTTGGGGGACGTTTGGCGGGCGGCGATCGCAGCGGTGGCGAGGGCGGTAAGACCCATGGCGACTTGTCCCCAGCCGGGAGTGGCGGTGAAGGAGGAGGAGCGCTCCATGGTGTCGCGGATGAAGCGGAGGTCGTCGAGCGCGCGCTGTGAGAGCGGACGGGAGCGCGAGTACGGACGGCGCATCCGGTGCGGCTGGGGGTCCGGCATGAAAGAGGAGGGTAGCGCTATTCAGCAAATAGCGTCAAGTACTTTGCGAAGTAAAGCTCGTTGCGGTGTTCGGTGTTCGGCGTTCGGTATTCGGTATTCGGTATTCGGCCTTCGGCTATGCGTCTTCGGCTTTGCTGAGGACTACACTGGTGAGGTGAGCGATCTAGGGAAACTACTGATCTTGGTCGGCGGACTGGTCGTCGTGGCCGGGCTGGTCCTGATACTGCTGGGAAAGACGAATGTGCCGCTGGGGCGGTTGCCCGGGGACATCTATTATCGCGGGAAGAATACGACGTTCTATTTTCCTTTGGCGACGTCGATCCTGTTGAGCATTGCGCTGTCGCTTGTACTTTATGTGGTGTCGCGGTTCCGAAGGTAACCCCTTCTTCGTCGCAGTTCATCGTCAG
The DNA here is from genome assembly GCA_963718505.1 of uncultured Acidobacteriota bacterium. Classification (GTDB taxonomy): domain Bacteria; phylum Acidobacteriota; class Terriglobia; order Terriglobales; family Acidobacteriaceae; genus Gp1-AA133. The sequence goes on along the minus strand of CAVQZP010000019.1, from coordinate 770 downwards.
TCGGGCAAAAGCTCTTAACCGCAAAGAGCGCAAAGAAAAGCCGCAAAGGGCGCGAAGAAAAATCGTTCTATGGTCTGTTGCTGACCACAACTCAGAAGCTCCAGCGGAGTTGCGCGCCGCCGGACAGCCGAGGGCGGCTGTCCCTACGTAGTTCTTGCCTCGGTGCTGAGGTATCGCAGTTCATCCCCTGTGCGGAGCTTCCGCTCGGCCCGGACGAGGCGTCCGCCCCCACGCGATTCGTGCTGCGCGTACTTAGTTCGATGACGTCTGGAAACATCTCGCGGGCGAGGGCGCCTGCGCGCCACACACCGGCGCCACACTCCCGTGCCACACGGCTGCGTTACACTCGCAGGGTGGGCGCGATCGACCAACTGGGGTTCAGTTTTCGTCCGCCGGAGCGGCGCATCTGGACGGTGCGCGATCTGGTGGCGTCGGTACGCACGCACATCGAGCGCGAGTATTCCGACGCCTGGGTGGAAGGCGAGATCTCGAATTTCCGCGCGCAGAATTCCGGCCATCTTTATTTCACGCTGAAAGATCAGAACTCGCAGATCAGCGTGGTCATGTTCCGCTCGTCGGCGCGATTGCTGCGCTTCAAGCCGACCGACGGCATGCAGGTTGTGGTGCGCGGGCGAGTGACGATTTACGAAGACCGCGGGCAGCTGCAGATCATCGCGGAGTACGTGGAGCCGAAGGGCGCAGGCGCGCTGCAGATTGCCTTCGAGCAGCTGAAGGCGAAGCTCGAGGCGGAAGGGTTGTTCGAGGCTTCG
>CAVQZP010000018.1:0-38506 GCA_963718505.1 uncultured Acidobacteriota bacterium | reverse complement strand
GCTTTCGAGGCGGATCGTTTCAACCACTCACGCACCTCTCCGCGTTGAAACAGTTGCCAGTGGCCAGTGGTCAATGGCGAACAAACAGTCGTTCGGTTGTCAGTCTTCGGTCGTCGGCAAGAGCTCCTAACACTTCGTCGACGCCAAAACAGCGGCCACTTTACCTGCGTTCGCGGAAGAAGCTTTGCAGCATCTCCGCGCAACGGCCGGCGAGGACTCCTCGTTTCACCTCCATGCGGTGGTTTAGCTGCGGATGGTTCAGCACCTGCATCACTGAATGGACTGCACCGGCCTTGGGATCGTCGGCCCCGTAAACCAAGCGCTTGATGCGCGCGTGGACCAGCGCCCCCGCGCACATAGAACACGGTTCAATTGTAGCAAACAGCTCGCAGTCCCCCAGGCGATGGTTACCGATGTTTGCACCGGCATGGCGCAGCGCGATGATTTCCGCGTGCGCCGTGGGGTCGTTGCCGGTGAGGTTGCGGTTCCAGCCTTCCGCGATGACCTGGCCGTTATGGACGACCACGGCTCCAACTGGAACTTCTCCCGCGTCGAGGGCACGCTGGGCGGCGCGGAGAGCGGCTTCCATGAAGAGCTCATCGGGGAAAGAGCCGTCGTTGGTCGTTGGTCGTCGGTCGTCGGCTGGGGCAGCATGGTTCTCAGTCGTCGATCGAGGGTCAGGAGGCAATTTATGCGACTCCTTGCAGCGAAAGTCTTTCTGCATTGTACCGGGAAGGTAGCACGTGCTGGTTGGACGCGCCGGTTTAGAGCAGGTGGAATACGGCGCGAACGCTGTCGGGTACGAGTCGCAGCAATTCGATGCAAAGCCCGGACAACAGCCAGTGAGCCACGAATAATAGGGGAACCGCGAGTGCCATCCAGCGAATTTCGGTACGGGATGTCGGAAGGGCTTTCATGACTGCGTCCTGAGAATAGATACGGGGGTGGGCGGCAAAAAGTTTCAAGAGACTGGCGAGGCAGTTAGGCGTGCGTTTCCAGCGAGATGGGGGCTTGGGGCGCAGGGACGAGTTCCGTGAGTCGGCTTGGATTGGGCTCTAAGACCGCAAACTCGAAGACAAGACAAGGAAAGCCGGTTCTTTTACAGGCCAGATGGGCTGTCTCAGACGGGACAGTGCGCCGAGGCCGTTCTGGATTAGCCCGTGGTATGCTTAGCTCGTCATGGGGATGCCGAATCTGCTTCGGAAGATGCTGTTAATGGACCTGATCCAGGGGCTGAAGGTTACGTTCCGGTACCAGGATCCGAAAGAGATTTACACCGAGCAGTATCCGCTGGAACGACCGCAGGTGGCGGAGCGCTACCGCGGCGCGCCGCGGCTGAATGTGAATCCCGACACGAACGAGACCATGTGCATTGCCTGCGATTTGTGCGCGCTGGCGTGCCCGGAACACCTGATCGTGGTCTCGAGTGAACGCAACGAAAAAACCCGCCGCAAGGAACTCACGAACTTCACCTACGACTTGAGTCGTTGCATGTTCTGCGGACTTTGCGAGGATGCATGCCCGACGGACGCGCTGGAGCTGACGCAGGATTTCGAGCTCGCCAACTACTCCCGTGAGGACATGATCTGGGATCGCGAGACGCTCGAGAAGGGTCCGCAGCCGACGGTGTACAAGAAGTAAATCCTCCATCGTTTTTCGCCCGTCTCGCCCGTCATCCACAGACTGTGTTCGCGCGCCTCTCTGCTGCGCGGCCTGCGGAGCAACCTTCCCGACGACGAGGTCCCGTCGCTCAATCGAAATCAGTCGCGAGCTTCTTCTCGGGCAGAAAGTAGAGCGCGGGAATCAGAATATAGATGAAGTAGGAGATGTAGATGGAGACATGCGACAGGCCGGCGGCGGCGAGATAGAAAATTGTGGAGAAGAGATTCTTCAGCTGAATGCGCGAGTGATATTCGCTCATTTCAGGGTCATGGCTGTGCTGGCGCGCGATCTCAACACGCAAAAGCCAGAAGGCGGCGCCGCACAGGCTGAGGGAGAGGCCGTAGAGCGAGACGGGAAAGGGAGCACGGGGGTTGCGGCCAAGAAAATCAGTGACGAAGGGGATGAGCGACATCCAGAAGAGCAGGTTGAGATTCGACCAGAGGAGGCGGGCAGTGACTTCGCGCACGGCGTGGATGAGGTGGTGGTGGTTGACCCACATAATGGCCACGACAAGGAAGCTGAGTCCGTAGCTGAGGAAGATGGGAGCTTGCTTGAGGAGGGCGGCGAGGGTGGGCTGCGAAGGATTCGCGAGCTGTAGCACCATGATGGTGACGATGATGGCGATGACGCCGTCACTGAAGGCTTCCATTCGACTGGTGGTGATCTTGGACATAAGTGGATATGGTAGCGGAGAAGTGCGGGATGGCGGTTTGGCTTAGGGCGGTTCGCGACGAACCTAGAGCTTGAGCGCGTCCATTTTCGGGTTCTCGTAGGTGTCGTCTTCGCCGGGATAACGAAGTTCCTTCTCGAACTTGCCCGTTTCCTTCGCAAGCGCCCAAATCAAGCTTTCTCCAGCGGGCAGGATGTTGGGCTGGCGGTCGTAGATAGCGTCGCGATAAGCGTAGTCGGCGTCTACCGGCTTCCAGCCTTTTGCCACGAACATGGCGATGAGGTCGTCGAGGAAGAAAGCGTTCAGCGGATTGTGGTGGAGGAGAACGGTGTGACGTGGGGAGTGGCCAAGCAGGCGCCGGGAGAGCGAGTCGTAGTACTGAGCACGGTCCCAGATGTGCTGGAGGAAAAAGTCGCGGTAAGGCGTGAGATCGGCGCTGGGGGTTTGCTTGACGCGCAGTTCGAGGCGGCTGCTGATGGCCCAATCGGAGGCATCGATGGTGGCTCGTCCGATGCGGTAGTTGTGCTCCTCGAGAAACTGCCGCATGCCGTCGCGCTTCGGGATCGTGTCGCCCTCCTTGAAGAAAGGAAAGCGAAACAGGCGCGTGAAGTGCGTGTAGTTGGCGATGAGCGGCTCGTTCTTGAGGGCGTCGGCTTCGAACTCGGCGAGTGTGACGTTGGCGTCGGAGCCGGGGCCTCCACTGGCGTTGAAGTAGAGATGTGAATAGGAGTGGTTGGCGATGGCGTGTCCCGAGCGGTCCCATTGGGCGATTAGGTCTTTGCCTTCGGCGTGATCGATGCGCTTGCCGCAGACGAAGAGCGTGGCCTGCAGTCTTCGCGCGGAGAGCGCGCGGAGCATGCGGTCGTTGATGTCCTGCCAACGCAGTCCTGCGCCGCTGTCGAGCTTGGGGTCGTCGAAGGTGAAGGCGATTTCCGGGGATGAGTCGGTGGAGTGCCGGAGCGGGTTGTAGGCGATCGGTGCGATAGCGGCGAGGCGGAGGAAGTCGCGGCGGCGCAGAGAATTCATTAGCGGATAGTTGGCAGTGCTGGTTGTTGCTGGGTCATGCAGTGCAGAGCGCCGAAGCCCCAGATCAGGTCGCCGGAGTAGATGGGGACGATCTCACGATCGCGAAAAACGTCGGCGAAGGTGTTGAGTGCGATGCGGTCGTTCGGATCGTTGAAAACGGGAACCAGGACGGCACCGGTCGCGATATAGAAGTTGCCGTAACTGGCGGGAAGACGGCGTCCTTCAAAGATCACAGGTGCAGGCATCGGGAGTTCGATGATGTCGAATGCCTTGCCGTCCTGATCGGTGGCGGATTTGAGACGGCGAAGATTTTCCTGGAGCGGGGCGTGGTTTTTGTCTTTGGGATTGGGCTCGACCATGGTGACGATGGTGCGCGACGCCACGAAGCGGGTGATGTCGTCGACGTGGCCGTGGGTGTCGTCGCCGGCGATGCCTTGGCCGAGCCAGATGACGTTCTTAACGCCTAGATATGTTGCGAAAACCTGTTCGTAGTCCTCGCGGCGGAAGCCGGGATTGCGCTGCTGGATTTTGCTGAGCAGGCATTCCTCGGTGGTGAGGAGGGTGCCGGCGCCGTTGACGTCGATGGAGCCGCCTTCGAGGACGACGCGAGTGTCGTGGTGGTGGGCGCGGATTTCTTGGACGCGCGCGGCTTTGGCCATCAGGGAACCGATTTTGTCGTCGTGGCGGTAGTTGGGGTATTTGGCCCACGCGTTGAAGCGCCACTTGATGGCGTGGAGAGCTGCCGAACTTGGCTCGGCCGGACAGCCGGGGGCGGCTGTCCCTACGTGAGGCTCGGCCGGACGGGCGGGGGCACCTCCACCCCAACTCGCCAAAGGCGGGCGCGTTGGAGACTCCGGGGCTGCCCCCACGTGAGTTGTGGTGGCTCGTTCGCGGGCGGGGGCGCCCGCGCTACACACAAACGTGCAGCCGGAGTCGCGGGTCCAGACGCGGTTGGTGGGCCAGCGGTGGAAGCGGATGTTTTTGTTCAGGGCGTTGGCCAGCTTGAGGATCTTGCGCGCGCGCTTCTCGGCGTCGGCGGTATTGACGATGAGGTCGACACGCTCGCGGCGGGAAAGATTGCGAATGATTTCCGCGTAGACCCATTGGATGGGGTCGAACTTGCCGGGCCAATCGTTGCGGAAGTGCGGCCAGGCGAGCCACGTGGACTCGTGGGGAGCCCACTCGGCGGGCATGCGGGAAGAAGTCGGCATACTTAGCGGCTGCTGGGAAATTGGAGTTTTAGTCCCTTTCACGCGAGGCCCCTCAGGGCAATCTCACAATCAAATTTGAATGTGAGGGCGAGGACGCCCTCACGACAGCCGGCGAGACGCCGGCGCTACGTTCGTTTTTCGTCCGATGCTTCTGTTATCGGTATCTTTACCGCGTCGCAGCATCGGCTTTGTTAATCTGTCTCGCAAAAAGATACACGTCATCAGTCGATCAGGCGGCTGGTGATCGGCGCGTAGAAGTCGATGCGGCGATCGCGCAGAAAGGGCCAGTTGCGGCGGATGTCTTCGAGTTTGCGAAGATCGACCTCGGCGGTCAGGATTTCCTCTTTGTCGTACGAAGCTTGGGCGAGGATGCGTCCGAAAGGGTCGGCGATGAAAGAACCTCCCCAGAATTCGAGTCCGGCGCCTTTCGCTTCGTTGCCACGGATGTTGCCGGTCTCGAAGCCGACACGATTTACCACTCCTACATAGACCCCGTTGGCAATGGCGTGGGCGCGCTGAATGGTGCGCCAGGCATCGTATTGGGCTTCTCCGAACTCGGCTTTCTCGGCCGGATGCCAGCCAATGGCGGTCGGGTAGAAGAGGATCGTGGCACCTTGCAGAGCGGTGAGGCGAGCGCCTTCGGGATACCACTGGTCCCAGCAAACGAGTGTTCCGATTTTGCCGGAGTTGGTGTCGAAGGCACGGAAGCCGAGATCACCCGGAGTGAAGTAGAACTTTTCGTAGTAGAGCGGATCGTCGGGGATGTGCATCTTGCGGTAGATGCCGCGGAGAGTGCCGTCGGTGTCGAAGATGGCGGCGGTGTTGTGGTAGACGCCGAGGGCGCGCTTCTCGAAGAGCGATGCGATCAGCACGATGTTGTGCTTCTTGGCTACGGCGGAAAGTTTTTCGGTGGTCGGGCCGGGGATGGGTTCGGCCAGGTCGAAAAGAGCGTGGTCTTCGCGCTGGCAGAAATACTGAGTCTGAAAAAGCTCGGGGAGGCAGATGACGTGAGCGCCTTTGGCGGCCGCGTCGGCCACGCGAGTAAGGGCCTTCTGCAGATTGTCTTCGGGGATGGGGCCGCAGGACATCTGCACGAGTCCCACAGTGAATTTCTCTGGCGCCACTAGCTGAGCCTCCGTAGTGAACACGTAGGATAGCAAAGGTTGCGCGATGCAGGGCGGCGCTGGGAACGTTAACGAGCTCTCCAAAGTGAGGGCGAGGACGCCCTCACGACAGCCGGCGAGACGCCGGCGCTACTTGTGGTGCTTCGTTGTTGAAGCTTAAGTAAAAACACAGCGGAGCTGACGCTCCGCCGGGCAGACGAGGACGTCTGCCCCCACGGGGTCCTTGGCGAGACCGCCAGCCGCGGGAAATTGTAAAGAGCACGTTAATTCCACCAAGAGGTGGAAGGGGTCGAGTGGGCAGCTTAGGCACGGGGTTGGCGGCGGCGCGCTGGCTTCTAGTAAAGTATCTGGGACATTTCATAAGAGTTTTGCTGGAGGTGCTCTGTGAAGCACGGAAATCATGACAAGCGTGGCACTCATGAAAAGGGGAACGGCAGTCACGCGGATGGCTCGGGAATCGATCGCAAGCTGCACAATCCTATCGAAGACCGGTTGATCCCTCTAGAGCCGCTGGATCTCAACAAGGTGAAGTCGATTGACGATCTGGTGCGAGCGATGTCGCGCACCGCGTTTACCGGGCGGCAAATGGGAGAAGCGGCGGACGTGCTCGAGGCGATGGCGCGCGACGAAGAATGCTTTGTAGTGATGACGCTCGCCGGCGCGATGACGGTTGCGAAGCAGGGGCTGATTATCTCGGACCTGATCGATCGCGGAATCGTGAACGCCGTTGTCTCGACAGGCGCTTTGATGGCGCACGGACTGGTGGAGGCTACGGGGCGGGCGCATTTCCGGGTGAATCCGGAGGTGACGGACGAAGAGCTCTACGAGCAAGGTTACAACCGCGTGTACGACACGCTCGAGCCGGAGCAGAACCTCGATGATGTGGAAGAAGTCATGTCGGAGGTGCTCGAGGGTTGGGATCACAACGACCCGATGTGCTCCTACAAGCTGAATCACGCGATCGGGTCTTTTCTGGCGAAGCATGCGAAGGATCAGCGCGGCATTTTGAAGTCGGCATTTGAACAGGGAGTACCGGTATTTGTGCCGGCGTTCACGGATTCGGAGTTAGGACTGGACGTTGCGCTAAATAATCGGCTGCGCGAATCGACGGGACGGCACAAGATCCGGTTCGATCCGTTCCTGGATTTGGAGCATTTTGCGGCGACGCTCTTGCGCCAGAAGAAGCTGGGGATTTTGACGATTGGCGGCGGCGTACCGCGGAACTGGTCGCAGCAGTTTGGGCCGTTCCTGGAGCTGCGGCACCGGAGGCTGGGCGAGAACATCCCGCTGAAGCGTTATCACTATGGAGTGCGGATTTGCCCGGAGCCGGTGTATTGGGGCGGGCTGTCGGGTAGTCCGTATAGCGAGGCGATTTCGTGGGGCAAGTTCGTGCCGCCGTCGGAGGGCGGGAAGTTTGGAGAAGTGTTTGTCGACGCGACGGTGGGATTGCCGATTATCGTGGCGGCGGTTTTTGAGCGGCTGGATAAGGACAAGAGCGCGAAGGGGAAGGGAAAGAAGAAGGTGGCGGCGAAGTAGGGAAACAGTCGTCGGTCGTTACCGAAGCAAAAAGCCGTTCACCACAGAGGCACGGAGACACAGAGCAAAGCAAAAACCTACAAAACAGGTTGCGGCAGAAATGAAAAGGGATGGCTAACGCCGTCCCTTCGTTTGAGATCGTTTAAGTCTCAGGCGGAAAACAGGTCCTTCGCTTCGCTCAGGATGACAATCCTCCTATTTTTAAAACTAAGCAAAAAAGCAGAGTCTTAGTCGAAGATCAACACTGCGGATGCGATGACGGTGGTCCAGAGGCCGCGTTTGTCGCCGACGGCGGACTGGGTTACGTTCGCGGTGCGAACGATCTTGTTGGAGAGGCGGTAAATCTGCTTTTTCTCGTCCCAGGAACGGTCAGGATCGAATTCGACGTTGAGGGTGGTGGCGAGCATTTCGGCGGCGAGTTCCTCGGCGTAGTCTCCGGCGGCGTCTTCTGATTCTCCGAACGAGTGGTGCTCGCTCAGGTAGCCATAGGTATTGCGGTCGGACGGAATCGCGACACCGATGCTGGACGCCAGCAGGCGATGGGGTTCGCGGGTGCTATTTTCGGCGACGACGGCGAAGACCACTTCGCCCGGGTGAAGGTACTTAAGGCCCGTGGAGCGGGGGACGAGCTTGCAGTTCGGCGGGAAGATGGAAGAGACGCGTACGAGATTCTGAGCGGCGATACCGGCGTCCCGCAGGGCGAGCTCGAAAGAAGTAAGGCGTTCGCGATGCTTGCCGACTCCCTTGGTGAAGAAGATCCGCTTCGGGACCATGTCCTTGCTCAATTCATTTGCCTCCAGGAAGTAGAGAAAGTGAAAAAGAAAACGCAAATCTAACACAGCGATTTGTGACAGTTGGATGAAAAATGGAGTAGGGAACCAAGAAAAAAGCGGGAGCCGCAACCGTGGGCTCCCGCTCTCCGCCTTGCATATAGGGGGAGGGCTGCTTCGGCGGAAACTTTACTTTCCCACGACCGAGGCGACGGCGATCGTGTCGCCATTGAGGGTGCCGGTGACCTTGGCGTTCGAGCCGGCGAGCTTGTCGAGAGCGGCAAGCTCGGACTTGTTGTCGGTGTCGAGGGTGTAGACCTTGTCGCCGACCACCAGGGCGAACTTGGAGCCCTTGCTGACGCAGGCGTGGGTGCAGTCGGCCTCGGGGCCGGACATCATGTGGTGGGCGCCGCACATCGCGTCGCTGACTTTGCCGGTGAAGCTCTGCGGCTTGTCGGCGGCGAGGGCGAGCAGGGCGGTTGCGAGAATGAACGCAAACACGGTAGCCATCAGTTTCTGCAAACGAGACATCATGCAACTTTCTCCTGTCAGGACTGAATGTGGCCTTCCCGAGCGGAGCCGAAAATCGGGGAGGGACCTTTTCTCGATAGATTAACAGACTAGAGAGAAGTTACGGACTCGGTGGGGCAGCGGAGATCACGCATTTGAGCGGCGCATCTCCCAGGTTAGCGCCAGAGAACGGCGCGAACCTGGGGCACCCGGCTTCGGCATTGGGTTTTGTAAGAGAGTTGAGACGGTCTCCTACTGCTTCGGGTGACGGGCGAGACGCCGCCCGTCACTCCGCCGTATCTGTGCCGTCCGCTAAAGCGGACTCAACTTTCCCATTTCCCCGTCAGTCCCAGCACTCACGTGCTGGGCTAATATCTGCCGTCGCTCCGCGACTGGAGCAGAGTTTGTCACGGTAGCATGCTTCGGCATTGGGTTCTGTACAGGCTGAGACGCGTCTCTCCACTGCCTCGAGGGACGGGCGAGACGCCCGTCCCTCCACGGCTGAGGCCGTGCATTTCCCAGGTTAGCGCCAAAGAGCGGCGCGAACCTGGGGCACCCGACTGAGTGTGGCGTAAAGCACTGCGGAGCTTCGCTCCGCCGGACAGACGAGGGCGTCTGTCCCCACGTGGTTTGTGGCGATTCCAAGCGCTTTATCAGAATCGCGAATGAGAGGCGCGTCACTCCACTACCTCGACCGACGGGCGGGACGCCCATCGCTCCAATGTGTACGTCTTCTGGTCGATGCAACGAGGAGCCACGTCAGTCGGGCTTGATTCCGTAGCGGAGGCTGACGTCGACGGTTTTTTCCTTCTCGTTGACACCCTCATGCAGGCTGACCGTCCAGTTAGTTTTTGGAGGCAGGAGCTTCCAGGCCTGCTCGATGAAGCGCTTCGGGTAGGAACTGTCGTAGGCGTCGGCAGGCTTCAGGTTCCAGGCCTCGCGGAGGCGGTCGGCGGTCTTGACGTCGAGGCCATTGATCTCGAGATCGCCCATGTGGAACAGGTCGCCTTCGTGCACCTCGAGCTGGTAGGCGACCGCGCGGTTGACGTCGTCGAAAACAGGCTCGGGCTTGACGGACGCGGTCATAAAGCCGCGGGTGCTATAGAGCTTCTGGACAGCTTCGATATCCGTTTGCAGCTGGACGGCGTTGGCGGTCTGGGCAGATTGCAGGCGAATCAGGGTCTGAAGTTTGTCGGTCGGGAAGGTGGAATTGCCTTCCCAGGTGAAGTCGGAAACTTTGTATTGGAGCCCTGGTGTGGAGGGAAGGTCGACGTCGACCTGGGTCTCGTCATGATCTTCCTGCACGACTTTGGCTTGTGGCTCGGCGAAGGCGGCTTTCAGAAATCCGTGCTTGAGGTAAACGGGCAACAGCGCGGACTTCACGTAGGCGTTCACCTCGGAGCGGAGATAGTCGCGGTCCTCCAGCTTCTGAGCGGCTTCGGCGAGATCGGGGATCTGGTCGGCCGGGGCGGATGGGAAGCTGACGTGACGGATGCGGATGTTGACGTTGTCGGCTTTGAAGTTAATCGCATCGATCGGCCCTTCGTGGCTTGCGCCCTCACGAATGTAGGTAGCGTGCGCGGAGAGACTATGCTGCAGCAGGAGGGACTGAAGAGCGTCGGAGATGCGGTCAGCGAGTTCGCCGCCGACAGGGACTTCGCCTTTGAAGAGCGGCTCGACCCCGTGGATTTTTGCGATCAGATCGGCATCGGAGAACCAGACGAAGTTGTCGAAGCGAGCGGGCACGAATTTGTCGGCGTCGGCAACCTGGAAGTCGAGCTTGGTTCCCGTGGCGGAATACGCATAGCTATAGGAGACGTTGGTGAACAAGCCGCTCTTTCCGAGTTCCTCGGTAGCCTTCTTGAAGTCGTCTTCGGTAGCGGTATCGCCGATCTTGAGGCCTGAAGCGGCGATGATCTCGTCGGGTGTGTAGCGCTGGCTGCCCGTGACCTTGATGGATACGAGTTTGTTATCACCCGCCGCAGCTTTTGGTTGCGGCTTGTGGGTGGTTTGGGGTCGGGCGAGCCCGGGCAGCAGAACAAGAGCAAGGGCCAGAAGAGATCGAAGGGTCAGCACTGCATGAATTTTAGCAGTGACGGGGGTCAAGATGGCTTGGCGGCTCGCGGTCGAGCAAAAAGCCTTTAAAGTCTGAGAGCGCGTGAAACGCGAGTTGCGAGTAGTAAAAACCTTTAGGCGCAGAGGCGCAGAGAAGAGCAGCGGAGGGCGCGGAGAAAAGCTTTTAACCGCAAAGGGCGCAAAGAAGTGCCGCAAAGATCGCAAAGAAAAGCGAATTGCGAGTACCGAGTGGTGAGTGGCGAGCTGCGAGAAAGGCTCTTAACTGCGGAGGTGCGCAGAGAATAGAGGCTGAGTCCGCAGAGAAAAGCATTTAATCGCAAAGGACGCAAAGAAGTGCCGCAAAGAGCGCAGAGAAAAGGTGCGGCTGTCGGCAGGGTGACGGAATTGAGAGTCGACGGAGGGAGACGTCGGCAAATTTCAGAGGGGGTCGGCGCCGAACTTCACTGGCGGCGGGCGGGTTCGAGAGCGGAGTCGTTGACTTTGAGTTTGACGGCGGTATCGATGAAGGCAAGCGCGGCGCGGCTTAGGGCTTTGTCACGGCGGAAGACGAGGGCGAGGTCGCGGCGGATCTGAACATCGGCGATGGAAATGATGGAGAGCGTGTTGGCGCGGACGTCTTCGGTGACGTTTGAGCGGGCGATGAAGCCGACACCGACGTCGGCCGCGACGAAGCGCTTGAGCAGTTCGCTGGAGTCGAGCTCCATTGAGATTTGCGGTTTCAGGCGGCGTTCGTGGAAGAGATTTTCCAGCGCATCGCGAGTGTGGCCGCTCTTGGGCACGAGCAGAGGGAAGCTGGCGACCTCGGATACCGTGGCGGTTTTCAAGTGGGCCAAGGGATGCTGGGGCGGAGCAATGATGACCAGTTCGTCACGATGAATGGGGACGACGGTGAGACGGGTGTCGGTGACCGGCAAGGAGACGACACCGAAGTCGACGGAGTTATCGATCACGCATTCGAGGGTTTTGGCGTAATCGGCGCGCTTGATGCCGACGGCAACTTCCGGATAGGTCCGTTTGAACTCGGCGAAGACCTCGGGAAGGATGTGGAGGCAGGTACCTTCGTTGGCGCCGACGACGAGTTCGCCCCGCGGAATGCGCTCGGTTTCAGCGATGGCGACACACACCGCTTTGCGAGCTTCGATGGTCTCCTCGGCGTATTTCAGGAAAAGCTTGCCGGATTGCGTAAGGGAGACCTTGCCACCGGAGCGATCGAGCAGGCGAGCACCGACCTCCTCTTCAAGGGCGCGAATCTGCGACGACACGGCGGGCTGAGTGCGGAAGCGTTTTTCCGCAGCTCGAGAGAAGGAGCTGAGGCGGGCGACCTCGAGGAATGTCTCCAGCTGGTCGAAGTCCATGTTGATGCGGTCTTAGCCCCGACGACGGGCGAGCGGCAAGAGCTACCGGCGTTCACGGTGAAGGAAACGCCGAGCACCTGCTGTTTTCCGGTCAACATCATAAACGGTTCGAATCGGAACCATTGAAAGAATCAATTTTGCGGTGGAGTCGCGACCTCGTAGGATTCACCGTCAATGGAACAACACGGTGAGCAGCAGGGTCTGAAGTCGCGGCCCTGCTTTTTTATTGAGGAGGGCGCCCAGGACGTGCAAGCCGTTGAAAAGATGTCGCCTTAGAGTTCATAAACCCGCCTTATCGGCACGATAAAAACAATCAATTCGAATCGTTTGGAAGGCGCTTCTACACTCTCGGGGGTTTGAGGGGGGCGCACCCGAGCGGGAAATTTGTGCCCTCAGCGCCGGAAGGCGGCTGTTCGGAAAGTCGGTGCCGTCCGCTAAAGCGGACTCGACGTCTCACTTGAAGCGTACCCAGCACCGACGTGCTGGGCTAATCTCTGCCGCCGCTGCGCGACTGGGAGTGAGGTTCCGCTCGGCTAACGTTTGCCGCGGCCGCGCGATTAGGAGTCGAGGTTTCGCGCTGGGCTAGTGTCGGGCGTCGCTGTGCTACTGGAGACGAGGAATGAATTTTGTTCATCGGCCGGGCGCGTCCATGAGTTTCGCGAAAGGCTCGAAGTGCCGGACTAGCGAAGGCTCACGTTTTCGAACTATGAGTGTCGTAAGGTTCCCTTAAGAACAACCAATCACTGGAGGCGATGGTGGCCGATCCGAAAGCCGTACTGGAATTCGCCAAGAAGAACGAGGTGCGGATTCTTGATTTGCGATTTACCGACTTGCCGGGACTATGGCATCACGTGTCGTATCCGATCGAGCAATTGAGCGAGGCGTCGTTTGAGGAAGGATTCGGGATGGATGGGTCGTCGATTCGCGGGTGGGCGGCGATTCACGAAAGCGACATGCTGCTGATTCCGGATCCGAACTTCTACCTGCTGGATCCGTTTACGGAGGTGGCGACGCTGGTGATGGTGGCGGATGTGCTCGATCCCGTCACAAAGCAGCGATACGACCGGGATCCGCGATACATTGCGCGCAAGGCGGAACTGTATCTGAATTCCACGGGGATTGCGGACACAGCTTATTTCGGCGCGGAGGCGGAGTTCTTCATCTTCGACAGCGTGCGCTTCGATCAGCGCGAGCAGCACGGGTTTTACTTCATCGATGCTGAAGAAGGGCGGTGGAATTCGGGGCGGGAGGAAGCCAATCTCGGATACCGGCCGCGATACAAGGAAGGGTATTTCCCAGTTCCACCGACGGACCATTATCAGGATCTGCGCAGTGAAATGGTCGTGACCATGCAGAACGCCGGGGTGATTGTGGAGTGCCATCATCACGAGGTGGCGACTGGCGGGCAGACGGAAATCGATCTGCAATACGATTCGCTGGTGAAGTCGGCGGACGGCATGTTGCTGTACAAGTACATCGTCAAGAACGTTGCGAATCAGCATGGAAAGACCGTGACGTTCATGCCGAAGCCGATTTATGGCGACAATGGAAGCGGCATGCACACGCATCAATCGCTGTGGAAGGGCGATAAGGCACTGTTTGCGGGCGATGGATACGCCGGGCTCTCGCAGATCGCGCTTTGGTATATCGGGGGCCTGATCAGGCACGGACCGGCGCTGGCGGCGCTGATTGCGCCGACAACGAATTCGTACAAGCGACTGGTGCCGGGATTTGAGGCTCCGGTGAATTTGGCGTATTCGCGGCGAAACCGGTCGGCGGCGTGCCGGATTCCGATGTATTCGGCGTCACCGAAGGCAAAGCGAGTGGAATTCCGACCGCCGGATCCGAGTTGCAATCCGTACCTGGCTTTTTCGGCGATGCTGATGGCGGGATTGGATGGGATCGAAAACAAGATCGATCCGGGCCCTCCGCTCGACAAGGACATCTATGATCTCGGGCCGGAAGAACTGGCAAAGGTGCCATCGATGCCGGGATCGCTGGAAGAGGCTCTGGACGCGCTGGAGCGCGATCCAACGTTTCTGCTAAAGGGCGACGTGTTCACCGAAGAGATGCTGCGGACCTACGTCGAGTACAAGCGGACGAAAGAAGTGGATGCGGTGCGGTTGCGACCGCATCCGTTCGAATTTGCGTTGTATTACGACATCTGAGAAGCAGTCGTTGCTTGTTGGCGGGGCTGGCAGAGTGACCTGTTACGAACCTCGGCCGTCCCTCCGGGACTTGTGCGCGTTTCCCACTCGTCCCAGCGCTAGAGTGCTGGGCTACTATTGGCCGCCCCTTCGAGGCGCGGAATTCTACCCGCCTCATCCCACCGCTCGAACCCAAGATTACGTTTTGTACAGCCTCAAAGTGCTGGCTCTTTTTCCGAGAGCTTTCCGACTTGGTGTGTTCGTTTTGAAACTTCACACGTTGAGTCTTTGGAGTCAGCAGAAGTTAAGGCTAGAGGCACCGCAAAGTTCAAGATAAAATGGCGCGCTCTCTGCCATTGGGTTGGCGGGCGGGACCTTTGGGCGTTTTGAAGTGCTTGATGCTGCCCGGTGTGGACCGACCCCAAAAAGCGAGACAAACCTCGAACATCCTCACGGAGTCTTCATGAAATCGGTTTGGACGATGGCCCTGTTGCTGTCGGTACTGGGCGCGGCATCGGTCGCGCAACAAAATCCGTCTCCCGCGGTGGATGGCGGACGGCTCTTCCTCCCGAAGAATTTCATATGGGGGTACAGTCAGTTCGACATTGCGCCCCCGCATAACGAACCGGATCCAAACATCTGCGCGGCGAACGCTGGGCAATTCGGCGGGAAAGACGCGCCTTGCAATGCCTTCGCGAGGTACCTGCTCTCGGGATACGTAGAGGTGCGGCCGTTTGCGCGCACGCAGTTGAAGAGGCTGTTTTTCTTTGGGGCGCCAACGTTTGTGTTCGGCAAGAACATTCCCCAGACTTTGTACACGTGGTCGCCGGCGGCGATCGGGTGGGAACGATCGTGGGGGGCCGGCGTGGAAATCAGCCATGGCTTCGAAATGCGAGTAACGCAGCACTTTCTTTTTCAGCGCTTCGGATCGCGCGACAGAAATCTTGGTCCTGCGGACCTTGGGCCCAACGGTCCGTGGGGACGGTATGCTGTGATCGGCGTGCGGAAATACTTTGGACATCGGGACGCGCAGTGAGTGAACCAAGTATCGCGGAAAGGGATAACGTTGAGGGCGTGGAGATGCCTTCCGCTTTTCGCGATTCGCAGCAAGCGCAGCGTGTTTTTCGTGCGCTCAAGGATCGGTTATCTGCCGAAATCTGCGTTGCTCTGCCGGATTTGCTGAGCAGGACGCCGGATCCCGACGCGGCCCTCGTAATGATGGAGCGGCTGGTCGCCGAGTGCGAGCGCGGGTTGTTGGAGTGTCTGAATCGCGCGCCGGCGCTGGTCCATTATGCGGCCTGCGTTTTTGGCCACGGTCCTTTTCTCGGCGAAACTCTGCTGCGAGATCCTGATCTGCTGGCCTCTTATGAGTCCGGAAGAGCGCTCGATCGCAGCTACTCAAGGGACGAGTTTCAGGAGCGGTTCATCGCCTATCGCGCACAGGCCCAGCACAAGGACGTGGCGACGTTGCTGGCCGCTTTCAAGCGGCGCGAGTATGTGCGCATCTTTTTGCGGGACTGCCTGCGGATTGCCTCGCTGGCGGAGACGACGAGCGAGATTTCGGCGCTGTCGGATGTGCTGATCGGAGAGGCACTGCGCGAGGCAGAACGCACACTGCGAAAGAAATACGTTCAAGAGCCTGAATCGGATATAGCGATTTCCGTACGAAACTTCGCGGTTCTATCCCTTGGAAAACTCGGCGGCAGCGAACTTAACTACAGCTCGGACGTGGATCTGCTCTACCTGTTTCGCGACCGGGAAGCGCTTGCCGGGGCGAATGTCACCGCACAAGAGTATTTCATCCGGCTGGCCCAGGGGGTTACGGATTTGCTTTCGCGAGTCACAACGGAGGGATTGGTCTTCCGAATTGATTTGCGGTTGCGACCGCGAGGGGCGGATGGAGAGTTGGCGATCAGCCTTGACCAGGCGCTGCTCTACTACACGCAAACGGCACAGGATTGGGAACTGCAGGCGCTGATCAAGGCGAGGCATTCGGCTGGGGACGCGGCGATAACGATGTCGTTTGTGCGAGCCGTGCAGCCGCACGTCTATACCGAAGCCATCAACTTTCGGGCGATCAAGACGGCGCTGGTGGCACGGGAAAAAATGCACCAGATACGACGGATGCGGTCAAAGCCTTCTGCGATCGACGTGAAGGTTGGCCACGGCGGCATTCGGGATATCGAATTTTTGGTGCAGTGTCTGCAGAGAGTTTATGGCGGCCGCGAGCCGTGGCTGCGTTCGCGCGGAACGATGTTTGCGCTGCAGAAACTCTATGACAAAGGGCACTTGCGGGAGGAAGAATTTCAGCGATTGAGCAGCGCCTACGAATTCCTTCGACATCTGGAACACCGGCTTCAACTGCAACATGGGAGGCAGACACATACATTGCCCACGTCTTCGGACGAGTTACGGATGCTACGGCGATCCTTGGACTCCCACCTCGATGCTGGGGAAAGGGCAGAGGAACTGCCGGTTGTTGTCAGGGCACGGATGGGAGCGGTCTCGGACATCTACAAGCGCGTCATTTTGCAGCAACAAGTAAGAGAGATCGAGCAATTGCCGGAATTCGCGCTTCTGGGCGGATCGGACCTGACGGAGGCGACGGATCGAGGAATCCTTGATCGGTTAGCGACGGACTCGGCGCCGCTTCATGAATTAGCGACTCGACCGGAATTGGACGCACTTGTTCGCAAGAATCTGTTTCGTTTTCTGAGTGCGGCGCTGACGAGTTCGACCCGATACGCCAGTGTGGTACGGAATGCACAGGCGGTCGAGCGGGCACTGGTGATCTTTGAGGAGAGCGAATTCCTGACCGACATCCTGATGCGCCATCCGGAGGAATTGCCGACACTGTCGCAAGTGGAGGCGTCGTTCTCGAGACCTCCGAGCGAGTACCTGTTCGATCCGGCATTGGGTGAACGGCGCCGGGTCCACGATCCGGTGTTCGCTTATCTTGCAGATGCGCAAGGTCCGGTGGGAGACAGGTTGTCGTTACTGCGCAGGCATTATCGGCACCGGATTTTTGCGGAGGGCGCGCATGACCTGCTGAGTTTCCGTGACATCTACGATGCGTTGTCCGCGACAACCAGTGCTGCAGAAGACGCGATCTCATGTGCGTTTCGAATGGCGGGAAGTACGGCAGGGCTGGCGGTGATGGCACTGGGGCGGCTGGGAACGAAGGAGTTCGATCTTGGATCGGATGCCGATCTTCTATTCGTATGCGCCGAAGAAGCTGACGCGACGGCTCTGAAGGCTGCGGTGGAGCGGATTGTGCAGGTTCTTTCGGCGTATACGCAGGATGGCACGGTCCTGGCTGTGGACACGCGACTGCGGCCTCGAGGGAAAGAGGGTGAATTGATTGTGAGCAGCCCGCAACTGGAGCGGTATTTCGCGACGGAGGCGCAGCCCTGGGAAGCGTTGCTGCACACAAAGCTCCGGTTCATCGTGGGCGATGCCGGAGTGGGAGAGCAGGCCTCGCGCGCGACCCGGCGACTGTTTGAGCGTTTTGCAAATTTTCCGCAAGTTCTCACGGCACTGCGGGAGATGCGGAGGAAACTGGAGGGGATCGATGAGGCGAGAAACGTCAAGACGGCGGAAGGAGGGACCTACGACATTGATTTCATCACCAGTTACCTGCTGGTGAAGCACGACGCAGCACAGAAGAACGGTACACTGCGTGAGCGCGTGTGGCGCTGCGCGGCCGCGGGACTTCTGGAAAAGCGGGATGCCGCGCGACTGGATCACGCCGCCGAGTTACTGCGAACGACAGAGCACGCGGTCCGCCTGGTCTCGGGACGCTCCACCAGATGGCTGCCGGCAACCGAAAAGGGCCTAAAGAGCGTAGAGGCGCTGGTGGGGAAGATGCTGCAGAGATCGCGGTGCGACGGGCTGGAAGCGAACCTTGTCGACACGTGCGGAGAAGTCCGCTCAATCTACAACCGGGTCTTTGACGAATTACACTAGAAGCTGAAGCTATGGTCTTGACGGCATGGCCAGAGCCACGTCCTTCCTTGGTCAGCATTCGAGGGCGAGACGCCCTCGCGACACCCGGTGAGGACGCCGGCGCTACATTAGCTCTTATGCAATCTGTGAAGCTATACCTTCCCACAGACCATTTGTGAGATGTGTTCTAGACCGGCTCAGGCGGCTCGAGCGTAGGTCTGAACCGGGCGTCGCCGGCGCTGGATGAGCCAGACAATAAGGGCAATGATCCCCGCGAAAACCAGCAGAGGCAGGCCGAAGATCACAAATAGCCAACCCTGTCCGCTGAAGGTGGTTACATCACCACCAATTTGCGCTTTCGGATCGCGGATGAGCGTTCCACCCATAACCGTGACCTCGCCGCCAATCTTGGTCGCGGGGCCCAAGCGAACAGTGCCGCCAAATGCGGTGACGTCGCCGCCGACAGAAGCATCGTCCTCGATGGTCACGTTGCCGCCGAAGGTGGTGATTTCACCGCCGACCTGACCGCGTACGCGCACCGAACACAGGAAACAGGTAACGTCTCCTGTGTGCTGGTCGGGACCGATATAGATGGAATGGCCGAACTGGGTGTACTCCCGGTTGTCCGCTAGCGCGAAAGGCGCTGCCAGGAGAAGGCAAATCAGCAACAATGAGCGAAGGTTAAACGTCATGCGGCGGGAACGGCTCCTTTCGTGGGCATGCAACGGCCCAGCGAAATCGACGCGTTTTGATTGTGGAGCCGCGATGAAGTGTTGTCAAGGCAGGCCCTTTTAAACACTTCTCGGAAACGGCGTGATTTCTCTATAATTGAAAGTTTTCCATCAAGGGACTGAGGTGTTCTATGGCGGATAGCTTCAACGGCGTACGTGTGCCGGCCGATGGCCAAAGGATCACTTATTCGGCAGGGAAGTATCAGGTTCCCGATCATCCGATTATTCCATTTATTGAGGGGGATGGGACCGGACGCGATATCTGGAAGGCTTCGGCGCGAGTATTCGACGCCGCGGTGGAGAAGGCTTATAAAGGCAAACGGCGGGTAGCCTGGTACGAGGTGTTTGCGGGTGAAAAGGCCAAGGCTAAGTTCGATACGTGGCTCCCGGATGACACCGTCAACGCCGTGAAGGAATTCCGAGTGGCGATCAAGGGTCCTCTGACCACGCCGGTCGGAGGCGGGATCCGGTCGTTGAATGTCGCATTACGACAGATTCTGGATCTGTATGCTTGCGTGCGACCGGTGAAGTACTACGCCGGAGTGCCGTCGCCGGTGAAGCATCCGGAGAGAATGGATCTAGTGATCTTTCGGGAGAACACCGAGGACGTGTACGCCGGGATTGAGTGGGAAGAGGGAACTCCGGAAGTTGCCAAGCTCATTGAGTTTTTGAACAAGGACATGCTCAAGGGCGGCAAGAAGCAGGTGCGGCTCGATTCGGGCGTAGGCATCAAACCGATCTCGGTGACTGGGACGAAGCGACTGGTGCGAATGGCGATCAAACATGCGCTGGAGAACGGGCGCAAGAGCGTCACGCTGGTGCATAAGGGCAATATCCAGAAATTCACCGAGGGAGCTTTCCGGAAGTGGGGATACGAACTGGCAACGGAGGAATTCCGCGACAAGGTTGTGACGGAGCGGGAGAGCTGGATCCTGGATAACAAAGACAAGAATCCGAACTTATCGGTCGAGGAGAACGCGAACCTGGTTGAGCCGGGCCTGGAGTTTGCACCACCGGAGTTTCGCCAGGCGGTCTACGCGGAAATAAAGCAAGTCCTAGACGCGATCTATTCGACCCACGGTCATGGCGCATGGAAGAAGAAGCTGATGATCAATGACCGTATCGCAGACTCGATCTTCCAGCAGGTGGTGACGCGGGCGGATGAGTATACGGTCCTGGCTACGCCGAATCTGAACGGAGACTACATTTCCGATGCCTGCGCGGCGCAGGTGGGTGGGCTCGGGATTGCGCCGGGAGCGAACATCGGCGACGGGTACGCGATCTTCGAAGCGACGCACGGAACCGCGCCGAAATATGCCGACAAGGATGTGATCAACCCTGGGTCGGTAATTTTGTCAGGCGTGATGATGTTCCGGTTCTTAGGCTGGAATGAGGCGGCGGACCTGATCGAGCGCGGCATGGAACGAACCATCGATCAGAAGAAAGTGACGTACGACTTCGAGCGGCTGATGGATGGGGCTACGAAGGTGAAGACCAGCGAATTCGCCGGGTACATTATTGAGAATATGGACGCGGTGGTACTGGTTTAAGCATTCAGCACTCAGCATTCGGCATTCAGCCAGTTCGTTAGCGGTTGCTTGCTTAGAAGTCCACAGGCTGAGTGCTGACTGCTGAATGCTAAGTGCTCATTTGAAAGGATTCATTCATGCGCAAAAAGGTAACGATTGTAGGTTCCGGCAATGTGGGGGCGACGGCCGCCCACTGGATT
This sequence comes from uncultured Acidobacteriota bacterium, assembly GCA_963718505.1. GTDB lineage: Bacteria > Acidobacteriota > Terriglobia > Terriglobales > Acidobacteriaceae > Gp1-AA133. Next base: position 18,014 of record CAVQZP010000018.1, on the reverse strand, counting down.
GCGTCGAAGGAACTGGCGGACGTCGTACTGATCGATATCATCGAGGGCGTTCCGCAGGGGAAAGGCCTCGATCTGCTGGAGGCGATGCCGATCGAGAAGCGGGATGCTCACATTATCGGCACACAGGACTACAAAGACACAGCGAATTCCGACATTGTCGTGATCACTGCGGGGGTTCCCCGCAAGCCGGGGATGAGTCGCGACGATCTGCTGAATATTAATCACAACATCATGAAGAATGTGGTGGGCGAGGCGGTCAAGTATTCTCCCAACTCCATTCTGATTATTGTGTCCAATCCGCTGGACGCGATGGCACAGGCCGCATACAAGATGAGCGGATTTCCGCGCGAGCGGGTGATCGGGATGGCGGGCGTGCTCGACTCGGCGCGGTTCCGGACGTTCATCGCCGAAGAGCTGAAGGTGAGCGTGGAGAATGTCACTGCGTTCGTGTTGGGGGGGCATGGCGACACGATGGTGCCGCTGACGCGTTATTCGACGGTCGCAGGGATTCCGATCACCGAGTTGATGGATGCGGCGACACTCGACAAGCTGGTGCAGCGGACGCGGGACGGAGGCGCCGAGATCGTGAAGTATCTGAAGACGGGATCGGCATACTATGCGCCGTCGGCCGCGGTTACGGAGATGGTGGAGGCAATCCTGAAGGACAAGAAAAAGATTCTGCCCTGCGCGGCGTACCTGGATGGGGAATATGGCATCAAGGGCCTGTACGTCGGAGTGCCGGTGAAGCTCGGGTCGAAGGGGATAGAGCAGATCATTGAGATCAAGCTGACGCCGCAGGAAAAAGCGGAGTTGGACCGCAGTGCCAGCGCGGTGAAGGAATTAGTGGGAGTGATTGGAGTGTAAGACCGCAGGTCTCAGGCGTTAGGTCTTAGGTCTCAGGAAAATCCCGCTCGGGAAGGGCGGGATTGTTTTTGATCATGCTGTGCGGGTTCGCGGCACTTGGCAGTTAGCACTTGGCATTTGGCCGTAACGCACTCTTCTCGACCCACATTACGAAATTGTTATGGCCAGGTGCTAAATGCCAAGTGCTAGATGCTCTTCGTGTTTGCTTTTGATTCGCTAGACCCGTTCGATCGTTACTGACTGCAGGACGACGTCTTTCTTTGGGCGATCCTGAGCGCCGCGCGCGATGTTGGAGATCTTGTCGGCGATGTCCTGCCCTTCGACGACTTCGCCGAAGATGGTGTGTTTTCCCGTAAGCCAGGTGGTTGGAGCAACAGTGATGAAAAATTGCGAGCCGTTCGTGTTGGGGCCGGCATTCGCCATCGCGAGCTTACCCTTCTTATCGAACTTGTGCGGGGAGCCCTTGGTTTCGTCTTCGAACTGGTAGCCTGGGCCGCCCATGCCGTTGCCCGCGGGATCGCCACCCTGGATCATGAACTCGGGAATGACCCGGTGAAAGATGGTGCCGTCATAGAGTCGATCTGTGCTTTTTTTGCGGCTGACTGGATGGGTCCAGTCGCGCTTTCCTTCCGCGAGATCGACGAAGTTTGCGACGGTCTTGGGAGCCTCTTTGTCGAAGAGGCGGCAGACGATTGTTCCTTCGGTGGTTTGCAACGTAGCGTATGTGCCGGGTTCGCGAGCCATAAGAGTCCTTTCGCTTTGAATCAGGATATGAATGTGGCACGAGGCCGCTGAACAGAAGCGACGCCAGTTCCTAAATTATCCCACGTTACTGGGGCGGCGCGGTTTTGGTCGCTGCGACAGGCTTCTTTGCTGCCGGCGTCGCGGGCTTCGCAGCTGTGGCTCCGGCCTTCACGATTGTGATGTGGTTGATCTTGATCGGACGGAAGGGCCGGTCATTGGGATCACGTCCCGTGCGGGCAATCTGCTTTACGAGTTCGACGGAAGCTTCGTCGCACTGACCGAAGATGGTGTAACCGCCGTTCAGGCTGGGGTAGGGAACTTCCGTGATGAAGAATTGTGAGCCGTTGGTGTCGGGGCCGGCGTTGGCGTAGGCCAAGCGGCCCGGGCGGTCGAAAGTGAGATCAGGCGAGGTCTCGTTCTTGAACTTGTAGCCTGGATCTCCCATGCCGGTACCAGCAGGATCGCCACCCTGGATCATGAAGTCAGGAATCACGCGGTGGAAGATGGTGCCGTCATAGAGCGGGACACCGTGTTTTTTCTGGTGGGTGACAGGGCTGGTCCAATCCTTGGTTCCGGTCGCAAGGCCAACGAAATTCTCGACGCCGATGGGGGCCTGTTTCGGAAACAGCGTGCAGGTCATCTTGCCCGCCGTGGTGTCGATGATAGCGGTCGGGTTGGCGGAGGCGGAGGCTGTCGTCGAGCCGGCGGCGCGATTCGGAGGAGTGCCGGTGGGCTTCGTTTGAGATAGAAGTGCGCAAGAGAATACGGTGATCATGACTGCAAGGCAGATTTGTTTTTGCATACGGGATCCTCGCAAGTATGGATATGGGTCCGCTTAGTTGTTTTGGTGATGCATGAGAATTGTACGACAGCGAGCGGCGCGAACCATGACAGGATTGGTTCCCGCTAGATGCGGCCTGGATCTTTCGCACCGTGGGCGTTTAAGTTCCTACACTGGCTAGGTGCGGCGGGCGAGGACGCCCGCCGCGACAGCCGGCAAGATGCCGGCGCTACAGGTCGGCTTGCATTTGGTGATCATCTTTCAGACACTGCACTAGTTCACACCGGTCGCCGATGTGGACTGCATCTGTTCGCTCACTTTTTCCACGTCGCGAAAGACGCGGAGCAGGTTTCCGCCCAGAATCTTGTGAATGTCGTCGGCGGTGTAGCCGCGATCCAGAAGAGCTTGGGTGACCTTGGGTAGATCCGCAGCAGAGTCTATGCCAGTCGGTGTTGCTCCGCTGACGCCGTCGAAGTCCGAACCCAGGCCGACGTGGTCGACGCCAGCCACCTTGGCGATGTGGTCGATGTGATCGATTAACGATTTAAATGGTGGGCGGGGAATCTTGGCTGCCCACTCGCGATCGATCTGATCGTACTCAATGTAGGTGACGGCTTTGCCTTCCCGCTTGTGCTTCTCGACGAAGGCTGCGATGGCGGCGTCGCGGTCTTTCGCCATGGACTTGGTGGCATTCCAGTAGTTCTGATCATCAAAGCCGGAAAAGAAGTTCACTTGCACCACGCCATTATTTTTGGCGACGGCGCGCAGCATGTCGTCGGTCATGTTGCGGGGAGCATCGGTGAGAGCGCGAGCTGAGGAGTGTGAGGCCATGACGGGGGCCTTGGTGGTGGCGATCGCGTCGTAAAAAGTCTTGTCGGCGACATGGGAGATGTCGACCATCATGCCCAGGCGATTCATCTCGAGGACGACCTGCTTGCCGAAGTCGGTGAGGCCGTTGTGGTGCTCGACCTTCGGGTCGTCGATGTCGCCGGACGAGTCGCCCCATTCGTTCGTGTTGGACCAGGTGAGGGTCATGTAGCGGACACCCAGGCGGTAGAACTCGCGCAGAAGGCGGATATCGTTTTCGATGGCGTGACCGCCTTCGATTCCCATGAGAGTGGCGAGTTTCTTCTGCTTGTGGGCGCGCTCGATGTCGGCGACGGAGAAGGCCATCATCATGCGATCTGGGTGGCGGGCAGCCTGTTCGTAGACAGAATCGATTAAGTCGACGGCGCGATGGGCGTACTGGCCCTTATAGGAAGGCTCGACCCAGATGGAGAAGAACTCGGCGTCGAGGTTGCCGGCCCTGGCCTTGTCGAGGCTGATGTGGCCGACGTCTTTCGGGTCGGTGTTGGCGATGTCGAAGCCTCCGTCAAGAAAACGTTGCGGCGTGTCGGCGTGCGTGTCGACGATGAGGGCGGAGTTGTGGATCTGGAGCGCCTTGGCGGAGACGGCGGGAACGTCTTGCGTCAACGAAAACGTTGGCCAGAACGTAATCAGGCATGCGATTGCGAGGATTCGGCGAATCATGGACGTACGAGCTTTCGACAGCGGATTGGATGCAAGGACAGGATTGTATACGTTGGATAGCGGGGAGAAGCGACCCGCTTATGCGAGGGCCTCAACGGCTTGGTTCAAGCAAGCTTCGAGGGGCTCGTCGGTATCGATGATGGTCTTCGGGAAGGTGATGGGCTCAAAGCGCGCTTTGACTTCAAGGTAGAGATTGAAGTTTCGGTTGCCGGCTGGATGGTGCCCAGCGGTTGATTGATCTGCGAGGCGGGCACGAGCGGTATCGTCGGAGCAGACGCATTCCAGGATGCGCCAGGGTTGATTGAGTGACTCGGCGGACTTGAGCACCGTCTCGATCTGGTAGCGGCAAGAGAAGGTCCGTCCGTCGATGAAGACGATGCGTTCGTAGTTTTTCCGGAGAATCCATGCTGCGGCTTCGAGCATGATCTGCAGGACGAAGTCGTCCTGCTCCGTGGAGTATTCGACGTCGGGCGGGGCGAACAGCGCGTGGCGGATTTCGTCTTTGCTGAGGATCGCGCCGTGGAGGCGCTCGGCGAGCACGGCGGCGAGCGTAGATTTGCCGGTGCCGGGTAGACCGGCGAGGAGGACGATCATGAGAAGGGCTTCCTTTGAGCGACGTCAGCAGACTGAGACGAAGTCGGCGGCGTAAGAAAGAGAGATTATAGAGAACTCCCATGGAGGCCAATACCGGTTCGCGTGTGCATGGGGTCCTTCGACTTGTTCGGCTGGCGCCTCACGTCGCTCAGGATGACAGAATTACGAGTACTGCAAGGACGATGTCGACGGAAGAGAAAAAATTACAAGGTCCCTCGATTACGTTCGGCTTTGCTTTATTGGGCTCGGGATGACAGCATTCTTGCTCAGGTCAATTTAGCGTCCCAGGTTAGCGTCCAAAAGGCGGACGCGAACCTGGGGCACCCAGCGCCTGACTTTGCACGGGATAACGACCCTTTAGGAACAGGATGCTGAGCTCGCCGACGCGCACGAACTTACTTCTGGCTGAGTTCGTCGCCGAACGGGGTGCTGTCCCAGCGCATGGCGTCCTGAGTTTGGCGCCAATCGGCGTAGCGGTCGGAGACCATCACGTGGAAGACCCACTGGCGGCGCTCTTCTTCGGGTTCGACGAGACCGAGAGCGCGCAGATAGAAGAGGTAGCGCTCGACGAAACGAATTTCGTCTTTCGTCATGCCGCGGCGCTGCAGGTCAACGGTAAGGCCTGCGAGGTGCGAGGATGCCGTGTCGCCTTCGGCCGGAGCGGCATTACGGTTATGCCGACGAAGTTTCTTCTGCACTTTGACAGTGCGGACTGCCGAATTCAGCTGGATCTGGTCGTGGAACCTTTGGTAGTAGGCCTGGCTAAGGTCCTCTACGAAATCGCGTGTCCACGGACGGCAATAGCGGCGATTGGGATCGAGCCGGGGATCGATGCGGAGCGTCGTGCCGGTACGGATCGGCAGCAGAGCCTGGGTTTCGACCAGAGCTGCGAGTTCGTCGTCATCCTGGATGCGCGGCAGTTCGAGGCGATCGATTTCTTCGTTCTGGAGAAGCAGCGACTCATGCGATGGCCGGAACATCGGGTTCCACAAGATGGAGCGGCGATGACGGCGGGAAGTCTTGTGAGTCGCGGAATGCTTGGTGGTCGTGTAGCTGTGGAGAGCAAAGGACTGGCTTGTGATGGCCAGAGCAAACAGCGCGACCCAGAGTCTAGAACACCGAATTCCCATCAGCACGAAGTGGCCTCGAACCTTCGGGGAGAGGCTCTGGTAGCCCAGAGCAGGAGCGTATTCTAACCTAGCTGTCAAGAAATCCAAGAAAAACCTTGCCTTTGGGCGTTACTGAGGAATCAATTTGGGTGCAAATTGGTAATCATTTTCGCGATTACCAATGCCAGGTTGTTGTTTCTTCGTGAACGTGATTACGGATGGTTACGTCGATAGGGTCCAGCGGTTCTGCAGATTCCAGCCTCAGGAAAGCCCAACACGGGATCTGTTGCAAAACAGGTGCCGTCGGCTGAAGCCGACTCCGTATATTGATTTTCTGTCGACCCCAGCACTTACGTGCTGGGCTAATATCTGCCGCCGCTACGCGGCTGGGTAGAGTGGTTCCCAGCGTACGTTCTCCAAGTTCGAGTTTCGAAACAAATTCTTGCGAGCCACGGTTATCTTCCGCCGCTATGCGCCTGGCGCGGGGCTCACCTCCTGGAACAGCGGGATATTTCCGGCACCAAGCGGGGCGTAGCTTGTCCCACCTGCGACACGTCATTTCAGCGTTTCGTTAACGACTCGACCTGATCATTTTCGGAACAGGTCGCCAATCGCCTGTTTCATGACGTCGGCACCGACGTCGGCAATCGACGTGGTGAGCGGAATGTCCTTGGGGCAAACCTCGACGCAATTCTGGGCGTAGCCGCACTCCTGAATGCCGCCGTCGCCCATGAGCGCACTGAGACGTTCGCGCTTGAGGGCTTTGCCGGTTGGGTGCGAATTGAACAGGCGGACCTGCGAAATGGTGGCGGCGCCGACGAAACCGGTCTCTTCATTGAACTGCGGGCAGGCTTCCATGCAGCAGCAGCACGAGATGCAGCGCGACAGGGGATACATCTCTTCCTGATCTTCGGGCGAGACGCGCGGTCCGGGACCGAGGTCATAGCTGCCGTCGACCGGGATCCAGGACTTGGTGGCCTTGAGGTTCTCGAAGATGACGCTGCGGTCGGTGGCGAGATCGCGCACGATGGGGAACTTTGAGAACGGCTCAAGCCGGATAGGCTGCTCCAGATTGTCGAGCAGGGCAGAGCAAGCCATGCGCGCGCGGCCGTTGATGACCATGGCGCACGAGCCGCAGACTTCCTCGAGGCAGTTCGAGTCGTAAGTGATGGGGGTAGTCTGTTTGCCCGTGCGGGTAACTGGGTTGGCGGCGATCTCCATGAGAGCGGAGATCACGTTGCGGCCGGGCTTGTAGGGAAGCTCGAACTCGTCCCAGTAGGGGGCGGAGTTCGGGGTGTCCTGGCGTTTAATTTTGATGATGACGGGATTGTTATTAGCCATTAGCTCTTAGCCTTTAGCTTCAAAAGCATTCAGCACTCAGCAATCAGCATTCAGTCTCTGAATTTTTTTTCCACCCTCAACGAACCGTTCAATGACTAAATGCTGAGTGCGGAACGCTGAGTGCTACTTCACCGCGTCGTACTTTCTGGGCCTTGGTGGAATCAGCGAGATGTCCACCGACTCGAATTCGAATTTGGGCTCGTCGGCGTCGGGAGCGAAGGTCGCTTTCGTCGTCTTGAGCCAGTTCTTGTCGTCGCGGTCGGGAAAATCGGGCTTGTAGTGCGCGCCGCGCGATTCGTCGCGCATGCCGGCACCCTGGGCGACCACGCGAGCCAGTTGCAGCATGTTGTAAAGCTGCCGCACGAAGGCGACGGTCGTGTTGGCCCACTGGCTGCGATCGCTTAAGTTGACGTTGCGGATGCGCTCCAGCAATTCGACGAGCTTGGCGTCGCACTCTTTGAGATTCTTGTTGTAGCGGATGACCGTGCAGTTCTTGGTCATCTCCTCGCCGAGTTCTTTCCAGATGAGGAAGGGGTTCTCGGCGCCGTCGGCCTTCATGAGGCCGTCATTGATTTCCTGCTGCCGCTTGCGTTCGGCCTCGAAGTAGCCGTTGCTCTCGGACTTCTGCAGGCCGCGCGCGTATTGGACGGCGTTGGGTCCGGAGATGAAGCCGCCGAAGATGCAGGAGACCAGCGAGTTCGCCCCGAGACGGTTGGCGCCGTGGTACTGGTATTCGGCTTCGCCGGCGGCAAAGATGCCCGGGATGTTGGTGGCCTGCTTGTAGTCCACCCACAGACCGCCCATGGTGTAGTGCATGCCGGGGAAGATCTTCATAGGCGTGTCGCGCGGATCGTCGCCGACGAACTTCTCGTAGATCTCGAGGATGCCCTCGAGCTTCTTATCGAGGATCTTGCGATCGATGTGGGTGAGGTCGAGGTAGACCATGGGCTTGCCATCGATGCCGAGGTTGTGCTCGTAGACGACTTTGAAGATGGCGCGGGTGGCGACGTCGCGCGGGACAAGGTTGCCGTATTTTGGATACCACTCCTCGAGGAAGTACCAGCGCTCGCTTTCCGGAATGCTCTTTGGATTGCGGTTGTCACCCTGCTTCTTCGGGACCCAGACGCGTCCGCCTTCACCGCGGGCGGATTCGGACATCAGACGCAGTTTGTCTTCGCCGGGAATCGAGGTCGGGTGGACCTGGATGAACTCGCCATTGGCGTAGTAGCAGCCCTGCTGATAGAGCGCGGACTGGGCGGAGCCGGTGCAGACCACGGAGTTTGTGGATTTTCCGAAGATGGCGCCGATGCCGCCGGTGGCAATGATGAGGGCGTCGGCGGGGAAGGTACGGATCTCCATGCTACGGAGGTCCATGGCGCAGATGCCGCGGCAGACACCATTGCCGTCGAGCACGGCGGAGAGGAACTCCCAGTGCTCGTATTTCTTGACCTTGCCTTCGGATTCGTAACGGCGGACCTGTTCGTCGAGCGCGTAGAGAAGTTGCTGGCCGGTAGTGGCTCCGGCAAATGCGGTGCGGTTATAAAGCGTGCCACCGAAGCGGCGGAAATCGAGCAGGCCTTCGGGCGTGCGGTTGAACGGAACGCCCATACGATCGAGCAGATCGATGATGCCGGGCGCGGCGTCGCACATCGCCTTGACGGGAGGCTGATTGGCGAGAAAGTCGCCGCCGTAGATGGTGTCGTCGAAGTGCTGCCAGGTGGAGTCGCCTTCGCCCTTGAGATTCTTGGCCGCGTTGATGCCGCCTTGCGCGCAGACAGAGTGCGATCGCTTTACCGGCACGATTGAGAACAGGTCAACATGGCCACCCATTTCGGCGATCTTGATGACCGCGGCGAGGCCGGCAAGGCCGCCACCGACCACGACAATTTTCGGAGCTGCTGCTGCCATGTCAGTTCACCGACCTTCCGGGAAGAACTGCCGCATGACTCGAATCCACAATGTTGCCGCTGGAAGTTGGCTGCTGGAAGCGCTCGCGGAATGTATACAGGCTGACGAGTCCGACAACGCTCATGAGGAGGAAGAATGCGAGGCAGACTTTGAGAAGCCGTTGCTGCGCTTTTTCGCCAGAGACGATGCCCCACTTCGCGCAGAAGAGCCAGATCCCGTAGGCAAAATGCCACGAGGCGGCGATGAGTCCGACGATGTAGAAGGCGAGCAGGAACGGCGAGTGAACTTCTGCCTGGACTTTCGCGAAGGATTGCGCCGGGACATCGTGAAGATCGATGCCGGTGAAGCGCATCGTGTAGGTGTGCCAGACGATGTAGATAAAGGCGATGCCGCCAGTCCAGCGCTGGACGGTGTACATCCAGTTGCCGGTCCAGGGATACTCGCCGACGTTCGAGTCGCCGCGATACCAGATGTAAAAGCCGTAGAGGCCGTGATACAGGATGGGAATCCAGATACCAAACAACTCCAGGAAGAACACAAGCGGCAGGTTCGCGAGGAAGCTCACCTGGCGCGCGTAAGCGTCGGGGCCGCTGATGGCGGTGGAGTTGGAAATCAGAATGTGCTCGAACAGAAATGCGCCCACGGGAATAATCCCGCTTAGTGAATGCAAGCGGCGCAGCAGAAACGATGTGCCCTGGCCGGCACGCAGCGGAGCGACCCCGTGCCTGATAGTCGCCGGAGCCGCAGTACTGGCGGTTGTTGCCACGGTTACCGCTCCTTGTGGGTTCGGAAGTGAGAAACGAACCTTTTATTATCCGGGTGCGGCGGAAGGCAAGTCAAGAGAATGAGCGGTGGCAGAAACGAGTCGCGTCGTCGATAGAGTCGCTGGTCGATAGAGTTGGTGAAGGTCGGAACGCTATGGGAAATGTCATTGCTTATCGTTCTGCTCGTCGCACCAATTTAGAAATCTGCGGAACGCGGCGCCGCGGTGACTGTAGCGAGATTTTTCTTCCGGCGTGAGTTCGGCGAAAGTCTTCTCGATCTGAGGAAAATAGAACATGGGGTCGTAGCCGAATCCGCCGGAACCTTGGAGGTGATCGAGAATGCGGCCCTCGGCGACTCCGCGAAACGTTGCCAGCGTCAGACCATCGCGGGCGGCGGCGATTACACACACGAAGCGTCCCGTGCGCTTTTCGGGAGGAACGCCCTCGAGTTCGCGAAGAACGCGCGCGTTGTTGGCATCATCATCGGTGTTGGCATCGGCCTTGTGAGGCTCGTCGGCTGCGTAGCGGGCGGAATGAACACCGGGAGCGCCATGGAGGGCGTCAACTTCAAGGCCGGAATCGTCGGCGATGACGATCTGTCCGGGCAGGGCCAGGCTGTACTGCTCGGCTTTCTTGCGCGCATTGTCGTCGAAGGTAAGGCCATCTTCGACCACGGGGTCCAATTTCGAGAAGTTGGGGATCGGTTGGATCCGGACATTGTGGGCGGAGGCTGCGCCTGCGAAGTCGCGGAGCTTGCCGGGGTTTGAGGTGGCGATGAAGATGGTTTTCATTCGACAGAACAGTTAACCACAGAGGGCACAGAGGCTCACAGGGGAGGCCCTTAGGCTGGCAAATCCAAATCTTAAAACGCTGAGGGGCGCAGAGGATTCGCAGAGGATGCTGCGACAAGACGAATTTTTCGAATGAAAATAAGCGCACGATACGCGAAGGAATTTGTTGGGCAGACTTTCCAATCACTTCGCGAACTTGGGGCGCCGACCAGCCCGCAATTCCGAAGCGATCGGAGGGCGGGACGCCCTCCGGACAGCCGGCGAGACGCCGGCGCTACGCTACGAGTCTGCGATACACAAGCCAGGCGATGATCGCGAGGGCTGTGAGGATCGAAATCATTCCGCCCCAGAAGCGGTCGGGGGTTTGGAAAAACCTGACGCGAATCTCGCTGATGCCGGTGTCGACGGGGATTAGGATTTCGCCCGTGTGCGACTGACTCCTCGCTGTGATGGCGACTCCATTCACCTCGACTCGCCAGGCGGGATAGTTGAGGAGCCGTAGGCGGAGCTTCTCGGGCCGGGTAACTTCGGCGGTGAAGCGCTTGGACTGGTCAGTCCAGTCGAGAATTCGGATGTTCGCCTTGTCGCGGCCAACGACGGCGACGAGCGGAGCGTTTCTGTTCAGATCATAGGGATCGACTCCGGCCGGGACATATTCGTCGGTGCCCTCGTAGCCGCTGCCATCCTGAATGGCATCGTGCATCTCGTCGATATCGGCGGTCTTGTCCCACCAGGAAGGCTGTACGCGGTTCCACAGGACCAACAGCAGAGCGAGCACACCGGCGTAGAGGACGGCGCGCGCTCCCCAGCGCCGGACGGTTGCGGTCACCGCGAGGACAATGGGAACGTTCAGGCAAAGCAGCCAGCGCCAAGGCAACTGCACGAAGCGAAGCTCGGGTAAGTACGCCCAGAGGAAGAAACTCGGCTTCAACATCACGAACGCGGCTGCGGCCGCCCATACGGCGAGAATCCACCAAGGCGCCCAACGGGGGTCTTTCTTGCGCAGCGACCAAAGCGATGCGGCGGCCAACAGAATTTCCGGGACGGCCACCAACGAAACGAAGAGATTGAAGCGATTGTGGTCGGCGTCATTGATGTTGGTGAAGAGAAGATTGTCGAAAGGGCGGACACCCGGGGCGAGGACCTGATTCAGGTTGATCCAGCTTTGTTCATATGCTGCAGGGACGAGATAAAAGGCCGCCAAGGCGGATCCGAGCGCGACGGCTCCGGCTCCGTAAAGCAGGACCCGGTAATTCCTATGCAAGATGGCCACGGTCAAGAGCAGAAGCGCGAGGGAGTAGTTCACCATTACGGCAGCGGGAGCGTTGGTCAACCACGCGCCTGCCACGATCAGGCCCAGGGGAAAGATGACACGCGGGCCATCGTCCTCGGCACGAAGCACGTAGAGCAAGAGAAGGGGAATCAGGGCCCCGGCCAGCAATTCGGCGAAGGCGCTGCGCCAAAAAACGACGACCAGGTGGTAGGGATTGAGCGCGTAAAAGACGGCAGCGAAAATGGCGTCGCCGCGATCAAACCATCGTCGTGCCAGCAGGAACATGGAAATGCCTGATGCGGTTAGCACCAACCAAACGTAGGCTCCGGAGGTTACCTCCCAAGGAAGGAACGTGCCGAGGAAAGCTCCGAGATTCCAAGAGGCCGGCGGGTAGAACAGGAAACGCGCTTCGCCGTAGGTCCAGTGCGCGAAGGTGGCCCAGCGCGGAAACAGGATGCCTTGCTTCCACTGATGGACGACTTCCATCCAGGAAAAGAGGTGGAATTCGAAGTCGTGTCCGGAGGCATTTCCAAGAAAGAAGAACGGGATGATGACTGCGAAGGCTGCAATCGCGATGACAATGGCGGGGAGAGGGAAGAGATTGGGGAGCAACCGGGTTGATTCGCCAATCGTTGGCTGGGGAGGTTGGTTGGCCGGCGAGTTCAGGGCGATGGGTTCCACCGATTGATCAATTTAGCAGGATTCTTGGCGACTGGAGGGCGCGGGAAAAAGCATCCTGAGCAACTGTATGGCAAAGCCGTTATTCCTTGGTGGTCGGACCTATGGCCCAGGTTAGCGTCCAAAGAACGGACGCGAACCTGGGGCACCAGAGCATCCTGTGCAACGGCATGGCGATCTTGCGAGGCTATACTTGGAATGAGATTGCCGGAGTTCAACATGCGAAACAACGTGAGCGTGGTCTTACTGGCAGTGGCCCTTTTGGTGGTTGCGCCAGCAGGCTGGACGCGGAGCTCGTCGAAGCAGGACGCGAAGAGTCCGGAGAAATTCGAGCCGTTTGAGCAGTGGAAGGATTTTGTTTTGAAAAGCGACTCGATGGGGTTGAAGACGCTGTATAGCACGAACCCGGTCGCGCAAATCAAGGTGGGGAGCGATCGCGATCTGGATATTTCGGGCGATGTCCGGTTCTGGACCGGCATGAAGGCCAAGAGCATGAAGATTGACGTCCTGCAGAGCGGGGAGTCTCAAGTCCAATCGGGCACGTATCAAATCCTGTTTCGTGCTGAGATTCAGCTGGCGGAAGAAGGCAAGGAAAAGACCTTTTACATCACTGAGGGACAACTCTGGCGCCAGCAGGACAAGGAGTGGAAGTTGATCCTGGCGAAGCGGACCGAGCCAAGCCGCCTGGAGCAGCCAGCGGATAGCAAGAAGAACATTTATCCGGCCACCGCGGACGCGCACGCGGATATCAAGAAGGCCCTGGAAAAAGCAGGGAAGGAACATAAGCGTGTTCTGGTCGTTTTTGGGGCCAACTGGTGTTACGACTGCCACGTGCTCGATCTGGCCTTCGAGCGCGACGACATTGCTCCGTTGGTCGAGGCAAATTACGAGGTAGTGCACGTCGACGTGGGCGAAGGCGACAAGAATCAGGATTTGATGAAGGAGTATCAGGTCCCAATGGATCGGGGTATTCCCGCAATCGCGGTTTTGGACAGTACTGGCAAAGTGTTATTCAGCCAGAAGAACGGTGAGTTTGAGAAGGCACGGGCACTCGGGCCCGAGGATCTGGTGAAGTTCCTGGAGCAGTGGAAGCCACAGAAAAGCTAGGCGTACGTCCGAGCGAGTATCGCGGGAGCCATTTGCAGATTGGTGCTCCCGCGAGAGCCTCAAGCTTTCAATCCCTCACAGTTAGAACCGGGCACGGCGCATCGCAAACCACCTCGTAGGCGATCGCCCATGGCAGGTGCACCGACGCGAACGTTGTTCCCTTCTGCACTCCCATGACGATCAGGTCAGCGTGCTGCTCGCGCGCCAGGCTCAGAATGCCTTCTGCCGGAAATTCGAAGCGAACGATGCACTCGGGCCGGCACCAGTCGGCCGCATCCTCGGGGAGCAACTCTTCCAAGCGTGTGCGAGCGCTGGCCGCCACGGACTCCTGATGCTGAAGGGGAACGAGCGGAATCACATGCAGCAGGATCAGGTGTGCCTGGTTCTCTTCGGCGAGCGAAAGGGCATAGGGAAGCGCGTGCAGGGATCCTGCGGAGAAGTCGGTTGCGAAAACGATGGTGCGGAACGCAGAAGATTCGGTGGGGGGCGGCACCTTCGGACCGATCGTCAAAACCGGGCAGCGTGACTTGCGGAAGATCTGCTCGGCGTCGGACCCGAGGACGAGTTTCTTCAGGCCGTGCTTCCCGTGCGAGCCAAGGATGATGAGATCGATATCGTGCCGATGGATTACGTCGTCGAGAACGTTCCAGAGCTCGCCGCGCTCCGTGACGCCCTCGTGAAGCGTGCCCCGCAAGGCGTCGCAGTGAAGGAAGTCGCGAAGCCGGGCCTGGGCGTCGTACCACTCGCCATCCATTTCGAGTGGGATCGGCTCCATGGGGAGGAAGATGGGTGGGTGAGGGGTAACTGCGTGGGCGACGACGATGCGAGCGCCATACATCCTGGCGAAGGCTTGGGCATAGGGCAGCGCAGCGCTAGAAGCGTCGCTGAAGTCCGTGGGAAAGAGTATGTTGCTGAAGGAAAGGCGGAGGCTGGCCTGGAGGGTCGGCATAGAAACCTCCTCGGGGCGATTCGGGTCGCCCGAATGAATCCAGCTTTACGTTACGCGTGTGATTGCCCGCGGAGCAGTGATGGGTGTCACATGGAGTCGTGAGGGGCAGGAAAGCGTGTGGAAAAGGCACTGCCGCGTTCACAGAAAATTCACAATTCTGAAACTCGGCCTTAACAGTGATGGACTAGGGTCTTTCCATCGAGGTGGAACAGACCACGGGGAAATTGGGTTCGCACCAGAGACGGGGTGCGGGCACGGTTTCCCCGGTAATTTTTGGTAGCGATGCGCGGCCTTGGGCGATAGAAAACGAAGCGGACTTGTAGCCGGAAGAGATTACGAGGAGGCGACAGCTTCGGGATTGCGCTGACGTTGCAGCTCGGCGACGAACTCGTCACGAGACAGCGATTCACCGGTGCGCAGCAGTTCCACAAGCGGATCTTCCAGGTGTTCTTCAGCGGAGCCAGCGGGCTGGTCGAATTGAGATTCGTCAGCGACGATAGCCTTCGGGGAGATCAGCAGTTCCGGCATAGTTCCCGGTCGGCTGGTAAGAAATTCGATGAAGTGCGCGACGGTCTCGCGTTGGGCGCTGGTGCGCGAGGGGAACTCCACTCCCATTCCTGAAGCGGGGTGCATCACGCGCACGATGCCATCGGCGTGAATCTCGATGTCGGCGGCCTTCAAACAGAGATCGACGAGCGCCTTTTCCGGGAAAGGCGATTCGGTATCGACGTAGCATCCACCAAGGCTGAGATCGGTTAGTTTGCAGGTGGAGACCGGATCGGGTTCTTCAGGGGGCACTTCGGAAGCGTTGGCGAGAAGCCACGTTTTCAGCTTTTCGACCTGGGATTCCGGCAGGTCGAGGAAGCGGACGCCGGACTGCCCGTTCGGATTAGCCCAGGCGATCTCGCCATGGGTGTCGACCTCAAGGCTGCCGTCGGGAAGCGTGAAGCGCAAACCGATCTGCGCGCAGCGCTCGAGTGGTTGAGCCGCCAGAAGATCCATACCGGTCTGGCTCAAGTCGAGCATGATGCCTTCAATCTGGTCTCCTCCCGAAAGCGCAACCTGAACGGGCGCCTGCACGGGCACACGGAAAGAGCGGCGGCGCTCACGACGCAGAAGTGCGGTAGCGGCGCGCAGCGTAGCGGTCGCCTGCTCGGAAGAGACGGGCTTGTGGAGGATGAACTTGGCTCCAGTTATCAAGATTTGGCGGACGCTGTTTTCATCGCTCAACAGGGCGATGCTGATGAGCGCAGCCGGCTTCGGCTGAGTTGCCATCTGAAGCAGCTGGAGGGCGGTGTCCGCGTCGTCGAAGTCGACGATCAGGCAGTCGAAGCGCTGCTCGCCGAGCCGATGGAGGGCGATCTCCAATTCGCTGAAGCGTTCCACGGCGATGGCGAAGTTGGCCAGCGCGCGGCTGAGAACTTCGGCCGAGTAATCGTCTTTCGAAACCAGCAATGACTGAAGGGTCATACTGCGTTAACTCTTAAAATCTATCGAGCCGATTATGGCCAGCGAGGCGCCACTGGGCGTCCCGACTTGGCAGGTGCGGCGGATGCCGGAGAAGCGGAAGCCTTCGCAGCCATCGCGGCGGGCTGGGCGGTTTCCTCGTCCATTTCTGCGAGGACAACGTTATCGTCCTCTTCATTTTCAGCCAGCAGCGGAGCGACTTCGCGAAGCTTTTCTGCCGCCTGCTGCAGCGCTTCGATCTGCTTGGCTAATTGCGCGTACTTCGCCTGCTTTCGGCGCAAGACCTCATGGATGTCCTTCATACAACCCCCTATGCGCGACTGTAAGTTTGCGAGTGCACAGGGTCAATATGGAAAGGCTATCAGCGGGTTACCGCAGTAACCGGGACACACCAAGAAGAACTTCAAGAAACTGTGTCCAAGATACTGATATTGGAAATAGTTAGTTGAGCCTTGGGAAATCAGAACGAGACGTCAGGCGCTGTTCGGAAAGAAGGTTACTGGGACAATGCAGAGCGGTTCGCGGGGATTGGGAAAATCGAAAGGGTCTCGTTGAGACGAGACCCTTTCCCAAAAAAAGTAGTGCTGCTTAGCCTTTAAAGATACGTCTCCGCAGCAGACCACCAAGACCGACCAACCCGGTTCCCAACAGTCCGAGAGTTCCGGGCTCCGGGACGTGGGTGGTGGAGAGAACGATAGTCGCCGCTTCCAACCGTAATGGTGCCGTTGGGCTAAGCGTGCCACTCACCGTGATCTCGGTAAATGAAACCCCGGAACCGGTGGCGAGCCGTTACGTCGGCCGTGAGAGTATAGGCACCAGTTATTGAGAGTGTGTCCATGTTCCCGAAACAAACGTGCCGGTGAAAATCGTGCCGCTGGGAACACCCATCACGGAACCGTTCCGGTGATGGTGAACGTTCCGCCTGCGCCGAGTGTTCCGCCGTTCGCATGCGTTTCCGCTTGTAAACGCACCTGTGGTGAAGGTAACCGTTCCAAGGTTGCTGCCGAAAATTCCGTCGTACTTGGTGATTACGTCACCAGCTGAGGACAAGCCAGTTGTTGAACTTGCGATGGTGCCGCCGTCGCTGGAAAGATCGATACTGCTAGCTGACACTGCCAATGGAAGTGCCAAACAAAGCAATATCAAGAGAATTACTCGCCTCATAGTAAAAGCCCTCCTGAACCTGCAAGTCGAGAAGCCCACATTGCTGAGCCTCGGGGGATCGAGACCCACTGAGGAGAACACACAGAGACTGCTCGCAAGTAACGTGCACCTGTGGTGCCAAAAGTAACCATCGGCGTAGGTTACTGAATTAACTTGGAGTTAGACAGAGACTACAGTGAATACCGGATGGCAAGTTCATGCAAGTATTTGCACACTCGACACAAATGCTTGCGGTCGCGCGAGCAGTGGCGGCTCGCGGTGAGTGGCCCGGGAAGGCGCGACAGAAGCGCCGCCTACAGGAGTCATGGTAGTGCGATGAAAGGTTGTCGGGAAATCGCACGGGAGGGCCAGTCACCTGGCACCGAAGTGTCATTTACTTATGCGATGGCGTTATCGTTTTGCGGCGAGCAGTTCTGGGGAGGGCTGTTCGGGCGTCGACGACTCGCAAGAGTCCCGACGCTCTTTGAGTTTCCAGGGGCGTTCCGCCGAGAGATGTGGAGGCGTACTCCTTCCTCAACTTTTTCAAACCGGATTGAAGACACGCTTCACATCTGGAAGCATCAGGTAGACGGCAATCCCGATCTCAATCGCGGCGCGGACGATGTGCCAGGGCGACGGGAAGTGAAGCAAGCCGATCAGCCCGACGAAGAACCAAAGTATTGTGAAGGCCATCGCCACGACCCTCGCCCAGTTCTTTAGGGCCCAGAGCCCAAGTCCCACGACAAGATAGACTAAGGCGACCACGAAGGCGCCCAGGCCGAGCACTTTCCCGAGCCGCGTGATCCACGTCTGCATCATGGATTCACTCGCCATCTTTGACATCATGTAGCCGCTGAGATGACCGATTCCGAGGATCGCGAGGCCAATGACTCCGTAAAAAGCGGCGCGGATCCAGGTGAAAACCGCAATGAGGGAAACACCAATCGGACGCATGGCGCTCTCCTTTGCTA
>CAVQZP010000017.1:0-20410 GCA_963718505.1 uncultured Acidobacteriota bacterium | reverse complement strand
TTTCTTCGCAAATCTGGGATTTTCGCCAAATCCCCATTCTCAACTTCTTGAAACGCTAAAGGTATAACAGTGCCCTGTTTTGGTAGCACAGTTGCACCACTAGTGACTCCACCTGTGCTTGTTTCGTTCATATGCTTGTCCGCAGCGGCCGTAGTGTCGCCGCCCTGGGCACCTTTTCCGTGGGAGGAATAATGCAGAAGCTCAGAATCACTTTCCTGCTGTCTTTCGTAGTGACATTGATGGGCGCCGTGGCGCTGGCGCAGACCGGTTCAATCCAGGGAACGGTGACCGACAAATCGGGCGCGGTGGTCCAGGGCGCGGACGTGATGGCGAAGAACCTCGAGACCGCGACCATTCGAACCGCGACGAGTGGATCGACCGGCGTCTACAGCATGCAGAACATGCCCGTGGGGCACTATGCGATTTCGGTGACGAAATCCGGGTTCAAGACCTACAAGCTGGATGACGTAGAGTTGACCGTTGCACAAGCGCTAGGTGTCGACGCGTCCTTGGAGCCCGGAACGGTAAGCGAAGAGGTGCTGGTGAAGGCAAGTGACGTCCCCCCCGTGGATCTTGAGACGTCGCAGGTCAGCAATCTGGTCGATCAGCGGCAGATGGAAAGTTTGCCCCTCATTACGCGGAATCCCTATCAGTTGGTGCTTTTGTCCCCGGGTACTTCGGAGACCGACAGTCGGAGCAGCGGATTCTCAGTCAACGGCGCGCGCGACCGCAACAACAACTTCCTGCTCGATGGGGTGGACAACAACGATACCTCGGTTCCCGGGGGGCAGGGCGGTGTGTTGAATGCGAATCCGGATTCGACGCAGGAATTCCGCGTCATTACCGATACGTTCAACTCCGAATACGGCCGCAACACGGGTGCCATCATCGATGTGGTGACCAAGAGCGGCACGAATCAGTTTCATGGCGGAGCGTATTACTTCGGCCGCTGGAACGGTTTCGGTGGCGCGCGTGACTGGTTCAACTCGGACGTCGGCCCCAATGCCGGCCCAATGAATCCATATATCCGACATCAGTTTGGGTATTCGTTCGGCGGTCCGATTATCAAGAACAAGACATTCTTCTTCTTCAACGACGAACGAGACCGGTTCCGCACTACGCTCACGAACAACTCGTCGGTGCCTACGGCCGCGTTTCTGACGGGCAAATTCAACTACACCTATACGCAGACATGCCAATGCACTGCCAACGGCACGCAGCAAACGGTGCCGATTGATCTGACGCCAACCGGCGCGAACAACGCTGCCGGTATTCCCTTGGATCCGACGATGGCCAAGGTCTTTGCCCTGTACCCGACCGCGACGACGTCGGCGAACGGGATCTCGGGAAGCATTTTCTTCCCCTCGACCTCAGCCACCGACACATACAACCCGACGATTAAGATCGATCACCACTTCAACGATCGAGAATCACTGAGTCTTCGTTACGGGTACAACCATTTCTTTGATCCCAATCCGGCTCACGTAGATTTTCTGCCAGGTAACATCGGAGCCTACAACGAAAAGGCTATCAGCGAAGGGTTGGCAGCCCAATTGACTTCCACCCTCAGCAACACGCTGATCAACAACTTCCAATTCGGTTGGAATCATATTTACGCCACGTTCTACCTGGGTCAGAACACGATCAGTTTCCTGGACGGGCCGGGAGGCGTGGATCAGTTCGGGAACGGCTGGGACTACACGCTGGATCCGTTTACGAATTTTGCAAGCACCCTGGGAGGATCGAATTCGCAAGCGCGAAAAACCGGGACCATCAGCTATTCGGACAGTCTCAGCTGGGTTCATCACGACCATACGCTGAAATTTGGCTTCGATTTTCGCGATGTTGGGGAGAGTGGTTTCGATAACTTCACATCGCGTCGTCAACTCGCAATGGCGCCGATGCTGACCTTTGGCTATGATCCCGGCATCGTGGCCAACGAGCCCGCGAACGACAATAGTCCGACCCTCATCGATGCGGCCGATGCACTGTATGGCCTTGTGATCGAGGACAGCGAGTCGCAGTTCTTTAACCGTGCACAGGTACGGCAGCCGACGGATAACAAGAACTTCAGGCAGCACGAATTCGACTGGTACGCGCAGGACAGCTGGAAGATCCGCCGAAATCTCACGCTAAATTTCGGATTGCGCTACCAATTGAACAGCGTACCGTACGAAACCGGCGGCAACCTCTCGAACCTGTTGCAAGACCCGGGTTCCTATGCGTTCGGCGCTCCAGTGACGTTCTCTCTGGTCGGCCCGGGCACGGGGCACCAACTCTATAACCCGGATTACAAGGACATCGAGCCTCGGTTGGGTTTCACGTGGGATCCGTGGGGCAGCGGCAAGACCGCTATCCGTGCGGGTTTTGGAATCTTCCACGATCGGACGTTCGGAAACGCTTTCGGAAACGTGCGGGCCGATCCACCGTTCCAGGCGCAATACACCAACTTCCCCATCGAGACGATCAATAACGCCACCGGTACGGGTCGTTTTCCGCCACAGATTCCGACCCAACCGTTTTCCGCATCGATAGCCGACGGATCGGGCACGGGCAATCTTGTTATCTTCAGCCCGCACTTCCCGAACGCGGCCAGCAATAGCTGGAATTTCAATATTCAACGTGAGTTGCCAGGCGAGAACGTTATTGACCTTGCTTACGTCGGAGCCATGGGCGTGCATGTGTACGGACAGCGGGACGGGAATCCACCGGATCCGAACCTGGTTGCGCAGTTGGTGGCGTATTGCAGCGTGCCGAATCCATTTAATTGTGATCCAACGACGGTAAGCGGTACCAGCCTGTACCTTGGGGCCACACCGAGTCAAGGCTTCAACGACCTGCCATTTAATGCGGTCAATAACAATGCCCTGTTCCAGCCGGACTATCAGATCAACGAGTTCAATTCGATTTACCACGGCATGCAGAGTAAGTTCACGCATCGCATGAGCCACGGATTGCAATTGCAGGCCTCTTACACCTGGTCGCATGCATTGGACAATTCTGTAGACCCGTTGACTCCGGCGGTTGGATCGCGAACGTTCCCAAGAAACTCACGCAACCTGGCGCAGAGCTATGGGAATTCCGACAACGATACACGCCACGTTGGCGTGATCAATTACATCTGGGATGTTCCAATCGGCAAGGGCAAGGGCTACCTCAACAATGGAGTGGTTGGACGGCTTCTTGAGGGATTGGAATTCTCCGGTATCTTCACGGCGCAGACAGGTCATCCGTTCAACATTCGTGGAACGGCCGATACTCAGCGCACGGGAATCAATGCCTGGGGTTATCAGGTGGGGAATCCGTTCGGACCGCCGACGGCTTCCGGTTGCGCGGCCACACCGGGTTCGGGCTTCATCTACATCACAAACCAGTGTGCATTTCAAAATCCTCCCTGGGGGTCGCCTTCCAACAACGCTCGCAACGCTTTCTACGGTCCCGGATTCTGGGACTGGGACATGGCAGTTTCTAAGAGAATCAGCATTACCGAACGCGTGAAGGCTGAGTTGCGGTTTGAAGGCTACAACATTCTCAATCACCCCCACTTCCTCAATCCAGGAACGGACACTGCGGCGCTGGGCAACTTGATCGGCCAGTCGGGGTTTGGGGTGATCCAAAATACCTACACGCAGCCCGACGGAACGACCTCAGCGCGCCAGGTTCAGGTGGCGCTGCGGGTGAGCTTCTAAACTTCCGGAATCTCGTACGCCGCCTGCGGAGGGGGCCGCAGGCGGTTTTGTTTGTACGCCGTGCATGTTCGACAGCTTGGAGGTGAAAGTCCTCTACCAACCTGATGGAGGTGAAGGGTAGCGAAGCGCAAGGGCGTCATCGCAAGGTGGGGTCTGGAGGAAGCGTAGAGCAAACACGCGGGCCGATGAACAAGAACCGGATGAAGAGGCCTACGGTGCCGGGCGAGCGAGCAAACAATCGGGAAGCCCATATCCATCAAGGGCACTGGTGGTAAATCCGGCGGTCGTGCGTGGACAGCGGTCGAACTTATCGCGGGAGATCTGCTGTGTGTCACGTATTCGTGACTGAGGACATCGAGAGGTGTTCTGACCGCATAGCAGAAGTCAGCAGAGGGCGTAGTAGTCGCGTGAGCGGCGAAGGCCCGAACGATAGGAAGGGTCAGTAGTGCTTGGGTCTCGATGAGGGTATTGCACTGGCCATCCTGCTTCGGCAGGCCTTGGGTAGGCACAGCGCGGTGAAGCCGCAACGGATGCTAACCCGAGAAGTGAAACCCGCACGGCGTCCCCAAACTGCGAACGCCCAGCCCACGTCGTTATCCGTGGGACGAACTTATCGAACCGCCGTATGCGGGACCCGCCTGTACGGTGGTGTGGCAGGGGAGGAGAGGTGACTCTCCCCCCTATGCCGATTTGAAGCGCGGAAGACTACTTTCCAAACATTGGGTAGTGGCTGGCTGCGCCCATGAAGAACAGTAGCGGGATGCTCAAATAAGCGTTGGCGCGCGATGTTAAGAAAGCCATCCGTGCCATGCGCTTCGCTTGTTCGGGGACGGGTGTACCGTTCTGTGCGTTGTCCTTGGTCCAGGCGATGAGGCGTTTCTGGATGCGCCAGATCACGCCCCAGACGTTGAGCATCATCACCCAGCCGATGCCTCCGCCAATGCCGATTGAGAGCAGCCGATTGCTCTCCCAGCCGTGGTCGTTGAGGCTCAGGAAAAGCCAGGCTGCCGCCGTCACGACGACGGCATAGATCACGCCAATCACGGGGCCTTTGTCGAGCGCTCCTTTACCGGGAATGAGAACCGCGTAAAGGATTCCCCAAACCACTGTCCAGATCAGGAAAAAGCTTCCGAACACAGGCCCGGCAGAAGCGCCGGCATTGTTGGCGTCGGCACCAACAATGTTGCCGAAGTAGGCCAGGCCCGCGAGCACCGTGAGGACTGCGGCCATGCGAAACCACCACAGGGCGCGCGGCATCAGCGCGGGAATGACCTTGCCCTTGGTCGCGGCGTCGAGTTCTTTCTGGAAGGGGACATTTACGAGATTGAAAAAATAGAGAAGGCCGATCCAGGTGATGCCAGCGAGGAAGTGAATCCAGCGGGCGATCATGAGGAAGTTGGTGTTGAAATCACCGGGCACGTGAATGTTGGGACTGAACGACGAGGCCGCGAGGTGGAGCATGCAATGTCCTCCGATTGAGTAGGGCGAAATTGTACAACTTGATGGGAGTTTCGGTTCACAAGCGGGAAGCAGGTAACCTGTGCTCCGAGTTACTGCCGTTGGCGACGCGAGTTCCCGATCTTTGGGACCTGAATCGAAATGGTCGATACACAAGGCTTGCAGAAAGGCTGATCCGGCGCGCTATCTGAGGGAACAGTTTTCCGGAATCGTGAGAAATTCTGTACAGTTCGGGTTGAAAAGTCCGGCACGACGCCGTATTGTACGGAGGATTGCTAAAGTGGCTCGGTTCCCGATAAACAACAGACCGGGCCGCGAAGGGTTGACCCTGGGCCTTCCAGTCGCCTGCGCCACAGGCTGCGAGGAACAGCTGATCACAAATGAACGTCCAACGTGCAAGGAGATCGGCAGATGGAAAACAAGCCGGCGCAAAACATCCAGGATTCCTTCCTCAACACGGCCCGCAAGGAAAAGCTCAACATCACGATTTACCTGCTGAGTGGAGTTAAGCTGACGGGCCGAATTCGTTCCTTTGACAAGTATTCGGTGGTGCTGGAGACCAACAATCAGGAACAGTTGATCTTCAAGCATGCGATTTCGACTGTGGTCATGGGTCGAGTGCCGCATACTTTCGCATCGCACAGCGAGAGCAAGCCGGCGGCTGCCACGCCCACGGTGGTTCCGGCTCCGGCGACCGCATCGGGCACAGAAGGCTAAGGCGCGATCCAGTTGCGCAGCGCAGATTCCACAAGGTCCCGCAAGGACGACGCGGTGCGGCGCGCACTGAAAGACGGGCCTACAAATAAGGATCGTGATCATCGAGATTCCGGGGAGCGCGCGTTCCTCGTGGGTCTCGATTATCGTTTTCGTGCGCGCAACGCCGGCAAGCGCTCTTTGACGTCGGGCGCGCAGGCTGCGCGCGACGCGGCTACCAGTGTGGCTGCGGGCGCCAAACCGCCTTCCATGCCCGAATTCAGCGCGGAGGAATCGCTTGACGAACTGCGGACGCTGGCGACCAGCGCGGGCGCGACTGTGGTGGGCGAGGTCCTGCAACGTCGGGACCGGCCAGATCCGGCGACGCTGATTGGCGCTGGAAAGCTGGAGGAGATCTCTGGCGCGGCGGCGTCCGCCGATGCCGACCTGATCCTGTTTGACCACGATCTTTCGCCGTCGCAGCAGCGCAATATCGAGCGCATCCTGCACAAGCGCGTGATCGACCGCACGCAACTGATCCTCGACATTTTTGCGCGACACGCCAAGACCCGCGAAGGCCAATTGCAGGTAGAGTTAGCGCAGCTGGAGTACATGCTGCCGCGGTTGGCCGGGCGCGGCGTGGAGATGTCTCAGTTGGGCGGCGGCATCGGAACGAGAGGTCCCGGCGAAACGCAGCTGGAGACGGATCGGCGCAAGATCTACAGGCGAATCCGGCACGTGAAAGAGCAGATCGAAAACGTGCGCCGGATCCGTGCGCAGCAAAGGCAGCGGCGCGAGTCGGCGCCGGTGGCAACGGTCGCCTTGGTGGGTTACACGAACGCGGGCAAGTCGACCCTGTTTAATGCGCTCACGAACGCCGAGGTGCTGGCGTCGTCGAAGATGTTCGCCACACTCGATCCGACGATTCGCGGGGCGGAGTTGCCATCGCGGCGGAAGGTGCTGCTTTCCGATACGGTTGGTTTTATCCGGAACCTGCCGCATACGCTGGTCTCGGCATTCCGGGCCACGCTCGAGGAAGTGCAGAAGGCGGCGCTGATTCTGCATGTGTCGGATGCGGGGAGCCCGTTGACAGCGGAGCAGGATGCGCAGGTTGAGCTTGTGCTGAAGGAGCTTGAGGCCGAGAAGAAGCCGCGGCTGCACGTGATGAACAAGATCGATTTACTCGAGCCGAAGCAACGCGAGGCGCTGCGGGACGACGCGCAGACGGTCCACGTGTCGGCGGCGAAAGGAGTGGGGATCGCGACCTTGCTGGAGCGGATCGACCAGATTCTGGAGGAGGATCCGGTTAGCCGGGTGCGGTTGAGCATCCCGCAGAAGGAAGGAAAAGTTTTGGCGATGCTTGCTGCGCGATCGCGAATTTACTCTCGCGAGTATCGCGACGGGGTGGTGGAGATGGTGGCCGAGGCGCCGGCGTCGGTGGTGAGAAGGGTGAAGGAATTTGTGGTGAAAGGCAGCTCTTAGCGTTCTGTCCGGAATTGGTTCAAGCCTGGAGGGTGTCCTGTTCTGAGCTAACGGCTAAAGGCTGTAGCAAAATTTAAATGGGCCGATAGCCAAAAAGCGGTGACTTTTCTTGGCTGCCGGCCCATTCGATCCTGAATTGGATCGGAGGTGATGTATCCATGTTAATCCCCTGTGGGAAGATGTCAAGAATTAGTTGCACCTAGCCCCAAAGGAGTCCTTGACAAACGGAAAAAATTTCACGCCTTAGGGCCCGTTTCGGGCCCATCGCATTACGACCTTTCGTTGACACAAGCCCCCTAGGATGTTACGTTTAGAAGTTTCGTAGCCCTCATTCTTCCGGTTCTATCAGCTAAGCCATGGACGAGACACTTCGGCAACTAGGCGAATTACTGCTCGGGTCCATACCGACCATCATCATGCTGGTCGTGATGTACGCGATCTATTCCGTGGTGGTCCACAAGCCGCTGTCGCGAGTGCTTGCCGAAAGGCGGGCTAAGACCGAGGGAGCCATCGAAAAAGCGCGGGCGGATGTTGCGGCGGCCGAGGCCAGTACCGCGCAATATGAGCAGCGGCTGCGCGAGGCGCGGGTCGCCTTATTCAAAAGCCAGGAAGTGCGGCGGCAGGCTGCCCTGCAGGCGCGGTCGCATGCGGTGGCGGCTGCGCGGACGAAGGCTCAGGAGCAGGTGAAGCAGGCCCGGGAAGGGATTGAGCGCGAGAAGATCGCGGCGCAGGAAGGGCTGCAAAGCGAATCGACCCGGCTGGCAACGGAGATCGTGCGCACGGTGTTGCGACCGGTCACGGCCGGGAGTCCGGTAGGCGGGGCGCAATGAGCAGACGGGGAGCAATGAAGAAGAAAGGCTGCTTGGGTGTAGTGCGGGGTGTTGCGGCAGTTGCTTTCACGCTCGGTCTTCTGACGGCCTTTTCGCGGTCGCAAGACGCGGCCCAATCCTCCGCGCAACCCGCTCATTCCTCACCATCCCAGGCCGCTCCGGCCGCGCAGGAGCCTTCCAAGCAAGAACTCAAGAAACCGAAAAATCCTGGATTCGGACAGCAGTTGGCCCGGGAGACGCGCGAGGCTGCCGGAGAAGAGGATGACACGGCGGCGTTCAAAAGTTCTCCTTCGGTCGTCTTTCTTGCGCGCATCACGGGGTTGGACCTGCGCCATGCCTACTGGCTGGCCGTCTTGCTGAACTTCATCGTGATTGCCGCAGTGTTGTTCTGGGCCGCGCGAAAATACTTGCCGGGTGCTTTTCGAGCGCGTACGGCCGCGATCCAGCAGGCGATGGAAGAAGCGCGCCGGGCGAGCGAAGATGCGAATCGCCGGTTGGCCGCTGTAGAGGCGCGGTTGGCGAAACTTGGAGATGAAATCTCAGCGATGAAGGCTTCGGGCGAGGCCGACCTGGCGGCGGAAGAGGCGCGAATTAAGGCAGCGGCTGAGGAAGATGGGCGAAAAATTGTGGAATCTGCGGAGCAGGAGATCACCGCGGCCGCGAAAGCCGCGCGCCGCGATCTGACCAGCTATGCCGCGGATCTGGCGATTTCGCTGGCGAAGAAGCAGATTCATGTGGACCCCGCGACCGATTCGTCGCTGGTACGAAATTTCTCCGATCGGCTTGCGAGCGCGGAAAGCGCTGGAAAGAGTAAACACTAGTGGCGTCGGTGACCCGAGTCTATGCGCGCGCGCTGGCGGACGTCGTGTTTGAAACACGGCAGGACGCGGCGAAAACGCTGCAAGAGCTGCACGCGCTGAGTGCATTGCTACGGGCGAATCCGGATTTGCGGCGAGTCTGGGAGAACCCGGCGATTACCGCGGAACAGAAGCGCGGCGTGCTGGACGCGATTTCGCGGCGCGAGGGGTTTTCGAAGTCCGTGCGAAATTTTGTAGCGGTTCTGATTGACCACCGCCGTATGCATTTCTTCGATGCGATCGTCGAGCAACTTGGGCATGAACTGGATGCGCGTCTAGGGTTCGCGGAGGCGCAGATCACCAGTGCCCGCGATCTGAGCGACGCGGAAAGGCGCGCGCTCGAAGGGCAGGTGGAGAAGCTGACCGGGAAAAAAGTTCGGGCGAAATATTCGCGCGACAGCGCGATCCTGGGGGGCGCGATCGTGCGGGTCGGCAGCACCATCTACGACGGTTCCGTGCTCGGGCAATTGCAGAGAATCCGGGAGCAGATCGCTGGTGGCTCTTAGCGGCTCGCTTTTAGTCAACGGCTTGCATCTCGAAGAAGTGGGCCCCTACGTACGCCGGAGCGTCGAGCGTGCAACAAAAGAAGGACAAGCGGTTAAGGGTTCGCAAACCAGGGACAGGAAGGCTGACGGCCGGAAGCTAGCAGCTAGAAGCTAATGGCTAAGAGCTGAATTCTATGGCACAGATCAAGGCAGACGAGATATCGCAGCTGATCCGCGAGCAGATCGAGAACTACGAAACCAAGATCGCCGTGGACGAGGTTGGCACGGTCATCACGCTCGGTGACGGCATCGCGCGCGTGTATGGACTCGACAAGGTGATGGCCGGGGAACTGCTGCAGTTCCCGCATGGAGTGGCCGGGCTCGCCATGAACCTGGAAGAAGACCAGGTGGGCGTCGTGCTCCTCGGCGACTACACCGAGATCCGCGAGGGCGACGAGGTCAAGCGGACTGGCCGCATCATGAGCGTGCCAGTGGGCGAGGCAATGGTAGGGCGCGTGGTGAATTCACTCGGCCAGCCGATTGACGACAAGGGGCCGATTGCGACCAAAGAATTTATTGCTCTTGAGCGCATTGCTCCGGGCGTCATCGAGCGCCAGCCGGTCCGCGAGCCGATGGCGACCGGGCTGAAGGCGATCGACTCGATGATCCCCATCGGCCGAGGCCAGCGCGAGTTGATCATCGGCGACCGCCAAACGGGCAAGACGGCGATCGCGCTCGACACCATCATCAACAGCAAGGGCAACGACCTGATCTGCATCTATAACGCGATCGGGCAGAAGCGGTCGTCGATCGCGCAGGTGGTCAAGCTTCTCGAAGACGCCGGCGCGATGGAGTACACGATTGTCGTAGCAGCTTCGGCATCGGAGCCGGCGCCTATGCAGTACATCTCGCCCTACGCTGCGTGCGCAATGGGTGAGTATTTCCGGGATACCAAGCGACATGCGCTTGTGATCTACGACGATCTCTCCAAGCACGCGGCGTCGTATCGCGAGATTTCGTTGCTGCTGCGGCGTCCGCCGGGACGCGAGGCGTATCCCGGAGACGTCTTCTATTTGCACTCACGCTTGCTGGAGCGCGCCGCCAAGCTAAGCGACAAGATGGGCGGCGGATCGCTGAC
Organism: uncultured Acidobacteriota bacterium; assembly: GCA_963718505.1. Lineage (GTDB taxonomy): Bacteria > Acidobacteriota > Terriglobia > Terriglobales > Acidobacteriaceae > Gp1-AA133. The sequence goes on along the minus strand of CAVQZP010000017.1, from coordinate 9,778 downwards.
GGCGCTGCCAGTCATCGAGACGCAGGCGGGCGACGTTTCCGCGTACATTCCAACCAACGTCATTTCGATTACCGACGGCCAGATCTTCCTGGAAACCGATCTGTTCAACTCCGGCGTGCGGCCTGCGGTGAACGTCGGCATCTCGGTGAGCCGCGTGGGAGGCAGCGCGCAGATCAAAGCAATGCGGCAGGTGGCTGGGTCGCTCAAACTGGAGCTCGCGCAGTACCGCGAACTGGCGGCCTTCGCGCAGTTCGGCAGCGACCTCGATAAGGCTACGCAGAACCAGTTGAATCGGGGAAGCCGTCTGGTCGAACTCCTGAAGCAGGGGCAGTTCTCGCCTCTGCCGTTCTCAAAGCAGATTCTGATCATCTTCGCCGGAACGGGCGGCTTCTTCGATGACATGCCGGTCGACCAGGTGCGTCCGTTCGAGAAGGAACTTTACGAGTACGTGGATACGACCAATCCCGGCCTGCTGCAGAAGATCATGGAGAAGAAAGTTCTGGACGATGGGCTGAAGGCCGAGATGACCAAGGTGATCAAGGAGTGCAAAGAGCAGTTCCTGGCGACGAGGAAGAAGTAGGGTCCCTGAGTACCGAGTTGCCTCATTTCGCTCAGGATGATTGTGGTTGCAAAGGTTGGTCCGCTAAAGGCTAACGGCTAAGACCTAGTTGCTGGTTTGCAAATGGCAAACGTTCTCGACATCAAACGGCGCATTCGCAGCGTGATCAACACGCGGCAGATCACCAAGGCCATGAAGATGGTCTCGGCGGCGAAGCTGCGCCGTGCGCAAGAACGTGCTTTGGCAGCGCGTCCGTATGCGCAGATGCTGACCAACGTGCTGAAGTCGCTGGTTGCGCGGGCGGAAATCTACGATCCCGAAACCGGTGAGCCACGTCATCCGCTGCTGGCGCAGCGCCCGGAGCGGAATATCCTGGTGATCGTCGTGACCGGCGACAAGGGGCTGGCCGGAGCGTTCAACACCAACATCCTCAAGTCGACGATGCAGTTCCTCAGCGAGAAAGCGGGCAAGAACATTGAGATAGAAACCATCGGCCGAAAAGGCCGCGACTTCCTGCGGCGGCGTTTTCCGACGGCCGAGCCGCGGAGTGCGGAATCGACAGAAGCGGCGCGCGTCACGATCATCGGCGAACGGGTAGGAGTGCTTAACAAGGTGGATCACGCGCTGGCGGCGGAGGTGGCAGAGCGTGTGATCGAGCGCTACGCCGACAGCGAAATCGATGCCGTCTACCTGATCTACAACGAATTCAAGTCGGTCATTCAGCAGCGGCTGGTGGTTGAGCGGGTGCTGCCGATCGTCGAGATTGGAGTTGCGCAGCAGCAAGTCGCGCGCGAACTGACGCAAAAAGAAAAGGAAGAAGCACAAAAGGCGGCTATTTCCGCGGGCATCGGGATGCGTTCGAGCGAAGGGCGCGAGATTGATGCGGCGGCAGCGAAATTCGCGACGGCGCCAGTTGATTACATTTACGAGCAACCGCCCGCAGAGTTGTTCAACGATCTGCTGCCGAAGTATGTCGGCATCCAGATCTTCCATGCGTTGCTGGAGTCAGTGGCCGCGGAACACGCGGCGCGCATGACCGCGATGGAATCAGCGACGAACAACGCAACCGACATGATCGATTCGCTGACGCTGGCGATGAACCGGGCGCGGCAGGCGAAGATCACGAAAGAGATTATCGAGATCGTGAGCGGAGCAGCGGCACAATGAGCACTCAGCACTTAGCAGTCAGCATTCAGCCAGTTCGACGTCAGCAGTGGATGTAAGGGCTGAATGCTAATGACTGAGTGCTGAATGCTAACTGCAAGTAAAAGGTAGGAGCTAGTAGCCAAGAGCTGATTTATGGCAGAAAACATTGGACACGTAATTCAGATTGCAGGGCCGGCGGTGGACGTGCAATTCACCGAAGCCGGACTTCCTCCGATTTATCAGGCTCTTCGGGTGGTCAGCGACGGCTTCAACGTGCCGCAGCCCATCAACGTCGTCCTGGAAGTGCAGCAGCACTTGGGCGAAGGCCGGGCGCGCTGTATTGCTATGGAAGCGACCGACGGGATGGTCCGTGGCATGAAGACGATCGACCTCGGCGGGCCGATCTCGGTGCCCGTGGGGCACGGGACGCTGGGCCGGGTGATGAACGTGATCGGGGAACCGGTCGATCAGCTAGGTCCGATCGAGTACAAGGAACGCCTTCCGATCCACCGGCCCGCGCCTGCTTTCGATGAGCAGGCCACCACAGCCGAGATGTTCGAGACGGGCGTGAAGGTCGTCGATCTGATTCAGCCGTTCCTGAAGGGCGGCAAGATCGGATTGTTCGGCGGCGCTGGTGTCGGGAAGACGGTCTTCATCCAGGAACTCATCAACAACGTCGCCAAGCAACATGGCGGGTTCTCCGTGTTTGCCGGCGTGGGCGAGCGCACGCGCGAGGGGAATGACCTGTGGCTCGAAATGAGCGAGTCGGGCGTGATCACGCCGGGGGTTCCATCGAAGTCGAAAGCAGCGCTGATTTACGGGCAGATGACGGAGCCGCCCGGGGCGCGTCTGCGAGTGGCGTTGACCGGATTGACGGTGGCCGAATACTTCCGTGACGAGGAAGGCGCCGACACGCTGCTGTTCATCGACAACATCTTCCGTTTTACGCAGGCGGGATCGGAAGTGTCGGCCCTGCTGGGCCGCATGCCAAGCGCCGTGGGCTACCAGCCGAACCTGGCGACGGAGATGGGCGAACTGCAGGAGCGCATCACGTCGACGAAGAAAGGATCAGTTACCTCGGTGCAGGCGATTTACGTGCCCGCAGACGACCTGACCGATCCGGCTCCGGCGACGACGTTTGCGCACCTGGACGCGACCACCGTGCTTTCCCGTGCTTTAACAGAGATTGGAATCTATCCGGCAGTCGATCCGCTGGCTTCGACGTCGCGCATTCTCGATCCGCGCATCGTAGGGCAAGAGCACTACGACGTGGCACAGGCGGTGAAGAAAACGCTGCAGACCTACAAAGATCTGCAGGACATCATCGCAATTCTTGGCATCGACGAATTGAGCGAAGACCAGAAGGTGACCGTGGCGCGGGCTCGCAAGATCCAGCGCTTCCTGTCGCAGCCGTTCCACGTAGCCGAGCAGTTCACGGGATCGCCGGGACGCTATGTGAAGGTCGCGGACACGGTGAAGGGATTCAGCGACATTGTTTCCGGCAAGTACGACGATATCCCAGAGCAAGCTTTCTATATGAAGGGCACGATCGACGAAGTGATCGAAGCTGCGGAGAAGATGAAGGCGGCAGCGTAAGAACAGGTGTCGGGTGTTAGGCGTCAGGCGTCAACACAATTGCGGACGACGCTATGCTGAACGTTGGACTGAAGGAGTGCAAAAGCAGGTCCTTCGCTTCGCTCAGGATGACAAAGATTAAACGCGTTCTCGTACGATAAGGCTCTTGTGGCGGATACATTCGAACTCGAGATCGTCACCCCGGACAAACTGGTGGTGAAGGACGCTGCGGAAGAGATGCAGATTCCCGGGAAGAACGGGTATCTGGGCATCCTGCCGGGACACGCGCCGCTGATTTCCGAACTCGCGGTCGGGCAGATCAGCTACCGCAATGGCAGCGAGACCCACTACCTATGCGTTGCGTGGGGGTTCGCCGAGGTCTTGCCGGATAAGGTGACGATCCTCGCGGAGACGGCGGAGCGCGGCGAAGACGTCGACTGCGCGCGGGCCGACAAGGCGAAAGAACGTGCCGAGAAGCGGTTGACGAGTGGCGATCCCGAAGTGGATGTCGACCGCGCGCAGAACGCGCTGGCGAAGGCGAATAATCGTTTGCAGGCCGCCGCGAAGGAAGGGCAAACGGCCGCAAAATCAAGCTAGCTGCGTTTACAGTGCGAACAGAGGTGGCGGGCAAGATGCCCGCCGGACAGCCGCCGGGACGGCGGCGCTACAAATTAAGACGGGTTCAAGGATGAGGGCCGCCGAAAGAACCGGCGGCTTTTTTAGCTCGACGGGCGAGGACGCCCGTCCCTCCACTCTGCAAAGCGGCAGCGCTACTTGCTGCTCCCCCCGGTCGGCTCGTCGACACGAGGTTGAGGCCTGACGACTGAAGACTGGTGACTGACAGCCGGGCTTAGTATCTCCGGTCGTAAGTGGCCTGGTACCCCGAGCGGTAGCCTTCGGTGTATTGCGACTTATAGAAGTTCTTGTCGCCGTACTCGCGGCGATAGCCGTGATCGCGGTCGTCGAATCGCCCTCGGGGTTCGGGATTAAAGCGCTTGTTGTTGTACATATCTTCGCGGGCGATTTCGGCGCCGTCCTGGTAGCCGGTGTTGTAGCCGATGCGATTATCGGAGTCGTAGAAGCGCTGACCGCGATAGTGGTCAGCGCGGTCGCCGTCGCCGCGATAGGCCGGTCGCTCATTGTTGAATCCAACTTGGAAACCTTCGGCATACCCCTGCTGGTAGCCGTTCTGGAACGCGCTGACCGGACCCATCCAGTTCTTGTATCCGTGGGTGGCCTGACGCCAGTCGGGCGTGTGATAGTCGAAGGGGTCATTTTCGTGGCCTTCATGCTGGCCGCGGCGCTGGCCATCGCGGAAGCCGCTGTCGTACCCGTACTGGCGCGCCTGCGCTGACGCGCCGCGTCCGAAGGCGTCGTAGTCCTGCGCCACCGCAACCGTTCCGAGCGCCAGGACAAAGGAAACTGCCAGAGCCACCACTCTTATTTGTCGCCGCATGGTTGACCTCCGACCCGGGAATGCTCACCGGCATCTGATCAGTTGGGATGCGGACGTTTGAGCGGACGATGCCTTGTTCAACAGTTGAAAAACATCACAGGGATCGCGAGGAATCGGCGAAAACGCCAATGTTTATGCGGGTGCGCAACTTTTCCGGAAGAGCCGGGTTTACAGTGCAAATTTCTCATTGCAGGAAGTGGGAGGGAGTCAGAGAAAGCTTGTAACCGCAAAGTTTGCGAAGAAACGCCGCAAAGGTCGAGAAGGAAAAACCGCTTCGCTATCCCATTCTTATCCAAACATCTTTTCCGACGATCTGGCGTGGAGATATTTTGCAGGGCGCGTCGGAAAGAAGCTTGCGTGTTGGGTTCTGCTAGACTTTTGAGTTTGCTCCTACCTGAGCAAGCCTTCGTAGCGGGGATTGCCCTTCATGCAGATCAAGCGGGTCGGAGTCGTTGGTGCGGGAACGATGGGCAATGGCATCGCCCACGTGTTTGCGCGCAGTGGCTACGCAGTGACCCTGTGCGATGTCGAGCAGCGCTTTCTCGATCGAGCGCTCGATACGATCGCGAAGAACCTGGCGCGCGAGACATCCAAGGGAAAGATAACGGTGGAGCAGGAGAAAGCCGCGCTTGAGAGAATCACTCCCGTGATCGATCGGGCCAGGTTGGCCGAGAGTGATCTGATCGTGGAAGCAGCCACGGAGAAATTCGAAATCAAAGCGGATATCTTTCGCGATCTCGACCGCATTGCACGGCCGGAGATCATTCTGGCGTCGAACACGTCTTCGATTTCGATCACAAAGCTGGCCGCCATCACCAAGCGTCCGGCACAGGTCATCGGAATGCATTTCTTCAACCCGGTTCCGGTGATGAAGTTGGTTGAAGTGATCCGCGGGCTCGCGACTTCGCAACAGACCTTTGAAACCGTTCGCGATCTGGCGATTGCGCTCGACAAGACGCCAGTAGAAGTGAACGATGCACCCGGCTTCGTATCGAATCGCGTGCTGATGCCGTTGCTGAACGAGGCGATGTTCGCGGTGATGGAGGGGGTCGCGACGCCGGAAGCGGTCGACGAAGTATTCAAACTGGGGATGGCGCATCCGATGGGCCCGCTGACGCTCGCGGATTTCATTGGGCTGGATGTGTGTCTCGACATCATGCGTGTACTGCATGCGGGTTTGGGCGATCCAAAATACCGGCCGTGTCCGCTGTTGATCAGGATGGTGGATGCAGGCTGGCTCGGCCGAAAAAGTGGCCGCGGTTTCTATCAGTATTCCTAGCAGTTTGAGGGGCGCTAACCGGAAATGACGACAGCTTGGGGGCGCGTTCTTCCTGATGAGGGGCCGCGGGGCGTAGCGGACGTGGGGTTTTACATCGCTGCGGCGGTGGCAGGCGGTTTCGCGGGGTGGATCGACATCAAAGTAGGCGATCTTCTGCTGACCGCCTTGGTGGTTTTGGTGTCGTGCATGATTCTCGGAGTGTGGCGGCCCGTGAAGCCCTGGCGGTGGGTATTCATTGTGGGCATCTGCGTGCCGATCGCAGAACTGCTGGGATATGTCGTGCTCACTGAAAAGCCGTATCGCGCGCAGATCTACGAATCGCTTCTGGCATTTCTCCCCGGTATCGCAGGGGCATATGGAGGCGCCGTGATGCGTCGCGCCATCGGGAACATTTTTGCGGCGAAATGAGCAAAGGTCGCTCTCCTCGATGCTTTGCGGGGACTTGCGGTGCGCACGAAGGTCCCGGCTAACCAGAAAAGTACTCACCCTTCCACAGAGATAACGGTTATGCTGGCAAACGTATGAGTGTATCTGTCTCGTTGCTGGCGAGCGGAAGTCGTGGCAACAGCGCACTTGTGCAAACCTCGACCACGAAAATTCTGGTCGATGCCGGTATCTCCTGTCGCGAGACCTTCCGACGAATGAAGGTGCTCGCCGAAGAACCCAGATCACTCTCCGCAGTTCTCATCACTCACGAACACTCCGATCACATTTCCGGGCTGCTCACTCTGGCGAAGAAACTGAAAGTCCCAGTCTTCATGACCGGCGCGACGCATCAATGTTGGGCACGCTCCATGCGCGATGAGAATGGTGTGCGGCCGCAGATCGAGAAACTCGAGGTTTTTGCTGCCGGACGGCGATTTCACGTCGGCGACATCGAAGTGACGCCCTTCACGATTCCCCATGATGCGGCCGATCCAGTTGGGTTCACGTTCCGGGCGGAAGGCGTGAAGGTTGGTTTCGCTACCGATTTAGGGTATGTTCCAGCCAGCGTGCGCGACCACCTGCGTGGTTGCGATGTGCTGGTGGTGGAATCCAACCACGACCTCGAAATGCTTCGGATCGGGCCCTATCCTTGGTCGGTTAAGCAACGTGTTATGAGCCGGGTAGGCCACCTGTCCAACGACGCACTCGCGCAATTCTTTACCAACGATTATGATGGAGAAGCAGCTTACGTCGTGTTGGCGCACATCTCCGAGCATAACAACCATCCCGAGATTGCCCGGGGAGTGGCATTAAAAGCCCTGGGTCCCCGCCAAACGCTGCTTCGTAATCGAGTGATGCTGGCTTCGCAGACCGAACCATTGGAGCCCATCCGGCTTTAGCCGCTTTGTATGAGCCAATGTGTTGATCCCCTCGTTGGCAAGATTCTGGCTGGCTGGCGTTACGACATTTCCGGCCTAGCGCCGGAGATGCGCGAGGACTACGAGCATCATTTTGAGGACTGCGAACACTGCCGCAGCCGGCAGAAAATTCATCGCATCATTGACGTTTCGCTGATTGTGCTGGCTTCTGTGTCGGCGGCGATGTTTCTGCTTGCCTTCGGCGTGATTCGGCATTTCGGTCCGCGGCATGCGCTGTTGCTGGAGTTGATTGCTCTTGGGGGCTTTGCTCTCTCGGCATTGCTATGGCTCGTAGTGGCTGTGGCGACCCCGGCTCCGATGACCGTGGTGGATGTAGCCCGGATCGGTGCTCGGCGCGTGCATGATCGTCTTCCCGCCGAGATTCGGGAACGGCTGCCGGAAGATTTGCGGCTCAAGATCACCGGATCTTAACGCCGATGCATCACCCCTAAAATTGACCGGGACGTTGCGACTTCTGAAGCAATTCGCGCATCCCATTCAGAACGGATGAAGGTGCCATTCAAAGTTTTCGTGCTGATCCTAGCCGCGCAGGTGGTCGCGGGCGGCTCGATGCTTCATGCCCAGCTTCTTCCGCCCCCGTCTACGCAGAGTCCGGCAGGTTGTCACCAGCACGGTCACAAAACGCCTTCGCAACCGCAGAGTTTCGTCTGCTGCTTGAGCGGTCACGACTCTGCGATTGTGCAGGCATCTTCGACGACCGCCCCGGCTTGTAGCAGTCGGCTTCATGTCGCGGACTTCGCGACCGACACCGTCGTTGTCCTTCGTTCAGACGGAAACGCTCGGCGATTCATCTCTTCCGGCGATCCTCCAGCAGTTTCTCCGCTGCGTATCTAAACTCCGCTTCGCATCGTCATGAACACCTTCGAGGTGTGAATGTACTTTTGGAAGCGGAGGAAATCTTGCGAGTTTTCGTACTGTGTTTTTTGATCGCGGGCCTGGTCGCGACGCGTGCGCGGGGGCAGGAGTCCGATACGGGCAATGCCGATCACACTCACATGGGTCATGACAAGGGTGCGATGCAAGACATGCCTGGCATGACGATGTCCGTGACTGGGCCGGATTGGATGCCGTCATCCCATGCGGGTTCCGGTACGGGCTGGGAGCCTGCGTCGGCTCCTGCGCACATGTGGATGACGCAACGTGGCGGATGGGATCTGATAGCCCACGGCGTCGTCTTCCTCGATTACAACCAGCAGGGCGGCCCGCGAGGCGCCGGCAAGGCCGAGTCGGTGAACGTGTTTATGCTGATGGAGCAGCATAAAGTGGGGAAGGGGACGCTGCTATTCCGAGAGATGTTCTCGGCGGAGTCGCTCACATCGCCGCACCCGGGCTTCCCGGAATTGTTCCAGACCGGAGAGACGTATCACGGCGAGCCGCTCGTCGATCATCAGCATCCCCACAACGTGTTTGCGGAGCTGTCTGCGTACTACACCTTGCCCGTTACGAAGAATGTTTCGTGGCTTCTTTATGGAGGTCCTTCCGCCGAACCCGCTCTTGGACCGGTCACATATATCCATCGCAGCTCAGCGGCAGAGTTGCCGATGGCGCCTCTCAGCCACCATTTACAAGACTCGACGCATACGAGCTTTGGAGTTGTGACCACGGGGGTGGTGATCGATCGCTTCAAGATCGAGGGATCGGTATTCAACGGGCGCGAGCCGAACGAGGAACGCTGGAGCATTCAATTGGCGCCTCTCGACTCATGGTCGGCGCGTGCCAGTGTGGCGGCCTCGCGCAACTGGACTGCGCAATACAGCTACGGGAAACTGATCCATCCGGAGGCGCTCGAACCCGGGAACGAGATTCGCCAGACAGCGTCTGTCGAATACATTCGATCATGGAAAGGCGGCAGCTGGGCGTCGTCGATTATCTGGGGCCGCAAACATAAGGAGGAGACCGGGACGAATCTGAACAGTTACCTGGCGGAGTCGACTGTGAATTTCAAACGAAGCAATTACGCATTCACACGGCTGGAACTGGTGGACAAAGACGAACTCTTCCCGCAAGCACCGGTTCACCCTGCGTACAGGATCGGCGCCTACACGTTTGGCGGAGTTCGGGACCTGGTGCAGACCCGCGCTTGGCAACTCGGCCTGGGCGCCGACGTGACGTTCTATTCGAAGCCCGCTGTGCTCGACGCGTCCTATGGCAGCAATCCGGTCTCGTTTCAGGTCTTTCTTCGTGTCCGACCGAGTTTGAGCGAACATCACCATTGATTAGGGCGGATTTTCGCGTTAGGGTCAGCGAGTAACGACATGGGACTAGAGACATTCGTCTCCATTTGCAAGGGCGGCACCTGTCAAGAATTTTGACAGTGCACGTTTCAAATTGAGGCAGAATATTCTGAAATATGGAATCCGCGATCAGAGTTATCCGGGCCATACAGATCGCCCTCCTGG
>CAVQZP010000016.1:0-35503 GCA_963718505.1 uncultured Acidobacteriota bacterium | reverse complement strand
TCCCAGCTGGATGTCGCCGGTTCGATCCCGGTCTCCCGCTCCACACTTCTTCTCCATCGCGGCGCCCGACCTAAAAACCACACGCCAAGGCGCCCTCCACCCAGTCTCTCGCTCACGAATCCACCATCGCAATCGCAACAGCGACATCCCTTGCCGCGGCAGGCCAAATTGAAGATGCACTTTGCCGTTACCCGCCGCTACCGACTGCGGAGAATCCAACAACTGCAACTGGGCGTCTCTTTCCAGTCTTTCCCGTTGCTCCTGAGACAACGACTCGGGCGATCCCATCTCCTGCCATGTCGTAAATGCGTTGCTGTGCGCCCGATCGATCCGGAAATGCTCGACCACAGTATGCTTTGCATCTGCCGGCAGGCCATCGACAGTCAAATCGATGTCAGCGTCCGCGGCGGCAACATTATCGTCGTGATAGTTCCACACCATCACCTCGACACTCTTTGCCCCACGCGTGGCGATCGCGCCGACATCCGGCTGCCCCCTCACCCCATTGCGCACCACGTCTTCCGTCGCCAGCGCGCCGGAACTCGCTGCCTGCACGCGCTCCCCGTCCAACATCCCAAAGAGCGAACGCATTCAGCACCGGCTTATCGATCCCGTTCGTCGCCAACTCGCGAATCCGGCAAACGGCGGCTGATCTTCAAACTCAAATGCCCATGTGACAGCTCCGAGGAAATTGACGTTTTCACTCGCCGCCAGCGAGTAAATCCGATCCAGCACCTCCGTGGTGTACGTTGAATACAACGCCCCATTCCGGTATGCATTCTGCGGATTGTTTTTCGCCGAGCACGCCGCGCAACCCTCCGGGTCCGACTCCCCCAAAACAATTGGCGTCTTCCGCCACTCCGGAAACGACTCGACAATCCGGAAACCTCCCTCGACCGCACCCAGTTGATGCGCGATTCCCATGCGCACGTGGCCGTCCTCCCACTTCGGAGTACCCTTGGGATGGAAAGAAATGAAATCCAGCCGCGACCCGACCTTCCCGGTCGCGAAATTCTTTTCGTGCGCACAGTGCTCGAGGAATGCCCGGAGAAACTCGCTTGCCTTGGGATTCGCCGGCCCAGTGCTGTCCGGCCCGCCTATGCGCGCCCCGGGCAATGCACGCGACACCGCCTCGACTGAAAAGTCGTACAGCCGGAAGTACTCCTCCGGCGTGCCTTTCCAATAGCCGATATCCGGCTCGTTCCACACCTCCCACAGCCACGTCTTGACCTCGCCTTCTCCATATCGCTCGCGCAGGTGCTCGACAAAGTGAAAAACCAACTCCGACCACTTCCCGTAATCCTTCGGTGGATACGCCCAGCCGCTGTAGATGTCGCCGACCTTGATGTCCGGAAACGTGTGCCGATACGGCTCGGGATGGGTCGAAAGCGCCTCGGGTATGAAGCCGAGTTCGACCAGGGGTTTGATGTTCGCCGCACGGAAGGTATCGAAGATCCGGTCCACGATCGTCCAGCTATAGACGGGCTTTCCCGCCGCATCTTCCGTATAGACGTTCGTCGATCCCCATTTCAGCGATGCCGAACCGTCCCCAGTGGTGAACAGATTGTGGACTCGCACATACACGGGGGCACGACTCAGTGCCGACAACTCCGCCAGCAGCTTTTTTCCATTCGGGGCGTAGGTGTAGTTCGGTTCGTCGTACCCGAAGAAACTCCAAACGGGGCTAAACGATCCGACGGTTCGATCCGCGTGCACCGTCACGCGAACGTTCGTGGACGCATCCTGCGAGCAGGTGGGAAGTACCGTCACCATCGCGACCAGGAGGCCGAAAGAAACGCGCACGATGCACAGTTTCCCGCAGTGTTTCACCAATCCGCGAGTGAGCATGGGGGATATGCTATCGCGTGCGGCTCACTTGTTCTGAAACTCTTCCTCCATCCACGCCTTGAACGCATCCAGATTCTGCGGGCGCCCCAGGAAGCCCTTCACCAGATCCGTTCCCGGTTTCGAACCTCCCGGCTCGAGCACAGTCTTCCGATAGCGCATCGCCGCTTCACCGCCCAGGAGATCTTTCTTGTCGAACTGGCTAAAGAAATCCAGTGCGATCACTTTATCGAGCAGGTACGTGTAGTAGTTCGACGAATACCCCATCAGGTGCGTGAAGCTGGCATAGAAGCGGTTGCCATCGGCAAACTGAAACGGATAGAAGCGCGTGAAATCCGCTTTCAGCAGGGCATCCAGATCAATCGTGTCGGGCGGCCGGTCATGCACGTCCAGCGAATATGTCGAATAGAAAAGCTGTCGCTGGATGCCTGAGGCCCGCGCAAACGCGTCGGCCTTGTTCATCTTCTCGATCAGTTCCACCGGCAAAGGCTCGTTGGTCTGATAGTGCTTGGCGAACGAGCGCAGGATCCCGGGATCATGGAAGAACTCTTCCAGCATCTGCGACGGCGCTTCCACGAAGTCTGTCTCCGTCGTGAACCCGCTGATCCCACTCCACTGCTGCTGGCCTCCCAGGATGTTGTGCATCAGGTGGCCAAACTCGTGGAAGAACGTTACGACGTCGTCATACTCGAGCAGGCCCGGATCGCCCGCCTTGCCCCCCGGGAAATTGCAAATGAGAACTCCTTCTGCTAATTGGTGTCCCTTGATTCCTTGCACCACCGGCGCGGAACTAAACCACTTGTCCTTGCCATCGCGGGGATGCATGTCGAGATAAACGCGCCCGACATGTTTTCCTTCGTCGAACACATCAAACGTGCTCACCGATGGATCCCACACCGCAGCATCCGATGCCGCCTTAAAGCTGATGTGAAACAACTTGGCCGCAGTATCCAATACTCCTTGCTGCACCCGGTCGTACGGGAAATAAGGCCGCACCGACTGCGAATCGAAGTTCAACACCGCGCGCCGGTACTGCTCGTACCAGTAGAAGCCGCTGTAGGCGGGAATCGTCGTCAATCCCGGCTGTTTTTGACGGGCAAAGGTGAGCAGCATTTCGAACTCGCGTTTCGCCGTCCGTTGAGAAGCCTGATCGACGTCGTTCAAAAACGTCTTCATGTTGGCCGCCGACCCCATCATTTGGTCGGCAGTGGCAAAGTCTGCCCAGTTCGGATAGCCCAGCGTCTTCGCAAGTTCATCGCGAGTTTTCAGCACATCCATCAGGATGGCTTTGTTCTGCGGATACGCCCGCGTCATGTACGCCAGGTACATCCGCTTGCGCAAGTCTTCATTCGACGCGTAAGTGATGACCGGAGAGTAGTTGGTTTCCTCGGTCGAGATCGAGATCGAGCCGTCGGCCGCCGCCGGATGGTTCGCGATGAAGTCGTCGGGCATGCCGACCAGTTCCGACTTGTCTTTCGCCACCACGTGATTCACGTTCTCCTGCACGTTGCGGCCGAATTTCAGAGCGGTCTCGGTGATGTAGTCCAGCTTCTTCTTGATCTCGGCTCGGGTCGCGTCATCCTTATCGACACCTGCCAGCCGGTACTCCAACAATGTCCGCTCCACGTAGTGCTTGGTGGCCGGATCGGCCGACGAGATATCCATCGCAACCAGAGCCTTGTACACCGCCTGGTTCAGCGAGACCTCGTTTTGCTCCTGGTTGGCTTTTTGCGCGAGTGCCTGCCCCGCATCGCGCACCTCTTTCTGCGGAGCCACGCCATACATCAGAAACGCTTCCGCCGCCGCGAGCGACAACTCGTTCTGTGCATTGTCGAAGGGCGCCAGTGTGTTTTGGACGGTTCGTGCTCCTTTCACCGCCAGCAGCGCATCGATATCCTTCTTCTCCTGGTCAAGATGGCCGTTCACCCACTTCTCGGCATTCGCGGCATTCAATTTGCCGACCCAGAGGTGGAGCGGGTCATCCTGTGCGCGCGCCCGATCCGCGCTGAACAGACTCGCCAGCAGCCAGGCGCCTGCGCCCAGAAGGCGCAGGACTCTCTTGCCATCAAACCGGAATGACATTGGAATTCTCCTCATTCGCTTCGACGATCCATTTGCGCAGGCGTTTATGACGGGTCAACACGCAGGACCCCAAGACCCCGCCGGGAAGCGACCAAGCATACTATGCCTCCGGTTTCGACTGCACGAGCCGAAGCCTGTGCCGTCCACACGAATGTCTATTGTTAATTCTTGTGCGCAGGGCTTTCGCACTTCCTGACGTGTTGCTACCATCCCTCTGCTACCTGTCCAGCGGTCAGTCTCCGGCCCCGGAACAACTCCGAAGAGCCTTTCGTTCGACCCGGCGGGGAAAGTTCCGGTGCAACCTTAAATGAAAATAGTATGAAAGACGCGGCGTAAAACTTTGTAAATCGCGCAGCCTCCCGCGCGGTCCGGATGCTACATTGGTAGGGTGAAATACCCCAGTATTGGCGCGGCCAAACACGCATCAAGTCTGTGTGTGGTCGCGCTTATGTGTGCCGCGGCGCTCTGCTTCGCACAGCAGGCAGCGACCGGCGCCCAATCCGCGAATCCATCTCCAATTCAGCAGGCGCTCGGCAGCATCAAGGCGGTGAACGATTCCGGCATAACCCTGGCCGCGGATTCTGGCGAGGAATTCAAGGTCTCCCTGCCCGACACGGCAAAAATCCTGCGCGTCGCCCCCGGACAAAAAGACCTCAAGAGCGCGACGGCGCTTCAGAAATCAGACCTGCAGGTAGGAGATCGCATCCTGGTGCGTGGCCGCGCCGCCGGTGACCAGCATTCGCTTACGGCTGCCGCCGTGATCGTGATGAAGCAGTCTGACGTGGCGGCGAAACAGGAAAACGACCGCAGCGACTGGCAGAAACGCGGCGTCGGCGGACTCGTGACCGCCGTCGATCCTTCTACCGGCACCATCACCGTCTCGCAAACGTCGTTCACCGGCACCAAGTCTGTCGCCATACATACCACCAAGTCCACGATCCTTCGTCGCTACGCGCCGAACTCCGTCAAGTTCGACGATGCCAAGGTCGCCCCGATCGACCAGATCAAAAGCGGCGACCAGCTTCGCGCCCGCGGCAGCAAGAACGCCGATGGCTCGGAGATCGCGGCCGACGAAGTCGTCTCCGGGACGTTTCGCAATCTGGCGGGCACCATTACCGCGGTTGATCCGTCCAGCGGGACGCTTACCTTAAAAGACGTAATCAGCAAGCAGCCGGTAACCGTGAAGGTGAGCTCCGACAGCCAGCTTCGCAAACTGCCCGCCGAGTTTGCCCAGCGAATTGCGATGCGTCTGAAGGCGGCCGCGGCGGGCGGCATTCCCGGTGCGGGTATGGCGGCGGCAGGTGGTGGTGCTGCTCCGGCCCAAGGACAAGGCGAGGGCGGCAATCGGGCCGCGGGCGGAGGAGGCTTTCCTGGCGGTGGCATGGGTGGACGCGCCGGAGGCCCACCCGACATTCAACAGATTCTCGCGCGGATGCCTGCAGCCTCTCTCAGTGATCTTCAGAAAGGCGACGCGGTGATGATTGTCTCCACCCAGCCCAACGAGACGGGAGAGGTGAAGGCGATTACGCTGCTCGCCGGAGTCGAGGCCCTGCTGACCGCCTCGCCCAGTGCGACGCAGGCGATGATGCTCTCTCCATGGAGCTTGAGTTCTTCTTCAGCCGAGGCCGCTGCGAATCCTTAAGCGCGCATCTCAGCTGTTGGTTGGTTCGTTTGCAGGAGAAAGAATGCAGTCCGTTTTTTCCAACAAGGCCTTTTTCGGCCTCGCCCTCCTCATCTCCGTCACGCTGCTGCTCGGCGCCGCAGCGTCGGCCCAGTCCGGCAACGGAAGTTTGCAGGGAACCGTCACCGATCCCTCCGGGGCCGCGGTCACAAATGCAACCGTCGTCGTAGTTACGCCCGACGGCCAGTCGAAGACGGCCACGACGGGCCGCACCGGATTCTACGAAATCAAAGGGCTCGCTCCGGGCACCTACACGGTGACCGCGAGCGCTCCCGGATTCGCCGCGTACGCACAGGACGGCGTCCAGATCGCTTCCGGGCAGACGCAAACGACCAACATCACCTTCGCCATCGAGGTTGAAAAAGAAAAAATCAACGTGCAGGATCAGAGTACGACCGTGTCTACCGATCCTTCTGCAAATGCCGGCGCGATCATCCTCCGCGGCGAGGATCTGGACGCGCTCCCCGACGATCCCGACGAACTGCAGACCGATCTCGAAGCCCTCGCCGGACCTTCTGCCGGACCCAACGGCGGGCAGATGTACATCGACGGCTTCACCGCCGGCCAGCTTCCACCCAAGTCTTCGATTCGCGAGATTCGCATCAACCAGAATCCCTTCTCCTCCGAATATGACAAGCTCGGCTACGGCCGTATCGAAATCTTCACCAAGCCCGGCACCGACAAGTTGCACGGGCAGGTTTCGATCATGGGGAACGACTCGTCCTTCAATTCCCCGAATCCGTTCCTGCTCGGGCAGGAGCCGCCCTACCACTCTGTGCAATATATGGGCAACGTCGGCGGACCGTTGGGCAAGAAGGCTTCATTCTTTCTCGACGCGCAGCGCCGCAACATCGACGAACTGTCGGTGATCACCGCCTGCGAAACGCCGCCCTGCGGCACTGGCAACTTCACCTCCACCACGGTTCCCAATCCACACACGCGCACGAATATCGCGCCTCGCTTCGATTACGCGATCTCCAAGAACAACACGCTCACCGCCCGTTATCAGTTCTTCCGCGACACCAACGACAACGCGGGTCTCGGCCAGTTGACTTTGCCGACGCAGGCTTACAACGTGGACGAAACCGAACACACGCTCCAGATCAGCGACACCCAGGTCCTGTCCACCAAAGTGATCAATGAAACGCGCTTCCAATATTTGCGCGACACCACACAACAAGTCCCCCAGAACACAACGGCCCGAGTCACCGTTCAAGGGGCGTTCATCGGTGGTGGCAGCAGCGGCGGCACCAGCAACGAATACCAGGACCACTACGAGTTACAGAATTACACCTCGATGAGCCTTGGGAACCACTTCCTCAAGTTCGGTGGGCGCCTGCGGGCCATTCATGATCAAAATACTGATGCGACTTTGCTGAACGGCGCATGGATCTTCCGCAGCCTGGCGGATTTTCAAAACAGCAATCCCTTTCAGTATTCCGTCAACGTGGTGCCCGGCGCGACTTCGCTCACGATCCCCAACGTTACCGCCAACGTGGTCGACGCCGGACTCTACATGCAGGATGACTGGCGCTGGCTCCCCAATCTGACCGTCAGTTTTGGTCTTCGATTCGAGACGCAAAATGCGATTCACGATCACGGAGACTGGGCGCCCCGTGTCTCCTTTGCCTGGGGCATCGATGGCAACCAGAAGAAAGCCGCAAAAACCGTCCTGCGCGGCGGCTTCGGCATGTTCTACGACCGCTTTTCCGACACCAACGTCGTTCAGGCGGACCGCCTCAATGGCATTACCCAGATTCAGTACATCGTCACGTGCACCACCTTGCCGTGCGCGCCCCTGTCGAACTATCCAAATCCGCCATCGCTGACCGACCTGCAGAATTCTTCGCCGACCACCTACCAGATCAATCCCCAGCTGCACTCGCCCTACATTCTGCAGAGCGCTCTCAGCCTGGAACGCCAGGTGACAAAGTTAGCTACAGTGACAGTGTCGTATTTGAATTCGCGCGGGTTTGATCAGCTTTTGACGCGCAACATCAACGCGCCAATTCCGCCGAACACCGATCCCACCGACCCGACGGTGCGTCCCTTCGGTACACTGAACAACATCTATCAATACGCAACCGAAGGAATCTTCCGCCAGAATCAGTTGATCGTAAGCTCCACCGTGCGCACCGGCCGCGTCACGCTGTTCGGCTTCTACACGTTCAATAACGTTCACAGCAATACGGGCGGCGTAAGCACGGCCAGCCCCGGTGGGGCTTTCCCCTCGGACCAATACGACCTGAACGCCGACTACGGGCGCGCTTCCTATGACATCCATCAGCGCCTCTTTCTCGGCGGCTCGATCTCTGCTCCCTACGGATTTCGCGTGAGCCCGTTCATGTTGGCGTCATCCGGCGTCCCCTATAACGTAACCCTGGGCTACGATCTAAACGGCGACTCGATCACGAACGATCGTCCCTCTTTCTCCGGCGCGTGCTCTCAACCCACCAACCCCTGCTTCTACAACTTCAATCCAGGACCGAATGATCCTCGGGTTCCCGTCAATTACCTGACCGGCCCGGCGCAGTTCACTCTAAATCTCCGCGTGAGCAAGACATTCGGCTTCGGTCGTGAGACCGGCGGCAGGAGCGGCATGAGCCAATCCACGTCAGGTGGCCCCGGTGTTGGCGGTGGTCACGGCGGAGGTCCAGGTGGCGGAGGTGGCGGAGGCGGTTTCGGCGGTGGCCCGAGAGGAGGCATGGGCGCCATCTTCGGTCCGGGCAATACGAATCGCCGCTACAATCTCACGTTTAGTGTGAATGCACGCAACGTGCTGAACCACCCAAATCTCGCGGCTCCCATCGGCACGCTGTCTTCTCCGTTCTTCGGACAGTCCATTTCGCTCGCGGGTGGCCCCTTCTCCAGTGCGGCCGCGAATCGCAAGCTCGAGTTACAGATGAGTTTCAGCTTCTAATAAGCCACGTGGGGGCGGACGCCCCGTCCGCCCGGCGGAGCGAAGCTCCGCAGATTTATTCGGGCAACAGAAACTCCTTATTCGAACGCCGAAGACCTATTCCTGACACCTGGACCTGACACCTGACACCCAAGCTCCTCTCAAGTTGTCTCCGCGCCGCGCAACGCAATAAGATGCTTGCTGCATTAGGGAGCCACCTCATCTCAACACCGTCCCCCTTGCCTAAATTTCGTCACGACTGTTCAGGAGAATTTATGAAATACAAGTTATGCATCGCCCTCCTCGCCCTCTCGTTCGTTGCTCCTCTCTTTGCCGAAGATCAGGAAAAGAAGGAAGCCAAGGAAGACCAGCGCATGGGCGAGTCTGCCGTGGTGCTGAAAGAGATTCTTAACATGCCCGATGGCATCCCTAAAGATCTTCTGAACAAAGCTCTCTGCGTCGTGGTTTACCCCTCGGTGAAAAAAGCTGCGTTCATCGTTGGCGGGAGCTACGGCCGGGGCGTGATCACTTGTCGCACCGGAAAAGAATTCAACGGCGGTCGATGGAGCGCGCCCGCCATGTTCGCCCTCGAAGGCGGCAGCTTCGGCTTTCAAATTGGCGCGCAGGCCACGGATTTCGTGCTCCTCGTTATGAACGAGTCCGGAGCGAACTCCGTCATGTCGAGCAAAGTGAAGCTCGGCGCCGACGCATCCGCTGCCGCTGGTCCGGTGGGACGCAACGCCACCGCCGAGACTGACGTGGTCCTGAAGGCGGAGATACTCTCCTACTCGCGTGCCAAGGGTCTCTTCGCTGGCATCTCGCTCGAAGGTTCCACCCTGCGCTCCGATGACGGTGGCAACAAATCGGTCTACGGCCGGGAGATCAGCGCGAAAGAAATTGTCCGGGAAGGGAAGGTTCGACCACCCGCCGCTGCTCGGCGTCTCCTGGCCATCCTCCAAAAAAATTCTCCCCGGCACATTGAAGAGAAGCCGAAATCCTAAACGCGAGACGCGAACGCAAGCACTTCCACGCGTCACCGTCTTCAGGCCAGGGAAGTCGAGACCCCTACTCGGCTTCCCTCGTTGTTCAGGCTTCCCCCCGCGCGCCAGCTATACTTTTTCATCCCGGAGTCACGCATGAAAATCATCCGTTGCTTCGCCATTCTTCTACCCGTATTGGTGTGCGCCCACGGACTCGTCGGACAAGAAAATCCCGCGAGCCAGAATGTCCCTGCGTCGCCGCGCGTATCGGGACGCCCGACCATCGGCCTGGTTCTCGAAGGTGGCGGCGCGCTCGGCCTTGCGCATGCCGGTGTTCTGCGCTGGTTCGAGGAGAATCGCATCCCGGTCGACTACATCGCCGGCACCAGCATGGGCGGCCTGGTGGGAGGCTTCTACGCTAGCGGGATGTCCGCCGCAGAGATCGAGAAATTCATTAAGAGCATTAACTGGAACCGCTCCTTGCGTAATGAGCTCCCCTACCAGGCGCGGTCGTTCCGGCGTAAAGAGGATCAGCGCGATTATCCCAACGACCTGGAGTTCGGCCTCAAGGGCGGCATCAACTTCCCCAGCGGCTTCAATTCCGGCCAACAAGTCGGCCTGATTCTCGACCGCATCGCCCTGCCGTATTCGGATCTCACGAGCTTTGACGAGCTTCCGACTCCCTTTCGTTGCGTGGCCACGGACCTCGTCTCCGGCGAGCCGAAGGTTTTCGACAGCGGCTCGCTCTCCGAAGCGCTGCGCTCCACCATGTCATTGCCGGCGCTTTTCAGCCCGGTCCGCCGCGACGGGCACATCTACGTTGACGGCGGTCTCATCGAAAACCTGCCCGTCGACGTCGCCAAAGCGATGGGCGCCGACATCGTCATCGCCGTTCACCTCGAAACCACACCACTCAATCCGGACGAAAGCCTCTCCGCTTTTAGCGTCCTGCAACGTTCCATCAGCGTTGTGATCTCGGTGAACGAACTCGAAAGCATGAAGAAGGCCGACATCCTGATCCGCGTGCACACCGAGAAGTACACGGCGCTCGACTATCAGGCCTCTGAAAAGCTCATGGATTTGGGCTACGCGGGCACCAGCGAGAAAGCGGCGCTTCTCAAGAAGCTCTCTCTCAATCAGCAGGATTGGGATCAGTACGTCGAACAGCGTAAATCCCGGCGGCGTCCCGTGCCCATCCCGCAATTTATCGAGGTGACCGGCACCGCCCCGGTCATCGCCGAGGGTATCGAGCGGTCTCTCGCCGATAACATCGGGAAGCCGGTCGACTTCCTTCGGATCGACTCCGACCTCACCAATGTCACGGGTCTTGGCCGCTTCGCCCGCGCCGGATTTCAGCTCACCAAGCGCGATGGCCTGGAGGGCTTGCTCGTTCGCGCGGATGAGAAGCCATACGCGCCACCTACCGTGAATCCGCTCTTCATCATCGACGGCTCCGATTACACCGACGTCCGCTTCAGTCTGGGCGCCCGCGTCACGTTTCACGACATCGGCGGATTTGGCTCCGAGTTACGCAACGATTTCATCGCTGGTACCAGCTACGGCGCGTCCTCCGAGTACTACCATCCGCTGAACTGGTTCAGTCACTTTTTCGTGGCCCCGCGGGGATTTGCCACTTCGCAACCCTTTGATATCTATCTCGACGACACTCGCATTTCGACTTACCGCGAGAATATTTTAGGCGGGGGCCTCGACTTTGGCGTCGCTGCCAACCGCTTCTCGGAACTTCGCTTTGGCTATCAGGCGGATCATCTCTCGCTCAATCGCAGCATCGGCGTTCCGGGTCTCCTGACCAACGTCAGTGGACGTCAGGGATTCACGCGCCTGCGCTACATCCTCGACCACACCGACGATCCCACGCTGCCCCGTCAGGGATATCTCGTTCAATCGCGCTTCGAGTTCTACGACGCAAACCCCGGCGCCACCGAGCACTTTCCCTTGGCCGAGTTGCGCACTGGAGTCTTCCATCGCATTCGCAAGACGAACTCTCTCTTCCTTCTGGCGTCAGGGGGATCCACGTTTGGATATCAGGGAACCGGCATTCCCATGTTCAGCCTCGGCGGTCCGCAGCGCCTGGCCGCGTACGGTGTTAACGAATTGCTTAGCAACCAGTACTTCCTGGCGCAGGCCGGGTATATTCGTCGATTAAAAGAACTCACGCCGCTGCTGGGCAACAACGTCTATCTCGTCAGCGATTACGAGATCGGCAAGTCGTACAGCCCTGTCAATCAGAGCGACTCCCGCTTGCCAAACGACTTCAACGCCGCTGTGCTAGTACAGTCTTTCATCGGCCCGGTAGTCTTTGGGGGAAGTGTCGGCGACCGCGGCCACCACAAGTTCTATTTCCAGTTAGGAAGGTTGTTCTGAGGTACAAGACGGCTCGATCGCGAGTTCGTGTTCTCCGATGACCCGATGACCCGATCTTATCGGTTGTCTCCACCTGCCCCCGCGTCCGCGGTGGAAGAGCTTTTCTTTGCGTTCTTTGCCGCCTTTCTTTGCGCCCTTTGCGATTAAAGGCTTTTTCATGAAGCCGGAGCCTCTCCACCGCACGCAGTGACCTGCCTCCTCGACGAATCCCGACCCACCCTCTATCATGTCTCCATCACGCCATCATTCGAGGTCTTTATGACGGAACCAAGCTACGAAGAACTCAAAGCCCGCCTCGCCGATCTGGAAAAGCAGGTGGAAACCAAAAAACGCAGCGGCACTATGGAATTCAAAGTGTCGGAGAAGGGTGGTGTCAGCGTCTACGGACTCGGCCGTTTCCCGGTCACCCTCTACTACGAACAATGGACGCGCCTGCTCGACGCTTCAGACAATCTCCGGCAATTCCTTGAAGACAACAAAGCCAAGCTCAAGCTCAAAGGACAGTAGCCGCGAGCAGTATCTCTATCTCACAACGCGCGGTCGCAAGACCGGCCTTCCACGCGAAATTGAGATCTGGTTCACCGAACTCGGCGGTCGCTATTACGTGATCGCCGAGTACGCAACCTCCCAATGGCTCAGGAATCTGCAGGCCAGTCCTGAGGTACAAGTTCGAATCGCGGAGGAGCACTTTCCCGCAACAGCCCGAGTGATCACTGCCGATTCCGATCCGACACTTCACAAGAGCGTGCAGCAGGCATCGCGGGAAAAGTACGGCTGGGGCGACGGAGTCATCGTGGAGTTGGCGCCCGTTTCCAGTCGCGGGGATGAGCCCGGCCCTCGCTCGGGCATTGAGTAGAATATCTGCTTCATGCCCCAGGACATCCTCAACCTTCCGCCGCTGCCCGCAGATTATCGTTTAGCGTACGGCACCGACCCCAATCAGTTTGCCGATCTACGCTTGCCTCGGGACAAGAAGCGAGCCCCGGTCGTGATGAACATCCACGGCGGATACTGGCGCGCGCGCTACGACCTGGTGCACGCCGGCCATTTTTGTGCGGTGCTCACCGCGAAGGGTTGCGCCACCTGGAACATCGAATACCGTAGGGTGGGGAATCCGGGCGGCGGTTGGCCCGGCACGATGGAGGACGTCGCCAACGCCTATCGCTTCCTGGCGCAGATCGCTCCGCGATATTCACTCGACATAACCAGTGTCGTGGTCATGGGGCATTCCGCCGGGGCGCAATTGGCTCTGTGCCTCGCGGCGCACGAGCCTTCGGTTCAACGAGTGATGTCGCTGGCGGGCGTCACGGACCTGCAACGCGCTTTCGACCTTCATCTCAGCAACGACGCGGTCGTGGAATTCCTGGGCGGCAAGCCGGGCGAAGTTCCAGACCACTACCAGGATGCCGATCCGGTCCGCCTGCATGTGGCGCAAGCCCGGCAATTGATTCTCCACGGACTGGCCGACGACGTCGTGCCCCTCGAGTTCAGCCGCAACTACGCTGCGAAGAAAAAGAAGGCCCACGAAAAAGTCGAGCTCGTGGAAGTTGCCAACGCGGACCACTTCGATCTCATCGACCCCCGCTCCAAAGTCTGGCCCCAGGTCGAAGAAAAAGTGCTGAATCTCTTGTCTACATGAGTATCAAGACAGCAACCCCGAAACCTTGCAACCTTGAAACTGGAAACTCGAAACTTGAAATTCTGAAACTCGAAATTCTGAAAACCTTTTTCTTGTCATCCTGAGCGAAGTGAGTCGTCAGGCGAACGCAGTCGAAAGCCCGCCCTGAGCGAAGCCGAAGGGGACCCCATATTTCTTAATCGCCTCAGCCCTCATAAGGGGTTCTCACTACCAACATCACGCATCAATTCCTTCTGCAAATACATCATCTGCCCCACATGATGATGCAGATGGCTCGCGCATCGCAGAAAGATATTGAACCGGTTATCCGCATCCTCTTCCCGCATCGCCGTGTACGCCTTCGCCCAGTCCGCTTCCGTCTGCGCTCGGGCCGTGCGCATCACCAACGCCACCGCGTCGTCAAAACGCCGCATCACTTCCTTCTTCGTCGGACGCGCCGCCTCCGTGAACTCCCGGTCCCGGTCTCGCACGTATCCGGTCCCGGCAATCTCAGCCCCAATGTAGTAATTCAGATTCCCCGTGAGATGCAGCACCAGGTGGCCAAAGCTGTTGCCGAACGCAAACGGCTTCGTCCAGAATTGCTCATCGCTGAGAGGCGCCGACAGTTCGTCCACTTTCGCCGCCAGCTCTTCATAGCGCCGCGCGAATCCCTCGCCAATCGTTTGATTCAATTCATGCATGCTTCAGCGTTCCTCGCTCCTGACTTGCCCTCGTTTACGTTTCCTCGTCTCCGGGGTTAGGCTTTCTCCCGTCCTCCCCCCGTACCGCCATGGTGAATGGTCTTCTTTGCGCTCTTTGTGGTTGTTCTTTGCGGCCTTTGCGGTTAAAAGCTTTTCGATCGGTTACAGGGAGGACACCTTTTATCTACCTTACGCAACCTTCCGCAACACCAGCGCCGAGTTCTTCGACCCAAACGCGATGCAGTTGCAGACGCCGTGCTCGATTTCCGCCTTGCGCCCTGCCTCCGGCACGTAATCCAGATCGCACGCCGGATCAGGAGTTGTCAGATTGATCGTGGGCGCAATCTGCCCTCGTTCCATCGCGACAATCGTTGCCGCCACTCCCGCCGCCCCACACGCGCCCTGGGGATGCCCGATCTGCGACTTCAGTGCCGACATCGGCACCTCGCGCGCCCCCTCGCCCAGAGCTAGCTTCAGCGCCTGTGTCTCGATCCGATCATTCAGTTGCGTCGACGTCCCATGCAGATTCACATAATCCACATCCTGGGCGGCAATCCCAGCCTGCTCCATCGCCAATCCGATCGCCCGCGCCGGCTCCTCGCCGCACTCTTTCAAGCGGACGCGATGAAACGCTTCACACGTGGATCCATACCCCGCGACCTCCGCCAGTATCTTCGCGCCCCGCGCCCGCGCGTGCTCGTACTCCTCCAGCACAAACATCCACGCGCCCTCCGCCAGCACGAATCCATCACGGTCCACGGAAAACGGACGCGATCCCTTTGTCGGATCCGCGTTCCACGAATCCGTCAGGATCTTCATCAGGATGAATCCCTTCACGATGCCGAGCGCGATCGGCGCATCTGCGCCGCCAGTCAGAATCATGTCCGCGCGCCCCGACTGAATCGTCCGCATCGAGTACCCGATCGCGTCCGTCGAAGAAGTGCATCCCGTCGTGATCACCTGGCTCGGCCCGCGCAGTCCGAATCGAATGCTCAGATCGCTCGAAAACGTCCCCATCACTCCCGTGGGCACGCAGAACAAACTCATGTGCCGGTAGTCCTGGTGAAAGAACAGCCGATACTGCTCTTCGGTAAATTCCTGCGACCCGCCACCCGATCCGACGATCACACCGAACCGCCGCCGCTCATCCATCGAAAGGGAACTCGTGTCGATCCCGCCGTGATCCAGCGCTTCACTCGCCGCCGCGAGCGCCAGCGGCAACACGCGCGATACATGTCTTCGCTCGCGCTTTTCCATCCACGCCAATTCATCAAAGCCCTGCACTTCACCCGCAATCTGCACAGTGATGTCGCTGGGATCGAAGTGTGAGATTCGCCGCACCCCCGACTTGCCCGCGAGAATCGCCTCCGCAAAAGCCTCCCGCCCAACTCCGTTCGGACTCACCGCCCCCATGCCCGTGACCACGACTCGTCGCAACCCGCACCCCCAAGGAAAAAGCCCGGCAGAAGACTATACGGGAAAGATACGCCATCCCGCTCAGCCGATGGTCTGCAAACTGCAAAATCCATGTCTTTGACTCGCTGGAGCGACGGGCGTCCACGCCCGTCGACCTTCGTCGGGCATAGAACAAGCCAGCGTTCCTCCGTGATCCCCTCTGCTCCCTGTGGGGCGCGCTTTTCTTTGCGTCCTTCGCAGTTAGAAGCTCTGTCTCTGCGCTCTCCGCGGCTCTTCTCCGCGTCCTCCGCGCACTAAGATGTCACTCCCCTTTCGGTGCTCAAGACGTGTAGCGCTGGCGTCCCGCCGGCTGTCGTAAGGGCATCCTGCCCTCACTCGCAAGGTTTCCTCGACTTCCTTTTCGGTTCAAGTCTTTTCCGAAGAAGCTCGCACCTCAAAATAGCCACGAACCAAAAAAGGGAGGGCGTTTAGCCCTCCCCTCGCCACCGCAACGATTATTGCCGCGGCAACTGCAGCATCAACGCACCGTTCTGTCCGGCTTCCACCGTCGGCAGCTGGCCATTCCATTTCTCAATGAGCGCCTGCTGATTCTCCAGCCTGCGCAGCTCGAGCAACTGCGGTGTCAGCGAGTTTTGCCGGATGCGGTTTGCATCCGCCTCGCCCTGCGCCCGCGTCACCGCCGACTTCGCGTCGCCCTCAGCCTCGGCGATCTTCTTCGCCGCCTCCGCCTGCGTGGTCGCCAGCTCATTCTTGGCGCGCTCCGCTTCCTGAATCGCCTGGGCCTTCGCGGTGATCGCCTGCGCAATCACACTCGGCACCCGCGGCGCACCAATGAAGCCGAACTGCTGCACGCCGACGCCAACATTCGTGATCTTCGACTGGATCTGCTGCTCCACCTGCCCTAGGAACTGCGCCTTCTTCTCGCCGTAGATGTCCTCGACCGTATAGGTGGACGCCACTTCGTTCAGCGAGTTGCGCACGATATCGCGCAGAATGCCATGCGTGAAGCCCTCAAGCTGGTTCACTCGATACTTCACGTAGAAATCCGGCACCCGGCTCGGCTCGATCGCATACGACAACGAAACGTCCGCGAAGATTTCCATGCCCTCCTTGCTGTTGAAGCCCATCTCCTCGTTCACCGGATGGCCTTCACTGGTATCCCGCGTCCACTTCACCGTCTGCACGTAAGTAGGGAACTCGATCACCTGCGTGGTCAGCGGGCTGTACAGCACCCAGCCCGTGCGCACTGGAATTTGCGACGCGCCTCTCTGGCTCCCCGCCAGATTCACCTCGATGCCGACATAGCCGGCCTCGATACGAGTTACCCCAACCAGGAAACTGAAGATCATCCACACGCCGATCAGCAATCCAACAACGATCAGCACCGGCACGATCACCGACCTGCGGGAAAAATTCGCTGTCCACTCCATACCTGAACTCCTTTTATCTCGATCGCTATTGAATAGGGTCATAGGCTCCTCCAGATCTCCCGAATCGCCAACGGGACCACCACCAACAACGCAATAATCAGGCCGATGCCGCCGAGCACGGCGCTATCGCGCGGCTGGTTGATCCAATGAAACGCCGCCAGCAGCGCACCGTACGCGATCAGACACACAACCAGCACCACCACCACGCGAAAGTGATGCCTCATGGATGCACTCCTCCCGGCCTCGCCGGGTGAAGCAGTTCAACTCTATCTGCTTGCTTTTGCCAGAATCGGCTTTGAGGTGGTCTTACATGGCCGTTGAACTCTCAACGACACCTATCCAGATGTGCCCCAGTCCTCGCCGGATGCAGTCTTCATTGGCCGTGAAATCAAGTGGTTGCAGGCGAAAAAGGGCACCTTGCGGTGAACAACTTTTCTCCGCGCCCTCTGCGGATCTTCTCGCCGATCTCTGCGTTTTAAGATTTCACTCGCCAGTCGCGACTTGTAGCGCCGGCGTCCCGCCGGCTGTCGTGAGGGCATCTTGCCCTCACTGGCGTTGGGTTCCTTCGGTTCCTTTTTGCAGTTCATAGCTCAGTCGTTTCCCGATGCTCCGATGACCCGATCCTTCGATCCCCCGATGCGTCCCCTGTGGTCGACGCTTTTTCTCAATACTCGCAACTCGCTACTCGGTACTCACTCCTCCCCGTCCCGTATAATCTTTTGTTTCCCGGAGCCCTGCTTGGCCTATAACGATCTCCGCGACTGGATCGCCGCGCTCGACCGCGCCGGCGAACTCCGCAAAATCCGCACCGAAACCGACCCCATCCTCGAAATTGCCGAGATCGCTGACCGCGTCAGCAAAAGCCACACTTCGAAATTCGGCCTCGGCGGCCCCGCTCTTCTGTTCCAGAAGATCAAGGGCCATCCCGGCTCGCAGCTTCTGATCAATCAATTCGGCTCCGCCCGTCGCATGAATCTCGCGCTCGAAGTCGACTCGCTCGACGAGGTCGCCGATCGCATCCGCGCCTTCATGGACGTCAAGTCCCCGCAGGGCTTCCTCGACAAAGTCAAAATGCTCCCCATGCTCGCCGAAATGGGCAAGTTCTTCCCGAAATCCGTCACCACCGGTGCCTGCAAAGAAGTCATCAAGCGCGACAACTTCTCCCTCCTCGACTTTCCGATCCTTCAATGCTGGCCGAAAGACGCCGGCCGCTTTATCACCTTGCCGTGCGTGATCACACGTGACCCCAGAACAGGGAAGCGCAACGTCGGCATGTACCGCATGCAGGTCTACGACGAGCGCACCACCGGCATGCACTGGCAGCGCCAAAAGGTCGCCGCCGAACACTACCGCGATCACCTGCGAGCAGCCGCGCAGTCTCGCGGTGAACAACCGCCCTCGGCCCAGACCGTGCCACAGGCCACGTGGGGACAGCCGCCCTCGGCTGTCCAGGCGAGTGCAGCTCGCCAAAATGCCGTCGACATCATGGCCCGCACCTCTGGCGGTTCCCAGCTCTCCGACGCCGCCATGCCCTCAGGCAAAATGGACGTGGCCGTCGCCATCGGCACCGACCCCGCGCTCACCTTCAGCGCCATCGTACCCGCACCACCCGACGTCGAAGAATTCCTCATCGCCGGTTTCCTCCGCCAAAAGCCCGTCGAACTGGTGAAGTGCGAGACCGTCGACCTCGAAGTCCCCGCCGACGCCGAAATCGTCCTCGAGGGCTACGTGAACCTCGACGAACTCCGCACCGAAGGCCCCTTCGGCGATCACACTGGCTTCTACTCGCTCGACGATACCTACCCCGTCTTCCACGTCACCTGCATCACGCATCGCAAAGACCCCATCTACGCCACCACCATCGTGGGAAAGCCGCCCATGGAAGACGGCTGGATGGGCAAGGCCGTCGAACGCATTTTCCTCCCGCTGATGAAGCTCACCATTCCCGAGCTCGTCGACATCAATCTGCCGCTCGAAGGCGTCTTCCACAACCTGATGATCGTCTCCATCCGCAAGTCCTACCCGGGGCAGGCGCGCAAAGTGATGAACGCCATCTGGTCGCTGGGCCAGGCCATGTTCACCAAGTGCATCCTCGTGGTCGACGAAGACGTCAACGTTCACGACATCGGCGAAGTCACCCTCAAAGTCCTCAACAACATCGATCCCGAGCGCGATATCCAGTTCACCCTCGGCCCGATCGATTCGCTCGACCACGCCTCCCGCCTGCCGAATTACGGATCGAAGATGGGCGTCGACGCCACGCGCAAGTGGTCCACGGAAGGCTTCACCCGCCCGTGGCCCGACGAGATCACGATGGATGAGAAGACGAAGTCGTCCGTCGATTCGAAATGGAAGGCGCTGCTGAAAGAGCTGGGAATGGACGAATAGCCTGGAACTCATCAGGCCTCATTCGTCCATGGCCCGACTCGTAAATGGTTTATGGGAAGGGCATGGCTTCAGCCCGTGAGGAAACGCCCGATTTACTGCGTCGATTCATTATGATTATGACGATGGAGCGACGGGCGTCCTCGGCCGTCGAAGCGGACCAGAGCTTTGAACCAGCATCGGCACCCCATATGGACACCTGAAGCAATCCACCACGGTGCCCCAGGTTCGCGCCCGTCCTTTGGACGCTAACCTGGGTTTGGGACCCGCATCCCCCGCCACGCCGTCGCAGGCTGGTCAGGCCGACTGTGCAGTCGCGCAGCGACGGCAGATACTAGCCCACAACGTAAGTTGTGCGAGACGGACAGCCTTAAAAACCGAGTCCGCTTCACCGGACGGCAGTTTCTTCGCAACAAATCTTTGTGCCGCGAGTTAGCAGGATTCACGCCGCTTTCAAACCATGTATGTCATCAAGCAGCACCCGCTCATGCCCTTCCGGATTCACTTTCTCGTAGACCTTGCGGATCACGCCCTTCGGGTCCACAACGAACGTCGTGCGCTCCCAGAATTTCATCCCCTTCCACTCTGACTGTCCCAGACCCAGCGTCTTCATCAAAGACGAGTTCGTGTCGGCGAGCAGGTCAATCGTAAACGAAAACTTGTTGCAGAAGTTCTTGTGCGAAGCCGCATCATCGGCGCTGACGCCCACCAATTTGATCCCTGCCGCATCGAAGTCCGATTTGCTTGCAGTAAAAGACTTGCCCTGGATCGTGCAGCCCGGAGTGTCATCCTTCGGATAAAAGTAAACCACAAGCCAATGTCCGGCGAAGTCGCTGAGCTTGGTGATTTTGCCGTCCTGATTGGGTAGAGAAAAATCGGGAAATGGATTGCCTGCTGCCAGCATGAATGAGATCTTCCTTTCTCGTCTCAGGTTGATGTCCCAAAAATTGTAGCAGGACGCAGCACAGCGCCACTCCGGTCTCCCTCCGCCCGGAAACAGGGAAGGCGTCCGAAGCCTGATCGAGCAGCTGCACGTATCGGAAGAAAGTGTCATGGGTCGTGAACGACAAAGGCCAACGATCAACATCTGGTCGCGGATCTTCCTCTGTGCCCTCGATGGTCGATGCTTTTCTGTGCGATCTTTGCGGCCTTTCTTTGCGTCCTTTGCGGTTAAAAGCTTTTTGCACCAATCGACTTTCCCCTTGGCCAGCCGACCAACACAAACAAAGATAGTTGCCACCGTCAACTATGTGGTTGATAATGTCATCTAACCCGGAGGGTCCGGATGGCCGCAAACAAAGCTCCCTCACTTGCACACGTTGCCGAAGTCCGGCGCTTCAATCGCTTTTACACCAGGCAGATCGGTGTTTTGCAGGAAGGACTGCTGAGCAGCCCATTTTCCTTGACCGAAGTGCGCGTCCTGTACGAGATCGTGCACCGCAAAGACTCGACCGCCGTGGAACTCTGCCGGGAACTTGGTCTCGATGCCGGCTACCTTAGCCGGATTCTGCGCTCCTTTGAGAAGCGCGGCTTGATCGCCCGCACCCGCTCCGTCGCCGACGGCCGCCAAAGTCATCTCAGACTTACCCCAAAAGGCCGAAAAGTCTTCAACCCGCTCGAGGCGCGCTCCAGCCAGCAAGTCGCCACCATGCTCGAAAAAGTCTCTCCTGCGCGGCAGAAGCAACTCATCGATGCCATGCACCTTATCGAATCCGCCATCGATCCCGCCCAGGCGAAAAACGGTCAGCCTGCCTACATCCTCCGCTCGCATCAGCCCGGCGATATGGGATGGGTCGTCCACCGCCACGGCGCTCTCTACTGGAAGGAGTACGGCTACGACGAACGCTTCGAGGCCCTCGTCGCGGAAATCGTCGCAGAGTTCATCCAGCACTTCGATCCCCGCCGCGAGCGCTGCTGGATCGCAGAAAAAGACGGGGAGGTCGTGGGCTCGATTTTCATCGTCGCGAAATCCAGGACGGTCGCCAAATTGCGGCTGCTGCTCGTCGAACCATCGGCACGCGGCCTGGGGATCGGCCGCCGCCTCGTCGAGGAGTGCGTCCGCTTCGCGCGCCAGGCCGGCTACAAGAAGATGATGCTCTGGACGCAGAGCGAACTTGGAGCCGCTCGCCATCTGTATCAGGAAGCCGGATTCCGCTTTATCGCAAAGCAGCGGCACAAAAGCTGGGGCCGCGACAACCTCGTCGCTGAGACGTGGGAGATGAAGCTGTAAGGCAAGCGAGGGCCCGAAAAAACCACCGTCGCCTTCAGTGTCGCGGTACCTTCGACAAGATCAACTCGACACTTTCCTCGACGGACAGCTCGCTCGTATCAATTTCGATGTGTTCGCGATCCCAGGGTGCATACTCTCGGGCCAATACCTCGGCCCACGCAAGCGGCGTCAGCCCCGGAATATCCGCAGATCGGCTCTCTACACGGCGTCGATGCTCGTCACAATCAGAACACTTGACTTCGATTTCCACCGTGTCCACGCGCGCCTTTTTCGCAACATCTCGCCAAGCCTCGCGGGTGATCCGCAGCGGGTTCACGGAATCGGCGACGACGGTTCCTCCAAGGCGAAGATTATCGGCTGCCAGCGTGTATGCAATCCGGTAGCCCCAGTCGTTCATCGGACCAGTCACGGCACCGGAGTCGCGCAGCGCCTGCTCAATCGAATCAATCCGCAAGTACACGGCGCCCAGTTTGTGGGCCAGTTCCTGAGCAATCGTCGTTTTTCCAACACCAGGAAGCCCGGCAAAGATGATGAGCATCTGCAGAATACATTCCTCGCGACTACGCTACGAACGCAGCGGTTTGGTTACGGCCGTGTAATCAGACCCAGCCCCACCAGGCACAGCGCCACGCCCGCCACCGTTCTGCCCGAAAGGTGCTCGTGAAAAAACAACAATCCGATTCCCACCAGCAGGAGCGCGCTCGCCGTGTTGCCGATTACCGAAAGTATGCTGACCCTCCACCCCGTGCGATACGCCAGCAATACCGATAACTCCACCGCGACGATCGACACCCCGACGGCGCAACTGGCCCAATTGATGCCCTTGAGCGACCATGCCCCCGCGCTCTTCGCCGGATAAAGCGGAAGGAGAACCGCAGTCCCGATCAGGGCCGTAACGTAGTTCATCACCAGCGAGAACATCGGGTTGACTTGCGGCGGAACCGACTTTTGCGCAACGTGATAGAAGGTCGTCCCCAGGATCATCAGAAGAATCGGGAGATAGAACATGCGCTTCCTTTTCCAGAGAATTTGCGGGGAAAGGATAAACGAATTGGGCCGTCGAGCTCACCCACACACGCGAAAGTTCATCCGCAGCGTCCAGCCACCACCGCGTCTCGGACCTCGGTCAGGACCGCCATCAGTGTCTCGATATCCTGTGGCCCCGTGCGGTAGTTCGTGATGCACGCGCGCAGCGCGGGAACCTTCCCGCCCAACAGAACACTCGAGATCCACGCCTTGCCCGATGCAACCACCGCCTCTGCCGCCTTCTGGTGCATCATCGTGTCCCAGCTCTCGTTCGCCGGTGTGAAGCACACCAACGGCAGTTCCGTTCGATTCACAACGCTCCATCCACTTGCGATCAGCCGCTCGCGCAGCAGCTTCCCCATCTCCACCTGGTGCCGCAGCACCTGCGCGTAGCCGCTCCATCCGGTCGTGGCCAGCGTCAGAAACAGCTTCAGGCCAATGAATCGTCGCGACCATTGCAGCGAGTGCACATAAGGATCTACCACCGCCATCCCCTGGCCTTCTTTCGGCATGTAGCTGGTGCTTACCGCAAACATTCTGCCCAGCACATCGCGCTGCCGCGTCAGGAACATGCCCGTGCCCATCGGCATCGAGAGAAATTTATGCGCGTCGAAGGTGATTGAATCCGCGTCTTCAATGCCCGCGACCGCCCCGCGAAGCTCAGGCACGAGAACCGCTGCTCCACCCCACGCCGCATCGACGTGAAACCACATTCCTTGCGCCTGTGCGATCTTCTTCAGCTCCGCAAGCGGATCCACGATCCCTGCGCTGGTCGTCCCGGCTGTGCCGATCACCATAAAAGGTTCTCGCCCGCTCGCGCGATCCTCTTCGATCATCCGCCTCAGTGTTGCCAGGTCGATTTGCAAATCGTCAGTGACGGGAACCGTACGCAGCGCGCTTCGCCCCAACCCGGCCATGCGCGCCGCTTTTACAAAAGTATGATGGCTCTCGGCCGAGCCGTAAAACACTGGCTTTTCTTTCACTCCCTGCATGCCATCTTCCAGAATGCCCGGCCATCTTTTTACGAGCGCGCAAAGCATGCCCGTCAGATTTGCCTCGGCTCCTCCGATCGTCAGGCAGCCGTCCGCATCCTCTGGCGGAAGTCCGAATTTCTCCGCAAACGCCGCCACCAGGTGCCGCTCCGTATCCACCGCCAGCGGGCTGTGACTCCACGCCGCAAGCTGCGGATTGACCGTGGCCGTCATCAGATCTCCGAGAATCGACATGAACGTCGGCGCCGGATTGAACAAGCCGAAGTAGCACGGATGCGGAACGTGCACTTGATGCTTCTTCCACTCGCCCATGTAGCGCTGCAATACTTCCATCCGCGAATCCGGCTCATCGAATGAAAACGACGCAAGAACCCGCTGCAACTCCGCCGGATCGAGATTGGGCGCGACCGGAAGCGATGCCACGTCGTCGAAGTAAGTCTCGGCTTGCGCAATCGCTTCCGACCAAAGGACGGACCGCTCCTCGCGGCCCGGCAACATAACCTCAGTGACCCCTTCTTCCTTCTCTTGACGAATCATGCGTTGATCGACCTCGCAATGAATAAAAAGCCCAGCTGCAGCAACTGCCGCCTAACGGACCCTCGTCAAATCTTCTGCTTCTTCCAGGATGGTGCCCCAGGTTCGCGTCCGCTCATTGGACGCTGACCTGGGAATCGTCCACGTCAAATCTTCTGCTGCTTCCATCGTCCACGCCGGAACAAAAGAATGCCCGCCGCCGCAATCGAACCCTCGGCAATCACGATCGACCAAAAGACTCCTCTCGACCGCAGGTTCATCGGAATCGCCAGCCAATACGCCAGCGGAATTTCCAGGAACCAGAAGCCGAACAGATTCACGATCGTCGGCGTCACCGTATCGCCCGCGCCATTGAACGCCTGCAGCATCACCATCCCGTAGGCATAGCCGATGTTGCCGTAACTCAAAATGCGCAAGCAGGAAGCCGCCAGGGGAATCACGTCGGGATCATGCGTGAACAGCCGCACGATCGGCTCCGCGAACACCACCATGAAGACGCCCACCCCGCCCAGGAACAGCATGTTGTAGAAGCCCGTGCGCCACACCGACGTCTCCGCGCGATCGGGTTTCTGCGCTCCCAGATTCTGCCCCACCAGCGTAGCGGCGGCGTTGCTCAGCCCCCACGACGGCAGGATCACAAAAATGAGAATGCGGATCGCGATCGTATATCCCGCAAGCGCCGCCGCGCCAAAGATGCTCACAATGCGCACCAGCCCGATCCAACTCGTGTGGGCGATCGCGAACTGCAGAATTCCCGTAATCGACACGCGAATCAGCCGCCACAGCACGCCGAGATTCACGCGCAAGTGGCGCGCCAGGCTGGGCAGCCGTTCCGTCCCGCGTCCCAGGCGGTAGAACTGGTACAGCACGCCGATGCTGCGCCCCGTGAACGTAGCCAGCGCCGCGCCCGTCACACCGAGTCGTGGAAACGGTCCCAACCCAAAAATCAGGCAAGGATCGAGAACGAGGTTGATGATGTTCGACACCCACAGCAGGCGCATCGCAATCGCCGCATCACCCGCCCCGCGAAAGATCGCGTTGTTCAGGAACAACATCATGATCGCGCCGCAACCGCCCAGCGCAATGCGGGCGTAGCCAGAGCCGCTCGCCACAATCTCCGGGGACGCTCCCATCAACTGCAACAGGCGCGGCGCATAGAACAAGCAAGGCACACCGACACACAACGAGACCGTCAGTCCCAGCACGATGGCTTGCACTCCGGCGATGGACCCGCCCTCCGGATCTTTCTCCCCGATCCTGCGCGCGACCATCGCTGTGGTCGACATGCTCAAGCCGATCGCCACCGCGAACACGAGACTCAGCAGAGATTCCGTCAGCCCCACCGTTGCCACCGCGTTCGCGCCGATCCGTCCGACAAAAAACACGTCCACCACGGCGAATAGCGACTCGAGCACCATCTCGAGCACCATGGGAATGGCTAGCAGGAGGATGGCGCGGTTCAGGTCGCCCGACGTGTAGTCCTGGTGCGATCCGCGAAGCGCCTCGCGGATCGATGTCCACATGCTCGGCTGTGGAAGTTCCGGCAGCGTGGTCGTTGCATCCATGTAACACCTTCAGATTTCCGCGCCACGAATCGGGATTCATTTCCCGTTCGGCGCCGCTCAAAGGAAGCTGGGTATGTCAGGAATCGCGATCAACGTCGCGACGTGCGCAGAAGGAGTTCAGCGCGATCGCGGTCGATCAGCGGGTCGTGAGGAGCGAATTCGAAGGCGTACGATGACGTGCATTGCGCGCACCCCAGAGAGGAGTAGACGCAGTCTAGTCCAACGCGCCGATTTTGAAAAGAGAATTTCGCACAGCCCCGCACTGAGTGAGAACTCATCTCAACAATGGTTATGGGAAGGGCATGGTTTCAGCCATGCCGTCCAGACCAGCAAAAATGCGGGCCTCACCCGCGGAGAACTGTTAGCTGGCCGCCCCGCCGTCTCAGCAGCTTTTCGCTGACTCCGCGTCTCCTTTGATTGATCTGTGCTTTCAAGCACGTCGATACCTTGGGAGCGTACAGCATCCCGTCGGAGACCGGCCTTCTCATCCCATCTGATTTCAACAAGTGCCATCGAAACCACGCTATCGCAGCAAATCGCGGACAATGGCTCCGAGATACATAAAAGCGCCGGTAGCAAGCAAGAGGAGGTTCGCTGGTTAGGTAGCCGTGCCTACCCGTTTGCCCCACCTCGATCCGTAGGAGTATTCTTTGACATCAAAAATTTCATCAAGTGAAAGGAGTCGATCATGTCACTTGACACCTTCGTTGTACTCGCAAACCAATACAACAACGAATCAGATGCTTTAGCTGACTACGATGCTGTCCGCAAACTGTATACGGATACCGGGATCATCGACACCTACGATGCAGCCGTGTTAACCCGTAAATCGAACGGAAAAGTTGAAATTGTCAAACGTACCGAGGAGCCGACTCGTCAGGGTGCAGCGAGAGGATTCGTGCTCGGGCTTGCCGTTGGGGCGGTGATCGCCTTGTTCCCGGCGGCTGGTATTGGGCTAGCGACTGGCTTGCTCGGTGGCGGGGCTATCGGTGCTGGCGCCGGTGCAGTGGCTGGGCACGTGGCGGGCGGGATGAAGCGATCCGATCTGAAGGATCTTGGCGAATTGCTCGACGATGGTACGAGCGGCTTCGTAGTGGTTGCGGCTTCCGACGTCGAAGCGAAAGTCGAGGCTGCCATCACTCGGGCAAAAAAGCGCGCAAAGGCACAGTTGCAGGCCGACACCGATGCGCTCAAGAAGGACATCGACAACATGAAGGCGGCGTAGTTGTACCCTGATCCGAGCTGACATAAAATGCTCACCACTTCGTTCGACCTCGTTGTTCGCGAGTAAAGGGTGGCCGACTCAGGGGTCGTCGCTTAAATCATTCACCTCTCCATTTCTCTAACAGATCGGATCCGATCGCGATCCGGCAAAGAAGACAAACAGCACGCAAACCAATCGGTCAATAGGCAAAGGGCCGTCTACGATCTGAATCTCCCGCTCAGCGGTTGTGCGCAGGGGATTCGGTACACGATGACCACTCCGTTCGGGATTTTCGCGTTGTCGTCCGACGACGCATATAGGAGATGAATCATGGATCGTATGCTAGTAGTGGTTTTTCCCAACGAGAGCAAGGCGTATGAAGGAAAAAGGGCTCTTCAGCAATTGGATTCCGAGGGAAGCATAAGCGTCTACGCCTACGCGGTGCTCACAAAAAATGCGGACGGAACAGCATCCGTAAAACAGGGAGACGATGTCGGCCCGATCGGGACTCTGGTCGGCACATCTCTGGGAAGCCTAATCGGCATTTTGGGAGGGCCGGTGGGCGTTGCAGCGGGTGCAGCTGCCGGGATGGCCGCTGGCAGCGCACTAGACGTAAACAGCGTTCGTGTCGGGGCCGATTTTATTGACGACGTCCAGAAAGTCTTGGTGGCTCCGAACGTAGCACTAGTTGCGGAAGTAGACGAAGAGTGGACCACCCCGGTGGATACGCGGATGGAAACGATCGGCGGGAACGTTTTTCGACGCTCTCTATCCGAGGTTAGGGACAAAGTTGACGACGAGGATACTGCCGCGATGAAGGCCGATCTCGCTCAGTTCAAGGCCGAGCTAGCGAAAGCTCATGCGGACCGGAAAGCAAAACTGCAAGAGAAGATTAACCAGCTCGATACAAGAATCCAGGCTCAGTTGCAAAGGGGAAAAGAGAAACGTGATGCTGCTCAACGTAAGGCGCAGGCAAAGGTGCAGGCGCTCAAGGCAAAGGCCGACACGGCAAGAGCAAAGGCGTCGTAATCCGATGTACGGTGGTTCAAAGAGGGAGGTCGAAATGGCCTCCCCTTTGAAAATCCAAACACCGCAGCATCTCTGCCAGCGTGTAACCGCCAAGGGGCGGTTCGTAGTCCCTCGCTAAGGAACCCACGACCTCGTCTGGAAGCGTCGAAGGTGCGGTTGACAAAGGGAGGGAGAAAAATGAGCTCGCCAAGACTTGTTAAAGAGGGATTGGGGACGGTGGTGGTTCTGCTGGTCCTCACGATTGGGTCACTAGCCCAGGCCCCTGTCCCCGAGCCAGTTACAGACCAGGAAACCGAGCTCGGGCAAGCTGTGTACAAACAGTTGCAAGGCAAGGGGGAGATCATAAAGTCCTCTCCTCTCTATGACACATTGAAACCGATCGCAGAAGCAATAACCCGTGAGGCACAGCCCCGCTACCCACATCCCTTTAAGTTTTTTCTTGTGCACGAAGCACAACCCAATGCATTCGCGACACCGGGAGGGAACGTTTACGTGGTGGATTCTCTTCTGTATTTCGTTAAGAATACCGAGCAATTGGCAGGAACCCTTTGTCACGAGGTTTCCCATACGATTCATCGTGATGGCGTAGCACTGATGGAGAGGGAGCAGAAAATCGAGGAGCGGGAAGTGGCTGCGGCAATTTTATTGGGACCAACACGAGCCCACATTATCGCGATTGCCCTAATTGGCAAGCTGCACTCGCTGGGTTACTCACGTGACGCGGAATCGAAAGCGGATCTGACTGGTTCCGACATTTGCGCAGCCGCGGATTACAACCCGTGGGGATTAACGTGGCTGTTTCAAGACTTCCAAAATGCTGACGTTGGCCAAATTCCGCAGCTTCTGTCGGATCACCCAGCCAATGGCACAAGGATACGAACACTCGAAAAGCACTTTCGCGATAACCCTTCGACGTTCTCAAAGTTCAGTCCCGACGCAAAATCTGCGAGTCCGTTCACCGTGCCGAAAGACGCTCCGGTGGTTTTCCTGCGCGCTGACACCAAAGGCGGGAATTAGTGTCTTGAAGTTCTCGGCAATCGGTTAGCTCCCAGTACTCGTCGCGGGCCGTCCAGTTATGTACTTCCCTCCGCTGCCCTAAGCGTCCCTGATTCGTGACTCGAGAGGATATTTCCCGAGTGTTGGGCAGGGGCAAAGGCATCGGACCTTCCTTCAACAATCGAATGCAGACCCGATCCTCATGATCGCTGGCGAAATATCGCCATTACACTCATCGACCCCTTACTCAGGCCCGAAACACGATAGCGTTATTACATCGCGAGCAACCACGCCCCTACTTGAATCCCTCCACCAACACAATGTCGGCCTCGTTGTGCGTCGTCTGTGCATAGAGCAGAGACTTCTCATCCGGGGAAACGGAGATTTGCGCTGCGAAGGGCTGGGCGCGCCCCGGCAACTTCACCGCGACCTGCAACTTCCGCGTCGCAAAATCATAGAAGTGAATCACGTCATCCCCAGTGATCGGGTCGACGTAGTAAATCCCGCGCGCCGTTACGTCAAAGGCGGGCCATCCCAGGTCCGGAATCCCCGGCACCCGTGCTTCGTTCTTGCCGTCCGGATCGATCGTCCACATCTGGCTTCTTCCGCTCGGCTGCGTGTAATAGATCTTTCCGTCGGGCGCTTCCTTGGCGACGAAGCCTCCCTTCGTCGTCAGCTGGATGGCTCTCCCGCCCGCAGACGGAAGTTTGAAGATCTGCGAATCGCCGTTCACGTCGGCCGCAAAGAAGATCCATTGTCCATCGCGCGACCAGAAGGGAACTGAGGCGCCATCGGGAGTCGTGGGCAGCAACTGGGCTTTGCCTCCTGCGCTGTTCACCACGTAGAGCTCCGCTTTGCCCGACACGCGCGAATCGAACACGATCTTCTGCCCGTCGGGCGACCAGCGCGGCGTCCCCGTAAGCGCACCGCCAATGTTCGTCAGCTGCAACGGGTCGGATCCGTCGATGCCGCAGACCCAGATCTCCTGGCTTCCCGAGCGCGTCGATTCGAACGCCATCCTCTTACCGTCAGGCGAATAGCTGGCATTCTGTTGCGTCAGGTTCGACGGAAACGGGCGCGTCGCCGGCCCACTTCCGCCACCAAGTCCGATCCGCCAGATGTCTGCGCTATGGATTTCGTGGACATACGCGAGCCGATCGGCATCGCGCGCGATCGTCGGCGACACCACGTTCTGTCCAAACCACAGCCGCTCCGGAATGCCTCCATTCGCGCGAATCCGCCACAGGTCTCCGCCCATGGCATAAATCAGGCTTCGCCCGTCGCGGCTCCATTGCAGCCCTTCCACCTCGCCTCGAAGTTCCCGCAGTTCGCGCGCCGCTCCCGAAGGGAATGGCTGAATGTAAAGTCCGTTCACGCCCCAGGTGTACATGCACGAGGTCGCCATGGTCTTGCCGTCCGGCGAAAAGCTCACCAGCCCGGTTGCCGCGCAGCGTGGCGACGGAGCGTGAAGCTCGCGTTCCTCCAGTGTCTCGACGTTGATCATCGCCAGATGCGCGTGGAATTCGTTCTCGGTCCGGGAGAAGACTACCCACTGGCTATCCGGCGTCCACGTGATGGCCAGTTCGAACATCGACTTGACGGCCGCTCCCTGCAGCAATGGGCGTTCGCTTCCCCCAACCGCGGGAATCAGAAACATGTTCGCCTTGCCCGAGTGTTTGTCGATCGCGATCACGGCGATAAAACGCCCATCCGGTGACCACGCGCCTGCGATGTACCCGGCATTCCGGCGGGTCAGCCGCACCGGCGCGTCGGTCCCAACCTCCTTGACATACAAATCGAAGTTGTCATTCTGGTCGCCGCCATTCCACGAAAATGCCACCTGGTTTCCGTCGGGAGAGAACGTGGGGTACTCCTCCGAGCCCGGATACGACGTGAACGGCACCATCGTAAGCATGGGCTGCTCGTGCATGTGCCGGCGGGAACGCCACAACCATCCGGCTGCTCCGACCAATAAAAGGATGCCAAGGCCGATGGCCAGCAATTGCCCTAACCGGGGTTTGGCCTTAGGTGGCGCGGCGAGCGGACTGGCCGGAGCGTCGACCACGCGCTCGATCGTGGCGGCCGCACCGCTGTCGTGCGAGTTGCCATTCGAGTACGCTCCGTTGCCATTTCCGTTTCCGTTCCTCGCGATCGGACCGATGAAGCGGTACCCCATCCGGGGCAGAGTTTCGATGTAGCGCGGAGATTCCGCCGAATCCCCCAGCACCGCGCGAATCCGCTTCACCGCGTTGTTCAGGCCATGATCGAAATCGACAAACGTATCTTCCGCCCAGAGGGCATTGCGCAACTCGTCACGGGTGACCAGTTCGCCGGGACGCTCCAGCAGGATCTGGAGGATCTGGAACGACTGCCGCGGCAACTTGACCCGCGTGCCTTGTTTCTTTAACTCCTGCGTCCGCAGATCGGCGTCAAAAACACCGAAATGGATCGTTCGAATGCCGTTCTCAGAACTCGCTGCCATCCTCTTTTGATTCCCCTCGGGCCTGCTACGGACTTAGACGTTTCTATGTCGCGAGTGTACCACTCGAAGGAGTCGTTGCAAGGCGCGTCGGGGCTTGCTAGGTGCGTGGTTATCATTCGCAGTGTCAGTCACTTGCGCTGCTACCTACATACGAGTCCGATACGAGGCGCCAGCCATTGGCTCGAGCCGTCTTTCCTGCGAAAACCAGCCCACACGAGCGCAGAGCGCAGTGGGGAAAAATTCACAAAGGGGAGACAGAACATGAGGAACACGTTAGTCAGTCTCGTTGCCGGCTTGCTGGTGTGGGGTTCGTTCGCGGCGGCCCAGAGCAATTTCACTCTCACCAATGGCTCGGTCGCCAACGTTCCGTTCAACTTTACGGTTGGGAACCAGGCGTTTCCGTCCGGAACCTACATCGTGCAGCTCGATTTCGAAAAGCAGGTGGTCGTGATCCGCAACAACGACCGCAAGGTGCGGATCTTCCTCTCGAAGAACGACGACCGCAGAGAGCCGTCAGCCAAAACGCTGCTGGTCTTTCACCATCTCGGCGGCCAGTTCTTCCTGAGCGCCATCTGGTTGCAGGGAACCACAGCCGGAGAACGCCTGCTGCCGGGGAATCTGGAGACGGAAATGGCTCGCCACCAGACCGGTCCCGCGCAAACCATCGCGCTGCAAGCGCAGGGAAGCCCGAAGTCCGCGTTCTAGGAAGTCTGCGCCGCAAGTTGTGCCCAACTCTGTTCAGGCAAGCGGGGTCAGGCACGAAGCCTATCCGGATCATACGCGGGTCCGGATAGGCTTTTGTTTGTGTGGAAATCAAGTTCCAGCGGGCTAAGGTTGCGTGGCGCCGGCGCACCACTCACGTGGGGACAGCCGCCGGGCCCCCGACACGCCCGGTTTTGGCGTGTTGGGGTGGAGGCGCCCTCGGCTGTCCGGCGGAGCGTAGCTCCGCTCACCTTGCTGTCGGCCTTTCTTTGCACCCTTCGCTGCATTTCTTTGCGACCTTCGCGGCTTTTCTTTGCGCTCTCTTGCCGTTAAAGCTTGTCTCAGTGTTCTTCGCAACCTCTCCGCTTTGAGATTTCGCGACTCGGTACGCGCGACTCGCTTTTCTTTGCGACCTTTGCGGCTTTTCTTTGCGTTCTTTCCGGTTAAAGGCTTTTCTCTGCGTTCTCGGCGATCGTTCTCCTCTGCGTTTTAAGGTTTTCGCTTGCGAAACACTTCACGCCTTGCACAACTCGCTTGTTAGAATCTCGCGCCGGCGCTGCGCCACGCCGTCAACTCTTCCCAACACCACGAAATAAATCCCGAATGACACTGCGGCCAGCGCAAGAAACAGCCCCGCGGAAATCCACAGATCCCGGTAGTACCGTCCCAGCATAAACACCGCTGCGCCCAATGCAAAAACGATCAGCTGCACGCCAAAACTTGTGAGCACGGTGACCTGCGAAGCCCGCTGGCGTCCAAACGTTTCGAATGCAATCTTCTTCGGCGCGTACAGCGACAGTAGGTTTCCCACCGCCAGGTTCAGCGGCGCCGCAAACAGGATTCCCGCAATCGTCGTCGCCGTCATGGCCAGCGATGGACGACGGAACAGCAAGCTCACGCCAATCCACACCAAAACCATTTCGCCCGCGAGCACGGCCATATGCGTCAGATTCTTTCCAACCACGATCTCCCGGAACTTCGCCGGAGACACAAGAAAGAACTGGATCCCTCCACCATCGGCGCCAAAATTGTTGTAGACGAGATTCGTCAGCAGCAGCAGCGTATAAGCCGCTCCAACCGGAAACGCAAAGTCCGGCTTGTTCTGCAGAAATCCCGTGCCCGG
This sequence comes from uncultured Acidobacteriota bacterium, assembly GCA_963718505.1. Taxonomy (GTDB): domain Bacteria; phylum Acidobacteriota; class Terriglobia; order Terriglobales; family Acidobacteriaceae; genus Gp1-AA133. The sequence continues at coordinate 2,198 of CAVQZP010000016.1, read as the reverse complement.
CCGTCCCTGCCCAATTCCAAACACCACCAGCATGATGATCGGTGTGATCAAGGTCAGCAGCATCGGTCCGCTGCGCGACAGGTAGTGAAACTCTTTTTCGAAGACGGCCATGATCGGCGCCGAGACTCCGCGCACGTCCCAGCCAGCGCGCACGCCCTCACCATGCCGGACCAGTTCGCTTTTCGTGACCTCGCTCAGATTTTCGCCGCGGTACTGCGCGCGCAGCCGAACGCTCAGGAATCTCAGGATGACCAGCGCATAGACTCCGACAAAGGCGAACGTCAGCAAACTCGCACCAATGCGTCCGTGCACCATGCTTGCGATCGAATGCGCAGCCAGCCCCGGTGGCAACAACCGTTGCGCGATGTTGACTTCGCCGCCGACGCGCACCAGTCCTGACGCCGATCGCGGACGAAATCGGCTCATCATCGGCCCAATCAGCTGGAGGCTGATCATCCCCAGAAAGAAGAGCACGGCGAAAATCTCGCGCGTTCGCCTCTGCGCCAGCCAGCGCTCCACCCACGCAAACACCATCTGCGTCAGCAGCAGATTGAAGAGCCCAAACAGCGCCAGCACGATCACTGTCCACAGAAACAAGCGCGGCGCTCCGATCCCAACTCCGAGCGCGATCGCGATCAGCCACAAGCTTCCCAGCAGCGTCGCGGGATCGAGCGCTCCATAGACAACGCGCACCAGAACATACGAGCGGTAGTTCAGCGGAAAGCGCAGCAGGTTCGAGGTGTCGAGCGTCTCGGCAAACGCCGTGGCCATGACCGGAAAGAATTGCCAGAACATGAATACGGGCCACAACAGAAGCGCCAAAAGTTCCGGAGAGTCATGCGAGACGAAATACCACGCGAATCCTCCGACCAGCGCTGCGCCGCCCAATCCGCCACTCGTGATCACCGCGCCAATCACGATGCGCGAGAACAGTTCCAGCGTTCCGCGTGTCGTCTGCAGCGAATGCAGGAAGATTTCCCATCGCACCAACGCGATCGCCTTCAGCTGATCGCGGACCTGGGCTGCATTCATCCCAGCCATGACAACTCCTGCTCCGCGCTGCGAACTCCGCCCACTGTATGCAGAAAGATCTCTTCCAGCGTGAGCTTCTTTCCGGGCGCGAGTTGATCGCCGTCTCCGGACGCGGCCTGCGCCTCAACTCCAGCCCGGAGCTCTTCCAGCGACCCCTGCGCAACCAGGCGTCCCTTATGAATGATCGCGACGTGACTGCATAAGCGCTCGACGATCTCCAGCACATGCGAGGTCAGGAAGATCGTCGCGCCGCGCGCGATCATCCGCTGCAGCATCAATTTCAGAGTTCCTGCGGCGATCGCATCCACACCTTCGAAGGGCTCGTCGAGGAACAGGATCTTCGGGCCGTGGATCACCGCCGCCGCGAGCGCGAGTTTCTTCTGCATGCCGTGCGAATAATCTGTGACCAGCTTCTTGGGTTGGTCCGCGAGCTGCATGAACTCCAGCAATTCACCCGCGCGCTTCGCGGCAGTCTCGCGATCCAGGCCATACATGCGGCCAACGAAGTTCAGGTACTCCGCGCCGGTGAGCCGTCCAAAGAGCGCCATCCCTTCCGGCACAACACCGATCTGGCGTTTCACGTCAACAAGTTGTTTCGAAGTCGATGCCGAGAATCTGCATCGTTCCTGAAGTCGGCGCCAGCAGGCCGGTCAGCATCTTGATGGTCGTGGACTTTCCCGCGCCGTTCGGTCCGAGGAATCCGAAGAACTGGCCAGACGCAACCTCGAGATTCACATCCTCAACGGCAACAAGCTCGCCGAATCGCCGCGTGAGGTGTTCCGTTCGAATGGCGGGAATGTCCATGAAGAATTTGACTCTAGCATAGATGGCTTTCCCCGTCAGCGATGAGTCATAAACCACGAACCACAAGCTAAAGAATTTTTTTTAAGCCGTGAAACGTTTTGGAATCTCGTGACACTACTCGAGCAGAGGGGAATGACGAAGTACTGGAGACCGGTCTCCTGTGAAAAATTTCCTGGCGAGCCAGTCCCCTCGAAGCTGCAGCGCGAAGCTTAGCGCTGACGAGACATCCGCGCACTCACCACTGTTTCTCCCGGCATGCCGCCCGAGGCACGTCTTTTGTCTGCTTCAGTTTTGCCGCACGACCCGCCCGCCAACTCTTCTGCGACATTACCTTCAAAACACCTCGGGCGCCGCCGGTTCTC
>CAVQZP010000015.1:0-15336 GCA_963718505.1 uncultured Acidobacteriota bacterium | reverse complement strand
TCGATTACCTTGCCGACTTCCGGCACGAGTTCCACGACATACGGGACGGCCGTGAGTTCGCGGACAGCCTCGATCCGAAGAGCTACGTTATCTCGCAAGCGCTAGGAATGGAACTGTTGGGAAGTGGTTCGGCGGGGATCGTGTATCCAAGCGTGCGGCACACGGAAGGGGTGTGCATCGCCTGCTTTCGTCCGCCGCTGGTGCTGAATGTGAGGGAGGGGACCAACGTGACGTTCATATTCATGCGTGGAGACGTTACGTCGATTCGGGTGGATGAGTGAAGTCCGGGGGAAGCTCTCAAACGTGAAGATCGCCGAGAAGTTTCATAGAGTGCTCCGGGAGAAGCTTTTAACCGCGAAGGACGCAAAGAAGAGCCGAACAAAAAACCTTTCCAGTACGCATACCGCGTGAAGGCAAGCGCCCATACAGGGCAAGGCACGACCAAGGACGACCATCACGCCTGGCCGGAGTTGGAGAGAGCTTCGAGGGCGTCGTCGATCGTCGGAAAGATGAGGAAGAAAGGCTCGAGCTTGGTGATCTCAAACAGCTTGGCGACGCGGCTGTTGATTCCGGTGAGGACGACTTGTTGGCCAGCCTTCTGTCCGGAGACGTATGCGCTCACGAGCGAGCCGAGGCCGGAGGAATCGATATAGGGGACCTCGGTGAAGTCCAGAATCAGCGTCAGCATGCTCGCGCCGGATGGCGTTCTGCAGGGAATGGAGGTTGTTGGCCGTGAGAGGGCCTTTGAGCACAAGGATTCCCTGGCCTGCCTCGGGGAGTGCACGCTCGACGATGAGGGGATCGGCGTTCATCGTGACGAGCGGACATTGTAGGCCAGAAAGCGCGCCGGGCCAAGGGTTGCGCGGTCGTGAAAAGGGTTTACCGGAAAGAGGCAAGGAACAGCGAGTTGCGAGTACCTGGTACCGAGTTGCGAGATCATCGCGACGCTAACGCCGACGACGAGGAGAAAATTCGCGGAGAGCGCGGCGAAAAGCTCTTAACCGCAAAGAGCGCAAAGAAAAGCCGCAAAGGACGCAAAGAAAGGCGAGTCGCGAGTTCATCGCAACTCTAACGCAGAAGACGAGCAGAAAACTCGCAGAGAACGCGGAGAAAGCTTTTAATCGCAAAGCGCGCAAAGAAGGACTGCAAGGGACGCAAAGGAGGACTGACTGGGAGTACCGGGTATTGGTGCCGCGGGCAGTCGACCTCAGGGTGGGCTGGGGGACGACCAGAGGACAAGGAGTCAATGGGCTGGAACATGGGGGAAATCTGAGGGCGGGAAGAAAATCGTGAGCATAGGAGGGAATCGGGCGCACGGGAAAAGGCGCCGTGTACCGTGGATGGGGCACTCTAGTGTTATATCCGGATTTGGCTCAGGGACTGAGAATAGACAAGTGATGGACAACAATTTGGCACTTCGCACCCAGCGAATGCTGCTCGCGGGATTCCTGGCCAGCAGCGTTCTTTTTTGTTCTGCACCGACGCCGACGACCCCACCGGCGGCCAAGACTGCACACCAAGAAGGCAACGACGGCGGGGACGGCGAAAACCACAACTGCGGCTAAGACGGCAACGGCTCCCAGTTATGCTGAAAACGGATAAAGAAAAGACCAGCTACGCGATTGGGTCGGGATACTCGGGAATAAACTGAAGTCGGCATCGATTGACGTGGATCCGGCGATTTTGTCACGGGGGATCAAGGACGTGCTCACGGGCGGCAAACCCGCGATGACGGATGACGAGGTGCGTGCCAAGCTGATGGAGCTGTCGAAGCAGGTGCAGGCAGCGCAGCAGGAGGCACAGAAGAAGCAACAAGAAGCGAACAAGGTGGTTGGGGAAAAGAATCGTAAAGAAGGCGATACTTTCCTGTCGGACAACAAGAGTAAAGAAGGCGTGGTCGCATTGCCGAGCGGACTCCAATACAAGATCCTGAAGGCCGGGGACGGGCCGAAGCCGACGGCGGCCGATACGGTGACCTGCAATTATCGTGGGACGCTGATCGACGGAAAAGATTCGACAGTTCGTACAAGCGCGGACAGCCTGCGTCGTTTCCAGTGGGCGGCGTGATCAAGGGCTGGACCGAGGCTTTGCAGTTGATGCCGGTGGGATCGAAGTGGCAGTTATTCATTCCGGCAGATCTAGCATATGGCGATCGCCAGGCGGGGTCCGGATATTACGCCGGGGTCGACGTTCATTTTTGAAGTGGAATTGCTGTCGATCCAGCCGAAGTCAACAACGACGGGAGCAGCCGCGCCGGATAATAAGCCGGAGAATAAGTAAAAAGTACGGCGCTCGGCGCTCGGCTCTGGGCTAATGGGCCAGACGCTTCCGAGTTCGACTTGGATGTTGCACGCGAACCCGCCTTCGGGCGGGTTTTATTTTGGAGCCGCACAGCGATCAGCGAGCCGGAAGCGGGGCGTCTACCTTCGCAGCCCACACGAGTGCGACGATCCACCCGATGAGGGTCCAACCAAGGAACAAGTTCAGCAGGAAAATCGACAGCACGTCGCGCTTGCTGCGCGCGAAGGCGAGGATCGATGGGAGAAAATAAAAGACGAAACCAAAGCCGAAAAAGGGGATGAAGAAGATGGCCGGGAGCACCATGGCGGATACCTCCTTCCTTGCGATGAATTTAGTGTAGCACTGCGAAGGGCGCTCGATTCGCAAGCATGGCCGATTCGTGCCATGACGTTTACCATAGGAGATGGGAGATGTGTTTCGAGCAGTAAACATGCGGTGTTTCTGCAGTTTCATTCTGGATTCTGGTAGCCCGTCGGTGCCATTCACAACGAGAGATGCGATGCGTAGTCTTGCAGGTGAGCAGCACTTGGGGGAGGGCTGTTCCGGCGAAGCGTCCCACGACTGATAAGGTCTGGGGCGTTTCGTTTTGTACTTTTGAAAGTGGGACCCCAGGCAGAAGTTTTGAAAAAACGGCGAAGTCGGGGAGTTCGTCGATGGACAAGAAGAGAGTAGAGAAGTTCAAGAAGCAGTTGCTGGCGAGGAGAGAGGAACTGCTGCACAGCATCGCTCAGATACAGGAAGAAGGAAAAGTGGTGCAGCAGCAGTACGGGCCTGACGAAGGGGATCGTGCAAAGATTTCGCTGGATAAGGAACTGTTATTCCATCAGACCGAGCCAGGCGAGAGGGCTGTTGGGATCGATCGATGCGGCGCTGGGCCGGATCGCGGACGGGACGTTCGGCCAGTGCATGGTGTGCGACGAGGAGATCGGAGCGAAGCGGTTGGAGGCACTCCCGTGGACTGGCTGCATCTCGTGCCAGGAAAGTGCGGAGAAGCGGCGGTAGGGAGAAAAAGGCAGGAAGAATCGTAAAGGCTGTGACATTGGTTATGCTCTAGCCGCCTGCTCCTGCGAGGGAGCGTAGCAACGTGGAGGCATGTACCGTCACAGCCCTTGATGCGATCACTGCTTTCGCAGTCCCAAACCCCAACTGCCCCTCGCAGAGCCGTCGGTTTTTTCAGGTCTGGTCGCCTTCCGGGTCACCCCGGCTTGCTGATCACTCAGCTTCTTCGGACCGGCGAAGTTTTAATTTGCGCCAACCCTTTCAGCCGTCGACGGGAGTGAAAGTAAACGCCGGGTTAAAAAATGTCAATGCCGCAATTCAGTGCATGCTTGTGATTATCTCAGTGGGAAACACAACCGATGCAAGCTGCTAATGATCGGTGAGTTACAGCAAAGTGAGGGAGAGATTTTCACCTTTTCCACATGCAATTCACAGGGGTGTAACAAATAGGCCAATTCTGTTTTCGATGAACCAAGAAAATCGCTTGACCAAAACCTAATTCTTGAGCATGTTAGGGCAAACAGATGTCGGATTTGGTGGCTTACGTCGATGGTGGGTCCTTGGGCAACCCGGGTTCGGCCGGCATTGGCGTCGTCATTGATAATCCCCGAGGCGGGAAGATTCGAATCGCCAAATGGGTGGGCCACCAGGACAACAACGTCGCCGAATATCTCGCCCTGCTTGAAGCTCTCTCCAGGTTGCCGTTGCGCTGAAGGCCAGCGCGATTCACGTATATTCCGATTCGGAGGTTGTGGTCCGGCAGATGACCGGGGAATATAACTGTCGCAGCCCGCGACTGTATTCGCTGCACTGGATCTGCCAGAAATTGACGCGCTCGTTGACATTCACCATCTCGCACGTCTGCGGCGCGAATTTAATCGCGAAGCCAATCAACTGGCCGCGCGGGCCGCACGCAAACTGCGATAGTGGCGGTCATCTGCCTCCATTCTTTAGGGCGAAAAGCTGTCTGAGCGAAATTCCCTAGATTCTTTCCAGACAGACTCGCGAATGTCTTTCTCACCGTCATCGTGATCCCCTGCCTCACGAGCGACTCGCCCGCACACCAGAACTGGACAAACCGACCATCGAGTCATCTGAAAACTCTTAAAACGCGAGGGCGCGGAGAACTGCCGCAGAGAGCGCCGAGAAAAGCTTTTAACCGCAAAGGACGCAAAGAAAGGCCGCGAAGGGCGCAAAGGGAAGCCTATGCGTCGGGTCGCGAGTCCGGTCTGGAGTCGCACAGCGGCAATTTCAAGCTGCTGAGGGACTGTCAAATCGGCCCGCAATCCAGCGCACAATCTGAGGGGCCCACTGATGGTGATGGACAAGCGAGACCGCGAGCTGGGCATGGATCGCGGCATTACTCGCAGAGATTTTTTGAACGGCGTGGCAATCGGTGTGGGCGGGCTCTTGGCGGCGGATCGATCGTTCGCCGGGTCGACAGAGAAGGAGTTCGCTCCTGAGAAGGCGGCGGATTACTATCCGCCCGCGCTGATGGGTATCCGCGGCAACCATGATGGAACGTACACCTATGCGCATCGCCTGCGCGACGGCGAGACGTGGGACACGGATGGAAAGGCTGCGAGCACGGGCGAGAGCTACGACCTGGTGGTGGTCGGAGGTGGCATCAGCGGGCTGGCAGCAGCGTATTTTTATCGGAAAAATGTTGGGGAAAAAGCGCGGATTCTGATTCTCGATAATCACGATGACTTTGGCGGGCACGCCAAGCGGAATGAATTCCGCGCGGGCAATCGATTGCTGCTCAGCTACGGCGGTACGCAATCGATTGAGAGCCCGGGCCGGTACAGCAAGCAGGCGCGCGGACTGTTGACCGAGTTGGGAATCGAGACGGAGCGCTTTTACAAAGCCTACGACCAGAAGCTCTACAGCAAGTTGGGGACGGCGGTCTTTTACGATCGCGAGACTTTTGGGGAAGACCGGCTGGTGCCGGGGTTGGGAACCATGCCGTGGAAGGAATTTCTGGCGAAGTCTCCGCTAAGCGACGAGGTCCGACGGGATATCGCGAGGGCATACACCGAGAAAACAGATTACCTCCCCGATCTTTCGCCCGAGCAGAAGCGGGCCCAGCTGGCCAAGGTCAGCTACGCGGACTTTCTGACGAAGATCGTCAAGGTCCATCCGGAGGCGCTGAAATTCTTCCAGAGCTATACCAACGATTTGTTCGCGGTGGGGATCGACGCGGTGCCCGCTCTCTCCTGTTACGAGCAAGGAGATGACTACGGTGGTTACGCATATGCCGGCTTTGCGGGAATGAACCTGAGCGAGGAGCCGGAGAGGGAAGAGCCCTACATCTTTCACTTTCCGGATGGGAACGCGAGCATCGCGAGGTTGCTGGTGCGGTCGCTGGTGCCGGGAGCAGTGCCAGGCACGTCGATGGATGACGTGGTGACCGCGCGGGCAAACTACGCGAAGCTCGATCAGGACGGCAACGCAGTTCGCATTCGGCTGAACAGCACTGTTGTGCATGTCGCGCAGACAGGCGCGAATGAGGCAAGCCGGGAAGTAGAGATCGCGTACGAGAGAGGCAAGCAGTTGCAAAGCGTTCGCGCCAAGAACTGCGTGCTCGCCTGCTACAACGGGATGATTCCCTACATTTGCCCTGAGCTTTCCGACAAGCAGAAGGAAGCGCTTGCGTACCTGGTAAAGGCGCCGCTCGTGTATACGCACGTGGCGATCAAGAACTGGACCGCATTCAAGAAGCTGGGGCTTCATCAGGTCGAGGCGCCGGGAAGTTTTCATACGTATGTGGCGCTCGATTTTCCGGTGAGTCTCGGCGAGTACCAATTCCCGAGCAATCCAGAGGAGTCGATGGTGCTGTTCATGCTGCGTACGCCTTGCAAGCCGGGCTTGCCGCAGCGGGAGCAGCATCGCGCCGGGCGAGCGGAATTGATGCGAACGCCGTTCTCGACGTTCGAGCGTAACGTGCGCGATCAATTGGGAAGGATGCTGGGACCGAGCGGGTTCGATCCTGCGCGTGACATTGAAGGAATCACCGTGAATCGCTGGGCGCACGGGTACGCCTACGGCTACAACTCGCTATTTGATCCGGACTGGTCGGAAGAAGAGAAGCCATGGGTAGTGGGGCGGAAGCGCTTTGGGCGGATTGCGATCGCAAATTCAGATGCGGCGGCCATTGCGTATTCGGATGCGGCGATCGATCAGGCTTACCGGGCGGTGTCGGAGTTGACGGGGCAGGCATAGGGTACGACGAGGCGAATGGGACTTCTGGATCCACTGTTCGGGGCGAAGGAAATTGATCAGATCTTCGCGGACACGGCGCGCCTGCAGCGCATGCTCGACTTCGAAGCGGCATTGGCGCGCGCGGAGGCCAAGGTTGGAGTCATTCCTGAGGCTGCAGCAGCGCCGATTGGAGCCAAGTGCCGGGCGGAGCTTTTCGATCGAGAGAAGCTGGCACAGGACGCGGCGAAGGCGGGGAATCTCGCGATCCCGCTGGTGAAGCAACTGACGGCTCTGGTGGAGAAAGAGGATGCAGAAGGCGCGCGCTACGTGCATTGGGGCGCGACTAGCCAGGACGTCATCGATACGGGACTTGTTCTTCAGCTGCGCGACGCGTTCGGGCGGATCGAAGAGCGAGTGGAGGCAATCTGCGATCGCTTGGCCGTCCTCTTTCTGAAGAGCACCGGTCGACCGTGATGGCTGGCCGCACCTGGATGCAGCAGGCTGTGCCGATCGTCTTCGGAGTGAAGATGGCGGGATGGCTGGACGCGATGTTGCGGCATCGCGCGCGGCTGCGGGAAACACGCAAGCGGGCGCTGGTTCTGCAATTCGGCGGAGCGGCCGGGACGCTGGCGAGCCTGGGGACGCGCGGCATCGACGTCGGGAGGGCATTGGGTGAAGTACTCGAGCTGGAGTTTCCAGCCGTACCCTGGCACGCGAATCGCGATCGAGTGGCGGAGGTCGCAACCACGCTGGCGTTGCTGACGGGCACGCTGGGCAAGATCGCTCGCGACGTCTCGCTACTCATGCAAACCGAAGTGAACGAGGTGGCTGAGCCGGCTGCTGAAGGGCGGGGTGGATCGTCGACGATGCCGCAGAAGCGGAATCCCGTCGGGTGCGCCGTGGTGCTGGCGGCAGCGCAGCGGGTGCCGGGGTTAACGAGCATCGTGCTGGCGGCGATGCCGCAGGAGCAGGAGCGTGGGCTGGGAGGATGGCATGCCGAGTGGGAGACCGTGCCGGAGATTGTCAGATTATGCGGCGGAGCGTTGCGCTGGATCTCGGAGACGGTAGACGGATTGGAAGTTCATCCAGATCGGATGCGCGAGAACGTCGAGACTCAGCACGGAATGATTTACGCGGAAGCGTTGTCGACCGCATTGGCGAAGAAATTGGGGAAGTCGGCGGCGCACGAGATTGTGGCGAACGCCTCGCGTAAAGCTTTCCAGGATAAAAAGCATCTGCGAGACGTGCTCACGGCCGATCCGAGGGTGAACGCTCAGCTGAGTGGGGACGAGATAGAGGAGTTGTTCGATTCCAAGCAGCATCTTGGAGTCGCGGCGGAGTTCATCGATCGCGTGGTCGCGGCCAGCCGGCAGAGTCGCAAGGAGGGCAAGTAATCAGGCATGGCCTCTGCGGAAGCCAACGGCGCGCAGGTGCACTACGAGTTGTCGGGGCCGGCGTCGGCGCCGGTGCTCGTGTTTTCGAACTCTCTGGGAACCAATCTGACGATGTGGACGCCGCAGGTTGAGGCGCTTGGGAAGCGCTACAGGATTCTGCGTTACGACACGCGCGGGCATGGGCAGTCGGCGGTCACGCCGGGGCCGTACAGGATCTCGCAACTGGCGGATGATGTATTAGGTTTGCTGGATCGGCTCGGAATCGAGAAAGTTTCCTTTTGCGGGCTATCGATGGGCGGCATGATCGGAATGACGCTGGCGCTGCGTGTTCCCGAGCGGGTTGGGAAAATCGTTTTGTGCTGTACGGCAGCAAAGCTGGGTTCGGGGGAGACGTGGAATGGGCGCATCACGGCCGTGCAGAAAGGCGGCATGGCGGCAGTGACCGATGCTGTGCTGGAACGGTGGTACACGCCAACCTTTCGCGCGGCAGCACCGGAGCACATCCAGCGGACGAAACAAATGCTCTTGACCACGCCGGCGGAGGGGTACGTCGCGAATTGCGAGGCTATCCGCGACGAAGATCTGCGGGAGAGAATCGCTGGAATTCAAATTCCGACGCTGATCCTGATGGGTAAGCACGATCCCGTTGTTCCGTTGGCCGATGGGCGTTTCATGGCGGAGCGGATCCGCGGGTCGAAGTATGTGGAGTTGCCGGCGGCGCACCTGGCGAACATCGAGGCATCGGGCGCATTCACCAAGGAACTGGCGACGTTTTTGGAAGCCTGAGCTGGAGTCTGCATGGACGAGCGAGAGCGATACGAAAAGGGGATGTCGGTGCGGCGAGCCGTGTTGGGTGATGCGCACGTGGACGGCACGATCAAGAACAGGAATGCGTTCAACGATGACTTTCAGGACCTGATCACGCGCTACGCCTGGGGCGAGATCTGGGACCGGCCGGGGCTTCCGAGGCATACGCGGAGCCTGCTGACGATCGCCATGCTGGTGGCCCTGAATCGCACCGAAGAATTCCGGATGCATGTTCGGGCGGCGTTCAACAACGGCGTGACACGCGATGAGATTAAAGAAGTCTTGCTGCAGACGGCCATCTACTGCGGCGTGCCGGCGGCGAATTCGGCGTTTCATGCGGCGGCGGAGGTCTTCAAGGAAATGGACGGCAAAGCTTAGCCGGGCAGCCCATGCTCACCAACCGGAAAACAATTCACATTGAGTGGGGCGACTGCGATCCGGCGGGAATCGTCTATTACCCGCGCTACTTCGCGTACTTCGATAATTGCACGTCGGCGTTGTTTCAGGCGGCTGGTCTGCCGAAGCACCAGATGCTGAAGACCTACGGGATCGTGGGGATTCCGATGGTCGACACGCGCGCGCGTTTTGTGGCGCCGTCGCGGTTCGGCGACGATGTGGTGGTGGAATCTTCGATCGTGAAGTGGAACCGTAGCAGTTTCGAAGTGCACCACAAGCTCTTTCGCGGGAATGCGCTGGCGGTGGAATGTTGGGAAACTCGCGTTTGGGCGGCGCGCGCGGAGGGCGATCCGGAGAAGATCGAAGGAAGAGCAGTGCCGGAAGAGGTGATCGCGAGATTTAAGAGCAGCTCATGATTTCACGACGGAGCGGCGCGAAAAGCTCTAACCAAAAAGGACGCGAAGAGCGACCAGTTGCGAGTCCGCAGTAGTCCAGCACACTTGGCATGTAACGCGAACGGTTGGAGATCCTCGGGGAAAATCTTAAAACGCAGAGGACGCTGAGAACATCCGCTGAGAACGCGGAGAAAAGCCCTGCACCGCAAGGTCGCGAACAACACCGTTTCACGGCACGGATCGAAGAGCCCGCAAAGGACGCAAAGAAAAGCCGCAAAGGTCGCGAAGAAGAGCGTCAATTCGAGCGGGAATCGAGGGCAGACGACCTCGGAATAAACCTCGCCATGTGCCCATAGTCACAGCGGAGCTGAAGGTCAACAATTTATAAGGAAATCTGTAGTCTGCAGAGCCAGGCTCGCCTGTTCGAGCGCTTCAGCCAGACGCGAGGCGGCTCTGTCCAACGTCTGTGTGGAGGTGTAGATCAAGACCGCTATGGTGACCAAAGAAGGGAAGACGTGCTCGAACGACGTGAAACCTGAAGCCACAAAGCACGCGAAGGCATCGGCTTGCTCGATCTGCGGCAAACCCGCGACCCAGTCGGTGGACGGAGAGCCTAGCTGCGCGGATCACATCGAGCAGGTATACGAGCACCAGGTGGAGGACTACACGCGGGCACGTCTTAAAAACAACGAATGGCGCAAGGCCTGAATCGGCTGGATCGGGGCCACAGTTGGCTCGCGCCCTATCTTGGCGGGCGGCCCGCAGAATTATTTGCCCTGTTGAACAGTCGCCCTTATACTTTCCCATGGGTTCGGCAGGGATCGGTCGCTACGACTCGTCCACACTCCCTAACTACCAGCTCGACGACGCCTACGATGAGATGTTTGCGGCGCCCGGCCAACCGCGCGATCACTATCTTCCCCTCCTTGAAACGCTGACGTCTTTGCCAGGGGACGAGATTCGCCGGCGCAAGCATTCGGCGGACTTGTCTTTCCTCAACCAGGGAATCACCTTCACCGTTTACGGGCGCGAAGAGGGAACGGAACGTATCTTTCCTTACGACCTGTTGCCCCGCATCGTGACCAACGCCGAATGGAATCACGTGGAGCGCGGGCTCACACAGCGGATCACGGCGCTGAATCTTTTTCTTCGGGACATTTACAACGAAGGCCGCATTCTTGCCGATGGTGTCGTCCCGCGCGAGATCGTTTATAGCTGCAAACAGTTTCGGCGGCAGATGCGCGGTTTGCAGGTGCCGCGCAATGTCTACATCGCGGTGGTGGGATCGGACCTGATCCGGCTGCCGAGCGGCGAGTTCGTGGTACTGGAAGACAACCTGCGCGTCCCGAGCGGCGTCTCGTACATGCTGACGAACCGGCGTGTCATGAAGCGGATCTTCCCACAACTGTTCCAGCGCTACGGCGTGCGTCCGATTGAACACTACACCCAGGCGTTGCTGAACACATTGCGGTCACTGGCTCCTGAAGGCAGGGCCGAGCCGACGATTGTGCTGCTTAGTCCCGGAGTATTTAACTCGGCGTACTTTGAACACGCGTATCTGGCCCGGCAGATGGGGATTGAACTGGTGGAAGGACGCGACTTGGTCACGCACGACAACATCGTGTACATGCGGACGACGACGGGGTTGCGGCGCGTGGACGTGATTTATCGGCGCGTGGACGATGATTTCATTGATCCGCTGGCTTTCCGAACGGACTCAGTTCTGGGCGTAGCGGGCCTGTTCAATGCTTATCGCGCGGGCAATGTGACGCTCGCCAACGCGTTCGGCACTGGTGTCGCCGACGACAAGGCGCTCTATGCGTACGTCCCGAAGATCGTGAAGTATTACCTGGACGAGGATCCGATTCTCAACAATCTTGAGACTTACCTCTTGAACGATCCGGCGCAGCGCGACCACGCGCTGCAGAATCTCGAGAGCCTGGTGGTGAAGGCGGTGGGCGAGTCGGGTGGGTACGGCATGCTCATCGGGCCGCACAGCACGGCGGAGCAGCGCGAGGAGTTTCGGCGGAGAATTGTGGCCGATCCGCGAAACTACATCGCGCAGCCGACCATTTCGTTTTCGCGCGCGCCCTGCTTTATCGACGACACGCTCGAGGCGCGGCACGTGGATCTGCGGCCGTATGTTCTGTTCGGCGACAAAGTCACGATTGTTCCGGGAGGATTGACCCGCGTCGCTCTGAGAAGAGGATCGCTGGTTGTAAATTCGTCGCAGGGTGGGGGAAGCAAAGATACCTGGGTGTTGAATCAGTAGTCTGCGGCATTCCCCAATTTACGAAGGGTAGGCGTAACAGTTCCGGGTCGCGAGTCCCGAGTGCGAGTAAAAGCTTTTGGCGCGAAGGTTGTGAGAAAAAGCGTTTAACCGCAAAGGTCGCAAAGAAAAGCCGCAACGGACGCGAAGTAAGGCTCTTGACACACAGGACACGAGCAAACAGAGAAGATTTTAAAAATATGCTCTCACGCGTTGCTGACAACCTTTATTGGATGAGCCGCTATCTGGAGCGAGCGGAGCATGCCGCGCGTCTGCTGGATGTGAATTTGAACCTGATGCTGGACGAGTCGGCGGCCGGCGTCGATCGGCGATGGCAACGGCTACTCGCGGCCTTGGGGAATCCGCCGGATCTGGCGTGGGGCGGAGACGCGTACCAGATCGCGCACATCCTGACCTTCGATGGGAGCAACCGTTCGTCGATCACGTCGTGCATTACGTCGGCGCGCGAGAACGCACGGCAGGTCCGCGAGGAGATCAGCACCGAACAATGGCAGCGTGTGAACCAACTCTTCCATCAAGTGGCCCACTATAACCTGGCGGAGAGTATGGATGCGCTGCCCTCGGAGTTCTTGCTGGACGTGATCGAGGGCATCCACTTGTTCCAGGGCGTGACCGACTCAACCATGAGCCACGGCGAAGGGTGGCATTTCATCCAGGTTGGCCGGTACATCGAGCGAGCGTCGGCGACGGCGAACCTGCTGAATGTCTATCACCGCGAGTTCTGGGGGCAAGCGGGCAGTACGCCCGAGGGAACGGAATATCTGGAGTGGGTTGGACTCCTGCGCTCGTGCACGGCGTTCGAGGCGTACTGCAAGGCGTACACGGCCGATTTGAATCCGGACCGGATTCTGGAATTTCTTCTGTTGAACGCTGAGTTTCCGCACTCGGTGCGGTATTCCATCGATTGTCTGCATTCCGCGCTGGACGCGATTCACGGCGAGGGAGGCAAGCGCCGGGCCACTCCGCTCACGCGGCTCGCAGGGCGGTTGCAGGCGTCGCTGAGCTTCGGACAGATGTCGGAGATTCTGTCGGAAGATGTCGGCTCGTATTTGCAGGGAATCCTGCATCAGTGCCGGGATATTCACGAGACGATTTACCAGATCTATATCAATTACTCGATTCAGACTGCATTGGCGGGATAGGAGTCGGTTGTGGGTCGACCTAGAAAAGCCAGCGCCTGAAGGCGCGATCACGTTTGGGCCTTTTCGGCACGCATAAATGCGCGCCCTGATACGAATCGTCAGCGTGTCCTGATAGGAATCGCAGCGTGCGAGATACGAGTACGACGAAATGAATAAGGGAGCGAGATGTTTTATTCGATCCGGCATTTGACGAAGTTCCGGTATGCGACTCCGGTGAGCGAGAGCGTGATGGAGACGCGGATGCACCCGCGCAGCGAAGTCAACCAGCGGTGCCTGACCTTTCATCTGGCAGTCAGCCCCCGGTGCCGGGCGTTTTCGTATCGCGACTATCTGGGGAATCACGTTCATCACTTCGACATTCCGGGGCAGCATTCGCAGTTGGTGATCATCGCCGAGGCGCTGGTGGATTTGCAGGCGCCCCTGCAACTGCCTGCAACTTTGACGTCGGAGGCATGGGAAGAACTCGACGCTCTGGTACAAGACGGCGATTACTGGGAGATGCTGTTGCCCAGCGAGTTCGCGAAGCCAACGCTGTCGCTTTTGAAGCTGGCGGGGCAGCTCGAGGTGCGGCGAAGGGATGATCCTTTGACGGTGCTGCGCGAATTGAATTCAGCGCTGTATTCGTCGTTCGAGTACGCGCTGAAGAGCACGCGCGTGGATTCGCCGATTGATGATGCGATCCGGACGCGTCAGGGTGTGTGCCAGGATTTCGCGCACATTATGATTGCGCTCGTGCGGACACTGCAAATTCCGTGCCGGTACGTGAGCGGATATCTGCACCGCAGGGTCGAAGATCATGACCGCTCGGCGGAGGATGCGACGCATGCGTGGGTGGAGGCCCTATTGCCGCATCTTGGATGGGTAGGATTCGATCCGACCAACAACCTCATCGCGGCCGACCGGCATCTGCGGACCGCGATTGGTCGGGATTACGCGGACGTGCCGCCGACGAAGGGCATCTTTCGCGGGAAGACGGGTAGCGAGTTGTCGGTCGCGGTGAGAGTGACCGCATCGGAGATTGCGCCGGAAGTGGATCAGGGGCTGCCCGTGCCCGAGGACTGGTCAGTGCTGGTGGAAAAAGCGCAGGAGCAGCCGAAGCCGCCCGCGCCTCCACCCGCGCAGCAGATGCAACAGCAGCAGTGAGGGTGTGAGGAGTGCCGCTGAGGGCGTGGGCTTAGGCAAGGCTCAGGCGCTTTGCGCGAGCGATTATTCGGCTAGACTCTACGCATGATAATTGCGGCGGTACTGCTGGGGGCTTGCTCCTTCGCTGATGGCCATTTTAGTTTCCTAGGTTACCGCCGTATTTCAGGAGGGACGTGTTTCCGGCGCTTGGCAGAATACGCTGAATATCACAGTTCTGTCACGACGATTGCCGCGCCCGTTTCTGATCGGCTTTCGTGACCCGGACCGCCGTAGTCCGGGACTTAGTTGCTTTAATCGCCCGATAGCGCCAACTCTAGGTCGAGGACCCCTTAAACAAGATGGGAGTGGACCGGTTCTTGCAACTGCTATACAAAAGTGCACATATGCGGCAGGAAGTCACAGAACTTTGTAGATTGGGCGCATTTCCCCCTTCGCATGCTGTTGACCTCGCTGTGATTAAAAAACAACAATATTTTTTGCTCAGTATTGAACGGCCAGTATCGAACGACGAAGCGCAAGCGCTTATGAGCTTATTCGGCCCGGACGACTATTACGGCCTCGCGTGGACCGTACTACATCTTGTCGAATCGGCTCCCGGCTGGCTCTTGTGGGATTGCTTAAAGGATACGAGCAAGGAATGGATTCAGACGCTAAGACGGAGGCTTGAAAATGCCGGGATCAGTTCTCCCTAGGACAGCTGTTGAAAACATCCCCATTGCACTCATCGACGTGTTCAGGTGGGGTTGCCCGAAGCGTCGTAGCATTCACCCTCATCCCCCTCAACTAATCCTCGCAGTGCCTCTGCTATCTTGAACATTTTTACAAGAGCTTCGCGAGAAGGGTTTCCGACGGACAATGTTCCGTCGATTTTGCGGTGGTCGAACAGTGTCACGTGTCCGGTCTGTGGGTCGATCCACTTTGTCATTCCCGGCGCATCGTACCGAACGGTATCGCCCTTCGATGTGTTAATGACCGCTTCCCCTATGTGGTGCATCTCAGGGTCTGACTTGACGTATGCGAGCCATTCTTCGAGCGTGATGCCGTCAGGATGTCCTGCCTTTGGACGTTTGATACGAACCCCGTATGACATCGCTCCTATACCTTCCTTCAGGCAAATGGCCGTTGGGGCGGGACGTTTACCACCCCGGGGTCAACTGTCGTAACATCCCGACATTGTTATGGAATCATTACACTCAAAATCCTTCGTTCTGAAATCTGCTGGCATCAAACGGCGGTCCCTAAAGCCGTGCCGGCTTTCCGATGAGCGC
>CAVQZP010000014.1:0-13405 GCA_963718505.1 uncultured Acidobacteriota bacterium | reverse complement strand
AATGCCGCAATTCAGTGCATGCTTGTGATTATCTCAGTGGGAAACACAACCGATGCAAGCTGCTAATGATCGGTGAGTTACAGCAAAGTGAGGGAGAGATTTTCACCTTTTCCACATGCAATTCACAGGGGTGTAACAAATAGGCCGATTCTGTTTTTTCGATGAACCAAGAAAATGGCTTGACCAAAACCTAATTCTTGAGCATGTTAGGGCAAACAGATGTCGGATTTGGTGGCTTACGTCGATGGTGGGTCCTTGGGCAACCCGGGTTCGGCCGGCATTGGCGTCGTCATTGATAATCCCCGAGGCGGGAAGATTCGAATCGCCAAATGGGTGGGCCACCAGGACAACAACGTCGCCGAATATCTCGCCCTGCTTGAAGCTCTCCAGGTTGCCGTTGCGCTGAAGGCCAGCGCGATTCACGTATATTCCGATTCGGAGGTTGTGGTCCGGCAGATGACCGGGGAATATAACTGTCGCAGCCCGCGACTGTATTCGCTGCACTGGATCTGCCAGAAATTGACGCGCTCGTTGACATTCACCATCTCGCACGTCCGGCGCGAATTTAATCGCGAAGCCAATCAACTGGCCGCGCGGGCCGCACGCAAACTGCGATAGTGGCGTCATCTGCCTCCATTCTTTAGGGCGAAAAGCTGTCTGAGCGAAATTCCCTAGATTCCTTCCAGACAGACTCGCGAATGTCTTTCTCACCGTCATCGTGATCCCCTGCCTCACGAGCGACTCGCCCGCACACCAGAACTGGACAAACCGACCATCGAGTCATCTGAAAACTCTTAAAACGCGAGGGCGCGGAGAACTGCCGCAGAGAGCGCCGCGAAAAGCTTTTAACCGCAAAGGACGCAAAGAAAGGCCGCGAAGGGCGCAAAGGGAAGCCTATGCGTCGGGTCGCGAGTCCGGTCTGGAGTCGCACAGCGGCAATTTCAAGCTGCTGAGGGACTGTATAATCGGCCCGCAATCCAGCGCACAATCTGAGGGGCCCACTGATGGTGATGGACAAGCGAGACCGCGAGCTGGGCATGGATCGCGGCATTACTCGCAGAGATTTTTTGAACGGCGTGGCAATCGGTGTGGGCGGGCTCTTGGCGGCGGATCGATCGTTCGCCGGGTCGACAGAGAAGGAGTTCGCTCCTGAGAAGGCGGCGGATTACTATCCGCCCGCGCTGATGGGTATCCGCGGCAACCATGATGGAACGTACACCTATGCGCATCGCCTGCGCGACGGCGAGACGTGGGACACGGATGGAAAGGCTGCGAGCACGGGCGAGAGCTACGACCTGGTGGTGGTCGGAGGTGGCATCAGCGGGCTGGCAGCAGCGTATTTTTATCGGAAAAATGTTGGGGAAAAAGCGCGGATTCTGATTCTCGATAATCACGATGACTTTGGCGGGCACGCCAAGCGGAATGAATTCCGCGCGGGCAATCGGTTGCTGCTCAGCTACGGCGGCACGCAATCGATTGAGAGTCCGGGCCGGTACAGCAAGCAGGCGCGCGGACTGTTGACCGAGCTGGGAATCGAGACGGAGCGCTTTTACAAAGCCTACGACCAGAAACTCTACAGCAAGCTGGGCACGGCGGTCTTTTACGATCGCGAGACTTTTGGGGAAGACCGGCTGGTGCCAGGGTTGGGAACCATGCCGTGGAAGGAATTTCTGGCGAAGTCTCCGCTAAGCGGCGAGGTCCGACGGGATATCGCGAGGGCGTACACCGAGAAAATTGATTACTTGCCCGATCTTTCTCCGGAGCAGAAGCGGGCCCAGCTGGCCAAGATCAGCTACGCGGACTTTCTGACGAAGATCGTCAAGGTCCATCCGGAGGCGCTGAAATTCTTCCAGAGCTATACCAACGATTTGTTCGCGGTGGGGATCGACGCGGTGCCCGCTCTCTCCTGTTACGAGCAAGGAGATGACTACGGTGGTTACGCATATGCCGGCTTTGCGGGAATGAACCTGAGCGAGGAGCCGGAGAGGGAAGAGCCCTACATCTTTCACTTTCCCGATGGGAACGCGAGCATCGCGCGGCTGCTGGTGCGGTCGCTGGTGCCGGGAGCATTGCCAGGCACGTCGATGGATGACGTGGTGACCGCGCGGGCCAACTACGCGAAACTGGATCAGGATGGGAACGCGGTTCGCGTTCGGCTGAACAGCACGGTTGTGCATCTCGCGCAGACGGGTGCGAATGAGGCAAGCCGGGAAGTAGAGATCGCGTACGAGAGAGGCAAGCAGTTGCAAAGCGTGCGCGCCAAGAACTGCGTGCTGGCCTGCTACAACGGGATGATTCCCTACATTTGCCCGGAACTTCCCGATAAGCAGAAGGAAGCGCTTGCGTACCTGGTAAAGGCGCCACTCGTGTATACGCACGTGGCGATCAAGAACTGGACCGCATTTAAGAAGCTGGGGATTCATCAGGTCGAGGCGCCGGGAAGTTTTCATACGTATGTGGCGCTCGATTTTCCGGTGAGTCTCGGCGAGTACCAATTCCCGAGCAATCCCGAGGAGTCGATGGTGCTGTTCATGCTGCGCACGCCTTGCAAGCCAGGCTTGTCGCAGCGGGAGCAGCATCGCGCCGGGCGAGCGGAATTGATGCGAACGCCGTTCTCGACGTTCGAGCGTAATGTGCGCGATCAGCTGGGAAGGATGCTGGGGCCGAGCGGGTTCGATCCGGCGCGTGACATTGAAGGAATCACCGTGAATCGCTGGGCGCACGGGTACGCCTACGGCTACAACTCGCTGTTCGATCCGGACTGGTCGGAAGAAGAAAAGCCATGGGTCGTGGGGCGGAAGCGCTTTGGGCGGATTGCGATCGCAAATTCAGATGCGGCGGCCATTGCGTATTCGGATGCGGCGATCGATCAGGCTTACCGGGCGGTGTCGGAGTTGACGGGGCAGGCATAGGGTCACACGAGGCGAATGGGACTTCTGGATCCACTGTTCGGGGCGAAGGAAATTGATCAGATCTTCGCGGACACGGCGCGCCTGCAGCGCATGCTCGACTTCGAAGCGGCATTGGCGCGCGCGGAGGCCAAGGTTGGAGTTATTCCGCAGTTCGGGGCGGCGCCGATTGGAGCCAAGTGCCGAGCGGAGCTTTTCGATCGAGAGAAGCTTGCCCAGGACGCGGCGAAGGCGGGGAATCTCGCGATCCCGCTGGTGAAGCAACTGACGGCTCTGGTGGAGAAAGAGGATGCAGAAGCCGCGCGCTACGTGCATTGGGGCGCGACTAGCCAGGACGTCATAGATACGGGACTTGTTCTTCAGCTGCGCGACGCGTTCGGGCGGATCGAAGAGCGAGTGGAGGCAATCTGCGATCGCTTGGCCGTTCTTTCTGAAGAGCACCGGTCGACCGTGATGGCTGGCCGCACCTGGATGCAGCAGGCTGTGCCGATCGTCTTCGGAGTGAAGATGGCGGGATGGCTGGACGCGATGTTGCGGCATCGCGCGCGGCTGCGGGAAACACGCAAGCGGGCGCTGGTTCTGCAATTCGGCGGAGCGGCCGGGACGCTGGCGAGCCTGGGGACGCGCGGCATCGACGTCGGGAGGGCATTGGGTGAAGTACTCGAGCTGGAGTTTCCAGCCGTACCCTGGCACGCGAATCGCGATCGAGTGGCGGAGGTCGCAACCACGCTGGCGTTGCTCACGGGCACGCTGGGCAAGATCGCGCGCGACGTCTCACTGCTCATGCAAACCGAAGTGAACGAGGTGGCTGAGCCGGCTGGTGAAGGACGCGGCGGATCGTCGACGATGCCGCAAAAGCGGAATCCCGTGGCGTGCGCGGCGGTACTGGCGGCAGCGGAGCGAGTGCCGGGATTGACGAGCATCGTGCTGGCGGCGATGCCGCAGGAGCAGGAGCGTGGGCTGGGAGGATGGCATGCCGAGTGGGAGACCGTGCCGGAGATTGTCAGATTATGCGGCGGAGCGTTGCGCTGGATCTCGGAGACGGTAGACGGATTGGAAGTTCATCCAGATCGGATGCGCGAGAACGTCGAGACTCAGCACGGAATGATTTACGCGGAAGCGGTGTCGACCGCGTTGGCGGAGCAATTGGGGAAGTCGGCGGCGCACGAGATTACGGCGAGCGCCTCGCGTAAAGCTTTCCAGAATAAAAAGCATCTGCGAGACGTGCTCGCGGCGGATCCGAAGGTGAACTCGCATCTGAGCGCGGACGAGATCGAGGCGTTGTTTGATCCGAAGCAGCATCTTGGAGTCGCGGCGGAGTTCATCGACCGCGTTGTCGCGGCCAGCCGGCAAAGTCGCAAGGAGGGCAAGTAATCAAACATGCCCTTTGCGGAAACCAACGGCGCGCAGGTGCACTACGAGTTGTCGGAGCTGGCGTCGGGGCCGGTGCTCGTGTTTTCGAACTCCCTGGGCACCAACCTAACGATGTGGACGGCGCAGGTTGAGGCGCTTGGGGAGCGCTACAGGATTCTGCGTTACGACACGCGCGGGCATGGGCAGTCGGCGGTCACGCCGGGGCCGTACAGGATCTCGCAACTGGCGGATGATGTATTAGGTTTGCTGGATCGGCTCGGAATCGAGAAAGTTTCCTTTTGCGGGCTATCGATGGGCGGCATGATCGGAATGACGCTGGCGCTGCGTGTTCCCGAGCGGGTTGGGAAAATCGTTTTGTGCTGTACGGCAGCAAAGCTGGGTTCGGGGGAGACGTGGAATGGGCGCATCACGGCCGTGCAGAAAGGCGGCATGGCGGCAGTGACCGATGCTGTGCTGGAACGGTGGTACACGCCAACCTTTCGCGCGGCAGCACCGGAGCACATCCAGCGGACGAAACAAATGCTCTTGACCACGCCGGCGGAGGGGTACGTCGCGAATTGCGAGGCTATCCGCGACGAAGATCTGCGGGAGAGAATCGCTGGAATTCAAATTCCGACGCTGATCCTGATGGGTAAGCACGATCCCGTTGTTCCGTTGGCCGATGGGCGGTTCATGGCGGAGCGGATCCGCGGTTCGAAGTATGTGGAGTTGCCGGCGGCGCACCTGGCGAACATCGAGGCATCGGGCGCATTCACCAAGGAACTGGCGACGTTTTTGGAAGCCTGAGCTGGAGTCTGCATGGACGAGCGAGAGCGATACGAAAAGGGGATGTCGGTGCGGCGAGCCGTGTTGGGTGATGCGCACGTGGACGGCACGATCAAGAATAGGAATGCGTTCAACGATGACTTTCAGGACCTGATCACGCGCTACGCCTGGGGCGAGATCTGGGACCGGCCGGGGCTTCCGAGGCATATGCGGAGCCTGCTGACGATCGCCATGCTGGTGGCCCTGAATCGCACCGAAGAATTCCGGATGCATGTTCGGGCGGCGTTCAACAACGGCGTGACACGCGATGAGATTAAAGAAGTCTTGCTGCAGACGGCCATCTACTGCGGCGTGCCGGCGGCGAATTCGGCGTTTCATGCGGCGGCGGAGGTCTTCAAGGAAATGGACGGCAAAGCTTAGCCGGGCAGCCCATGCTCACCAACCGGAAAACAATTCACATTGAGTGGGGCGACTGCGATCCGGCGGGAATCGTCTACTACCCGCGCTACTTCGCGTACTTCGATAATTGCACGTCGGCGTTGTTTCAGGCGGCTGGTCTGCCGAAGCACCAGATGCTGAAGACCTACGGGATTGTGGGGATCCCGATGGTCGATACGCGCGCGCGTTTTGTGGCGCCGTCGCGGTTCGGCGACGATGTGGTGGTGGAATCTTCGATCGTGAAGTGGAACCGTAGCAGTTTCGAAGTTCACCACAAGCTCTTTCGCGGGAATGCGCTCGCCGTCGAATGCTGGGAGACGCGCGTGTGGGCGGTGCGTGTGGAGGGCGATCCGGAGAAGATCGAAGGCAGAGCCGTTCCGGAAGAGGTGATGGCAAAATTCAGCAGTGACCGTTGATTTCAGGACGCCATAGCTTGCCCTCCCTTCCCCAAGCTTTCACATCGATGATCGTAAGAGCTGCGAAGGTCGCGTGGAACAGCTTTTAACCGCAAAGGGCGCAAAGAACTGCCGCAAAGAGCGCAAAGAAAGTCTCAAGTCCACGAGATTGGGAAGGAGACGACCTCGGAATAAACCTCGCCATGTGCCCATAGTCACAGCGGAGCTGAAGGTCAACAATTTATAAGGAAATCTGTAGTCTCCAGAGCCAGGCTCGCTGTTCGAGCGCTTCAGCCAGACGCGAGGCGACTCTGTCCAACGTCCGTGTGGAGGTGTGATCAAGACCGCTATGGTGACCAAAGAGGGGAAGACGTGCTCGAACGACGTGAAACCTGAAGGGACGAATCAAGGGAAGGCATCGGTGTGCCCGATCTGCGGCAAACCCGCGACCCAGTCGGTGGACGGAGAGCCGAGCTGCGCGGATCACATCGAGCAGGTATACGAGCACCAGGTGGAGGACTACACGCGGGCACGTCTTAAAAACAACGAATGGCGCAAGGCCTGAATCGGCTGGATCGGGGCCACAGTTGGCTCGCGCCCTATCTTGGCGGGCGGCCCGCAGAATTATTTGCCCTGTTGAACAGTCGCCCTTATACTTTCCCATGGGTTCGGCAGGGATCGGTCGCTACGACTCGTCCACACTCCCTAACTACCAGCTCGACAGCGCCTACGATGAGATGTTTGCGGCGCCCGGCCAACCGCGCGATCACTATCTTCCCCTCCTTGAAACGCTGACGTCTTTGCCCGGGGACGAGATTCGCCGGCGCAAGCATTCGGCGGACTTGTCTTTCCTCAACCAGGGAATCACCTTCACCGTTTACGGGCGCGAAGAGGGAACGGAACGTATCTTTCCTTACGACCTGTTGCCCCGCATCGTGACCAACGCCGAATGGAATCACGTGGAGCGCGGGCTCACACAGCGGATCACGGCGCTGAATCTTTTTCTTCGGGACATTTACAACGAAGGCCGCATTCTTGCCGATGGTGTCGTCCCGCGCGAGATCGTTTATAGCTGCAAACAGTTTCGGCGGCAGATGCGCGGTTTGCAGGTGCCGCGCAATGTCTACATCGCGGTGGTGGGATCGGACCTGATCCGGCTGCCGAGCGGCGAGTTCGTGGTACTGGAAGACAACCTGCGCGTCCCGAGCGGCGTCTCGTACATGCTGACGAACCGGCGTGTCATGAAGCGGATCTTCCCACAACTGTTCCAGCGCTACGGCGTGCGTCCGATTGAACACTACACCCAGGCGTTGCTGAACACATTGCGGTCACTGGCTCCTGAAGGCAGGGCCGAGCCGACGATTGTGCTGCTTAGTCCCGGAGTATTTAACTCGGCGTACTTTGAACACGCGTATCTGGCCCGGCAGATGGGGATTGAACTAGTGGAAGGACGCGACTTGGTCACGCACGACAACATCGTGTACATGCGGACGACGACGGGGTTGCGGCGCGTGGACGTGATTTATCGGCGCGTGGACGATGATTTCATTGATCCGCTGGCTTTCCGAACGGACTCAGTTCTGGGCGTAGCGGGCCTGTTCAATGCTTATCGCGCGGGCAATGTGACGCTCGCCAACGCGTTCGGCACTGGTGTCGCCGACGACAAGGCGCTCTATGCGTACGTCCCGAAGATCGTGAAGTATTACCTGGACGAGGATCCGATTCTCAACAATCTTGAGACTTACCTCTTGAACGATCCGGCGCAGCGCGACCACGCGCTGCAGAATCTCGAGAGCCTGGTGGTGAAGGCGGTGGGCGAGTCGGGTGGGTACGGCATGCTCATCGGGCCGCACAGCACGGCGGAGCAGCGCGAGGAGTTTCGGCGGAGAATTGTGGCCGATCCGCGAAACTACATCGCGCAGCCGACCATTTCGTTTTCTCGCGCGCCCTGTTTTATCGACGACACGCTCGAGGCGCGGCACGTGGATCTGCGGCCCTATGTTCTGTTCGGCGACAAAGTCACGATCGTTCCGGGAGGATTGACGCGCGTGGCGCTGAGAAGAGGATCGCTGGTTGTAAATTCGTCGCAGGGTGGGGGAAGCAAAGATACCTGGGTGTTGAATCAGTAGTCTGCGGCATTCCCCAATTTACGAAGGGTAGGCGTAACAGTTCCGGGTCGCGAGTCCCGAGTGCGAGTAAAAGCTTTTGGCGCGAAGGTTGTGAGAAAAAGCGTTTAACCGCAAAGGTCGCAAAGGAAAGCCGCAACGGACGCGAAGTAAGGCTCTTAACACACAGGACACGAGCAAACAGAGAAGATTTTAAAAATATGCTCTCACGCGTTGCTGACAACCTTTATTGGATGAGCCGCTATCTGGAGCGAGCGGAGCATGCCGCGCGTCTGCTGGATGTGAATTTGAACCTGATGCTGGACGAGTCGGCGGCCGGCGTCGATCGGCGATGGCAACGGCTACTCGCGGCCTTGGGGAATCCGCCGGATCTGGCGTGGGGCGGAGACGCGTACCAGATCGCGCACATCCTGACCTTCGATGGGAGCAACCGTTCGTCGATCACGTCGTGCATTACGTCGGCGCGCGAGAACGCACGGCAGGTCCGCGAGGAGATCAGCACCGAACAATGGCAGCGTGTGAACCAACTCTTCCATCAAGTGGCCCACTATAACCTGGCGGAGAGTATGGATGCGCTGCCCTCGGAGTTCTTGCTGGACGTGATCGAGGGCATCCACTTGTTCCAGGGCGTGACCGACTCAACCATGAGCCACGGCGAAGGGTGGCATTTCATCCAGGTTGGCCGGTACATCGAGCGAGCGTCGGCGACGGCGAACCTGCTGAATGTCTATCACCGCGAGTTCTGGGGGCAAGCGGGCAGTACGCCCGAGGGAACGGAATATCTGGAGTGGGTTGGACTCCTGCGCTCGTGCACGGCGTTCGAGGCGTACTGCAAGGCGTACACGGCCGATTTGAATCCGGACCGCATTCTGGAATTTCTTCTGTTGAACGCTGAGTTTCCGCACTCGGTGCGGTATTCCATCGATTGTCTGCATTCCGCGCTGGACGCGATTCACGGCGAGGGAGGCAAGCGCCGGGCCACTCCGCTCACGCGGCTCGCAGGGCGGTTGCAGGCGTCGCTGAGCTTCGGACAGATGTCGGAGATTCTGTCGGAAGATGTCGGCTCGTATTTGCAGGGAATCCTGCATCAGTGCCGGGATATTCACGAGACGATTTACCAGATCTATATCAATTACTCGATTCAGACTGCATTGGCGGGATAGGAGTCGGTTGTGGGTCGACCTAGAAAAGCCAGCGCCTGAAGGCGCGATCACGTTTGGGCCTTTTCGGCACGCATAAATGCGCGCCCTGATACGAATCGTCAGCGTGTCCTGATAGGAATCGCAGCGTGCGAGATACGAGTACGACGAAATGAATAAGGGAGCGAGATGTTCTATTCGATCCGACATCTGACGAAGTTCCGGTATGCGACTCCGGTGAGCGAGAGTGTGATGGAGACGCGGATGCACCCGCGCAGCGAAGTCAACCAGCGTTGCCTGACCTTTCATCTGGCGGTCAGCCCCCGGTGCCGGGCGTTTTCGTATCGCGACTATCTGGGGAATCACGTTCATCACTTCGACATTCCGGGGCAGCACTCGCAGTTGGTGATCATCGCCGAAGCGTTGGTGGATTTGCAGGCGCCCCTGCAACTGCCTGCATCTTTGACGTCGGAGGCATGGGAAGAACTCGACGCTCTGGTACAAGACGGCGATTACTGGGAGATGCTGTTGCCCAGCGAGTTCGCGAAGCCAACGCCGTCGCTTTTGAAGCTGGCGGGGCAGCTCGAGGTGCGGCGAAGGGATGATCCTTTGACGGTGCTGCGCGAATTGAATTCCGCGTTGTATTCGTCGTTCGAATACGCGTTGAAGAGCACGCGCGTGGATTCGCCGATTGATGACGCGATCCGGACGCGTCAGGGCGTGTGCCAGGATTTCGCGCACATTATGATTGCGCTCGTGCGGACACTGCAAATTCCGTGCCGTTACGTGAGCGGATATCTGCACCGCAGGGTCGAAGATCATGACCGCTCGGCGGAGGATGCGACGCATGCGTGGGTGGAGGCCCTATTGCCGCATCTTGGATGGGTAGGATTCGATCCGACCAACAACCTCATCGCGGCCGACCGGCATCTGCGGACCGCGATTGGTCGGGATTACGCGGACGTGCCGCCGACGAAGGGCATCTTTCGCGGGAAGACGGGTAGCGAGTTGTCGGTCGCGGTGAGGGTGACCGCTTCGGAGATTGCGCCGGAAGTGGATCAGGGGCTGCCCGTGCCCGAGGACTGGTCAGTGCTGGTGGAAAAAGCGCAGGAGCAGCCGAAGCCACCCGCGCCTCCGCCGGCGCAACAGATGCAACAGCAGCAGTGAAAGGGTGAGGCGTGCCGCCGAGGGCGTAGGCTTAGTCAAGAACATGGAGCAGGCCCTTTTACGGAACAAAAGGGCGCAAGCTTGTGCTAACTGTTCTCGACTGTTAACTATCCCGCCGCAGGTATGGGCTTGGAAAAGGACTGCACTGCCAATTGCTCGTCTTCCTTGATGTCGAGGATCCTGTCGAGGTGAGTGATTCGCAGCGCCTCCAGAACCGTAGGGGTCGGGCTCAACAATTTGAGTTCACCCCCCTGCCGTCGTAGGCTGGTGTAGTTCCGAACCAAGTCTCCTATTCCGGAGCTGTCGATGTACTTCACAGCCTTGAGATTGAGCAGGATCTTTCTCTGACCCTTCTTGGCCAACTCGCTGATCACGTCAGCGAGAACCACCCCGCTTCCCGGGCCGAAGGCGAGTGCTTCGCCCACACTGATGCGCCCGCTCAGGTCAAGCACCGTGGCATCTCCGCTCTGACGAATCTTGTATTCCAGCATTGCCGTCCTTCCTCCTGACTGCCACGGAAACCGATCGAAGCGGAATTCCTTCAGCTCGAGAGAGCCTCAGTTTAGAACCATGGCGCCCTGCCGTCCCTCAATTCGCGGATGATCTTGCGATGCGGAACACTGCCAATATAAGCCTAAACTCGTCGGCAAACAGCAATCGCCATGAGGAGCCATCTTGGAGTTCTTGTTGAAACATCGCGATTTCACTCATAACCGAATGGTTATGAGCGTAAACGCTTGTGGGTGTTGAAAAAGTCACGTTGATTAGCGGGATGAGATTCAGCAGAAGCATGTTAGAAGGAAGCATTCGCCCATGCTGTGTTTGATTCTGATCGTCGGAGGCCTGCTGATCATGATGGGGCAACACGACCGCTCCGAAGCGCTGTTCTATTACTTCCGCCTGGAAGATCAGGTTCCTGAGACTCATCTGCTGCGGCTCATTGAAAAGCACATCAGTTTTGCCTTTGTGCGGGAGAAGCTGAAAGCGAGTTACAGCGATACCGGCCGCCCTTCCATTGACCCCGAGCTACTGCTGCGCATTCTGCTGATCGAGCGCTGCCTTCCGGGGCCTCATCATCCACCAAAACGAACCAGCCCGACAACGTGCGCGGGAGTTGGTCAACACGCCAGAGTTCGCCAAAGCACAGCGGCAAAGAAAGAAGGTGGAAGCCTTGTTCGCGGAACTGAAGAATCAGATCGGATTGCGGCGCTTGCGTCTGCGCAGACTGAAGTTCGTGCGAGAGCAGTTCTTCCTGGCAGCGGTGGCCCAGAACATCAAACGACTGGTGCGGTTCCTCAGCCGACCGATAACACCTACTACGGAAGCTGCCGCTTAGCTGAAGTGGAATGGAACACTGGATTGCAGAGATACGGGGAAGAGTCCCTTCCCATCACGGACTTTTTCAACACCCACGCTTGGTTACGTCAGCTGAGTAGCCGGCGATGATCGTTTGTTTGTTGTCCTGAAATATTTCCAGTACACGATGAACGTCGCGAACGTCGCCATGATTATTCCTGCAATCACGCCGTCTCTTAAATACCTGGTTTGTTCCGTGTACGTAGCAATACTTGAATACTGCGGATGGGCCGGAAAATAGCAGATCTCAACCTGCTCACCAACGCGGAGGTTGTTTCCATTTGGGCCATACCCGACACCGCTGAATGTTTTACCGTCGATGACGTATTGATACGTAACGTAATTGTGGTTCTTGGCGTTAGCTTCTCTTGTAATCGTCGCGACCGATTCACCCTTTCTGAGCCTGAGCAGAAGAGCGGCAAAAGACGGTGGGTTCATCGGGAGTGTGAGGGTGAAGACAATCATCCAAAGCAGAGCCAAAGCAAGAGCTTGCTTGGGGATGCGAGATGGCATTTGCCTACTTTACAACGTATACAGTGGGTCCCTGTCGAAATATCGCCATAGCGCAAATTGACTACGAGTCAAAATCGCTGTCGCCCGGTTCTCGCCAGTTATGATGTTCCTGCTTTGAAGGCAACCGTCTACCCCATTACCAATCACATCGCCATCGTAGCTCGTCCTCGTGGCAACGATTGGCTTTGCGAAGAGATACGCTCGTTGTCTCGGGAAGGAATCGAAATTCTTGTGTCCATGCTGACAGACGAAGAGGCCGAAGAACTCGGGTTAAATGATGAGTCGGCAGAATGTGTGGCTATTGGCATCACCTTTGTGAATTTGGCGATTCCTGACCGCTCAGTTCCTTCGGATACGAATGCGTTCTTGCGCAGCGTTGAGCAATTGGCTACGCGGGTCCGCGAAGGACGTCATGTAGCAGTGCATTGCCGCGCCAGCATCGGACGGTCGTCAGTACTTGCCGCGTCCATACTGGTACGGCTTGGATGGGACGCGAAAACAGCATTCGATGCCATTGAAGCAGCACGAGGGTGTTCGGTGCCGGATACATCCGAGCAGAAGGAGTGGGTCATCTCGAACATTCCCGCAGTTCGTTGATTGGCGAAACATCGCTATTGCACTCAAAATCCCCGTTTCTCAGCGAACAAAGTCAGGACGCTACAATCGGGTCATGCGTAAAGCCATCGGTTTTCTCCTGCTTATATCCGTTCTTATGTTGACAGCAAGCAACGCCACACAAACGGACAAGAGAGCTGCACCGCCTACCGTTGATGAACTCGCTGGAGCGTGGATCGGTTTCGACGGTGGCGGCAGTGAGTTCGTGAGGATTGAATTGCAACCGAATCAGACGGGATACCTTGCAATCGTTGCTGCTCCGAACTTCATTACTCACGATTGTGGTGTACAGGTTTACAGGGTCAATGCGTGGCGCTTAAACGGATGGCAGATCAGCTGCGATCTATCGCCGATTTCATCTAACGCCGAATCCGCGCAAGCAAGTGGTAAATTGTTTGTCTCATCTCTTTATTTGAAAGTTCACGGCGACAAGCGTCGCTGGAAGATTGAATCGACGCTGCACATGGAACCAAGAATCGACCAGTCCAACAAGGAAACGAAAGACGATATCGCGTCTGTGCAGCGCAAGTGATTTGCTTGCAAACCCAATTGGAGAAATATCGCGGTAGCACTCAAAGCCGTTCACGAGCGGTCACCGAGCAGGGAAC
>CAVQZP010000013.1:0-20849 GCA_963718505.1 uncultured Acidobacteriota bacterium | reverse complement strand
AAATGTCCGCAACTTCGTCTGGCCGTCTGCTCGACGAACTCGAACAGTGCCGCTACCGCTTTGGCCGGGCGGAAGGCGCGCGTGTCTCGAAGCTGTTGAAACGGGCGAGAAGCCGCGAGTTTCCGGGACGTTCCCTCCCTGATTCGATTCCATGAAGTCCTGATGGTGTTGCGAGCGTTCCCGCCCAGCGTGCGGACCTTGCGCCAATGCGAGAGGTTACTGAACAGCTTCTGGCATCGCGTTGAACAACTGCGCGCGGCCGGCGCCGACATGGACGAGTTCGACCCGCTCGAGGTGTCGGGGATCGCGGGCACGACCATGCAGGACGCGCTTGGCTTTCACCCGATGCGCTGGCTGGTCCGCCGCATGCCGGGCAAGGTAGAGATCGCATGGGACGATTACGACGACGAGCGCGCGATGGGAGCGGGCTGGCCGCGCGTGATCCCGCTACTGGAGGAAGATTCGCTGGTAGAGGCGACGATCCCATGGCGCAGGTGGCTGGATGCGGCGCAAGGTAGCCACAGCCAGAGTCCGGCATGGCTGGTGAAGCGGCTTGAAGCGCTGAACGTTTCGGATGCAGAAAAGACACGGGTTTATGACGCCCTTCACATGCCGGTGCGCTGGCGGCTGGAGAATTCGCGGATCTCGCGCACACGCAATTGGAGCGCGGCACCCCGGCCGTTCATCCATCAAGGGCCGCTGATTGCGCGGAAAGATGTGTCGCTGGCGCGTGAACTGGCACAGCGTCCGCCCCAGTTGAAGCGGCTGTCGAGAAAGCAGGGTGAAGCGGTCATGGACCTGATCCGCGAGGTCATGCTGGTGCGCTACCGCGAACTCTATGGAACTACGCTGGGCGATGCGGGCTCGGTGCGACGAGCGGACGTCGGAAGACGCGTTTCGATCTTTCTGTGGAATCTGCGTCCGAACCGCCGGCTGCCCCTGCGGGCCTATGTTGCGGGGCTCACGCTAAAGAATGGTGTGCCCGTCAACTACATTGAAGCGATCGGGCTTTTCGATTGGATCGAGGTAGGCTTCAACACGTTCTACACATTTCGCGGCGGAGAAGTGGCGTGGATTTTTGCGCAGGTATTGCGGTGCCTGGACAGATTCACAGGAGCCAGGTGCGTCTCGATGTATCCCTATCAGCTTGGTCAGAATAATGATGAAGCAATCGAGTCAGGCGCATTCTGGTTCTATCGCAAGCTGGGATTTCGTCCGGGACGTCGTGACCTGCTGCGGCTTGCGGAGCGAGAGGAGGCGAAAATCGCACGCGATCCGAAGTACAAGACGCCGACGAGGACACTCCGCCGACTCGCGGACGGGCACGTGTTTTACGAATTACCGGGAAGTGAACCGGGCGCCTGGGATCGGTTCTCGACGCGGAACATCGGGCTGCGGGTCAACGCGCGAATGGCGAGAGGATTTGCGGGCGATGCGAAGCGGTTTCGACGGGCAGCCGCAGAGACGCTCGCGGTTTATCTGGGCGTAAAGGTTCCGAGAGAAGATCAAGCTGAGTACGCTGACTTCTGTAACTTCGCGATGGTCTTGTCGTTGGTTCCGGAGGTGAAGTCGTGGACGGCAGCGGAAAAGCGAACTCTGGTTGAGATTGTCCGAGCGAAGTCTGGGCGCGACGAGATGCGGTATCTACGTCTTCTGCAACGGCACGGTAAGTTGCGAGCAGTGATGCTGGGGTTGGGGTCGGGGAGATAGGCTCTCGGCTTTGGGCTCTCGGGTCTCGGCTTTCGGTTCGGCCTGGATTTCGAAGCAAGGTGTTTCGCGGACAGCGAGTTTGCTGAAAGTCGATTTGTGGGCAGTCTCCGGAGTCGAGATCACAGGTTCGCGCTCACGTACTTCGTCACCGATGTGTTTGGGTAGTAATGGGCGAGGATCTGCGTGAAGGTTGCGCCTTCCTTCGCCATGGCTGCCGCTCCTGACTGGCAGAGGCCAATTCCATGGCCCTCGCCGACCCCCTCCAACAATAGGCGATTGCCCGCTCTTTTCACGGTGTAATTATTGCTGCGCACGGTGCTCCAACCGCGGAGACGATCGATCTCAAGCCGCGCGGATTCGCTCGATGCATGCAGCTGTACGCCTTCTTGTGGTGTCACCCGGTTCTGCCACGCGGACGGATGCTCCCGACAGTACTTGCATTCGACCGCATAGTACGGGTAGGGGCCGGCAGGCAAGTCGACTTCAGCTGGTGTGCGCGTGCGTCCGCCGCAGCTTCGCGTATACATCGCCGCGAAAGGTTGCGTATTGTAGGCGAGGACCAGCCCACGCGTAGAGGCGGCCGCACGGGCAACGAGGTGTGTGCGGATCGGGCGGCGTCCGGAGGAACTGGCAGTGGGTGGTGTCGCAGAAATCGAAGCCGCTGTGACGGCCTTTCGCGGCGATCAAGTAGGAACGCGCCGCGACTGCTTGGGCCTTCAGAGCTTCTATCGGGGTTCCGGGATCGGACTCAGCCGCAACGATGGAGGCGACCGCGGTCTCCAGATCCATGCGGATGATGGCGAGCAGTACACCGGAAGAGGGTGTTACTTCCAGCGTCCCGTGATACCGGCGGGTGATTTTTCCTGGAATTGAGAGAAAAAA
The DNA here is from genome assembly GCA_963718505.1 of uncultured Acidobacteriota bacterium. GTDB lineage: Bacteria > Acidobacteriota > Terriglobia > Terriglobales > Acidobacteriaceae > Gp1-AA133. Next base: position 18,257 of record CAVQZP010000013.1, on the reverse strand, counting down.
ATCTGATGGACCGTTATCCCGACCGGCAACGGTCAACGATTGCGCTCGGATCGCGCCGTCTCGAGTGCGAGCGGCGATGACATTGCCATCCAAATGCACGTCGATTTCGTCGTTTCCGGAGCTCTGCTCCAGTACCAGAGTACGGTCGGCAACACGAACGACGACGGCCGAAGCCGGAACTGGTCGTATCACAATCTCGCGCGAATGAAACAGGCCGAGGACGCCGATGCGGACGTTCTGGGCGAAGCAGGGCGCGTAGAGGGCGAGCAAGATCAATGCGTGCAACGCGCACATCGCTGGGTGGGAAGCGGTCGGCATTAGTTCTCCATCTCGCGCAGCATCGAGCCCGCCACCTTGGCGGCCTGGGCACCGGGAACGCCGTGCACGCGAACCATGAGCAAGATCCTCGGCTGATGTGCGGGGAGAATTGCGACGGTAAAGCCATCGCCGGGCGCATGGTCACCGTGAGTACAGGGGGCTGTACCGGTTTTCACCAATGCATCGGGATACGGCAGCGCCCGATCGACCTCAGCCCCGGTTCCCCGCTCCGCCGATTCTTCCATCCCGGTGAGGATCTGCCGCACTCCAGGCTGATCGCGGCGACGCAACAGTTCGACATAGGCGCGGGCCATGCTTAGAGGGGAAATTGTCCAGCGGCTACCGAGACCCGCGAGCGCGGAACCGGGAGCATCCGAGGGCGGAGACTGCAGGCCGAACCGAGTCGTGGTGGAAGAAATGTCGGAAGGAGCGAGATTTGCTGTCAGAGTGCGAAAGTACGAATTGCAGGAGTGCGCGATCGCGGAGGTGAGATCCACTTGACCATGGCCGCGTGGTAGCCAACATCCTGTGGCGGTCCCGCGGCAGTAATGCAGGGGATAACGAAAGGCATGCGCCTCGCCGTAAGCAAGAGCGGTGAAGGGCTTGACCAGCGATCCGAGGGGAATCGGTCTTTCCGGATCGTCCCAGCGCGACGCCAGAATGGCGCCGGTTTGCGCGTCGAGAAGAAGAAACGAGATGCCGGGGCGGTTGAAATCGCGGATCAGAGCTCGTTCGGCGGATTGGTCGAACAGAGACGTGGTAGTGCCAGCACGATTCGAGCCGGGCTCGGTGCGGCCGGGGGCGGCGAGCAGAGCAACCACAGTCGCGAGGATCGCGAGATTTCTTACTGGGCCCATTCGTAGGTCACTGTCTGGAGAACTTTGTTTCCATCGTTGCGGACCACAATACTTTCCTTTGTGACGTCCGATAGCGTTGCGCTCAGGCTGGCCATGTTGCCAGAGAAAAATTGCGGCTGGCGGGACATTCCGGGATAGGTCGGTTCAGAATTGCCAGGACCGTCCACCAGGCCGAAGAAGCGGCTGAAGTTCTCCCGTTCGCGCGCGTGGTTGAAGCCAGCAACGAAGATAGCCGGCTTTGCGTCGACCTTGCGGTTGAAATTCGCGAGTATGACTTCCATGAGCGCGGGATCGTCAGACACGACGAGGTCTTTACCGTGAGCCGCAACGGCGAGCGGCCAGAGCCCGTCGAGTTGCTGGTAGCCGGTCTTCGCTTGCCACTCAACTCCCAGCTGGCTCGCCGTCATACCGGGCTGAACGAAGTCGACCAGCGCCGAGTGAACAGCGGATTGGTCCCACTCGGAACCGGACGCCAAGACGATGGCAGAGCGCGTGCGCACGAAAACGCCGGTCTTGTCCCTATCCGTGAACTGCACTTCGAGTGATGCGATGGTCGACGTTTTGTCGAGCAACTGTTTCAAAGCAGAAATGGCTTTTGGAGCCGCCGCCGGCAGTGGAGATTGATCGATGCGCATCTCGAGATCGGAGCCGGATCCGGCCTCGCCTAATGACAGTTGTACAGACGGAGCTAGCTTCGAAGGCGGCGCCGGGCCCAGATGTGGCGCGAGCAATTTGGTCTCGAGTAGTTGGAAACAGGCATCCGGGGAAGGATAGGCACGGGCCTCGTAGAATCCGGCGTTCTCGGGAACGAGGCGCACCAAGTCAGAGGCGACAGCATCCCCGCCGCCGGGGACCAGTGGAACGAGTTCGTGTACATCGCGAGCGGAAGGAGGTGGTGCTGATTGGTCTGTCTCCAGCTTCTTCTGGATCAGCACGCGCTCCTCGCGATACTCCTTACCGGAGCGGAAGAGGTCGGAGACCGCAGCCGAATACTGTTTCAGGTCGGTGATGTTCTGCTGTACCCAATAGGTGCGGAAATACGGGCTGGGCACCAGCTTTTCCAGGTTGAGAACCATGCGCAATTCGCCAGTCGAACCGGCGGCCGCCACGGATTGCGACCACCACTGCTCGGTCTCGATGGTGCGATCCTTGCTGCCCGACATCAGCTGCAGCGCGCCTGCCAGCAGATCTTCGCGCGTGGCGAGGAGCAGGTAATCGCCTGCGACCGCGAAGGCAACTTCCTTCTGCGATTCCGGATCGCGGCGAACATAGAATGCGACGCCGCCTGCATTGCGCGGCTCGAACTTTGCGCGTGTCTGCCAGAGCGTGCCCTGCATTGATTTTGCCGAAGGCAGGTAGGTGATGTAGAGGAACTGGAGGTTGCCGATGTCATAAAGCGCAAGCGCGCTACGCGTTCCGGCAACTTGTGACAGGAAGTTCATGTCGGACGGAAGGCCGGCCGCGGCGGCGAACTGATCGCCTGCCCCCTTCAGGCGGAGAAAGAGTCGTGAGCGCGAAAACACCTCGTAGTTCGCGCTCTCGACCCAGTCGCGCTTTTGCGGGGAGGAGTTCCAGTCGGAAACGAGACCCGAAAAATCTTTGGCTTCGAGGTACAGCAGGGCACCGGCTGGCACGTACGTAGATAGCGCGGGCTGTGGGGGAGCGGCGGCTTGAAACGCAGCCCAGCCGAGCGCGACCGTGGCAGTGGCAATCGCGAGGATGATCAAACAACGCTTCACGGCTTTCGGCCTCCTTTCACGGCAGGTTTGGGTTCCGGAGATGCTCGAGCGATCAGCCGGGGGCGAACCACGCGATCCTGCTCGAGCGCTTCATGCAGAACCGGCCGGCGAGTGGTGTTCAACCGCTGAATTCGGAGAGTTTCCCGCACATCGGCGATCTTGCGAGCAAGCTGCTTGCGGGTCGTGGCTGAGGACTCGGCACGGCGTGCCGTGTTGTAGTAGGGGAGCGCCTCTTCAAATCGGCCGAGACGAACCATCGTGTCGCCGACCATTTGGGCGATGTGAGCGGTCTGTGCGCGGGAAAGAACGGAGCCGGATATCGGCGAGTTTGTACGATCCGAGCTTTCGTCTTCCTGCTCATCAGCGGAGACGATTTCTTCTTCCGTGTTGACCTCCGGCTCAGGAGGCTGAAATCCCGTATGGAACACTGGTTCCAGGATGCCGAGAGCTTGTTCATATGCTCGCGTGCTGACTTCTGCTTCAAATTGCGGATAACGCGCATCCGGCCGTTGCGGAAAATCGATCACGCAATGACTGAGCAACTGGATTTTTGTTGTCGCGTCGTTCGCGCTCTGAGCGGCCTTGAGGCGTGCTTCGTAGAAGTAGAACTTATCGGCAGCTGCCGGCGTGAGCGACGATGGATTCGCCAGCAAGTTCAACTCGCCGCTGCCGAGATCGGCGTGCGATCGACCGGCGACTGCCAAGGCGGCTTGCAGGCGAATGCCATACGCAACTGACTTGTCCGACGCGATCGCGGTAAGAGAGTCTTGAGCGGAAGAAGCATCCTGGGTGGCCGCAATCCTGGCTTTGGCCAAGCGCAGGCGATAGACCGGATCCCAAGGCGCAGACTTTACAAGCTGATCAAGGAACTCTATGGCCTCGGTGTTGTGTCCGGTCTTCTCGAGAAGCGACGCGGCACCGTCGAGATTTTCGAATGGATTTCCGACCACCACGACGAGGCGGCGCAACAGGTCAAGCGCCCCCGGAGTATCGTGGGAAGCCAGACGAATCTCGGCGAGCCCCAAAAAGTTTGTGGCCGCCAACTGGTGTGCGTCGATTTCCTGGGCGAAGACGAATTCGAGGATCTTGCGCGCCAACTGCCTATCGCCCGCCCCGAAAAGCTGCCGCGCCGCACTGCGGAGCAACGCGGAAGCTGGGGCGGTCTGCGGATCGGCACGATACTGAGCAATCGTTGCATCGAGAGTTCCGAGTTGCGCGGCAACGTGCAGTTCAAGCGGGACCAAAGCAGCTGCCTGCGCGTCTCGGCTTTCCTTGGAGAGCGCGGCCATGGCGTCGGCCGCCTGGGAATACTGTTTTGTGCGGACCAGGTATCGAATCCAGTTGACCTGCCAAGCATCAAGATCCTGCTGCGCATAATCATGCTCGAGTCCATTCAGCCGGGCGACACTATCCTGTTTATTCTGCAGAATGCGCTGGTAAATAGGAGCACGCTGGTCGAGCGGGATCCAGGACGCGTTCACAAGGTCGGCAAGGATCACAGTGGGATCGTGCGCAGCGGAGGTCACATCGAGGAGCCACGCGGTCGCTGCAGCCGGGTCACCAAAGGCGAGGTAAGCAGGATGTAGCAGTGCATTGGACCGGTAATTGCCATTACGACGCAGGTAGGTGCGGAGAAGTGCGTCGGCATCGGGCTTAAGTTCAGCGAACAGGTGGCGCGTACGAAGTTGGTCACAGGCGCGTCCAAAGTCGGCCCAGAACGTTTCGGGGAGACGAGCGCCGTTGAGCTGAGCGGTGAGGACAGCGAAGGCTTGCTTCCATTGTTTCAGCGCTCCAGCGCGGTCGCCCTGCTTGTAGTACGCGAGAGCGAGACTGTCGTATACGTCGGGTCGGTTGGGTGAGAGCTCGAGTGTGTGATCGTAGTCGGCGATTGCTGCTTTCGTTTGACCGGTGCCGGCATAGTAATCGGCCAGAGTGAGATAACCAGGGGAAGACGCCGGGCTCTCTTCCAGGATCGCTGGGAGAAAATCATCGGGCTTGTCGACCTTCGAGATGCCGAGATACTCCCCATAGCGCGAGCCGTAGTAGAACCAGTTACTCCCGGCGAGTTGCCGCGAGCGATCCACGGGTCCGGCAAGACGCTGGGCGATGGTCTGATCTCCGAGAGCGCCAACAAAGGCGTTGTTCACCTCGGGAGTCGGCTCGCCGAAGTACAGGCCAACGAGCGCGTTGTAAGCATTGTTCCAGACGGGCGGGCGGGATTGGCCACGGGCCCGCACCGCGGAATGCGCCAAGCCTGGCTCCGCGTGGGCAATGATGTAGTCGGCGGCCTTCTCTCCTTCGCGGCGATTCCACACGCTGGAGGTCTGCACGAGGTCCTGGGGAGCGCGGGTTAACTGCAGCTCGAAGAGCCGCTGCTGGTGAATGTCATCCAGTGAGAAGGCAGAGATCGTTGCCAGCACGCGCAACTCGTTCTGCGCGTCTCCGGCGGAACGGTAGGCGTCGGCAGCCGCATCGAGCGGCGAGTTGCGCTCCACGGGCGCAACCACCTTCGAGAAGCGCTCCATCTGTTCCGCTAGTTCGGCGAAGCGGGTACGCTGGCGTTGCAATTCGACCAACTGCTGCTGTCGCGAGTAGTTTCGCACCGACCGCGGATCCTGCATCATTACATCGAAGCGCCAGTGCGCTTCCTGCTCTGCTAGATTCGCCGAGTGCGCCAGTGGAATGGCGTAACTCTCTATGTCACTCATATTCATGCCGGCGCGGAGAGATTCGGCAAAGTGGGAGAAGGCCAGGCGCTCTTCAGGGGTGAAGCAGGAGTCGACCGTCGTGCCCATCTCCTGAAGGACACCAGCCATGCCGTTGCGAACGGTTTCGAGGCGGAACTCGCGCGTTCGATTGCGCCATTGATCGTCCGTCAAGCCAGAGATTCCCAGCTTCGCGACCTGCTCTTTCAGCAAAGGCAAGTTCGCAGATGCGTCCTCGAGCGCCGTCCGCATGGTGGTGTACGCCTGTTCATGCCGACGAAGGCGAGTCATGATGCGGATGTAGGTCTTCGCTCCTCCGTGGTGTTCCGCAACCGCGAGCAAGTCGGGGCCAGCGGCTTGAATGCCCTGCTCAGCAAATCCGCGGGCCTCTTCGAGCATGCGCCAGCTTTCCAGCCGTTGGGCAACTTCGAAGTAGTTCGACGGATTTTGTGGCCGGCCGTCGATGTAGGCAGTCTTCAGGGCAGCCACGAGTTCTTTCGTCTTGCCCTGGCGAGCGCGGACCTCGGCGACCTTTGCGATCCACTGCGGATCTTTGTAGGCGAGCTGATAGATGCGCTCGTAGTCGGAGGCGGCTTCGTCGAAGCGCATGAGGCGTTCCTCAAGTCCTGCACGGGCCGTATAGAGGTCGCTCCGGTCGGGACGGATCGCGATCGCCTTGGCGTAGACGTCGATAGCAGAAGGATAGTTCTCGAGGTTCGTCTGGATACGGGCCAGTACCATCGACCAGCGATAGTCGCGCGGGGACTGCTCGACAGTCTTGGCGTAGAAATCAGTCAGCTGTTGCTGGCGCTGATAGCGCAACGCGTATAGTGACGCTTCGGTCACGAGCGTATCGTCTTCCGGAAAATTGTTGATCAATTCGATGTACTGGTCGACTGCGCCGGCGTAGTCCTTCATGCGCGTTAATGCAGGGATGAGGCCACGGCGCAGCGTCGCGATCTGGGTCTTCCGCGCATCGGCCGGAAGAGGCGCGTTGCGGAACAGCTTGATCTTTTCAACGTAAAACTGCTTCAGCCCTTGATCGTCGGACGCTCGTGCGTACGTGTCGGCCATGGCCGCAAGGTACTCGCCGTTATAGGGGGCATCGTTCAGAAGTTGGGTTAAGAGATCGCGAGCCTGCTGGTACTGGGCCGTCTCGGTGGATTTGCGCGCCGCTTCGTATGTGAACTGTTTGCTGAGGTCCGGATACGCGTCTTTCGCTCCCTGCAACAGAACCGCGATCGCCTTCGGATGGGATTTCGTACGCCAGTAGAAATCGACGGTCGAACGGACGACGCCGAGGATCTTCGGATTTTCGCGGTAGAGCGCCTCGACATTTTTCTCGGCGGATTGGAAATCCTTGCGTCCTTCGTAGCGGCGTATCAATGCGTAACGCAGCTGCAGACGGGTGACCGGATCGCTGGTCAGACTCGCCTGCCGCTCGAGCGCATGCTGGCGAACCGCTTCGAGCGATTTCTGCTCGGCAAGCGTCTCGATCTGTTCGGCCTGCTCGATCGAGGTGGTTCCGTTGGCGATGGCATCGAGGAAAGATTCCAACTCGGGCTTGCGGTTCTGCGTCTCGAGAACCTGAACGCGCAGATTGACGGCAGACATCGGCGGATTCGGCAGGGGTGCGATGTTGGCGGTCGCTTGGTCGACGAGGTCGCGGAACTTCGGACGGCGGGCGAGTGTCAACAGCCGTAACTCGGCTTGCGAGCCGGGCGATGCGAGGGCACCTTTGACGTACTCCTGGATTGCGCGCCCATAATCGCGCTGATTCTCATAGATGGCGCCGGCTTCGTAGGAGTACAGGTTCGGGTCGGCAAGGCGCTCGCGGCCCGCGTTGAGCAGGCGAATCGCGTTTTCGAAATCGTAGTAATCCCAATAGATAGTCGCCGCTTCAAGGTAGCCGGCGGACTGTCCAGGATCGACTTTCGGAATCCGCTCCCAGTACGGAGCGGCTTTCGAGAACAGATCGCGGTCGGCATAGATGTCGCCGATCCGGGCGAGGATTTGCGTGTCGCGCGGAGTTGCTTTGGAGAGATTATCTTCGATGCCGGCTGCGATGACGGTATCCGCGGGATCGAAGTAGGCCAGTGAACGATAGACGGATGATGCCGTGCGGCCGAGTTCGAATTCCGCCGGGTACTGGGCGGCAAGCGAACGCAGTGCGGGAGCGCTCTCTTCGAAGTGAGATCGCCAGAGTTCGCCGTTGGCGAGAAAGTTGGCTGCAGCCGGATTGCTATCCCATGCTTTCGCATCCAGGGCACTCTGGTGAAGAGCTGCCAACTCGGACTCGAGCTTGTTCGAACGAGAGAGGAATTCAAAAAACTCATCGCGCAGCTGCGCTTCCTCGAACCAGTGCTGACGCAGGAGTGCCTCCCACGCCGCGGGGTCCCAGGTTTCCTTTCTCTGATACGCCATCAGCAGGTTCTGCACGAACACAGGATTGTGCGGAAAGCGCCGGTTCGCGTATTGATTCAAACGGAGATAAAGAGCAGGGCCTCCCCCAACAACATCGTTGAAGTAGTCTTCGAGATCGGTGCCGTTGAAGGTTTTGATCGCGTCTTCGGTGAGCTTGGCAAATTCCGAATCGCGCTCGTGACGCAGGTAGAAGCGGGCAAGCTTGTCGTACCAGGTGCGGTCGGAGAAGCGGGCAATGGCGCGGCGATAGACTTCCTCCTGCTCGGCTCCCAGACGATTCTGATCGAGAAAGACCGCGAGGCGTTCGTAGAGACCGGGATCGTCGGGATTGCGATCGATCTCGGTGCGCAGCACCGCCAGCGCCGGCGGGATCTGCTTCAACTGAACGAGTCGAGCGAGATAGCGTTCCAGGACGCGTGCATATTCAGGGGAACGAGGCCCCGACTGCGATGACTCCGTGGTTGTCGGATTGATTTGAAACGCCTGACTTGCTCGGCCTCTTGCTTGATTTGCCTCTCCTGATTCGGACTCCCCAACGTTCTCTTCTTCCGATTCGACGTTGTTATTGGCCGGCTGCGTGTAGCGGTATCGGGTTATAACGGGCGCAACCGATCCGAGTGGAACATTTTGGGCCTGGGCGGCGAGTTCCTTCAGCACAGAGTCATAGATCGCGAATTCGCTCTTCGTGTCGTCTTTCCGCGCGTACGCATCGGCCATCAGCAGCGCTACCGTGGTGCGCTGCGGCGCGTTTGCGAAATCGGCGAGGAACTCTCGGCCACCCTGAATTACCGCGTCGCTCTGACCCGTACCGGCATAGAACTGCAGCATCGCCGTGTGAAGCTCGGCACGCTGCGGCGAATTCGGATACTTCGTATCGAGCATAGCCAGCAATTCAGCCGCGCGGGAACGGTGGAAGTACGGAACAGCTTTTTGTTCTTCCTCGGAGTACTGCGACGCGGGCTCGGTCGTATTCAGGATGAGCGAAAGAATTCCGTTGAGATACCCAGGACCCTGATCCATGGTCGCGATGTCGCGGTACATGGAGAGTTCGCCGGAGCCAAAGCGGATGGGTGTCTCGGGAGCAGTGAGCAGAAGATTCGTAAGACCGGCAACGGCGCGCTCCTGCGCGTCAGGCATGCCTTGGCTGTTATAGAGCGCAAAGTAGTAGCGGGCGGATTCGGGATAGTTGTGGATGTCTTCGAGCAGACGGGCGCAGACGTAAAGCTCTTGCGAAGTCCACGGCGCTTTGCTCGCTTCTTTGTGAAGGCGTAGATCGGCGATCGCCTGCTGTGCGGCGTCCAGTTTTCCCTGCTGCTGGTAGTAGTAGAAGACGCGCGCGGTGGCGTTGAGGTCCTCCGGATTGGCGTTGAGCGCGGCATGAGCTTGATCGAGGAACTTGCGCAGGTTCTGCGTTTCTCGTAGCAGATCGAAGTAGCTCTTGACGAGTTCCGGATCCCAAAGTGGCTGGAAGGTCTGCTCGTAGACCACGAGACCTTCGCGAACCGAGCCCTGGCGGTACTCGATCATGGCCTTGGCTTTGACCGGAAAAATCTGATCGTTCGGGAACTGCTTGTGGTAATCGGCGATGAGCTGGCCCGCGGTGGCATATTCCTTCTGGGCGACAAGGAATTGCAGAAAGCGGGCGTAGAGTGACGTCTCCTGGGGATAACGGGAAATCCAGGCGCGGTATTGGGCTATGGAAACATCCTTGGGCAAACCCTGAGCCTGAATGATCGTGAAGATGCGTTCGAACGCCTGCCATGAGCGCTGCTGCGCGGGAGGAGTCAGCTTTTCGTCCGGTGACGCTGGAGTAGTTCCCACCAGCGCGAGCGTTTTGATCTCATCCGCCGGGCGCAGGCGGCGGTGATAGAAATCGGCGAGCGCCAGTTGAGCATTGACCTTGTCGGAGGAGGCGTTTACGTAGGCCTTCCAGTCGGACTCGGCCGCGGAAGCGTCGAGCTGTTGCTCGTCTTCCAGCGCGCGCAACGAATACAGTTCAGCATTGCGAGACTGCGTTTTAATCAACTCGCTCAGCGCGGGACGCGATTCGCGTGGCGGACGACGGAACATCACCGGTGCTCCGGGAACGGACATCATGCGGAAGAAGGCGGCCTCAATGGCGCTCCCCGCTTCGATGTTGCGCATCCACGAAGGCAACTCGCCAAGGGCCGAAGCCGCGAACAGTAGCGCCAAGATCAGGAAAGCAACTGCCAGGCATGTGCGCGTTGAACTAGGGAAGCACTTCAATCTGCACCTCCTGCGTTCCGATGTTGTGGGCGATGTCCTCGGCGGTGACGGTCAGCTTGTAGGTGCCGGGAATGGTCTCGCCGGGGATGAGGACTTCGCCGGTACTGGCGGCCGCATGGGGGTCCCAGCGCAACTCAACCGGAGCCGTGCCTTCCAGGCGAGCGACCAGGGTGCGCGTGGTCTGCGAAGCATTCACCTTCAGGGCGATCGCCTGCCCACGCTGGAACCGCTTGCGATCGAGCTTCACCTGCACAACCGGCGGCTTGCTGGCGATCACGAAGGTCTTGGCTTCGCGGTAGGTGTTGCCCTGGCGATCGCGAATGATGAGTCGGACCGTGTAGGTTCCGTCCTGCATATCGGTCGGGGCGAGGAAGCGCGTCTGCCAGACATCTTCGGCACTGAGATAACGCAGCGACTGCACGAGTCCGAACGGAAACAGCGCGATCACAGAGACGATGGACTCATCCGTCTTGACGCGAAGGATCGGGTCGCCCGGCCGAATCACACGTGGACGAAGCAAGGCCCGTGGAACTGCCAGGAAGGATGTATAGGGCGTCACGAATTTGTACTGCCGAGCCAGACGGATGATTTCGTCGACGGTCGCCTGATCTTCGCCGTCGCGTTCGATCTTCTCGAGCAGCGCGTCCACGCGAGCGCGCGCCCACAGACGCGGCAGTTGTGGGTGCTCGAAGGATTCTCTGGGGAAACCGGTCTTGCCGGTCATCTCGACCGGCACGCCATCGCGGACAGCGTGGACTTTGAAATTCACGTTGTCCTGCGGCTTTTCGTATCGGCCTACCCAGGAAGCGAGCGATCCGGCAAAGGTTGCGTCCTGCAGGAGATAGATCGTATCGACCGCGGCCTCGGGGGCGATCGCAAGCTGCAACTGCCCGACCGGACTACGGCCAATTTTCGAAAGGAAAGAGTTGAGCTTGAATTCCATCGGCTCGGTCGAAAGTACGTGCTCGAGCAGGCCATCTTGCCGGGCGAGCATCTTGAAGAGCGGAAGGTTGGCATCGTCACCGACTGCAAGGATGTAGGTGCGCGGGCGCTGCGTCTCGGGTAGTTGGTTCCAAGCGGTGGCATACCAGGCCGCCAGCTTGCCATTCTGGATCGGTCCGCGCGTGGCGCCACCGTCACTGAGAATGACGAGGTAGGGGTTGGCTGTTCCCGGTGCAGACGAGTGCTTCAGTCCGGCTTCGAGCGCGCGCTGGAGATCCGTGCCTCCGCGGAGACGACTGGATCGGACAACGTCAATCGCGCGCTGAACGTTGACTGGTTCACCGGTAGCGATCGGGACGGTCTGCGTCTGCGTATTGAAGAGAACCAGGCTGAAGTGATCACTGGGCCGGAGGGTGTGCAGCAGAGTCTCAAGTGCCTGGTAGCTGCGCTCAAGCTTGTCCCATTGCATGGAGAGCGACGTGTCGAAGAGCACGATCACCGTCTTGGGCGCGCCGCTCGCGACGTTGCCCGTGGGATTACCGGCCGCACCGTATCCAAGCAACGCCTCGGCCTGAAAGAAGCCAGCCTCGTTTGTGCTTCGTATCGGAGCAGTCTCTGTGGGCGAAGGTTGGCCACTGACCGGATTTCGGAAGGTGAGTAGACGCAGCGAATCGGCCGCGGCCGGGTCGAGGTCGTATGTGACAACGAAATCCTCGCCGAGATTGACGTTCTCGCCTTCGTAGTGGCCGGTGACGAGTTGCGAAGTGTTCTGATCGAACTGGAGTGGGAATGTCTTCGCCGGCGCTTTGAAGTTTCGAATCGCGTAGGCAGAGTGCAACTCGAAGTTGATTCTGAGATGATGCGCGGCCTGTGCCTGATAGGCGTCCGGACGCAGCGGAATCGCAAAGTACGACTTCAGATTCTCGACCGGAATCGACTCGTGGTATTCGATCTCGAGGCGCTTCGTTCCGAAAGGCGCGATCGGGACGATCTTTGCGGAGAAAACCGATGTACGTTTCGCTTCCTCCGACCCGCGCTCGCCCATCTGCAATAGGCCGGGATCGACCGATTGCTGCTTCAATTGGTTGTAAATTTCCTCGGCGCGTTTGCGTTCCAGGATTACGGCCGGAAGGCGGGTCGGCCCGTCCCAAGTGGCGAAATCAGAGATTGTCGCGTGACTGGGAAGCGCGAAGACGTAATTCCCTTCCTCGATGTACCCGGTATGATTGACAAAAACCTGGCGCACGAAGACGCGCGCGTTACCGTTGTCGATGCAAACGGTGATTTCCATTTCCTCGAGTGACAGAATCGACGGATCGGGCTGCGCTTTGTCGCGCGGGATCAGGATGCCCGCATCGCCAAACATAGGAGCCACGGTCAACAGCCATAGAAGAATTGTTAAGAAGAAGTTCTTCATGAATGCAGCTTCTGCTCTGGTATGCGGACCAGGCCATTGTCCGTGCCGATGTAGACGTAGCCATTGCCAGCAGCAAGGGCAGTCACGTTCGATGAGGGCAAACCCGCGTTGATCACAGACCAGCGCCCCGACTGGCGATCGTAAAGATACAAACCGTTTCCCAAGGATCCCGCGAGGACATAAGAAGCCGTCACGAGCATGGCATTGGGATTGATTTCGAACGGTCCGGATGCCTTCTCGAAAGAGTGGAAGCGACCCGAACGGTCGAGGCTGAGCACACCCGAGCCATAGGTGCCAATCATCCATTCGTCGCCGACGGAAACGACGGCGGAGATCCAGTTGTGCTTCAGGTTGGAGGTCGCAGTCGTGTAGTTGACGGAGACGCTGCCACGATTGAGCACCGAGATTCCGCCCAATGTTCCGGCGAGCAACTGGTCGCCCGAAACTCCGAGCGCATAGATGTGATTGTTGACGATGCCGTTGAAGGCATACATGCTGCTCGCGCCCCCGGCGTCGAGGAAAGTCAGCCCCGCAGGTGTGGCCAGAGCAAGTCCATCGCGGTAGGCAACAACGTCAGTGACGTGATCGGCAATCAGGCCATCGGCGCGAGTAAGGACTTGCTGCTCGCTGCCTGTGCCGTCGAACCGAACCAGTCCATTCGCGGTGGCGACGTTGACGATGCCGGATCGTGAGTCCGGGAAGACGCGATTTACACAGAACACATGCTCATCTTCTATATGTTTGGGACGAAGATTGCCCGAGGAAACAATGTCGAGGCCACGATCAAAGTAGCCGACCCAGAGACGGCCGCTCGCGTCGGTTGCGAGTGCTGAGATGTTGCGATCGCTAAGGACACCAGTATCGGGCTGCAATACCTGCGTCCAACCGAAGGCGTGGGCGCGCAGTTGGAACAGTCCACCGCGCGCCACCGCGTAAATGGTATTGCCGGAGGCAAACAGCTGGCGGATCTCGGAAAGCTGGGAGGCGGGCGCCGTATATGGTCTGGCTTGGCGGTCTTCGAGGGGAACAGCGATCACCCCCTGGTCCTCAGTCCCTATGTAAAGCCGGTTCTCGCTGACGAGCAGAGCAGTCGCGAACACCCCAGGCGCGATCACGCGCGAGAATCGACCAGCATGAAACAGAGCAACCCCAGCGGGGGTCCCGACATAGGTAGCGTCCGCAGCAACATCCAGCGATTGCACGTAGGGATCGGGAAGGCCATCACTTTCAGAGAAAGCTTCGGTGGTGCCGGCGTGAAAGTGGAGAACGCCGCGATTCATCGTGCCAACCCACAAGTCTGACTCCGATCCAGCCAGCGCAGTCACATGTAGGTCGGTCAGGCTTGGATGGAGGGGGACGATTTCTTTGCCGTCGAATACCAGCACTCCGCGTTTAGTCGTCCCGATCAATAAATGTCCCGATGCAGCCGGCAGAATCGCGGTGATCGCGCGAACCTGCGCATCTTGGGGATAAATCTGGCGGAAGGCGCGTCCGTTGAAGGCGAGTAAACCTTCCTGCGCGGTAGCGAGAACCAACTCTCCCTCGGCCGATCCCGTCAGCCTGGCAGGCGCAAGGCCAATCAGAGGCGAGGCGGGAAGTTCGCGTCCCACACTGAATCGCCGAAGCAAGGCGCCGGATGGGTCGTATTCGAGCAGGCAGGCTGGTCCAGCGATAAAGAGATGGTCCTGGAACCGTGCCGCCTGCGAGAAGACGGCGGGTGAGCTAATGACTTCAAAGTCCGCATTCAGCACTTGTGGGAGCGGCCGCACCAGAAAGGGGATCTGGCGCTCGGTGCGAACGTCGACTTCGGCGGAATGCAAAGCCCGCGACGCCCGCCACGCCACGAAGCTGGCGAACGTAGCAACGAGTAAGAGGCCTGTTACCACTGCCCGTCGTACCAACGTCCGCTGCATAAATCCTCTTCTCGGGGAAAGTGCACTATAAACCGCCGAAGCGACGACGCAAATTAAGAAGCAAGGTGCAGGCCGGAGTCGTTTTTCATCGTGGCAAAGGAGTTAGCGTCAATCACCGACGAGAGACGTGTAGTTAAACGAGAACGGTGTGTCAGATCAGACGCAGTTGCAACGGACGGGTGACTGGATGAACGACGCGAGACTGGCGGGCAAATATCGGGAAACTAATTTTGGGAACCCGGGCTTGATGGTTCCGAGCAAACATCGAGGACGTCGTCTTTCGAGAACGCCTTGCTTTCGGGAAGATACTGCACCACGCGGTACGACGCACGTCCGAAACGGCAGGTAACGTCGCGCCTTCGACCGGGACCGGGGTCGTTCAAATAAATGGTCGGAGCCTTCCACCAATCGGCATCATTCCAATTGACGTGCTTGGAAGTGAACTCGGGCTCGTTCCCGCTGACGAACACAAGCGGCATCAGCGGCGCGCTATGAGCAAGCAAATAGGCTTTCCGATACGGTGCGAACACTTTCTCGATGTCCTTTGTCGTGAAAACAAGGTTCGCGGCTTGCAGGCAGAGCATGACAGCCATCGCGGCGAGGACGGCCCTTGACCTCACCTTCCATTGTTGCGCCAGCAGTTCGAACCCGCGGGCCGCAACGATCGCCACAGCACAAAATCCTTCGAAGTAGTAGCGCTCTCCGTTAATGCTGCCGGAGCCTTCGTTTTGCAGCATGAACGGAAAGAATGAAGTCTGGAGGTACGCAAAGACGAGCAAAGGGAAGAACAACGCGCAGTAAATGAGCAGCCTTCGGCGACGCGTCTCCTGCACGCAGGCATATGCGGCCAGAAGAAACATAAAGGGGAAGGTGAATTGGATTGTTGTCGTAATGGCCCATCGCGTGGTGTACAGCGCATTGTTAAGAATCAGCGCAGGCGAGAACGTCATTTCCTGAGGATGCCGCGAAGCTTGCGCGAGAGCATATGGCGAGAGCAAAGGATGCCCAGTGAATAGCCAATTCGTGAACAGCAACAAGACTACCGACGCGGTGCCGGCGGTTCCAGCGATGAGACCGGTCCGCAGCAGAAACGGCCAGTCCTTTCGGTACTCATAGAGGCAGATGCCGGCACAGAGCAGGCCAAACACGGCACCCGTGTAAGAACGAACTTCGGTAGACGCCACGACGAGCACAAAGCAGAGCGATATCCACGATACTTTCTTCTCGTCGATCCCTTTCAATAAAGCGCCGAGGGCGAGTAGACAGATCGTGCCTCCCACCGCGTGGGCCATGCATCCAACGCTCGAGGCGAGCATGAACGATGAGGTTGCGGCGATCACGATCGTAAGAATTTGGGTATTTCGCCCCCACAAACCGGCGATCCACCAGGCGATGGCGAGTTGGGCCAGTCCCAGCATTGGATTCACCAGCCATGGCAAGTGAACGAGATATCCAAGGGCCAAAAGCAGCGGCCAGCCCGGCGGATATTTCGTGAACCATCCGTCCGGACGTTGGATCGTTTGCTCAAAGTAAATCTCAGGCGGCACGTCGTGCGGAGTTCTGGCTTCCGCGCCTGGCATCGCCCGAGCTTTCAATTCTCCGGCCGCAAACACCCGTGCTTGAAACATGTATGCCGATTCGTCGGGGATCAATCTTCCATGTTCGTCGGCGTGCGACAAGAAGATGGCGAGAATCGCGAAGATGGCGATTGCGGGCAGGTGCAGACGGGGCCAAGAGATCTCGACATCGGCCGATGTCGCGTCTCGATCGGAACGCCAATAGAACAGACCGGCCGGCAGGACGAGCCCATAGAGCACCACGAGGTACCAGACGGTGGCGTGCTTGTTGCCAGCCGCGCGCAGAACTGCGTACACAGACACAGATAACGCGGCCGAGATGGCCAGCAGGAGAAACGGGATGAGGCCAGCACGCTTCTGCGTCACAGAAAATCGATCCCTTTCAGCGCAAGGAATTTGCTTTAGATAGCTCCGCCGTCAGCCTCGTCAAGAATAGTTTTGAAGAAGACGGCTCGCTGGCGGAAAAAGGCGATGTGAAATCGCCCGACAGGACCGAAAACAATGGTGAGCGCGGCAGGATTCGAACCTGCGACCCATGCCTTAAAAGGGGGCGCCAACATATTAACCAACAACAACTTGCACGTCCAGCTTACTCCATGCATGACCGAACAAAATCAATGAGATGCAAATAAGAGGTTGGTCTGGGTGCCCGGAAGGTGCCTCGAATCGAGGTCCAATGATAACGAAAGAAGGCTGGTGCAAAATATTCGATTACATCGTATATTTTGCATGTGTGGATTCCGCGCGCGGTTGAACCCCGCCTCCTACGCTCCGCCAGGACCCGGCCAGTGGTCGTTCTTACCGGGGCCAGACAGACCGGCAAAACCTCCACCTTTCTGCGCTTGTTCCCGAAACATGCGTTTGTCTCCCTCGATCTCCCCGTCGAAGCTGAGCAGGCTGAAAAGGAACCGGGCACTTTTCTCCAGCGCCATCCTCCGCCTGTCCTTATTGATGAAGTCCAATATGCGCCCGGCCTGTTTCGGCACCTCAAGGTGGTCGTCGACGCCCACCGTACACGCAACGGTCAATTCCTGCTTACTGGTTCGCAGAAGTTCACCCTGATGAAGAACGTTTCCGAATCGTTGGCAGGTAGAGCCGACATCGTGGAACTGGAGACCCTCTCATTTGCCGAGATTCAAGCGGCCTTGCCGAAGGCCGGTGTCGAAGCAGTCGTCGTGCGCGGCGGTTTCCCGGAGCTGTACGCCAACCCAGACATTGATTCGGTGGCTTTTTACAATTCCTATCTCGCTACGTATCTCGAACGCGATGTACGCTCCTTAACCAATGTTGGCAGCCTGCGCGACTTCGAGAGATTTCTGCGGGCCTGCGCACTCCGTTCTGCAAATCTATTGAACAAAGCCGATCTGGCGCGCGATGTCGGAATTGCCCCTTCCACTGCAAACCATTGGTTATCCATGCTCGAAGCCTCTGGTCAGATCGTGTTGCTTGAGCCGTGGTTCTCGAATCGAACCAAGTCCATCGTCAAGAGCCCCAAACTGTATCTCGCTGACACCGGTCTGCTTTGCGCGCTGCTGAATATTCGGTCAGAGGAAACTCTTCAGCAATCACCGGCCGTTGGCGCAGTGTGGGAGACATTCGTTTTCGCCCAACTTCGCGACCGCGAACGTCGTGCAGGTCGGTCAGGTAGCCTCTTTTTCTGGCGCGACCGAACCCGCGAAGTGGACTTCGTGGTGGATACGGGAGGGCGCCTGGAACTGTTTGAAGCGAAGTGGACGGAACTCCCAGACGCTGGCGATACTGTGAATCTCGACTTCGTGCGCCACGTGGTGGGCAAATCACGAGTAGCCGCCGGTGCGGTCGTCTGCCGCACACCAAACGGCTTTCCGCTAGCGAATGGATTTCGAGCGCTACCTGTGACCGAACTCAGATGAATTTGCCTTGATGGTGCCCAGGAATCTGATACTCCCCGGATATCTGAAAGCTAAGCCGAGGCCATTGAGGTCCGTGTCAAGACCGGGTGAAGCCCCACCGCGTAACGCGGTCGCAGAGTCTGGGTGCCGGAGTGCCCAGAAAAAGAAATGAACTCCAATGGGTCGCCAGCAGCGCTTTCGCGTCTAACCCGATCGATATGAGTTCCCCATCGATTGTTGAGCCCAC
>CAVQZP010000012.1:0-65021 GCA_963718505.1 uncultured Acidobacteriota bacterium | reverse complement strand
CCGGGTTCTGGTCGCCGACTCCAATCAAACTCAGTCTCAATTGCTGAGCAGCGCACTTCGCCGCCAGCCCGGATTGAGAATCACCTGCTGCCGAGGGGACCTCTCCGACTGTCTCCTTGCACTACGAGACGTTCCAGCAGATATCGTGCTTTTGGGAGATGGCCACAGCGATCCCGAAGATTTGATTCACACGCTGCGTACGATTCATTCGAATCATCCTCAAGCCGGCTTAATTCTGTTGTTGGACACCTATGATCGAACTCTGGTAGTGAACGCTCTGCGGGCAGGGGCGCGGGGCTTGTTTTGTCGCGCACGCCAGCCTTTTCGTGCTCTCTGCCGATGCATTTCGGCGGTCCACCAGGGGCAATTCTGGACGAACACGGAACAGATGAGCTACGTCGTGGAAGCGCTGACCTCGAGTCCGGCGGTCCGCGTGATTAATGCGAAGGGCGAGGGCTTGTTGACTCCCCGCGCAGAGCAGGTCGTGAAGCTCGTGGCGGAAGGTATCGGGAATCGCGAGATCGCGCAGCAGTTAGGCATTCGCGAGAACACCGTAAAGAAGTCGCTGCTGCGGATCTACGACAAGCTAGGCATTTCCAATCGAGTCGAGCTTGTTTTGTATGCGCTGACCCATCGCGGCGCCGAGCGCGCGCACGTTGTGCCGCAGAGCGAACCGTGCGTTTCCGTATCAACCAATCGCCTTGAGGTGGCGCGCATCGGAACTCATACAATGGGGAACGCCCTGGATATCGACGGGGATCTGAGCGGCAACGTCGTCGCGCCGATCCAACGGAGCACGGTACGGATATCGGACGCTGGAAAGTTCCTCGAGGACTAAAGGTGAGAATTCCGGAACCAAAGGCAGAGAAGCCGATTCGAGTGTTGGTCGGGCATAGCAGCCGCACAGACCGGAATAGCGTCGCTGAAACCCTGCGGCGCGACGCACACTTTCAGGTCGCCGGAGCGTCCAGCTCGCAGGACTTCCTGGAGATCGCTGCGCGTGATAATCCCGACCTGGCCGTCCTCAGTGCGCACTTGGATGACAATCCGGTGGGCGGACTATCCACGTTGCGTCGCTTTCACGATGCGCACCCACTCACCCCTGCAGTCCTCATGCTGGACTCTCCCAAACGTGAACTGGTCCTGGACGCGTTTCGTGCGGGAGCGCGCGGGATCTTCAGCAAACACGAACCACTCGAGACGCTCCGGAAATGTGTGCGGGTCGTCTTCGAAGGGCAAATTTGGGCAACGAGCCGCGAAATAAGGTATGCGCTTGACGCACTCTCGTCGGCTCCAACGATTCGCGCGATCAATGCTGGCGGATTAAGTCTGCTGTCGCGCCGGGAACAACAGGTCGTGCACTACCTCGCCGAGGGCCTCACGAATCGCGAGATCGGCGCTCAATTGGGCCTGAGTCGCCACACGATCAAGAATTATCTTCTCAAGATCTTCGATAAACTCGGAGTGTCGAATCGCGTCGAGCTTTTATTTCTCACCTTGTCGCAGCCGTCTCCAGCCGCCCAATTTTCACAAGTTGCGGAAGATGCGAAAAAGGTGTGAGCACCTTTTAACGCGAATCCTCGACGCGGCCTTTCGGAGGAATTTTCTCCTCTCACGTAAGTTCACTCCTGCTCGTGGCTATCATGGGAGTGCGTATGTCCATGTCGATGCGGATGAGAATGGACAACGCTGCCGTGGGAATGCCGGTGAGCGTGAGCTAAATTTGCGCGGAGCAATAGGTCGGTATTTGCAAGGATGTCATGTGGAGTTCCTGATGCAAGAATCGCGCCCCCGTCCATCACGACGACCCGATCGGCGATGTCTTCGACAATTTCAAGTTGATGGGTAGCTGTGACCACGGTTTTGGTTGAGCCTTTCCATTGCTGAATCAAATCCACGACAAGGCTTTGACTCTTGGGATCGAGCATCGCCGTAGGCTCATCAAGCAGAAGCACGTCAGGATCGAGTATCAACACCGAGGCGAGGGCAACTCGCTTTTTCTCTCCGCCCGAGAGGCGGTACGGCGTGCGGTCGCGAAGGTGCAATAAAGACATCGACGAAAGCGTCTCCTCCACCTGGCGAACCAGATCCGCTTTACTCCACTGCAACTGCAGTGGACCGTAGGCTACTTCATCGAATACGGTGGGATTGAAGAGCTGTACATCAGGATTCTGAAACACCAATGCAACGCGCTTGCGAAAATCGAGTGAGAAACTGTCATCACGGATCTGGCGTTCGGTTAATTCTCGGCCGAAAAAACGGACCGCTCCTTTGACGGGGAAGTAGAGCGCGTCAAGAATTCGGAGAAGCGTCGATTTGCCCGAGCCATTTGCTCCCAACAAAGCGATCCGCTCACCCTGCTGGATCTGAAGCGAGAAGTCTCGAAGGGCGGGAATCCCTTCGTAGTCAAAGCTGACGTTGTCCACCTCGAAGATGTCGGCCACCGATCGCTACCTTCCCATCCAGACGGCTACGAATCCCGTAGCAAGAAAAAGTAACAGCACCGCATAGTCGCGCGAAGCGAGCCGACACTCATGCAACAAATAAACGTCTCCGTGAAAACCTCGCGAGACCATCGAGAGGTAGACGTCCTGACTCAACTCCATACTCTTACTGAATAGCACGCCGGCGGTTTGTCCGACCATCCGCCGTCTATCAGGTCCGGAGAGCACGCCGACCGCTCTGCTTTCGCGTGACTCGAACATCTGCTTCGCGGTTTCCATCAACAAAAAGAGATATCGATGAGTCATAGTCAGCATGGTCACGACCTCAGCTGGTAAAGACAGGGAACGGAGAGCTTTCAATATCTGAATCCACGGCGTGCAGAGCACCAGGGTCGCGGTAAGGGTTGCGGCTGTCTCCACTCGCAAGATGAGGATCGCAGCGCTGTAGACTCCTGGTGCTGAAATGGAAATGCCAAGCGCTGGCGACGTCCACAACACTGCTCCCGGTGTGATAAATACCGCGGGCAGGGCGATCAGCCCAGTGAAAATCAACACGGCGATCCAGACCCGTTTTGCAAGCGACCACAAGTCAAGCGACGATAGTAGGGCAATGAACGTTGCGACTAAGAAAAGAGCCGCGACACCCTGTAATTTTCTGCAGGCAACAGCGGCGATTACCAGCGCCAGTACGCCCACAAGGCGAACCCTTGGATCCAGACTCTGTAAAAAGCCGGATCGACGTGCGAATTTCTCGGACACCAGCGCCTCAGAGAGTCCTCGCGTGAAGCCAAGAATCGTCTTCCCAATGAAAGATGGGCGGCTCAAGAAGAGGCCTCGCGCCGCCGCCACTTCCGTCCAATGGACATCGCAATCAGGGATGTCATCACAAATAACCCTACAGCAAACATCCCCGACAACAGGTAACCCAGAAACGGGCTCTTGATGAAACCCGGCGCGTAACCAGGAAAAGGCGCTGTCCACAGTGACGCCAGCTTTTGTAGCCCCGGCGGAATCAAAGCCGGAGGTTCATGGTTTCCGGATGCCACCGAAATCTGTGCCCGAGCGTGACCGTTTGCGAGATCGCCAGCCGACCATTCTCCCCAGGCCGTGCCGGCCGCGAGGATTCCCAACGGTGTACACAGAAGAAGCAGACCGACGGCCCACCACAGCGGCCGGCCCCAGCCGGCTCGAGTCTGAACTGTGCCCGGTGCCAGGTCCGGGCTGGAATGATTTGGGACCGAAATCAGACGCGAATCCGACCGCAGCAGGTAAGAAACCATGCCGGCGGAAATCACGGCTTCTGCGAGCCCAGCAAAAGTCAGATGCCCTATCATCATGGCGGGAATCGCTACCCGCAATGGATACGGAGCATAGAGCGGTGCGCCCGAAGCGTCGTGGAAAAAAGCAGGCTGGATCCCGAATTCGATTGCTGTGAGAAGGGCGCACACATTGATGGAGACATAACCGGCGACTGCGGCCGCCGTGATCCTTCGTTTGGAGGATATTTCGGCGCCTGACGCAATGAGCCGGTAGACTCCATAAGCCACGAAAGACCCTACGATGGCCATGTTGAAGCAATTCGCACCCAGCGTAGTGATCCCGCCGTCTCCGAATAACAGGGCCTGAATCGCGAGTGCCAGCGAGACAGCCAAGGCTGAGGCCCACGGTCCCAGAACAATTGCGGCTACCGTAACTCCCAATGCGTGGCCGGTGGTGCCGCCGGGCAGCGGGATATTGAACATCATCACAACGAATGAGAATGCCGCGAATACTGAAATCAGAGGAATCGTGCGGGTCGCAAAAGCGCGTTTCGTCCGGCGCAAAGCGGAGTACCAGCCCGCCGCAGAAAAGGCATACAGCGTTGCGCAGGTGGAAGGACTCAAATAGCCGTCGGGTATGTGCATGGTGGGGTTGATCGGCGTTTCAGTTCGTTACCCGTTCCTCCCTGGGATTCGCCTGCGGACCATCGCGTCATGAATAGCACAAAGCGGACCGTCGAACCTCGGATCAACCAGTACCGGAACGGCGGGGACTGCCTTCCGGTGAATCCTGTCCTCTCAAGGGATTTGTACGGAATTCGCCTTATAAATAAAGATTTGGTCCTGTACCGGAAACTGCCGCGATTCAAGTGCACTCAAGCAAGCGGCGCACTTCCCCCGAGGAAATCTCACCGTGGAACTTCTGTTGCACAATGATTGTAAGTCTTTTGGCCTGTACTTCGTATCCAGCGGCATCGCTGCCTATGTGCAACACTGATTGACGATGCCACCCTATGACTCCGTTTGCAGAGGCTCGGCCACCTTTGTAAAAGCTTCTCCGCCCGTGAGAGAAAACGCTTGGAGAACTGCGGTGGATGCGGTATTTTGGCCGGCATCAGAATTTAGGGGCCGCGGGGCGCAATGCATCTAAGAATGAACAGAATGGCCGGGGCTTGGGGACGAAGCGACCTTGGCGTTCGCCGGGCTGGGTCGACTGGTCAAGGTGACTACCGCTCTCTTCCTGGGTGTGGTCAACGATAGATGCTTTGAGGTTCCGTCGGCTCCCAGAGGATTCCAGCCGTGAAATCTCCTCTCCGCCTGCCTCTCTCAGTCTCCGTTTGCGGTTGTGTGCTTTTCTGCCTGACTCTTAGTCTTTCGTCTGCCCTTGAACCTCCGCGCTCGGGAACGGCGGATCAAGCGAATACAACCCCGGTTGCTGTCATCCCCGGGCCCCTTCGCTCTTTTCTGCGGATGGCGGGCATTAGCCAGAAGGTGGCGCCCGTCGATGTGATGCCGCTACTGGCGCGTAACGTCTATGCGCAAGGATATGAGGGCGGCACCAGGACGACCGAATTTCTTATTCTGCTGACCCGCTACGTTCAACAGGCCAGAGAACTATCCACGCTCGCGGGCCCCAATGGCGTAATTCGAGTCTCCAACTGCGAAGAAGCAAGGCCCTTGTTGCATACCCTTGGCTACCGCCCCCGCCAGGAATGCGGTCAACCGACAAGCACATTGGAAACGGCAGACCCTGAGAAGGCATTCCTGACCGTCGACTCTGGTTTTCCGCTTCCCGCACTTGAGCAAACGCTCCAAGGCGGAAAGCCCTTTGCCTACGACTTTCCCGCCACCCGGGTCCCGGTGTTGTTCGGCGAAGCTGAGTGGATGAACGCAGCCAGCAAGAATGACCAGCCATATAGTAAGGACCTGGTCGACACTCTCTTGCATGACCCCGCGATGGCCCGCCTGTATTGGGCGATGTCCAGGCTCGATCCCGATAGTCGGGAAGCCTTGCGAAACTCGGTTGGAATCAGAAAATTGGTTGGAGATGCGGCCGTACTCGATTTTTATGGAGCCTACTTAAGGATCCGTGGCGGGCGCGTGATTGTGCCCGGAGGAGAACAGGCGGAAGCCGCGTGGAAGAATCTTACGGGAGCCAGTCCTGACTCTCCGGGTCCCTTTGTGACCGAGTTGTTGTCACGAGACAAAGGCTGGCTGGCCGCGTATTTCGATGTTCTCTCCCGTGTCAACCGGAGTCAGCAAGCCTATTTCACAGAACCCAACCGGCTGCACCACTTCTACGAGGCTTTGCGTGCGCCGGATCGTTCCGCCCCAGCCACACGCGGAGCTTTTCGGCCCGCGCCTGGTCTTCTCTTATTAGTGACTCGCCTCCAGGTTGACGCCAATGGCGATCCACACATTCCCGGAAATCTGGAGGTGTGGAAAGAGATCCTTCGTCAAAAAAGCGACTCGAGCATCGTCCGCGAGTGGGGCAAACGGGCCAACCATCTAAGCAGCCCCGAGCAACTGCTGCAGACCATGTTCGCGCTGTCGCGGGCCAATACAGAAGTCGGTCCCCTCCAGACCTATCTCGCGCTTAGCGAAATCGAGGGACGGCGCTCTCCACAACAGAGACTAGCCCCGGAAACCGTGAAATTGCTCGCGCGCAAATTCGAAGAATTTAGCGACCAGTATAGAGTTTTCTCAGAGTTTCCCGAACTGAGCGACGCGTCGCTGGTCTTGTTCCTGGAGACCGCATCCAGTTTGGATCACACCACCAATTCCGCGTTGCGTGGCAATGCACTAGGGACATTTCAGGCAAACCTGGGAATCTGGCAGATCCTTGCGCGCCAGGGGCAGATCCCAACGGCCCAGTTGAATGAAAGTTGGCAACAGGCGATCAAGCCTTTTTCGAAAATGCATTCTTCCGCTCAGTTGTACGAAGCTGGTCGCGCTTCGCTCGGGGAAGTCTTATTTGCTGCAACAGGAAAGCGGCGCAACTCGCAAGAGGAGATCATCGAGCTTCTTGCTGGGCCGCGTCAGACGAGCCCCGAAGGAAAGCGGATGCACGAGGAGATCGCGAATCACATTCGCTCAGTTCTCGACAGCCAACGCTTGGTCTCGCTCGATACGGTCCTTGCGATTGGGGATGGCCTGAACGAGAAAGCGCAAGGGAAGCAGGTCGACGAGTCGCTAACCATATTGGCAGGACAGCTCCGGGAATTCGAAATGCCGCGACCCATCTTCACGAACAGTGAACGATCGGAATGGGCCGCGGGCATCTACAACAACAGCCATACCGATTCGGAAATGCGTACCGATTTGACAAAGGTCGTCAAGGGAACAGTCTCACGCAGTCAAATTGAAGATGCCAAAGGTGAGCTGGCTTCTTTCCAGAGAGACATCCTGGTCGGCTTGAACTACGCGTATTATGAGCCCCCGGGCGCGCAGGCCTTGCACACCAATCCTCTGCTGGTTCGGTCACATGACTTTTCCGCCGAAACGGTGGGAGGGATCAAAGCAGTGTGGCAGGCGCCACAGTTGTTCGGGGAGGGCTCGCCGGCGGGCGGCGGTGCGCACCTGGTGGGATCGCTCGCCGATCTTCCATATGTCTTAGCGGAAATCGAGCAAGACTTCATCGCTCCAGAGAATGTTCAAGCCCTGATCTGGAGAGAACTTGTGCCCGGGTTGATGTCCAGTGCCATTCTGCCCCGGTGGTGGGGCGTCAGTCATGATGAACTGCATGCCATCACTCTTTATCAGCGTACCGGCGAAGAATTGTTGACGGCCTCGGCCACGAACTCTGACCTTCGGGCCAAAACGATCTTGATCCTCTCCGAGAGGATTACTCCGCAGGCTCGCGAACAACTCGAACGGGCTTTACAGAGTGGACAGGTCTCGGAATCAGCTTTGCTCGTCACGCCGGCCGACACGTTTTACCTGGCTGGCGAATATCGGCGGAAGTTCCCGGATGATATTTCTTCGTGGGGTTCAGCCGGACAAGAACTGCAGAAACTTTCCGAGCAGCACCCTCAGGATGCCAGTTGGGAACGGCTGTCACGCGATTTTGGCGTACCACATCCGACCCTGGCGCAGACCTATGCCCGTGAACTGCTCAACGTTCCCCCGATTCCAGCGTTCTCCGGCTATTCCAGCCGTCTACTCGCAGAATCGTGGGAGTCGGGCAACCTCTATTGGGCTCGCCTCGCCGATGAAAACGGGTACGCTCCAGAAGCTCTAAACCAGCTTGTACCGGAGCTGACTCGGCGTATGGTGGAAAAGGTATTTGCCACGGATTTCGAGGACTGGCCCGCGCTAGTTCGGGCCATGCGCGAGACCGGCGAGGATTTTCGCCACGGTAAGTTCGGCTCCGTTGCCGTTACCGCGGAAGCATCGGGACGTTGAACACTTGGGGAATCAAAATGAACGAGGATCGAAAGAAGTCGTTCCGTAGAGCGGTCGCAGTCACTATGAAGTATGGTCTCTGTTTGGCACTGGGCCTCGCAATGTTTATTCAGTCTGGCGACCGCGTTGTCGCGCAGGAAGGCGAAGGGCATATCCATGTCATCGTAAACATGGTGCAGCTCAATGTCGCCGTCACTGACAAGAATGGCAACTACATCACAGGCCTCACTCCCAAGGATTTCATCATCACCGAAGACGGTATTCCCGAAAAACTAGCGACCTTTGGCGAAGGCAACGGTCCTACCCATTCGCTGATGGCGGCTGCCACCAACGACAAGCCGGAGCCGTCGGCGGCCGAAGTCGTTGAACAGGCCAGTGCGCGTTCCTCCTTGCTTGATTCCCGCCAAAGTCTGGATGCGCTCGTGGCCGGGGCCAACGTCTTTATTCTGTTCGACACCAGCAACTATATGTACCGCGGTTTTGTGTTTGCCCAAGACGCCATCGCGGATTTCGTGCGTTCGCTCGAAACCGCCGACAAGATAGCCCTCTACTCCTACAGCCGCGACTTATCCCGGGTCGCGACGCTGACTCCGGATCGCGGTGAAGTGTTGCGCGCTGTTCGCACCACCGTGGCCGGAGACGAGGCTGCTCTTTACAACACGCTGCTGCTTACCCTCAAGGATGCTGCCCAGTATAAGGGAAGAAAAGTCGTTGTCGTGTTCTCCAATGGACCTGACAATTCGAGCGTCGTGCCTCCTGAAGATGTTGCCGAATTGGCGCAGTCCTCGGGAATCTCGGTCTACATGATCAGCACACAGCAAGCCAGGCTCGAGCCAGTTTCCACGGCTGTCTTCGAGAGAATGACAGCGGCTACCGGTGGCAAAGCCTATTTCGCGAAGAACTGGAGAGACGAGAAAAAAGCTTTTGCCTCGATTCGCGATGACCTCGCCCATCTGTACTCGCTCAGCTATTACCCCCAGCCCAACCAGAACCGCGGCTGGCGGTCGATCAACGTGAAGCTGGTGGGCGATGCGCTGAGAAAGTATCACGTGCGCACACGCAACGGATATCGTCCGCAGCCGACTCGCTTCGCCTCGGCGCGAACCGATGCCACCGAGGCGAAGTCGGAAGCCACTAAGGACGAAACTCCGCAGTAGGAAGAAGGAGAAATCATCCGGTCAAACAAAATGCCCTCCCCAGCGGGAGGGCATTTTTATCTTGTGCAGATGTTCCGCGCTCAAAAGATGAACTTCAACCCCAGCTGAATCGACCGCGGACCACCCGAACCGACGGCGGGATTCGCCGCGGCGATATCGGGCGTAGCACATCCACACCCGAAGGTTCCAGGTGCGCCGGGGTCATTCTGGCCGTAGCCATTCTGCCCGCCGTAGGGATTGGCGAAGTTCGGATGGTTAAAGATGTTGAAGAACTCGGCCCGGAACTGCGCTCGCAGCCGCTCACCCAAATGCCAGTTCTTCGCCAAAGAGAAGTCCAGATTCCTGAAGCCGGAATCCGGGAAGATATTCCGCCGCATGGTGCCAAACGTGCCATACGCGGGTGGAGTCATGATGGAGTTACCCTTCGCATAGCACCCGAATGCCGTGAGCGAAGTCATCAGAGCAGGCGTATTTGCCTTCGCGGCGCAAGCGGCATTACTCGCCCCTGGGAAGTACGGAATCGGAGTCGGGCCCGACTTGAAATCCGAAGGGTTGCCAGAGAAATCCCAACGCATCGGTGTACCCTGTGGCGGGCTTACCGGCAAACCACCTAAACCAACGATATCCGTCGTCAAATCAATCGGTCCCCAATATTGCGGGCTGGCCAGTGTCGCAATCGAGTTAATCTCCCAGCCTTCCAGCATCTGTCCGAATCCCTTCTTCCCCGGGATCGCGTACGTGATCGATAGCGTCAGCCGGTGGCGAACGTCGAAATCGCTATTACCGTACTCGGCCGCCAGATTGTTAGAGTTTTGCGGCAGGCCGTAGCCAGCTCCAAAGTCCCAGTTCGCTCCCACATCATCCAGTGCGTGCGAATACGTGTAGCCTGCGACCATGGTGAGCCCGTGGTAATTACGGGACGTCAGAGTTGCCTGCAGTCCGTTGTAGTTCGAGCGGTACACGTTCCCCATCATGAAGATGTTGCTCAGGTATGGGAACTTCCCGTTGAACGGTCGCGTGGTGGGATCGCCTGTGCCGGGTCCGCCGCTGCTGGGCGCTTCCTGGTTGATGTCGCGGATACCCGTCAATTTCGACCCGTGGTTGCCGACGTACGCTACCTCCAAGGTCAAATTCGGGGTAAACGCCTGCTGTATGCCGAACGTCCAGTTCCAGATTCGCGGAGACTTGAGATTCTTGTCGACGCCCATGATGGCGCAGGGCTGACCAGCGCAGCTGAGGCCGCTCGCGCTGAGGTTTCCATAGATCGGTCCGTTATCCCACGTCGTGGTCGGATCCGGAAGTATCGTTAAGTTCCCAGCTGTGATTGTGCCGCCCGCCGTGTTCCCGGAGCCGTCGATGACCGCACCGGTTGGAACGCTGGGCAGCCCAAAGCTGTTGTTGAATGCCAGAAACGACTGCCAGTTCACGAACTCGTAGATCAGGCCGCCACCACCCCGGATTACAGTCGTTCCTTTCCCGTCGATGTCCCACGCGAAGCCCAAACGGGGTGCGAAGTCCCATGGATCCGAGTTGTAGGCACTGCCGATCTGCTTGCCCACCTGCACCATTCCCAGATTGGGGTCGAAATTCCCCAGCAGGTTGTGGGCTTCCTTGAGGACCGTGCTGAATTCGTAGCGCAGTCCGAGATTGACGGTCAAAGTCCTGCTTGCCCGCCAGTCATCCTGAATGAAGCCGGCGTAGGACCAGCTGTGCGACTGCCTCGTTGGGTTACCGGTCAGCACCGAAATCTTGAAGGGAACCCCCGCAAAGAAATCCTCCAGTGGTGTGCTGTTTAGGAAAGTTGAGTGTGTCGGATCCGTGGGGTCGAGAACATTTCCGCCCAGGAACGTGATACTTCCTCGAGCATTACCGAACGCTCCCCCGCTCACGTAGTTCCGATGGATCGATCCCCCGACCTTCAGAGCATGCTTTCCGGCGGTATAGGACAAATGGTCAATAAACTGGGTGATCGAGTCGGGTCCCTGGAACTTCGGCCACTTAAACCCACCGAGGCCAGGGAAGAAATATCCAGCAAAACCAATTCGTGGCAAGCCGCCCGTGTCCGGTCCAGATACGCCTGTGTTCAGGCCGTAGCTGGAAGCGGGGACATTCAGATCCCCCGGAAGCGTCGGTTGATACAGCCGGTTATATCCGAAGCGGGCCTCATTTGCGGTGCGTGGTGTCGGTGTCCAGACCCAGCTGCCTCCGACCACCTGTGCGCGAGTGTGAATTTTCGACCGCCACGCATTCTGCAATTCCGGGAAGTCCTCGACCGTACCGGAATTGTTCCCGAAGAAATACATTCCACTAATCGTGTTGCGCTCATTCGTATGGACATCGACCTTGGCCACAACGTTGTCAACGCCCACCTGATTCGGAAATCCATTCACAATGTTGATGGTGGGATTGTTGTTGGTGGGAAATCCCTTGCCATTGCAACTGACCGTTCCACCTGACATCGAGCAACCAGCGACCTGCAGACTCGCCGGACTGATTCCGATCCCTCCTGCTTGCAAATCCGCAATCGCGTTCGGAATGCTGCCCCCACAGTCACCCGATGTGATGAAGAGGCAGTTGCCAGCCGTCGGCATGGTCACCATCGACGGACTGGTCACGCCGCCGAACTGATTGCCTACGTCGTAGCGCTGGCCCTCATACGCCCCAAAGAAAAAGGCCTTGTCTTTAATGATCGCCCCGCCGAGAGAACCGCCGAACTGCTCTAAGGAGCGAGGATTCTTCGGGCTCGGGCTCTGGGAGAAAGCGCACGGTTGAGCCGTGCAGTTGAAGAAATTGCGCGCATCCATCGCGCCATCACGTCCGAAGGCGAAAGCGGTTCCATGAAGCGAATTCGTGCCCGACTTCAATGCTACGTTGACCGTGGCCCCGGGCTTCCAGCCGTATTCCGCGGGCGGGTTTTCCTGCAGGTTGAACTCCTGGATCGCGTCAATCGGCAGGATCGTCGCCGAATCTCCCGCAATCCCGGCGCCATTGATAATGCCCTGTCCAGAGTAGGGCTCGCTGTTGAACAGGCCTTCAATGATGTAAGCATTGTCTTCCGCACGCAACCCATAGGTACTGGTCGTCGAGAATCCGCCTCCCGGATATCGCACAACCCCCGGCCGAAGCTGCAACAGGTTCTCGTAATTGCGACCGCTCAGCGGAAGGTCATTGATTTCCACGTTGCTCAGGGTACCTCCGAGCGTGGAAGAAGCTGTATCGAGCAGCGGCACTTCTTCGGTGACGACGACCGTTTCTCTCACTTCGCCCGGCTGAAGCTGCAAATCCACGACGACGTCTTTGGCAACCTCCAGCAAAATGTTGATGCGTTCAACTGACTTGAAGCCCTTGGCCTCCGCGCGGACCTTGTATGTTCCCGAAACTAAATTCGGCGCAACATAGGCGCCAGCTTGGTCCGTGGTCAGCGAGCGAGTCACTCCACGCTCCACGTCCGTGACCACCACGGTGGCCCCGTTGATGGCGGCACCTGTCTGATCCGTGATTGTGCCCAGCACGCGTCCTGTATTGGTTTGCGATACGACGGGAAGGGAAACGACAAACACCAAAATCACTAACGCGACGAATCGAAAAGCCACGATCACAGGACGCATTGCCCATCCTCCGACGGAGAATCGTGCGATTATCGTTTGTTTGTGCGGTGAAGGAATCTAGGTCCGATGCTATCCGTTGTCAAGCAATAGATCGGCCCAGCCCATTTCTGGTCCGACAGCTATACCACCATATGCCTCTAGGGTCAACCAAGTTTCTTGATCACATGAATTAGAAGTGTGGTTCGAAGTGCCCAGAAAATCCCCACAATACGTCGAACATAACTTGCAGTCAGGTTCTTACCAAGTTACTTTCTGGCATCGTCCTTACACGTCGAAGAAAACTGTCTCACTTTCGCAGCAGAGGTGGATGTCGAATCGCCAGACGCCAGCTGTTGCGGGGGCCGCCTTCGCCAGGAGTGTCTCTCGCCGGTTTTCTGGTACGAGAGCGAGCACCGGATCCGAGGCATTGTTGGGATCGCCCGCAAAATAGATCCGCGTCACCAGTCGCTTCAGGAGTCCACGAGCGAAAATAGATATGTTGATGTGCGGGGCTTGCAACCTTCCGTCGGGTCCGGCAACCGGGCCGGGTTTGATCGTGTGAAAAGTGCAGCTTCCCTCATGATCGAGAGCGAGCCGTCCGAAACTGGCGAATTCCGGATCCGCGTCCCGGTGCTGCGGATCCTCTGGATGCGGATATTTCCCGGAAGCGTCAGCCTGCCAGATCTCGATGACGGCATCTGTGACCGGGCTACCGTCACCGTCCCATACGGAGCACCGCAGATCGACCCGTTGGCCTCGTGCACCGTCGCGCGCAAGGCAGCCCACGGAATGCTTGTCCGTCGTTCCGAGATGCACAAACGGCCCCGCGGTTTGAGACGAGGTCCCTTGTAACGTCATCGGTGCGTCTCGAAGGGCGTAGACTCTCGGCCACGCAGCACGATGTCGAATCGGAAGCCCAGCGCCCACTCCGGTTGCGTCGTTTCCAGATCGAACGACGCCACCAGCCGCTCCCGCGCCTTGGCATCCGGAATCGATTGAGATACCGGATCAATCGGAAGGAGTGGATCACCCGGGAAGTACATCTGCGTCACCAGTCGCGTCGCGAAGGCATTCCCAAAAATCGAAAAATGGATGTGCGCCGGCCGCCAGGCATTGTCGTGGTTGCGCCACGGGTACGCGCCGGGCTTGATGGTCACGAATCGGTACACACCGTTCTCATCGGTGAGTGCACGGCCCGCCCCGGTGAAGTTCGGATCGAGCGGAGCAGGATGATTGTCGTTCACGTGCCGATACCGTCCAGCCGCATTCGCCTGCCAGATCTCGACCAGTGTGTTCGGAACCGGCCGCGCATCTTCGTCGAGCACTCGGCCGGTAACAATGATCCGCTCGCCCAGCGGTTCGCCGGTGTGCTGTCGCGTCAGATCCGTATCGGTCTCGCCGATGTGCTCATGCCCGTAGACGGGACCGGTGATCTCCGAGAGCGTGTGTGGCAACAGAATGAGCGGCTTGGTCGGAGCGCGTCGCGTCGTGGAGCGGTAAGCCGGATAGAGATACTCCGGTTGCGTCCCCGGCTCCGGCCGACGATAGCCTTTTACATTCATTTCTGCTGCCCCGGACCGGGAGGAGCTGCCAGCAACGGAATCTTCTTCACATCCGGCGGATGCGGGATGGATTGAAGAAACGTGTAGATGTCCGTCAACTCCGCATCGGTTGTGACCCTGCTCGTATACGGGGGCATCTGTCCGCTCGGCATTCGAATGTAGCGCACGAAGCTTCCAAAATGCATCGGCTCCGGCGCGATGCGAGGCCCGCTCAAAGGCGACCCTTGTCCTTGGCCGCCATGACATTCGTAGCAGCCATGGGCATCGTAGAGACGTTTCCCGTTCTTCGCATCCCCATGAACCGGAGCTTCTGGTTTAGGGATGGACTCAATCTCCTGTGCCCTCGCCTTCGTCCCGATCAGCGCAACGAATACAGAGACTGCAAGAAAGAGTGCCAGGCGGAAAAAGACATTGGACTTCCCGCGGCGCCACCTTCCCACACCCAAGATGTACGCACGAATCATTTCGTTCCTGCTGCTCCCAATCACACCTACCTCGGCTGTGTAATGACATCAACCAGCGCCGGTTCGCCTCGTTCGACCACTTCAATTGCGCGTCCAATCGCCGGGCCCAACTCCTTCGGATCCGCAATCGGTCCTTCTGCATGCACTCCCATGCTCTGCGCCAGCTTCGCGAAATCGATGTCGGGATGGTTCATCGTGGTTCCAATCCATGCGCGATCCACGCCGCGGTTATGACGATTGCCCATGCGCTGCAAATGCATGACTTCCTGATGATAGGCGCGGTTGTTATGCATGATATTCAGGAGCGGAATGCGGTGATGCGCCGCCGTCCATAGAACACCGGGCGCATACATCAGGTCTCCATCGCACTGGATATTCACAGAAAGTCGTCCATGTTGGCGATTCGCGAGAGCAGCGCCCACTGCGGCCGGCGCACCATAGCCCACCCCATATCCACCCGCTCCCCCGATGAACTGGTAATGCTTGTCGAACGCCCACAGTCGTAAGGGCCAGTTGCTCATCCCCGGAGCCACGTCCGAAACGAGCGACCAGTCTTTGCCTTTGATCTGCGCCCACAATTCTGCCGACAGGCGCGCCGTGCTGATCGGGCTCGCATCCCAGCCATAGCTGGCATCAACACGAACCTGCTCCATGATCTCGTCGTGGGTCTGCGACAGCCTCTTTCCGCGATCCTGGAGCGCTCGCCTCCGATCCGTCGTCAGCTGCCGCTTTACCGCTTCGATCAACGACGGCACCGTTGCCTGCGCATCAGCAGCAACAGCAACGTCCACCTCCGTGTAACGCTGGACGTCCTGGTAATTGCCCTTCATGTACAGATCATTGGCCGTGACGCTAATCAGCTTCGTGTTCTTGTCGATAATCGGCTGCGACGTACGCTGCAGTTGATCGCGATAAGAGTGGACGGTGCCCCAGAAATCGGTGACCTCCAATCCGAGGATCACGTCGGCGGTCGAGACCAGTTCTCGTCCTCGCGCCGAATGATTCAACGGGTGCAGGGTCGGAAAATTCATGCGCCCTGCCAGATCAAGCACTGGGGCCTGCAGAGTCTCGGCCAGTTCGATGAGGAGCGGAACGCCTTCCGCGGTGCGCGTCGTGCGGTCCACCACGATGACAGGGTTCGCCGCTGCAACCAGCAGCTTTGCGGCCTCGTTTAGCGCGCCTGAATCTCCTTGAGGAGGCGTGGCCAAGGTTAGCTTGGGAATTCTAAATGAGGTGTCCGGCGGAACGGGCCGCTCCTGCAGATCGCTGTCCGCGACGAGAAGCACGGGCATCATCGGAGGAGTCATCGCGATCTTGTACGCGCGAACGGCCGACTCCGCAAAGTGCGTAAGAGAAATCGGCAGGTCGTCCCACTTGATGTAGTCCCGCACCATGGCGGCCGCATCTTGCACGCTGTGATCCCATTCGACCCCCGGCCGGCGCATTGTCTCGTCGATCGTATTTCCCAGAACGATGTAGACCGGAACCCGGTCGCAGTAGGCATTGAAGATTCCCATCGCCGCGTGCTGCAATCCGACCGTGCTGTGCGCGAACACTGCCATCGGCTTGCCCGCAATCTTGGCGTAGCCATGCGCAATCGCTACCGCCGACTCTTCGTGACAACAGGTGATCAGTTCCGGCGACCGGTTTTGACCGTAGTTGATCACCGATTCGTGCAGCCCGCGAAAACTCGAGCCCGGATTGGCTGCGACGTACTCCATACCCAGTGACTTCAGCACATCGAGCATGAAGTCGGATCCCGGCCGATCGGTTGACAGAATTTCCGCGTCGGATGGATCTCCAATCTCTGCCGCGCGGGACATCAAGTGCGTACCGTTCCCCGCCGTCGGGGCAACTTTGGCTGTCGGCATCGCGGACGCCTCGCCACCAACCATCGCAGCCACGCTCGTGACGGCAGCACTTTTCAAGAAGTTGCGGCGGTCGATTGGCGTCCGTTTCTGTTTGCCCATGGATCCCTTGGTTCTATCGCCGTGCTTTGTGCCTTGTCTTACGAAATTCGCCGCCCCGCCAGCCGACCGGAATCCCAAAGATGTCGAGCGGGGAACCGCTTCCTCTCAACTTAAAAGGTGAACGAACGTGCGCGCATTTTCGTGCAAGACCGGTAGCAGGCGCTCGATCATCTCTGCCGTCGACACACGAGCCGCGTGAACCCCTACGTTGATCGCAGCCACGGTACGATTCTGGCGATTCCGCACGGGCACGGCGATCGAGCGAAGCCCCAATTCCAGTTCTTCGTCGGTCAACGCATAATCTTGCGCCCGGACCGATTGAATGATTTCAAGCATCGAGCTTTTGTCTGTTACGGTTTTCGGAGTCAGACCTTTGAGTTCAACCCGGTCGAGGTACGCCGCGAGTTCCACATCGGGCAAGGCCGCGAGGAGCACTCGCCCCATCGACGTGCAATACGCCGGCAGGCGGCTCCCGACCGACAAGCTAACCGACATCACGCGCTTCGCCGCCGACCGCGCCAGATAGACGATCTCATCCCCATCGAGGATGCTCAGGGAACTTGACTCGTGCACCAGTTCCGTTACACGCTCCAGGATCGGTTGTGCGAGCGTGGGCAGGGAAGTCGATGTGAGATAGGAAAAGCCTAGCTTTAACACGCGAGTCTTAAGCCGATACACGCGACCGGTGTACTCGGCGTACCCGAGGCGTTCCAGCGTAATCATCAGCCGCCGCACCGCAGCCCGCGACAGTCCGGTGGTGCGCGCAATCTCAGCTACTGTCTGCCCTTCGGTGTGCCCCTCGAAACTTTCAATGACCTCAAGCCCGCGGGCCAGGGAAAGCACGAAGTTCGGGTCGCCGGAATTCTTGAGAGGATCGATGTCATCGTCGACCGGTGCGGCGATGTGCTCATCGACCGGATTGTCGGGTACCTGCATAGTCGCGTGTCAGAATCGGAAAATCCTTGGCCTTCCGCGGTTTTTTGGCGATATTCGCACATTTGTACTAAAACAGGCAACACAATCTTGACAGTCTCGTCTCTGCAAGCGTATGTTTGCCCGCACAAATCCGCGATAATCGCACAATGTCGGCGAAAGCTCCCTTGCGGATTGGACCTTTCAGATGGATAGCTCCCGAGAGCGCAACGACGTCAAGAGTCCTGCATTCCTAATTCGGACCGCAACAATATGCGCCCCCCTCATTGTTTCTCTGATTTTTGGGGCTCTCGTTTGGGCGGGTGATGTACCGCAAACGAAGTCCCTGACCGCGCAACAACAGTTAGGTCGGGGCATCTTTCAGCAGCGGTGCGCTGTCTGCCACACGCAGCCTATGGTGATCAGCAAACAGTACGGTCCGTTTCTGAGTCGCGACAAAGTGGTGGGCAGGGAAGGCGCTGTGCGCTCCACCATCATGGACGGCGAGACTGGCCTCATGCCTGGCTTTCGCTATGGCATGGAACCCTCTCAGGTTGAAGCCATCATCGAGTACCTCAAGACTGTCGAGAAGCCTAACCCGCCCGTGAGCAGTTGGATCGCGGAGCGTTAGAGATCAATGAACGTGAGGAATCGGACAACCCAGCCGGCGCTGTGGTTCTTGAGGACGGCGCTCCTCCTCGGTTGCGCGGCAAGCCTGGTTTCCCTTGCCGTAGCGGAAGACTCCGTTTTGCTGACCGGCACAATCATGAACTCCTCGAAAGAAAAAGTGGCGGGAGTCTCTGTCTCGGTGAAAGAACTGGGAAAGACGATTACCACCAGCGTTTTCACCGACGAGCAAGGCAACTACTATTTCCCGCCGACTCTCGCGCCCGGGAAGTACCGTCTTTGGGCCCAAATCGAAGGCTATTCGACCGCGCACGCTGAAATCACCCTTCACAGCCGATTGCAACGTGAGGATTTGTTGCTGACGAAGTTCCCGGACTTCCTCAAGCAATTTACCGGGCAGGAATACTTGTCGGCTCTCCCCGAAGACACCCCGCAGCATCGTCGGATGAAGGACATCTTCTTCAACAACTGCACCGGCTGTCACGAAGTCAGCTACATTTTGCAGAACCGCTTTGATGAGAAGGGCTGGGAGTCGGTCATCAACCTGATGAGCACCATGGTGAACGGCGGCGGCAACTATGGTGGCCCTGATCAACCTCCTTTCCCAATGATCAACTACTACAAGAAAGAACTCTCCACCTACCTCGCCGAGATGCGCGGCCCGCACAACTCTCCTATGCAGGTGAAGCCGCATCCGGGTCCGACAGGGGAGGCCGCGATGACGGTTGTGACCGAATATGACGTTCCGGTTGCAGATGGGAATGCTTACTCAGCTACCGATCGAAGTGCTATCAACGATGGCAGCGACTGGTCGCTCGGAACCCCGTCGCGGCTGAACGGTGTCGGTGGCGTGCACGATACGCAGATGGACCGCACCGGCAATCTGTGGTTCACCTATGCCCAGCCCAGCTTCGCGCGGTCACTCGGTGTGATCGATGCCAAGACCGGAGAGCTCACCAACATCAAAGTTCCGGGCCTGCATGACATGGCCTCCTTCACCCACGGACTGGCCATCGACCGCGACGGCCATCTCTGGTTCACCGCGGCTGGAGTTGGATCTGTCGATGGCGGTGTCGGGAGCCTCGGCGAGGTCGATCCGAATACGCACAAGTTCGAGATCTACGCGCCGCCGAAAGGAATGAGCGGTGTGACTTTGAGTGTCGACGAAGACGCGAAGGGGAACATCTGGGCCAGCACGGCGGCAGGCGCGTTGCGCTTCGATCCGAAAACCAAACAGTTCACGGAATTCAAATCAGTCACGCCCACCAGCGAAGAAGGCACCGGCGAATCCTATGGAGTCACCGGCGATTCCGAAGGCAATGGCTGGTGGGCACAGATGTTCATCGACCGTGTCGACAAGGGAGATGTCCAGAGCGGCAAGTCCCAGGAACTCAAAATGCCGCCTCGTCACGCTCTCGCAGAAGATGCCCTGACCGATCAGGATCGCAAGCTGATGGCTCTGTCGGGTGTCTTCATGTCCGATTTCTCGGGCTGGTATTCGCAAGGCCCCAGACGGATGGGCGCCGATAAGAGCGGCGACTCCATATGGGTCTGTAATTACTGGGGGAACAACCTCGCCAGGGTGGACATCCACACATTGAAGGCAACGCTGTACCCGTACTCCAAGAACTACGGCGCAATTTACGATGCGGTGGTCGATAGCCATCACAACGTGTGGGTCAATCTCTTCAATGGCGACGCCGTCGCCAAATTTGATCAGAGCACGCAACGGTGGACCGAGTATCCTCTACCGACGCGCGGAGTCGAAACGCGGCACGTCGCGATTTCCGAGGTGCACGGAACTCCGGAAGTCGTTCTTAGCGAGTTTCGTGTTGGCAAGCTGGCCGTCATGCACTTTCGTTCGAAGAGTGATTTGCAAGCCTTGAAGACGGGGGTCCAGCAAGTCGAGCTTCGCGCGCAACGATAAGCTCGCGGATACCAGCTGAACGTCGTTTTGGAATGCCGTAGATCCGCGAGTCTTCGAGTTCCCACTGACATATGGAATCCCACAACCCAGGGAAGAACCCGACCTCTTTCGCCATCAACCGGCGTCAATGGCTCAGGGCGACTGCTGCCGTCACAGCCGGATCGTTTCTTCTTGCGACGCGAGCAAAGGCATGGGCGTGGCTGCACCGCGAGGGCGACTCGCCGAACGTCCAGACCGAGAGCGTCCAGTACCCCTCCGGCGACGCAAAGCTCAATGCCTTCGTCGCGAAGCCAGCGAGCGACGGGCCGCACCCTTCTCTGATCCTCATCCACGACGATACCGGACTGAATGATCACGCGATGCAAGTTGCTCGCAACTTTGCCGAGGTGGGTTTTTTCGCCTTCGCCCCCGATCTTCTCTCGCGCTCCGGCGGCGTCGCTCAATTCCAGAGCGCCAACCAGATCGCCGAAGCCTTGAATCACCTCTCCCCCGACCAGACTGCTGACGACCTCCGCGCCGGATATTCGTACTTGCGAACCAAGCTCAATCCCGATGCCGCTGCGTCCGCGGTCGGCTTTGGCTGGGGCGGGTGGCGCACGTTTGTATTGGCCGCGAAGGTTTCGGGCCTGGCCCGCGCGGTGGTTTATAGCGGCAGTACGCCGACGACTGGACTCCACGAGATAGACACCAACTTCCTCGCTCACTACGGACAATACGATTTCCGGCTCGCCGGCAATGCGCTCTGGGTTGAGAAAGAATTCGGCAAACGATTCACGTACTCTATCTATCCTGGCGTGGATCACGGTTTCTACGACGATTCCAGTCCACAATTCAATGCCGACGCCGCTAAACTGGCCTGGTCAAGAACCTTGGAATTCCTTCGCGCCGTATGAATCAGTCAAGATCGGTATCACGTACTCGAGAAATGCATGTCTAAGCTGCGAATGTCCCTCGCTTGCTGGAACTACGATCGCACCCGTGCGCTCCTCGAAGGAAGAGTTCCAGTCGATGGCATCGACCTCACGTATCTGAACCTTCCGGTTGAAGAGACGTTCTTCCGCATGCTTCGCCATCGCGAGTTCGACGCTGCCGAAATGTCGCTTTCGTCCTACGTGCTCTCTCGCTTCGCCGATCAACCGCCTTTCATCGCGATTCCAGTCTTCCCCTCGCGCTTTTTCCGGCACTCTTGCATTTACATCAATCGCAACAGCGGCATTCGCGAGCCAAAGGATTTGATCGGCAAGAAAGTCGGAACACCGGAATACCAGATGACCGCGGGCGTCTGGATTCGTGGGATTCTCAGCGACGAGTATCAGGTCCCGGTCACGAGCGTCTCCTATTTCAATGGAGGAGAAGAGCAACCCGGCCGACTTGAAAAACTGAAACTCGATCTTCCGGCCCAGATCCGCCTGCAATCCAT
The DNA here is from genome assembly GCA_963718505.1 of uncultured Acidobacteriota bacterium. GTDB lineage: Bacteria > Acidobacteriota > Terriglobia > Terriglobales > Acidobacteriaceae > Gp1-AA133. The sequence goes on along the minus strand of CAVQZP010000012.1, from coordinate 43,288 downwards.
CCCGGAGAACAAGACGCTTTCGGCGATGCTCGACGCGGGAGAGATCGACGCTTTGTACACAGCGCGCATGCCGTCGACCTTCACCAGCGGATCCGGTTCAGTGAAGCGGCTGTTCGAGGACTATCCCGCGGTCGAGCGCGATTACTACCTCAAGACAAGAATCTTCCCGATCATGCACACCGTCGTGATTCGGCGGGAAGTCTACGAGAAATATCCCTGGGTCGCGCAGTCGCTCTACAAGGCATTCGTATTAGCACAACGCGAGGTCTATCAGGATCTCTACCAGACCGCGGCGCTGAAGTTCATGCTGCCGTGGCTCATTCGCCACGTCGAAGATACTCGCGCCCTCATGGGACAAGACTTCTGGTCCTACGGTTTCCAACCGAATCAGCACGTGCTGGAAACGTTCCTGCGCTATTCGTATGAGCAGGGGCTTTCCAAGCATCAACTGAAGCCGCAGGAACTCTTCGCGGAAGAAACGCTGGAATCTTTCAAAATCTGACTTAGTCGTCTTGTGGAACGGCAGGAAACTGAATGGCTGGCGTGAATCCCGCGAAATGGTGGACGCTTGGAAGAGGCGACATGGACGCCACGATCGCCCAGGTCGGCTTCAACCTCGCGCAAATGATCATCCCTGTTTTTCTTCTCCTGCCCGTCGGCATTCCGATGGAATTCAGCGTTACGCATCTTCTGCCCGGGTACGCAGGCGGATTTCTGCTCGGTTCTCTCGGACTCACATGGCTGGCCGTCCGTCTCAGAAATTCAACCGGGCGCGACAATGTGACGGCCCACGTTTACGGAAACAATGTTCCCGCCATCATTGCGTACACCTTGGGGATCGTCCTGCCCACTTATCTGCGAGCACATGATGCCGTCGCAGCCTGGCAAGTTGGCGCCGCGGCCGTCGTGTGGACTGGATTGATCAAGTTAATCATCGCTCCGTTCGCTGGTATTTGCCGCAGACTGATTCCGGTTCCGGCATCGATGACCGTCTTCGGAGCGGCCATGTACAGCTACTTGGCTCTCGTGCTGCTGCAGCGCGTGTTCGACCATCCTGTTGTCGGAATTGTGGCGCTCGCGATCGTTGCCTGCAGTGTCCTGGCGAATTTGCCGATCACACGTTGGAGAATTCCTCCGTTCCTTGTGGCCTGGACAGTTCCCCTTGCAATCGCCGTTGTCGCCGCGTACGTGCGTCCCGTGTGGCGGGGCTGGTCGCCTACGCTCCCATTCGTTTTCCCATCAGGACTAGTCACGAATTTGTCTGTTGCGCTGCCGTACCTTTCGGTCATCGCGCCCATCGCCATTTATCAGGTCCTGCAGGACATCGCTTCGGTCGAGGGCGCAACCGCGGCTGGCGACGATTACGACGTTCGCAGCATCGTTGCCTGCGATGGGATCGCCACACTTCTCTGCGGTCTTGGCGGTTCGGTGGTTACCCCCGTCGTGTACGCCTTGCACCCGCCCTATAAAGCGATGGGAGCGAGAATCGGCTTCGCATTCTGGACACCGATCATCTTCGTTGCGATCGTCACAAGCGGTCTCACACTCTTCATCTCGCAGTTGTTTCCGTGGCCGATTCTCGCCGCAATGATCGCCTATGTGTCGGTAGGCGTGGGGACCGCCACTCTGCGGCGCGTCGACGCGAAATATCTGAGTGCAGTCTTGTTGGGGCTGGTTCTACCCGGAGGTGCGGTTGTCAGTGCGGCCGTGAATTCGGCTCTGCTCTCCGTCAAGATCGCGCCCTCAAGTCCCGACGTGCAGGCCGCCCTGAACCGCTCCATCTACTGGAGCTCCATTCAAGGATTAGGTAGCGGATTTCTCTTTCTGGTACTTGTCGTTGCTGCGCTGATTACGGAAATGATAAATCGCAATTTCGGCCGAGCCGCGATCTGGTGTATGGTAGCGTCAGTTTTTTCGTGGTTGGGCTTGATGCATTCCGCGCTGTTTCGCTGGGGCGCTCAGCCCGCCTACGCCGCCGGCTGGCTGGCCGCAGCAGTTGTGGCTTTCACTGCCAAGTGGTGGCGAGGAGATGTCGAAGCAGCCACCGGGAGCCACGTCTCTCGCGCTTAGTGTGGCCTGCGTTTCGACACAAAACCGCAGTTTTTTAGATGTTGGACGCTACCACTGAGAGCCTTGTGTGTAGCGAAGGGAGAGTCCTAGGTGAGAGTGTTCGTTATCGGAGTCATTCTGGGAGCCGTGCTGGTCCCTCTGTGCGTTTACTACTATTTCGTCTCCGGCAACGCACCCGCGGCGACGTCGGCGCCCGCCATGCCCTTCGAGAAGATGCTTGCGCAAAAAGCATTGAGCGCTCGCATCGACAAAGAAATGCCCAAGAACGTTCCCATTCAGCCGACGGAGGAAAACTTCGCGGCTGGCGCGCAGATCTATCGCGACAACTGCGCTGTGTGCCATGCGCTCCCCGGCCAGAAGGAGACCGCGATTGCGGTCGGCATGTATCCCAGGCCTCCCAAACTTCTCGAAGGCAAGGGTGTGACCGATGATCCAGCGGGGGAGAGCTACTGGAAAGTCGCCAATGGAATTCGTCTGACCGGAATGCCCGGCTTCCGCGATGCGTTGAGCGACACGCAAATGTGGCAAGTGAGTTTGCTCGTCGCGCAAGCCGACAAACTGCCGAAGTCCGTCTCCGATAGTCTCAGTGCGCCTCCGGCAACGGCCGTGCCGTCCGCCCCGTTAGCCCATACAAAATAGTGTCCCGGCTGCATCGGGCGGAGTTCGGTCGCTCCTCCCATCCAATCTTCGCCATTGTGGATCGCAAGCCGCACCTCGCGGCGCGCGATTCGATACAAGGTTTTCTTCGCGGCAAGTCGCGTCCTCAGACCCCCCAGACCTGGGTTCTCCCGATTTCGTCAAACTTCGCGCCCGTACCCATGTAAAACTTTGTAAACGTATGAAATTAAATGCTCCTTACTTTAGACTAGAAACGTCTGACTAACTGGGTCTGTCCTGCAGGAAGACTTGCCATTTTCGCGGGTGACGGGTCCTGAGAAAACGTTGACCAGGTAGGCTTGGGGCTTTCTTGGCACGGTACTCATACAGCAAAAGTCTATGAAGAAACGCATTCCTCATTCTCCGCTCCAATTGTGTGTCGGGCTCCTTGTCGCGGCGCTTTTTGCAGTTGTGCTCGATGGTTGTGGCAATGCTACCAGCAAGTCGGCGCAAGCCGGAACAGGCCCGCAAGCCATCCCCGTGGCTGTGGCCACAGCCGAAAAACGCGATGTGCCCGTTTTTCTGGAAGGACTCGGTAGCGTCCAGGCTTACAACACGGTGAGTCTGAAGAGTCGGGTGGACGGCCAGATCGTCGAGATCGCGTTTAAAGAAGGCCAGTACGTCAAGCAGGGCGATTTGCTGCTCGTCATTGACCCGCGTCCTTACCAGGTTCAACTCGAACAGGCGCAAGCTGCCCTGGCTCGCGATCAGGCCCAGTTGAAGAACGCGCAACTCGACTACGACCGCTATCAGGGTCTTGTCAAAGATGGCGTTATCGCCCAGCAGCAGTTCGATACGCAGAAAGCCCTCGTCAACCAGCTGCAAGGTACCATGCAGACGGATCAGGCCGCGATCGACACTGCGAAGCTCCAGCTCGTTTACTCGCGGATCACTTCTCCCGTGAACGGTCGTATCGGTCTTCGCCTCGTGGACATCGGCAACATGGTGCACGCCACCGATACGAATCCGCTGCTCGTCATCACGCAGCTTCAGCCGATCGCCGTCGTCTTCACGCTGCCGGAAGATGTTCTTCCGAATGTTTCACAACACATGCACGGCGGGGCTTTAACTGTCGAAGCCTACAGCCGCGACGACGCGACCAAAATCGCGGCAGGGAAGCTCCTGACGATCGACAATCAGATCGATCAGACGACCGGTACTGGAAAACTCAAAGCAATCTTCGAAAATCCCGACAACGCGCTTTGGCCGAACCAGTTCGTTAACGCGCATCTGCTGCTTGAAACAAGGAAGGGCGCGATCGTCGTGCCGGCAGCCGCGATTCAGCGCGGTCCCCAGGGCAGCTCCTTCACCTACGTCGTGAAGTCGGACAAAACCGTCGAAGTGCGCCCCGTCAAGGTCGCCTTTACGCAGGCGAACATCAGCGCCGTCGACTCCGGGCTGAGTGCCGGCGACATGGTTGTCACGGACGGCCAGGACAAGCTGCAAGGTGGCAGTCGCGTTGATCCGCACACAGGCAATCCCACGAGTGCGAACAAGTCGGGACAGATGGCAGGAACTCCTGGGCAATGAATCCGTCCCGCTTATTTATTCTTCGGCCAGTGGCCACGACCTTGTTGATGGTCGGGTTGCTGCTCGTAGGAATGGTCGCGTACCGGCAGCTGCCCGTCTCTGCATTGCCCGAAGTGGATTACCCCACCATTCAGGTGGTCACGTTTTATCCGGGAGCCGACCCCGAAGTGATGGCTTCCTCCGTCACCGCTCCCCTCGAAAGGCAATTCGGCCAGGTGCCGGGACTGAGCCAGATGACGTCAACGAGCTCCTTCGGAAGCTCGCTGATCATTCTGCAGTTCAATCTTGACCAGAACATCGACGTGGGTGAGCAAGAGGTCCAAGCCGCCATCAATGCGGCGACGACGTATCTCCCGAAAGATCTTCCCAATCCGCCCATCTACAGCAAGGTGAACCCGGCCGACGCGCCAATCCTCACTCTGGCTCTTATGTCCGACACGCTTCCGCTCACCAAGGTCGAAGACCTGGCCGATACAACGCTCGCGCAGAAGATTTCTCAGTTGCCAGGCGTCGGATTGGTTTCGATCAGTGGAGGTCAAAAGCCTGCGGTCCGGATTCAAGCAAATCCAACTGCGCTTGCCTCCTACGGCCTGAGCCTCGAGGATCTGCGCACAGTTCTTGGCCAGGCGAACGTCGACCAGGCGAAAGGCGTCCTCGACGGTCCGCGCCAGTCCTTCACCATCAATGCCAACGACCAGCTTTTTTCCAGTGCCGATTATCGCGACATCATCGTCGCCACCAGGAACGGGGTACCCGTTCGCCTGAGAGACGTTGCCACCATCATCGACGGCGCCGAGAACGCCCGCCAGGCAGCGTGGATGAACTTGACGCCCGCCGTCATCGTCAACATTCAGCGTCAGCCCGGGGCCAACATTATCAGCGTCGCTGACCGCATCAAGCTCCTGTTGCCGAGGCTGCAAGCGTCATTGCCTTCCTCGGTGCGGCTGACGATTCTGACCGATCGCACACAGACCATCCGGGCCTCGGTCGATGACGTGCAGTTCGAACTGATGCTCACCATCGGCCTCGTCGTGTTGGTGATTTTCCTGTTTTTGCGGAATCTGCCTGCGACCGTGATTCCCAGTGTGGCCGTGCCGCTTTCGCTTGTCGGCACCTTTGGGGTGATGTACCTGCTGGGCTACAGCCTCAACAATCTCACGCTGATGGCGCTCACGATCTCGACCGGCTTCGTGGTGGACGATGCCATCGTCATGATCGAAAACATCGATCGTTACCTTGAAGAGGGAGAGTCTCCACTCGAGGCAGCCCTGAAGGGCGCCGGGCAAATCGGATTCACCATCGTCTCGCTGACCGTGTCATTGATCGCCGTGCTGATCCCATTGTTGTTCATGGGCGACGTCGTCGGTCGGCTTTTCCGGGAATTCGCCGTCACGCTGGCCGTAACCATCCTGGTCTCAGCGATCGTGTCGCTGACCCTTACACCGATGATGTGCGCGAAGTTGCTCAAGACTCGCGGCACCGCCAAGCATAGCCGCTTCTACGAAGCCTCTGAGCGATTCTACGAGCGTGTCATCGAAAAGTACGGCAGCTCTTTGCGATGGGTGCTGAAGCATCAGACCGCGACTCTCATCGTCACGTTTGCCACCTTGGCGTTCACGATCATGTTGTTCATTATCGTGCCAAAGGGCTTCTTCCCGGTCCAGGACACCGGTGTCATCCTTGGTATCTCCGATGCGCCGCAAACCGTTTCCTTCGACGCGATGGTGCAACGTCAGCAGGAACTGGCCAAAGTGATCCTCAAGGACCCCGCAGTCGATAGCCTCTCGTCTTTCATCGGTATTGATGGCGTGAACACCACTCCGAATACCGGACGCATCCAGATCAATCTGAAGCCGCGTAGCGAACGCAAGGAGACCGCTTCCGACATCATTCGCCGCTTGCAGCCCAAATTGGCGAACGTTGCCGGCATCACGCTGTATATGCAGCCCGTGCAGGATCTGACCGTTGAGGATCGCGTCAGCCGGACGCAGTTTCAATATTCCCTCGAATCGGCTGACGCCAATGACCTGAATCTGTGGGTTCCCCGTTTGATTGAAAAGCTAAAAGCGCTGCCTCAGTTGAGTGATATCGCCAGCGATCAGCTCACCAGTGGTCTCAAAGTGGAGTTGGTAATCGATCGCGATACCGCGGGCCGGCTCGGCATCCTGCCTCAGGCGATCGACGACACCCTCTACGACGCGTTCGGGCAGCGCCAGGTCTCAACCATATTCACGCAGCTGAATCAGTATCACGTCGTCCTTGAGGCCGAGCCCAGCTTTCAGCAGACGCCGGACTCGCTGAAGGACATTTACGTGCGCTCCTCCAACGGCACCCAGGTGCCGCTCTCCGCGTTCAGCCACTTTCAGCCGTCCAGCGCCCTGCTCGCCATCAACCATCAGGGTCAGTTCCCAGTTGTCACGTTGTCGTTCAACCTGGCACCTCGAGTTTCGCTCGGCGACGCCACCAAGGCCATCGATCAGGCCGAACAGGCCATCAACCTGCCTGCCAGCATTCATACGAGCTTTCAGGGAACCGCTGCCGCGTTTCAAAACTCCCTGTCGTCGGAACCGTATTTGATTCTGGCCGCCCTGGTCACCGTGTACATCGTGCTTGGTGTTTTGTACGAAAGCTACATTCACCCGATCACGATCCTGTCTACATTGCCCTCGGCGGGCGTCGGCGCCATCCTCGCTCTTCTGCTCACGCGCAACGACTTCAACGTCATCGCGCTCATCGGCATCATCCTGCTGATCGGAATCGTCAAGAAGAACGCCATCATGATGATCGACTTTGCGCTCGAGGCCGAGCGCGGGGAAGGCAAGCCCCCCGAGCAGGCGATCTATCAGGCCTGCTTGTTGCGTTTTCGCCCCATCATGATGACAACCATGGCTGCCTTACTAGGTGGCCTGCCGCTGGCCCTAACCTCGGGCACCGGTTCGGAACTGCGCAATCCTCTCGGCATCACCATCGTCGGCGGTTTGCTTCTCAGCCAACTGCTTACCCTCTACACCACACCTGTGGTGTACCTGGCCTTCGAACGCCTTGGCCGGCGTTTCGAGCGCTATCGGGTCGGGAATCGCATCGAGGAGCCGGTGGCCGCGGAGTAAGCCATGAACATCTCGGCTTCGCGAAGAGCCCCTTACTTCGTGGCGTTCGTCATCATCAGCACGAATAACATCGGAAGGTAGACGATCGTTGCCTGAAGTAAGTGGCGGGCCCGTAACTTAGAAAGGCCGCTGCTGACGGGCATTCTTAGGGCAGCAAGCCTGACTCCAAAATAGAAAAGCGCAATACCCAGGACAACCGCTCCCGCTAAGTAGGTTCTCCCTGCCATGCCGGTAAACGTGGGAAGAACACTAACCGGGATCAGCAGCAACGAGTAAGCAAGAATGCGCCGGGCTGTTGTCTTCCCCGACGGCTGCACGACCGGGAGCATCTGAACGCCGCCGCGCGCATAGTCGTCACGATACAGCCACGCGATCGAAAAGAAGTGCGGAAACTGCCATAGGAACAGGATCGCGAATAGCACCAGGGCCCCACGATCAACGCGTCCGCTCACCGCAGTCCATCCGAGGACGCCAGGCATAGCCCCAGGGAACGCTCCCACGAACGTGCAATAAGGCGATAGTTGTTTGAGGGGAGTGTAGGCCGCCAGGTAAACAACGGAGGTCAAGAAGGTCAGCACGCCAGTCAACGGATTCGCGAACACGCCGAGGTAGATCGACCCCCCGACAGCGAGCACGACCCCAACGGCGGTTCCGTGGCGCAGACTCATCCGCCCTGCGGGCAGGGGACGAAAAGCCGTTCGGTGCATCTGCCTATCGGTGTCGCGTTCCATGACTTCATTCAAGGCCGCCGTCCCGCTCGACACGAGGGCAATCCCAAGCAATGCGTGTACCAGACCCCAGGTCATGACCGGGAACCCGACTTGCCGAGAGGCGAAGAAGTAACCGCACCAGGCCGTCATGACGATCAGGCTGGTCACTCGAAGCTTCGTAAGCTCGGCGTAGTCGCGGATGATGGAGAAGAATCGGCTGCCCGGAACGGCCAGAGTTTGGGACACGGCGCCCATTTTTGAGTTTCCCCTATTCTTGATGCCTAGCTGTCGCGGTTCGACCTTTTCCGGCACCATCAAACACCGCGCAAGCCTTCTCAATAGAACAAGTTCCGATGGAACGGCGACTCAATCAGGCGTGGGCACAGTGCGCTCACGCCGCGCACGATCAAAAATGCACAGTGTGCGGCCCCAATGCGCACACCGCTTCGCGGCAGCTGAACGAAGAACCCACAAGGACAGCATAGCTAACGCTTGGCGGATGCACGTGTCAAGATAAAATTATGCACGTCAAGAACCGTATCGATAAAAAGTTTACGAATAATTTGCAATGTCGCTAAATTTTTACGAATAATTTGCAATTGATCGTGAGCCGATGTAGTATTCCCGCCATTTGAGGGGTCAGGGTTTCCTTAGTTTGTTCAGACGTTGAATTTTCTTGACCGCAGTTCGACTCAACGCGAACTATGAACACATCGCTGTGTAATTCTTCGAACACTTCAGCTTTTCCAATTAGAGCGATCACCGTCGATGTAGGACAAACTTCTGAGTGCGTCCAAACAGGAGCAAGTATGCAACTCTGCGATGCCCGCGCTGTGACCAGCAGAAAGGCGACTCTGGGGTCTTCGGTCGTCCGTCCGTTTTTGGCGTTCGTGTTTTTTCTTTCGTTCTTTGTTCTTTCCACCACCCAGCCAAGTCACGCAATTCCAGCCTTCGCGCGGAAGTATGGTTTGCCTTGTTCCGCCTGCCACATTGGTTGGCCGATCCTGAACGTGTTCGGACAGCAGTTCCGCGACAATGGGTATCAGCTCGGCAATGACCGCGATTCCCCGATCTATCAGAATCCTGCTTATTGGCCGATCACCTTTCGCGTGACTCCGAACTGGCATGTTGAGAGCCAGAACAAGGTACTCATCGATCAAACGAACACGGAACGCACGATAACCACGACCGGTTTCGACCTTTCTGGCCTGGATATCTGGACGGCCGGCACTCTCTACAAGAACATTTCCTTTTCTGTGCTCCCCTCGATGGCTGAGGGAGACGCGTTTCACTTCGAGAACGCCTGGGTCCGGTTCGACAACCTCTTCAAGACGCCGTGGATGAACCTGAAGTTCGGCAAGTTCGAGCTGGACATGCTGCTCTCCCAGAAGCGCTTCCTGACGCTCTCGAATGTTGGCGGCTTCTGGTACAACTACCAATTCCTTCCGCCGGGAGACAGCAACGGTTTCGGCGGCATCGGCGATAACCAGCTGGGCGTCGAACTGTCGGGACACTCGAAAAACAGCTACGCGCGTTATTCGATTGCCTTGCTCAGCAGCGTCGATGGAAATCCCGGGCTGACCTCCGCTGGGCAGCCAGGTACTGCGCGGAATTACGATGTCTTCGCGAACGTAAACGAAGGCTTCCAGGTGAAGGGACTCGGAGTACAGCGCGTGGGTCTTTACGGCTACGTTGGCCAGTCTCCGACATACTTCCTGACTAGCGGCGGGACGCCTGTCCAGGCACAAGGCGCCAAGAGCTTCTCCCGAGTGGGTGCGTACGGTTGGTGGTTCTTCAAAGACCTCGACATCGAGACGCTCTACATGCACGGGCAAGATAACGTATTTCTTGGCAACAACATCCCGGCCAACAATCCGGCAGGACTGCCGCCAGGAGCCGCGGGACCAAGCTGGAATGGAGGGTTTGTTGAGGCGCACTACACCGTGAACCCGCAGTTGATTTTCACCGGCCGCTATGAACTCGTGCATATGTCGCGTCAGGCGAATCCGGTGAATCCTTCGAATCTGGGGAACGTCGACTCGTTCACAGTTGGCTATCGCTGGTATCCCATCATGTTTAGCCGCGCCGGCCTCGCGTTTCACAACGAATACGCTCAGGTCAAGACCGGCAACACCTCGATCCTCACCAATTCGGACCAGACCAGCCGAAGCGTGATGGTCGGATTCGACTTCGACTACTAAAGAGAACAGGAATGCAGTGTGGGCCAAGTGCAAATGAGTCGCAAAACGTCAGATTTGTTCCAAACATTCCCGAGACTCCGCTTCGGGGTCTCGGGAGTTCTCTGCGCAACTTCGATTCTCCTCGTCGTCTTTGTTTTACCGGCGTTCGGCCGAACTCGTGAGACAGCGGCACCCAGCTTTACTATCGACGTAGACAAGCCGTTCGACCGAGTTGTCGCCGTCGTCGAAGAGGTGGCACGCGGCGGCGTGATTCGCGGCACGTTCGAGTATGCGGGGGACGAACAACTAGAAGGAGCGAAATTCTCCGAAACATCAAAGCTTTTCTCTGCTTGGGACGGCGGCGGGAAAATCTTCTACAAATTTCGCGAAAGAACTCTCGCTCCAAAACACTTTATCGAAAGCAACGATGTCGGCACCGTTGCTGTCCGATATGTCGTTCAGAATATCGGACCAAGTTCCACCAGGCTTACCATCGACGCGGTCTTTGTCGAGAATGGCGGCCATCACCCCCATCCTTCCGACGGCTATGTGGAAACATGCGAGTTCGCCGAGATCGGAAAACGCCTGCAGGAATTCGACCAACCGGCGATGCCCGGTACAACCGAATTTTCGTCAAGCAAGGAACGCAGGCCTGGATCGAATGCAAATGCGCCAGGCGCGGCATCCAGCGGGTCCGATGACATTCAGCGTGCCATCGCCGATCAAAAAACTCAACTCGATGCTGAAACCGCGAACCTGCAAAAGCTCGAAGATCAATCCCGGCAAATCCGAACGGCGGAGTTCGTACGCATTCGTGCCGAACGAGCCGAGCTGAAAGCGTCTCCCTATTCGCACGCCCGTGTGATTGAAGCGCTCAAGCAAGGCCAGGAATTGACGATTCTTGCCAAGAGCGCCTACTGGCTTCGTGTGCGCTCTGAAGACGGCCAGGAGGGATGGTTGCACCACTCCGCGGTGGAGGCGCAACCATGAAGAACGTGCTGTCGAAACCTGCTCTGAGACGTTTTTCGGGCCTGCTATTCGCTTGTGCCTTCTTCCTGTGCGCATTGCCTGTTTGGTCCCAGGGTGACGCGCCTTCGCAATTCGCACGCACATACCCCTATCCCGTCGAGACCGTGAAGCGGGCTCTGGAGCAGATTGGCGGCTTTGGGGGAGCAAAACTCCCTGTCGTCGATGGCTTCGTCTCGTCTCTGATTGCCGACCCTGACCACTACGAGCGCCCTTACTATCAATATCGCGTTCAGCTCGATCAGGGAGACGGGACGGCCACTACGGTCAAGGTCGAAGCTCGAATTACCGCTTGGTTTGCGGGGGCGGACCCGGCCCACTCTCAATACCGCTCATTGCCGTCCAACGGTCGCCTGGAGAACGACCTGCTTGATCGCTTGCAGGACGCATTGTCTCCCACCGGGACGAAACCTGCGATCGTTGCACCGCTGAAAGCAAATCCACCCGGCCTTGCACCCACCGGCAATTCGAATCACACGGAGGCGAATCCTCCGCCCACCGCCAAACCCGCGTCACCCGTGAAGCCCGCCACGCACGCAACTCCCCAGGAGCAACTCGACGCACTTCTCGCGCAGCGCCAGGAAGTCCGGGAGAAAACTGCCGCCGTGCTCGCGAAGCTCGACGCCCAGAAGACCGCAAACGACAAATCCTCGGAGGATGCGAAATTTGCCTCGGTCAAGCATTCCGGCGTCGGCGTCATGTCGCGGAAAAATTTCGGTGGTCCTGTCTTGTTCCGTGCGCAGGTCGAAGACGAGTTCGAGGTGCAATCGGCTGACTCCGGATGGGCCACCGTCAAGTTGGCCGATGGGTCGACAGGATTCATTCAGGCGGACGAACTCACGCTTCCGCCTGGCTTCCTCGAAAAGCCCGCGTCCGTTGCATCCGACGCGACGGTTCAGCCCGCGAAAGCCTCGGATCCGGATCTCGACTTTTGGGTCAGCCGCGAAGACGTAAATCTATTCAGTGGGGATTGGGCACGCCTCAAGGGAAAGAAGGTTCTGTTCGTTTACGCCCAGCCACGCGGCTTGCTATCGGACATCGCCGGCGACGACGCAAAGCTTGCTTACGCGAAGCGAATCTTCACGAATCGCCTGCACTCCGTGGATCAGGCGGCCACCGGCGTGGAAGGCGTGGTGGTCGTGTTCATGGGTAATCGCGGCGGCATCGCGGCTGCCACCTTGACCGATATCCAACAGTGGGTGACTGGCAGCATCGGAGACGAGGCATTTGTAAACCGATGCTCCCTCGACCCACCGACAGAGTTCCGGCGAATTCATTTGAAATGACGGGAGTAGTGGCGACATGAGCGGCTTCCGAAGTCATGAACCTGTAAATATTTTGTAAAAAAGTGTTTGCAATTCGCTACGGCCAAGCGTACTATCGGCCTCCGTTTGTGGGGTCAATTACCGCTTATACGCTTCGAGATGTCGCGACTCGAAGGGCCGTGGTCGGGCCTGAGACGCAGATGGCGCGGGTGAAAGTTTAGCTTCGCACGCGTAAAGCGAAAACGCGCAGGGAGTAGGCCCTGCTTCGCAATTCACTCGAAGGGTGAACCCTTATGAACGAAGTCTCGAAGCGGTTATTTCTAAGCGTTGCTTTGATCGTGAGTACCGCAATGCCTCTGATGGCACAGGAAGCCCACGTCGGCAATCTCACCGGCCATGCGGCCAACGGCAAGAAACTCTACCGGCGTTTTTGCATCGGCTGCCACGGTCCGCTGGGTGACGGAAACGGAGAGAATGCGCCGTGGATCGATCCCAAGCCGAGAGACTTTACCGCGGCGACCTTCAAGTGCCGTTCCACTCCGACCGGCACTCTTCCCACCGATCAGGACCTCTATAACTCCGTCGGCCGCGGCTTCTACAACTCGAACATGCCGCACTGGGACGCGCTCACCGATCAGAATCGCATTGACCTCGTCGCCTTCATCAAGACCTTCTCGCCGCGATGGACCACCGAGAAGCCGGGCGATCCCATCACCATCCCGCCGGAGCCGGCAGTGACCATGCAGAGCATCACGCACGGCGCGGAACTGTTCCAGAAGATGGAATGCTGGAAGTGTCACGGCCAGCAAGGACGCGGTGACGGGCCTTCAGCACCGACGCTCACCGACAGCAAGGACCAGCCGATCCGCCCGTACAACTTCGCGGCCGGTGGGGACGACTCCCGCTTCAAGTGCGGGGTGACCAATCAGGATGTCTATCGCATCTTCATGACAGGCCTTGATGGCACGCCGATGCCGTCATTTGCCGATGTCATTCAGCCCAACGATGCATGGGATTTGGTTCACTTCCTGCGCACCCTTCAGACCACTCGTCACAGCAAAGAGAATGAAGTTTTGAAAGCGGCAGGCGGAAAGATCCCTGTCAAGGCCCCGGACGCTGGATCGGATAACAAGGGATCTGGCGGCGGTCAGTAACGATTCAGCGAGTTTAGGAGGGAGTCAATCGGATGCGTACGAAGCAGCTGTTCCTAGTAGCAATCGCGCTCATGGTTTCTCCGGCGCTACTGTTCGGTGCAGGCACCATCAGCGGCAAAGTGACCTACACCGGAACTCCGGCGAAGCAGAAAACCATCGACATGTCGAAGGAGCCGACCTGCGCTAAGCAGCACACCACTCCTGTCACTACGGAAACGGTAGTCACCGGACCCAACAATGTACTGGAGAACGTAGTTGTCTACATCTCGGCGGGAGCGCCTGATGAGTCCAGCGCGCCGGCTCAGGCGGTCACGTTCACGCAAAAGGGTTGCCAATACATTCCACATGTTCTCGCCATGCGTACTGGCCAGGAACTGAAAGTCGTGAACGACGATCAGACCTCCCACAACATTCACCCGCTCGCCAAGGTCAATCGCGAATGGAATAAATCACAGCCGCCCGGCACTCCGCCGCTCAGCGAGAAGTTCGACAAGGAAGAATTTATTCCCGTGAAGTGCAATGTGCATCCCTGGATGCACGGCTATTTCGCGGTCCTGAAGACCTCTCACTACTCGATCTCCGGAGACAACGGCGGGTTCAGCTTGCCCAATCTTCCACCCGGAAAATACACCGTGACTGCGTGGCAGGAAGACTACGGAACGCAGACGCAGGACGTTACCATTACCGGCAACGAAACCAAGACGGTCGACTTCGCCTTCAAGGCGAAGCCGTACTAGATCTCCCAAGCGAGGGGGCCGGCACTCTGCCGGCCCGCCTTTCCCAAAACCACTCCGGCCATTGGCCGGAACATGCGAGGCAGAATGGGCAAGCTATTCGCAGTGGTGCTTACATTGATTGCGTTGCTGTCGGCGGTTCCCATCATCACTCACCATTGGTTCGGTTCCGATATCTCGTTCGCCCTCCCCGAAGATATCTCTACCCACGGGCATGCCATCGACGACCAAATCTCCGACACCATGGTCGAGGCGGGTCTCTCGTTCCTCGCGGCGCAAATTCTTTTGGCCTTCTTCGTCTGGAAGTTCGCGGATCGCAAGCCCGACGCCGAGATCAAAACCTTTCCCGGCGGAGCCAAGGTGATGGTCATCGCAGCGGTTGTTCTGGTCGGCACTGAGATCCTGGCCTTGGGCATCCTCGGCCAGAAAGCATGGGCGAACGTCTATTTCAAGCCCGCTGCTCCGGATGCCATGGAGGTGCAGGCACAGGCCGGACAATTTGCGTTCTACTTCCGTTATCCCGGCGCTGATGGCAAATTTGGTCCGGCCCACCCCGACAAGATTGATGAAGGCAACTCGAACTTCTTCGGACTCGATCCTGCCAACGACGTGGAGTCCCGCGATGACATCGTGACCGCCGAACTGGCCATTCCCGTCGACCGCGAGATCCATCTCATGATGCACTCCAAGGACGTCGGCCATTCTTTCTACGTCCGCGAGTTGCGCATTCAGCAGGACTTCGTTCCCGGCCTTGATCTTTCGGTGCACTTCACCGCAACCAAGGTCGGCAAGTACGAAATTGTGTGCACCCAGCTCTGCGGCCTCGGACACTACAACATGAAGGCGTATCTCAACGTCTTGTCCCAGGCGGACTTCGACAGCTGGTTGAAGCAGAAAGCTTCGGAACAGTAAGTGCAGTTCAGCCCGCTCCTCGAATGAGTCGAGCTACGAGTGCCACTTTTCCTTGAGGTGAGCAAATGTCAGAGGCGTCGGCCCACGCAGTACAACATCACGCGCCACCCACAAGCTTCATCCGGAAGCATGTCTTCAGTCTCGACCACAAGGTCATCGGCAAGCAGTACTACGCGCTGGCGTTGGTCGCGGTCGTGATGGGGATGGTTCTGTCCTGGCTCATGCGAATTCACCTCGTCTGGCCCAACGCCCCGATCCCCGGTCTCTCATTGCTCTCCAAGGCAGGCGCCCCCGGCGGCGTGATGACGCCCGAATACTACCTTTCGCTTCTGACGATGCACGGCACGCTCATGGTCTTTTTTGTGTTGACCAACGCGCCCTTCGCCGCCTTCGGCAATTACTTCCTGCCTATCCAGATCGGGGCGGAGGACATGGCGTTCCCTCGCTTTAATATGATGTCGTTCTGGACCACCTTCGTCGCGTTCTGCATTCTGGTGACGGCCTTCTTTGTTCCCGACGGCCCGCCAATTTCTGGTTGGACCGCATATGCCCCGCTTAGCGCGGTAGGCGCCGATGCCGGACCGGGCGAAGGTCTTGGTCAGACGTTATGGGGCCTGTCGATCTTCGTCTTTTGCATCGCCTCCTTGCTCGGCTCATTGAACTTCATCGCCACCACTCTCGACCTGCGCACCAAGGGCATGACTCTCTCGAGAATGCCAATCTGCACGTGGGCGTGGTTCATTACTTCTTGCATCGCCCTTCTTGCCTTTGCCGTGCTGATGCCGGCCTGCCTGCTCTTGATTCTCGATCGCGTCGCGGGCACGAGCTTCTTCATCCCCGCGGGTCTCGTGATCAGCGATCACTTGCAGCCGCATTCCGGTGGCTCACCGCTCCTGTGGCAGCACTTGTTCTGGTTCTTCGGGCACCCCGAGGTGTACATCGCGATTCTGCCCGCGATGGGCATCGTTTCGCACATCATGATCAACAGCATGCGGCGCCCGCTGCTGAGCCACAAGGTGATCATCTACTGCATGATGGGCATCGGCTTCCTCAGCTACATGGTTTGGGGACACCACATGTTCGTCAGCGGCATGAATCCATTTTCGTCGCTGGTGTTCTCTTTCCCGACGCTCATGATTACCATCCCCGCGACCATGATGACGTTGATCTGGTTAGGCAGCTTGTACGGATCAAGGCTGCGCATCACGGCGGCCTCGCTCTTCTGCCTGGGCTTCCTTTCCATGTTCGTTAGCGGTGGGGTCAGCGGCTTCTTCCTCGCCCAGCCGTCCATCGACATCTATCTGCATGCGACCTACTTCGTTGTCGGTCACTTCCACATGGTGATGGGTGTGGCCGCGATCTTCGGCGTCTTTGCCGGTACGTATTTCTGGTTCCCGAAAATGACGGGCCGCATGATGAACGAGAGCTTGGGAAAACTTCACTTCTGGCTCACATTCATCGGTACGTACTGCATCTTCATGCCCTTCCACTATCTGGGACTCGCCGGCAATGTGCGGCGCTACTCTGCGTTCGTCGACGACTTTCTCGTGCCCCTCATCCCGGTGCACCGGTTCATTACCTTCGCAGCCTTATTCACCGGCGCGGCCCAGCTTATCTTTATCTACAACCTGATTTACAGCCGGTTCCGCGGTGCTCCCGCTCCTGCCAACCCGTGGGAGTGCACTTCACTCGAGTGGACGACGCCGTCTCCGCCGCCCTTCGATAACTTCGGTGGGAAGAACCCCGTCGTCTACCACGATCCATATCAGTATGGAGTCAAGAGCTCGACCGGGGACTACCTTATGCAGGATTCACCTGAGCAGCCCGGAGCCGCTCCGGCATAGCACACGCACCCTCGATTCCGTGCATCTCACAGGTGCGCAGAATCCCCATAACTTTAAAGAGGACAAGAATGGCCACCACGATCCTGCCGCCCGAGATTGATCAGGAAGAAAAACGGCTCCGCCCGAGTGACTCCGGTGGTGGCGGCTTCCGCAATCTTGCTCCCGCGGATGGAAACCTGAAAGCAGTCGACGACCACTCGACCGAGCCCGCTCGCACTGGTATCTGGGTCGGACTCGCGGCGATCACAATGTCGTTCGCGGCGTTTACGAGTGCGTTGTTTGTTCGTCAATCCACGGCCACCGACTGGCACCACCTCAGCATCCCGCCGATCGTCTTCTTCAATACGCTGGTGCTGCTCGCTAGCAGCGTTACGCTGGAGATCGCGCGCAAGCGGGTTGCCGATTTCATGCGCAACAAAGCTGTAACTCGGCGGGTCCCGCTCACCTGGTTGGGCATTACCCTTGGGCTCGGCTTGGTCTTCGTTGCCGGACAATATGCGGCCTGGCTGAAGCTGCGAGCCGAGGGCCTCTACCTCGCCACCAATCCGAACAGCTCCTTCTTCTATGTGCTGACCGCCATGCACGCCCTGCATGTGCTCGGCGGGTTGGGCGGTCTGTTGCGCGTGATCAACAAGCTCCGTCAACCCGTGCTCTCGCTTCGCCGCAGCACGATGGACGCGACTTCGTATTACTGGCATTTCATGGGTATTTTGTGGCTGTATGTCTTGATGGTGGTGTGGATCAAGCTCTGACTGACAAGCCAACTCCAGGAGGGTCTGTGAGCGACGCCGACGCGACGATGGGACATGTAGGCGGGGTCATGGAAGCTTCGCCGTTTTCGATTCCATCGAAAAAACTCGTGATGTGGCTATTTATCATCTCCGACGCCGTAACATTTGGAGCGCTTCTTTTCGCCTACGGTTACGTCAAAAACGCCAGCCCCGACTGGCCGGAGCCGTTCAAGTTCTCTCCCAGCATCCTGAACGTGATGCTGATGACCTTCATCCTGGTGAGCAGCAGCCTCACCATGATCATCGCGACGCGCGCGGCCAAGGCCGGTGACAAATCGACTGCCCTTCGCTGGACATTCATCACCGTTGCGGGCGGACTTCTGTTCGCGCTCCTTCACATCCGCGAATGGCTCGCCCTGATCGGTGAGGGCGTGCGCCTCTTTCAGAATCCCTGGGGGTCGCCGATGTTTGGTGCGACATTCTTCGCGATCACCGGCCTGCACCTGACACACGTCGTCGGCGGTGTGATCGCCTTGACGGTAGTGGCTCTCGGATATAAACGCGGCCGCTACAACTCCGATGACATCGAGATCTGGTCCTTGTACTGGCACTTCGTGGACCTCGTCTGGATGTTCGTCGTACCCATGGTCTACCTTCTCAACGTGGCCCGGTAAACGTGTAGCGCTGGCGTCTAGCCGGCACGAGAGTTTGTCAAGGAATTCGACACTTGGAGAGAAAAATGAGCGCACCAACCTCAGCCAGTTCCAGCCTGAAGACCGACATCATCGTTTATGTCGTCATCCTGGCCTTATCGGGGTTGCAGATCGTTCTTGCCTACCAGCACGCGGAGGGATCCCGGTTGCTGGTGCGAATGCTGGCCGTCGCCTTGATCCAGGCCGTCCTCGGCGTCACCTATTTCATGCATCTGCGCGATGAACAACGGAACCTGAAGTTTGCCCTCATTCCGGCCACGATCTTTGTGCTTCTCATGATGAATATGATCTGGTCCGATAGTTTCCGCCTCGAACACATGCGGCCCATGATCAAGTAATATTGGTCAGGGCTTTGACAGTACTGGAAGGACCTTGATGCGAGACTTATCGCACTGGATGAAGAGAGTCGGCCTGCTTTTGGTTTGCCTCATCTTCAGCGCTGTTTGCTATGCGCAAAATTGTTCACTTTGCTATACCCAGGCCGCTTCCTCCGGGAAGCGCATGATTCAAGGCCTCCGGAGCGGGATTTTCGTGCTCATCGTCCCGCCCATGTTCATGTCGGTCGGAATCACCGTCCTCGCCTACCGAAAACGCAACCAGTTCCGCCGCGACCCCTCGGACGAGTCCTCTCCGGACGCTTGGTAGCGTGTTCCAGTTTCCAGACAAATTAAGCCGCCTCTCTTTGCTTCGTCTTTTCCTCTTCGGTAATCGCACCCTGATTACTTTTAGGGAGTGACCTTTGGAAAAACCCTCATCGCTATTGGCCCCAAATCAGGCTAAAATGGGGGCCTTTGAGGGTGGGGTTAAACGAAGGAGAATAGTTGATGCATCCACGGCGCTGGGCTCTCCGTACACGCAAGATTGCACAAATTACTTTTCTGGGATTTCTGGTCTCTGCTCTCAGTGCACAGGTTGCCGAGGACCGTGGCCGCGGAATCGGTTTTCCGGAAGACTGGACTCATCACCGCCTTAAGTTCAGCTCGGCCATGCTGCACCAGCACCCTGAAATCGCGGTTCGCGAGCCAAGAGCGGCCATCCAGCTTTTTAAGGAGGCGCTCGCTCAGTCGAGGCCAAGGCCATTAAACCCGGTCTCTGCTCCGGATTTCACTGCCCCGGCTAGCCATCCGGACTGGAGCTTTCCCCTTGGCACCGGTAGGGTCGCGTTGGGCATGTATCCGGCGAAGTGGAACTCCGACCCCACGCTTCCCATCACCGCCGCGAACTGCACCACTGACTTCGTGATTTACGGGCTCAACGTTGCGGGCGCCACGGGCGGGCAGCCAGGAATGATCGCCTTCTACAACCTCTACAGTGGAAACACGGGGACTCCATTGTGCGGTGGCGGACAGCCCAAAGTTTTGTTTTCCTACAACACGACAACGGCCACTGGCGGCCGAATCCAGACTTCGCCAGTGCTGTCGTCGGACGGAAAGAAAGTGGCGTTCGTGGAAACGGTGGTCAACAATCCCAAAACCACGATCTTTCACGTCTTGACGATTCCGGCAATCGGCTCCAACGGTACAGCGACATCCTCCGTTGCCCCTCCTGCCGGGAAGATGACTTCGTTAACGATCGTCGCGAACTCTGACACTCGATCCTCGCCATGGATCGACTACCCGTCGGACTCCGCCTATGTCGCGGCCGACGACGGAAAACTCTACAAAATTCATCCTGTGTTTACCGGCGCTCCCGCTCTTGTAGCGACCGCTCCTTGGCCGATCACGATTCGCGCGGCTGGTGTCTTTACCAGTCCTGTCCTCGATGTCAACGGCGACGTCTACCTGGGAGGTGGAAACGGCAGCATCTATACCACGAACGTGAATTCCGCCACCCCGGTGGTGACTAGCCATGCAGTCGGTACCAACGGTCAGCTCAACCCTTCCATCATCGACTCGCCGCTTCTCGATAGCGGCAACAGCGTCTTTGCGATCTCTTCCAACGATTCCACCACAAGTCACAGTGCCGTAGTGGTACAGATGGCCACTACGACGCTGGCCGAGAAGGCGCGTATCAATATTGGGCAGGGTAGTACCGGTGGCACTGCCGTCAATTTGTACGACGGCGATTTCGATAACAACTTCACAACGCCCGGTTCGGGGCATCTGTTGGTTTGCGGAACAGCCTCTGGCAGTACCACTCCAGCCACCTACCTGCTTCCGTTCAACGGTAGCGGAAACTTGACCAGCGCGGCTGCAAACAATGTATCAACGAGCAATGCTGCGCGCTGCGGTCCAGTCACCGAATTCTTCAATCAGAATATCGGGGCCAGTGGCACCGACTTCTTCTTCTGGGGCGTCACGCGCAACTGCGTGAGTGGTACCAATGGCTGTATCCTGTCGCTCGCTAACGGTGTGGGTGGCCCGAATTCCCCTCAGGAATTCGGCGGCACCAGCGGCATCATCGTCGATAACAACAGCACCTCGGGGCAGGCACACAGTATTTATTTCTCTACCGAGGGCTCGCCGTTGAATGCCGTTAAATTGACGCAGGATCTCCTGAACTGAGTTGCTACTGTATTTTCGAACCTAAGCGCCCCGAATGCGCAGCGTTTCATCGCTGCGCATCGGCGTCTAGGGCTGACTACACCGATTGACCTCTGCTTCCACTACCAGACGCCGTTTCCTGAAAATCGCTGCCGCCGCGGGTGCGCTTGCGATTGGGGCCGATGCTACGGTCCTGGAACCGAACCATCCTCGCCTGGTACGCTTCGCCATACCGTTGCCCCGTCTCCCACAAGAATTTGACGGTTTCACCATTATCCAGCTCAGCGATTTTCACTTCGATCCCTACTTCTCGATCATCCCGATCCGGAAATCGGTGCAGATAACGAATGCTCTAAAGCCCGATCTCATCGTACTCACAGGAGATTTTGTGAGCGCGCCTGCGATCGAAAGCGCGTTACGCAACAAGCGGGCCGCGCTTCAGGCGGATCCATGCAGTGAAGTGTTGAAGGACCTACGGGCGCAGCACGGCGTGTGGGCCGTGTTGGGCAATCACGACGCATTTTCCGACCCCGTGCACGTTACCGAGGCCTTAAAAGCGGGGGGAATCAACGTCCTCTCCAACTCCGCAGCGCCGATCGAACGGAATAGCCACAGATTTTGGCTCGCGGGTCTTGCGGATGTGCTGGCCCGGCACGCCGATCTCGACGCCGCCCTGAAAGGGATTTCTCCGGAGGAGTCCGTCGTGTTGCTGGCTCACGAACCGGACTTCGCAGACCATACCGTGAAATACCCCGTCGATCTGCAGTTGTCCGGGCATTCTCACGGCGGACAGATTCGGTTGCCGCTGCTTGGTCCCGTCTACTTGCCCACGCTGGGGCGCAAGTACCCGCGTGGCCTGAGAACCATCGATCGCCTGTCGCTTTACACGAATGTCGGAATCGGGACCTTATACGTTCCCGTGCGCTGGAATTGCGCACCGGAAATCACTCTCATCACGCTGCGTTCGTTGAAACCTGCCTAAGCGTGTCCCGATCTATTGGGGCGGTGCGATCTGCCATCCCTTATCGCCGCGTACGAAGGCGGTCGTCACCTTGTTCGGTTCGCCGTGATAGAACTTGGCGCCGTACTTGTCGATCAGTGTCGCGCGGTCCCACGTGCTGAAGCTTTTTACGAGCGGGCCCGAAGCATCGAGCAGTTCGCCCATCTTGTTCGGTTCCCATGCCCACGTAAATTCGGCCGTCGCGCGCCCCATGCCCGTCATGGTGACCTTCGGCGTCCCCACCAGTTTCCGCTCGGCAATCGGCACCACGTGCTCAACGCTGTCGCCTTTGGCATCTTTGGTGTTCGTTACGCCCGGAATTTCATCCAGCATCTTTCGCCCAGCGGCGGTGAGTTCCACGGGGGTGAAATGCCCGTTGTCTTTCCCAAGCTTCAGCAGGCCCGCCTTCTCGAAGAGCCTGTAGTTTGCGTCCTGCGGACGCTCCTGCACCGATGCCACCACCTTGCCGCTTTCGAAGTGGATCGTCGCCGGACCATCGGCCTTGAGGGACTGCTCAATCAATAACGCGGCTTCCGCCGCCGGTAGAGTCTTCTGGTTCTGAATCACGTAGTAAGCGGCAACGCCTACGAAGGCCAGGATCATGGCAATAATCAATAACAGCGGCACCACTGAGGATTGGCGCTGTTCCATTTCAATTTCTTGTTCGAACATAGGGTCACCCCTCCCTCTTAGAACTGGACCAAAGGTACGGTCAAAGGCCGCCCAACACGGATTCTCCCCAACATACTCATAGAATGATGTGATCTCGCTCACGCGCACCTGCGTTGTGCGTCACAATCGCGAGGGGAATGGGGAGAGCCCGGAAGGACGGGCCCTTCAGCCTCGTCGTGCGGATTTCCGGCTGGTCCGGAGGTTCGCGCTCTTCGATTTCCGCCGGCGTGCGTTACGAGCCAGATCGGCGAGACTCGTTTCCGTCAACAAGTCATCGATCTGACTCCGCACTGTCTTCCAGGATTCATGCAGAGGACAGGGAGTGACTTCATTGCATTGGTCCAGGCCCAGCACGCAGTAGTCGGTATGCCGGGCGTCGGGACTCGCAGCCAGGACTTGTGTAACTGAGATCTTTTCGGCCGCCCGCGCCAGCTCGTACCCGCCCCGCACTCCTTTGAATGAGCGCACGAGCTTCTTCTGGCTGAGATTCCGCAGGATCTTCCACAAGAATGGCATTGGGATCTGCGCTTCCCCGGCAATCTCGCGCGCCCCGGTCAATTTCCCGGGTGGCTGAGCGGCCAGATAGGTCAGCGCCTGTACGGCATAGCCCGCAGATCGTGAGAACATGGGAGTCTCCCCCCTTGGCGCAAGTATTGGTTCCCGCTTTCTTTGGGCGCAAGGACCCCGAGTGCCGAATTTGCGGCACCCGTTTCAATTCGGGATCAGCACACTCAGTTTTGATCTTAAGACGCAACTATTTGCATTCTTCAGCAGAACGTCGCCTAGCGCCATCTCGTAACTAGTTATTTATCAATGGTATGCCGCAATATCTTCGCTGGCGTGCCAATTGCTTTTCTATAAGGCAGTTCCGAAAAGAGATTCTTGCACACGATTTCGGAAACCAGGCAGGGACCATGGTGGCGCGAAAGCTCTGGCCAATTTTGATTCTTACCGCGATTCCAGCATTTGCTTCCGTACCGCAAACTGGTACTTTCTGGGTTTCGACGACGATTCCCGTCGTTAAACGAGAGGCACGGCTCGCGAAGACTCCTGTCCGTAGCTCAGAGTTCGCCGACGTTCCCCACACTAGCGCTCGCTCCCGCTGCGAAGCGACCCAGCCGCCCGAGGCCCTCACCACTCCCAATCCGGTCATGGAAAACACCGACCCGAGCTTGAAAATCAAGGTGAGTTTTATCGTGGGAACGGACGGCCGTGTTCATAGTCCGCTGATTCTCGAAAGCTCAGGCACGAGCGAGGATCACGCGATTCTGAACACGGTTCGCGCATGGCGTTACCGCCCCGCGACGTGCAACGGTGTCCCGACCGAGACGGAAGGGAAGGTCGAGTTTTCAAGCCGCTAGTTCTGCCCTTGATCTAAAATGTCTTAGCTCAATGGCAGATTTCAAAAAAGATCCACCCTCGGGTCAGCCTTCCGGCTCCTCGTCTGTTCCTGACGACGATTTTCTCCTGAATCCGTCGGCGGAAGAGTTTTTCAAGCGCTTTCAGTCCGAAATGCGCCGTCCGCAACCAGCCCCCGAGGCGATCGCGGCAATGCAGCGTCTTGCTGCGGAATCCGTCGGTGACACGGGCTCGGAGAGTCAGGAGTCGTTTGCGGATCCCTCCGCATCGCCTCTCTGCTCGGTCTGTGGTCACAAGAACCGCCCGGGAAGCCGCTTCTGCGGCATGTGCGGATTGCCCATCGAGATCAAGTCGGCTCGATCGGAAGATGCCTCGCCCACATCCCCTACCGCGCCAAGTGGTCCCCATCACTACCACCACCACTATCACCACCACTATTTTTCATCGAGTCCCGACTTCAGCCTTGGTGGGGGAAGAGCGGCTGCTCCTGAGAGTACTCCGCCGCGTGAAGCCGCGAGATTTAGAGCTCCCGGAACACAGCAAGTCGTCAGCCGCGCGGAGGCCGCTGTCCGCAAGGTCACGCAGGATTGGGCGGTCGCTTGCAACAGCCGCCAGCTCGACGATCTTGTCAGCACCTATGCCATGGATGCGATCGTGATGCGGCCGAACCATCCCGCTGTCCGCGGTGCACCTGCCATCCGTGAATTTTTCTTTACCGCTCTCGACGCCGGTCTCGGTGAAGTGGAACTGGACATTCTGCGGGTCGATGTTGTCGGAGAGATGGCCTACGAGGCGGGTCGATGCAAAATGCTCGTCCCGACGGCGATTGGAAAGCGCCGCGAAGAGCGTGGAAAATATTTGATGGTCCTCAGCCGTCAGTCCAACGCCGAGTGGAGGATTATCGCGGACTGCTGGTCGAGTGACTTAAGCTTATCGGCCGGAGAAGCCGATGCCCCGAAGGCGAGCGGCCCTATGACCACTCCCGCAAGGCCACCCGCGCCTCGCAAGCCGTGATGCAACGGGCGCGCACGATTACAGCTGCACTCCTAGCTTGTTCAAGTCGCTTCGAAGTTGATCCACACCATCCATCTCAATAACACGCATCCCCAGCCGTTTCGCTACCTCTAAATTCAGCGCGCGGTCGTCGATGAAGCAGCACTCTTCTGCGGCTTGCTGCGTAATCTCGAGAGCCAGTTTGTAGATCTCGGGCTCCGGCTTTCGATAGCCCACAAAGCACGAGCTGATAAAAACCCGGAAGATCGCCCGCAGTCCAAACTTTTCGATGCGATACAGATTCAGGTCGAGGGATTCGTTGTTGATCGTTCCCATCAGGTACCGCCCCGAGTCTGCCAGAGATTTGCCAAAGGACAATACTTCCGGCTTCGGCTGCGACAAGGAAAAAATGTAGTTGCGGAACTCGTCTTGTGTAAACGGCCGGGATCGATAGAAGACCGTACGCTCCAGATATTCATTGAGATTGATTTTCCCGCGCTCGAACGACGAAACCACCAGCTCGTGCCGGTCCGCGAACTCTTCTTCGTCCAGTTTGAAATGCGCCAGCGCCTGTTCTCTTTGGCTGCGATCCCATGCGTTGCTGGCCAGCACGCCGCCCACGTCCCAGAAGATCGCTTTGATCGATGACAAGAGTCCTCCTCAGCGATGATAGATGGAAGTATCCGGATGGTAGTTTCGCCAGTCGAACCAGAAATCCTTGATGGCCGGCAGCGCCGTCAGGCATGTGCCCGTCGCGGGACCGCTTATCGCGCAGCCCTTGAAGTTCCACTCACTGGCTGTGCTCGAATCGACCAAAACCATATCCGGCGCTCCGTTCTTGCGGAAAAACTCGACGTCTTCGTCTTTCAGACGGCTCACGAATGCGCGAACCGATTTCCCATCCGGGCCCGCCAGGATCAGTACAGGGTTTCCGCCCACGCGGTCCTGAATCGGACTCTGCTTGAAAATGGTGTCCACCAGATAAGCTTTGCTCTCACCCGAAAGATCGATCCCGACGATCACGTCTCTCGATTTCAGCTCAGTCCCCGGGAACGTGACGACCAGTCGCAGCTTCTCGACTTCAGCCTCCCACTTGCTGTCATATTCCTTCTGGTCCTTTGCCACTGCCTTAAGCACCTGCCCGCCCGGCGACTCCGATTTCCACAGGCCGAAGCTGAGTTCATCGCTCGGCGCGAGCGCGAGCACAGATCCCTTCAGAGGCCCATAGATGGCCTTGCCTGTGATCTGCTGCCACCAGGTTCCGGTTTCCTTGTCGCGCATCAGAAAGTTCTGATTGTTGATGCCCGCCAGATAAAAGTGCAGCACCCTGCCTGCGACCGTACTCTTCCACACCAGACCGGTGTGACAGAGCGTTCAATACGTCACCGCCACTGGCACGCCGCCGACCACATCATTCACGATGTGGTGATACGCCATTTCGCGGACGGGATAAGAGCGCGCGTCCCCACTGAAATTCAAAGCCAGTACCATCTCGCCGGAGTCGAGCTTGACTTGGGCCACCGGCTCAAAGCCCGGCTGATGGACTGGATGGAACATCCATTCGAAGTAGTTCACCCGCGTCATCGCGCTACAGGCCGCGACCAGCAGCAGGCTCGTTCCCAACAGAATGCCGCTCCAACGCCGCATCTTTGGCCAAAGTAAGAGGAACAAGACCGCGCAAATCGCGAAGCCTACCGCGGTGCACAGAGGTGCCCACTGCTTGATCGTGATTGCGGCCATTAACCCGCGTGGAGACTGAAATGCGAAGGGCCGAATGATGAAGGCCGGAACGAGGAACAGTGCGCATGTAACCAGCGCCACAACCCAATACAAGATTCGGGCCCACCGCAGATTCGCAGGGCTTTCGTGTCGTCCGTCGAAACTCAAGAAATACTCCTCGGGAAGAAGCTGGGTGCAGTGATTCTAAAGGAATCGGCGATCTTTGGGATATCTCAGGGCAAGAGAAAACCCCGCGCCCATGGACGCGGGGTTTCGTTGAGCGAAATGCTGCTCGGTTAGTTTGTACGCGCCGTGTAGTTCTGGCGGTAGCTGAGGTTGTCGACATTACGGAACATCGGTGTACCCGGAGGCAGGTTCTGCGGCACCGCGAACAGCCCGTCGAAGGTGTATTGACGATCAGGCGGATTGTAAACGAGGTTGCAGCACTTGAACGTGCCCGTGTTGTACGTGTTGAAGAACAGGCTCACGAGAGAGCCTTTGTAATACAAGCTCTGTTGCGCCGAAATGCCACCCCAGTCTTCGATGAAGCGCAGGAAGTTGTGGACACCACCGTCGCTGCCGAATCCAAACTCCGGATTCTGTGCAACGTTGCTGAAGGCAATCGTCTTGCCCGCGGCGATCGCTACCCGGTAGTAGGTTGTCACGGCAATCCGGTTGGGTTGGTATGCCGGAACGTTCTGACCATTGTTTGTGTTGACCGGATTCACCAGGCTTCCGTTCGTCGTTGACGTTGACACACCCGCGTCCTGCCAGTTGTTGGAGAGCAACGTCACCGCGTCCGCAATGATGCCGGCCGCGGAGTGCAGGGGCTCGGCTGCGGTGGTGCTCGTCCAGGTTCCATCGTAGTTCGTGTTGCCCGGCGTACATGGCGAAGGCGATCCGCCGACAGAGACGGGGCAGTTCGAGTTGTAGTTCCCCTGGATGTAAACAGGATTTTCCGACCCAATTGTAAATCCGCCGCACCCTGTCGGATTCGTAGCGGTCTGCGAGCAATTATTCGTCGCGTTGCCCGGAGGCATAGTCGGCAAGTTGCCGAGCGAGCCGTCCACCAGCTTCATTACGTGACGCGCGCCCGTGACCCGGTTGGCGCGGCCGACCGTATAGCAGAGGAAGCGATGAGCGTACGGATTCTTCGGGCTGGCGGTGTCGGTGTCGTTGGCGAACTGCGTCCCAAATGCATCGCCTACGGTCTTTGCGCCATAGGTCGAAACGGTGCCATCGTTCCACTGCTCCACATCTTCGGGCGATACGCCATTGTAGTTAGCTGGTTCAAGTCTTCCGTCAGGCGGGAACGATCCACCCGCGCTGTAGTTGACCGTATCCTCGAACCCATAAGCTCCCAGAAGTGCCGTGGGGCTGTGGGTCGGGTCATACTGCATCCCGCGCCGATCCGAGAAGTAGAGAATGTAACCGTTCTGCGTGGCGTAATCGACGTTTCTTCCCGTCGTGCCCGTCGTGCCTGCCAGCCACGCCTTCAGGTTGCCTACGTCGAGTTCGACCGCGTTCATGATGCCGTTGGCCGTGCATGACGCATTCGCCGTTCCGCTGCTGCTGTACGGGAATGTGGAGCTGCGCACGTCGTCGTTTTCGCCTTCACGCGCGTCGTAGAAGTTGATCGGATACCAGTTGTACTGCGAGTTGGTGCCGTAAGGCGTCTGCGGTGTGGTGATCACCGAGCCTGATCCCACTGGCCGGAACGATACTGCGTCTTTGGTCGTGGAGGTGTTGTTAATGATGCCATCACCATCGCGGTCTGCCTGCACCTGCAGATACAGGATGGCATTCCTCATGTCAGTCACCGACACTGTGCTCGTGCCGTTGTAATACGTAAGAGTGTTTGTTCCCGGTGCCGCCGGAACCGCTAATCCGCGGCCAAATCCCAGGCCCAGCCATTCTTTGGTCACGCCGTGCCACAGCCCGTCGCTGGCCCACTTTACTTCCACCAGCAGCCACCCATTGATCAGCGGCCACTCCGCCTGCGAAGCAGCCTGCGTGGCCGTCGCACCGCTCAGAACGTAGGGAGGTTCCACAAACCGTGGATCGCCGCTCGTGCACGCAGTGCCGATAGCCGCGGTGCCACAAGCGGCTTCGGCCAGGTAATACGTGTTCGTGCCGACCGTAAAGCTTGCTTGCGTGCTGCCCGCGATTTCCGGAGCGCCCGTCGAGAGTTCCACGTCCTGCGTGGCGTCTCCGTTCCAGTCGTTCAGGTGCAGGTCCGCCTCTTTGTCGCTCAACAGGATTCGAATCTGCGCCTCATTGGCCAACCTCGATGCGCCAAGCACCGAGCTCACCGACTCTCCGGGAGGTGGCCGGCGAATGATCTGGTATGGCTGCGTCGTACCATTAACGAATGGCAACGACAGTCTGGAAGCGCCCGTGCTGTACAGGCCGGGCGTATTGCTGTTTGCAGCGCCGTTTCCATCGATCAGGTAACTCTGTAGAGTTCCCGTTGAGACGTTGACCCACGTCGAGCCGGTTTGCGCCGAACCGTGGCCGCCGACAACGCTGCCGTTCGAACCTCCCAAAGCCGTGCCTGCGATATTCACGCAAGTCGCGCTGGGCGTCGCGGCCGCCACATTCGCCATCTGGGCAGAGCAGCCGTTGTTTGCGGTGGGAATCATCACGACGCCGCCGTCGTTATTTCCCGACGCCACCACGTTGTTGTCCATCACCTGGCGAACCACGTTGCCCCATGCGCTCATCTTGTCGCCAAACACGAGGTTCGCGCCATCCGCCACGCCCAGATAAAGGTCGCCATTCGTGTGAACGCGGCCCGCGAAACCCAGGTTCGGACTGCGTCCGAAGAATAAGTCAGAATCCGAGAACACGCCGAACTGGAACACCGGGATCAACGCCACTTCCGCCGTCCGCGTCATGCTGACGGTTTCGCCGCTGATTCGCTGCGCCGAGGCGTTCATCGTGACTGGGATGATCTGTGCATAAAGGCCCTGGTCCGGTCCCGCCGAGATCGGTCCCCATACCGTGGTCAAAGGCGCGCTGCAGCCCGATACCGGGGCGATGTTATACGCCGGATAAGTAACCGACGAATCCCACGTCGGATAGTTATTGCTCAGCGTGCAGATCTGGGCTGCATTCGGTGCCTGGATGTTCTTGAACAAATTCCCCAGGTCGGAACTCGCCTTTTCGATCGCGCCCTCGGTCGCGTGGAACGTATAGTTGTTGTTGACGTCGTTTCCACCCACGCGTTGCTCGGTGTTGACCATCAGAAGCAGACCCAGCGCGAAGCCCGACAACAGCACAAGCAGCAGCAGGGCTGCGATGAGAGTGAATCCTCGTGAACCGAATCTGGCGCTTTGCATCTTGTTTCTCCTCAATCCTTGCTTCCAATCCTCACTCCAGCCATCAATATGCTGATCCCGTAATCGGGTACTCCTGCTGGAATGTCATATTGCGTGCCGCGACCGATGTCTGCATGTCCAGTCCCTGATACCCGACCGCACCTGCCAGCTGACTGCGCATGGACATATGCGTAATGTTCACCTTGGTGATCATGGCTGGTGTGGTGCCTGCGGGCAGGGAGGCTTGATTTGCTGAAACGCCGCCGCCGTTGAATACGTCAAATGTGAACTTCAGGTAGGCCACGTTCTCCGCCACCGGAGCTGGCGTTCTTCCATTCTGGACTCGCATCAGCCGTGGCGTGACGCCGTCCACCGGGGAAATATCGAGGTAGTACGTGATCAGCAGCAGCCGTACCGCGGTCTGAATGCTCTTCGGGGGCGCTAACGCCAGCAGGCTGCCAACGGCGACGGTGGGCTGATTGATGTGTCCCGGATCCCCGGCCGCAAAATTTACCGTATAGCAGGGCTGTCCAGCGCACGTGGATGCCGAGACCGTATTAACCACTCCAATCGCCGCAGGTCCCACACCACTCACGCTGAACAGCAGCATGTCCCCGGCTTTCAGACCAACAACCGGATCGTTCAACGCTTGCGGCACAGTAATGCCCGTCGGCAGGATGCACGTCGAAGGCAGGACCGCCGGCAGCGTGAAAATGATGTTGGTTGCGCTGCTATACGTCACCGCGTAGCAATTGAGCGCGAGGTTCGCGTCGGTGTACGACACCGTCAGGATGTCGGTTGTCTGCCCGTTGATAATGATTCCCAGGTTTGGTCCAGGAATGATCGAGTACAGGTAGCGCGCTCCAGACACCAAGGGATAAGTCACGGGCGCGCCGTTGATGAAGTTGCAAGTAGTCGTGTTGCACGGATAGACGGGCAGTGTCGCCGAGACTGGCAGCGCAACGCTGTTCTGCGACAAGCCCTGTTGCCCAAGCGCCCCAGCCCCCGCCATCGAAATATCCTTCGACATGAGGTTGATGGAAGCGCGGAAATCCTGCTGCAGCTCGGATCTCTGCGATGTGACCCACGTCACCTTCAGGGCTTGATCGAAAAGCTGCACAATCGTGCCCAGAACGATGGCGCCGATCGCCATTGAAACCAGCATTTCGATCATCGTAAAACCGCGAGCCTTCAGCCGCATGGTTCCCATCCTCAGTGATAACTGGATACGTACTCGGTGATGACGTAGCTCTTCTGCTGCTTGTTGGCAGTGCTCGTGTATTGAATCGTTACGGTGACGGAATTCAGCGTCGGGATCACGTTGCCGTTTACGTCCGTCATCGGCGTAATCACGATCTGGCGAGTAAAGTTGGCCAGCGATACGATCTGATCGTCCGGCGTTCCGACAATTCCGTCTTTACCCGGTTCGCTCAGACACCGCACTCCTCCCGGGCAAGCTGCTCCGGTGGCTGTTGTCGGAACGCAGTTCACGTCGTCGGCAGTACCATCGAGTCCGTCCGGGCCGGCACATGTGATCGGCTGCAGACCGTTTACGAACACGCCGCCGTTCGATACATTCTGGATGGCCGTCCACGACAACTGCGACGTGTTGCGCGCCGTGTACACGCTCTCGATCGCCTCGGAGGCCAATTGCCGCGCGATCATATCCTCCTGAGAGGTCTGAGTCGCCTTCACCGCGACTCCAAACACGCTCAGCATGCTCAACATCCCCATCGTCAGCAAGAGAATCGAGATCATGACCTCGATCAACGAAAAGCCTGACGCGCTGTTTCTCTTCGAATTCGTGCGGGGAATTCTCACTGTTGCCTCCAACCCGGCGCCGGGGTCTGGTAGTAGCGCCAGCCACGGAGTCTCCCGGTCGTGCCCCATAGCGTGATGGCTCGCGAACTGTAGATCTCGCCCGGCCGCCCCATGTAGATCACGCCATTGTTAACGTTGCCGTTGATGTCGAGTGCGGTTCCGTCCGGCTGGAAGTAAATCGTCGTGCTTCCACCCGGGCCTACGCCTTGATCAAAATCAATCGCATAGGCGGCTGTGCCGAACCCATCCGGAGTCGTCGGGGCGGTGATGTTCGACGTCGGCAGACCCGGCTCCACGTGAAACGTCACGTCGATCGGAATCACCGTCGTCAAAAGCACCGGTCCCGTCGTGCTGTTCTGCGTGACCGTAATCGTGCCGGGCGGCGTAAACGTGACGACATACACGCGCATGTCGGCTGCCGCCTGGTCGCGCGCGCGCCGCATCGCGGTCAACGTTTCGTTGTACGCTGTTGTGACGTGCTGTTGCTTCAGCACCGGCTGCAGGCTGATGAACGTAATCGCCGTCGCAATCAGCCCGATCGCCATGCCCATCAGTGCTTCGAGCAGTGAGAATCCACGAGTTGTCCGCTTCACAGCCATCTCTTTTCGGGGGGAAGGAATCCTTGTGCCTTGTGCTGTAGAGAAGTCATGCGAAATCTCCACCGCCTGCCGCGAGTACTGAGAAACTGTCCAAAATGCTTTGCGTTAAATGAGTAGACAGCGCCCGCACATGCTCTTTGCTGCAGGACGCCGCCGAACTCAATTCATCGTAGGGACACCCAGTAAGAGCGTCAAAACACTGCCGTACCGGGCGGTGAATGGTCTTACGTAACGTAATTTCAGGCGGGTAACGACAGTGACTCAGACTTCTGAGCAGAAAATCACCCGTTCTCGACGACTCCAGCTTCAGCGCCCCTCAAGTCCCGCAATCCGAACTACTTGGGGACGCCTTGCTCGAACCGCAAAGAATCGCGCTTTGTGACGTTGGTGACCTCGGTTAAGGCGAGGTCAAGCAGTCTCCATTGTTCTCGATTACGCGGGTAACTTGTACCTGCGCAACCGTAACTTTAGGATGCGAAACATATGGCGCTGACGAGTCTCGTAGTGTGTGCGCACGATCCTACGACGGAGATATTGCGCCACATCCTGGAACAACTGGGCTTGAGTGTCGAGCACTGCTCGACCACTTCGCAGGCGCTCGAACGTCTCTCGCAGAGTCGCTTCGATACTGTTGTGGTTGATTGCGAAGACGAATCGTCTGCGATCGGCGTCTTGCAGAAGATCCGCGCAGGGGCGGACAAGGCTTCGCTTCTCGCCGTTGCTCTCGTCAAGAACGAAAACGACGTGCGACGGTTGTTCGCCGAGGGCGTCAACTTTGTTTTGTATAAGCCCGTGTCCGAGGACCGGGCGTCGAGCAGCTTCCGCGCCGCTCGCTCTCTCATCAAGCGCGAACGACGCCGCAACAACCGCGTCTCCGTCCAGGCCAGCGCCACACTCGACTACGCGAATGTGGAAAATGTCCCGGCCACGTTGATCGATCTCAGCGATGAGGGTACCGCCCTTCAGAGTGACCGCAAGCTGCCGCCCGATTGCCGCGTCTATTTTCAGTTCGCTCTGCCGGGGCACACTTCGCTCATTCGCCTTTCGGGAGAAGTGGTTTGGCGTGATTCTGACGGCAGGGTGGGAATGCGCTTCGTCACCGTCCCGACTTCATCGCGGCGTGTCCTGAGTAATTGGCTGAAGAGTAATGCGCCGTCGCAAAGTTCCGCTCCACAGGTGCCGAGAACCGGCGCCCCCATAGCAAAGACGTCCGTTCCGGGAACGAAGCCTCAGCCTGACAATCCGGAGCGTGGCCTTGCACGTCTGCGGACGAATCCGGGGAACCGTCGTGGACAATCGCGCCACGCCTGCCGTCTGGGTGCGGATGTGTACCGCGCGGGAATCCCCGTGCCCAACCGATGCAGCCTCACTGATATCAGCGCCGGCGGCTGCTACATCGAGATGCCGACTCCATTTGCCTCCGGCACGCAAATTGAAATCGTGGTCCGCACGCAGGAGATGAAGTTGAAAATGCGCGGCGTTGTGCAGTCCGTGCATCCCGGATTCGGAATGGGCGTCAAGCTGAACCTCAACACGCCCGAGGACAACGACCACCTGCAGTCGCTGATCAGGCTCCTTTCGGAATCAGGGGAAGACGCCGAGATCGGGCCGGTCGGAGACCCCTGGAACCGCTAACCTGCCGAGGCGAAATCTAACTGGCCCGCACGGACGAGTCCGCCGAAACCGCCTCGCGAAAATAGTCGAGCGACATCCGCAAGCCAGTCTCCAGATCCACTTTCGGTTCCCATCCCAGAAGCCGCTTCGCCTTGCCGATATCCGGTCGTCGCTGCTTGGGATCGTCCACCGGCAGGGGTTCATAACTGATCCGGCTCGATGATCCTGTCACTTGCAAGACTTTCTGCGCGCACTCGAGAATCGTGAACTCGGTCGGGTTCCCGATATTGACCGGCTCGTGCTCGTCCGACCGCGAGAGCCGCAGGATGCCCTCGATCTCGTCGCTGACGAAGCAGAAACTGCGTGTCTGGCTGCCATCGCCGTACACGGTGAGGTCCTCGCCACGCATCGCTTGCCGCATGAAGTTCGGCACGACCCGGCCGTCGTTGATCTGCATGCGCGGCCCGTAGGTGTTGAAGATGCGCACGATGTGCGTGTCGACGTCGTAGTAGCGCCGGTACGCAACCGTGGCTGCCTCCGCGAACCGCTTCGACTCGTCGTACACCGAACGTGGCCCGATCGGATTCACGTGTCCCCAGTAGGTTTCCTTCTGCGGATGTTCCAGCGGATCGCCGTAACACTCCGACGTAGACGCCACCAGGTATTTCGCCCCGTATTTCCTGGCCACATCGAGAGCGTGAAACGAGCCGACCGACCCGACTTTCAGCGTGGGAATTCCGTGCAGGGCATAATCCACCGGGCTGGCGGGGCTTGCGAAGTGAAAGACGTAGTCGACCGGTCCGCAATCGAAGGGCTCACAGACATCGATTTGCCGGAACTCGAAACGGCCGTCCTTCTTGAGGTGTTCAAGATTCGTAAGCCGACCGGTGAGGAGGTTGTCGACCGCGACCACCGAGTAGCCATCGCCGAGCAGGGCATCGCAGAGGTGCGATCCCAGAAACCCCGAACCCCCTGTGACCAGCGCGCGTGGCATCCTTACGCGCTCCGCGACGTCTTGCCGTTCCCCTGCATGGGCAGTCCTTCCGGAAGGGCAGGCGCGCGGCCGACGCTGTAATAGGTGAATCCATTGGCGAGCATCACCGCGGGATCGTAGAGATTCCGGCCATCGATCACGATGGGATACCGCAGCCGAGAATTGAGTTCGCGCAGATCGAGACTCGCGAATTCTTCCCATTCCGTCAGAATCAACAATGCATCCGCGCCGCTGGCGGCGTCGTAGGAACTCTTCGCGAACTCTACGCCGGCCGGCAACACCTCCCGCGCCCGATCCACGGCTGCCGGATCATACGCCGTGACCTTGCATCCTTCCTGCAGCAGGGAACGAATCAGAAGAATCGCGGGAGACTCGCGGATGTCGTCGGTGCCTCCCTTGAAAGCGAGTCCCAGGACGCCCAGATGTTTCCCGCGCAGCGTCCACAGCGCGTTGCGCACCTTACGCAGGAATCGCTGGCGCTGCTCCTCGTTGATGCGCATCACCTCGTCGAGCAGGCGGAATTCGTAGCCGCACTCGCGCGCCACCGAGCGAAACGCCATGAGATCTTTCGGAAAACACGATCCGCCATACCCGATGCCCGGGTTCAAAAAACGTGGTCCGATGCGCGAATCCGTTCCGATCCCATGGCATACCTGCTGAACATTGGCGCCGACCGACTCGCATATCGAGGCGACCGCGTTGATGAACGAAATCTTCATCGCCAGGTACGCGTTCGACGCATGCTTGATCAG
The DNA here is from genome assembly GCA_963718505.1 of uncultured Acidobacteriota bacterium. Taxonomy (GTDB): domain Bacteria; phylum Acidobacteriota; class Terriglobia; order Terriglobales; family Acidobacteriaceae; genus Gp1-AA133. The sequence continues at coordinate 7,329 of CAVQZP010000012.1, read as the reverse complement.
TTCCGCGCTCTTGGTGCTGGTCACGATCAGCGGAGGTGGAATCTGCGCTCGATCGGGTTGCGGAATCGCGTCCGGCCGCTGGTAATACGATCCGTCTGCCAGCGGGGCATAGATCTCACGCAATACATTGCCGCAACGTTCGCTGTCGGCACCCACCACGATCCGATCGGGAAAAAGAAAATCGGTCACGGCTGTGCCTTCCCGCAGAAACTCGGGATTCGAGGCAACGTCGAAATGATCGGCATCCGCTCCGTTTCGCAGAATGATCTTCCGGACCCACTCGCTCGTGTAGACCGGCACCGTACTTTTTTCAACGATGATCTTGTAGTCGCGAATCGCCCCCGAGATTTCCCGCGCCACCGACTCAACGTAGGAAAGATCCGCATCGCCGCTGTCGGTCGGCGGAGTGCCCACAGCGACGAAGATCGCGGCGCTCGCCCGCACCGCTTCGTGGAGATTATCGGAGAACTGGAGGCGCTTTCCCTGGTGCCGGGCCAGCAACTCCGGCAGGAATTGCTCGTGAATAGGCACGCGCCCTGCCTTCAGCTCTGCCAGTTTGTCCTGATCGTTATCGACGAGAATGACATCGTGGCCCAAGTCCGCAAAACACGCTCCCGCTACCAGGCCCACATAACCGGAACCTACGACCGCAATTCGCATGCACCTCTCCCGACCTTAGGAGTCAGAGTCAGATTACGTGAAACACGCTCGGACTGCGTCACTGAGCGATGCCCACCTTCGCGATGGCTCTAATCTAGCAGTTTTTCTTCGGAAACGGGTTTGGACCGCCGAGGGGGTGACCCCAAACTAGCAAAAAGGCCACTCCTTTCCATGTCCAAAAGTCACGCAAACTCGTGACCCCTGTCACAGAGGGCTGTACCGACCCGTCTCACAATCTTCTTTGGAGGCACACTATGCCTGTCCTCATGATCGCTCTACTGGCCCTGGCGGTGTTTGGAGTCATCGGAGGCCTGCTGACCGCCGCCGTGGTGCTCGAAACCAAAAAAGCGAACGCCAACGCGCAAGCCGCCAAGACCTCAGTCGGCAAGCCCGCTGCGTGATTCGAGCGACCGGCGTCCTCGCCCGTCAGAAGACGTGGTATTCGGCACTTAGCACTCAGCATTCAGCACTCAGCCATGATAGGTCTGTGCCAGTCAGCAGAACCTCGCCGCATTAGGCCGTAAGGAACATCCAATTCGTGTCAGACGGATTCGTATCAGGGCGTCGCTTCAGCGCCGCCATAAGTCACGTTGTCTCGCCCCTTTAGGGGCTGAGGTCTCCCTCTTCAAGTTCTTCCACAACCCTCGTTGAGGACCGATCGTCCACTGCCAAGTGCCAAGTGCCAAGTGCCAAGTGCCAAGTGCTGAATGCTGAATGCTGAATGCTGAATGCTGAATGCTGAATGCTGAATGCTGAATGCTGAATGCTAGTCCACTCCCCGCGCGAATACCTTCCCTCGATGCTCCGAACCAAGCGCCACGACTGTTGCCAGCAGCAGAATATTCGCAATCTCGAACGCAGCCAGGGCCCAGGGATAGCCGAAGCGGTCGCGCAGGGCGTATTCGATATTGTTCGTGGGCGCCGCAAACAAAATTCCAAGCTGATAAGCAAGCCCCGGCATCAGTCCGCGCACGGAATCGGGCGAAAGTTCGTTCAGATGCGCTGGAATAATTCCCCACGCACCCTGTACACCCACCTGCATCAGGAATGCGCCGATCACCAACGCGAGAAGCCCTTTGCCAAAAGCCCATAGCGGAATGACCGCAAGAGACAATGCCAGTGCCAATAAAATCGTGCGCCGCCGGCCAAAATTCTCCGAGATGTGGCCAAACGAGAAAGATCCGATCACCGCGCCGATGTTGTACAGGATCGCTACATACGAAATGGTCGCAACCGGCAGGTTGTGAATGTCACGGAGGAAGTGCGGGTAAAGATCCTGTGTTCCGTGCGACAGGAACATCATGAGCGTCATCAGCAGCACGAGATAGCTGAAGATCTTCCAATGCCCGCTGGCGGTCCGCAGGATGGATCCAACCGTGGGCGCGCGATGTTGCTTCCACGCTTCCGACTCTTTCACCTGGTAGCGGATGTAGAAAGCCAGCAAGGCTGGAATTCCTCCCACCCAGAACATCGCCCGCCATCCCCACACGGGCAGTACGAAGCGAGCGGCGACTGCAGCTAGCAGGTACCCGATGGAATAGCCGCTCTGCACAATTCCCGATAGGATGCCCCGCCATCGCGGGGGAGCACTCTCCATCGCCAGCGACGCGCCCACACCCCACTCCCCGCCCATCCCGATTCCATAAATCGAGCGCAGGATCAGGAACACTGTGTAATTCGGTGCGAATCCGCATGCCAACTCGAAGATCGAGAAGAACACGACGTTTGCCATCAGCGGACGCCGCCGCCCATACCGATCCGCCAGCAAGCCAAAGATAAGAGCGCCCAGCGGCCGAAATGCCAGCGTTGCCGTGATCGTGAAGATGATCTTCGACGTGCTTACGTGGAATTGCTCGGCGAGTGTGTCGACCAGGAAGACGAGGACGAAGAAATCAAACGCATCCAGCGTCCATCCCAGAAAGCTGGCGCTGACGGCGTGCAGTTGATCAGAGCGGGAAAGGGAAGGGGCCTGGGAATTCGTCGCCGTCATGCGCTTGGGAGAATTGTTCGAAAAATGGATGCTTAAGAACGATGCCTCGGGTGCGCCGTGCAAGCTCCGAGCCGCCCATCAGATCACGAGCAAGGGCGATTGTGCAATGCTTCACGTAAACGGTGGTTTCTATGTATATGATTGGCCTTTACTTGCCGTGATTGAATTCCTGCCAACCAACCTTATGGCCCAGATTTACCATTGACAAATCAATGGTTTAGAGTGAAACTCCCCGTCGAGTAACATAGTAACAATTCGTGAGTAGTTCCCCCGGTACTCACCCAGGTTAAAGACCCAAATGTCGTGCCCCGACCCTTACCTGCCAGGCGACCCTCTCACCTCAGCGACCAATCCCGACGCTGACCTCAAGATTCGGGACCTTGCCCCATCGGATGCCGAACTCCGTACGCTGACCGATACCCTGGCAGCGAGCGGTGGTGGGTCGTCATCCAAAGACCTGGCCTTGGATCTGGTACTCAATCAGATTGTGGAGCAGGCGTGCCTCGCCACGGGCTCAACTGGTGCCGCGATCGCTTTGCTGCGCAACGGCGAGATGGTCTGCCGCGCTACCACGGGCCGCAACGCGCCCGACCTCGGCACGCGTCTGGATAATGCTGGCTTTTCGGCCGAGTGCCTGCGCATCGGCACGTTGCAACGTTGCGACGACACGGAAACCGACCCGCGCGTGGATGCCGGCGCTTGCCGATTGCTGGGCGTGCGTTCCATCCTGGTGGTGCCCTTGTGGTATTGGGGCGAGTTCATGGGGATCTTCGAGATCTTTTCGCCGCGCCCCAATGCGTTCGGCGAACGTGATGAGCAGACTTTGCAGGCTCTCGCCTACCGCATCGTCCGACAAGCCAAGACTGCGAACGGAATGATCACAGGATTTCCCGAGACCACCGCGCAGGTTCCCCCGCCCCCTCCACCTAGGACTCCGGTTGTTCCCGTGACCGAGTCTATACCGATTCGCATCATCGAGACCGACTCGAACCGTCCGACCCGAGCGACTCCCGTTGTGGAATTCACTCCAGCCAAAGCCGCACAGGAACGGCCCGATCTCTGGACCATGGTCCTGGCTGGCTTTGCAATTTTGATTGCGTGCGCCATCGTCGGCCTGATGATCTGGCGAGTGGGCTGGGCTGGCGACGACGTCAAGAAAGCCGCGGCCGCTCCGGAAAAAACACAATCCGCCCTGCAAACTCAGGAGCCGGCGCCGGCTCCGCAAGAAGAAATTCTGGAGTTCAATAGTCCGATCGGATCGCCCGCAGCGCAAGAGAAGGCGGCGACTTCTTCGACACAAGACCCTGTGGCCAGTTCCTCCACGGAGGCTTCCGTCCCGCCCGCCGGAGGCTTGGCCATCTATGACAGAGGCAAGCTGATCTACGGCACACCGATTCACGACGCCGACGGAGTCGGCGACACTCCGAAATCTATTTCGGTCAGGTCACGCGTCAAAGCCAGCGCACCCGTTTCGCTCGCATCCGCATCCACCAAGGACCGCTTGGCGCAGCTGAGTCCGGACGCAGCCGATGCGCTGCTTACGAATCGGGTCGAGCCAGAATATCCGGATGCGGCTCGCCGTTCGCATATCCAGGGCACGGTAACGGTGGATACTCTCGTCGGTGCCGACGGCAAGGTGCTCGAGGCGAATGCTCTCAGTGGAAGTCCGCAACTGACCGAGGCCGCGGCCGCCGCCGTTCGCCAGTGGCGCTACAAGCCGCATGTCGTGAACGGGAAGAAAGTTGCATTCCGCACGCAGGTCCCCGTGACCTTCATGCTTCCCCAGTAACTCCCTGTTCAGGTTGATTGAACCCCGCGGATCACCGTCTAACCTGCGGACGCGAGTTCTTTCGCCCGCTGCGCCGCCTTGACCACTGCTTTGATCAACGTCACGCGCAGCTTGCCTTCTTCCAGTTCCATGATTCCATCGATGGTGCAGCCCGCCGGAGTCGTGACCGCGTCTTTCAGCAACGCAGGGTGATCGCCGGTTTCGAGAACGACTGCGGCTGCTCCTAACGCAGTCTGAGCCGCCAGCAGGGTCGCGATGTCGCGCGGCAGCCCGACCTTCACTCCGGCTTCGGCCAGCGATTCGAGGATGATGTAAATGTACGCCGGGCCGCTGGCCGAGAGCCCGGTGACGGCGTCCATGTGCTTTTCGTCGACGACCACCGTGCGTCCCACGACGTTGAAGAGTTCGCTTGCGATCTCCAGATGCTGCTGATTCGCGTACTTGCCTTTGCACAGGGCAGTCATGCCGTGGCCGATGGCGCAAGGCGTGTTCGGCATCGCCCGCACCACTGGAATTGCGGTGCCGAGCGCGGACTCGATTGCGCTGGTGGGCACCGACGCCGCGACGGAGATCACCAGTTGCTCCGGGCGCAGGTCGGCGCGAATGTCGTCCATCACGCCCTGCACGGCCTGCGGCTTCACGCCCACGAAGACGATGTCCGCGTTGCGCGCCGCCTTGGCGTTATCGGTTCCCACCGGAATCCCCAGTTTCTTCGACAAGGCGGTCGCGCGGTCCTCGTGTTGCACGGTGGCCGAGGTCAATTTCGGCGAAAGCAGCTTTTTCTCGAGGAGCGCCTTCACCAGAATTCCGCCCATCTTGCCCGCGCCCAGGACGGCGACGCGTTTCCCTGACAAGTTCACCGCCATAGCCAGTGCCTCCAGCAAATTTGTGCTGAGTGTGCTTCAGCCCGCGTAGTCGAATCGGATTCCACTTTAGCAGCTTCGCCCACGAACGTTATTTCCGAAATCGGCTTCGTGCCCACGTTAACGGGGATGAGGCTGCATCGCTGGATCAATCACTTAGCGTTATTAACAATAAGTTATAGACAATTTCAATGACTTACGAGAGGAAGGGGCCTCAAAAGCACCCCGAGAACAGCGCATAGGATGCCCGTTGCGAGCGTCCTGGAGCCCGTAGGCGCGTTTCTCGCCTCGAGGTGGATGTCCGGGTTATCCGGACAGTTCGCGGCCGCCTATAAGTGATTTCAGGTCATACATTAGCTTAAAGAGAACATCGCGGGAGCGGAGCCTGTCAGGGCATTTCCTCCGCTTCTCCTCGTTCCAGCTTACTGGACCACCAAGGTCGCGGACGTGCTCTGGCTGACCGTTCCCGCAGTCGCCGTGATGGTGACGGTATACGTGCCCGATGGGGTCGGCGTCTGAATGGTGACGACGGCGGAGCCCGACTTGGTTATATCCGCTTGCGACACGGCGGACACCGTAACGGCAGCTGGATTCGGCACTGCCGCTGGCGCCGTGTACATTCCGTTGGCGTCGATCATGCCCGCGGACGCGCTGCCGCCGGTCGCGCCATTCACTTGCCACGTCACGGCGGTGTTTGTGCTTCCGGTCACGCTGGCGCTGAATTGCTGCTGTTGGCCCGGGAAGCGATTCATGGTCTTGGGCGTGACGCTCACCGCGATCACGTTGCCGCCACCTCCACCTCCGCCCCCGCCATTCCCGCCTCCGCCACAGGAGCCGAGCACCAACGAGGAAACGAGAAGCAAGGCAAGCAGCGTTCCCTTGTTTCGTGGCGACGAGCGCCGGGCAAATCCGCCGATCACGATGCCGACCGCAGTCACCCAGGCAAAGAACGGTGCCGGGCTCCGCTTCTGCGCGACTGGCCGGATCGCCGTGCGGCCCGGACCGAGCGTGGTGATGCTCAGGGTCACGTTTTGAGTTCCGCTCGCGCCCACGCTGATCTGCGGATTCGAACACGACGCGCCGGCTGGGAGTCCGCTGCACGTGAAGCTCACGGCGTTCTGAAATGTGCTCGAGCCAACCGGGGTAAGGGTCAACGTGTAGGGCGCAGTCTGACCGGCGACGAGACTCTGCGTCCCGGTCGAATCCGCGATCGTAAACGTGAAGAGAGAATTAAACGTAACGGCTGCTGTATGGGCCACGTGCGCGGCGTCTGTACCGGTCGCGTTGAGATTGAAGTTGTAGGCTTGCGCAACTGAACTTTGTAGGGTCACGCTGAACGCCGCGCCCGCCGTGGTCGGGGTGACCGATGCCGGCGAAACCGTACAGGTAGGAGGCGCTCCGCTTCCACAACTGAGACTGACGGGACTCGCATACCCATTCAGCGCCTTCAATACGCCGTTGAGGGTCCCCGATTGATTCACCACCGCCGAAACGGGCGAGTTGCTGATGGTGATGGAATAATCCGGCGTCGGCACGGATACGGTAAGGCTGACCGTCTGCGTCTTGGGCGCGGGTGCCCCGGGCGTCGTCGCCGAAATGGAGATAGCGGTTGTCCCCGTCGGCGTGCTGGCGGTCGTCGTGAATGTCAGGCTCACGGTTGCCGGAAACACCGAAACCGAAGCGGAAGGTGAGAAGCCGCAGCTGACTCCCGCCGGCATGCCCGTCGCTGGGCACGAGAGCGTGATGGTTCCGGAGAACGATCCCAGTCCGTTCACCACGAACGTCACCGGGGAAGAAGTCGCCCCCTGCTCCACGGTGATTGCGGATGGAGCTGGCGCTCCGAGGGAGTAGTCCACAACATGCAGCGCGAGATTCGAGGCGTCGTGCGTCGTCGCAGACGCGTCGCTACCCACCGCATGGATGTTGAACAGATAATCGCCAACCGCGGCCGCCGCGGTGACGGTAAATGCTTTTCCCGGTGCAGCCACTGGCGTGAGTGTCGCCGGATTCGGCGTGCACGTCGACGG
>CAVQZP010000011.1:0-6497 GCA_963718505.1 uncultured Acidobacteriota bacterium | reverse complement strand
CAGCAGATCCCGTTGTTGAGCCAACTGCTTGAGTAGCGGAGGCAAGGTGGCGGCGACCTGCGCGAGCTGCGATTCCTGCGCTGCTACGTCGAGCTCGCTCGCATACCCCTTCGCGTACTGGTCCCGCAAAATCTGCAGCATGTTGGTGTTGATGGTGATGAGTTCATGGGTTGCGTCAATCTGCCCCCGCAATTGCGCCTCTTGAATGGCGGCGGCAGCGACGTTTGAGCTCAGTGTGATATGCGTCGCGGCCAGGGCGAAACGCGCCTGCTGTTCCTGCGCTTGCAACGACTCCACGGTTCGCCGGTTCAGACCGAAAACATCTGGCACATACGAGACGCTCACCTGCGGCGTGTAGAGGCTGTAATTCAAGGCACTGGTGTTGGTTGCAGGTGAAATGTCAGCCGATGTCTTTGCCCGGCTCGCCGAAAAACCGCCACTAACACTGGGATAGTAAGCACCCCGTTGGGCCAGCATATTCTCTCTTGCAACTATCAGTGCCGCTTGTGCCGCCTTGAGGTCGGGATTGGCTTTGAGCGATCGCTCAATCAAATCATTGAGCGGCTTCGAGTGAAATAATGTCCACCACTCTCCCGGAATATCGTGGCCTTCAACTAAGTGTTGCGCCTCTCCGCCGCCAACGTTGCTCGTGCTGCTGGTGGTCGAAATGGGAGCGGGCGTATAACCTCCGACATCGGGAGCAGCAGGCCTCTTGAATCTAGGCCCAACCGCGCACCCTGCCGTGAGCAGTAAGGCAGAGGTTGCGATGAAGCAGGCGAGGCGCGATTTGCGAGTGCGAATCATGCGAGTTAGTTCCTTAAGGCTTGCGGTGCATACGAGTTCCGTTGATCGCTCCGGTATTGCTGCTATTCAAGTTCGCCGATCCACCCGCCGATCCACCAACGACTGCCGAGTTGGGTCCGCGATGGCGGACGTTGTTGAGCGATGGGTTGAGCGTTGCTGCTGTAGCCCGGACCGGTGCCTGGCGGCCGAACAGGCATGGCGTTGCTGGCTGTTTCGTTCTGGATTAACCCGCCTTTTGCAGCAGCACCGGATTTGCCTGAACCAGGCTGATGGAGATTCGCGGCATTTCCAGGTATGGAACGTTTCCGGCCATTTGGAAGTTGCTTAGGATGATTTGCCGCGGTTAGGCTTGCACGGCTGCGCGGATGATTCTTGTCAGAAGCGTGGCGGGAAGATCTTTGTTCCTTGGAGGGATTTCCTGCGACGGGTGTGGTCGCGGAACTCTCAGCCGATGTTTGTTGGGATGGGGCCGCATAACTTGTCCCAGGCATCAACGCGGCCCAGCTCATCGGCACAATTAGGCTCAGAAAAAGAAGGCAGGTGACCTTCATAGTAATTCCCCGGATGGTGGGTGTGGGTGATTGTCGCGGCCTAGAAACATCATTCTCAGCGCGGGCACAGCGAGAAGCAGCATCACGGGGCCGAGCAGCATGCCGCCCACGATCACGGTGGCGAGCGGACGCTGCACCTGGCTGCCGATACCCGTGGAAATTGCTGCGGGAAGCAGACCAATGCAGGCTGAAAGCGACGTCATCAGCAGTGGGCGCATGCGGGTGGAAGCGGCGCGGTACATCGCGTCCACTGGCGCCAAACCGTGAGCTCTTTCCTGGTTGTAAAAAGTGATCATCAGGATGCCGTCCATGACGGACACGCCGAAGAGCGAGACGAAGCCGATGGCAGCGGAGATGCTGAAATTCTGACCTGTGAGATAGAGCGCGAGTATGCCGCCAACCACCGCGTCAGGGATGCCCGCGAGCGCCAGAAGGCAGTCGCGCAAGTTATTGAACAAGGTGTAGAGCAACCCGATAATCAGCACGAGGCTGATCGGCACAATGATCTCCAGGCGCTTCTTGGCTTCCTGAAGGTCTCCGAACTCGCCGGCCCAGATCAGCCGGTATCCAGACGGAAGTTGCACGTTCTTTGCGATTTGCTGCTGCGCCTCCTCGACTGTGCCGCCAAGGTCGCGGCCACGGACGCTGAACTTGACCGGGATGAAGCGCTGCACGCTCTCGTGATAAATCCAAGCCGCTCCCGTATCCAAGGTGATCGTGGCCAGTTCGCTCAACGGTATATAGGAATTGGCGCCGCTGCTGTTTTGATAGGCCACTTTGATGTTGCGAATTTTATCGATGCTCTCGCGGTATTCAGGCGTGTAACGAACGACAAGATCGAACTGCCGCTCGCCCTCCAAGACCTGGGTCGCTACCGCTCCGCCCATGGCCGCTTGAATGACCGTGTTCACATCGCCGGAATTGAGGCCATAGCGCGCGGCCTTGGCACGATCTACCTTGATGTTCAGGTTCGGCTGCCCCAGTACCGGGAAGATGCCAAGGTCGGCGATGCCGCGAACCTGGTTCATTTGGTCGCGGACTTGCTCGGCCAGCTTCGTCAAAACTTCGAGATTGGGGCCGACGATCTTGACCGAGTTGACGCCTTTGACACCCGAGATCCCTTCCTCGATGTTGTCCTCGATGTATTGGGAGAAATTGAAGACGACGCCCGGCAACTCGTTGTTAAACTCTGTTTGCACCTGCTCGGTTAACTTCTCCTTGGTCAAACCTCTTGGCCACTCGTCAAAAGGCTTTAGCGGTGCGAATAATTCGACATTCGAGAATGGCGAAGCATCGCTGCCGTCGTCTGGCCGGCCATGCTGCGAAACCACCGTAAGAACTTCGGGGTGTCGCAGGAGAATCTCGCGCATTTTTCGCGAGGCCGCCTCACCGTCTTCGAGCGAGAGCGTGGTCGGCATGGAAGCGCGAATCCAAAAGTTTCCTTCTTCCAAGTGCGGAAGAAACTCGCTGCCGAGTCGCGGCGCTATCAGCAAGAAGGTTCCAATAGAAAGGGCGAGCTCAATTCCCACTACGAGAGCGCGGTGAGTCAGCGCAAAACGCAGCGCAGGATTGTAGATACGGTGCAAAAAGCGGACAACGATCGTTTCGGTTTCTTTCAGGCGCTCAGGGAGCAGCATGGAAGCGACGACGGGCGTGATGGTGAACGTTGCAATTAGCGCCCCGGCCAGCGCGTAACCATAAGTGCGCGCCATGGGCCCGAAGATCTGACCCTCGACTCCCTGCATGGTGAAAAGCGGCACGAAACCGGCCACGGTGATGAGCGCCGAGAATAGAACCGCCTTGTCCACCTGTAGCGCGCTGATTAGAATCAGCCGCAAACGATCCGTCCATCCGTTGGCTGACGCCTCGTGTTCCAGGGTTGTCGTCGGGTCCGGCCCCCAGGCACCTCCCGACAGACGTTGGAGCAGACCCTGTCTTTCTTCCTGGTTTCGTTGAAAATTGCGAAAGACATTCTCGACCAGGATCACGGCTGAATCCACGATGATGCCGAAATCCACCGCGCCCACCGACAGCAGGTTTGCGCTTTCCCCCAGAATCACCAGGAGAATGGTGGCGAAGAACAGCGCGAACGGGATGTTCAATCCAACAATGACCGCGCTGCGGAGATTGCCGAGGAAAATCCATTGAATCAGGAAGACCAGCACGCATCCGAATATCAAGTTGTGCAGAACCGTGTGAGTGGTGATCGCGATCAGCGATGAGCGGTCATAATAAGGAACAACCTTGACTCCCGGCGGCAGACTCCCGTCGTGATTCAATTTGTCAATTTCCTCTTTGACCTTTGGAATCATGTCGGCGGTCTGCTCCGTACGCCTCATCACCACGATCGATCCAACGACATCGCTCTGTTGGTCGCGGCCTAGAATTCCGAGTCTTGGCCTGTAGCCGATCGAGACCTTCCCGATATCCTTCATCAACACTGGGACGCCGTTGACTTGGGTCAGAACCACATTCTCGATGTCGTCGACCTTGTAACCCTGGGCCAAATCATCACTGCCGCCGTCATCAATCAGACCGACACCCCGGATATTGATGGACTGCTGGCCAATGTGGATTTCGCGTCCACCCACGTTGATGTTCGCGTTGCCCAGCGCGTTCAGGATTTGGGGCACGGTAACGCTGTAGGCTTCGAGCTTGTGCGGGTCCACCTCGACCTGGAATTCCTTCGTGGGGCCGCCCCAGCTGTTGATGGCTGCGATGCCGGGAATGGTCAACAATCGGCGCGCCACGATCCAATCCTGAACCGTGCGCAGATTCGTGATTCCGAAATGCTTGGGACCGACGACCTGATAACGATAGATTTCGCCAGTCGAGCTGTTGGCTTGGATGTTCGGAACCTGACCGCCGGGCAGGCTGACGTTCTGTTGCATCGCGACCGACGCCTGGGCGTAGGCGAAGTTATAGTCCACCCCATATTTGAAGCTGACGCGAACAAAGGACAGGCCATAAAACGAAGTGGAGCGGATGACGTCGATGCCGGGCGTGGTGTAGAGTCCAATCTCCGTGGGGCGCGTGTAGTAACGTTCCATCTCCTCGGCAGAGAGGCCCGGCGCCTGCGCGGTAATTTCCAAGATGACGGGCGTTGGGTTCGGATACGCCTCGATGTTGAGCATCTTGAAAGCAATGAGCCCGGTGCCAGCAAACAGCAGCAAACCCACCACCACAATCGGGCGGCGGCTCAGGCAAAACGCAATGAGAGACTTGAACATGGGGCTCGTCTTCTAATGAAATGAAAGTGGCATTAGATCTAGTCGGTTGGTGGCGCCTGCAGCATGTTGCTAAGAAACACTGCGTTGTCTGCCACGATCAGTTCTCCGCGCTGCAAGCCATCGAGAACTTGAACCCGGTCGTCGTTTCGCAGGCCGATCTTGATGATTCTTTGTACAAAATGGTGGCGATCGGTTGTCACCCAAGCCGTCATGGTGCCATCGGCTTCGCGGACCACGCCATTCGCGGGTACAGCGATGGCTTCCACCGGGTCGTGGACGCGAATGACGAAGTTAGCGAGCATTCCGGGGCGCAGCTCATCGTTGGGGTCCGCGATCTCGGAACGGATCGTTACTCGATGAGTATTCGGATCAACCGTCGCATAGATCTTCGAGACCTTGCCGTTAAACACGCGGCCCGGATAGGCCATCACTTTGACTTGAACCGCCTGGCCCAAGCGAAAAAATGACAACTCGCTTTCGCTAACATTCGCCAGCATCCATTTGATTGTCACGTCGGCGACCGAGTAGGGCGCCGGCGCGTTCCCCGGTTGCACCAAAAGCCCCGGTGGTCCGTTGAAGGATGTGATCTTGCCGGAAATGGGGCTGCGTACGACCAGAGCGGGATCGGTCTTGCGCGAGGTGATCATTTGATCGATTTCCGCCTCCGTCTTGCCAAAGACGAGGACTGCATCTCGTGCGGCCTTGAGAGCGCCCTCAGCGGTTTGTTGATCCGAGATCGCCTGCTCCTTCTCGCGCTCGGCAATTCCACCAAGCCCCTGGACGCGCGCCAGTTCCTTGTTGGTCAGGTCGAAAGTCGCCGCCGCGCCAATCAGGTTTGACTCCGCCTGAATGAGGTCGGGGCTTTTGATGGTATAGAGAGGTTGATCCTTCCGAACACTGACGCCAAGTTCCACAAAACTCTTGATGATGGTCCCCTGATAAGCTGGGAAGACTTGAACCGACAGATCGTCGGCAAAATCAATGTTGCCGACCGCTTCCTTCTCAACGGGAAACAGGTAGCTTCCCACCGGCTCGATCTTGATCGAGTTCAGTTGGCTGGGTGACAGGTCCAAGGCCGCTTCGGACGGGGAGGCGTTGGATTTTGCACCTGATTGCTGCGGTGTATTCGCGTTTGCAGCCTGACCACGGCTGCGACCGAGTTCCAAAAGCCCCGTTACGACAATGATCGCTGCGGCCGTCACAAACACAACGACAACTCTTCTGCTGATGTGAACCGGATATTTCATCATTTTCGTTCGACCTTCAAGCTTCCAGACAAACTCAGCTTCGAAGGATGCAGTACTGGATGTGGCTGTGATTATTCTGCAAGGCGCTCAGTGCGAAGGGAACCCTATCTTGAGGCTCCGCAGTTATCTTTAGGCGAGCTGGGAACCTATCTTTTGGCTAGTTCTTGAGAAGGCAGTTTCCTGACAGGCGAAGATAGCGCACCATTAGAATGGCCATGAAAAGAATGGCCATGAAAGAGCCTCTGCCCAGCTACGCACCACCCGTGAAAGACCTACTGTCCATCTACGCACCGGCCAACCGCGTCAGGCTGATCGTCGTCGCTGGTCTCTTGATCGCAGCCATCGCGGCGGCCGACTGGGCGACGAAACCATACATTTCCCTGGGATTCCTTTACTTATTTCCCATCATGATTCTCGGTGGGTTCCTGTCAAGGACTCAGATCGTCGGGGTTGCACTGATCTGTGCCGTTCTTCAGGAAGCGTTCAGCAATTTGCCTGAAAATGAAGCGGTGGTCCGCTTACTGTTTAGCTCGGCAGGTTTTGTCGGTACTGGACTGTTTATTTCGGAACTGATCCGCAATCGCCGGATTACGATGACGCACGTCGAAGAACTCGAAAGGCAGATCAAGCTACGCGAGGATGCCGAGGAGCAGCTGCGTTCCCTC
>CAVQZP010000010.1:0-13427 GCA_963718505.1 uncultured Acidobacteriota bacterium | reverse complement strand
TCTGGGGCCGCCGCATTGTCGTTCCGCAAAGGTTCCCGGCGCCATGTACTGGCGGGAAAAATCTTTGTGTTGTCAATGCTGACCATGGCCGTCGGCGCCGTATATCTGGCAATCGTGAAGCATCAACCAGGCAACATCGGCGGAGGAGTCATAACCTTCTATCTGGTCGGAACGGCTTGGCTAACCGCCCGGCGGAGAGAAGGCGAAACGAGCCGGATGGACTGGGTCGCGCTGCTGATTCCTTTGGTTCTCGGGATCCTCGGTTGGATGGGTGGTATTAAGGTGTTGCGCAGTGGAGCGACCTCGCAAGACGGAGTTCCGGTGGGAATGACTTTCTTCATGGGGTCCGTCTGTCTGCTTGCTGCTGCCGGAGACGTTCGCATGCTTCTGCGCGGTGGCGTTCTTGGAGCAACGCGCATCGCGCGGCATCTCTGGCGGATGTGTTTTGGGATGTTCATCGCAGCAGGATCTTTTTTTATGGGACCCAACAACCGCCCTTTGAGATTGCTTACCAGGGTGGGCCTCGGCCAGCACCTATCGCCGGCTCTTTTTAGCACAAACTTGTATTTAGTTCTCAGCGTAACGCCGCTGGTGTTGCTGATTTTCTGGCTAGTGCGCGTTCGCTTCGCAAATGCATACCAGGAAAAGTCGATGCCAGCCAGCGGTGATGCTTACTCGCTCTAGGCTTGGCCTTTTCAGTTCGTCCTCTCGCTGGCGGTCAGACTCGGGCTTAGAGACAACGGCAAACGACCTCATGGCAGTCTCAACTACCAGCCGCCTGCCCATCCACCGCTCTGAACCACGTATAACGTCTTGAGCATGGACAGGCACCCATACGATATGAAATCGCGACAGCGTGACGGGGCGAAGACCCTTCGAGTCGCTGGCGCTCCCTCAGGGCAGGCTTAGCCGTCGCTCCATCCCTCAAGATCATCGAGGCAACGCATTCACCAGCAGGTCCGTGCCAGTTCCGCCACCTTCAGTGGCATCACGCCGCCAAATTCGCCTTCGATAATGGCAGCTCACGAATGCGCTTTCCGGTCGCGGAGAAGATCGCATTGCAGAGAGCGGGAGCGAAGGGCGGCACGCCCGGTTCGCCGACGCCGGCAGGAGGGGCGTCGCTCTCCACCAGGTAGACGTTCGTCTTGTAGGGAGCTTCATTCATGCGGGTGACGGGATAGCTGTCGAAGTTGGATTGATCGATCACGCCGTTGGTGGCGGTGATTTCGCCGAAGCGCGTGAGGCTGTTGCCGAAGACTGCAGCGCCTTCGAACTGGTTGCGAGTGGCTTCGGGATTGACGACGAGGCCGGCGTCGACGGCGGTATCGACGCGCGGGATGCGGATCTCGCCCTGATCGTTGATCTCGACGTGGACCACGGTGGCGACGTAGGTGAGGAAGCTGCGGTGCGCGGCGATGCCGACTCCTTTGCCCTTGGACGGCTTGAACTGAGCCCAACCGGATTTTTCGGCGGCGACTTGAAGGACGTGACGAAGGCGCGCGGTGTCGAGGGGGTAGTCTGTCGGGGAGCCGCCGTAGTTTTCGTATTCGGGCGCGGAGGCTTTCACGTCGATGATGCGCGGGGGCCCGATCAGGTCGAGAAGATACTCGACGGAGTCGCGGCCAGCGGCGTGGGCGCACTCGTCGGCGAAGGAATGCGCGGCGAATGCGTGGTAAATGTTGGCCACGGAGCGCAGCCATCCGATACGGACGTGAGCGACGGCGGGGCCGTTTTCAGCGCGAATGTTCGCGATGTTGAAGGGAAGGTCGGCCCATCCTAGCTGCATTTCGCCGGCACTGCCGTAGGTGGCGTTCGCGTCGAAGGTAGAGCCGATTGGCGGAAAGACGGAGCGCTGCAGCCAGGCAGTGGGCAGTCCGTTCGGTCCGAGAGCCGCTTTCAAATACAGCGCGGAGACGGAGTGGTAGTAGTCGAAGCGGATGTCGTCTTCGCGGCTCCAGACAACTTTGACGGGGCGGCCAACCTGCTTGGAAAGGATGGCGGCCTCGGCGGCGAAGTCGGGTTTCGATTTGCGGCCAAAGCCTCCGCCGAGCAACGGCACATGGCAGACGACACTTTCCTTGGGGATGCCGAGCTTCTGCGAGATGACTTCCTGCACGCCCTGAGGGTTTTGTGTGGAGGCCCAGACTTCGACTTTGCCGTCCCGGTAGTTGGCCAGAGCGACGGGGGTTTCCATCGAGGCGTGAGCAAGGTGCGGAAGATAGTACTCGGCTTCGAGGATCTTGCCGCCCTGAGCGAAGGCAGCGTCGACGTCACCAATGTTGCGGGCCACTTTGCACGGCTTGCGGGCGGTGGCCTGGAGTTCCTTTTTGTATTCGGCGGAATCGTAGACGGCGTGCGGGCCGTTGTCCCAGACAGGTTTCAGTTTCTTGCGGCCTTGCATGGCGGACCAGGTGTTGTCGGCGATGACGGCGATGCCACCGAGCGGCTGGAAGTGATGAGGCGGCGTGAAAGGCTCGATAAGGATGGTTTTCTGGACGCCTTTGACCTGCAGCGGAGCCTTGTCGTCGTAGGACTTCACTTTTCCGCCGAGGACAGGCGGGTGCTCGATGGAGGCGAAGACCATGCCGTCGAGGTGGGAATCCATGCCGAACTTCGCCTTGCCGGTGCAAATGTCTTCGAGATCGCAACTGCTTTGGCCTTTGCCGACATAGCGCCACGCGCTCTTCGGCTTGAAGTGGAGTTCTTCTTTCTTCGGCACAGGTTGCTTCGCGGCGGCGGCAACGAGATCGCCGTAGCCGGCTTTTTTACCGGATGCTTTGTGAACGACGGTATGCGGCTCGGTGGTGCATTCGCCTTCGGGAACTCCCCATTGCTGGGCGGCGGCGCGGATGAGCATGAGGCGGGCTGTAGCGCCGGCTTCGCGCATGGGTCCGTAGAATTCACGGATGGAATGCGAGCCGTCGGTGTCCTGCGATCCGTAACGCGGATCGCCGATGGCTTGCTGAACTTTCACGCGACTCCAGTCGGCATCGAGTTCTTCGGCGAGCACGAGCGGGACGGAGGTGCGGCTGGTGGTGCCCATCTCGGAGCGGTGGGCGATGATGTAGACAGTTCCGTCGGGATCGATGCCGACGTAGACGCTGGGATGGAGGGTGGCTTTGTCGGCGGGGGAGGGCACGGGAACGTCGGCGGCGAAGAGCGATTCGGGCAGCAACTGAACGCTGATGACGAAGGCTCCGGTGGAGAGGATGCCTTGGAGAAAACCGCGGCGGCTTACGTTGGTGATGGAGTTCATGCGCGTTCTCCGGCGGCGGTTTTGATGGCGGCACGAATCCGCTGGTAGGTGCCGCAGCGGCAGATGTTGCCGCTCATGATGTCGTCGATGTCGGCGTCGGTGGGATGGGGTTTCTCGTGAAGCAAGGCAGCGGCCTGCATGATCTGGCCGGACTGGCAGTAGCCGCACTGGGGAACGTTAACTTCCATCCACGCAGTCTGGACGGGTTGCAGTCCGTGCGCTGAGAGATCTTCGATGGTGCGAATCTCGGTTCCGGCGGCAAGGTGCATGGTGGTGATGCAGGAGCGGATCGCCTTACCGTTCTGGTGGACTGTGCAAGCGCCACAGAGGGCCATCCCGCAGCCGAACTTGGTGCCGGTCAGGCCGAGGATGTCGCGCAGATACCAGAGGAGGGGCATGGCGGGTTCGCCGTCGAAGGAACGCTGAACGCCGTTGACCTTGAGTTCGATCATGGTAGGGCTCCAGGGGTTGCGATTTCGCGGTGAAGGCATTTTAGCGCGGAGGGGAGGGTTCGCGCTGTTTGAGGGGATCCGCGAGAGCACTGATTTACCCCGGAGGCACGGAGAAATTCGGGGAGGAGTAAAGGTGAGTGGTGCAGGGTTCGAGTTTTGAGTTGCGAGAAAAAAGAAGCGTTTAATCGCAAAGGTCGCAAAGAAAAGCCGCAAAGGACGCAATGAAGGGGTTTTTCACCACGGAGGCATCGAGTAGGTGTTCCCAGGTTGGCGTCCAAAGAGCGGACGCGAAACCTGGGGCACTGGACCTGCGCTGCGGAGCTGCGCTCCGCCGGACAGCCGAGGGCGGCTGTCCCCACGTGGTTCGTGGAGGGTTTGAGCGGGATGTTCGTTACGGAAGTCCCTCATCTTTTTCAATGTTCTCGGGCAAATTGAACTGTTGTACGATGACGGCGCTCAAAGGAGCTTTTTCTATGGGGCGTCGCTTCGGGTGGTTTGGTGTGTTCCTGGCCTTGTGGTTTCTGGGGTTCGGTTTGGTTCCGGCGTTTGGGGGTGAGTCGCAGTGGGTCGAGGTGAAGTCTCCGCACTTCTCGGTTGTGACGGACGGCGGTGACAAGCGGGGACGGGAAGTGGCCGTCCGTTTCGAGCAGATGCGCGCGGTGTTCGGGGCGCTCATGGTCAAGGCCAATGTCAATTTGGCCGTGCCGCTCCAAATCGTGGCCTTCCGAAACACGAAAGAACTGCGTCAGTTTGCTCCGCTGTGGAAGGGCAAGCCGACGCAAGTGGCCGGACTATTTCAGGGCAGTAATGACCGATGTTTCATCCTGCTGGACCTTTCGGTGGAAAATCCTTGGCAGGTCGTGTTCCACGAATACGGCCATCAACTGATGAACGGCAATATCGCGGCACCAATCGCACCGTGGTTCGAAGAGGGATTTGCGGAGTATTTCCGCAGCATTGAGGTCGACGGGAAGGAAGCACACGTAGGGAAAGTGCCCGACGACACCTACCAGGTGCTGCAGCAGACTGGCACGATGAAGGTTGTCGATCTGTTCCGCGTGCAACAGAATTCCAGTACTTACAACGAATCCGGCGACCCTCGCGGGACCTTTTACGCGGAGTCGTCGATGGTGGTGCACTACCTCTACGACCACGGCCTTATTCCGAAACTGAGCACCTACTTCAATCTGACGATCGACCAAAGGGTTAGTGTTGAAGATGCAATTCAGCGGTCATTCGGGATGAGCGCGGCGCAGTTCGACAAAGAGATCCGGAACTATATCAGCAGCGGCCGATACAGGTACTACAAGCTGCCGACACCAGAAGGCATTGTGACGAAAAATTATGCGGTGACTGCGCTGAGCGCGGCCGACGGAAACGCGATTCTCGCCGATGTGCATTTACACTCGCAAGATTACAGGGACAAGGCGGCCGAGGAGTTCGAGGCGATTTTGAAGACCGATCCCGCGAACACTGCGGCGCTGCGGGGTCTGGGATATTCGCATCTGATGAAGCAGGACTACGACAAAGCCGGCGAGTGCTTTCAGAAAGCGGCGCAAGGAAATTCGAAGGATCCGCGCGTGCACTATTACGCAGGCATGCTTATGT
This sequence comes from uncultured Acidobacteriota bacterium, assembly GCA_963718505.1. Lineage (GTDB taxonomy): Bacteria > Acidobacteriota > Terriglobia > Terriglobales > Acidobacteriaceae > Gp1-AA133. The sequence continues at coordinate 8,111 of CAVQZP010000010.1, read as the reverse complement.
CGCGCGAGGGAACGTTGGGAGATCCGGATAAGGTCGCCGAGATGACGAAGGAGTTGGAGACGGCCGTCGCGCTCGATCCGAGTTTTGCCGATGCGTACTCGCTGCTGGGGTTCGCGTACGCGGCGCAAGGGAAGCCGGAGAAGGGTGTGGAGGCGGCGCAAAAAGCGGTGGCTATGAGTCCGCGTAACGATGCGTATGTCTTCAATCTTGCCCAGATGTACTTGAACAATCGAAAACCTGCAGACGCCATTGTCTTGCTGCAATCGGTAAAAAACTCTCCGCAGCAGAACGTGGCGATCCGGGCGCAGCAAGTTCTGGAAGAAGCGCAGATGATGAAGGGAATGATGGATTCGGGGCAACCCGTGGTGATCAGGACCGGGGAGGTACGGGTTGAAGCAGAGCATCCAGCAGATTCGCAAGCGCAGGGTGAGGAGGCGGCGAAGGTCGAGGTGAAGACTCTGCCGGCACAATCGGCTCCGAAGTTTGGGAAGGGAAAACTGGAGAGTGTTGATTGCACGGCCACGCCGGGGGCGACGTTGAATGTTACGGTGTCGGGAAAGCTGCTCAAGCTGCATGTGAGCAACACGAAACGTGTTCTAGTGATGGGGGCGGATTCGTTTTCGTGCGCCTGGTCGGGGCAGAAGGTGGCGGTCAACTATCGCGAAACGGCAGATGGCGCGGGAGAACTGGTCTCGATCGAGTTGCAATGAACGGGTAACTTTCACCCGGCTGGAGCATCGAATCATCATGGCAAACGAACAGGTTGCAATTTTTGGTGGTGGATGTTTCTGGTGCATTGAGGCGGTCTTTAACCGGCTGGAAGGCGTGACGAAAGCCGAGTCGGGCTACATGGGCGGGCAGGTCGAGGATCCGACCTACCGGCAAGTGTGCGGCGGCGATACCGGGCACGTCGAGGTGGTGCGGGTGGTTTTCGATCCGGCGCAGATCAGGTATCGCGATCTGCTGGAGGTGTTCTTCAGTATGCACGATCCGACGACGTTGAATCGGCAGGGCAATGACGTGGGTGAGCAGTACCGGTCGGTAATTTTCTACACGACTCCCGAACAGGAAGCGGAGGCGGAGGAAACGATCGCAGCGTTGAACGCGGCGAAGGCCTTTCCGGAACCGATTGTGACCAGCGTGGAACCGGCGGAGAAATTCTACGTCGCCGAGGACTATCACCAGCTGTACTACGACAACAATGCGACGCAGCCGTACTGCCAGTTCGTGATCGCTCCCAAGCTGCGGAAGTTCGAGAAAAAGTTCGGGGAGAAGATGAGGGCGTAGAGGGCGAGTTGCAAGGCCCGGGCTGCAAGTGGGGAAAACCTTAGAACGCAGAGAGCGCAGAGAAAAGCCTTTAACCGCAAAGGACGCAAAGAAGAGCCGCAAAGGGCGCAAAGAAAAGCGAGTCGCGGGTACCGAGTTGCGAGATCGCGCAAAGAAGGGGATCCGCAAAGAAAAAGGCGCCTACCACAGGGCACACAGAGGAACACAAAGAGGATCGGGCTTGCGGTGATTGAAAGCGCGGTCCATCAAGGCAAGCGTGACGCGGGCTGATTTCTCTATGCGTGACCGAGCATTTCCCCGGCGAGCCGTTCTCCTAGTAGAATCTGCAAGTGTTGGAGAAGGAGGAGTTTTGTGGCGCAACTGATGCGAACTTCTAACCCTGCGTTTCGGGGAGCGTTTGGACCCGAGGATTTGACGCTGGGCGAGCGGATGACCGTGTCCGGGACGGTGAATAAGACCGGCATTCTGACGATTTGCGTGGTGGCGACAGCAGCGTGGACGTGGAATCGATTCCTGAACGCCGGAGATCCGGAGGCGGCGACCGCATCGGTTTTACCCTTGCTGATTCTGGGTGGAATCGGCGGCTTCATCGTCGCGATGGTCACTATCTTCAAGAAGACCTGGGCGCCGGTGACCGCCCCGATTTATGCGCTGCTGGAAGGGCTGGTGCTCGGTGGCATTTCGGCGCTCACGGAGATGCGCTTTCCGGGGATCCCGATGCAGGCGGTTGGGCTGACGTTCGGCACGCTGGTGGCATTGCTGCTGGTGTATCGCGCGGGCATCATCAAGGTCACTGACAACTTCCGGCTGGGCGTAATTGCGGCAACGGGAGGGATTGCGCTTTTCTATGTTGCTACGATGATCATGGGCTTTTTTGGCGTGCGCTTTCCGTCGGTGTTTGGCGCGGGGCCGCTGGGGATTGGAATCAGCGTGTTCGTGGTGATCGTGGCGGCGCTGAACCTGGTGCTGGATTTCGATCTGATCGAGCGTGGCGCGCAAATGGGAGCGCCGAAATACATGGAGTGGTACGGCGCATTCGCGCTGATGATCACATTGATATGGCTCTATTTGGAAATTCTGCGGCTGCTTTCGAAGTTGCGAAGCCGGAATTGAAACGCGCGAAAGATGATTCGTCCCAAAGCCTCGCCACTTCGGTGAGGCTTTTTGTTGCTGATCGGATCGATTCTTGATGCCTACGCAAGTGCGTACCCAAGTCGGGATCGTGGGAGCAGGGCCGGCGGGCCTGGTGCTCTCGCACCTTTTGTATCTGCAAGGGATCGACAGTGTCGTCGTGGAGAATCGCAGCCGGAAGTATGTGGAGGAACGGGTGCGCGCGGGCGTGCTGGAACAGGGCACGGTTGATCTGCTGATTGAATTGGGCGTTGGAGAGCGCCTGAAGCGCGAGGGCCTAGTACATCATGGAGTCGAATTGCGCTTCAACGGGCGAGGCCATCGAATCGACTTCGCAGAGCTGACCGGTGGGAAGGGAATCACGATCTATTCCCAGCACGAGGTGGTGAAGGACCTGACGAACGCGCGACTGGCGAGTGGGGGACAGGTGTTGTTTGAGGTGGAGAATGTTCGCGTGCGCGATTTCGACGGGAGCGCGCCGAAGATTGATTATCAGAAGGACGGGGAGCAGTTCGAGATACTGTGCGACTTCATCGCGGGATGCGATGGCTTCCACGGGATATGCAGGCCAAGTTTGCCGGCGGGCGCGCTTACGGTTTACGAGCGGGAGTATCCATTTGGATGGCTTGGCATCCTGGCGGAGGCGGCGCCGTCGTCCGACGAGTTGATTTATTGCAGCCATGATCGGGGCTTTGCGCTTCTGAGCATGAGGACACCGGAGATCAGCCGGTTGTACATTCAGTGCGACCCGGATGAGGACATCTCGCGGTGGCCGGATGAAAAAATATGGCATGAACTGGAGACCCGGTTGGCTTGCGATGGGTGGAAGCTAACCACAGGGCCCGTGCTGCAAAAGGGCGTGACGGGCATGCGGAGCTTCGTGGTGGAACCGATGCGGTACGGGCGCCTGTTTCTGGCGGGAGATTCGGCACACATTGTGCCGCCAACGGGGGCGAAGGGATTGAACCTGGCGGTGGCCGATGTTCGCGTGCTGGCTCGCGCGATCAAAGAATTTTATTCGACGGGGCGGCGTGACCTGCTGAATACGTATTCTGAGACTTGCTTGCGACGGGTGTGGAAGGTGCAGCGCTTCTCCTGGTGGATGACGTCGATGCTGCACCGTTTCCCGGATGAGAGTCCTTTCGATCACCGCCGGAGGCTCGCCGAGCTTGATTATGTGACCAGTTCCCGGGCGGCTTCGCAGACGTTAGCGGAGAACTACGTAGGGCTGCCAATGGAGTGGTCGTGAATCAACTCGGCGAGCGCCTGCCCTCGGAGCCCGCCTATTTGTCGGGATGCGCGGGCGCTTCTTTCTGATAAGCGCTTGAGAGCGTTCCTTTCTGCTTCGCGATGTCAAGCAGCGTTGGGTAGAACTGGACGAACGTGGTGTCGACCGCACCGTGGGACGAATGGCAGCTGTAGCAGTCCATGTTGGTCGGGATCATCTTTGCGGTCTTTTCGTTGTCGAACGGAAAGAACGCCCACTTGCCCGGGAAGCGGGCTTCGTCTTTGACGTGGACTTCGAGGCCCATCACATCCGATCCCTGATAGTGTCCCTTCTGATTGATTGAGCCCTTGTTCTGGGCGCTGCGCGCTTCCAGCACCAGAACTGTCTTGTCGGGCCATGTTCCCGTCTCCTTGAAGGCCTTGTAGGCCTCGGGGTTCACGAAGACGTTGTCGAACATGGAGTGATTCATCGATGCGAGAGCAGGGTTATAGCTCATGTCGATGCCGGTGCTGAGGTACACCCACTCGCGATAGTGCTCGGGAAACCTCATTTGACCATCACTCGTATAAGTGGGAGCGTTGGCTGCAGGGGTGGTTTCCTGGCGAAACGCGAGGAGGGAAATCAGCAGAATCCCTCCCAACAGAAGAGCAGAAAGTTTGGTGAACATGCGGGCAGTATGCTACGAGTCGCGGGACCAGCCAACGCCACTGGCTGCAGAGTTCCGGTCACCCGCTGCATTTCTGGCCATTGAAGCGCGAGCATACTAACATGCGTCTCATGGATGGGCCCGCAGGAAACCTTCGAAAAACGAGCTGGTGGGTGAGTGCGTTGCTGTGGTCGAGTATCGCCCTGTTCGACGCCACTCAGACGGTGGTGGTCATGCACGCGGAGGGCATGCACCACAAGTGGGGTCTGCTGTTTCTCAGCACGTTCTTGTCTTTCGTTCCATGGTTTATTGCGACGCCACTCGCGCTGGAGTTGGCCCGCCGCTTTCCCCCGGTCCATTTGCGGCCGGTTTCGACGTGGTTCATTCACGTGGGCGCGTGCCTGGGCGTTTGCGTTGTCCATTCAGGATGGCAGGCGATGTTCCTGAGGGTCCTCAATCCTTACTTGTATAAAGACCAGCCATCGTTCGTGGAACTCTGGCGCTCGCAGTTTTCGAACGGGCTGCTGTCGAGCTTCGTTCTTTACGGCGTGATCCTGCTGATGGGGCAAATGCTGGAATCGCGAGAGAGGATCGCCCAGCAACAGACCGAGACCGCACGGCTGAACGAAGCACTCTCGCGTGCGCAGCTGGATTCTTTGCGGCGGCAGATTGAGCCACATTTCCTGTTCAATGCGCTCAATACAGTCGCGGCCCTGGTGCGCGAGGAGCGAAACGATGCCGCGATCAAAATGATTGCCGGCCTGAGCGACTGCCTGCGCCGGGTGCTGGAAGGGTCGGAGAAGCAAGAGGTGACACTGGGCGAGGAGATGGAGTTTCTGGGGAAATATCTCGAGATCCAGAAACTTCGGTTTGCCGATCGGTTGGACGTGCAGATTGATGTCCCGGAGGAGTTGTATGCAGCGCGGGTGCCGAGCCTGATCTTGCAGCCGATGGTGGAAAACGCAATCAAACATGGGATCTCGCAGAGGGCGCGCGGCGGCAGCGTTTGCATCGGGGCAGCGCGGCTGGGTGGCGTTCTTACGCTTCGCGTGTATAACGACGGGCCGACGCTTCCGGTGGATTGGGAGAGCACGCGCTCCGGGATCGGAATTCCGAATGTGCGGACGAGACTGCAGAGCCTGTATGGAGGCGATTGCGAACTGCGCATGAGGAATCGAGACCAGGGCGTGGAAGTGTCGCTCTCGGTGCCATTCCGCGAGGCGCCATGACCGGAGCCAAGCAGGAGCGAATTCGGGCGCTGATCGTAGACGATGAGCCTCTCGCGCGGAGCAACCTGAAAGTGTTGCTCAAGCGGGATGCCGAGATCGCGCTGGACGGCGAATGCGGATCGGGAATGGAAGCGCTTAGAAAAATTCGCGAACTCGATCCGGATCTGGTGTTCCTCGACGTGCAGATGCCGGAATGCGACGGTTTCGATGTGCTGGAGTTGCTCGGTGGGGACGTCCCGCCTGCCGTCGTTTTTGTGACTGCCTATGACCAGTATGCGATCCGCGCGTTCGAGGCCGGCGCGCTCGATTATGTGTTGAAACCGTTCGATGATGCGAGGTTCGAGCGCACGCTGGCGCGCGTGAAAGAGCGCATTCGGGCCCGCGGGCTTACGGAGACTCTGGAGCGGATTGCGGTCAAGACGTCCGGAGGGCTTCGGTTCTTCGCTCCGGCGGAAATCGATTGGATCGAGGCGGCGGATTATTACGCCTGTCTGCACGTGGGAGCGAAATCACATATGCTTCGGCGCAGCCTGGCGGAACTCGAGAAAGATTTGCAGAAGGCGCGGTTTTGCCGGGTCCATCGTTCGGCCATTGTGAACCTGGAGCGTGTACGAGGGCTGGGCATGAGCGACGAAGGGGAGCGGGAAGTACTGCTGAACACCGGAGCGAAATTGCGGGTCAGCCGGCGATACCGGAAGGAACTGGAGGAAAGATTAGGTGTGCGGGAGCAGGCTTAGGCGGAAGTCGGTGAGGCAACCAGGGTTTCACCTACTCAGACCGTTCCGTTGCCCCCGTCGGCTTATGAACCTTGGTGTCAAAAACATCACAGAGCTGTTCTACGAGCAAGGCCAACTTCTCCGAGTCAGTTTCCTTTGCGATTTGTTCCGCGATGCTCTTCCATTCTTCAGTGTTTGAGGCATCATGCATAAGGCACCTCCGGGACAAAAGAACAGACCAAAGAAATCTCTGCATCGATCGGTCACTTGCGATCCACGTCGTGCAAGCCCACTACTCGGTCTCATTCCACACATACAAGAATTCGGTGTCGCTGGCGGTGGCGACATTGCGGCTTCCCTTGTGAATGGCACGATTCAGTGCTGACCGCACGTTTTCTTTGCTTTCTTGCAGCTCGGCCAATGGCACTTTCAGTGCAACTCCCTTGGGCAGTTGATCGAGATCCGCCAAAATCTTCGTGATGATCTGCTTGTGCTTACCATTTCGACCTTGCGGAACATCCACCTGCTGCAATGTTTTGAAGTTCAGCGCAGATTTTTTGGTCTGGGTGCTCATGAGATGCTCCTTAATCAGAACATGACATTAAATAAACGTGACGCTATCGTAATACTGCGTGACGATACCTTGCAAGCACAAAATCGAGCCGCACGACGAGGCTCCCTAAGGTGGCCACTGCATCGATTCGATCCCACTCACAAGTCACGGTAATTGAGCAATTTAACCCGCTAAAGCGACAAGAAAGATCGCCCAAAAGATACAGCCCGTACAGCTTCGGGACTGCTAGTTTGGATGGAGAGGAAATTCGATGCGAAGGTTGAAAACACATTTCGAGCAGATTCCGGTTGAGCTGGTGAAAAAGATTATTGAAGCAGAAGTTGCCGAGAAGAAGCAGAGCAACGGCAATAACGACGTGATCGTGGAAACTCCACCTAGCAAAACTGAGCTCTCTAGCGTGCACTCAGCCTCACTTGGGATGGAATACCGTGATGACGATCTGCAATACCCCGATTGGCAAAGTCCCGTTCAAGAGGCACTGATTGAGCTCGACAAGGACAAACTGAAGGCACTGGTGGCGGAGGCCGAAGCTGCCATTTTCTATAGGCTGCAGGCCATTTCGCAAGACACCGATCACACCGCTGAAAGGCAAGCTATTCAGGATGCTGTGGCAACCCTGCGCGTTGTCAAGAGAGAAGGTCTTGAGTTTCCTGACTGGGAGAAGAAGTAAGCTTACGCGGCGATGGGCCCGCAGAAACGGCGTACCTTTTCGAGCAGAACGGAGACATGGGTGGACTTTGAGACCAGAGCGGAGATCCCGGCGGAACGGGCTTCGTTCTCAGAGAACACATCACCGTACTCGCTGAACATGATCAGCGGCACCGTAGGCATCAACTCCTTCAGAACACGGGCCGCGTCAACCCCGTTCATCACAGGCATTGACAAGTCTATAAGAATGACGTCAGGATGCAATTCCTGAGCCCGTTCTATCGCTTCGCGTCCGTTTGCCGCGTCCCCACATACTTCGAAGTCAGACGCAGACGTAAACAGCTCGCAGAGAAGATGACGAATCCTCGCATTGTCATCAACTACCAACACACTCTTAGGCATGGCTAGACTCGACAATGAGTTAACCGGGACACGTGGTGCACGCCAATGATGGAAGTTGGATGTGGAACTGATGGGGCGTGGGCAAAGAAGTTTATAAACAATTCATAAAAAAAATCTAAACGACCGCTACTACGAAAATGCCTAGATTGCTCTCTGTAGCAGATTGGAAGGAAAAATCGTGATTTGTGGGTCAAAAGGAATGGCGGAGAGGGTGGGATTTGAACCCACGATACCCGTTAAGGTATGTCCG
>CAVQZP010000009.1:0-167910 GCA_963718505.1 uncultured Acidobacteriota bacterium | reverse complement strand
GTACGCCGTGCATGTTCGACAGCTTGGAGGTGAAAGTCCTCTACCAACCTGATGGAGGTGAAGGGTAGCGAAGCGCAAGGGCGTCATCGCAAGGTGGGGTCTGGAGGAAGCGTAGAGCAAACACGCGGGCCGATGAACAAGAACCGGATGAAGAGGCCTACGGTGCCGGGCGAGCGAGCAAACAATCGGGAAGCCCATATCCATCAAGGGCACTGGTGGTAAATCCGGCGGTCGTGCGTGGACAGCGGTCGAACTTATCGCGGGAGATCTGCTGTGTGTCACGTATTCGTGACTGAGGACATCGAGAGGTGTTCTGACCGCATAGCAGAAGTCAGCAGAGGGCGTAGTAGTCGCGTGAGCGGCGAAGGCCCGAACGATAGGAAGGGTCAGTAGTGCTTGGGTCTCGATGAGGGTATTGCACTGGCCATCCTGCTTCGGCAGGCCTTGGGTAGGCACAGCGCGGTGAAGCCGCAACGGATGCTAACCCGAGAAGTGAAACCCGCACGGCGTCCCCAAACTGCGAACGCCCAGCCCACGTCGTTATCCGTGGGACGAACTTATCGAACCGCCGTATGCGGGACCCGCCTGTACGGTGGTGTGGCAGGGGAGGAGAGGTGACTCTCCCCCCTATGCCGATGTGTGCCGAACATGTTCGACAGCTTGGGGGTGGAAGTCCCCTGCTCAACCTGATGGAGGTGAAGAGCTAGAGAAGCGCAAGGGCGTCGTCGTGAGGCGGGGTCTGAAAGAAGCGTGGATCAAAGGCGCGAGCCGATGAACAAGAACCGGATGATGAGGCCTACGGTGTGGGGCGAGCTGGCAAGCGACAGCGAAGCGCATGTCCATCAAGAGCACCGGTGGTAAATCCGGCGGTTGCGCGTCGAAGGCGGTCGAGCTTACTTCGGGAGACCCGCGGCATGTCACGAAATCGTGACTGAGGATGGAGCGATCCATTCTGACCATGCAGCGGGAGTCAGCAGCGGGCATAGTAGGCCGCAAGGTCGAAGGCCCAAACAGTAAGGAGCGGCGAGTAGGACGCAGGACTCGATGAACGACAAGCGGCAGAAGAACCAGCTACAGAGGGTGCTGGCCTTTACCGAGGAGGGGAGGAGTGAAGCTCCAAGGACTCCACGGGAAGGGACCGAATCGCTCACGGCGAACTGCGAAACCGAAAGCCCGGCTGGAACAAAGCAACTGATGGAAGAGGTCTGCGGGCGGGAAAACTGCCAGCAGGCTTTACGACGAGTGAAGGCCAACAAGGGAAGTCCGGGAATCGACGGCATGAAAGTCGCTGAGTTACCCGGCTACCTGAAGCAGCACTGGCCAGTCCTGCGAGAACAACTGTTAAGCGGAACCTACGAACCGCAACCGGTGAGAAGAGTAGAGATCAAGAAGCCGGACGGAGGGATGCGCAAGCTGGCATCCCGACGGTGTTGGATCGGTTTGTCCAGCAAGCGGTGATGCAGGTTCTGCAGCGCAGATGGGATCCGACGTTCTCCGAACACAGTCATGGATTTCGTCCGCAACGCTCGCCGCATCAGGCAGTGGCCCAGGCGCAGCAGTATATCGCCGCAGGCAACCGCTGGGTGGTGGATCTTGACCTGGAAAAGTTCTTCGATCGAGTGAACCACGACAAGCTGATGGCGGCGATCGCGCGGCGGGTGAGCGACAAGAGGATACTCAAGCTGATTCGAGCTTTCCTGGAGTCGGGCGTGATGGAGAACGGGCTGGTGAGTCCGGTGGAGGAAGGCACTCCGCAAGGAGGGCCGTTGTCTCCGCTGCTGTCGAACCTGGTGCTTGACGAACTCGACCGGGAACTGGAGCGACGCCAGCACCGCTTCGTGCGCTACGCGGATGATTGCAATATCTACGTGGCGAGCGAACGGGCGGGGAAGCGAGTCATGCAAAACGTGACGAGTTTCATCCGGCGACGACTCCGGCTCAAGGTGAACGAGGCGAAGAGTGCGGTGGCGCGGCCGCAGGAGCGCAAGTTTCTGGGCTTTAGTTTTACCTACGGAGCGGAAGCGAAACGGCGCATTGCGCCCAAGGCTCTGCTCCGGTGTAAGCAAAGAGTACGGGAACTCACGCGACGGACACGAGGCATCAGTGTGGAACAGATGACGAAGGAACTCGCCAGCTATTTACGTGGGTGGAAGAGCTACTTCGGCTTCAGCCAGACGCCCTCGGTACTGCGCAGGCTAGAGGAATGGATTCGCCGTAGATTGCGATCCCTGATCTGGAAGCAATGGAAGCGACAACAGGTGCGGTATGTGAAGCTGCGCCAGCGGAACATCGGCGCTGCTCTCGCGGCTCAAACCGTCGGCAGTCCCCATGGACCATGGCGAATCGCCAACAGTCCGGCCCTGTCGTCTGCGTTTCCGATTGCTTACTTCGACGCGCTCGGTCTTCCGCGATTGCTGGAAGGCGTCTAGCTCAACCGAACTGAACCGCCGTATGCGGACCCGCATGTACGGTGGTGTGGCAGGGGAGAGTGGGCGACCACTTCCCCTATGCCGATTTCTCGCGAAACTTGAAGCCTGAAACTCGAAACTATTTCTGCGGCTTCTGCTGGTCTTGTGGCGCCTTCTCTCCCGGCGGCAGTTCCTTGCCTTCGTACGTGATTCGCGTCCGCGAGCCGAACTTCTTGTAGTTTTCGTACTTCACGATCTCACGGATGTGAATGTCGCCGGTCATGAAGTGGAGAGTGTCGTCTGCCTTGGTGTAAGTAGGGAACCAGTAAACCCTGTCAATCTGCTCGCGCCAGGTTGTGAAGCTCGGATAAAGATGCTCTTCCTTGTTCTTTTTCTTTCCCGCGTAAATCTGCGGTACCGTTTTTCCATAGGTCTTCACGATCTGAAAATCGTGATCGTCTACCCAGATGCGGCCCTGGAAGTAGCGTTTCTTCCCGACGATCTGTTTCGGCGCGATGTCGAACACGTAGCAATGCAGTTCGTCTTCCTGCTGCTGGCCGACGTAGAGAATGTCGTATTCGCCAACCTCATCGCTCGTCAGCACGAATGGAAGGCGGTTGCGGATGTCGTCGAAGTCTCCCTGATCCATCGAGAGCCCAGCCTGGTCCAGGCTCGATTGCGGCGCGAACACCACGTTTTCGAGGCGCTTGCTGTTGTTGTCGAAAACGACGTCGAACACTTCGTGATACTCGCCCTTCACCGTGTCGCCATCGAGAACCTGCACCTTCACATCCTGGCGATAGGTGTACATATCGCGCGCTTCTTTAAACTCTTTTTCTTTCGTGGAGAAACGCTTGATGATGTCTTCGGGAGTGGTTCCTTTGGGCTCGGATTTGTCGAGCGGGCCCTCATCGCCAAAGGCTAGCATGGTCAGGCATAAGACAGAGATCAGTGCGAGAACGATCGGGCCGGAACGCACGGAGAGTTTCATAGGAATAGTGTAGAAGAATGTCCCGGCTGACGCTAAGAGGACGGCGGAACTGCTGCCTTCCTACCCCCGGACCCTCTCCGCTCAGGGAGCCCGGAGGGTAGGGAAGACTGCAGTTTCTGCCTGCCTGATTAGACGATGACTGGGGGCGAAGGGTTGCCGGAAAAAGCCGGAATCCGCATTCAGCACTCAGCATTCAGCCAAAATCAACGGTTCGGCGGCGTCAGCTCTGGTGCAGGACCTATAAGGGCCTTAGTGCTTTTTCATTATCGGCGCTGCAATTCGCTCCTAACCCATTCAGGCTGAGTGCTGATGGCTGAATGCTGAATGCCCGCCGTCACCGCTGGTTTGCGTGCTCCTGCGTTATACTCCTGCGTTTGTCTGCGGAGGACTGACATGCGCCGTCTCCTCATCATCGCTTTTACATTTCTTTACATCGTTCCGCTGTTTGCGCAAGACAAGCACCCCTTCACTTTTGAGGACATGATGAAGCTGAAGCGGGTCGGCGAGCCTGTGCCATCACCCGACGGGAAGTGGGTGGTGTTCAGCGTGGTCGATGTGGATCTGGCGGCGAATAAAAAGACGCCGCACATCTGGATCGTGCCGCTCGCAGGTGGTGGAGCGGCGGGGTCGTCGGCAGCCGAGCGAGTGTTGATTTCGGATCAGGATGGTGATCGTCCACGCTGGGCTCCAGACGGCAAGCGCTTCGCATTCATCTCAAACAAAGAAGGCGGCTCGCAGGTGTGGACCGCGGACTTCGATAGCTCCGGCGGCACAGTTATGGGCGTTCACAAACTGACTGCGATCGCGACCGAGGCGGGTGGCGAACTCTGGTCGCCCGATGGAAAAAACATTCTTTTTACTTCGGATGTTTATCCGGAATGCGACGGCGAGCCCGCAGTCGAGCAGGATTGCAATGCGAAGAAGCTCAGAGAAGTGGAAGACTCGAAGGTCAAGGCGCTCATCTTCGATCGGCTGCTCTATCGGCACTGGAACGCGTACAAGGCGGGAAAGCGTTCGCACCTGTTTGTCGTGCCGGATGTGCTGGCTTCCGCTCGTGGAGGAGCGCCTGGCGCGGGGATCGCGCCTCCGCCTCCGCGCGATCTGACTCCGGGCGACTACGATGCTCCGGTTTTCTCCCTCGGCGGCCAGGACAACTACGCATTCTCCCCGGACGGTCAGGAGGTCTGCTACACGTCGAATCACGACAAAGTCGAGGCGACCTCGACGAACAACGATCTGTGGATCGTGCCGGTGTCCGGCGGAGCCGCGAAGAACATCACCGCCGACAATCCCGCGAGCGACTCGACGCCGCTTTACTCGCCGGACGGCAAGTACATTGCGTATCGAGCACAGCAGCGGCCGGGATACGAGAGCGATCGGTTTCGGCTGATGCTGTATGACCGAAAAACGGGAGAGAAGAGGAATCTGACAGAGGACTTCGATAGTTGGGTTGGAACAACTACGTGGTCGAAAGATTCGATGCGAATTTTCTTTACGACCGAGAACACCGGCACTTCGGTTGTCTTCGAAGTTGATATTGACCATCCCCTCAAGATTTCGAACGAATGGTCTCGGTTAATCCATGGCCAGGCGCGATTCGGGGGATATCTGCCTATCTCGGAAGTCGCCTTTGATGATGATCTAGCAATTTCGACAGACGGAAAAGCTCTCTTTTTCACTCGCATGTCAATTCATGCTCCTACCGAGATCTACGAGTCGCCATTGCCTGCCAAGATCGAGCCTCTTCTAGGCAAGGAAGGGCCAATCGCCCATCCGGAGCAAAAATTCGAAAAATTCACGCAGGCGCAGCTGTCTCACGTTAACGATGCTCTGCTTTCAGAAATTCAAATGTCCCCTCTCGAATCTTTCTGGTTCACCGGCGCCCACGGCGACAAGGTACAGGGCTTCCTCGTCAAGCCTCCGAACTTCGACCCCAACATGAAATACCCCGTGAAGTTCCTCATTCACGGCGGGCCGCAAGGCGCATGGGGAGACGACTGGTCCTACCGCTGGAATCCCGAGCTCTTCGCCGCCAACGGTTACGTAGTCATCATGGTCAACTTCCACGGCTCGACCGGCTACGGGCAGAAGTTTATCGACGCGATCAACGGCGACTGGGGCGGCGCTCCCTTCGAGGACCTGATGAAGGGCCTCGACTACGCCGAGAAGACGTATCCCTTCATTGACAAGGACCGCGAGTGCGCGCTGGGCGCGAGCTACGGCGGCTACATGGCGAACTGGGTGCTCGGCCACACCGACCGCTTCAAGTGCATCGTCACGCACGACGGCATGTTCAACTCAATTTCGGCGTGGGGCACCACCGAAGAGCTCTGGTTCAATAATTGGGAGTTCAAAGGGACGCCGTACACGAACCGCGCGATGTACGACAAGTGGTCGCCGAGCAATGCGGGAACCAGTTTCAAGACGCCGACGCTGGTCGTTCACGGCCAGCTCGACTACCGGCTCGACGTGAGCGAAGGGTTCCAGTTGTTCACGACGCTTCAGACCATGGGTGTCCCTTCGAAGATGCTGTACTTCCCCGACGAAGGGCACTGGGTGCTGAAGCCGCAGAATTCGCAGCTCTGGTACAAGACCGTCAACGATTGGGTCGATCAGTGGACGAAGAAGTGAGCCACGTGGCACAGGGGAAATAGACGTGTGGAGCGGGCGCCCTCGCCCGCGTTCTTCTCAGGGCGCGTGAAACCCGAGAGGTGAACGAGCGCTCTACTCGCGCACGAGGCTTGGTTCCGATCGGACGATCCGTGATGTTCCTTCAACCCCAGGCAGCCGCGCCTTGCCCGTACTTGCTCCCTCGTCTCCAGTCATGATGGCTGGCAGTTGCTGAAACTCGAATTGCAGCAACGAAGTGGTTCCAGCCGAAGCCGAGACCTCCACATCCAGCGGCCGATACAGTCCTCCACTACTGGGCATGAAGCTTACGATCCCATTGCCGTCCGTCACCGGTGATCTGAAACGATCCCAGCACGACCTGCATCGCGTGGTTGGAACTCGACGTCTCTCCGTTGTTTTGTTCATTGTTCTCGTCTTCGCCGCTCGGAAGAAACATGGCGCCCTGAACCAAAACCGTGGCGCCCAGCACAGGATTCGCGGGAGTGGAAGAGTCCGTAACGCGCAGCGAGACCGGGCGAAACGACTGTCCCACCCAGATAGCCTGCTGGCTGCCCGACACGTTTTCGAGTCGCAGCGACGAGGGCGCCACGGCGACCACGTAAAAGGTCTGACAAGGGTTATTGGCAGGCGCCACGCACGCGGAGCCCTGAACATCCGAACTCAGGTTGGAAACGTGCAACGTGGACCGCGCATACCCGGTTGCATCCGTGCCGACGCTGGGCGATGTGACAACGCCAGAACCGAGCAGCACCTGGAAGTTGATCGTGCCTCCGCTGACTGGGATTCCATTCGATAACAGCCGCGCCGTCAGCGGCACATCGACGGTTGTGCCCTTGGCAACCCACACCTTTGGGGTGAAGATCGCCAAGTCGGTCGCCGACGATGTTCCACTCACAGTGGCTTGTACGGATTTCGGCGGCGAGTAGGACGCTGGCGCGAGAGTGGCAGTGATCGTGCTCCCTCCGATTGCGCCGACGTCGACGCGAGTCTCCAGCTTTCCGCTTTCATCAGAAAAAACAAAACAGCTGGATGCTCCCTTGCACGCCGTCAGGGTTGCGCCATTACTCGCGCTCCACTGAACGGCAGCTCCGCCGACCGGCGTGGATCCATCGGCGCTCGTCACCGCGACCCGGATCGCAGACGCTGCCTCGCCGCCAACCGGCACTGAAGGGTTGATGCTTTGCGTGAGACGAATCATGTCGTTGGGGCCGGCTCCAAGCGTCAGCATATTGATCAACGAGACGGCCGCGCCATTCGCCGGGTCCGTGATCGTCAGCGACTGCGTTCCATCCGCAATGGACGGCGCCGACACCACTATTTCATTCGAACTCAGCGAAGAAAATCGAGGCATTTGCTGCCCCGATACTGACCGTCATCCCCGCCTGAAAGCCGATGCCGTCAATTTCGACGGGCGATCCGCCGGCTGCTCCGACGCGCGAAGGTTCCAGCGTATCGGCGTAGAGGACGCGAGCGAGATACCGGTAGTCGGGACGTCCATCGCCGCGCAGATCGCCGATGCCGATACGAAATTGTCCCGAGCTGAGGAACTGGGCGTCGAGGCGGGTCACGCCGAAATTGCTAACGTTGAACGGCGACGACGTGACGGCTGGAGGCAAACTTCCCACGGGATCGGAGATCGACCAGGCGCCGATGAGAGGTTGCGCCTTCTGGTCTGTTGCCCGACTGTTTTCGTCCAGAGCTGTTACGTCAATCACCGCCGTCTGTCCGGACTGCGCGGTCAACGAGAGATAGTCCACTTCGCCATAAGAACTCAGGTCGCCGGTCCACAGGCCACTCTTCGGAACGGGCAGCGGAGATGCAAAGGTGCTCGTCCCGACAAGATCGGTTCGTGGGGCAGCCGAGCCTTGCATCAAGATGTCCTGCTGCACGTCGGCGCCAGCACTCAGGGTGAGCGTAATCGGTTGTGCTGTGCCTGACGGCGTCACCTGATACGGCGCATACGGACCGACCTGCTGCGAGAGCATGGAGTCCAGGGCCTCGACTGTGAGCTGAAACTGACCGGTCGAGCCTTGCGGAATTACCAGCCCAGCCAGATCGAAGAAGCCTTCAAGAGTTGCATCTGTGGAGCCGAACCGATTGAGCGGTTGACCCAGCGCGTCAAGGGAGCCAGTCAGCGGGTTGCCGGCATTTCCGGAGAAGGCAAATCCGGAAACCGACGAGACGGCGTACTGCCGTGAGGGTTGCCCCGAGCTGGGATCGATCCAACGGGCGACCACGTTCACGCCTTGCATGGCTTGCGCGGGATTTCCATTTGCGTCGGTGAACCGCACCGCCCCGTGAATTCTCGCTGTGGTGGCCGAGGCGAGCTGCTTTCCGGGAAACTGCCCCGCGTTCTGGCTCGTGACCGGATACAGACGTGTCAAAGCAGCCTGATCGTCGAGCTTGGGTTGATCGGCATTGGCGTAGCACAACGAGATTGGCACGCAGCTGATCGAGTCCGATGCATGCATGACCGGGAACCCGGCTAGGTCGTAGCTGGTAGGACGCGGGGAACCGGTAATCACATTCAGATTTAGCTGAGACCAGTCCAGTCCGAAGACTCCGCCAAAGACGCGAACCAGGTGGTACTTCATGTCTGGCAGCTGCGCCGAGGTCTGGGCGCAAAGTCCGTTCACAATCACCAGTGCGTGGGCGAAGTGACCGTCCGGCGTGAAAGCGTCCGGGCCGCCGATTGCCGAGTTGTTCAGGCAGTCGCTACTTGCGCCAGTTCCCAGCAATGTGTCGGTGACCGTGCCATCAAAGTCGTAGACGACGGCTACTGGTGTTCCGCTGGCATTGGGCTGGATGTCGGCCGGCAGAGTGATGCTCTGGTCTGCATTGAGAATGACGTTCGCCCCGCTGACATTCTCGGCGAGTTGTCCGCCGCGAATTGCCGATACAGCTGCGGTCGGGATGGTAGTCCAACGCGCGAAGGCATCCGCGATGAACGCGTCCGCATTCGCACCCTGCAGGAGAGGGCTGAGGTCTCCCTGATCGGTGTAAAACGTGATGGTTCCACCAGCCCATGTGATTGGCTGTCCCGCCAGCCCAGTATTAAAGAAGCCGGTCCCGGCAACATACTTCGGTCCGCCCGCTTTCGCGAACTGCGGAAATAATGCGAAGAGAAGCAGCGCGATCGCGAGGGAGTAAACGAGAATTCGAGCTTTCGAGCAGAGATAGCGCATCCGTGTCATCGCGATTCCTCCATAGCCTGGCGAATCGCGCGACTGAAGGTTCGGATCGGGATATGCTGGCTTCCGGCTACGATCGGGCGCGGCAAGATGGTCGGCGTCGGCACGCGCGTCGGAGGGATCGTCACCTGCCCGGACCGGTCAACATCGTAGCGGCCCAAGCTGCCTTCCACTGGACTGGTGAGCCCCGCCCGGCTGGGACGGCACAGGAACAACGTCATCCGCTGGCCCACACGGTAACGTGGCCCCGACATCCACAACCCGGACCATTCCCGGATCGTGTATCGCTGCCCGGCTCGCAACCCGCGGAGTGCCTGCTCAACCTGAAACGTGACCTCGACGCCGGTGGTCTCCGCCGACCCGATTCCGCGAACCGCCGCGATCGACACTACCGTTCCGGTGAAGATCAGTGCCGCCTTGCGCGCGACGCGTTGCAGGTCAGCGTTGAAGAGCGGCGAGGAGACGGGCTTCGGCTGCGCCGCCGCGGGGATGATTCAACATGTGAGACTGAGGACGAGCAGAATTCTGCTGAAGCTCCGATCCATAGGCACCTGCGCTCGGATTCAGACGTCTGCTCGGAAGGGAAAACCGGGGGGAACGAAAGAAATGTTAAGCGTTCACAGGATCACAATCGGTGCCGATGATCACGAGGAACTGTGACGAAGAAGAAGGAAGGGTCGCTAAGGAGCCTTGAACATCCAGACTATTTCTTCGGCAGATGGCCCTCTGCTGACAAATGCGCACCTGTCAGGAGCAGCAATCCCGACAGAAACGCCCAGAACATCAGGCTGACCGACAGTGAAAACGGCCCGTACACCTCGGCGAAGTTCAGCTTCGGCAACGCAAGAATGTAGGCGTACTTCAGCGCCTCAAAAAGCAAACCCATGATGAGCGCGGTCGGAAGCACGGCGCGCGCCGGAACTCTTCCATTGGGAAGCAGCCAATAGATCAGGAAGAAAATCGCGATGCTGGCGCCGATCGCAAAGATCTTCATCGTCAGAAATCCGACGAGCCGGACCAGCGAGGTCGCGTGCCCGTGCAGAATGAACTCCATCAGTTCGACGTTGCCTGCGCTCATTCCCACCGAGAGCAGAGCCATCAGACCGCACCAGAATGCCAGGCCCAGGGAAATCGCTTGATTGCCGAGATAAGAGCGGTTCTCGTGGAATCCCCAAATCCGGTTCAGGGCTACTTCCAGCGGGAGGAAAA
This sequence comes from uncultured Acidobacteriota bacterium, assembly GCA_963718505.1. GTDB lineage: Bacteria > Acidobacteriota > Terriglobia > Terriglobales > Acidobacteriaceae > Gp1-AA133. The sequence continues at coordinate 157,480 of CAVQZP010000009.1, read as the reverse complement.
TCCCCGTCGACGTGACCAGCAAGATGACCAGCGAAACCAACTGGGCCTGATGGCGTGCGCCAACCATCGCGTTGAGATTCCGTATGACGAACTCCTGCCCGGCGGGAAGGTAATCGCGCAAGAGTTGCACCATCACCTCGTACATCGCCTGCGAACGGAACACGCGCCGGACGAGCAACATCACCAGCATCACGAACGGAAAGAACGACAGAATCGCATTGGCCGCCACGGAAAACGCAAAGGTGTGTACCTCGGTCCGCATCAGGTAGCGAACCGTCGAAATCGTCAAATCGGAGTACGTCCGAAACCCTGCCTCGGCCCGTTTCGACACACCTTCCGCGGGGCGGGGAACCGTGGTTGTGATGGAATTCGGCACGGAACTTCCTCAATCCTATCAAAGGGATGCAGCCGACGCGGTGCTTCTTGACCACCCCTGGTGGTGACTTCCGGTCATAGTCGGGTGTGACTAGAGAGATCGCAAGCCTATGACTCTAAGCGAGTTGTTTGTTTTCTTTTCTTGCCAAGAAGCACTGACCTGAATATTATCTGGGGCTCACTACCGGAAGGTTGGTGGTGGGAGTCACGTTGTGTTTGGGTTGACGTTTCTGTGATAGGCGGTAGAAATTCGCGCCATCGTCGAGGGCTCCTGAGCTGGGCGCCGTGGTTTCTCTCCACGACTCCAAGTTCAGGGGCTTTTTATGTTGGTAGCTCACTTCTTCCGTCGGCGGTAAACGCGACCTGTCTTGCCGATCTCTTGAGGGGGTGCCTTTGCTTCGGCAGTTGGCTTCAACGGGCGACGGCAGGATGAATTCTTCGCGATTAGGCGAAAGGAGTTTCTTTGTGAGAGAGAAGGGAACCGTAAAGTGGTTTAACGGAGCAAAGGGTTATGGATTTATCCAGCGCTCCACGGGCGAGGACGTGTTCGTTCATTTCTCGGCCATTCAAGAGAATGGATACCGCACGCTTAACGAAGGCGAAACCGTCGAGTTCGACTTGCTCAAGGGCCCGAAAGGCTTCCAGGCGGCGAACGTAGTTCGCGTCTGACCTGCTCCCAAGCCATTTGCTTTTTTGCCCTCCCAATGGGGAGGGCTTTTTACTTGATAGGATCAACGGTCTAGTCACTGCACCTCTACGGAAACCAAGTCCCCGTCGCTCATCCCTCCCGGCTTGTAGTTCACCGACACTCTCCGGTTTTTCCATTCGCACGAGAGGTTGTTTTCGCCCATCACGAGAAGTGTCTTATAGTCGGCGGTACGCAGCTTCAATGACTTGCTTCCCGTGTTCACGGTGAGCACGGCGGCGGGCGTGTGCGAGCAGTCCACGGCAAGCAAGATCCCCTTCACGAATTGGGTGGGTCGCTTGTCCGGTTCCGATTCCTCGGGTGGTGCCTGGGCGCGTTTCTGCGCTTCCTGTTCCAACTCATCGAATGGCGAGGATTGTTCCACCCGCTTGGGCGCGTTCGGGTTGATTCCATATTTCTGGATGGTGGCCAGCTGCTCTAACTCATGACGTGCCGCGGTTGCGATCTGCGCATTGCCGCTCGTCTGAAGGCGTTCGAAAACAGTGCGCGCCGCATCCCACTTCTTCCCCGACTCGTTAATTTGCCCAAGGTTGAAGAGGTACTGCTCGTTCCGCGGGCTCAGGCGAATTGCTTCCTTGATCGCCTCAAGCGCGGAGGCCGTTCCGCCGCCCTCGATACGGGCCATCGCCAGCATGTTGTAAGCCTCGGCGAAGTCGGGGTACCAGTCGAGCGTCGCTTTCAGGTCGATCATCATGTTGGCGAGTCCCTGGATCTCCTCGTGCTTGATCTGTGCCGTCTTATATTTCAAGAGCGAGAGGTAGTATCGGATCGAAATATCGCGGGGATCGACCGCAGCCGCGTTGCCGAGTTCCTCGGCAGCTTGCGGAAACTCCTTGTTCTGCATGTGGACCCAAGCCAGGGCGCGATGCGCGATTTCATTGTCGATCGGCTCGCCTTTCTTGTCGGTGAGTTTCAGGACCGAGTCGATCTCCTTGAGCCCCTGCTCGCGCCGCTCCGGGATCCGCACCTTCACCTCCGCCAGCCGTGCGCTGGCGTCGGCGTCGGTCACCGGCTTGATTTCCGTTCCCATTTCTTCGAGGGCGACCGGCGATACGAAGTGGATGAGTTCAGGCCGATTATTGATGGCCCCCGGTTGACGAGCCGCGTCCTGGTCCTGGAACAGTTGCGTCAGCGAATGGAAGTAGTCTTTGACGGCCTTGTCGAACTGAGCCGGCGGCATCCCGAATGCCTGCTGAATGGCGCTCTCCACCGGGACCCTCTGGTTCTGGACGAGGTCAAAGTACGTTCCCGTCTCCGGCAGCTTCTCTTTGTTCAGCAGGTAATGGACCGTCATCCACGCCTGCGCGTAAAACAGTGTCCGATGCGTCCCTTCCTGGTAACTCGAAGTATCGTGCTTCATGGTGAACAGGTCAGGGACCGATAGCCAGACCCACCCGCTTAGTAAGTCGGTCAGCGACTTCGGCGGATTGCGCACCGCGTTCTGATTGCCGAGGATGTCTTCGTTGTACGAGAAGCCCAGTTCCGGGTCGCTCCCGATTTCCACCTGCTTGTTGTCCAGGCGGATTGACGAAAAGTACTCAGCGAATCCTTCGTCAAACCATCCTTGCGTGGGCGGGTAGTTGTAGTTCAGCAGAAGATGGGCGAAGTCGTGGGCCACAGCCCGGTAGGAATCTTCCTCAAATAGATTCAGGACAAAGTACTGGTGGTCCTCGCCCGAAACAAAGAATCCGGGAGCGGTGATCGGCTGCCCATCATGCAGCGGCGCCATCTGGTAGAAGCGCTTGTCGTCCTTCAGGGCAAAAATCGTCAAGGGCACCGGCATGCGCAACTTCTGGCGAACGAGCAGTTGCCCGAAGACCGCGCGCATTTGCTCGAAGCGTAGGGCGACCTCGCGCCCTTTTTTCTCGCCGGCATCGGTGACCACGTCGAAGTGTGCAGAACGGATTTCGATCCACGTAGGCTCAGCGGCACGCGCTGGGGAGCTCGTACACAGCACGAGGAGAACGATCCAGGATGGAATTTTCGGAAGACCGTAAAGGTGATGGCGGAACATGATTCTGGCGGCAGCGTCTTTACCGGAATCCTACCACGTAGAAGGCAGGCGGGCTTATGCAGGGTTGGGCACGTAATCACAAACCAGGAGGGTAAGATCGTCGTCCTGGCTAGCCGACCAGCGCTGCACGGAGGAAAGGATGAAGTCGGCTGCTTGGTCAGCCGGCAATTTCGCCGTTTGCTGGAAGCAATAGCGTAGACTGGCGTTCCCGAAAAAGTCTCCCGCCGCGTTGGTTGCTTCGACCAGTCCATCGGTGTAAAGCAATAGACGGTCGCCGCGCTCCAGTTGCCGGGTCGCTGTGGTGTACCCGGCCGAATCAAAAATCGCCAACATCAGGCCATTCTCCATTACCTCGGAGACCGAGCCATGTCGTAACAGCAGCATCGGAGGATGGCCCGCCGCCGAATAGCGCAGTTCAGAAGAGTCCGCGTTCAAGTGTACGTACGCGGCCGTCACGAACTGATTCTGCGTATTGCCGTAGAGGGCCGCATTCATTCCCGAGAGAAATCGCGACGGGTCTGCCGCGACATCCCGTTGTGAAGATGCCGCCAGCTTGACCATCGAGGCAATCAGCGCGGCTGGTACGCCATGGCCGGAGACATCGGCAATCAACAGGCCCGCTTCCGGCCCATCGCTCACAACGAAGTCATAGAAATCGCCGGCCACCGATGTCATGGGCACATACCGTGCGGCCACCTGGAAGTAACAAGATTTCGGAAACTGGGCCGGGAGAATCGATTGCTGGATCCGGCGCGCGACCTCCAGTTCACTCTGAATTTCCCGTAGCTGCTGATCCCGCTCCAGGCTTCGGCGCGCCGCGACGTAACCCAAAGTGCCCAAAAGTACCGCGAACCCGAGCGGCTCGGCACGGAACAGCCGCAACGACAGGATTCCGCCAACGTTGTCCCAGAGCGCCAGCGCAATAAAGATGAACAAGCCTATCCGGACGATGTTGAAATCGCGCCCCGCGTCACGTTGGCGAGTAAACCGAATCGCCAGAGCCAGCATGGCGGCGATCACGAAGATGTTGTTGATGAGGTGATACGTGTCAGATGGTCCCCGGATAGCGGTGAGGATAGCCAGGACGACGCTCTCTACCAGCAAGCCGTAGCCGGCCACCCTATCGATCCAACTCCGCAGGAACCCGCCGGCGCTCAAAAAGAGAACCGCCGGTATCGGAACGGTGAAGTCAATCACCGATCGGAGGCGAAGAAAAAGGTCAGATCGGGGGATGGTCAACGCCAGAACTTCCGACTGAATCCACAAACGCTGACCGTACAGCACGGCAAAGATTCCAAAGTAGACGAAAAGGGGATCAAATTTCCGCCGAACCAGAGGAGACGCCAGGGCAAGGAGTCCGACGGTCGAGAATGCGGCACCCAGGAACAGATAGGGCTCGTCGTGATGGAATGCCTGCAAAACCTGCTGGCTGCTGAGTTCCGGGGCAATGCCCAACATGAGACGGGATACTAAATCATTCGGCGCGGCCGTGTGGGTTGTGACGAGAATCCTATTTTAGGGTTGCATCTTCGTCGCGGGCCAGCCGTTCCAAAGCCCAATTCGCGCTTTCTTTGAGGACCGGGTCTCCCTCTTCTTTAATGCGTTCAAGCACTTGCCGAAACTCGGCATTCCCGCTATTGCCCATCGCAACGATTGCGTTGCGCCGTAACCCCGCCAGCTTGGCCCGCCGGATCGGCGAGCCGCGAAACACGCTGTGAAATTCTTCCGCCCCCATCTCCGCCAACCACGCGAGTGCGGGATTGACGAGTCCCTCACGCGGCTGAAATTCTGCGGCGGTTGTCACCGGACCTTTCCGATTCCACGGGCAGACGTCCTGGCAGATGTCGCAACCAAAGACGTGGCGGCCCATTCCTGCGCGCAAGTCTTCGGGAATTGTGCCCCGCTTCTCAATCGTCAGATAGGAAATGCATTTATTGGAATCGAGTTGATAGGGACCGTTGAACGCATTTGTGGGGCACGCATCAAGGCAGCGTGTGCAGGTTCCGCAGCGATCGGGAGCGGGAATGTCCGGCGTGAGTTCAAGAGAAGTGAGTAGGACGCCAAGAAACAGCCACGAACCTATCTTCTGATTGAGGATGCAGGTGTTCTTTCCGATCCACCCAACGCCCGCGTATTTCGCGTACACGCGCTCGACGAGCGGGCCGGTATCGACGTAGCAGCGCGTTTGTAGCTGCGGATTTAGGGCTTGATCCCCGTGCAAGTGTAGCGCCGGCGGGACGCCGGCTGTCGGGGCGGCATCTTGCCGTCCCCGTTGAACCAACTCCAGCAGCTTCTGCTCGACCACGCGCAGCCGGCGTAGCAACGAATCGTGATAGTCCTCCTGACTCCAGGCGTATCGCGAGATCCAGCCACGTTCTGTATCGCGCACCTGGGTTGAATACAGCTGTGCCGTGTTGTAGTTGATCGCGCAGACGATCACGCTTCTTGCCCAGGGAGCGACGGCGCGCAACGAAGCACGCTTCAGTTCTCCCTGGTCGTCTCGCGCCTCCAGGTATTTCATCTCGCCAGCCCTTCCCGAGGCGATCCATTTCGGAAAGTATTCGAGCTCGGCGAAGTCGCCGACCGACGCGATCCCGGCGAGATCGAAACCTTGTTCCGTTGCCAACCGTTTAATCGTTTCCGAGAGTGACTGGGAGATAAGCATCAGCAGGTTTTGCAGCAAAGGTCAGCTAACGCGCGGTTATTCACCGCATTAAATCGGCAGCGAAGCCGCCCCTCGATGTGCGTGTTTCTCGCGTCTTTTCTAGCTCTCGCGTTACACTCATCAGTTCTTCTTCCACTCGGGAGCGTGCTTATGAAGAAGGTAGTCATTCGCATTCTGGCCATTCTGGGCTTCATCTATCTGGTGACCATCATCGTCACCATCATGATGCTTTCCGGGCGCAAAGGCAAAGTGCCGGGCACGACCATTCTCGAAGCCAACTTCGAACAGCCGCTTGTCGAAGACGTTCCCGAAACACCCACCGCCAAATTCGCCTTGCAGGATCGCACGACCGTCCGCGATGTGGTAGACGCGCTCGACCGCGGCGGCGCCGATGACAGGGTAAAGGGCGTGGTCGCGCGCATCGGTGCGGTGCCAATGGGAATGGCGCAGACGCAAGAGTTGCGCGAGGCCGTGCAGCGCTTCCGCTCGCACAAGAAATTTGCCGTGGCTTTCGCCGAAACTTTCGGCGAGTTCGGTCCCGGCAATAATGCCTACTACCTCGCCACCGCTTTTGATCAGATCTACCTTCAGCCTTCGGGAGACGTCGGCCTGACCGGAGTGATGCTGGAAACACCTTTCATAAAAGGCACCCTCCAAAAACTAGGCGCCAGTTTCCATGGCGATCATCGTTACGAATACAAAAATGCGCTGAACACCTTTACCGAAACGAAATACACGGCGCCTCACAAGGAAGCCATGGAGAAGGTGATGAACTCTTGGGTCGGTCAGTTGAAAGACGGCATCTGCAGCGCGCGACAGATCTCGCCGGATCAGTTCCAGAACGTCGTCGACAAAGGACCCTATCTGGGCAAAGAAGCAGTGGACGCGAAGCTCGTCGATGGCCTCGCCTATCGCGACGAAGTTTACGACCAAGTTAAAAAGAAAGCGAGCAGCGACGCCGAGTTCCTCTATCTCGACAAGTACCTCGACCGAGCAGGGCGTCCGCATGACAAAGGCAAGACGATCGCTCTGATCTACGGAGCCGGTGGCGTGGCCCGTGGCAAAAGTGAATACAACGCCGTCAACGGCTCCCAGACCATGGGCTCCGACACGGTGGCGAGCGCGTTCCGCGCCGCCGTTGCCGACAAAGATGTTAAGGCGATTCTCTTCCGTGTGGACAGTCCCGGCGGATCCTACGTCGCCTCCGATACGATCTGGCGTGAAGTCGTGAACGCGCGCAAGGCGGGCAAGCCTGTGATCGTCTCGATGGGTGATCTGGCAGGATCGGGCGGCTATTTTGTGGCGATGGCCGCCGACAAAATCGTGGCCCAGCCCGGTACCATCACAGCTTCGATCGGCGTACTCGGGGGCAAAGTTCTAAGTGCTGGGTTCTGGGACAAGATCGGCCTCTCGTGGGACGAAGTCCACAACGGCGCGAACGCCACCATGTTTACCGGCGTTCAGGACTACACGCCCGCTGAATGGCAGCGCTTCGAAGCCTGGCTCGACCGCGTGTACGAAGACTTCACCAGCAAAGTTGCTGATGGGCGAAAGCTCCCCAAAGAGAAAGTCCTCGAGATCGCCAAGGGACGCATCTGGTCTGGCGAGGATGCGAAAGGCCTCGGCCTCGTCGACGAACTCGGCGGCTTTGACACCGCACTCAATCTCGCCAAGAAATCGGCCAACATCGCCGAAAGGGAAGAAGTGAAGATCGTGGTCTTCCCGCACAAGAAGACTCTGATCGAATCCATCTTGCAGCGCGAGGGTCCCGACAACAGCGAGAAGGATGCCACGGGCGCAGCCGCCGTCATGAGTCAGATGCTGCGCGTGGTGCAACCGGTCGCCCGCGAAATGCATGCGCTAGGGGTCGACGCTAATGAGCCGGGCGACGATGTTCTGCTCATGCCCGCGTTCGAACCGGGACGGTGACAAATGTAGCGCCGGCGTCCCGCCGGCTGTCGGGGCGGCATCTTGCCGCCCTCTTTAGCGGCATTGCGTCTGGCCGAGCAAAGCTCGGCAGCGATCTCGCACGCAAGCCGCAAATACGGAGGGACGGCTAAACGCCGTCCCTTTTCTTGATTTCGATTTTGCCGACGACCCACGACCGACGACTGCTTTTCAGATTCCCAGCTTCTTCACTTCCTCGTTGTAATACTTGCGGTACAGGATGTCCCACTCCTGGCTGCCTTCGAGGATCGTCCGCTTCTGGCTCTCGATCTTCTGCCGCGCCATCTGATCGATCTTCGCCTCCTGGTTCAGCAGTTCTTCCAGGATCTTGCGCGTCTCCAGTCGGATCGTATTTCGGTCTTCGAGGAAGTCCACTTGAGGCGTATCGGCGAGCGCGTCACTGACGACGTGGGCGATCTTATTCACCTTGTCTCGGCTCAGCCTCATAGCACCGCCTTGTATTTCTTCACGAGCTCGCTCTTCACCTTGCGGAACATCTCCTGATAGTTGGCGCCGCTGCGCCGCATCTCGTCCGAATACGCTTCCAGAATGACGCGCACCTCGTCGTTGATGCGGTCCTCCAGCGACATTTCCTCGAGCAGCGCCGCGTGGACGCGTTCCGTCACAGTCGCGGGATTCTGCGTCTCGATAAACTCGCCTGCTAGCAGCTTTTTTGTGAGTTCGCGGGCCAAATAGCCCACATATTCTTTGGAAAAAAGCATTGTCTCGTTCGGAGGCTCGTTGTGAAGCGAATAGTCTAACACACGAAAAATCCGCTGCTGGCTGGTAGCTCATGGCTTGTGGCTAGTGGCGCAATCCAGAACCATGAGCCATTAGCGATCAGCCATCAGCCACGAAAAGGCTTACAATATTTGTTCACCGAGAGCCCCTGACATGACTGGAACGCCGGACGACCTCACCGGTCTGAAAGACGACATGATCGCCTTCATCGAAGGCCACGGCCTGCGCCGCTTTCACGGCTATGTGGACTACGAAGAAGTGCAGTGCATCATGTGGAAAGCCGAGGACAATCCTGACGGCTGGAAAGACTTCGTTGAACTGGCCAAATCCGCGGGCGCGCCCTTCCTGACCATGGATTCCTGGACGCTCAAGCGCGACGACCTGGAAGGCCTGATCACCCGCCTCACCAATGCCGAATACACGAACGACGAAGACCTCGAAGACGCGCGCTGGCTTCGCACCTACATCGGCAAGTCTGGGTTCGTGCAATTGGGCTGGGCCTATCAGGGCAGCATGTTCCTCTACGAGGCCAGCACCGAGTGGTACGACCGCTATCAGCGCCTCCTCGAACTCAGCGAGGATTTCGGCGGCATCCCCATCGACGAACCCGGCCCCGACGAAGAAGAGTGAGGCGGCCCCCGGCATCTTCATGGGGCGGCCTTCCCTGAGCGAGAGTCGAACGAGACCTTGCCCGCGAAAGGTTAACTCGCCCAATCCGAACTGCGTGAACCGATGAAGTGGCTCCCTAAGACCGTCGCCGAAGCTGAAATCAGTTCGCTTGCGCGCGATCTCCGTTCTGTTACTGCGCTTAACCTGAATGGCGACGCGCATCTTGCCTCCACGCTGGCTCGCCTGCTTGTGATGCGTGGCATCACCGATCCGGCGGACGCCGAGCGATATCTGATCCCCTCGATCGCACATCTTCATTCGCCCTATCTCATGTCGGGCATGCGGCAGGCGGTTGATCGCCTTGAGGCTGCCATCGATCGCAAGGAAGGCGTCCTGATTTATGGGGACTACGACGTCGATGGCACCACCGCCATCGTCATCCTGAAAGCGGCGATCGAGCTTTGCGGCGGGTCGGCGGACTTCCACGTGCCGCATCGCATCCGCGAAGGGTACGGCATGAAGGACGAGGTGATCGAGCATGCCGCCTCTTCTGGTACGCGCCTCATCATCAGCGTCGATACTGGAATCCGCGCGTTTGCGGCCGCCGAAACCGCGCAGCGGCTCGGCGTCGATCTCATCGTCACCGATCACCATCTGCCCGGGCCGGACGGCGTCCCCACGGCCTTCGCCGTGCTCAACCCGAACCAGCCGGGCTGCGAGTATCCGTGCAAGGTGCTGTGTGGTGCGGGCGTGGCATTCAAGCTCGCGCAGGCACTGATGGAAAAGCGCCTCGTCGACAAGGACCAAACGCGGCTGATGACCTCATTCATGAAGATGGTGGCGATCGCGACTATCGCCGACGCTGTTCCGCTCACTGGCGAGAATCGCGTCTTCGCGAAACTCGGACTGGATGCCCTGCGTCGGGCGGTGAATCCGGGCCTGAAGGCGCTTCTCGAGATGGCGCAAGTGCCGGCGAATCGGCCGCCGACCTCGACGGAAATTGCTTTCCGCATCGCTCCCCGACTGAACGCTGCCGGGCGCATGGACGTGGCCCGCGACGTGGTGGAACTGTTTAGCGTGAAAGATCCGGCACGCGCGAAAGAAATCGCCGGCCGGCTTGACCAGCTCAACGCCGAACGCCAGGAAGAAGAGCGGAGAATTCTGCAAGCCATTACGGAACGCTTCGAGCAGGACCCTGAGCTCTGCAACGCGTACTGCGTGGTGGTCGACGGCGAAGGTTGGCATCGCGGCGTCATTGGCATCACTGCGACCCGTGTGGTCGAGCGTTACGGCCGCCCCGCCCTGGTTCTTTCCCACGATGGCGGCGAAGCCCACGGCTCCGGCCGCTCTATTCGCGCCTTCCACCTGCTCGACGCTCTGGAGTCGTGTCACGAGCTATTCACCCGCTACGGCGGGCACTCTCATGCAGTCGGCTTCTCGCTTCCGTCCGATCGAGTGCCCCAGCTGCGCGCCCACCTCGATCAGTACGCGCGGCAACGACTAACTCCGGCCGACTTCGAGTCGCTGCTCGATCTCGATGCCGAACTCAATCTCGATCAAGTCACACCGGAGCTGTTTCAGGCGCTTGAGCGACTCGAGCCCTTTGGGCAAGCCAATCCCGAGCCGATTTTCTCCGCCCGCAGCGTCCGGCTGATGGCTCCTCCAAAGATCCTGAAAGACAAGCATGTGAAGCTGAGGCTGGCGGCGGCGATTGCGCCCGTCTCTGTTCCTGATGACCAAAACGACGCACTTACTCCCGAAGCGATTTTGGTCACGCCGCGTTGCCATCCGGACGGCGCCTCCATCACACGCTCAGACGTTCGAGCCGCCACTGAAAATCGACAACTGACAACTGAGAACTGGCGTCGTAACATCACCTTCGACGCCCTCGGCTGGCATATGGCCGAACGCCTCCAGGCCGCCAATCTTCTCGCCGGGGATACCCTCGACATCGCCTTCACCATTGGCCACAACGACCACCCCGAGTACGGCGGCCTCGAACTCTCCCTTCGCGACTACCAAATTCAGCGCAAGAACGGCCAATAGCGCCGTTCCCTCAGCGGGGCTGTGTTTCCCCCAGGCAGTCCTACCCGGCCCCTTCTTGCGCATCTCTGCGATTTGGAGGAGCTATGCGTCACTTGCGCTCGCTGTTTCTCCTTGTCAGCCTCTCGGTTCTGTCTAGTGCTCAACTCAAGCCCGTCAACCTGAACGCCGCGAAACATGTTCCAGCCGCGGACGTCCCCGACTCAACCGTTTCCGGGCGCCTGCCCGTGAAACGCGTCGTGCTCTACAAGAACGGCATCGGATACTTCGAGCACACCGCGCGGGTGCACGGCACGCAAAATCTCAACATCGACTTCACCACCGGCCAACTCAACGACGTCTTAAAATCCCTCACCGTTGTCGATTTGGGAGAAGGCCACATCGCCTCGGTCCGATACAACTCCATCGCTCCGCTCGATGAGCGGCTGCATTCGTTGCGCCTGCCTTTCGGAGAGCAGGTCTCCAGCGCCGACTACCTGCAGGCGCTGCGTGGAGCGCGCGTCGACGTCCGGTCCGGGGCGGCCTCGGCAAGCGGCCGCCTGCTGAGCGTCGAGAAAGAAAGGAAGCAGAACGGCAAGGGCGATTACGTGGACGTCACGACGTTTGCCATCGTCACCGACTCCGGCGAGATGCGGAGCTTTGAACTGGGGCCCGGGACCTCCGTCCGCATCGCCGATCGCGATCTCAACGACGAAGTGGGACGTTATCTCAACCTGGTCGGGACCGCGCGCGCCCGCGACTCGCGTCGAATGACCATCTCCGCGACCGGTTCTGGCGATCGCGAGGTGTTTGTCAGCTACATCAGCGAAGTCCCGGTGTGGAAGAGCACCTACCGCATCATTCTTCCCGACAAGCCCGGCGAGAAACCTCTGCTACAGGGATGGGCCATTGTCGACAACACGGTGGGCGAGGACTGGAAAGACGTGCAGTTGTCGCTCGTGGCTGGTGCGCCCCAGTCGTTCATTCAGGATATCTCGCAACCTTACTACACGCGCCGTCCGGTCGTGGCTCCTCCCGAAGCGCTCATGCTTTCGCCCAAACCCACGAAGCCGCAATGAATACGCCTCCACCCGGCCCGCCACCACCTCCACTCGCCGGTGGCCTTACGGGTTTACGGGGCGTCGTGAAAGATCCATCCGGCGCTCTCGTGGTTGGTGGACAGGTTACCGTTCGCAACGAGGAAACTGGTTCTTCGCAGACAGCCACCACCGATTCCAACGGCACCTATCGCTTCTACAACATTCAGGCCGGAAACTCGGCGCTGTTCGTAAACGCTCCCGGCTTCAAGCGGTTCAACCTGACCAATGTTTACCTCGGCATCGGACGGATGAATGAAGTCAATGCGACATTGGAGCTTGGCAACACCTCGGAAACTGTAACCGTGGCGGCTCAATCGGTGATGCTGCAAACCGAGACCGCGGAGGTCAGTGCCATCGCCTCCGGCCAGCGCGTCGAAGCCGAGTCCAAAGACGTCGGCGACTACTTCGAATACAACATCAAGCAAAAAATCACGATCAGCAAAAACCAGTCTGCGCTGGTGCCGATCCTCAACTCGCCGGTGGAAGTCGAAAAAGTCTCGGTCTGGAACGAGGACGACAAGGAAGTTCGCCGTGCGCTTTGGCTCAAGAACAGCAGCGGCCTCACCGTCGATTCCGGCACGTTCAACATCCTCGAAAACGACACATTCGCGGGAGAAGGCGTTCTGGACACGCTGCATCCCGGCGAACGCCGACTGATCTCCTACGCCGCCGATCCCGCCGTGCACATGAAGGTCACTCAGCAGGACGGCGAAAAGCCCGTGAGCCATCTGCGCATTGCCAAGGGGGTGATGGTCCTTACTCACGAAGAAAGTGATACGCACGAATACACCGTTCGCAATGTCGACAAGACGCCCCGCCAGCTCGTCATCGAGCACCCGGCACGCGACGGCTGGAAACTCGTCGACGGCGGCCCCAAGCCCGAGGAAACGACAGCATCTTTTCTGCGCTTTCGCTTGAACGTCGCACCGGGCGCCACCGGGCACCTCACCGTCACGGAGTGTCACCCGGACGACGCCCAATTCGAGATCGACGACTTCGACGACAAAAAGCTTGCTCTCCTGGTCGAAAACAAAAGCCTCACGCCCGCTGCGCTGCAGGCGATTCGCAAAGTGCTCGACCAGAAAAACGTCGTCGATCATTTCGAATCCGAGATCGGCTCGCACCAGCACGAAGTCGACGCCATCGGCAAAGACCAGGCCCGTGTGCGCGAGAACATGAAAGCCCTGAAAGGCAGCTCGGAAGAGAGGGCACTGTTACAGAGATACGCCTACCAACTTGACCAGCAGGAGGACCGGCTGAACGTGCTGCAGAAGGAAATCTCAGAGCTCAACGACAAGAAGGAGAAGGCTGACGAGGACTTGGATCAGATCATCCAGGGTATTGTTATGGACGAAAATCTGATCGCTCAAAAATAGGCCATCGTTAAACCGAGGACCGAGAACTGAGAACCGAGAACGGACAACTGGGAACTGGGAACCGGGCGCTTGCATCTAACCCATCCAGTACACTGGACCGGGCATGCCCATCTTCATCACCCGCCTGCGCCGCTGGCTCGCGTTCGCTGCGATCGCGGTGAGCCTTGTGGTGGCGGGTGCCTATCTGCACAGGCGCAAACAGGGGCGCGATGTCCTGAAATCCGTCCCGGGCAAGATCGGTCTCGATATTCAGCAGACCGCCGAGGGTTTCAAGGTTTCCAAGTCCGACCAGGGACGAACCATCTTCACAATCCGCGCTTCCAAAGCTGTCCAGTTCAAGATGGGCGGCCGCGCCGAGTTGAAGAACGTCACCATTACTCTTTACGGCCGCGATGCCAGCCGCTACGACCAGATTTACGGTGACGACTTCAGCTATGACCCTGAATCCGGTGATGTGCTCGCTAAAGGCGAAGTGCGCATTGATCTGGAGGCCAATCCGGAAGGCCTGCTGAAGCCCGATCAGTCGACGCCCACTACGCTCAAGAATCCCGTGCACCTAGTGACGCGCGACCTTGTCTTCAACCAGAAAACCGGGGACGCCTTCACCGATGCGAAAGTCGATATCGAGATGCCGCAAGCTGGTGGCTCTGCCGTCGGCATGCACTATGCAGCGAAAGACAATGCGCTCGCGCTGAAATCGAACATCGACCTTTCCCTCCGCGATGGCTCCAAAGTCCGCCTGACCGCCGGCAGAGGTGTAATCATGAAGGAGCCCCGGCAGATCTTTCTCGAACGCCCTCGCCTTACTCATGGTTCGGCCCAGATGGAAGCGGAAAGCGCCACTCTATATTTGCGTCCCGACAATACCGTCGATCACGTGGTGGCAACCAACGATGTAAAAGCCGAGTTCGCCGGCGAATCCCCGATCCACGCCCGGTCCCAACAAGCCGAGTTCGACCTGAACGACGCGCAGGACGGCCTCTCGAATGCCATCTTCCAGGGCGACGTGCAGATGGAATCCGGCGGCGAGCATCCCGCGCAGGCCAACGCCAACAAGGTGGTGGTGGACTTCGCGGGAAGAGACCGCGTGAGCCAGGTGCGTGCGATTGAAAACGTGAAGCTGGTACAACTGCCGACGCCGGGTTCTTCGGCCGCCTCCAACGCACAGCGCGTCGAAGTGTCCGCTCCCGCGATGGACTTCTTTGTTGCCAAGGGTCGTCATCTCGATCGTGCCGAAACTTCAACGGGCGGCCAGATCACCATCCTTCCCGCAGCCACAAATGGAACTCGCACGGTTGTGACCGCCGGCAAATTCGACGCGCGTTTTGACGACAGCAGCCATCTCCAAACGCTCCATGGCACTCCCGACGCCAAGATCGTGAGCAGCACTCCCGGCCAGCCAGATCGCATCAGCACGAGCCAGACGGTCGATGTCGCATTCCGCGCCGCTGGCGGCATCGAGTCTATCCTGCAGCAGGGAAATTTCAGCTACAACGACGGCGAGCGCCAGGCTCGCGCGGACCGAGCACGCTATACGCCGGCCAACGAAATGGTCGAGCTCACCGGGTCGCCTCGCGTAACCGACAAATCGCTCACTACTACGGCACAGGTCCTGCGCATGAACCGCGCCACCGGCGATGCCATGGCCGAAGGCAACGTGAAGAGCACCTACAGCGATCTTCATGAGCAGCCGAACGGTGCGTTGCTGGCGTCCGCCTCACCGATCCACATCACGGCACGCGAGATGACGGTTCACCGCACCAGTGCCGTCGCAATTTACTCGGGCGATGCCCGTATCTGGCAGGACGCCAATGTGGTCGAGGCGCCGACCATTCAGTTCGACCGCGACCATCGCTCCGTCGTCGCCGAGGGCGACGGCAAGTCGGTCTCCACAGTTTTGGTGCAGGTTAACGCCAAGGGAGAGGCGGCTCCGGTCGCCATCACCTCCAAGCGCTTGACCTACACCGACGATCAGCATCGTGCGCACTTCGAAGGGGGCGTGGTCGCGAAGGGCTCCGACACCACGATCACCGCGGACCATATCGACGCTTATATGCTACCGCGGGGCAAATCTGCTGACACTCAATCACTTAACGGCCAGGGACAGCTCGATCGCATCGTCGCTGAAGGAAATGTCGTGGTGGAGCAGCCTGCAAGGCGCGCTGAAGGGGACAAACTGGTCTACACGGCCTCCGACGACAAGTTCGTTTTGACGGGCATTTCTCCCAGCATTTTTGATGCCGAACACGGCAAAATCACGGCCAATTCGTTGACTTTCTATAAACGCGATGATAGGGTGCTCGTGGAAGGACGGGATAGCTCTCCCAGCGTTACCCAGACGCGAGTGGCACGTTGAATGCATGTATTAGCCACCGACGAAATCGGCAAAACCTATCGTGGACGCCCGGTCGTGAACGGGGTCAGCCTCCGGGTCGAACAGGGCGAAGTTGTTGGATTACTTGGCCCTAACGGTGCGGGCAAGACCACTTCCTTCTATGCCATCGTCGGCTTGGTCCTCCCCGATACCGGGCGAGTCCTGTATGACGATGATGACATCACTGACGTCCCCATGTACTTGCGGGCACGCCAGTTCGGCATCAGCTATCTCCCTCAGGAGCCTTCGGTCTTCCGTAAGCTGACGGTCGAGGAGAACATCCTCGCGGTCCTCGAGGCACAGCCCATCTCGTGGCACGAGCGCCGCGAAAAGATGGAAAAGCTGATTGAGCAGTTGGGGTTGGACCACATTCGCCAGAATCGCGGGTATGCTCTATCCGGCGGCGAACGTCGCCGCGTTGAGATCGCCCGCTGCCTCTGCATCAATCCCACGTTCATTTTGCTGGACGAGCCGTTTTCTGGCATCGACCCGATCGCCGTTCTCGACCTTCAGAAAATCATTTCTGATCTGAAGGCGGGTGGAATCGGCATCTTAATCACCGACCATAACGTGCGCGAAACGTTGTCCGTTACCGATCGCGCCTACATCATCAACGAAGGACGCATCTTCCGGACAGGCACGCCCGAAGCCTTGGGTGGTGACCCGGAAGTCCGGCGAGTGTACCTGGGCGAGAGTTTTTCGCTCGTGTAAAGGTAGCTGCTGTTCGTTAACGTTACGGGTGTAATGTAGCCGGAAAAAGCTTTTGCCCAGATACTTGGTGTTGGGCATGAAGTTGCGTATGGCGCGCATGTCCTGAAGTCACAGCCCAGCCCCGTGGGGAGGCTGATCATCGATTCTTTAGGAAAGAAGTAAGCCCTCGAATGGTAATGCTGCAGCACAAATTGAACGTCAAGCTGTCGCAGCGCCAGATCCTTACCCCGGGTCTCGTGCAGATGGTCTCGGTCCTTGCGCTCAATAAGATCGAGCTCAAGGACATGATCAATGCCGAGATGGTCGAAAACCCGGTGCTGGAGGAACTCGAGGATTCCGTTCCGCTGATCGACGAAGTCGGCCGCCGCGAAGAAGAACGCGACCGCGCCGCCTCGGCCACCAACGCGGAAGAGGCGCCCGGCCCCGCTGCTGAGAAAAAAGATCCTTTCGACGAAATTGATTTTGGCTCGTTCTTCCAGGAATACCTCGATCCTGGCTACCGCAGCCAGGGCGAAATGGAAGACATCGAGCGTCCGTCGTTCGAGAATTTCCTGTCCAAGCCCAGCACGCTGACCGACCACCTCATGTGGCAGCTGGGTGCGTTGTCGTTGAGCCGCGGTGTCCACGAAGCTGCGGAATTGATCATCGGGAACTTGAACGAAGACGGTTACCTGATCGCCAGCGACGACGAGTTGCTCGGCGTTACTCCACCTGCCGCACCGGAAGCGGATGCGGCCGCGCAGGAGAGTCTGCTCAAAGAGGCGAGAGCTCTCGGCCTGGAAGCGACGGCCGAAGGAGAGCTGTCCTCAGAAGCCGAGCCTGTATCCGACCTTTCTTCCGATTGGAGTTCGTCTGAAAATTCATCCGCGGAACTGAGCGGTGTGGCGACAACAGCCGCCGCAGTTGCGCCTGCGCCGGATCCGGTTGCCGAATCGCCCGTGGCCTCGCCTGTTCAACCGCCGACACGCAAGGCAGCCGCACAGCCTGTCTACAAGCCCAGCTTTTCTTTGTCTGACCTGCAAGAAGCGCTAGAAGTCGTGAGGCAACTCGATCCTCCCGGCGTTGCCTGCCGTGATCTGCGCGAGTGCCTGCTCTATCAGTTGCGTTTTGTCCAGCAGCAGCACGCGCACAGAGCGAACGGCAACGGAAATGGTGACGCCCAGGTCGTCGCGGACGCGATGGCCGTCGTGGACCGCTATCTGCGTGCGCTCCAGCTCAAGCAGTACAAAGAAATCAGCAAGGCCATCGGCCGTCCCGTCGAAGCTGTGCAGACCGCTCTCGAGTTCATCAAGACGCTCGATCCGCGTCCCGGCCTGCGCTACAACAAGGGCACGACGCGCCTGATCGAGCCCGACGTCGCCTTCGTCAAGCACGGCGACGAGTGGCTGTGCCTGATGAACGACGAGGATGTTCCTCAGCTGCGCCTCAATCCGGCGTACAAGCGTCTGCTGAACAAAGACGCGAATGACAAAGACACGCGCAACTACGTAAAAGAGCGCTACAAGAGCGCCATCCAGCTGATCAAGAACATCGAGCAGCGCAAGCAGACAATCACCAAGGTCTGCTACTCGATCGTCGCGCGCCAGCAGGACTTTCTTGAACTAGGCATCGATCATCTCAAGCCCATGATGATCAAGGAGGTGGCCGAAGAAATCGGCGTCCATCCTTCCACCGTCAGCCGCGCGGTGGCCAACAAGTACGCCCACACTCCTCAGGGCGTGTTCGAACTGCGGTACTTCTTCTCTGAGAGCGTGCAAGGTCCCGAAGGCGGCAACACCTCGTTGCTGATCCTGAAGCGCCGCGTGAAGAAGCTCATCGACGAAGAAGATCCAGCCCGGCCGTTGACCGACGAGCAGATCACCCGCATCCTTCAGTCGCAGGGTATCCAGGTCACTCGCCGCACGGTTGCGAAATACCGGGAGGACATGCGCATTCCGAGTACCCACCAGCGCAGAGTGAAAAAATAGGTTTGTATCAGGGCGTGCCTTCAGGCGCGCCGATGAGGTCGATCTAAGCGTCGGCTTTAGCCGCTGAAATCGCAACACCTGCATCAACGGTTGTTTGAGCCCAGATCATGGAGTGACGAATCCCAGGAGGGCGCTCAATGAACGTGGAATACACCGGCAGGCACTACGAAATCACCCCCGCCATCCGCAAAGAAGTTGAATCCGGTCTCGCAAAACTCCGAAAAATCTTGCACGACAAGTTCGAAACCAAGGTCATTCTCGCCGTCGAAAAGCACCGTCATAAAGCAGAAATCACCATTACTCCCCGCAACGGCCCGATCGTCGGACTGGCGCAAGCCAACGACATGAAACTTGCCGTGAATCAGGCGCTTGACCGCCTTGAGAAGCAGGCTCTCAAATACAAAACGCGCCTGATCTCTAAGAAACGCAAATCGCACCAGAAATGGAACGGGGCTGGGAAGGCGGAGGCGCCAGAGCCTCAGACCGCTGTAGGCCTCACGGAGAAAACCGCCGTTCCCGTGGTGGTGCACAAATATCCCGCCGTGGCCCGGACCACCGAGGTACACCTCACGCAGTCTTCCGAAGCCGTCGCTCTGCGCCCGATGACGCTGGAAGAAGCCATCAAGGAATGCCACTTCCGGGATCGCGACGTTTTCGTCTTCCGCGATCCGAAGGGCAAAGTGATGATTCTGCATCGCACGCGGGAAGGGAAGATGGAGTTGATCGAGGCGCCGTAGGGAAAAGGTCGTCGGTCGTTATTCGTCGGCCGTCGGCAAAACTAAGGGGCACGCTGTGGCGTGCCCTCTGTTTATTCGGGAAGGTCAGCTTTCTCGACCGCCGACTTCCATTCTGCGGCAAGCTGCAAAGCCTGAATCCACTTTTTCAAGTACTCGCGATCCAAATCTCGCCATGAGCGCAAAACTGCGGCTACATCCTCAAGCTGTCTTTGAGATTGGGAGAGCTTCGACCACTCGAGTTTCGAAAGGATGACATCCTCGGCTGTCGCAATAGACAGACGCACTCCATGTAACTCCACCGGACGCCTACGGTTAAATTCTTCTACGCTGAAAGGCCGCGCTTTGCGAAAGATGAGGTCGATTTTCCACGCGGTAGTGAGATCGATGACGTTAAACAGTGATTGCTGCCTGTGTGCCTCTAGTAGAGCAATCAGGTCCACGTAGTACTCGGATTGCGGCAGTTCTTGCCTCAGGGCTTCCAGCTTCGCAGGAGTAGCTTCAATGACGAAGTCGATATCTTGCGTGGCGCGTGCGGCCCCATAGTAAGCGCTAGCAAAAGACCCTGACAACATATAGGCGATGTTCGCCCGGTCGAGGGCGGTAGTCACTCTGCGAAAAACATCGCCCGCAGTCACGGCAGTCCGGTCGGCAGCGGCTCTGGAAGGAACGCCAGTCGCAGCAGTTCTCGCGCGACTTCGGCGTCAGTCCACTCCGGGTGTGCGTCTCGAATTCCAGCTCTAGCAAGATCGCGTGCGAACAGGCTCATATCCCAGGCCAGTAGCATGCGCTGCTCCCCTGACATGGACCTCAGAATCCGCAATTGAATGGACTGCGCTTCAGGAGTGGTATCAGAGAGCGTCACAGACGGATGGTAGCACGCAGGACCGTGGCGATGAGCTGTCAATGATTGCAGTATCATCGTCAGACTTATCGCTGGCTCGCGTGTCCGGTCGTCACCCGCTGGTTGAATTGTCCTGACTGGCCTCTAGGAACACTGAGAGATTTCCATTGCGCCGATTGCAGATGCTTCGCCATAAACACGATCTGCCCGACATGGTACGCATAGTGCGCGAGCTGACGATTGACCGCTTGCATGACCGAGTGCGCCTCGCCGCGGATCTTCACCGTGCGACCTGCGTCTGATTCGGAGAGTGGTTCTAAAGCTGTAAACAGGCAGGCCCATCCCGACTCCCACATCGCCAGCAGCGCGGCGCGCGTCGTGGGAGGATCTTCGAATTCACTGTCGCGATTGCGGTCCGGCTTCTCACCGTCGCTGGTCAGAAAATCCGTCCAGCGCGAGCGCAGGTTGCCCGCCATATGTTTTACGATGAGCGCGATGGAATTCATCTCCGCATCAAGCGCGACGAACAGTTTCTCATCCGCCACCTGCGCCATCGCCCCTTCTCCCAGCTTCTTGTAATAGCGGAACAGCGAAAGCGAGTCTTCCACATGCGAAGTCGTGAATTTCAGCGCCATATCGCACCTCAGGCTTAGCCTTTCTGAGAACTGAGAACTGAGAACTGAGAACTGAGACCTGAGACTGAGACCTGGGTTTCTACGAACTCCCGATCAAAATTCCAGTCGCAAACACCAAAGCTCCACCAAGCCCGACCTGCAGGGCTGCCGATGGAACTGGCGTATCCATATATCGATGCCGGATCCACGTGATGGTTCCCAATTCGACCAGCACCACCAGAATTGCCAGTCCCATCGCATACCGGAAGTCGTGGATCAGGAAGGGCAATGTGTGCCCGATTCCGCCCAGCGCCGTCATCGCCCCGCAGACCAGTCCGCGGATCCACGGATGTCCGCGGCCCGTCAGGCTTCCATCATCGGACAACGCCTCTGCGAATCCCATGCTGATGCCCGCGCCCACCGAGGCGGCCAGCCCCACCAGGAATGCCGCCCAACTGCTCCGCGTCGCCAGCGCCGCCGCGAAGACGGGCGCCAGAGTGGAAACCGACCCGTCCATCAGACCCGCCAAACCGGGCTGCACGATCTGCAAGACAAACAAGCGCCGGTTGGCCTCGTCCTCCTCGGCCTTCACGCCGGTCGTCAGCTTCTCTTTCTCGAGCGCATCCGCGCGCTCCTCGTGGTGCCGCTCTTCGTTGGCCAGATCGTCGAGCAATTGCCGAATGCTCGCATCCTGCATCCGCGCCGCAGCTTTTTCGTAGAACCTGCGTGTCTCTACTTCGATCGCGCTGGCCTGTCTTCGCACGGTCTCGAGGCCGAGAGGACGCACCAGCCAAACCGGTTTTCGTTGCACGAACCCGCGCACATCCTGCCGGCGGATCAGCGGAATGTGTTCGCCGAATTTTTCCTGATACAGTTCGATCAATCGCCGCCGGTGGCCCGACTCTTCTTTTCGCATGCCTTCGCAAACCGCGGCGGAAGCAGGAAACGACTCCCGCAGTCCC
The DNA here is from genome assembly GCA_963718505.1 of uncultured Acidobacteriota bacterium. Lineage (GTDB taxonomy): Bacteria > Acidobacteriota > Terriglobia > Terriglobales > Acidobacteriaceae > Gp1-AA133. The sequence goes on along the minus strand of CAVQZP010000009.1, from coordinate 135,719 downwards.
TCGGCAAAATCGGCATAGACTCGTTCGTCTTCTTCTTCGAGGGAAATGGCCAGGGCAAGAATTTCTTTCTCGGTGAGCGATTCAAAGCTTTTCATGGCGAGGATAGATTACCAAGGCGGAGCGGCCTGCCGCACTGCGCAGCTACTCTTATCACTTTGCTCCGTGAGTGAAGTAACTCCTGAAATTTCGGCAGTGTGCTACCGAAAGGGTGATGAAACGGAGCCTTTGTTGGCGTTGCGCCTGCTGGTTCTGTTTACGTGGCTGTGCAGCTGGGCGCTGAATTTCTGTGAGAGGGAAGCCTTAGTAGCGGCTTCTATCTTTGGTCCTTGCGCTTGGTCCCAAGGTTTGGCTCGACAAGAACCGGGCTAATTGCTCGGCGCGTGATCTTTGGCCGCTCCCGCCACATCCATCACCAGTTCGCGTCGACGCTTGCCTTTGCTGTTTCGGGTCTCGAGCACGCGCACGCGGCGCGCCGCGATGCTTTCGGGATGGAGCTTCAGGATTCGGCCTTCGCGGACTTCCACGCGAAACCGGAACCAGTCGGTGCGAAACATGCGCCCAGAGGCATAGAACGTCATCGAAGCAGCCAATACCCCGCTGTAGTTCTCTCCCGTGCACTCGAGGAATCGTTTGCCGAGGTCATCGGTCCAGGTGCTGCCGCCCACCAGCGGATCGTTCAAGAAGTAGCGTAACGACGGCACCGCCATCGTCAGCTTGCGCAGTTGCACCATCTGCAGAAGAACGGAAATTCGCCCCAGGTTCGTGACTACCAGCCTCGCTTCGCGGGACGAAATCTGTTCCAGCTTCAGGTGCAGCTCGGGCGACCACTCACGCTCGAACTCCTCGCGAGCCAGCGCAAGGCTCTTATCGCTGGCCTCGGCATAGCGTAGCGTCGCTCGCGCCAACACGAGGCTGAGCACAGTGGTCGCCACCGTCCCGATGAGCGGGATGTAGGCGATCAGCAGTGTAAGAATGCCGTGCTGGCTGAACCACTGCCACAGGTTCATGAAAACGAAATCCTTGTGCGAAAGTAACGCCGCCGTGTCCGGGCGGCTGTCTGGGGCCACTCCGCCCCAGCCTGAGGACGAGTCTAGCGGCAGACTCTGGAGCGGGACAGTGGCCGAAGGACTAGCCCGTGCGAATCGGCACTTTAGTCATCTAGCGGGCCAAGACAGTTAGGCTCTGAGAAATCGCTGTGATCACAAGTGTCCCATATAGCCGACGACGGCGAACCGAACAACGACTTCCACATAGTCTCCGATAAGAGCTAGACATTCGTCGAGGTCCCGGTATGCAAAGGGCCCGTCGGTTCTTAAGGAAGCATCCTCCACTCCTGAAGGAATCAGAACGGATCGACGCAGCTTGGCAAAGTCGTAGGAGTCCGCTAGGGGTTTGGAGGCACTCCTTGACATCGCGCGCCCGGTGCCGTGGCTGAGGGAAGAAAGGATATCCTCGACCTTTTGCTTGGCCCGGAACAGAACTACGTCCCCTGACATGTGCGAAGGAAGTACTGACAGGGATCCGGGTCTCAACCGAACTGAACCCTTCCGGATAATGACCCCGCCATCATTGAGTTGCTCGTAAGTGTTATGAGGGAGATCGAGGATGAGTTCGGTCGGTCCGAATACTTCGTCTACGCGCTCATGAATGGCGGCGCAATTGTCCGCGGCCCACTGAACGACTCGAGCGAACTCCCGATCAAAATTCTCTGGCATGTCGATCAAGTCATCGACAAGACCCGATTCATTACGAGAACCCGTGTGGATTACGAAGTAGAGCGGCCCCTCGCCATAAGGAGCCACTGCATCGAGGAAGTGGTTGCCGCCACCCAGGTCCCCGAGGGTACCTTTATTTGTTCGCAACGCACACGACTCGGTCCCATCGCGGGAGGTCTAGGTCTTGCGGGGGAACTGTGGACTTGACCAGTCGCATCCCGCAGCCACAGTCTGATACGGCAAAGCGGCGCCAGTCTGGCTGGTGGGTCAACACTGCAGTGCCTGTCGGTAGAGGGGACTTCCCCGGGCACGCGTCTGGCAAGAACACGATATGTTCTGCCCGCAAGCCATGCGGAATCCACGAATGGAGTCTCCCAATCGGTTCCGCAGATAAATTCGTAACTTTCACGTCCCATCCCCTGCCGTTGAGGAGCCACAAACTCGAGTGTACTTTAGTAGTCCGCCGAATCATCGCTTCTACTTCCCAAAGACGCATCAGCGGAACATATTTCAGAATGCCGCAATCGACCTTCGGGGCACGTTCCCGGATTGCGCATAGCGCTCGTACGCGAAAAAATCACGCTCTGTAAATTTGCGTAAAGCTGCACGCACCATCAGTAATTGCCCAAAGTAATGCGATCTCAATTCCCTTCGTGCGACAACAACTTGAACGGTAACGCGACTTTTCTCCACCCTCGGTGTTCATTTCATCAAGGACGGAGGTGGCAAATGTTCAAGAAAAGTTTATTCGCGGTGTTCGGATTGGCTCTGGCGCTGGCTCTCGCAACCCCTGAAAAGGCGCACGCCGGCGTGGCCATCGGCGTGACGGTTGGCGGCCCGGTGGTTGTTGCCCGCCCGGCTTATCCATATCCGTATGCGTATCCGCGTCCGGTCGTGGTGGCGCCCGCTTATGTCTATGCGCACCCTTACTGGTATCGCCCGGGGCCGTCTTTCTACGGACGCTATTACTATGGTCGCCCCTACTGGCGGCATGAAGCGTTCGAGCGGCACGAGTATTGGGGGCATCGCGGCTACGATCGCCGCTAACTAAGAATAATTTCTTGTCTCGTGTGTGGCGGGCTCCTCGTGGAGCCCGCCTTCGTCTCTTTAGTCTTTAGTCTTTAGTCTTTAGTCGTCAGTCGTCAGTCGTTGGTCGTTGGCAACCGCTCCTCGCACGAAATTCATGACTGCCAGGGTCCAGAGCACCAGGTTTCTGCGACGGAAGACTTGCGGCCCAAGATTGCCTTTCCGCGGGCGATCAAATGACGAAGGACTAACCATTAGGTTTCGCTGACGACGTACGACGGAAGACTGACGACCATTCCTCTGCTAACATCCCTGCAAGGTGGCGTTGAAATCCAAACGCAGAATCTCCGGCAAGCCGAAAAAATCGGCGCGCCGAGCCGCGTCGACTGACGCCCGCCCCGGTCCCGAACTCGTCATCATCACGGGCCTCAGTGGATCGGGCAAAGCCTCCGCGCTCAAGGCCTTCGAAGATCTCGGCTACTACTGCGTCGACAATCTCCCCGTTGACCTGATCCCGCGCTTCGCCGAACTTGCCGTGCAGTCGCCGGAAATTCGCCGCACCGCCCTCGTGGTCGACGTCCGCGAAGGCTCGAAGCTCGAGCACCTTCCCGCGATCGTCAAATCGGTGCGCCGTATGCTGCCCACAATGGTGATTTACCTCGAGGCCACGGAAGCCTCGCTGATCCGGCGCTACAGCGAAACCCGCCGCCCGCATCCGCTCGGCGCCAACACCCCAGTGCGTTCTTCGCTCACGGCTGAGCGGCGCCGCCTCAAACCGATCCGCGCTATCGCCGATTGGGTCATCGACACGTCGAAGTTCAACGTCCACGAACTGCGCGCGCACCTGACCGGTCGTTTCCAGAAAAAATCTTCCGACAAGAACATTCTGGTCTCATGCGTGAGCTTCGGCTTCAAGCACGGAGTGCCCGAAGACGCCGACCTTATGTTCGACGTCCGCTTTCTCCCCAATCCGCACTTCGTCCCCGAGTTCCGCCCGCTCACCGGGCGCGATCCGCGCGTGGCCAAATACATCCGCTCGTTTCCCCAGACGCGCGAGTTCATCAAGCGCATCTCCGAACTGTTGATCTATCTGCTGCCCCACTATGTAGAGGAGGGGAAGAGCTACCTGACCATCAGCTTCGGCTGCACCGGCGGCCAGCACCGGAGCGTGATGATCGCCGAGGACGTGAGCAAGCACCTCCGCAAAGCCGGATACCGCGTCAAGATCGAGCACCGCGACAGCCCGTGAGCATTTAGCAGTTAGCATTGAGTACTCAGCATTCAGCACTCAGGAACGTTCTCCAGGACGAACCGGACCCTCCAAACTCTGTCATCCCGAGCCGAGAGAGGCGCTGCCGAACGCAGTCGAGGGACCCCTTGTCCACCAAAACCACGTGCGGCCTCGATGGCATTTCAACCACGAAGTCCGAGGCGATACCCGCCGCATAACGCCCTTCAATCTGCGCAAGCAGTAGGCGGCGATGCTCGCTCAGGTTCACTCTCTCAGCGATTTTCCCTAGAAGAACCGCTCTGTCGACCACTGACCTGATTGCTGAGTGCTGAATGCTGAGTGCTGAATGCTGAATGCTGAGTGCTGAGTGCTTGCCTCTGATTGCCGAGTGCTGAATGCTCAGCGCTGCGCTAAAATAACCGTTTGCGTCCATTCCACGGTATCCTTGCGCCCACCCGGTCCCGGTTCGACCGGAAATCCCTACTTCGGGACGGCCTATGCGGCAATTGACCCGCCTGTTGCGGTACGCCCTGCCTTATTGGTGGCAAATCCTGGCGTCCGTGACCCTGATGGCCGCAGTCGGCTTCCTCGATTCTTTCCGGCTTCTCCTGATCGGACCTATCCTTGATCGCGTACTGAACCCCAGTGCGCCCGCTCACGATCTTCGCCTGTTTCAGGTCCCCGGAACTCACTACTCCGTCCAACTCCAGCAGTTTGTTCCGTCGCACCTGCAAAATCCCTGGAGCGTGGTTGCCTTCGCACTGGTTGCGTCTACCCTCTTAAAGGGCGTGTTCGACTACGCGGGCACCTATCTGGTCAGCTACGCGGGCTTCGGCACCATCACCGACCTGCGCAACGACATGTACGGCGCCATCCTCCGGCGCTCGGCGGCTTTCTTTCAGAAGCACACTACCGGCACTCTGCTCTCGACCATCATCAACGATATCGAGCGCGTCCAGTTCGCTCTCTCCAGCGTGCTTGCCGAATTTCTGCAGCAGACCTTCACCCTGATTTTCACCGCCGCCTTCGTCGTGATGCTGGGCGGACGCCTGGCTTGGGTCCTCGTTCTCTTCCTCCCCGCGATCATCATCTCTTCGACGAAAATCGGCCTCCGCGTTCGCCGCACCACCCGGCGCGGCCAGGACAAGCTTGCCGATATCCAGAACATCCTGCACGAGACCATTACCGGCAACCGCATCGTCAAGGCGTTCGGGATGGAGTCGTGGGAGGTCGCCCGCTTCCGCAGTGCCGCCGCCCGCCTCCTACGTGCGAACCTTCGCTCGGTTGCCGCCGCCGCGGTCAGTTCGCCCCTCATGGACACCTTCGGTGCGATCGCGATCGCCCTGCTGCTCCTGCTCGGCCGCAACGAGATTAACCGGGGCGCCTTCACGCCGGGCACCTTCCTCGCGTTCATCGTCCTGGTCTTCAAGCTCTATGAGCCCGTTCGCAAGTTCGCGCTGTTTAACAACAGCTTCCAGCAAGCCGTCGGCGCGTCCTCGGAAATCTTCAAGTTCATGGACACGGAAGACGACGTTCGCGAGAAGCCCAATGCCAAGCCGCTGCCTGCCTTCTCCAAGGGCATTGTTTTCGAGCGCGCGACGTTCTCCTACGAGGGTAACGGCGATGGCGGCCGCGAAATCCTCCGCGACATCGATCTCGAGGTGAAAGCGGGCGAGGTTCTCGCCATCGTGGGCTCCAGCGGCGCCGGGAAGAGCACGCTAGTCCACCTGATCCCCCGCTTCTTCGACTTGACCTCCGGTCGTTTGCTCGTCGACGGGCGCGACATTCGCGACGTGACCCTCGGTTCTCTCCGCGCCCAGATCGGCATCGTTACCCAGGAAACCGTGCTCTTCAACGACACGGTCCGCAACAACATCGCCTACGGTCAGCCGCACGTCTCCAAGAAACAAGTGGAAGCTGCCGCAAAGGCCGCCCTCGCGCACGATTTCATCCTCGAGATGCCCGACGGCTACGACACCGTTATCGGCGAACGCGGCTTGCGCCTCTCCGGCGGGGAGCGCCAGCGCATCGCCATCGCGCGTGCCATTCTGAAAAACGCTCCGATTCTTATTCTCGACGAAGCGACCTCGGCACTCGACAGCGAGTCGGAAGCTCTGGTGCAATCAGCTCTACAGAACCTGATGGTCGGCCGCACGGTCTTCGTCATCGCGCACCGTCTCTCGACCGTCCGCCGCGCCGATCGCATTGTCGTGCTGGAAAACGGGATGATCGGCGACATCGGTGCCCACGAGGAACTGATGAAAAAGCTCGGCACCTACCGGCGCCTGCACGATTTGCAGTTCCTGGAAATGGATCAGTCGAAGGCTGCGGCTCCGGCACGGCAGTGAGTCGCTCGTGGCTTGTAGATTGTGCTAGCAGCTGATAGCCGAGTTTATGAAGCCTACTCGAGCCAGCGGGCGGGGTTCGCTAGCAGCCAGTAGCTAGAAGCTAGTAGCTCGGCAGCAATCCGGTAACTGGGAACTGGCAACTGAGAACTGTTTTCTCATGTCCATCCGCTCCATGACGGGGTTCGCCCAGGTGAAAGGCCAGGTCAATGGCCAAGTGAGCTTCACGCTCTCGCTCAAATCGGTCAACCACCGCTTTCTCGATCTGCACTTCCGGATGCCTTCGGAAACCGATTCCCTCGAGATGAAACTGCGCCGTGTCCTCAAAGAAAAAGTCGCGCGCGGCCACGTTGAACTTACGCTCAGCCTCGATCGCGGAACCAACGAGGGGTTCGCACTGAACCGCGAATTGGTGGGCGGCTATATCAAGGCTTTTCGCGCCGCGGCTACGGAATTCGGACTTGTCACCGAACCCGACCTCAACGTAGTCCTGCGCATGCCCGGCGCGATGGATGGCGGTGCCGAAACCGCCGATGGCGAACTCGAAGCGGCCGTTCTATCCAAGATCGACGAAGCGCTCACCCGCCTCAACACCATGCGGGACGAAGAGGGTCGCGGCATCGAGCGCGAATTGCGCGATCGCATGGAGCACATCCAAAAAGCCGGCTCCGGAGTCGAGCGCCACCGTCAGGCCATCCTCCAAAGCTACGTCGAAAAGCTGCGCAGCCGCATGCAGGAGCTAGTCGGCGCCAATGTCGAGCCTGAACGCCTTCTGCAGGAAGCCGCCCTGCTGGTCGATCGCAGCGACATTCAGGAAGAGCTGGTCCGCCTGCAGACCCACATCAAGCATTTCCTCGGCCTACTCGACGAGAAGGGCGAAGTCGGCAAGAAACTGGACTTCCTGCTCCAGGAAATGAACCGCGAGGCCAACACCCTGCTTTCGAAGACCTCCGGCCTCGCCGGGGACGCGCTCAAGATCACCGAGATGGGGCTAGTGATGAAGTCGGAGATCGAAAAATCTCGCGAGCAGGTACAGAACGTCGAATGACGACTGTCTTTATCATTTCTGCCCCGTCCGGTTCCGGAAAATCAACGCTGGTGGCTGAACTTCGCAAAATCGTTGAAGGTCTGGATTTTTCTGTGTCCTACACGACGCGTCCGCCCCGCGGAAGCGAGCAAAATCGCAAGGAGTATTACTTCGTTCCCAGGGAAGAATTCCAAGCCATGGTTGCGCGGGGCGAGTTCCTGGAGCATGCGGACGTCTACGAGAACTATTACGGCACGCACCGCCGCTTCCTCGAAGAAGCCCAGCGCAACAACCACGACCTGCTGCTCGACATTGATGTCCAGGGAGCTGCGCAGATCCAGAAGAGCATTCCCGACGCAATCAGCATCTTTGTCTTGCCGCCCAACTACAAGAAGCTGGAGTGGCGTTTGCGGAACCGCGGTACCGACTCTCAGGAAGTCCGGCTCCGCCGGTTGGCCACCGCCCGTCGGGAGATTGAGAATTACGAGAAGTACGGCTATATTTTAGTGAACGACGATCTGGAACAGGCCGTCGACGAAATGAAGGCGATTGTGCTTTCTGAACGCGCGCGGCGCTCGGGCCGTCCGCTAACCGCCGAAGACCAGGAGAACCTGCGAATGGCGGAGAAACATCGTCTTCACAATATGCGCGATCGGATCAAGCCCATCTTGGACTCTTTCCGCGATGCTCAAAACCAGGATCCGGACTAGCCGCTGGGTCTTGGGGGAGAAATGTATGAAGTTGATCGAAGGCTTCGACAGCAACTACCGTTACATCCTTGTCGCTGCTCGCCGCGCCCGCCAACTCCAGGGTGGTGCGCCGCCGGTCGTCGAAACCAGTTCCCGCAAGCCCTGCCGCATCGCTCAGGACGAAATCCGCGCTGGAAAAGTAAAGTGGGTCATCCCGGAAGCGCCCAAGGCGGCCGTCCAAGCCGCTGGCGAGGTGCTCGAGCCAGGTACACCGACCGATTCCTAATCAACGTTCCAGGCATCCAATAGTCCTTCTCCTTCCCCGTTCTATGAAAGTGGCTCTCGGCGTCACCGGTGGCATTGCGGCGTATAAGGCGGCGGAGATCGTTCGCCTGTTACAGGATCGCGATATCCGGGTGCAGGTGATCATGACGCAGGCCGCGCAGGAGTTTGTCCGGCCTCTCACCTTTGCCGCGCTCTCCGGGGAAAAAGTCATTACCAGCATGTTCGACGCGGGCAATGACGACCCAAACATCGACTCCGCGATAGAACACATTGCGGTCGCGCAGTCCATCGACGCCCTGGTCGTTGCGCCCGCCACCTCCGACATCCTCGCCAAATTTGCGCAAGGGATCGCCAACGATTTCCTCAGCACGCTCTATCTCGCCACCACGGCGCCGGTGGTGGTTGCCCCGGCCATGAACGTCAATATGTGGAATCATCCCGCGACCCAGGCCAACCTCGAGATTCTGCGCAAGCGGGGCGTGAAAGTGGTCGAACCCGACAGCGGATACCTCGCGTGCGGCATGACCGGTGCAGGCCGACTCGCCGCGAATGAGGCGATTGTCGCGGCTGTCATGCAGGCGCTAGGTTCGTCCCAGGACCTCGCCGGCGAAACGGTCTTGATTACAGCTGGCCCCACGCGTGAGAAGATCGACCCGGTCCGCTACATCACCAACCGCTCCAGCGGGCGCATGGGATACGCCCTTGCCGAGGCCGCATTGCGCCGCGGCGCGCATGTTCTCCTCATTAGTGGCCCGACCAACATCGTTCCACCCGGGGCTGCCGAGTTCACTCGCGTGGAAACCGCCGAGCAGATGCGCGAGGCCGTGCTCACACAGCTTCCTCAGGCCACCGTCGTCATCAAAACTGCGGCCGTCTCCGACTATCGACCGAAATCTGTGGCTTCGCAGAAGATCAAGCGCTCCGGACCCACTTCCCTCGAACTCGAGCCTACCGCCGACATCCTTGCGGAACTGGCTTCCAAAAAGACGAATCAGATCGTCGTCGGCTTCGCAGCTGAAACGCAGGATGCGCTCGAAAACGCGCGCAAGAAGCTTTCCCGCAAATCGCTCGACGCGATTGTCGTGAACGACGTTTCGCGCGAAGGCGTCGGCTTCGACTCCGATCGCAACGCGGTCCACATCATCACCCACGACGAAATCATTGAAGTCCCCGAAACCACGAAGTGGGACGTGGCCCAGCGAGTACTCGACCAGATCGTCAAGTTGCGCAAACGCAGCCACGTAACCGCCAGCTAGCGCTGCGAGTCTTCGCGCATGACGCATTCGCGCACTTCGATGGAGAAACGCGCATCCTGCCCCGCGCAGATATGGAGAGACGGGCGTCTCGCCCGTTCAGATATCGATTCGGCAGTGCCCCAGGTTCGCGTCCGTTCTGTGGACGCTAACCCGGGAAGGTGCTGTGAATGCGTCCAACGTATAAAAGAGCACATCTGTCCCGGCTGTCCGGTCCAAAGAGCTGCAAGGGCACAGCAAAATCCCAGCCCCGGAGGGGCAATCGAATTTAGCCCAGCGCTTTAGCGCGTGGGAAAAGGGACGGCCGGGTTTGGTAACTTAACTCCTCCAGGAGAAACCATGCGCCTTTGCTCATGTGCTGCTGCCATAATCATCTTGACCGCCATGCCCTTCGCTCAGGACAAACCCATTCCCGTCGAACAGGAACGTCATCACAAAGTGGTCTTCAAGAATGAATTCATCGAGGTCATGCGCGTGAACCTCAACCCTGGCGAGCGGACTCTCTATCACACGCACGCGCACGATCGCGCCGCCGTTGAACTGTGCACGACCTCGATCACGCAACAGAAAGTCGGCGAGACCGAAGCCGCGGCTAACCCAATCAAGCCCGGCGACGTTTCGCTGTCAACAACCGAGCCCGGCGGTTATTCCCATCGCGTGCACAATGTTGGATCCAGCCTCTTCGACGTTCTCGATGTCGAGTTTCTGCAGACTCCCGGCAAACCTTCCGACGCCGTCGCCGGGCCCGTTGTCGGCGAAAACCCAAGCGCCCGCGCTTATCGCTGGGAACTTGCGCCCGGTGCCAAGTCCCCCGAGCACACACATCATCGGCCTTACCTGATCGTTGCCGCGACTCCCATGCAGTTGAAGATGACCGCTCCCGACGGCCAATCCCGCACCGAAACCGTGAAGCCCGGCGACTTTCACTGGGTCGACGCGCAAGTCACCCACGTCCTCACCAACGAAGGCTCGGCTCCGGGCACGATCGTCGAATTCGAGTTGAAGTAACTTCGCATTCCGCGATCGCGAGCAAAAGTAGCGCCGGCGTCTCGCCGGCTTCTGTTTAACGGCTTTCTTTCGCGGCTTCATCGGGGTTATTCCGTCGAACTTGCAGTGTTTGTGTTTTGATCGCCTCAGCAATCGGAGCCGCAAGGCGCGGGAAGATTTTCCTTCGCGTTATTCACTAAAGCTAGTCGAAGTCTGCGGGTCAAAGGCCCTTTTGCCCCGGAGGGGCAGACGATTTTAGCCCAGCGCTTCAGCGCTGGGTAAGGCCCAACAAACGGCCGAGTCCCGGAGGGACGGCACACAACAATCTCCGATGATATTCTGATCTCCGATGTCCACGCCGTTCTCTGCCGCCGCGCGCCGCGCGCTTGCCAATCGCATCCGCTTCTACCAGGAGATGGGCATCTACGACTTTTACCGGAGGGAAGGCGCACCGGCCGTTATCGAAGCCATCGAACCGAGCGGCGAAAACTCCGGAATCCCAACCCAGCCTGAACAGCGAGAGGAAATGTCCCCAAGAAAATCGGCGGTTGCCGTGTCGGCTGCACGCGACGAAAACAGGTTTGAAGTCCTCACTTCGCTCCCCGAACGCGGCGTCGCCGATCCCGTTAAAGCGCTGAAACTCATCCGCGAAGACCTGGGCGACTGCACGCGCTGCCCCCTGCACAAGCAGGGACGCAAGCAGATTGTGTGGGGCGTGGGCGATCCGGATGCCGATCTCATGTTCATCGGTGAAGCTCCGGGTGCCGACGAAGACATTCAGGGCGAGCCGTTCGTGGGCCGCGCCGGACAACTCCTCACCAACATGATCAAGGCAATGGGGCTAACCCGCGAACAGGTCTATATCGCCAACATCATTAAGTGCCGTCCGCCGAACAATCGCACGCCAGAGCGCGAAGAGTGCGAAACCTGTTCGCCCTTCCTGATGCGCCAGGTCGCGACGATCAAGCCAAAGGTCATTGTGGCGCTGGGCGCGGTTGCGGCGCGAACGCTGCTCGCCATCAACGACTCGATGTCGAATCTGCGCGGCCGCTGGTACGAATTCCGTCCGGCCGGCGTGCGCAGCAACGATCCCAACTGGTCGAGCGCAAAGCTCGCCGTCACCTATCACCCGGCGTTTCTGTTGCGCGATCCGCGCCAGAAAAAAGAAGCCTGGAAGGATTTGCAGATGGTGATGAAAGAGCTGGGACTCAAGCCGACGCCGAAAACAGAATAATCAGCCGAACATCGACGCGGCGTTGTTACCTGAGAGACTCCTGGTGGGTCGATCGTCTCTCGATCTGCTCCAACGCCTCGGCAATCGACTTGAGGCAATCGATGATCGCCCGATGCGCCAACTGGATGCCGGCGTCTTCCACTCTCGAGGACACGCAGGGCGTCGTGCTCCCTGAATCCCGCAACGCAACTTCTACCGTGTGGATTTTGTCTCGCACCTGATCGAGAGCCGTCGACATTCGCGCCACCTCTGCCGTACTCGCACCGGGGAGCCCGTCGAGCAGGATGCTCACAATCGGTGTCTAGTCTCAACAGAACGTCTGACCAACCGGAAGCTGCATTCAACTTCCGTAGATCACGTTTAGTACAAACCGGGAATCAGGCGGCTTGTGGCCTTGCGATAGTTTTCGTATTCGGCGCCGAACGCGTCCACCAGCGCCACTTCCTCAACGTGGATCCGGTAAAGCATCGCTGCTGTGATTGGCAGCAGCACCACGAACTGATACGCCAAAAAGTGAAAGCAAGCTCAACAACCGAGAATTGGAAACTGAAAACTGAAACCAGGAACTGAGAACTGAGAACTGCCTTCATCCCATCCTGCCCGTGCCAATCCCTTGCGCCCAGTCTTCGCGGCCGAGGGCGCGCGCATGCTCGGCGGCAGCATGGTGATCGTAGGCCACACGCTCCAGCGACACGTTCCAGCTGGTGCCATTCTTTTCGAGAATCCCGTAACAGGCATGCGGCGAGAACGTCTGCATGCGATAGCGCACCGGATCGACATCGTCGTATGCCGGAACGCCGATGCTGCCGGGATTGACGACGAGCTGTCCGTTGGCCAACTCGACCACGCGCGGAATGTGCGTGTGCCCGCACAGCACCACCGACTGGTGCACGCCCTGCAACAATTCCCGAATCGCACCCTCGGATCGCACTTCGGGCAATCCCTCCATGATGTCTTCGAGCAGGTAAATCATGTCGCTCCCTGGCGTGCCGTGGCAGAGGAACACATCATTGCCGAGGGTGGCCGTCTTCGGCAGGCTGCTGAGCCAATGAATCGGCTCCTCACCCAGATCGCGGATCACGTATGCCAGGGTCGGAATGTACGCAAGATCGCGCTCGCTCGCCTCGTAGATGAGCCGATCCTGGTTTCCCTGAATCGTGGCCAGGACGTTTTCGTGCATCAGGCGCTCATAGGTCGCATGAGGCTTGAGCGGCCCATAAAGCGTGTCGCCCAGATTGACGAAGGCCTCGATCCCACGACTCTTGGCGTGTGCCAGCACGGCGTCGAGCGCCCAAACATTGGCGTGAATATCGGCGAGGATGGCCAGGCGGGTGGTCACAGGCGCAGATACCAAACTTTAAGATTCAGGCTATCAGAAATCTGGAAAAATCGGTTTTCGGGTCTCAGGGTTTAGGTGTCAAGTCTTTGGTCTTAGAGCTTAGGGAGACTCTGATTAAGACCTCCCTTTCCACAGGGAGTATAGATAAAGTCGTGCCAGCATGAACTCGTTGGGCAAGCAGAGGACACTGGCGATGATGACGGGATTCGAGCGGTACACGAAGAAGACTCGGCGGGCAATGTTCTTGGAAGAGATGGAGCAGGTGGTGCCGTGGGGGAAACTGTGTGGGCTGGTGGAGCCGCACTATCCCAAGCCGGGTAACGGGCGACGGCCGAAAGAACTGGAAAAGATGCTGCGGATTTATTTTCTGCAGCAGTGGTTCAATCTGGCGGACCCGGCGGTGGAAGAGGCTTTGTACGACTCGGCGACGCTGCGGCAGTTCGTGGGCATTGATTTGGGAGCCGAACCGGTGCCGGATGAGACGACGGTGTGCAAGTTTCGGCACCTGCTGGAAGAGAACCATCTGGGGGAACAGATTCTGGGGACGGTGAACCTGCATTTGCAAGCGCAGGGCGTGCGGATCACGACGGGCACGATTGTGGACGCGACCCTGATTCACGCACCTTCCTCGACCAAAAACCGCGAGCAGAGCCGGGACCCAGAGATGCACCAGGCGAAGAAGGGGAAGAACTGGTACTTCGGGATGAAAGCGCACGTGGGCGTGGACAGCAAGACCAAGATCATCCACACGGCGGTGGCGACGGCCGCCAATGTTTCCGATGTGGCGATGTTGCCGGACCTGCTGCATGGCGAAGAAACACGGGTGTGGGGCGACGGAGCGTATCAGGGCCAGACCGAGGTGATCCGCGAGTGCGCGCCAGGAGCACGGGATTTCACCCAGCGGCGCTGTCGCTACAAGGGCCAGATCGTGGATGAAGTGGCGTGGGCCAAGAACCGGACGAAGTCGAAGGTGCGGGCGAGAGTGGAGCACGTGTTTCAAGTGATGAAGCTGAAGTTCGGATTCGTGAAAGTACGCTATCGCGGACTGAAGAAGAACGCGCACCGGCTGTTCGTTACCTGTGCGCTGGTAAATCTGTTTGTGAGCCGCAGAAAATTGCTCGCCGTAGCGTAGGCTCGTCCGGCTTCCCCCGTACGCGCGGTTGCAACGGCGGTGCTGACCAGCTCCGGCATCCGAGACCCGAACCGGCAGCGCTGTTTCCTGAACACTGTTGTTAGTCGACTTAGCATGAGCGCTTATTCAGAGCGTCCTTAGGTCTTAGGTATTAGGGATTGGACCTTGGGAGAACCTTCGGCTGCCGATCGATAAAGACAAGACTTGCGGAATTCCAATCCCGGTCTGTTCGGGGAACGTTCCGCGCTGTTAGGCTAGACACTGACTTTGTTTCGGAACTTCGGTTCGGAGTTTCCCGAAAACCTAAGACCCAAGAGCTAAGACCTAAGACCTGACGCCTGAGACCTAAGACCTGAGACCTGCATTCCAATTCTGCGACGTAGCCTTGCCCGTGCCGCTCGACATGGCTTTTTCCTATCACGTGCCCGATGGGATGGAGCCTGCCGTGGGCGGACGTGTGCTTGTGCCATTCCGGCAGCAGCGCATGAGCGGGATCGTCGTGGATCTGCACGACCGCAAACCCAGCGTCGAGACCAAGAACGTCGTCAGCGTGCTTGATCCCGAGCCCGTGCTCGACGCGCAACTGATGCGGCTCGGCAAGTGGATCGCCGACTACTATCTCGCGCCGCTCGGAGAAGTGCTCCGCACCATGCTGCCTCTGGGGGCGGAATTCAAACGCTCCGTCCGCTACCGCATCGCCGACCAGGGCCACATGGCGCTGCACGTCGGAAGCACAACGGGATCGGCGGCCCGATCGAGGCGCCCCCCCGACGATCAGCTGGCCGAATTTCGTGTGCTCGACTATCTGGCGAATCGCGACGACGCACCGGAAGGAAGCCTTCGCAGCGCGACACGGGTGAACCGCGCCACCCTCGCCGGCATGGTTCGCAAGAAGTGGATCGTGCGCGAAGACGTGTCGGACGCGCGCGATGCATCGCGTACGATCAAGATCGCCGTGCTGCGGGAGGCGGACCCCACGGCAACGGGTTCTCGATCGAAACTTAACGGCAATCAGCAAACGCTGTTCAACGTCCTCGCCAGATCCGGCGGCCGTGCTCCTGTCGAGCAGATCCAGGCTCTTGATGTTCCACGCACGACGCTGGGCACGCTCATCAGGCGCGGCCTGGTCGAGATCATCGAAGAGCCGGCCGAGTTCCATGTTTCGCGCGTGAAAGCCCGGCCTTCGCCCTTTGACTTCGAGTTCAATCCCGCGCAGAAGCAGGCACTTCACCGCATCGAAGAAGGAGTGGCCGCCCGCAAGTTTAGCGGAATGCTGTTGCACGGTGTGACGGGCTCCGGCAAAACCGCCGTCTATCTCGCGGGCATGCGTGCTGTGCTCGAAGCCGGACGCTCGTCGATCCTGCTTGTCCCAGAAATTGGCCTTACCCCCGCCGTGGCGGCCGACCTTCACCAGGTATTTGGCGACGAGGTTGCCATTTTGCACTCGGGCCTCTCCGACGAGGAGCGCGCCGAGCAGTGGCATCGCATCAAGCGCGGCGAGGCGCGCGTCGTCGTTGGCACACGCTCTGCAGTCTTCGCGCCGGTGGCCGACCTCGCGCTGATCATCGTCGACGAAGAACACGACTCGTCCTACAAGCAGGAAGAGACGCCGCGCTACCACGCGCGCGACGTGGCCGTGATGCGCGCCAAGATGGCGAACGCGACGGTCGTGCTTGGCTCCGCCACACCGTCGCTCGAGTCGTACTACAACGCGACGAAAAATAAATACGCGCTCGTGGAACTGCCCGACCGGGTGGAGCAGCGCCCTCTGCCCGAGGTCGAACTCATCGACATGAAACTCGAGTTCCAGGAGACCGGGCAGGAGCAGGTGATTTCGCGAAAGCTGGCGGAAGAAATCCGCGAGCGCCTCGAGCGCAAAGAGCAGGTCATGATTCTGCTTAACCGGCGCGGATATTCGCCGGTCGCGCTCTGCCGCGCCTGCGGCAGCCGCATGGAGTGCCGAAATTGCGCGGTGGCGATGACACATCACAAGAAATCGAATCGCATGGTCTGCCACTACTGCGGATTCGAAGCGCCTATTCCCAAGGTATGCGGTGAGTGCGGCAGCGAGTACGTCTATTTTCTCGGCACCGGCTCCGAGAAGCT
Source organism: uncultured Acidobacteriota bacterium (assembly GCA_963718505.1). GTDB lineage: Bacteria > Acidobacteriota > Terriglobia > Terriglobales > Acidobacteriaceae > Gp1-AA133. The sequence goes on along the minus strand of CAVQZP010000009.1, from coordinate 119,350 downwards.
GGAAGAATTGCTGCACGGCATGTTTCCGACAGCGCGCATCGGGCGCCTCGATCGCGATACCGTTCGCGGCAAGGAAGACTTCGAACGCGTGCTAGGCGCGTTGAATGAATGCGAACTCGATATGCTGGTCGGCACGCAGATGATCGCCAAGGGACACGACGTGCATGGCGTGACACTGGTCGGCGTGGTAGGCGCGGATGCAGCGCTTGGTTTGCCCGACTTTCGCGCTGCCGAGCGCACCTTTCAGCTCCTGACGCAGGTTGCCGGACGCGCTGGTCGCGGCCAGACTCCCGGCAGGGTCGTGCTGCAAACCTATTTTCCGGATCATTATGCCGTGCAATACGCCGCCCGGCACGACTTCGCCGGCTTCTATCAGAAGGAACTGCAATTCCGCAGCTGGATGCACTATCCGCCCTATTCGGCACTGGCAAACGTGCTGATCCGTAGCGACAAGCTTGATGAAGCTCTGCGCTGGTCGGGGATCCTGGGCAACTGGTTCGACAGCACGCGGCATGAAGGCGTGCGTGTGCTCGGTCCGGCGGCCGCGCCGATCCTGCGCTTGAAGCGCGATTATCGCTATCACTTCGTCCTGAAGTCACCAAGCCGCGAGAAGATGAACACGGTGCTGCGCTCGATGCTCGCCTACGCCACGTCGCATAAGATTCCGAGGACGCAGGTCATCGTAGATGTGGATGCATTGTGGCTGATGTGAGGCCGGTGCTCGGTATTCGGTCTTCGGTGTTCGGAACTGTGGTCAGGTTTCGGGTTTCAGGTGTCGGGAAGTTCAACTCAGGTCAGGAGCTATGAGCCCAGAGCCGAGAGCCCAAGGCCTAGAGCCCAGGGCCTAGAGCCCGCCCTTCCCTCGCATTGCGATTCCTGCCTCTCGCGTGATCTACTTTCATCTTCGCAAACGCGTTTCCTCTGGAGAGACTGATGCGCGCTGTCTTGATTGTCCTTATCGCGTTCCTTTTAACCATGTCTACGATTGCGCAGGACAAGCCCGCCGATCACGCCTGGATCGCCACCAGCGACACGTTTACCAAGATGCTGGTGCAGGTCGAGATGAAGCACTCGCCGGAGTCCGGCTCGCGGCAGGGATTGGCCGAGTACGACGAACTGATCTCGCAGCCGACGCTCGCCGACGAAGATCAGGAACGCAAAGAGATCCAGGAAGTTGTTGCCAAGTTCAAAGCGGCGCTCCCGCAACAGAAGCAGAAGGAGGTCGCGCAGGATCTCGAGATCATGATCCGGCGGATCGAACTGCAGTTCAAGATCGAGGACTACCAGCGCGCGCACGAAGTGCCGTTCGTCAACGCCAGCCAACAGGTCTTCGTCGGGCTGCGTATCTTGCTGGACGAGCAGACCCCTGCGGAACGGCGTCCCGCGGCCGTCATGCGCATTCGCCGCTACGCCGGTCTTGATCCCCAATTCAAATCGCTGACCGAGATCCTGAAGCAGCGCGTGAATGAGCAGATGGCAAAGCCGGGCGTGATTTATCCGGCGAAGGTGGAGATCGAGACCGAGCTGGGGCGAAATTCGAATTATCTCGAGGGCATTGCCGCTCTATGCAAAGAGTACAAGCTCGCGAACTGGGAAGAACCGTACAACAAGCTAAAATCGGAACTGGTCGACTACGACGCGTGGATCAAGACGACGGTCCTGCCCAAGGCACGCGCGGACTTCCGCCTGCCTCCGGAGGAGTACGCGCTTGCGTTGCAGAACTTTGGAATCGATATCCCGCCCGCCGAGATGGCGGCGATGGCACACAAGGGCTTCAACGAAATCCAGGAGGAGATGAAGCCGATCGCCGCGCAGATTGCCAGGGAGCGCAAGCTGCCGTCGAGCGACTATCGCGACGTGATCCGCGAACTGAAGAAGCAGCAATTGGTCGGCGATGCGATCTTGCCCTTCTACGAGAACCGTCTGAAGCAGATCGAAGAGATCATCACGAAAGAGCAGATCGTGAGCCTGCCCGACCGGCCGGCGCGCATTCGCATAGCCAGCGCGGCCGAAACTGCGCAGCAACCCGCGCCCCACATGGTGCCGCCGCCGTTCCTGCACAACACTGGGCAGAAAGGCGAATTCGTGCTGCCGCTGAATATTCCGGCTGGACCGGGGCAAACGTCGTCGCAGAAGTATGACGACTTCACCTTCGACGCGGCAGCCTGGACGCTCACCGCGCACGAGGCGCGGCCTGGCCATGAGTTGCAATTTGATTCCATGGTCGAGCACGGCGTCTCGATCGCGCGGGCGCGGTATGCCTTCAACAGCACGAACGTCGAGGGCTGGGGACTTTATTCCGAGTACCTGATCCGTCCGCACATGCCGCTCGAGGGGCAACTGGTCTCGCTGGATTACCGTTTGCTTCGGGCGGCGCGCGCGTTTCTCGACCCTGAGCTGCAGTCGGGCAAGGTTACTCCCGAAGAAGCAAAGCGAGTTTTGGAGCAGGATGTTGTGCAGTCTCCGGCGTTCGCCGAGGAGGAAGTGGAACGCTACACGTACCGTGCGCCCGGACAGGCGAACAGCTACTACTACGGCTTCACGAAGCTGGTGGCCCTGCGCAAAGACGTGGAAGGGGCGCTAGGCCCGAAGTTCAATCAGAAGAAGTATCACGACTTCATCCTCGCGCAAGGTCTGTTGCCACCCGATCTGTTACGCAAGGCCGTGATGGAAGATTTCGTCGGAGCGGAAAAAGCGGCGGGGAATTGACGGAGCCGCCGTGGTAGAAATTCCTGCATCAGATTCCGGTTGTTCGATCAATAAGGGGTCCTTCGACTCGTTCGGCTGTAGCCTCACGACGTTCAGGACGACCGTTTTATGGGATGGAGGGACGGGCGTCCTCGCTCGTCATGAATTTGCATCGATTTTTTCGACGGGCGAGACACCCGTTTTTCCACTGACCTCACGTGACATTCAGATACGTCGTGTAGGCCTCATCGGTGATTGCGGTGAACGGCACGAAATCGAGAGGTCCCGCGACCGTCAAGGCCTGCCATCGCTGCGGGCCAATCTTCTTGGCTGCCATCAATTCTGGGGCGCGTAAGGTCGAGAGTCGCGCGTCAGTGGCAGGGTGGACGGGCGAGACGCCCGTCGCTCCATGATCTTTCGAAGCATGATCCGTCGGATCGTACTCCGTCAGAGTTCGCGGCGAATTCGGCAGAGCAAACAGCACCAGCGGCCCGGACATCAGCGCCACAGTGTTCGGATGCCAGGGGTTGATCGGCTCGAGCCGCGACCGCATCGGAATCTCGAGTTCGATGCGGTCGCCGGTCTTCCATTGCCGGCGGATTGTTGCGAACTTCCCGCGTTCAACTGGACCTGAAACTGCCTTGCCATTGACGGTGACGGCCGGCTGCTGCGCCCAAGCCGGAATGCGCAGGTTGATCGCGAACTCTTCGGGCTTCGAAGTGGTGACTTCGAACTGCACGGCTCCTTCGAAGGGATAGTTGCTCTTCTGCGTTAGGGTGATCTGCGAGTCGCCGCGCGTCCAGCGCACGGTCGAGGGGACGTAGAGGTTCACGTAGATCGCGTCGGAGTCGCGGAAGTAGGCGCAGATGCGATAGTCGGCCGCCACTTGCGGCAGAGTTCCTGAACAGCAGGGCCAGCGTGCGTCGTGGTAAAACTTGCTCCCCTTGACGTTGTAGTCGGAGTAGTAGAAGGCGCGGCCATCGGCTTCGAGCGGCTTCGCGCCGAGCGCGGTGTTATACATCACGCGCTCCAGGCTGTCGCCGTAAGTTGAGTCACGGGTCACGCGCAAAAGGTAACGCGTGATTTTGAAGTGAGCGTAAGATCCGCAGGGCGTCTCGAAGTGGTTGTGCGTTTTCGTCAGGCTGTTGAAGAGGTCCTCGCTGCCAACCACGCGCAATTGCTCGTCGGGCCCCCAGCCTCCGGTCGCGTAACTTTGCCGCAGAACAATATCAAAACCATTCTTCGCCGCGCGCAGATGTTTCTCGCTGCCCAGCGTGAGGTAAGCCTGCATCGCGGAACTGAGCGCGTTCACGTGACTGTAGGCGTGGCGTCCCGCCATGTCGTTGTCGCCGTTCGCCAGCTTGTCGAAGTAGGTTTCGTGCAGATACTGCTTGGCGAGATCGCGATAACGGTTCCCAGCGCCGAGGTTGCAGGCAAGGAAAAGATTTTCGGGCAGCGTATACGGCTCGTCCCAGTTCCAGGCGACCGGCTTGTTGGGACGCCACGGAGTTCCGTGCTCCACAACGTGGCCGGGGAGTTGCGGTACGGCCGCGTCGGTGGTGCGGTCGAGAATTGTGAAGGCATCCTTGTCGCCCGCGAAACGATAGGAGTCAATCAGCCCGCAGACGAGCTTGTCGTAGCAGTAGGAGGGAAAGCGATTCTTCGCGTAGAAGTCGCCGGAGATGGTCTGCGCGTAGGCGCGGTTGAGACGAAGAATTTTTTCGCGAGTGGGCTGGTAACCCGTGATCGCGTAGTAGCGGGACAGCGCCGAGATCCACTGCCCGAAGGTCGAAGTCGGCGCAAATCCCCAACCATCCTTTCGGAGCTCGCCCGGATCGTACATGTACCACCCGCCCAGATCGTCCCCTGGTCCCGACTGGCCGGACATCTGGCGGAAAGGCTTAAGCAGCGCGTCTTCGCTCAACGACATCAGCACCGCATGCGTGTTGCGCAGTTGTGCTTCGTGGAGATCGCTGTCCAGCGTGACATCGGCATAGCCGAATTGTTCGAGCGGCGGCGCAGATGGTGTGTCCGCAAAAGCGCGGGGAATCGATAACACCCGCGGGATCCAGAAGTGAGGTGCAGAAAAAGCAGCGGTTGCCACGGAGGCGGCTTTCAGGAAATGCCTGCGGGAGAGAGCCTTACGCATACTAACCCATTATCGCTCCGAACCTTTCAATGATCGAAGACAGTCACTGCGACTTAGGCACTCGCCACCAATCTCTTAGACCTTGCTTGACGTCGTGCACCAGAGCTTTGAGCGAGCTGTGGTCGCGGCCTCCCTCAAGGGTGGCCACAGGCTTCGGTGTCAAAGTGACCGCCAGCATCACTCCCGCGAAAATCGCGAGGGCGATGCGCTTGCCCGCTACCTTGGGCCACTCGGCAACATGCGGATGCCGGAAGCTGCTGATTTCGAGCAGGATCGCCCACACCAGCCAACCAGCCCAGAGATAGACAGCCATCGGAATCAGGATCAGGATCACAACCCGCGAGATGAAGCGATGCGCTCGCGGAGCGATCGAGAACACGATGTGGCCGCCGTCGAGTTGCCCGCCCGGGAGCAGATTCAACGACGTAGCAAACATCCCGCCCCACGCCGCGAAGGCCATGGGATGCAACGCGAGCTTCTCCATCGGCAGAGTCGCAGCTGCGCCGTGCAAAACGCCGAGCGCGGCGGTTACACGCTGCGCGAGCGTGAAGATCCACGGATAGTGGACCAAGATCCCCTCGGTCGGCGGCGGGCCGCCGGGGAGAGGCACCGAAAATCCCAGTGCAATCAGCAGCACGCCACAAGCTACCACGAACCCGGCGATCGGCCCGGCGATTCCGATGTCGAAGAGCGCGGTCCGGGAGCGGATCGGCGAACGGATCCGAATAAATGCGCCCATGGTGCCGATGAGCGACGGAAACGGAATAAAAAAAGGCAAGGTCGCATCGACGCCGTAGCGTACGCACATCAAGTAGTGGCCCATCTCGTGAGCCAGCAGGATCAGCATCAGGCTGGCAGAGAACGGGATACCTAGCAGCAGACTCGAGGGATGGCCCCAGACCAGGTCAATCGGAAAAAAGGGAATACTGCTGCTGTCGTTGTCCGCTAGAGGAGAAAGGTGGTGCTGGTAGTTGTATTGGAAATGGATTCCGACCAGCAGGGTTGTGAAGATTGTGAATACCAGCAGAAGGATGTGCAGCCAATAGCGCTGCTTGCGCGGGCGGGTGACCCAAACCTGAACGGGCGGAGGGTATTCCGCGGCGGAGGTTGGGATCGAAGAGATCGGATCTGACATCAGGATGAGGACCTGAGTTGATTTTATCGTGCCGAGGTATAGAGCGGGTGTGGGATGGAGAGTTCTGTGTAGAATCGCGAGTCGGGAATTACGGGACTGTTTTTCGGCCGTCCCTACGGGACTTGGAGAGTTCTGGGCAGCCTACCCAGCGCTGAAGCGCTGGGCTAAATTCGAACGCCCCCTCCGGGGCATGAATGAGCAGCGACTATCGCTTTAGCGTGCGGGACGATTTTGGGGCGACGATCAGCGAAAGAATTGAAAGCTGAAAAGTAAACGTTGAAGCACGAGACATGGAACCTCGTGGCCAAGGCCCCGAACCGAGCGCCCGAAGCCCAGAGCCCAAAGCCCAAAGCCCAGAGCCCAAAGCCCAAAGCCCAAAGCCCAGAGCCCGACTCAGTCGATCGACTGCAGCTCTTTGCCAGGCTTAAACCGCACGGCTTTTCCGGGAGGAATGGAAACTTCGGCGCCGGTTCGCGGATTGCGCCCAATGCCCGTCTTGCGCGGGCGCACATTGAAGACGCCAAAGCCCCGCAGCTCAATGCGATCGCCCTTGGCAAGCGACTTCTTCATGCTCTCAAAAACGGTTTCGACGGCGAGTTCGGCTTTGGTTTTGGTGATGCCGGTTTTATTGACGACTTCGTTAATGATATCGAGCTTAATCACGATGGGCTCCCTTTGGCGATCTGCGGAGAAGGCACCAAGTGCTTGATGCTAAGGGAGATATGGGAGATTGTCAACGGGCGTGAGTGTCGCGTAGGATGACAGGACCAAGTTTCCCAGCCGAGCTTGTCGAACAACCCATCAAGCATTCAGCAGTCAGCACTCGGCATTCAGCCAGTCGAGTTTGGATTTCTGACGGATGATTCGTGGAGAGTGCGCTCTGACAAAAATCGAGCCCTCGCCGCATACCTCTGAGTGCGTGAAGAGATGCCGAGCGGCTGAATGCTAAGTGCTGAGTGCTAAAGGTTGAACCAGAACAGGTTTAGAGACATGTTAGCTGCTGAGAAGCAATCCCGAACTTCCATTCCCACCTCCCGAAGGAGAACCATGCTGAAAAGTGACCGCTGGATCCGCAAGATGGCGCATGAGCACGACATGATTAACCCCTTCTCCGAGAAGCAGGTGCGCGAGGGTGTCGTGTCGTATGGCTTGTCGTCTTACGGATATGACCTGCGCGTGGCCGACGAGTTCAAGATCTTTACGAACGTCAATTCGTCGATCGTCGATCCCAAGCATTTCGATGAGAAGTCGTTTGTGACGGTGCGCACGGATGTGGCCATCGTGCCGCCGAATTCGTTTGCGCTCGCGCGCTCGGTCGAGTACTTCAAGATTCCGCGAGACATCCTGACGATCTGCGTAGGCAAGTCGACGTATGCGCGCTGCGGCATCATCGTGAACGTCACGCCGTTCGAGCCGGAGTGGGAAGGCTTCGTGACACTCGAGATCTCGAATACGACGCCGCTACCGGCGCGCATTTATGCGAACGAGGGCCTGTGCCAGATTATTTTCTTCCAGTCCGATGAAGTGTGCGAAGTGAGCTACGCCGATCGGAAGGGGAAGTACCAGGCGCAGAATGGGATCGTTCTGCCGAAGCTGTAGGGGCGGGTGTTAGGTCTTAGGTCTCAGGTGTCAGGGAAGGCGGGTCGTCGGCTTTCGGCGGCTGATGATTCGTGGCTGGTGGCTGGTAGCGGTCCTTGGTCGTTAGTCGTTGGTCGTTGGCGAAAGTCTTTTAGTTCGACGCAATTGTGGAATCCGACGTTTCGAAAACCGCGAAACGTGGAGCAACTGGCAAAGAATCTTGGCAAGATCGGGCTCACCCAGCGACCCTGCGGTGTGGCAGGATCCCGTTATTTTTTTGGTTTGGTTGTTCTTGTACTGTCGACCTTGTTTTGGTTCATTGCGTTTCGGTTCGTGAGTTTCCCGCTGTTAGTGACCAGTTGGGCGTGCCTTGGGAAGTTTGATCGGGGGGACATTCGCCCAGCGATCACCGTATGGACGCTCTGGCTCGCACTGAGCTTTTCCCCAATTGACGTATTTCCTATTCCGAAGTTTGGAACACCTAAGCTAGCGCCCCTCGTAATGGGCTTACCTCGACGCGAAACTGTCGAGCGCGCAAAGCGCGGCGAAGTGATCCTAGGAGGATGTATTGTTTCGGGCTTCGAACCGAAGTATTACCTGGTCTGGTAGCTTGATGTCGTGCAGATTCCAGGATCGATGCATTCGTCGGTGCTTGTGTTCTGACCAGCCCCTTTGCAGGTTCTCGGTATTCCAAACACAAATCAGGTTGGCGGATGCGATTGGGCTAGCGACCAACGGGCCAAGGACTGGACGGGCGAGATGCCCGTCGCTCCATTAACCCGTCAAGTGGTCCTCCGCCCGCCCATAAGCGAAGGACCAAGGACAGGTTGCTAACGTTCCTCCGACCGTTAGCGAACGGATTGCTGACAACGGAGCAGCTACCGACTCGATCTTGGTCGTTGGCGAAAGCCTCAGATTCCAGGCAGCCGTGGAATCCCACGTTTCGAAAACCGCGAAACGTGGGGCACCCGGCGATCAGCCATTGGCTGTCAGCTGTCAGCTGTCAGCTGTCAGCTATCAGCCGAAGCCAACGACCAATGACCTGACGGGCGAGGACGCCGGTCCCTCCATCGACTGTCTACAGCGAATTCACGAACGTGATGATCTGCTGTTGTTGCGCCGGCGTCAGCCCCTCGTGGAAGGTCTCGATGACCTCGCGCGCTTCGCCGCGGTGGCGGTTGATCGCATCGGCCAGCGATTCCGACTTCAGATCGTGCATGAAACGCGTTTTCGTACGCACGCCCCAGAGCGGCGCGGTGCGCAGCTTGTTGATCGTATCGGCGGGGCCGCCTTGCACGATGCCGTCGCCGGTCCCCACGTCGTGCAGCAGGAAATCGCCGTAGGGGTGAATGACTTTGTTGCCGAGCGCGTCGGGAACGACAAACATCCCGCCATTCACGATCGTTCCCGGCGGCGCAGTGACGATGGAAGACACGTGGCAAGTGGCGCAGCCAACCTGCGAGAAAAGCGCCTGGCCGGCTTGCGCGTCGGAGGTGGCGGCCAGGACGGTGTCGCGCGGTGGCACTTTCGTTCCTCGAATGAATTGCGTGAAGTGATCGATGTCGCCGAGGCCGGCGCGTCGGGCTGGTCTTCGGGATCGGTGGTCGTCTTGCAAACCGTGGTGGTGTCTTTCGGGCGCAGGCGGCTGGTGATTCCCATTTCGTTCAGGTAGGCGTCGGCAGAGAACGAGAGCAGGCTGCGGTGCTGATCTTTCCAGCCGAAGCGGCCGACGCCGGTCTGTCCGGGAGCCTCGAATAGGGCTACCTGGACGGCTTCGCCGTGAATGCGGCCGTGCGTGGTCTGGGCCTGGTTTGCAGCGATGTTCACCAACGTGTTGTCGTCGATCGCCTCGACGAAGCCGTCGCCTAGCGTGTTGAGCACGGAACGCAAGGCACGAATGTTCTCGCTGGCTGGAAGCTGCTCGTGCGCCTGCGGACAGATCGCACGATCGTCGACGATGGAGCGGCCGGTGATGGTGTTGGCGCCGTCGTTGATCGGAATCGTGGGATTCACGAAGGCGCCGGTGGTGGGATCAAGATGGCCGGCGCGGATCTCGGTGATCTGGCTAGGGCCGCCGGTCACGGGATTGAGGTGGCAGTCGGCGCAGGAACTGGCGTTGAAGACCGGGCCGAGGCCGTCGTCGATGCCATTTCTGCGTTCGAAGCGCGTCTGGTCGAGGGCGAAGGTATCACCGGGTGGCTCGGCGATGCCGTTGCTGAAGCTCTGCGAGCCCTGATTCTGACCGAGGGCGGGCGTGTCGAAGCCAGCGGGCGCCTCGGTGGCAGTTTGCTGCGCGGCGATACCGATCGCGGCGATCGCGAGCAAGAAGGTGATGGCGAGGACAAGAAAAGACTTGCGGTGCGTCATCGAACGTTCCTCCGAAAGTTGAGCAGTCGACGGAAGATGGCGAACACACTTGGCCCGCTTCCCTCGTAAAAGGGAATACGTGGGCCGATTAATCGATGAGGTGGTTACGTTTTGAACTGCGCTGATGAGGAGAACTGCGAAGTGCGGAGTTTATTCCGGGAATGTTGGAAATTTTTTTAGGGAAAAAGATTTTAACCGCAAAAATCGCAAAGGATTCGCGAAGAACAACACTTCGTTTGTGGAGTTCAGGAATGGCTCGTAACACAACGAGCGCGAAGTTATCGCGAAGACGCGAAGAATACAGCGAGCAAAAGAAATTTATGTCTTGGAGTGCTTTCCTGACCGCGTGTGGCGAGCCGTCCTTACCTTCCGTTCTCGCCTTCCTTGTACATGTACTTGATCGCGGGTTTGTAGATGACGATGTTAGGGGCGGAGGTGCGGTTTACTTTGAGGCAATTCTTGTCGTACCACTCGATGACGCCGTGAATCTGTTCGCCGTCACGGAGCACGATGACCATGGCGGTCTTGCCCTGCATCTGCTTCTGGTAATAGAAGTTTTCGGCGTTGGTGGTTTCCGGGGGCGGGAGTTTTTTGCCGCCGCCACCGCCGCCGGATAGGCGCTCGGGGCGTTCGCGTCGTTCCATGGGGGCCTGGTTGTGATTGTGGTCGTTGCGATTGAGAGAAGGCCGAATCAACCGGCGATTGGCGAAGCCTTCTTGTTCGATGGGTCGTTCTGTTGGCATGGAGTCGAGTGCGTCCTTCATGGCAACCACCTGTTCACACGATTGAGGGTAGCGACCACAACACTACGCTGCTGTGCATGTGGAGATAAGGCGTGAACTTTCATTAACCGTAGCACAGGAATTGGGACATGACAATCCTTAAGTGGTGGTGGGGCAATGACTTTGGTGAAGCGGCGCTATTGGCTTCTAGTCTCTGGCGTTTAGCTCTTTCCGGAGAGTTTTTGAGGCCGATGCCTTGCCTTCGGCCGCCGTTCAGCAAGTTTCTATGCTTTTTCCAGCGCCACCGCGAAGGCATCAAGCGATAGCGAGCGGAGGAGATTCCGGCGCATGCCGCGTTCGACGTCGGCGAGACGGTCGGCGGCATTGGTGAGCCAATCGAAGTCGATGTTCGTCGCCAGCTTCTGCAGTTCGCCCTGGATGTCGGTGTTGTGGACGAGTTCCGGAGCGCCTGAATTCATAAACATCAGGTCCTGGAGCAGGGAATAGAGCGTGCGGAGCAGTTGATCGGTTTTCGCGCGGCCGTCGGCACCGGGCCGATAGGTTTCGGTGACCTTGAAGAGTTCGCCATGGTCGCCGGTGCGCAGCGCCGAGTTCAGGATCGTCAGCGCGTGCGTGCGGGCCGCCGTGTAGTGCGCGAGATCAAAGCTGCGGGCGCGTCCGACGGCGCCTTCGGAAAGGCGCGCGACGAGTGCGCGCTGTTTCGCGTTCCATTCAGGGTGATGTTTCGCAAGATCGTCTTCGATTTCTGTCGAGCGCAATGCGCCGAGCGTAAAAGTCATAGCGCGCGAGCGGATGGTGGGCAGCAGTTCTCCCACGTTTTCGGTCAGCAGGAAAATCGTCGCGAACTCGGGCGGCTCTTCAAGAACCTTGAGCAATGAGTTGGCGGCTTCTTTCATGAAGCTCGAGTCGGTGAAGATGTATACGCGCTCTTTAGCGTCGCCGGGACGGTAATAGATGGTTTCGATAACGCGACGCACCTGGTCGACCTTGATCATGAGTTGCGGCGGATCGGGCGGAATGACCAGCACGTCCGGGTGCGCCTGGATCAGGATGCGCGTTTCCTTTTTGTCGGTCTCGCGGAGATTCTCGCGAGCCTCGACGGCTTCGGCGAAACGGGCGTCGAGGTCTTCCGAGAGCGCGATGCGCGCGCAGTTCGAGCACTTACCGCAGAAATCGGGGAGTCCGTCGGTCGCGGGCGGCTCGAGGCAGTTCATTGCCTTCGCCAGCATGAGCGCGAGCGTGTATTTGCCCGAACCGGTGGGTCCGGCGAGGATCATGGCGTGCGGAAAGTGCCCGCGCGCGAGCATATCGCGCAGACGATGGACGATCTCGGTATTGCCATGGAAGGAGGAAAAGGGCACTGCGGTCAATCTACCACGGCAAACCAATGCTAGCCACGGAGGCACGGAGACACGGAGTAAAATCTGGCGGCAAATTTGTTATCAGGCCAAGGTCCCTTGAGCGTCAGACAGGCAATAGAGCCTTGTTGAAGCCGAAGAGACCGCGAGGAGAATTACAAATGCGAAATGCGGCAAGACTGACACTGGGCCTGATTTTGGCAGTGGCCACCGTGCTGGTATCCGCGCAAGACGGCAGTAAGACGGCCACGAAGGCTCGGGGCTCGGAGAAGCAGCGCGGCATCCTGCTCGAGAAACTAAGCTGGGACGAGGCCGAAAAGGTACTTACTCCGGACCAGGTGGTGGTGATCGCGATGGGCGCGGAGTCGAAGGAGCATGGGCTGCATCTTCAGCTCAACAATGATTTCCTGATGGCGGAATATCTCAAAGAGCGCGTCCTCGAGAAGGCCACGGTCGTGGTGGCGCCGACGATCAATCACAGCTACTACCCGGCCTTTCTCGAATATCCGGGGTCGACCTCAGTCCGGCTTGAAACGGCCCGGGATACGGTTTCCGATATCGTGCGTTCACTCGCGCACTATGGCCCGCGAAAGTTCTACCTCATCAATACCGGGATCTCGACGCTTCGGCCACTGAAACAATCGGCCGAGGAATTGGCGAAAGACGGCATTCTGATGCGCTACCTTGATTTCACGCAGGAAGATCCGGTGGAGACGAAGCTGCGCAAATCGGGAGGGACACACGCCGACGAGATCGAAACCGCCGAGATGCTCTACATTGCGCCCGAGACGGTGCACATGGAGAAGGCTCGGCGCGACCTCAATCCAGATCAACCGGGCGGACTGACGCGCGATCCCAAGGGCAAAGGCACTTATTCGCCCACGGGCGCGTGGGGCGATCCGACACTGGCCACGCGGGAAGAAGGGCAAGCATTGGTGGAAGCGACGGTGATACGAGTCCTCAAGGAGATCGAAGACTTGCGCGGGGCGAAGGTGGGGCCGTAGTTTTTGAAAGCGAGTGCGCGCGAAAAACTACTGCGCCAGTTTGCCCGGGTGGATGCCTTCGCCTAAGACGAAGGTTGCGCCGACCGCGCCCACCACGGCCGACTGGCGCGGCAATCCGAGATGCTGCCGGATCTGGTAGACGCTGTTGATACCGGTGCAGTGCGCCCCCACGAGGTAAGAAAGCCCGAAACCCTTGAGCTTGTCGGAGGTCCAGTCGATCTGCTGGTCGGTCGCCGGAAACAGGTGCAGGCCTCCGACGATCGCGTACACGGGCGTGTCGGGGAATTCTTTCTCGGCGAAGGTCAGGATGTTGATTACACCGGCGTGGCCGCAGCCTGTGATCATCACGAGTCCCTTGGCGGTGTTGAGCACGAGGGATTGGTCTTCGGGGATGGTGTCTTCTACCAGGCCGTCCGGTGTCTTGACCTTGCCTTTCACCGACCAATTGCGTTCGGGATAAGTTCGCGGCACGGGTCCGGAGAGCCACGCACCCGGAAATAGCTCCGCCGGCTTGTCGTGTTCGATAAATTTCCCGCCGGTTGCTTCGTACTCGCTGCGGATGGCGAGCATCGGATTGCCTTCTTTGCCATCGGGTTCAACGCGGCTGTAGAAGATGCCCTTGCCGACGTGGGCAATGGAGAGGGCGTCGGGATTTTTTTTCATGAATTCGCGCCGCAGGGTCATCAGGCCGCCGACGTGATCGTCGTGATTGTGCGTGAGGATGACCTCTTTTACGTCGCTGAGATCGACTTTCAGTTCCCGGGCGTTGGAGAGCACAGTCTCGGGCCGCGCGCCGGTGTCGACGAGAATGCGGTGGCCGTCACTTTCCACCAGCGCCGCGAAGCCCCATTCGCCGATTCCTTCGTCGGCGAGCATGGTCGAGAGGATCGTCACTTTGAGCGTCTTGACCTGGGCGTGCGCAGGTTGGGTCGATTGCGCGACTAGGGTAGCGAGGCCGGCTTGGAGGGTCAGCAGGGCGACAAGGATGCAGCGTAGCATGTTCGATCGCATAGGCGGGAATTGTACGCCTGCGTGTCACCGGGGCCGTATACCCAGGTTAGCGCCAAGAACGCGCGAACCTTGGACACCGTGTTAGGCCAACTTCGCGGCCAGGCGCAGTTTGGGGAGCACGACTTCGAGAATTTTGGCGTGGGTCTGCGATGGGGTGCCGCGGGCGTTGATCAGGGCTACGCGCTCCGATTCGCGCCTGGCGATGGCGAGGTATCCGTGACGCACGCGGGTGAAGAAAGCGCGGCTTTCTTGCTCGAAACGGTTTTCGTCTTTCTGGGAGCGGCCGTTCTTGGAGGATCTCTGATTGCGGCGCCGAGCGCGTTCCACGCTGGTGGCGACGTCGGAGTCCATGAGGATGGTGAGATCGGGCTGCAGGTCGTCGCACAGAATGCGGTGGAGTTCGAGCACGGCTTTGCTTCCCAGCTTGCGGCCAGATCCCTGATAGGCTTCGGTGGAATCGGTGAAGCGGTCGCAGAGCACGACTTTACCTTGGGCCATCGCGGGCGCGATGACTTCGTGGATGTGCTGGGCGCGCGAGGCGAACATAAGCGCCATCTCGGCCATAGGAGCAAGGCCGGTGGTGGCTGAGTCGAGAATGACGTGGCGGATTTTTTCTCCGGTGGGCGTGCCGCCGGGTTCGCGCGTTACGACGACCGAGACGCCGCGCGCGCGCAGAGCCCTGGCGAGTTTTTCGATCTGCGTGCTTTTGCCGGTGCCGTCGAGCCCTTCAAAAGTGATGAACTTGCCGCGATGAGAGGTGGACACGTTCGGGATGATAAATCAGGCTCTGGGGTTTGGGCTCTGGGCTCTCGGCTCTGGGCCGTCAGGGATGAGCTGTGAGCTTCGAGCATTTCATAGCGTGTGTCGATGGTGGGCTGGCCTGCCTGGCTCTTTTCTACTCGTGCTGATCGCGCGAGGGTCAAGTTTCATTTTGCGAGGGCAAGATGCCCTCGCGACAGCCGGCGAGGCGGCGGCGCTACACATCGGTGCCACACGAAAGCCGAGTGCCTGAAGCCGAGAGCGCAGAGCCCGACTTTATCTTTCCGACTTGTCGACCCATTTCGGCACGTAGGGGACTTCGAAAGTTTCGAGGCGGTCGACGAGGCGTTCGGGATCGGTCTCGACGAGCAACAACTGCCGATGCTCGGGACGGATAAAGCCGTCCTCGGCTGCGCGCTCCGCAAGGGCGAAGAGCGCGTCGTAGTAGCCTTCGACGTTCAGGAAGGCGCAGGCTTTTTTCTGCAGGCCGAGTTGGGACCAGGTGAGTGCCTCGCAAAACTCGTCCCAGGTCCCGAAGCCGCCGGGCAACGACAAAAAAGCGTCTGCGAAATCGGCCATCAATGCTTTGCGCTCGTGCATCGAACCGACGACATGCATTTCGGTCAGCCCGGCGTGGGCAATTTCCTTTTCGGCGAGCGCTCGGGGAATGACGCCGATCACGCGGCCGCCGCCGTCGAGGCACGCGTCGGCAACAGTTCCCATCAGCCCAACATTCCCACCGCCGTAAACAAGGGTGATGTTTCGCTGAGCGAGCAGTTCACCGAGTTGTTGTGCAGCGGCGCGATACGCCGGACGCTTGCCGTGATTCGCGCCGCAGAAAACGCACAGGGATTTGATCACGGGTCGATTGTACGAAGAAAAGCGAATTCTGGGCTCTCGGCTTTAGGCTTTAGGCTTTAAAAGTTTGAGATCATCGACTCTGGAAAGGCGCCAGTGAAGGTAGGACACACGCGGCTGCAGGATTGCGGAGGGCGCTCAAAACTCAAAGCTCGTTACTCAAAGCCCAAAGCCCAAAGCCCAGAGCCCAAAGCCCAGAGCCTGTCCGTCTCTCTGATATATTCATCCGTTTGCCGGCACTCGCCGGATGCCGCTTGGGGTCACAAGGAGCCTGAATGTCTTTCTCTCACGGTCGTGTGCGATCCGTGTGGTTGTGTGTGTGTCTTTTCGTTGTGGGTTTGCCGAGCTGGGCCGCGAGTGGCCCGAATATTTCTCTATCCGTCGACGCGACGGAAGCGCCGCGCAAGATTTTTCATGCGCGACTTCGAATTCCGGCGACCCCCGGCACGCTAACCCTTTACTACCCGAAGTGGATTCCCGGCGAGCACGCGCCCGACGGCCCCATTAATGATCTGGCCGGTTTGAAGTTTTCTGCCGGCGGGCAGACGCTGAAGTGGCGCCGCGATCTGCTCGATGGATGGACAATCAACGTGGAAGTGCCCGCGGGGCAGAACGAGGTTCTTGCGGATCTTGACTTCCTTTCTCCGGCGACGTTTGCGGGCGGGTTCTCGGCGGGATCGTCCGCGACCGACAAGCTGGTGATCATCAGCTGGAACCAGGTGCTGCTCTATCCCAAGGGATGGAAGGCAGACGACATCACGTTCTCGGCGAGCTTGAAGCTTCCACACGGCTGGAAGTATGCGACCGCGCTGCCCGGAGGGCGCGGAGTGGGATCTTTCGGCGGTGGCGACAATGTCGAAAACGATCTTCATTTCTCGCCCGCGCCCCTGACCACTCTGGTCGATTCGCCGGTGCTGGCGGGGGAGTTCCTGAAAGCCGTTCCGTTGACTTCAGGGACGAATCCGCCCGCAGAGATCGACGTTGCCGCCGACAGCGCCGCCGCGCTCGAGCCTCCGCAAGAAGTGTGGGACCATCTAAAGAATCTGGTCGCACAGGCGGGCGCGCTCTTCGGAACTTATCACTATCGTGACTATCATTTTCTCTACACGCTGAGTGATCACGTGGCGCACTTCGGGCTGGAGCACCACGAGTCTGATGACAGCCGCGTAGGCGAGCGCGGCCTGATCGACGAATCCGATCGCAAGCTGGACGCAAGTCTGCTCCCACACGAATACGTCCACAGCTGGAATGGCAAGTACCGGCGTCCTGCGGACCTGGCCACGCCCGACTATCAGCAGGCGATGCAGACGGATTTGCTGTGGACCTACGAAGGCCTGACGGAGTATCTGGGGAATATGCTGGCGGCGCGGAGCGGTTTGTGGACGCCCGAACAATATCGCGAATATCTCGCGCTCAGCGCAGCTACGCTCGACCATCTTCCCGGACGAACCTGGCGCAATCTCCAAGACACAGCCGACGCGGCACCGCAACTCTATTTCGCTCCGCGCGCGTGGTATTCGTGGCGGCGAGGCGTGGATTTCTATGAAGAGGACGATTTCAACTGGCTGTGGGTGGACGTCGTCATCCGCCAGCAAACCAAAGACAAGAAGTCGATCGATGATTTCTGCAAGCTCTTTCACGGAGGGCAAGGCGGGGTGCCTGCGCTCAAGACTTATACCTTCGATGACATCGTGAATGCGCTGAATCAGATCGCGCCTTACGACTGGAGGGGCTTCTGGACGGAGCGCCTGACGAACCACGGACCGGGAGCGCCCCTGGGCGGTGTGGAAGGGAGCGGATGGAAGCTGGTCTACGACGAAACGCCGAGCGACTTCGAGCGCAGCGCCGAACGGGCCGAGAATTTGGTTGATGAAGCCTTCTCAGTCGGACTGGTCTTGAAGGACGACGGCGAAGTGTCGGACACGATCGAAGGCATGACGGCGGCAAAGGCCGGGATGGGCCCGGGCATGAAAGTGGTCGCCGTAAATGGCCGGAAGTTTTCCGCAGACGTTCTGCACGACGCGATCAAAACGGCGAAGAGCAGTTCGGATCCGATCGAGTTGCTCGTGGAAAACACCGATTATTACAAGACCTTCAAGCTCGACTATCACGAGGGCGAAAAGCATCCGCACCTGGTGCGCGACGAGTCGAAGCCGGATTTGCTGGGAGAGATCATTAAGGCGAAGTGACGGCAGGCTTCGAGCTCTGCGCTGCGAACCGTCAAAAAGCTTTTAAACGCAGATGCCACGGAGAACACCCGCGAAGCGCGCAGAGAAAAACTGTTAACCGCAAAGAGCGCAAAGAGAGGCGACGCAAAGGTCGCAAAGAAAAGCTCTTAACGCGAACATCGCAACGAAAAGCAGCAAAGGCCGCAAAGGACGGCTCGAGTCCAAGATCACGGAGAACCGTTGCGAAGGGCGCAGCGGTCATCGCGACTGCGGCGATCCGTTATGCTGTCTTCGCGATTGGAGTTTCCACACCTTCCAGCAAATCGGTTTCCTCCGCAACCCTTCGCGGATGAGACGTGGCCGCGAGGTGAAACATCTCTTGCGGACTGCGGGTGAGGATCGTCTCTTTCACGAGCGGGAATACTGGAGCCTGGGTTGTATGCGCTTCAAACGCGGCGACCTTGGCGACTAGATGATTGGTGATATCGATGACCGTCGTGATGGGGGATGGAGAGATCGGCGGGCGGTCGGGAAGACTGAAATCCGAGGTCGTGTAATAAAGCTTTTGGGTCTGGTGGGGCTGAAGGCCATCGACCAGTTGGTCGGGGTAGCGATTCGGCCGACCGGCCCATTCGTAGGCGAGCGTCGCAAACACGGACGCCATCGAGTGATCCGTGTGGCCGGTGACGGCGCCCTCGGGGCCAAACGTGAGAATGATGTCCGGCTCGAAGGTGCGAATGTGGCGCACGAGCTCCTCGACCACGGAATAGAGGTCGATCCGGTGTAGTTTCCCGTCCGCATAGTCGAGCACCACGCCACGATCGACGCCAAGAATCTCGCAGGACGCTGCGAACTCTTTGCGGCGGATGGTCGCGAGGTCGTGGTCGTTCTTCGCGGCGCCACGGTGGCTGGCGGCTTGTCCGGGAGTAAGGCAAACGACGTAAATTTCAGCGCCGCGATCGTGATACAGGCGCAGCGAACCGCCGAAGGCGGCCGCTTCGTCGTCAGGATGCGCGGTAACGCAAAGAATGCGAGCCATGTATGCATTTTAAGCGATGAAGCGGAGAGCTCGTAGCTGGGCTCAGTCTCCCGCGACTTCCTCGAGAAGTGCTTCTTGGGCCTCGGCGATCTCCTGCTCTGGCGCGCTTCCTTCCAGCATGAAGCTCAGCACCTCCTGCGGAATGGGAGCGTTCCACACCGGAGCAAAGGACTGGCGGTGCAAGGGCGACGGACCGTGCTCGCGAAGAGCGGCGAGATGACGAGGCGTGCTGTATCCCTTGTTCGAAGCCAGACCGTAAACAGGAAAAACGGGATCCCAGGCGGTGATCAGTCGGTCCCGTTCGACTTTCGCGACGATCGACGCCGCGGCGATGGAGGCCGAGAGCGCGTCTCCGTGAATGATGGGGATTTGCCGCAGCTCGCAATCGAGACGAAGCGCGTCGATGAGGAGATAGTCGGCCGTTGGTGCAAGTTGCGAGACAGCGATCTTCATAGCGAGGCGGGACGCCTGATAGATGTTGATCTGATCGATGCGCGCCGCATCGATCGCGGCGATGGACCAGGCGATAGCATGCTCTTTGATGCGCTCGGCAAGAATTTCGCGGCGCTCGGCCGGAAGAAGCTTCGAATCGCGCAGGCCGCGGACGCGATATCCGCGATCGAGAATGACTGCTCCAGCGACGACGGGTCCGAACAGCGAGCCGCGCCCGACTTCATCGACGCCGGCGACCAGTTGCGCGCCGCTGTCCCATGCCTTCTTCTCGTAACGCAACGTGCAACGCAGACGCTTCAACAAACGCAGCTTGGCAGCAGAGGCCGAGAGCTTCTTTTTCGCGGACTTGGATTTGACGGGCACAGATGCGGAACTTTCCTCTAATGTTCGTCCATGCCGTTGTGGAAAGGCAAGGGCGAAGTTGGGGGAAAGCTCTTAACCGCAAAGATCGCAAAGAACGGCCCGCAAAGTTCGCAAAGACAAGCGATGAGGGCCGCTGGAACCACCATCGTGCGTGTCCCTTCTCGCAGCAAATTAGCCCCAAATCGTAATGGTCGGTCCGTAACACCACTCGTTGGGTACCGAGGTAAATTGAGCAAAATTTGGACACGCGTTACTCTCGGAATGTCCCCCCAGAGGGCAATCGAGGCCGCTGATCCCAGGGAGTATGGATTGATCTGTGAGCGACGATTCTAGGAAGCAATCACCCGATCGCACGGAAAAACGCATTCATGTAGCTCTTCCCGTTCGCGTTACATTCTTCGACGACGATACCAAGCCGCGGCTGGAGATGGCCTGCACGTACGATATTTCCTCGCACGGTGCTCGTGTGACCGGCCTGCGTTGCGTGAAGGAAGCCGGGCAGATCGTGGTGGTGGAGCGCGGGCGAAGCCGCGCCTACTGCCGGGTCGTATGGATCGGCGAAGCGAACTCCCCGCTGCATGGGCAGGTGGGCATTCAATGCGTGGAAGCCGAGAAGACGCTGTGGGTTGCCGAACTTCGAGACATGGAGCAAGTCTACGATCCGGTGACGCGCGAGGTGAATCTGCAGCGGCTCGGGGCGGTGGCCGGATCCGGAAATAATCGGCGGCGCTACGAACGCTTTTCGACTGAAGGTGTGGCCGAGCTTCTTCAGAAAGGGCCCGGGGCGGCTCGCCTGGAAGGCGAATTGAAGGATGTTTCAGAAGTGGGCTGCCTCGTGAGCACCAACAGCCTCGTGTTGCCGGGAACGGATCTGAAGCTCGTGGTGAAAGTGGCAAACTATGACCTGAGCTTCAAAGGGCAGGTGAAGCACGCGGCCCTCGACGTGGGGCTGGGCATTGAGTTCCGCGAGATCCGCAAGGGCGACCGGGCGGTCCTGCAGTATCTTGTGAGGAAGTTGGCCGCCGACGAGAACGCAGCGGAAAAGAAGGCGCAGAAGCCGAAGACATTCGCCGCGCAGATTTAGATCCGACAGCAATCGTTGATATTCGGCAACTGAGGTTGCAGGCGCAGGAGACTCCGCGCCTGCAAATTTTTTGCGTGAAAGACTACTTTGCGGCTGCGGTCTCGACTTCGGCAGTCGGACGCTCGCGGTCCACATCCTTCAGGCGAGCGGCCTTGCCCTTCAACCCGCGCAGATAGTACAGCTTGGCGCGCCGCACCTTGGAGGAACGAACCAGTTCCACGCGATCGATGACCTTCGAGTTCACCGGGAAGATACGCTCCACGCCGTGTCCGAAGCTGATCTTGCGGACGGTGAAGCTGGCCTGCGGTCCCTTGGCCTGCGAGATGACGACACCTTCGAACGCCTGCACGCGCTCCTTGTCGCCTTCGCGAATCTTTACGTGAACGCGGATGGTATCGCCCGGCGCGAAAGCGGGCAGGTCGGTGCGCTTGCTCTTGGCCAACAGTTTTTCAATGATGAGGTTCGACATGATCTTGTCCTTCTTCGATCGTTCTAAATTTTATTGCCCGTGACCTGGGCCAGCAATTTCTTGTCTTCCTCGCTGAGCGCTGCCGGATCCAGCAAGTCCGGTCGATTGCGCAGCGTTTTTTCGAGCGCTGTCTTGCGCCGCCAGCGGCGGATCTCATCGTGGTTCCCGTTCACCAGCACTTCTGGTACGGTCATTCCGCGAAAGTCTGCGGGCCGCGTGTAATGCGGATAGTCGAGCAATCCGCCGGAACCGCAGGTCGAAGTCGGAACGGTTTTCGCACCGAGGGAATCTTCGCCGTCCGCCGACTTTTGGTCCGTTCGTGACGTGAACGACTCCTGCCGCGTGGAGTTCTCGTTGCCGACCGCTCCCGGAATCAGGCGCGTTACCGTGTCGACGATCACCGCTGCACCGAGTTCCCCGCCGCTAAGCACGAAGTCGCCGATCGAAACCTCGCGATCCGCCAAGTGCTCGCTGACGCGCTCGTCCACACCTTCATAGCGGCCACAGATCAGGACGATCCGCTCGAGCGCTGCTAACTCCTGCGCCAGCGTCTGATCAAGCCGGCGGCCCTGCGCAGAAAGCAGAATCACCGATTCGCTCGCTTGGCCGGCAAGCCGCCCTTTCCGTGGGGCGATTCCCAACTTCTCAATACATTCAAAGATCGGTTCCGGCTTCAGGACCATGCCTTCGCCGCCGCCAAATGGGCGGTCATCCACAGTGCGATGCCTGTCGCGGGTAAACTCCCGCAAATCGTGGACACTCACTTCCACCAGTCCCGCTTCCCGGGCCCGGCGGAGGATTCCGTAATCCAGCGGCCCGCGAAAGAAGTCGGGAAAGATCGTGACAATGTCGATCTTCATCGCGAAACAGCACGTAGTGGTCAGTGGCTAGCGAAACGTTTCGGGCCGCTGCGCTTTAGCTATTCCGCCGAGCACCGACCTCTGAACTCCGCGCCTAAAGGCGCGCCCTGATACAAAACACCCAAAAGCAAAGCCACTAGTCACCGACCACTGGCCACTAGCCACTGCCTTTCTGCTCCCGCTTCTCCTCTTCGGTCAGCGGAGCGTTGATTTCGAGCATGCCTTCCGGCAATCGCATGCGGACCTGCTTCGCCGCCGGATCCACACTCACCAGGTACGCTTCGGCAAACGGGATCTCGTAAGGCTGCTCGCGCTGGTTGCTCGGCTTTACCGACGATCCGTCTCGGGGCGGATTCGCAACAATCAGCAGCGGCGCTTCGCCCGCGCCAAACTCTACGCCCTGAATCTGCCCAATCTCGCGGTCGCCATCGAATACCGTGCAACCGGTCAGATCGCTGATGTACGTCCAGCCCTGCTCAAGTTCAGCCCGCTCGCCGCGCGGCACCTGCAACTCGCAGCGCAGCAAAGCTTCCGCGTCAGAAATCGAGTCGATGCCAGCGAACTTCAAAACCAAGTGGCCCTTGTGCGGCCACAACTCTTCGACTTCCAACTCGCGCCGCTGGCCCGCATCGTCGAGCGCCAGCAATCGCATGCCTTCCACGAAACGATCGGGAACGTCCGAGTGCACTTCCACTGCGACTTCGCCGCGCCGGCCCTGCGTTTTCAGGACGCGAGCCAAGGTGATGTACTCGTCGCCCATCCTGATCCCTGTGCGTGGGTCCTTTTTTGAGGCCGGGCCTGCGAGACCTATTCGAGGATCTCGAGCGAGTAGCGCTTGTGCGCCTTGATGCCGGCCGCGCTCAACAGCGTGCGCAGCGCGCGGGCCGTGCGTCCCGACTTGCCAATCACTTTGCCCAGGTCGCTCTCAGCGACGGTCAGTTCGAGGACGGTCTCTCCACCTTCGTCGACCGCGTTCACCGAAACTTGATCCGGCGCGTCGACCAGCGACTTGGCCACCTGTTCGAGGAGTACCTTCGCGTCCCCACTTTGCTCGGTCATCTGCTGGCTCCTTACCTTGTGGGGTGAAATGCGCTTCGCCTACACGGCGCGCTTAAGCGGCGGACCCGGCACTCACCGGGGCGGGTACTGGCTTTGCCATGAGCTTGCTCACGCGATCAGACATCTTGGCGCCCTTCGACACCCAGTAGTCGATGCGGTCGCGCTTCAGGTCGATGTGGGCGGCTGCGCCCCGGGGATTGTAGGTCCCCACGACTTCGACCGAGCGGCCATTGCGTGCGCGCTCCTTCTCGATCACCACAACGCGGTACTGCGGCTGTTTGCGCGCACCTGTGCGCGCCAGACGAATCATTAACACGGAACTGTGTTTCCTTTCCTAATCCTTCCGGGCGGGGTAAGACAAACCATTATTATCGCGGAAGTTAGCGGGATTGGCAAGGGTGAGCGTCGATGCGGTCCGAATTTTGGACGTTCATCGACGCCGACTAAGTCTTTGCCTCAGATGCAGAATTGCCTCGAACACACCGATATAGAAGAGCCAATTGACAACGGTGAATAGGACCTCAGCATCGCGATTTTCTAACTCGGTTGCAGATATTACGGCAATTCCGGGGTATCCCAGAATCACAGTCAGGAAGCCGGAAGAGTCGTGCGCCCCAAAGGAGTGAATGCCGACAGCTAAACCCACTGCTACGGCGGTCGCTGCGACGATGGAAAGTGCGTGTCGCATTGGCGTCATAGCGGCAATGATAGCCGAAATACTGGGAGGCTGTGGTTCGGCCGGATATCGTGCCCACCTTATTGGCACTGGGTCGTTGGGTTCGCTACGAGCCCTTCCCCGACCGGCGCAAGACGAATAGAAAACCCGAACCACAAGGGCTCGGGTTTCGAGAACTTACGTGAACCTGTCCAGTTACAACATCATTCTGCGACTCAGCACGAGCGAAGTCAATGTTACCGAAGGGACCCCCTGTCCATTAGGCCCCTTCTAACCGTCCCTACCAACAACCGGGATCGGTGTGCACCCGACGGGATTCGAACCCGCGCCTTGGAACTGGACAGGTTCACGTGCTGCCAATTACACCAGGGGCCCTAATGAAGCCTAAGAACCCGTCGCCCGAAGCAGCAAGTCCAAATGTCACCTGTAGTGGTGATCTGGCGGAAATGCATCGGTAGACGTTCCGTCGCTGGGCCGCTTCCAAATCAGCGCCGCTACACCTCCAACCACACTGCCCACAAGCAGCACCAGTGCTGCTATCCGCGATATCCCTCCGTGCACGTAGAGGCTCACAATCACCACACTGATCAGCGGAAACAAAATGACAATGCCGGCGGCCTTCATCGCAAACGCTCCAGGATTTCTGTCGGCTCGGGCCGCTCGGTATAGTCTTCGTCCGCCGATCGATAGAGGACAGTTGCGTAGCGATCAAGAATGTAGGTTGCGGGAATCGGAAGCTCCCAGCTCTCGTCTCCGTTGGTGAAGGGAAGATTGATGAATGCCCGGCGATAGATGGCCTGCTGCTCGTCCGGCACACGATGGACAAGACGGAACTGGCGCGCGATCTGATTGCCCGAGTCGCTCAGAAGAGGGAAGCGTAGCCGGTGCTGATCGGCCATAAAGAAAGACTGCTTCACGGTTTGCGGGGAGATGGCGACAAAAGACGCACCCGTTTCCTGAATTGCAGGCACGATCTGATTCATAGCTTCCATCTGTCCGCAGCAAAAGGGATCCCAGCGTCCGCGGAACAAGCAAAGCACGAGCCGCCCTCGGCTCAGCAGGTCAGTGGAAGAAACGGGCTTTCCATCGTGATCTGGCAGTGTGAAAGCAGGCGCCTTCTCGCCAACCGCAATCGAATTGGCTGCTAAGTCCCGCGACCGAAAATCGGCAATCACGCGTGAGTGAACTTCGAGCGTCGCGGAGGGCACAAACTGCGCGATCTTCGCTTTACGCTCGGCGCAGATCTCCCGCAACGGACGCGTCTCCGTTCCACGAGCCGATTCTTCGAGGGAGCGCCATTTCATAAAGGCAGGTCTTAGGTATCAGGTGTTAGGTCTTGGGAGTCAAAGCCACAAGCTCTTCGTGTAATTTTGCCTGTTTGAAAAAGTTGATGATTGCGAATTGTCCAAGCATGAAACGCACAACAGACATGAATAGGCAACCGTGTCGATGCTCAACCCGAATAACTCGACCGAGACCGTGAAGTCTGAACAACTCAGTGGAGAGCAGGTCGGCTCCTGATATCCGCAATGTAGAGGGCCCATCGATGTGCAAACCGTCGGCGTCGATCCACGCCCGGCCGCGTGCCACCTTGGTCTTCAATGACAGTTCGCTTCCTTGATAAAAGAAGATGTTGTACTTCATGAGTCGTAAGCAAGCTCGGGCCGAGTAGGTTACTTCCCCTAACACCTAAGACCCAACACCTGAGACCTGCCCCTACATTCCTGGCATCTTCATCCCCGCCAGTCTTCGCGCGAAGCTGGGCTTCCCCATCTGCTTGAACATTTTCCTCATCTGCGCGTACTGGCGGAGCAAGTTGTTCACTTCCTGTACGCTGGTGCCCGAGCCGCGGGCGATGCGTTTGCGGCGGCTGCCATTGATGACTTCGTGATGATGGCGCTCGTGGGTCGTCATCGAGTTAATGATGGCTTCCACGCGATTGATCTGCTTCTCGTCGACCTTGTCCGCCGCTTTCTGCAGTCCGCTGAACGGTCCGATCGACGGCAGCATGCCCATCAGGCTCTGGATCGATCCCATCTTCTTCACCTGGCGCAGCTGGTCGCGGAAATCTTCGAGGGAAAAGCCGTCGCCGGCGAGGGCGCGGCTGGCCATGTCTTCGGCTTTCTTCCGGTCGATCTGCTGCTCGGCCTTTTCGATGAGCGACAGGATGTCGCCCATGCCCAGAATGCGCGACACGATACGGTCCGGGTGAAACGGTTCGAGCGCATCATATTTTTCGCCCACGCCGATGAACTTGATCGGCTGCCCGGTCACGTTGCGGATCGACAGCGCCGCGCCGCCGCGGGCGTCGCCGTCCATCTTGGTGAGCACCACACCGGTGAGGGTCAGCTTCTTGTGGAACTCGTCGGCCGATTTGACCGCGTCCTGTCCGGTCATCGCGTCGGCGACGAACAGGATTTCCGAAGGATTGAGCAGCTTCTTGAGCGACTGCATCTCCTCCATGAGCTGATCGTCAATGTGCAGACGGCCGGCTGTATCGACGATGAGTACGTCGCTACCAGTGTTGATGGCCTCGCGCCGAGCTTCTTTCACCAGGCGCTCGACCGTGGCTGTGTTCGCCTCGGTGACCTCGCCTTCGTAGATGTTGGCCTTGATCGCTTCGGCGACAACCTTTAATTGCTGCCGTGCCGCGGGACGATAGACGTCGACCGAAACCAGCAGCGGCCGGTGCCCGCCGTTCTTCAGCCAGTTGGCGAGCTTGCCGGAAGTGGTCGTTTTTCCGGAACCCTGCAGGCCGGCCATGAGCACGACGGTCGGGGGTTGCGAGGCGAACTTAAGCTTGGCCGTGTCTTTGCCGAGGATGGCGATCAGTTCGTCACGGACGATCTTGATGACTTGCTCGCCCGGCGAAAGTGCTGTCGCGACTTCCTGTCCGACGGCCTTGGCATGGATCTGGTCGATGAGCTGCTTGACGACCTTAAAGTTGACGTCGGCCTCGAGCAGCGCGAGCCGGATCTGCCGCAGGGCCTCCTGCATGTTCTCTTCGCTGAGGACGGCTTGCCCGCGCAGGGTTTTGAACGCGCGCTGAAGTTTCTCGGAAAGATTCTCAAACATAGGCGTAGACGGTTATTTTAGCAGCCGCGTGCTGACGGGTGGCAGATAGCAAGTGGCTGGTGGCGATGCGGCTGACGACAAGGCGGCGTTCTTGAAGAAATACTCTACTGGTTCAAAACCTCGTCATCTTCAACACATTTCATCGCTGTCATCCTGAGCGGAGTGAGGCGAGAGCCGATCGGAGTCGAAGGACCCCTTGTAGACAATACAACTCGTGTCGCTTCAGGGAGTTTCCATCGAGGATCGCCTTCCTGCAGTCGACTCTCCGGAGAAAGCCGTTTTCCATCCCCACTTCTCTGCGAGATCCTCCCACCGCGGATTGCGCGATTCAATCAGCGCGATCTTCTTCGATCTTCGCCAACCCTTCAGTTGTTTCTCTCGAGCAATTGCCCGGAGTACGTCGTCAAAGCTCTCGTAGTACATAAGCCGGTAGCAGAGATACTTGCTGGAGAAGCCATCGAACTGACCGGTTTTATGCTCCCCATACCCGCCTCTCTATGTTGTTTGTGATGCCGATGTATAGAGTTCCGGTGCGGCTTGCGATGATGTAGGTCCAATAGCGAGGGTCCGTCGTAAAAATGCCTCTGGAGGCCTGTTTTGCCGGCAAACGGAAATGGGGTCCTTCGACTCCGTTCGGCTGGCGCCTTCCTTCACTCAGGATGACAGTGGGAAGAAGCGATTTGCGGTGATGAGTGAACGATGCTTCCGGTTGACGTGTGAAGGAACGTGTTTTCTTGGGTGTTGTAGGGGGCGCTGTGGTGTGTCGAGCGGATGACCCGGGAGGCCAACGGAACATAAAGACTCCTTACACCTCCACCCACTCTCCATCCGGCGGGATCGCCACCTGACTACTCACGCGCGCGGCCTCCAGTTGAAATGCCAAATCGTCGCGCGTGAGCAGACAGTGATTGATGGCTTCCATGTGGACGGTGACAATCTGTGCGCCGGGGGCGGTCTTGCAAGTGGTAATGACGTCGTCAGCGGTCATCGTGATGGGATCGCCCTCGAGGAACTGCGCGGCCCCGGAGTTGACCACGACGACTGCCGGTTTGTGCTCGCGGATGGCTGTCTCCACTTCGTCGCACCAGATCGTGTCGCCCGCGATATATAAGGTTGGCTCACCGGATGTGCGCAGGACAAAGCCTGAGACGGGCGCCATGGCCTTGGCGATCTCGCCGCGTCCGTGCTGGCCGCCGGTGTGCGTGATCTCGATGCCATTCCACTTTACCGACGATGTCACCGACTGGACACGCGCGAATCCCTGACTCCAAAATTTCTCCTCATCTTCAATCTGACCAAATAAGGGGATGTTTTTCGGGAGATTGCGGGCGGCGGTTCCATCCCAGTGATCGCTGTGCGTATGCGTGACGAACACCGCCTCCACGCCCTGAATGAGTTCTTCCGCCGGCATCGGCAACCCTACCAGTGGATTGTTTCGCGGATTCGGCGAATTCTGGATCGCTGGACGCGCGCCCGCGTCATCCAGCATCGGATCGACGATGAGACTGTGACCACCGTATTCCAGAATCAAAGTCGCGTGCCGGATTAAACGAAGGTGCATCGATAGATAGTAAACGACACTCGCGTCGCTGGCTTAGAATGCAAAGCTCGGAGCGGGTACTGTTGATGACTGTGAAAGCCCCACGGTTGAGGCAGATTAGTCTGCTGAAAGATCGAGTTGGCGACTGGGACACCTATCGCTTCAACATCCCGGTGGTGCGCCGTCTGTCCGCCATCGCCCTCACACGTCGCGTGTGCTTCTTTGTGGGAGAGAATGGTTCCGGAAAATCAACGGTTCTCGAAGCGATTGCCGAGCACGTTGGCTTCAATCGTGAAGGTGGCGGCAGAAACTTCAATCGTGAGACGACAGAGAGCGTTCGCTCAACCTCGCCACTCGCTCACGCACTGCGTCTTTCGTGGACAAAGAAGCTTACAAGAGGCTTCTTTCTTCGAGCTGAGAGCTTCTTTAACATGGCGACATACCTTGACGAACTGCAAAGGGACGATCCTGTCACCCTCGCAGCCTACGGCGGAAAATCGCTACACGAACAGTCACATGGGCAGTCATTTATTGCCTTGTTGGAGAACAGGTTTTTCCGCCAAGGCTTTTACCTCCTCGATGAACCGGAAGCCGCACTCTCCCCGCAACGACAGCTTAGCTTCCTCCTACTCCTTCATAATTTGTTAAGGGGAAATCCAGATGTTCAGTTCATCATTGCAACGCACTCGCCGCTGATCCTGGCCTATCCGGAGAGCCAAATACTTTCGTTTGACGGTGACAGCATCGCTGAAATCACCTACCAACAGTCTTCCCCCTATAACATTGTTCGCGGGTTTCTCGAGGATCCGTCAAACTATCTGCGGCACCTGTTTGCTGAATTACCACTGGAATGAGGCCGGAGCGGCTTACTTTCCCCCGAACACTTCCTTGGCGGCGACGACCGTGTTGCAGTGGATGGTCACCGTGTCGTCGACCTTGCGCGCATAGCCTCCCGCGTACGTCACCATGACCGGTATGCCCCGAGCTTTGGCCACCCGAAACACCAGTTCATCGCGCCTCTTCAATCCCTCGATTGTCAAATTCAGTCCACCCAATTGATCTTCGCGATAGGGATCGGCGCCCGCGATGTAGCAAATCAACTCCGGCTCGAACTGGCGAAGCCCAGAGCTTAATGCGTTGTCCAGCCAAGCCAGGTAATCGTCGTCGCCGATTTCGTCCGGCAGATCGACGTCGATCGACGACGGCGGTTTCCACGCCGGATAGTTGTTTTCCTGGTGAAGCGAAATTGTGAAGACGTCGCCGGCATGGGCATTGCGAATTTTTGCGGGCCGCGACGTGGTGACCGTCGATCCACCGGCGGATGGAAGCGGCGCGCTCGGAACCCGTACACCCGCGAAAATGGCCGCCGTGCCGTTTCCCTGGTGAACGTCGCAGTCGACGGTCATCGCGGTACGGATCCTGTCATCGCGCTGCATCCGCCGGATTGCCACCGCCACGTCGTGAATCATGCAGAAGCCTTCGCCGTGATCGGGGAATGCGTGATGGAATCCGCCGCCGATGTTGAAGGCGACTCCGTCGTTTAGGGCGTGGTCGGCGGCCAGCATTGAGCCTCCCGCGGCTAGCCAGAAGGCCCGCACCAACTCGGGCGAATAGGGGATCTCCATCTCCAGTTCTTCGCGGGCCGAGAGCGTTCCCGTTTTGAGCTTCTGTACGTACTGGGGCGTGTGAACGAGCAGGATGTCCTGGTCCGATGCGGGCTTGGGCGAAACGAAATCTTTGGGTTCGGCCACGCCGGTTTCGAGCAGCCGCTTGTGAATGCGCTGATACTTTTCAGCCGGGAAGACGTGCGCGCCGATGGGAAGAAAATAGTCGTCGCTGTAAACGAGCTTGAAGGGCAGCATGAGGGCAGTCGCTGGTCGCTAGCCATCGGCTGAGCAGCAAAGGACTTTTATCATACGCCCTTGCTCGACCTGCCTTCGGACCAGAGCGTCCATCCAGGAACGGTCAACGTCGGGGAGTGCTTGCTTATAGGAACCGATTGTCATTTCTTCCGCAGATTGGGTGGCGAGCCAGGCACAATGGGCCGCCTGAGTGGAACGATCGCCCCCTTTGTAGCGTCGGCGGCCGCCGCGGCTGATGCCCGATTCACGACTTCTTCCTGCATGTACTTCACGAAATCCTGAATCTGGCGTTGCATCTCCTCCATCCGCTCGCGCATTTGCAGGATGATCGCGATCCCGCTGATGTTCACCGACAGGTCGCGTGCGAGGGTCAGGATGAACTCCAGCCGCTGCAAGTCTTCGTCGGTGTAAAGGCGCGTGTTGCCCTCGGTGCGCGAGGGTTTGAGCAGCCCTTCACGCTCATACAGCCGCAGGGTTTGAGGATGGATGCCGTACATCTCGGCGACTGCCGAGATCATGTAGGCGCCTTTGGACTTCCGCTTGGTCATCAGTGATCATCATCGCACTGGCTCGTGCTAAAAGAAAAGAGACGCGGCAGATACCGCGTCTCTTTGAGAAAATCCAGTACAACATCTACGCCGTCTGCGCCTTCTCCGCCTGCGCCGCCCAGCCTTCCGGCTTGACTGCATGGTTCAGGAGGTAAGCTACTACCCCCGCCCCGATCAGCAGCAGTCCGAAGGCGAACGAACTCATCCCAAGAATCGACTCGTGCTCGCTGCGGAAGATTGAGAAGCCCAGTAACAGTATGGGCGTGACGCCGATCGCCACCGCCCCAAACATTCCACCCGGAACCCGGAAAGGCCGAGCCAACTCCGGCTCCCGCACGCGCAGGACGATGAGCGCCACAAATTCCAGAAGCAGGCTGGCGCCGTACAGGAGGATGTCGATCGTGACCAGGTGTTCGAAACCCAGCCCCAAGCAGCATGCCCAACCCACCGCCAGAACGCAGATCGCCACCCAGGGTGCCTGCGTCCTGGGGTGGAGTTTGGCGAAGACCTTGGGCAACATCCCGTCCTGCGCCATGGCCAGGGGCAGCCGGGAGTAGCTCATCACCAGCGCGTTGAACATGCCGAAGGCGCTGATCATTCCACCGGCGACCAGGGCGATCCGAAGCAGCGGCCCGCCGACCATGCTGGCGATTTCCGCCCACGATCCGGTTTCCCACGCGCTCGGGTTGAGTCCGGTCATCCACATGGCCGCCACCGGGATGATGTAACTCAGCGAGACGATGGCCACCGCCGCCAGCATCGCCCGCGGGTAGGTCCGCTGCGGACGCTCGACTTCGGCCGCGATGGTCGAGGCGTTGTCCCAGCCCATGTAGTTCCACATGGCGATGAGCAAGCCGCCGATGATGTCGACGGTCGAGGTCGTCGGCTTGGTTACGGCGGCCGCGAGGGCGCCGATCTTGAACGGCGTCAGCCCGGCGATCACGACGAACGGCGCCGACAAGGCGAAGAACAGCCAGAGGGAAGTCGTGGATACGACCTTGACCCCGGCAATATTAAGGATGACGCACGTGGCCACCACCGCCAGGCCCACCATCACGCCGCGATGCCCCTCCTGAAACCACGGAAACATGCGGACCATGTAGGCCACGAACAGCGTGGGGTAGATCGCCATGTCGAAAATGGACGCAACCAGCGAAAGCCAGGCCTCCTGGAATCCCCAGAAATTCCCCATCGCGCGCCGCACCCAGGCGTAGTAGCCGCCTTCCGCGGGCAGCGCGCTCGAAAGCTCGCCAATCATAAAGGCGGTGGGCAAGCTCCAGAGAATCGGTGTGAGCAGCAGAATCAGGATGGCGCGGCCGTACCCTGCGCCGTGCACGATGTCTTCCGTGCCGTAGGTTCCGCCCGACACCATAAAGAAGGTGGCGGCGACCAGGGGCCACAAGGTGAGCCTGCCGAATTTTTTGTTCTGGGGACGAACGGAAACTTTCCGGGATGGCTGGACGGGTGCGCTAGCTGTTGCCAATTTCTATGGCTTCCTCCTCAAGCGACTCACTCTCACCACCGCGTCTCCCTTGAAGTCTCTCTTAGGCGCGGCTCCCGGGTTTAATGCGATTCCACGGGCATTTCGGCGGAGTTAGTTCGCAGCACAGAGAATACGGCAAATTAGATGCGACGCAACGAAAAATTCCATAATTTTTTCGCAAAAGATGCGGTACGGACGTAATTGGTACGACAGTCACCGTCGCCGCGCTGCCCGCAACTCGTGCGCGCCTCCGATGGCTGGTAGCACTCCGGTCATTGCGGTATAACGTTGCACGCCACTTTCTGAACGCCGTTTCTCGATACAAGTATTCAAGGAGGGATTTATGACAAGAACTTTGGGGATCGTTCTTTGTCTGTGCGCCGTTGGCTTGCTCGCGCAGTCGGGCAATCCGCACAACGCATTCGCGCCAGACCAGATTCAATACGGGCCTCCGCCACCGTTCGTTGCTCCGGGAGCTACCTTAGCTGTGATCGAAGGCAATCCCATGGGAAGCTCCGGCGACTACACCGTTCGCCTGAAGATGCCCGATGGCTACAAGATCGCGCCCCACTGGCACCCCAAGCGGGAAAATGTGACTGTGATTTCCGGAAATTTCAAGGTAGGTATGGGAGACAAGTTCGACGAGTCGAAGATGATGACCTTCCCAGCGGGAAGCTTCGCCTATCTCGACCCAGAAATGCACCACTACGCGATGGCTTCGGGTGAAGCCATCGTGCAGGTCCACGGAATGTCGCCGCTGCAGTTCAACTACGTGAACCCCGGGGACGACCCGAGCAAGAAGTAGAAGGGCAGGTCTTGGGTCTTGGGTGCTAGGTCTTAGGCTTCCGCTGCTGGTGTAAGCATCTCGGTCTGAGGTGATGGTTAGTCAAGTCCGTTTGAGCCAAAAGACCGTTGTCTCGGTTTCCTAAGACCCAAGACCTAAGACCTGATACCTGTCTTCTAGACTTCTTTCCATAAGTCCGCCCGGGGATCTTCTGGATTCAGCGTGGCCAGCTCCCGCAGCAGTTCTTTCGTCCGCTCGTCGCGTGGCATGGGGACCGTCACCTTGATCTCGACGATCTCGTCCCCGCGGACGCCTTCTTTCGTGGCCGACGGCACGCCTTTTTCCCGCAACCGCAGCTTCTGACCGGACTGGGTGCCCGGCGGGATCTTCAACAGGGTCCGCCCATCGATGGTCGGTACTTCAATCTTGGCGCCAAGCGCGGCCTCGGTCGCACTCACCGGCACGGTGAGCCGGATATCGTCGCCGTCCCGATGAAAGACCGGGTGATCGCCCGCCCGGATAATCACGTAGAGATCTCCTGCCGCTCCTCCATGGATTCCGGCATTGCCTTTCCCGCCGAGTCGAATCCTCTGCCCGTCGCGAGTACCCGGCTTGATCCGGATGTCCAAGGGCTCGGTTCGCTCCACGGTTCCTTCCCCATGGCAGGTCGGACACGGAGAGATGTTCTTTCCCGTTCCATGGCAGCGCGGGCATTGCACGTTGAACTTCATCCGTCCGCCGGTCTGCTCGATCGTGCCCTTTCCGTGGCATTGCGGGCAGATTCCGGGCGCCTCGACGAATCCCGCTCCGTTGCACGTGCCGCAGGTCTCCCGGCGAGTGATGTTCAGCTTCATCACGCCACCACGGATTGCCGTCCAGAAGGGCACGTTGACCTGGTACTCGAGATCGGTACCGGGTTCCGGCCCTTCCTGCGCGGCCGCTCCCGCTCCACCGCGATCAAAAATGCTCGAAAAGATGTCGCGGAATCCTCCACCGCTCGACGAACTCGCTGATGCTTTTTTGCCCCGGGCCCCGCCCTCGAACAGATCCGAAAAGTCGAACCCGCCGAAGTCAAAATGGACGCCCCCCGCTCCCGCCGAACCCGCTCCTCCCCCACCCGCCTGCCCACCCGGGAACCCTCCGGGCGTCCCGCCTTGCGCGGCATACGCCTCGGCCGCGGCAGGATCAATATTGTCGGAGTAGAACCCGAGCTGATCGTAGATCTTGCGCTTCTTCGGATCGCTCAGAACCTCGTTGGCCTCTGAGATTGTCTTGAACTTTTCCTCGGAGGACTTGTCGCCGGGGTTGACGTCGGGGTGGTACTTTCGCGCCAGCTTGCGGAAGGCCTTCTTGATGTCTTCCGTCGACGCGCTCTTCTTGACGCCCAGTGCTCCGTAATAATCTTTGTTGGTGGTTGTTGCCATAGTTCGCTACTGGCTGCTAGCTTCTGGCTTCTAGCCTTCCAGAATAATTCCTAGTGTACGATGCGCTTCTTTTCTTCTTCCGGCGCGACCGCGAAGTTCTCGAACGGCGCCGCATCCATGGCGACCGGAATCCTGATCATCCCTTCTTCGGTTGGTGTGAAAACATACCACCGCCCTTCGTCCGGGACGAAATTCACAAAATACATCTGATCATTGACTTCGAATTGCACGCTTTTCTCTCCTTACCCGTTTGCTTTCGCCAGCGGATTCTCGCTCACTTTTCAAAAAGTCCTCGCGCCAACCCAACCCGTTGTCCGGGCGATCGACGCGTCGTCGCGTTTTTGAAATCAGTTCAACAAATTGCGGCTCAACCCAAATCCAGTTCAATCCGAACTTTCTCTTCACGGCTGGATCATCGTCGACCTGCAATTCAATGTAGCCGTAACGATCAAATCCTCGGATCGTGAACTTCCTCCCCACGCAGAAGCGAAACAACTCACCGGTTCGCATGTCCGGATCGTCCTTGTAATTCGGATCTTTATAACCCTCGGGACAATCGCGCATCGAAACTCGGTCTCCAGCGCGAAAACTATGCCGAAGATCGTAAGGGCCGCCCTTGCGAGCAGCCCTTGTCGACTTCGTGCTCGGCTTTCTCTTATTTCTTGTCCTCAACATCCACGTACTCGGCGTCGATCACGCCTTCGTCTTTCTTGGCTTGGCCATCAGCGCCCGGGCCAGCCGACGGTCCCGCTCCGGCGGTCGGGCCTGCGCCCGGTGCGCCCTGCGAGCCCGCAGCCTTGTACATCTGTTCGGCCAGCTTATGCGACGCCTGGGTCAGCGTTTCGCGCGCCCGATCCATGCTTGCCTTGTCGCCCGACTCCAGCGCCTTCTTCGCGTCGGCGATAGCGTTCTCTACCTCGCCGCGCTCCGAACCCGAGATCTTGTCGCCCGACTCGCGTAGCATCTTCTCCATCTGGTAGACCATGCTGTCGAGCTGGTTCTTGGCTTCGATCTCTTCGCGCTTCGTCTTGTCCTCGGCCGAGTGCGCGTCGGCTTCCTTCGCCATGCGCTCAACCTCTTCCTTCGACAACCCGGAAGACGACGTAATCGTGATCTTCTGATCCTTGCCCGTGGCCATGTCCTTCGCGGTCACGTTCAGGATGCCGTTGGCATCGATGTCGAACGTCACCTCGATCTGCGGCACGCCCCGCGGAGCCGGTGGCAGTCCCGTCAGATGGAACTTGCCCAGCGTCCGGTTCTGCGCCGCCATCGGACGCTCGCCCTGCAGCACGTGCACTTCGACCGACGTCTGGTTATCCGCTGCGGTCGAGAACGTTTCCGTCTTCTTGGTCGGAATCGTCGTGTTGCGCGGGATCATCGGCGTCGCCACGCCGCCCAGCGTTTCAATCGCCAGCGACAGCGGGGTCACGTCGAGCAGGAGCAGGTCTTTCACCTCGCCCTTGAGCACGCCGCCCTGGATCGCCGCGCCGACTGCCACGACTTCATCCGGGTTGACGCCCTTGTGGGGCTCCTTGCCGAACAGCTCCTTCACCAGCGCCTGGATGCGCGGCATACGGGTCTGTCCGCCGACCAGCACGACTTCGTTGATCTTGCTCGCATCGACGCCCGCGTCCTTCATGCACTGCTTGCACGGACCCACCGACTTCTGAATCAGGTCTTCGACCATCGACTCCAGCTTCGCCCGGGTCAGCTTCTTCACCAGATGCTTCGGCCCGGTCGCATCTGCTGTGATGAAGGGCAGATTGATCTCGGTCTCCATGGTTGTGGAGAGTTCGATCTTCGCCCGCTCGGCTGCGTCCCGCAGACGCTGCAAAGCCATTTCATTGCCCTTGCCCCGCAGGTCAAGGCCTTCGTCTTTCTTGAATTCGTCGATCAGCCATTCCACGATCCGCTGGTCGAGGTTGTCACCGCCGAGGTGCGTGTCACCGTTGGTGGCTTTCACCTCGATCACACCCTCGCCCACTTCCAGGATCGAAATATCAAACGTACCGCCGCCAAAGTCGTACACGGCGATGGTCTCGTCCTTGCCTTTATCGAGCCCGTAAGCCAGGGCGGCCGCCGTCGGCTCGTTGATGATGCGCTTCACATCGAGGCCGGCGATCTTGCCGGCGTCTTTGGTCGCCTGCCGCTGGGCATCGTTGAAGTACGCCGGAACCGTGATGACGGCTTCGGTCACTTTCTCGCCCAGATAGTCTTCCGCAGCTTTCTTCAGCTTCTGAAGAATCATCGCGGAGATCTCCGGCGGGGTGTACTTCTTGCCCTGCGCAATGATGGCAACGTGGTCCCCGTCGCGCTCGACCTTGTAGGGCACCATCTTCATCTCTTCGTTGACTTCGTCGTAGCGGCGGCCCATGAACCGCTTGATCGAGTAGATCGTGTTCTCGGGATTCGTGATCGCCTGCCGCTTCGCGACCTGCCCGACCAGCCGTTCGCCGGTCTTGGTGAATGCCACCACCGACGGGGTCGTTCGCCCGCCTTCCTCATTCGCGATAACCTTGGGCTCGCCGCCTTCCATGACGGCCACCACCGAGTTGGTGGTTCCCAGGTCAATTCCTATAATCTTGGCCATTTCAGCCCTCCTAAACCTTATAAGTGCCTTAAAATCATCCGCTTGACCGCTAACTATCCAGCCATAATAGGACTTGAGTGTCGCACTGTCAAGGTTTAGATGAACAAAGGGGCAGAACGGATGCAGGGGATTTCAATCGACAGTTGTCCTCTAACACGCTTGTACTCAGTGATTTAATGACAACGACAGGTCCCGGGTTGATTGGATTTTCATAACGGTACGCTGGCTAGGGACCACAATTAGAGAGAATAACCTCCTCCCCGATAGAGCGGAGTGAAAGTCTCGCTCGAGGGCGACGCCATACCTATCGTTCCAGCGGAAGTGCATGCCTTAGCTGGACGCACCATATAGGTGTAAGATGGTGTCATGTCCACCAAGGCCGTTCGCCGGAGTGTCACCTTGCCTCCTCAGGTTGCCAAACAAGTCGAGGTTCTGGCCAAGCGCCGCCGCCTAAGCGACAACCGCATCCTGGTCGAGTTGATCGAGGAGGGGATCGAAGCGCAAAAGAAGAAGGAGACGTCATTCTTTCAGCTCGCCGAGCGCTTTCGCGCCACCGAGGACGCCGAAGAAGCCAGGCAGCTGGGCGACGAACTGGGTCGTTTCGTATTCGGCGAGTAAATGCCGAAGGTTGCGCGCTGGTCTGAAATCCCCGCTGCTGTTCGCACTCACCTGGTCGAAAAGGATGAGGGATCGAAACATCAGCGTGGAGGACTTAAACCGCCTGCGTCTTTGGATCGAAAATCAACCCGAAGTTCCCGAGGGCCTTTGGTACAAAGACTTCGGGTCTTTCAAAATATGTGGCGAGGGCCGGTATCCAAAGACCTTTCTTCTGGCAGGTCAGCCTGCCAAGGGTGAAAGTCTCTAGTCGTTGTGGCGGCGAGATAGTTCGACAAGGCCGTGGACTTTTGACATCTCCTGCCCCTCACCCTAAGATTCCTCGAAAGCTGCATCCCTCCTGAATGATCGGCCAAACCATCTCGCACTACCGCATCGTCGAGAAACTCGGCGGAGGCGGCATGGGCGTGGTCTATAAAGCCGAGGACATCTCGCTCGGCCGATTTGTCGCCCTCAAGTTTCTACCCGACAACGTGGCCCAGGACCCCTCCGCGCTTGAGCGCTTTCGCCGCGAAGCGCGCGCTGCCTCCGCGCTCAACCATCCCAACATCTGCACGATTTATGAGATCGGCGAGGCCGATGGCATCCGCTTCATCGCCATGGAGTACCTCGAGGGCATGACGCTCAAACATGCCATCGCCGGGCGTTCCATGGAAATCGACACCTTGCTTTCGTTGGGTGGCGAGATTGCCGACGCCCTCGACGCGGCCCACGCCGCCGGCATCGTCCATCGCGACATCAAGCCCGCGAATGTTTTCATCACCAAGCGCGGGCATGCCAAAATTCTCGACTTCGGACTTGCGAAGGTTGGCGAGAGTAACGCCTCAGCCAGTCGCATCGCTTCGGCGAACACGCAATCGAATGACGAACATCTCACCAGTCCCGGATCCACGCTCGGCACCGTCTCCTATATGTCGCCCGAGCAGGTTCTCGGAAAACCCCTCGATGCGCGCACCGACCTGTTCTCGTTCGGCATTCTGCTTTACGAAATGTCCACCGCCGCGTTGCCTTTTCCGGGAGAAACTTCCGGTGCCATCTTTGACTCAATCCTGCATGGAGCGCCGGTGCCGGCGGTTCGCCTGAATCCACAGGTTCCCGCGGATCTTGAACGCATCATCCAGAAGGCGCTCGAGAAAGATCGCGAAGTGCGTTACCAGCACGCCTCCGAGATGCGCGCCGACCTTATCCGGGCGCGCCGCGATACGAGTTCCGCATCCGCGCTGCATGCGATTGCCGTTCCCGCGAAACCAGGCGCATCCAGAAAATGGATTTGGCCGGTCGCCGCGGGCGCAGCAATCCTTGCGATCGTGCTGATCGGACTCATCGCCTGGCGGTTCAAGCCCGGCTCAGCGCCGCAGGCGAAAGCCGCGCCGCCTCCAGCGACCATTGCCGTCCTTCCATTTCAGAATCTCGGCGCCGACAAAGACTCCGACTTCCTCCGCATGGCGCTCCCCGATGAAATTGCCACCACGCTGAGTTCCGTTCGCACCCTGTCGATCCGCCCCTTCGCGACAACCAGCAAGTATTCGTCGCCGGGAATCGACCTGCAGCAGGCCGGCAAGGAGATGCACGTCGGCAGGATCGTCACAGGTCATTTCCAGAAAATTCGCGACCAGCTTCAGTTGACGCTCGAAGCCGTCGACGTCGCCGATGATCGCGTTCTCTGGCAGGACATGAAGACTGTCCCCGCCGAAGACCTCGTCGCAATGCGGGAACAGGTCACCGCTCAAGTCCGCCAGGGTTTGATTCCTGCCCTCGGGGCAAGCGACTCGGGCGATCTCGGTACGCGGCCCACCAATGAAGAAGCCTACGACCTTTATTTGCGAAGCGTCGCCATCGCTCACGATGGCACTGCGAACCGTGAGGCGATCCGCATGCTGGAGCGCTCCGTCGGCCTCGATCCCAATTACGCACCGGCATGGTCCGCCCTCGGCAAGCGTTATTACTACGAAGAGGAATATGGTCCCGGATCGAATGGTTCCATGTTGCGCACGATTCCCACGCTGCAACGTGCGCTCGCACTCGATCCCAATCTCGAGGACGCCGCGCAGCAGATCGTCAGTCTCGAGGCCGATGCAGGCAAGCTTCCGCAGGCCTACCAGGAAGCCAAGGCCATGGTCGACAAGCATCCGCAAAGTGGCTTCGCCCACTTCACTCTTTCGTATGTGCTGCGTTACGCCGGCCTGACTCACGACGCCGCCCGTGAGTGCGAAGAGGCGATTCGACTCGATCCAGGCAACTATCAATTCCGCTCCTGTGTGGGTGTGTTCGATGCCCTTGGTCAATTCGACCGCGCGCGCGCCTTTTTGGCCTTGGACGCGGGATCGGAGTGGTCGAACAATGCGGAAGTTCATGTGCTGTTGCGCGAAGGCAAAACGCAAGCTGCTGTGGAATGGCTGCACCGGCTGCCCGATAGCCCTTTCTTTCACACCCGCGCGATGGAACTTTGTTACGCGAAGCCTCGGCCTCCCGGGGCGGATCAACTCATCGACGAGGCATTAAAAGACATCGCTTCCTTCAAGGATCCAGAACCCAGGTTTAGCCAGGCCGTGCACTATAACGCCTGTCGCGGAAACGTATTCACCGCGGCGCTCATGAAAGGCGCGATTGCCGACGGTTTCTGCGGATACGAAATCCTCGAGTTCGATCCGCTTCTGGCCGATTTCCGCAAGTCGCCGCAATACCCCACCATCCTCGCGCAAGCCAAAGGGTGTCAGGACAAATTCCTGGCCCAGCGCGACCACCCGCAGCCCTAATATGGAGAATGCGGACGGAACTCCTCAAGGTGCGCCACAACTCCGCCGCATTCTCACGCTCTGGACCTGATCTTTTACGGCGTTCGTCGAGCCCGCGTCGAAACTTAGTCCTTCTCCTTGCCTCCACCCTTCCGCATCTTCGCGTAGCCGGGATGCACGCCCGCAGTGAGCCCCTGCTCTTTGGCGATCGCTTCCAGCAACCCCGCCAGTTGCTCCTGTTGCGGCTCGGTCAGCGCCGCCAGCAGCGCGCGGCCATGCTCTCGCGCCACCTCGCCGATGCTGCTCAGGCTCTGCAGTCCCCTTGGTGTCAGGTGCAGCGCGTAAACCCGGCGATCTGTTTCCGAGGGCTTCCTTTCCAGCAGTCCCCGCCCTTCCAGTTCGTCCACGATCCCCACCATGTGGCTGGCGTGCATACCCAGCGTTTTGGCCAGTTCCTGCTGCGACATACCCGGCGACCTCGCCAGCATGCGCAGAATGCCCGCATGGTAGGGCGCAAATCCTAACGGCTTCAGCCGCTCCCCGAATCGCTGCGCCGCATGCGCCCCCACCTGCGCCAGCAGAAAACTGGCCCTCCCTGCCCGCGGTTCCTTCCCGGTTTTCATCGATTGCATTGTTACATGATTATAATATATAATCATTACAATAGATAACTATTACTGGAGATTGCCATGAACCCCTCATTCACCCGCTTTCGCGGCCCTCATCCTGGCTACGTCGCCCTCGCCTACGTCATTCTCTTCTGCGCTGGTCTTTACCCCGTAACGATGTTTGGCGGAATGCCCTACTACCCGCCGCCCACGGCCTCCGTCGCCGACATGGTCGCATTCTTTTCAACGCGCCAGACAGCCGTGCTCCTCTGTGCCTTTCTCCAGTTTGGCGCCGCCATTCCTCTCGGCATTTATGTGGCGACCGTCGTTAGCCAGTTGCAGGTCCTTGGCGTGCGGGCGGCGGGCACAAGCATCGCGCTCTTCGGAGGGCTCGCGACCGCCATCGGCACCCTGTTTGGAAACAGCTATCTCTGGGCCATGTCGTATTCCGACATTTCCCAGAGCCCCACGCTTCTTCACGCGCTCTATCGAATCTCATTCGGGATCGGCGGTCCCGGCTTCTCCGTTCCCTTCGGCATCTTTATCGCCGGAATCTCCGTGACGGCCGGACTCACGCGACTCATCCCACGCTGGCTGATGTGGTTTGGCCTCGCCATCGCGATCTGCGGCGAGCTGAGCTGGTTCGAGATGCTGAGCAGCAAATTCCTTCCGCTGATCCCGCTCACCCGCTTTCCCGGATTTCTCTGGACGATCCTTGTCGGCTTCAAGCTGCCGCGCACAGCTCCCATCGGACCCAACGCATGACCAGCATTGAAGCGCCGATCACCGGTCGAGACCTCACACAACGCGAGACCCCCCGCTGGGTCTGGATAGCCGTCATCCTCCTCAGCCTGATCGGACTCGCCGCTGCCACGCGCCGCGCCGTCGTCCTCATCCATCCGATCCCGACAGCCGCTGCCGCTCCAAACGTTCCGAAGAACCCCGCCGCCCAACTCGATGGCGGCTTCCTGCAACACAGACTTCGCACCTTCGCCCACATCGTGCCCGCCACAATCTATCTGCTTCTGCTGCCGTTCCAGTTCATTCGCCGCATCCGCACACGCCACCCGCGTTTTCACCGCTGGAATGGACGCATCCTCGTCGTGCTGGGAATCTTCGTGGCCTTCTCCGCGATCGCGCTGAGCCGCACCAACTCCATCGGCGGCGTCAACGAGGCGGCCGCCACCACGTTGTACGCGCTTCTCTTGTTCTGGTTTCTGATCGCAGGCTTCCGCAGCGCGCGTCGCCGCGACTTCACCACCCATCGCCAATGGATGCTGCGCGCCTACGGCGTGACCCTCGGCGTCGCCACCACGCGTCCCATTGTTGGCATCTTCTTCGCCACCCGCA
Source organism: uncultured Acidobacteriota bacterium (assembly GCA_963718505.1). GTDB lineage: Bacteria > Acidobacteriota > Terriglobia > Terriglobales > Acidobacteriaceae > Gp1-AA133. The sequence goes on along the minus strand of CAVQZP010000009.1, from coordinate 76,915 downwards.
AACTCACTCCTCACGAATTCTTCGGAACCGCCTTCTGGCTCGGATTCACGCTCACCCTGATCGCCGCAGAAGTCCGAATCCACACCACTCGTGCCTGCGTGATGGAGGATCGCCGTGTCTGATTCATGGACATCACACGCGCTCCGTAAGAATGCGCGCAAAATTCCGTGCTAAGCTTCCGCACGTGAAGTCCTTCGCTACGACGCCGTGTTCCCGCGCTCTGTCAATGCTCGCGAAGTCATGGAACGGCGCAACGCGCTTACGCCCCATGATCAACGATTCCTTCAACACGCGATGAACCGCCGCCCCATTTCAATCACGATCATCGCTTGCCTGCTGCTGGTGGTGGGCGTAGCCGGCTCCATTTTTCACCTTCGCGAGCTTGGACTTCAGCAGGCGTTTCGCGGAGAAAATATCTGGATCTTTGTCGTCGAGTTTGTTGCGATTGTCTGCGGCGCACTCCTGCTCCAAGGCAAGAACTGGGCACGCTGGCTCGCGATCGCGTGGATCGCCTCCCACGTCTTCGTGAGCTTCTTTGATTCCGGGCGCAAGGTCGCTACCCACGTCGTGATCCTGTTGCTGTTTGCCTATTTCTTATTCCGCCCAGAAGCGAACGCCTATTTCCGCCGCAAGGAAACGGCCGGCGGCTAGACTGACAAAACTCGCGAAGAGTCGCGATAAATCTGAACTGGCAAAAGTCCTTGAGGGAACGTGGCGACGCGAACAGATGGCGGCGACTGTTGCAAAATCTTTGGAGATTAGCCTGTTCCTGGCGTCCATAAGCGCTAACGCGTGGTCACGCCAATTATCGTGAGCGTAGATGAAAGAGCAACGATTCTCTAGAGTCATCTAGACGTTTTGATACCCGAGCATGCGTGGATTCAAGGAGTCCGCGGCCTATGCGTCCTTGGATAGTGACTTGGAGGCCGAACTCGTGTTCCCCGGGGTGGTCCGCAGCCTAATGATATGTGGCGTCTGGGTCATCTACCAAGGCGAGCAAGTCGCGGGTAGCGCCTATTTTCTTCATTTCGATCTCGTACCAATGTTGAATCGTGTTGTCGTCGCGTCCCGAGACCTTGCCACGACTGAACGCGTAGTAGCTCCAATTCATGCCAGGTGGGTGCGCTGCCGCGGTGCTGAGAAAGAGTGTGTTGTCCTGGGCGTATTGCGAAAATAGCCTGACGTAATGCGCCGCGACGCTCGCACCGGAGTTGGCGTTTGGCACGTCGGACGTATCGACAACACCCAAAGGAAGGCCTTTCGATTTGAGATCATCGCACAACGCACGTACCTCTTCCTCATGGCGGAGATCAAGCAGCCGGGCCCAGATTCTTGCGGATTTTGCGAGCCGGCTCAGGTGACGATAGAGGCGATTATCAAATAGGTAATTCGAAGCAAAGAACGGGTCGTTTGGGTGTTGGGGTGCCGTATGAAAGTGTCCGAAATCAGGGTCCCACGACTTCCGGACCTGCTTGTCCCAGAACGCCCACGAATCGGGACTGGCGAGAGTTTCTTTGTCTTCGCCGGTAAGGTGCTCCGATCGTTGTCGCCAAACACCTTGGGATGCGGTCAGGCGCAGATTCGCGTAATCGGCTCGATTGGTGCTCGCCGCCAGAAGTGCCCGGTTGACCTTCGCGAACCGCACGGCTAGCAGATCGTAGTCGATCACATACAAGGCCTTGGCTCTGGTCAAGGCGGCTCCGATGAACGAACGCTCTGTACCGACGGAGACGTACACCCCGTGATTGCTTTTGCGGTAAATCGCCAATGCTACGGCTGGATGCTGCTCATTGGGCGGTAGGTAAATGCCAGGCGAAGTGGGACCCGCTTCCGTTGCATGTCCGTCCGCCTGAGGGAAGCAGTTTACATGCAGAAGAGCAAACGTGACCGCAAGCATACAACCAGTTTGAATTGCCGAGACGCGCGGGTGTTTGTGTTCACACCACGATATTCTAGGTTTTGCAGCGTGACTGGTGTAATTTCCCAATTTCGCTCATTGATCCCTGGAAGGTTTCTCCGCGCCATCCCCTGCGCTATCTTTTCCGTGAGCCTCTCGCCGCCGCGTGATCTCGCCCGTCACATCTTTGCCCGCGCCGATACCCGCCAGGATCTGATCGAGGCGTGCAGCCGCGTTTCTGAGAGCCTGAGCGTCGGCATCCGCGCCCGTTTTCAACAACTGATCGAGTCGGCTGGCCGCAGCCTTGAGCGCCTGTAGCTCTTGATCCGTGACCGGCGCCGTGCGGGCGCTCTCGGTCGCCCGAAGCTGGTTCGCGATCCGTTCGCGGAGTTCCTGATCCTGGTTGTCCTCGTTACTCATGGCCCGATTGCCTCGCATCCAGTTCGCAAGATCTGCGGGCAATCCCCCGCCGAGATAGCGCAAGACTATCATCCTTGGCCAGGTTCACCTCGAAAAGGCAACGCACGACAGGACATCCTCGGCTTGTAGCGGTAACAACCAACTGTCCGTCCATCCCCGCCTCTTGATCGATATATCGCGTTACGATACATAGAGAGCGTAAAATGTAAGGTGGGGAGGGTGTAGGAAATGACACATCTTCAAGGAATTGCTCGTGCGGCAGTGTTGGGCCTGCTGGCGATCGCGGCTTGGGCGCAGACCCCTGCGGCCAGCCAGCAGACAACGGTGTGCCAGTTTGCCGACGGCGGCCAGCTGTCGCTGCGCTATGAAGAAGTCCCGGCACGCGGAAATGATCTTCCGGGCCATGTATGGAGCCCGGGCGATTCGCCCATGTACCTGTTCACCTCAACCGCTCTCAAGGCGGGCGACACCGTGATCCCGGCCGGTGCCTACAGCCTGTACGTCACTTCAGAAAAGCAGCACTGGACTCTCATTGTGAACAAAGACGTGACCAGCAAGAAATACGACGCGACGCAGGATCTGGCCCGCCTGCCAATGGATCGTGGCACGATCGATGAGCCGGCCAAAGACGTGAATCTGGCCTTCGGCCACATCGCTCCCAAGCAATGCAGCCTGCGGATCTACTACGGAAAGATCGGCGCGTGGGCCGTGTTCGGGGAGCCCTAGAGACGAGCGACGTTTCGCTCCATCTGACGCTGCCGTCTCTCTGTTCCTTTTATGCCCAAGTAAGGGTGGGTCGGCTTCTTCTTTGCGCCCTTTGCGGATCTTCTTTGCGCTCTTTGCGGTTAAAGGCTTTTCTCTGCGCTCTCTGCGGCTTCCTCCGCGCTCTCTGCGGTTTAGGATTTTCACGCTCGCCGCTGCCCGGTGCCTCACCCCATTCGCGTTCTGTGCGAAAGCATGGGGATTTTTCTCGCATCTTTTTGACTTCTCTCCACTCTGCCCCTAAGATTTCACCACTTCCCCGGCACCGGTTCCCATGATTGGCCAGACCATCTCGCACTACCGCATCGTCGAGAAACTCGGTGGCGGGGGCATGGGCGTCGTCTACAAAGCCGAAGACATCAAACTCGGCCGCTTCGTTGCCCTCAAATTTCTTCCCGAAGAAGTTGCCTCCAATCCGCAGGCGCTCGAACGCTTTCAGCGCGAGGCACGCGCCGCCTCCGCTCTGAACCATCCCAACATCTGCACGATTCACGAAGTCGACGAGCAGAATGGCCAGGCCTTCATCGTCATGGAATACCTCGACGGCCTCACCCTGAAGCATCGCATCGGCGGCCACGCGCTCGAGAACGACCTGCTCCTACAGCTCGCCATCGAGATCGCCGACGCGCTCGACGCCGCTCACGCCGAGGGCATCATCCATCGTGACATCAAGCCGGCGAATATCTTCGTCACCAAGCGCGGCCACGCCAAAATCCTCGACTTCGGGCTCGCCAAGCTCGTGCCTTCTTCGAAAGCTGCAGCTGATGCCGGCACCATGACGGGTGCTACCGCTATCAGCGACGCGTTCCTCACCAGCCCCGGCACCGCGGTTGGCACGGTTGCGTACATGTCGCCCGAGCAAGCCAAGGGCAAGGATCTCGACGCCCGTACCGACTTATTCTCCTTTGGGGCGGTGCTCTACGAGATGGCCACCGGCGCGGTTCCGTTCCGCGGCGACACGACCGCCGTTATCTTCGAGGCCATCCTGAACCGTGCGCCCGCGCCCCCGATCCGCGTGAATCCCGATTGCCCCGTGCGCCTCGACGAGATCGTCAACAAGGCTCTCGAAAAAGATCGCGAGCTCCGGTACCAGCACGCATCCGAGATGCGCAGCGATCTGAAACGCCTGCAACGCGACAGCGGTTCCGGGCGCAACGTTGCTGCCTCGTCGGCTGCGAGTTCGAGTGAGAGCCAGACGGCAGTCGTCGCATCGGCCGCGCCATCGTCTGGTGCCGGCTCTTCCGCTGGAGTGCCGTCTGCTCCGGCGCCCCTCAGTTCCACCAGCAGTTCGAGTGTCGCCGCCGTCGCGCGCCAGTACAGGACCGGAGTGATCGCCGCCGGGCTTGTCGTCCTCGCCCTTGTCGCGGCCGCAGGCTTTGGGGTTTACTCGTTCCTGAACCGTTCAGGCCCCGCGCCCTTTCAGAACTTCACCATCACCCAGATCACGAATACAGGCAAAGCGCGCGAAGCGGCGATCTCGCCCGACGGCAAGTACATCCTCAACGTGCAGAATGACAACGGGAAGCAAAGCCTTTGGCTGCGCAACGTGCCCACCGGCAGCGATACCCAGGTGATTCCGCCCGCGGCCGGCCTCTATCGACACCTGGCCTTCGCGCCTGACGGCAATTACATCTACTTCGAGAAGGCCGTCAATTCGCAGGGAACCGAATTCGAACTCTACCGTGCGCCCGTGCTCGGAGGTACGCCGACTCCGGTTGTTCATGACATCGATACCGATATCGGATTCTCGCCCGATGGAAAGCGCATCGCCTACATCCGCGCCAACGATCCTGAAGTGGGCAAATACCGGATTCTTTCCGCCAACCTCGATGGCAGCGATGAAACGGTTCTTGAGATCACCCATTCAATGCGCGGCGGCGATCCACGTAATCTCGTTTGGAGTCCCGACGGGAAGATCGTCTATTCCTTCCCGTCGTCGGGCGTAGCGCTTGGCTATATTGAGGCCTTCGATCCTGCGACCAAGAAGATCACCACGCTTGCGGCCCTCCCGAACGACACAGCTTTCGAAATCAAATATGTGCCCTCCGGCAAGTCCATCCTCGTGGTTCACTCACCCAAGGGAGCCAATTTTGAGCGCGCGCAAATCGCAAGGCTAGTCGCGGACGGAAGGCTGCAGCCCGTCACACGCGACACCAGTCGCTATGCAGGGCTGACTCTCTCGGCAGACGGGAAGAGTGCTGCCAGCGTGCAAGTCAAGACGACGAGAACCTTCGCGCTCGCGACCGCCGACGACTTGGCGAAGCCTGACTTCACCCCGAAGAGTTTGCCCTTCAGCGATCCGCGAATGGTGCAGTGGACGCCCGACGGCAAGCTGCTCGTCTCTTCGGCAGATAAAGTCACGCGCATGGACCCGGACGGCCAGAATCAGACCGTGTTGGTGAGTGACCCAAACGCGGGAATCCTCAGCCTCGCTTCATGCGGAGAGCGGTATCTTCTTTTATCGTGGGCCCTCCATCAAAACAGCACCATCAATATCTGGCGTACAAACGCCGACGGCTCCGCCCCGAAGAAACTCAGTTCACAATTCTTTGAGACGAGCCCCATCTGCTCTCCAGATGGAAAGTGGGTGTACTTTCTCGACCAGCCGCCGCAAAAGTTAATGCGGGTACCCATCGATGGCGGCACGCCCGAGATCGTGCAGAACGCCGACGTCGCGAATCGGTTTGCATTGATGTCCCTCAACTTCTTCTCTGGCGACGGGAAATTAATATCGATGGGCATCGATACGAGTGAGCCGGTAACCAACGACGCGCGGGCGCAACTGGAGACGGTGAGCCTTGATAGCGCGGCCAACATTCCTCCGAAACTGAAGATGTTGGATTCCCGATTCGCCGGGACGCAGCAGTTCTCGTCGAGAATTCAAATGATGCCCGGAGGCAAGGCGATCCTATATGCGATCAGCGAGAACGGCGCCGACAATCTCTGGGTCGAACCGCTCGACGGCTCGCCGGGCCGCCTGCTGACGCATTTCCCGTCAGAGACGATCTCCGACTTCCACTGGTCGCCCGACGGCAAGACACTCGCCATCATCCGCCAGCACGACGACGCCGATGTGGTCCTGCTTCGCGAAGGAAGCCAGTAGCTCTCAGCACCCTTTCGATGTTGCCCCATCCTCGGGTGAGCCCGAACTCACGCTTCCGCCTCCGGCGCTATCGTCTCCGCGTACGGTGTCGCACGTTCTGCGCTTCTCGACAGCGATCCGCGTCCCCCTCCGAACCCCTCCTTCATGAGCTTGTAGATCGTCCCCCGATTTTGCGCGATCGTTTTCAACCATGCCCATTTGCCGAGCATGGGGAAATAGATTCCTCGGAAGCACAGGTGCGCAAGAAAGATGTTGATACGGTTACCCAGCGGTTTATCGGCAATCGAGTTGACAGCCTGGGCGATGGCATCTGGGCTATACGAATTTTCCCACCCGTAGTTCACTTCGGCATGCGCTTCCGGAATCGTCATCTTAAGCGGCGTGTGGGCCATGAAGAACGGGATGAACTCTTGCCAGTGTTTCGGGCGCGTCAAGCGTCCCGTGGCTTCGAGCCGCTTGTACAGCGGCGTTGCCGGCAACGGCGTGAGCAACCCGAAAATTGGCAACCCCGGCGGCCAGGTGCGAACCTGCTCCAGCGTTCGTGCCGCTACGCCCGGCGTGTCGTTATCCATGCCGAAGATGAACGACGTGATCGCGTACACATTGCGCTGCGCGAGCCGCTCGAGCACCGTCCCATACTCGCCGGGTTTGTTGAAGCCTTTATTCACATCCTTCAGATTGGCCGGGTCGATCGATTCCATCCCGATGAACACCCACTTGCCCCCCGAGGCCGCGATCAAGTCGACGAGTTCTTCGTCGCGCAACAGATTTGCGCTGATCTGTGCCACCCAGTGCACCTGGGCACCGGCGGCGATGATGTCACGCAGCAATGATTTCGTTCGCTTCACGTTGATCGCGAAATTGTCATCAATGAAGAAGACCGCGATCTGCCCGCCCTCGCTCTTCGCACGCGCCTTCAGTAGGAGAAGTTCGTTCACGACACTTTCGTTCGTGCGAAAGCGGATGGCATCGCCAAAGAATCCTGTCACTGTGCAGAACTCGCAGCCGTACGGGCAGCCTCTACCCGACTCGACCGGAACAATGCGAAATGTTCCCCAGCCCTCGGCCACATTCTTAAGGAACGGGTGGAAGATCTTCGGGATCAGGTTGAACTGGCGCAGGTCGATCGAGTCCCATGGAATCGACGGATAGTCTTGCAGTGAAGGCTTTCGTTCCTTGCCCGCTGCATCGGTCGGGGCGTAAACATCTTTGAGTTCACCGCGCAGCGCATCGTTCACGATCGTCGGCCAAGTTTCGTCAGCTTCGCCCAGCGCCACCGCGTCCGTGTGACGGGGGCCGCCGTCGCGCCCGAGCGCCTCGTCGGCCATCTCCGTCACGTGAGGACCGCCCATCACGACCGGAACCCCCGCGGCACGCACCGCGTCGGCCATGCGGTAAGCCTTCGCGATCATGCGCGTCATCGCGCCGATGCCGACCAGCCCGACGTTTTCCTCGCGCACGAAATGAGCGATTCCCGCTTCATCCATGGGCTGCGCGTTGCCGTCGATGAGCAGTACTTCATGGCCCGCCGGGGTCAACGATTGAAGAAGAAACATCCAGAGGTGGGGCATGAAATTGCGGGTCACACCGTTGTCGGGGTTGTAGAGGAGAATTCTCATGGCGTCTCCCTTCGTTCTGCGACTTGTGGTTAGTGCGTGAACGACGGAAGGAGGAGACACGAGCGACGTTCAGACTGGCGGCTTCCCCGGGGAGCGGCTTAGGCAGGTTGTTCGTGTTGAAGTTCTCGTAGCGTCGGCAAATTGTACACCCGAAAACCTTCGTACGTGCGCCAGCGAACAAAAGATGTCAGGTATTTTTGCGCGATCAGGCGGCAAGACTGGGTTAGTCGTATTTTTCGTACAGAATGGACTTGCGGTCCCAGCCGATGCTCTTCAGCAGGTCGCGATTCGCACTGACCATCTTGTCGAGGCCGCAGATGTAGGCGTGCATGTCGGTACGGCCGTTCACGATTTCAGTGACGTGCTCTTGCACGTATCCGCGCAACCCTTTCCAAGTCTCATCACCGCGGCTGAGCGTCGGCAGGTAGTGAAAATTGTTGTGCCCGGCGGCGAGCGCGAGGAACTCCTCGTGGTAGTAAATGTCTTTTTGGGTGCGGCTGCCGAAGAGCAGCCAGAACTGCTTATCCAAATGGCGCGAGGAGTCGGCGAAGAGCCACTGCAGCATCGAGCGGTAAGGTGCAATGCCCGTGCCGGTAGCGACGAAGATCGTGTCGCGCAGCGGCGGCCGCAAAATGAAATTTCCGAACGGACCCTGCGCAGAAATCTCGGCACCCACTTCGAGGTCGCAAAGATAGTTCGACATGAATCCGTCCTGCACGCGGTTCAGGCAGAGCGCGAAGCGATTTCCGTCAGGCGGCGAAGCGATCGAGTAGGCGCGCGTAAGTTCCTCTCCGTCGGGTTTGGTTTGCTTCAGCGACAGCCACTGCCCCGGGACAAAGCCGAACTTGGGCACGCTCCCGATCTCGAATTCGAGGTGCTTGGTGAAGCCGGAGAGAGCTGTGCTTCGTGCGAGGCGCGCGGTCACGGTCTGAAACTGCATGGTTGTTTAGATGTGGCGAGGCAAGTGAGAGGTTCGGACGGGGAAATCGCATAATGTTCCACGTGGAACATTCGCAAATTCCAAATTTCATTGTTAGCTCATAGATAACCTATAAAGGGATGGAAGCGATTGGTGTGCGGTGGGTTCGGTAATATTTCGCGAGGGCGCTTATCACATTTGGTTTGTGATTTTGCGCGGCGGTGCCGAAAAGACGGCAGGAGTTTGGAATGTTCCACGAGATTGTTCCACGGAATTCGGGAGTAGCGCCTGCTAGAGAAGCAGCCCTAAAGGCGCTTCATCGTGGTTCCGACGCGTCGTGCCTGGAGGCGCGCCCTGATACAAATCGAGATGTGCCGTCACTGGGACTCGGACGGTTAGATCGGCTGACCCCGCACCGACGTGCGGGGCTAGTCACTGGCGTCGCTACGCGACTGAGCATGTGCCTATGAAAAAGACGTCGTTCGACGTCGCTCGGGATCACAGAACGTTACGAAGAAAAGTCAGGCCCTTCGCTTCGCTCGGGATAACAAATCGTTAAGGCGACAAGAACCATGGGACAGGCCGAAATGTGAGGGGTCAAACATTCGCGGACAGGAGTGTCCGCGCCACACGCCTGTGATCGGTATACACTGCTTGCCGTTTCCCGATGTTTGGGAAGAAAAGTGTTAATTGAATCTTATAAACGAGGCGAAGGGTTTGAGCTCTCGATCGTTTCAACGGGTGGCGCAGAACAAGTCCGTCGCGGCGATTGCGGCAGGAGCCGCGATCGTTGTGTTCTCGATGGGGGTGTTCGAATTGAGTGCGGAATCTGGAGCGGCACAAGGCACTCCATCTTCGCAACGCATGCCGGCGCCATCGGGTGACGTCGTGGCTTCGAAAAATGTTCGTGGGCAGCAACGGGACTGGCCCATCTACGGCGGCTCCCGCGAGAACGACCATTACACGGACCTCGCACAGATCAATCGGAAGAATGTCAAAGATCTCACCGTGGCGTGGACGTTCGACACGGAGGAGACGGGCGGACTGCAAACCAGCCCGATTGAGATTGACGGTGTGCTATATGGGATCACGCCCACCCAAAAAATCTTCGCACTCGATGCCGCCACCGGAAAACAGCTCTGGAAATTTGACTCGGGAATCAAAGGCACGCAGCCCGATCGCGGGCTTGCATATTGGAGCGACGGAAAAGACAAGCGCATTCTGGTCGGGGTGATGAATTTTCTGTATGCGCTTGATGCAAGAACGGGAACTGCTGAAGTGACGTTCGGAAAGAACGGGCGCATCGATCTGCGCGAAGATCTGGGGCGCGATCCTACGTCGCAATCGATTTATCTGACCAGCCCCGGGATCGTTTACAAAGACCTGATCATCGTGGGGGGACGCGAGCCCGAAACCTTGCCCGCGCCTCCCGGAGACATACGCGCGTACGACGTACACAGCGGGAGGCTGCGCTGGTCGTTTCACACGATTCCGCATCCCGGAGAATTCGGATACGACACGTGGCCGAAGGAGGCGTGGAAGTCGAGCGGCGCAGCCAACAACTGGGCCGGAATGTCGGTCGATGGAAAACGCGGGATCGTGTATGTCCCGACTGGATCCGCAGCGATGGATTTCTACGGAGCGGATCGAGTGGGCGACGATCTGTTCGCCGATTGTTTGCTGGTGCTGAATGCGGAAACAGGAGAACGCCTCTGGCATTTCCAGGAAGTCAAGCACGACATATGGGACCGCGACTTGCCCGCGCCGCCGGTTCTGCTGACGGTAAAGCACGAAGGCAAAGAAGTGGATGCCGTGGCACAGACCACCAAGCAGGGATTTGTTTACCTGTTCGATCGCACGAACGGGCAGCCGCTGTTTCCGGTCGAGTACAGAAAGTACCCTGCGAGCGACGTGCCGGGCGAGGTGGCTGCGGACGAACAACCGTTGCCAACTAAGCCTGCGCCGTTCGCTCGCCAGCGGCTTACGGAGGATCTGCTTACGACGCGAACTCCCGAGGTCCACGAGTGGGCCCTGGCACATTTTCGAACGTTCCGTAGCGATGGCCAGTTTCTGCCGTTCACTGTTGGCCAAGACACAGTCGTGTTTCCGGGATTCGATGGCGGCGCCGAGTGGGGCGGGCCCGCGCTGGATCGGGAGACGGGAATCCTCTACGTCAATGCAAACGACGTCGCGTGGACTGGAGCGCTCACGGAGAACACGGGCGAGCATAGCGCTCAGTCGATCTATCTGAATCAGTGTGGAGTGTGTCACGGCGAGCAGATGAAAGGCTCGCCGCCGGCGATTCCGTCGCTGGTTGGAGTGGGCGATCGGATGACGCCGCAACATATCTCGGCGACTATCAAGAATGGCAAAGGAAGGATGCCAGGCTTCCCGAATCTGACCGATGACCAGATGTTTGCGCTGGTGGATTACCTGACGAGCGGAGTGAACAAAGAAGTGGCGAGCGTCGGGCCGCCGGCTCCCGCCGCGAAATATCGCTTCACGGGATACAAGAAGTTTCTCGATCCGGAAGGATATCCGGCCGTGGCGCCTCCGTGGGGAACATTGAGTGCCATCGATCTAAATACGGGAGAGTTTGTCTGGAAAATTCCTTTGGGCGAGTATCCGGAGCTGACGGCGAAGGGCATGAAAAATACAGGCATGGAGAATTATGGCGGCCCAATCGTGACGGCGGGTGGACTCATTTTTATTGGTGCGACGAACTTCGACAAAAAGTTTCGCGCATTCGACAAGGCCACGGGCGAGCTGCTGTGGGAGACGATGTTGCCATTTTCGGGGAATGCGACGCCAATTACCTATGAAGTGAACGGCAAACAATTTGTCGTGATCGCGGCGGGAGGAGGAAAGGATCCAAAGTCGGCGTCCGGAGGGGTGTACGTAGGATTTGCGCTAGAGGGCAGGTGATAGGTCGTTGGTGATAGGTCGTTAGGTCGTTGGTGGTTGGTCGTTGGTCGTTGGTCGCTGGTCGCTGGTCGTTGGTCGTTGGTCGTTGGTCGTTGGTCGGGGTTGGTCGTTGGTCGTTGGTCGGGCCGGGCATGCAAGCACCAGGTTTTGTGTTGCTGGCGTTACGAAAAAACAGGGCCGGGCATCTGGAGTGGCGACGCCCGGCTCGGCTAAGTAGCAGGATTATTTTTCCTGTGCGATTTTAGCGATCTCTTCTGGGGAGAGGACGCGGTTATAGACGCGCATGTCGTCGAGGTGGCCCTTGAAGTTGTAGTCCATGCCGCCGGGGAACGCGCCGATGGTGAACGGACCCGCGGTGTTGAAAGAATAGTTGAACTGATCTTGCGTGAAGTGCTCGTCCGAAGCAAATGTGAGCGGGGCCTCCATGCCGTTGTAGTAGATCTTGATCGAGTGGTTGGGCTGGTCGATCACAAAGGCCAGGTGATACCAGTTGCCCGGCAGGATCAGATTAGTAGCCGTGGTCCACTTTCCCCCAGTCGACCCGTCGCCGACCTCGATCACCACCGATCGGTCACTGGTACCCCACCGATTGATGCAGAGCTTGAAGCCGTTGGAGGCTTCGCCCGTGTCGGTATTCGACATGATGGTGTTGATGTTTCCTTGAATCGGATTGTCGACGTTCACCCAGACCGCTACTGTCAGCTGCGAGCCCAGATTGATCGACGAAGTACCGTATTGCCAGCTGCCGTCTAAGTAGAGGCTACCGCTGCCCTCATGCACGACATCCGTGACGTACAGGTCAGCCGGCTCCATAAAGTCGAACCCCGTGAACAGGTTTCCATTGCCCGAAGAATCGCTTCCGTCGCCGTTGAACTTCCACTGCGAAAGGATGTCGTCGTAAGAAAGAGTCGTGAAGTTGAAACCCATCGGGCTGGGAAGCGAATTGTCCTCGGAATCTTTCAGCGTAGTCTGTACGACGGTGGTGTATTGCACACCTTGTTCCAGAGGAGACTGTGGTGTCAGGCTCACGATGTGGGACGCGAGATCGTAAGCGATATTGATCGTGACCAGCTGTGAATTGCTGGTCTTGTACACCTGGAACGCGCTGCTCACCGTGCTTTCGTCGAGCGCGGGGCCAAACGGGATTCGGATCACGATCCCGGGATCGACCTCGATCGCGCCATTGCCCGGCGAAATGGCGTTCACATTTACCCAACTGCTCAGCAGAAGAGCTTTTACAGTCAGGTTAAAGTCCTTCGTATCGCTAGCCGCACCCTTGTGGATGGTGGCGGTCATGGTGACGTTGGCATCCGTGTCGGTTGGGACGGTGACGCCGCCGGAACTGCTGATGACGTCGGGATTGCTCGAGCTCCAGCTGATATCGCTGCCATTCGTGCCCGAAGTGGGCAGGACGAGGTTGTGCTGCACGCTGGTGGCGGTATCGCCGGGGCCGTAGCCGATCGTCAGGGCAGCCTTGTCAGCAGCCACCAAGTCGGCGTCGGTCACCCCGGCCTTCACGGTCAGCGGAAACTGTTTCGTATCGCTCACTTCGTGCGAGGAGACGGTGGCGGTAAGCGTAACCACGACGTCCTGATCCGTAGGCTGGCTGACAACACCATTGTTGTCGATCGTGGCGGAGGTGTCGGAGCTCCAGGTGATCGAGCATCCGTCTGTACCGGTAGCGGGCAGGGTGACGTTGCGGGTGACGCTGGCGGCAGAATCGCCGGAGGCGTAGACGATGTTGAGGTCGGCTTTGGCGGCGGCGACCGCATCGGCATCTGAAACTACACCCTTCACCGTGACGGTGAAGCTCACCTGGTCTCTGACCTCGTGCGAAGTGATGGTGGCGGTCAGGGTGACCTGGGTATCGCCGTAAGCAGGCCGGATCACCGTGCCGTCAGAAGCGATGGCCGGATCGCTGGAAGCCCAACTGATGGTGCATCCGCTGCTGCCGGTCACGGGCAAGTCGAGGTTTTGGGTGACGACGTGGGGGGAGGTCGCCCTCGATATAGCCGATCTGCAGAGCCTGTTTGGCGGCTGCGACGGCCTGGGCGTCGGTCATCTGCGCTTTCACGGTCACGATGAAGTCGTGTGTGTCGCTGGCGGCGCGGAGTGAGACCGTCGCAGTCAGCGTGACGGGTAGATCGCTGGTCAGTGGGCGCGACACGGTCCCATCGGATGCAATCGCTGGATCGCTGGAGGACCATGCGACGGTCGTGCCGTACAGTCCAGACGCCGGTAGTGCGAGGTCCTGCGTGACAGTGGTCGCAGCGTCGCCATCCGCGTAACCGATGGCGATGGCAGCCTTGGCGGCGGCGACGGCCTGGGCGTCGGTTAGCTGCGGTTTGACCACGAGCAGGAAACCTTTGGTGTCGCTCGCCGTACCCATGGTGATGGTAGCCGTCAGGGTAACTTCGTTGTTGCCCGTGGGTGGCTGGTTCACGACTCCGGCATTGGTGATCACGGCTGCGTTGTTGGAGGCCCAGCCGATCGTGCTGTTATCCAAGCCCGTAGCCGGTAGAGTAAGGTTTTTGGTGACGCTGGCGGCCGAGTCGCCGGACGCGTAGCCGATCGCGAGGGCGGCCTTGGCGGCAGCTACCGCTTCCGCGTCCGTCATCTGCGCTTTGACGGTAACAGGGAAGGTCTTCGTGTCACTCGCCGGAGTCATGGCGATGGTGGCGGTAAGGGTGACGGCGGCGTCGCCCGTAATTGGTCGGCTCACCACCCCGGTGTTGCTGATCACTGCGGGATTACTGGAGTTCCACGTGATGGTGCTGCCCTGACTGCCGGAAGTGGCGAGAGTCAGGTTTTGAGTAACGCTGGAGGACGTGTCACCGGAGGCATAGCTGACCGTGAGCGCGGATTTGTCGGCGGCCACGATTTCGGCAGGGGTCACTGTCGGAGTGCTTGAAGAGCTGCCGCCACAACCGACCAGGGTTCCAATCATTAACAAGGAAATTACGAAGCAGAACGACAGCCGTTTCATCGATGAGTTCTCCAGCAAAAATGATTGAGGTGGCGCCACAGAAAGGCAGTGGACCACGCTGGAGAATATCGGCGGGAGTGAGCGGGAGGGTAGGAACGATTGGGCGCGACTCTTTGATCAGGTGTTAGGTATTAGGTCTTAGGTGTCAGGAAAGGCAGGAGGAAACGGGACGAGGCTCCCGATGACGGGCGGGGACGCCCGGCGTTCCGTTGTTCAAAAATGAGTATCGTCGCAGTGAAGGATCAGACCCCGTTGCCGCGGCAAATGGCGCCGCGGCCGGACAGGCGAGGGCGCCTGTCCCCACGTGGTTCGTGGTGGTGCTATGGGTCTGAGCGGCTCTCACACAGCAGAAAAGCTGGAAATCTGAAACCTAAGAGCTAGGAGCTAAACCCAAGGCTCACGGGCTAAGACCCAAGACCTAAGACCCAAGACCCAAGACCCATGACCTAAGACCTAGGACCTGTTCCTCTCTACTCCACCGTCACCGACTTGGCCAGGTTGCGGGGTTGGTCGACGTCGCAGCCGCGGCGGACGGCGATGTGGTACGCAAGCATCTGCAGCGGAACGATCTCGAGGATCGGCGCTAGCTCTTCCGGAGCGGGCGGCACGTAGATGACGTGGTCGGCGGCTTCTTTGATTTCTTCGTCGCCTTCGGTAGCGAGCGCAATCACGACGCCCGAGCGCGCCTTCACTTCTTTCAAATTGGACATCGTCTTCTCGTAGCGCACGACTGACAAGGGATCGTTCGGGTCGCGCGTGCAGATGATGACGACGGGGAGATTCTCGTCGATGAGCGCGTTGGGTCCGTGCTTCATTTCTCCGGCGGGGTAGCCTTCAGCGTGGATGTAGGAGACTTCTTTCAGCTTGAGTGCACCCTCGAGGGCGATGGGGTAGTGAATGCCGCGACCAAGGAAGAGGAAGTCTTGCGCACGCGAATAGGTCTTCGCGAGTTCTTCGATGGCTTCGTCGTGGGTGAGGATCTGCTCAAGCTTGCCGGGCAGGCGGGTCAGATCGAAGACTTCTTTCTTGGACTGTTCGGGCGTGAGCGTACCGCGCACCTGTCCGAGGTACAGAGAGAGCAGGTAAAGCGCTGTGAGTTGGGCGGTGAAGGCCTTGGTTGAGGCGACGCCGATTTCCGGTCCGGCGTGCGTATAGATCGTGCCTTGCGCTTCGCGTGTGACCATGGAGCCGACCACGTTACAGATAGCGAGCGTCTTGGAGCCTTTGGCCTTGGCTTCGCGCTGCGCGGCGATGGTGTCGGCGGTCTCGCCGGACTGCGTAATCAGGAGCGTGATGGTGTCTTTGGGGATGATGGGATCGCGATAACGCCACTCGCTGGCGTAGTCGACTTCGACCGGGATGCGGGCGAGGCTTTCGATCATGAACTTGCCGGCCTGTCCTGCGTGCCAACTGGTCCCGCAGGCGGCGATGTTCATTTTCTTGGCGGCGCGGAATTCGGCTTCGGTGATCTCCATCTCTTCCAGAAAGATGTGGCCGGTGTCCTGGGAGACACGGCCGAGCGTGGTGTCTTTGACGGCTCGGGGCTGCTCATAAATTTCCTTGAGCATGAAATGTTTGAAGCCGCCCTTTTCAGCCATGATCGGGTCCCAGGTGACGTGCTGCACCTGGCGCGTGACGGGCTTGCCGTCGAAGTCGGTGAGTTGCACGCCCGCCGGCGTGATGACGGCGAGGTCACCATCGCCGAGGAAGAAGAGATCGCGCGTGTGGTACAGGATAGCGGGGACGTCTGAGGCGACGAAATACTCGTCCTTGCCTAAGCCGATGACGGCGGGCGGGCCATTGCGGGCGGCGACGATCTTGTTGGGCTCGTCGACGGCGATCACGCTGAGCGCGAAGACGCCGGTGAGTTCCTTCACGGCGCGGCGGACGGCTTCTTCGAGCGAAGGCCGGGCTCCATTGCCGCTGTTGGAGAAGTGCTTTTCGACGAGGTGCGCGATGATCTCGGTGTCGGTCTCGGTAGTGAACTTGTGGCCTTCCTCGATGAGTTTCTTTTTCAGCGTGAGGTAATTTTCCACGATGCCGTTGTGGACGACCACGATCTTTCCGGTGCAGTCGCGGTGCGGGTGCGCGTTCTCTTCGCTGGGGCGTCCGTGGGTCGCCCAGCGCGTGTGGCCGATGCCGTAGGTGCCTTCGAGAGGCTTGAGGCGGATGACTTCCTCCAGGTTGCGGAGCTTGCCCTCGGCGCGACGTATCTGAAGTCCGCCACCGTTTCCAGCGACGGCGATGCCGGCCGAGTCGTAGCCGCGATATTCGAGACGACGCAATCCATCGATGATGACAGGCACAACCTGTTTCTTGCCGACGTATCCTACGATGCCACACATAAGATGAGACTCCCTGGCTTCCGCCGAGGTTGAAGCGACTAGGTAGAGTGATGCAAGAAGTTTGTTCGAAACAACTTTCTTGGCCGGGGGAAACTAATCCTCGAGGGAGTAACGATACTCCTCGATCACCGGGTTAGTCAGGACTTCGCGCGCGATGCGATCAACTTCCAGTTGCGCGTCGGACTTACTGAGTTCGTTGTCGAGGGTAAGTTCGAAGTACTTACCCTGACGCACATCGCCGAGTCCTTTGTAACCCATTTTCTTCAGTGCGCCCTGGATGGTCTTACCCTGCGGATCCAAGACGCTCTTTTTGAGCGAAACGTAGACATAGGCTCTCATTGTCTTCTGCATTATACGTCAGTCTTTTCGAGGGTTTTGGTGGATTTCAGGCGGGAAGAGAGAAGTCCTGCCGAACTTGGAAACCCTGATTATGCAGGGGGTTGGAGCGTTTCAATGCGGCGATCAAGTTCCGCGAGGGCCCTTTCGAGCATGAGGCGATGACGGGGATCCCGGGCGGCGGCGAGTTGCTGCACAACACGGGCGCGAGACAAGCGAAGGCCTTCCAGTTGCTGTTCCTGTACAACCTGGGCGGGAGCAAGACGCTTCTTATGCGATGTCTTGTCCCGCGAGGCTTCGGCCTGCTGATCTTCAACGGATTTACTCTCCCAACCGCGCGCCATTGTCGGCAAAATTATACGACTGTGACGAAATAACGGCACCGTGGTGACGAATGAACTTTCAAATTGGACACACGTGTCCATAATTAGCTATTTCGAGCCCGAGTCGCCCGTCACGATTTCAGAACACGCAGCATTTTTCGTTGACAGGATGCCGTTTCGGGCTATGATGCGTCGCGATTTGCGTTGAATGAGTGCTCGGACGGTCCGCGAAGAGGGGCGTGGACCGAGTGTGTGAATTTTGTCAGATTCTTCCCTCGATTCACAACGCGAGATACAACGATATCAGGCACTGCTGGAACTCGCAGACCTGATGGTGCGCCACTATAGCCTGTCCGAGCTATTCCACGAATTAGCGCAAAGGCTGCAGAAGGTCGCGGAGTTCCAGCTACTGCATTTCGGACTGCACGATCCCAAAGAAAACGTCATGCGCCGGCATCTCTGGGAAGGCGAAGGCGCCGTCGTTCCCGAAGCAGTCTCACTCGCCGATTCCGCAAGCGGGTATGTGTGGCAGAACCAGACGTCCCTGTTGATCCGCGACCTGCGCGAGGATCAACGCTTTCCACAGGTGTTCGGACCGCTGCGAGACAAGGGGTTCCGCACCTACTATGTGTTTCCGCTGACGACGGCGCAATCCAGGCTGGGTGCCTTGGGCGTGGGCAGCCGCAAGGCGGATGCATACGGACAGCAGGATCTGGAGTTGCTGATCCGGGTTGCGGAACTGGTGGCAATCGCGGTCGAGACCGGGATCACCAAAGATGCGCTTCTGGAGGAGCGGCGCCGGCTGCAGGCGCTGGTGGATGTGAACCGGGAGCTGGTCTCGAGTCTGGAGATGCAGCACTTACTGCCGCTGATTTCCGAGTGCGTGACGCGCGTGGTGCCGCACGATTTCGCCGGCGTAACGCTCTATGAAGACGACAATCGAGGGATGAGAGCATTCGTGCTTTCTCCCGCGGATAAGCGACCGGTGATGGAGATGGGCCGCTCGGTGACCATCGACCAAACGCTCTCCGCGCAGGCCTTCCTAGAGCAACGGCCACAGCTGTTGACGCGGAATGACTTGAGCGCACTGACGGCTCCGATTGCGACGCGCATGCTCGATGCGGGGATCCAGACTGTCCTGTGCATGCCTATGGTGACGTCGAAGGGTGCAGTTGGAACGTTGAATGTCGGAAGCAAGCGCGATCGCGCGTTTTCTCCGCAGGATGCGGAGTTGTTGAACCAGATCGCGGCGCAACTGGCGATCGCACTCGAGAATGCGCGGGCGTATCGGGAGATTCAGGCGCTGAAGGGAGCGGCTGTCGGAAGAAAAGCTCTACCTGGAAGACGAAATTCGGACAGAACTGCACTTTGAGGAGATTGTTGGCGAGAGTCGCGAGTTGAAGAAGGTTCTGAACCAGGCGAAGACAGTTGCGCCCAGCGGTTCGACCGCACTGATCCTGGGAGAAACGGGCACGGGCAAGGAATTGATCGCGCGGGCAATCCACCGGATGAGCCGGCGGAAGGGCGCGAACTTTATCAAGGTGAACTGTGCGGCGATCCCCACCGGCCTGCTGGAGAGCGAATTGTTTGGCCATGAGAAAGGCGCGTTCACCGGCGCGATTAGCCAAAAGATAGGAAGGATCGAACTGGCCGATCAGGGAACGCTGTTCCTCGACGAAATTGGCGACATTCCCCTCGAGTTGCAGCCGAAACTTCTGCGTGTGCTGCAAGACCAGGAGTTTGAGCGGTTGGGCGGCGTGAAGACGATTCGCGTCGATGTGCGGCTACTGGCGGCGACGAACCGCGATCTGAGCAAGGATGTTGGGGCGGGCGAGTTCCGCAGCGACTTGTTTTACCGGTTGAATGTGTTTCCGATCCGGATGCCTCCTCTACGCAACCGGCGCAGCGACATTCCGCTGCTGGTGCGGCATTTCGTGCAAAAACTCGCCAAGCGAATGGACAAAGTGATTGACACCATTCCGAATGCGACGATGGATGCATTGAGGAACTGGCATTGGCCGGGGAATGTGCGTGAACTCGAAAACTTCATCGAACGCTCGGTGATCCTGAGCAAGGGTAAAGTCTTGCGTGTCCCGCTCTCGGAACTACGTCCCCAGGTAGGTGAGGACGGCGTCGAGGATACATCGTTGCTGGCGGCCGAGCGGGATTACATTGTCCGGGTGTTGCGGGAATGCGGGGGCCTGGTATCAGGGCCACGGGGTGCTGCTGCCAAACTGGGTTTGAAGAGAACCACTCTGCAGTCGAAGATGCGGAAGCTCAATATCGAGCGCAAAGATTATCTCGTCCAGTGAAAGCGCGTCATGCCCATGGCGTTCCCCGCGATACTCTGTTGCCGAATAATCGGCAATCTTGACGTTCCATCGTCGTTCAGCGGCATGAGGAGGTTACTCATCCGGCTTTGCAACTGCGCACTCTATGACTTGCGGACAAGAGAAGGTGAAGCACTTTGGTCTTGGGAGTGCTTACGAAGGGACGGTCTGGCTCGGTGACCCGATGCTGCTAATCACCATTGACGAAGGCGAAGAATCTGTGGTGCTTAGGCTCGAAGGACAGCTGATCGCGCCATGGGTGGCAGAAGTCGAGCAGTGCTGGCAGCGGGCGTTCACCAGTGTCGGTGATAGGTCGGTACAGATCGATCTGAGCGCAGTCAATTTCGTCGACACTGCCGGGGAGGCGCTGCTGGCCCGTATGTACGAGGCGGGTTTCCGAGTGGCCGGGGCGTCGGCGGTTACGCTGCTGAACGCCATGCAGGCCGCTGGAAGCGAAGGCACGAACTAGAAACGGGGAAGACAGGGACCTCAAGCGGCCGAGCTCTTTTACGTCTTGAGACGGCCAGGAGCAGAAGATGAACACGCCGTATGGCCTGGAGATTGTTGAGAATTGCCAGGCCTGCAAGATTAAACGGGACGAGTGCTTTTGCAATTTGTCGCCGGCGGTGCTGAAACAATTCAGCGCGATCAGTCACCAGACGACATTTCCGGCGGATGCCACGTTGTTCGTTGAGGGGCAAAATCCGCGGGGAGTTTTCATGTTGTGTTCAGGAAAGGTCAAGCTTTCGACAAGTTCTCGGGACGGGAAGGTGCTGATCCTGAAAATGGCGGGGGCGGGCGAGATGCTGGGGCTGAGTGCCGCGATTTCGGGATCCGAGTATGAGTTAACGGCGGAGACCGCGGTGCCATGTCAGGTGAATTTTGTGCCGCGCGAGCCGCTGCTGGATTTGCTGGCACGTTACGGCGAGGCGGGGCTGCGGTCGGCGCAGGCACTGAGCCGGGAGTTCCAGTCGGCGTACCGGGACATCCACGACCTGATCCTTGCGCGGTCTTCGGCGGGCAAGCTGGCGAAGCTGCTGTTGTCGTGGACACCGCCGGCAGCCACCGGCATGAAAGAAATCCGGGTGCGCTCGGGACTGACCCATGAAGAGATGGCGCAGATGATTGGCGCGTCACGGGAGACGGTGACGCGGCTGTTGAGTGATTTGAAGAAGAAGCAATTGATCCGGCTGGAGGGATCGACGCTGGTAATTCGAAATCGTACGGCGCTGGAGGCCTTAGCCTCGTAATCCCCTGTTGCAGCGCAGGAGCCGGTTTGCTCGCCTCGGCCGGCTCTTACCTCCCCCGAATGGCGAAAAGAAAAGCGGCCAAAAGGCCGCTTTCTTTTTGGGCAGAATTGCTGAAGGTTGAAGTCTGAACCGGCTTTGCAGTGCGCCGCGGCAAGTTCCCGCGGGCAAGACGCCGGCGCTACATGTTTCGCAGCGCCGGCGCTACAAGTCTCGCGCGCCGGGGTAACGCGTCAGAAGTGGAAGCCCAATTGTGCCGTCAGGGCCCTCGGCGTGACGTAGTGGGTCCCGCTGAAAGTCGACAGGAAATTGTAGAGAGCATACTTATTGGCGATGTTGACGGCCGTGAGTTGCAAGCTGACTTTGTATTTGTCTCCGCGGAAAAGGTTGTCGTGCCCGATGGCGATGTCAAAGAGACTTCGCGACGCGATTCGTGGAGGATTCTTGTCGTCGTCCTCCGTGTTTGGCTTCGGAACCTGGAGCAGCGTTGACCCGAATTGCGAGACGGGACACACAAGTGACGGACTGCCGGGAGCACCGGGAACTCCGATCGGCGTGGTTGGGGTCGGGCGTTGCGACCCGCAAAAGAGTCCGGATTGAAATTCCTGATCAGCGGTCAGCGGGGTACCGAAAGAGTCGGTTAGGGCGATCGCCGGGGCTCCCGTCGCATCGGTTGTAGTCTGCGCGCAGTTGCCTCCGAAGCACGGAGTCTGGCCCGCGACCAGGCCGCTGTCGTAGCGCCAGTTGAATCCCAACCAGGGACCGCGCGCCCACGGCTGGTATTGGAAGTGAGCTGTCATATTGAATTTTTCGTCATGATCGATGCGGAAAGGGGTCGAAGCTGCGCCAACGGTGCCGGCAGGAACGGCACCTGCTCCACCGATTTGGGGCGTGAAGAACCGAGCCGCGACGCTAGAGAATACCGCCAGGGCTGTGAATCCGTGGAAATTAGGAACGCTCACGCGACCGGCATATCCCGGAATCTTTGATCGATCCCACTCGATGGGGAAGGTGATGGGCGTGTTCCCGAGCACACTGAAGTCATAGGCGTTGTGGGTGTATTTCCAAATGTACTCGCCGGAAAACACCACATAGCGTCCGAAGGCCTGCTGGAAGCCGGCGTGGAATTCGTTGCGCCAGCCCGGACTGAACGGCGTGACGACTCCTTGCGCAGAACAGCCGAGCAGAGGATTCAGAACCGGGCTCGTGCAGCCGGTGCTTGACAGCACTAAGTTCTCATTAAAAGGCGTCTCCAGCACTCGGGCATAAGAAACTCGAAGAACGGTATTGCTCTTCTTGACATTGTAAGCAACTCCGAGGCGCGGCTCGGCTTCTCTGTGCGTAGTCAGGCCGTTATACAAGTCGCCACGCAGGCCGAGATTCAGGGACCAGTTCCCCTTTGAGATCGTATCCTGGACGTAGAGAGCAAGCTCTTTCACGTCCGTGTGACCATTAAATGTGAACAACCCGCTCGTCGAAGTCGGGCAGTTGTCCGCGGGCGACGGCGTAGGCCGGGTCAGGTCATAGCAGCCCAGTACAGGTGTGAAGTTGGGATTTGCCGCGAACGGAGTGGGATACAGCAACGGATTCGAGGATGTCGCCGTCGGGCAGTTTCCAGGATCGTTAACGCCCGGGTTGCCGACCCAAACGGGGCTGCCGTTAGCATCGAGACACGGAGCGTTCAGGGTCGGATCAACAATACCGAGAGGGTCGGTCTCGTCCAGGAACGTTTGTTGATAAACAGCTCCCACCTTAAGGTTGTGAATCCCCTTGACGTAAGAGATATTCGAGCGGAGTCCGGCGTTCGTGAGTTTTCGATTCTGGGACACCGATTCTCTTTGAAGATTGGTCGGTCCCAGATCGGCGAACGGATTGGCGCTGGGGTAATAGTTGAACTGGTCTCGTCGAACGAACGCGCCTACCGTCAGCACCGTCGTCGGGTTCAAGATGCGAATCCAGGAGGGTGCGATGTTATAGGTTTTGATTTGCGAGTGCTGGTCTGCGGGTCCGACGACGTTGCCATTTGGGTCCAGGCCACCGTTGTTGACCACGACTCCGCTCCAAGGGGTGGCGAGTTGCGAGTCGAACGCGTTCGGAGTCTGGAACCAAGAGCGAGTAAAGCCGAAGTTCAAATGCACGGAGTCTGCCGTGGACAGTTGATAGTCCACTCGATCGAAGATGTTCTCTTCGTTGCCCTTGTCGTGAAGAACGGTGAACTCTGGCGGGTCGAGGAAGCGGCCGCTATTGAGCGCGTTGGCGGAGATGTAGTTCCCCCATTTCTCACTCCCATAGGCGAGGTTGAAGCCAACATTGGCGGTGCCGAAACTGCCATAGGAGGTGTTCACTTCCCCGTGCGGCTTGGTGACGCCCTGTCCGGAGCGGGTGGTGACGTTAATCACGATACTGGTCTTGTCGCCGTATTCAGCGGGAGGTGCGCCGGAAATGACTTCGAGGGACTGAACCGCATCGAGCGGAATTTGATTGGAAAAGACCTTGCTCTGCTGGTCGGTGATCGGTTGCCCATCAACCGAGAATGAGTTTTCGGCGTGATCTCCGAGCCCGTGAAACAAGCCGTTGGAATCGGCAGCAATTCCAGGGGTAACCAGTGTCACCGCGGAACTCAGTGAAGAAGACGCGCTCTCGAGCGGAAGGCGGTCGACGATCGCTTTATCTACATCGGTGTGGAAGGTGGGGTCGTTCTCGATTAGGTCGCCTCCGCCTTCAACGGTTACTACCTCAGACGAGCCTGTTACCTTGAGGTTGGCCTTCGCAATCAGGGGAACAAGCGAG
The DNA here is from genome assembly GCA_963718505.1 of uncultured Acidobacteriota bacterium. Classification (GTDB taxonomy): domain Bacteria; phylum Acidobacteriota; class Terriglobia; order Terriglobales; family Acidobacteriaceae; genus Gp1-AA133. The sequence goes on along the minus strand of CAVQZP010000009.1, from coordinate 52,913 downwards.
CGCACGTCGATGTCTTGCGAATAGGGGGCAAAGCCCGCCGCCGTGACGCTCAGGTGATAGGGATTAAACGGGACGTTGGGGATGGTGAAGTTTCCCTTGCTGTCCGTGGTCGTCGAGCGCTGGAACTGGCTCACGGGGTTGTGAATCTCGACGGTAGCATCGGGGACGACGGCGCCCGATGGGTCCAGAACCGTGCCGGTGACCGAAGTGGAGTTGCCCCCGGATTGCGCCAGCAGAGACGTGGGAAGTCCCACCAACAATGACAGAAAAATAAAAGCAAATGCGGAAAGCCGAATAGAAAGCATTACACCTCTCCTCCGAAAGGGAATAAAAGCCGTTCAAGAAAACGCGCCGTAGGATTAGTTTTCTAGACGGCTGGCGGAGGACGGATGTAGAGGCTGGAAACCGGCTGGAACGACCGAAGCGTGGGTCTCAGCGTCGCGACAACCGCGGTACGAGCGAAGACGGGACGGGGCTGGACAGCCGCCGCGATCACCACCGAAGAGTGGGCTACCGAACAGATCGAGCAACCGCGATCGGCGGAAGTGGAGCTTCCGTCGTGAACGTGCAGTACTTGCGCCGTGGCGGCGAATAGCGTCAGCAATACGCAGAGCAGGGAAAGAGCCCGGCACCAGCGGCTGAACTGTCGCGAGACGTCCTGTTGTGAATAGCCCAGCAAGAGACGCTACCTGAAAATTGTTTTCAATTGTACCCCGAGTTGGCCCATCCGTTGTCAACCCGGGTGGCCATGACCGGTTAGAGGGGGAGTCTCCCCGACGAGTCCCCCCTAAGAGTTACTTGGATGCTTCGCGCATCGAAATGTTTCCTCGAAAAGAATGTAATTCGAATGCAGCCGAGCCTTGAGAGAGCAGGGTTTTCGAGGACGCAAAGGAGCTGGCAGCGATGGGGCGCGCGGGCAGAATCTGGTTATCGACTTTGCCCTTCACCGAACGGGCTTTGAAGTGGGTCAAACGCGCTGAGGCCAGAGCGACGTCGATGTTGCCGGTGCCGGTGACCAGCTTATAAAAGCCTTGCCCAGGATCGCCAGAGTAACGGATGTGGCCAGTGCCGGAGTGAACCTCGACCATCGGGCCGGTAACGTCCTGCAACAGAACGTCGCCGCTGGATGTGGTGACATCGACGTGGCCGTCGGTGACCTGGCGCAGGGAAATCGGACCGCTCAGCGTCTTCACGTGAACGTGGGCGTTGCGAATGAGATGTGCATCCACGGACGCCGTGGTGCCTTCGAATACGAGGTCGCCTTCGAGATTCTCCGCCGAGAGCGAGCCGGCGGCGGTGCTCAGGATGACGCAGGCATCGGCGGGAACCAGGACCTGATAGTCCACGTTGTCAGCCATGGCGCCGGATGATATCTGCGAGCCGGTGATGAGCTCGATGCGGTTCGCAATTTGCTGGGCCTGGATGGCGACGGCATCGGAGTGTGTCACAGTGGCAACAATCCGGCTACCGTTGGAAGGGGTCACGGTGATGCGGCCATATTGGTTGCGAATGGAGATGACGGGGCGCGCACTGACGTTATACGCCAGTACTTCGCGCTTGATCTGCGCGGATGCCATTACAGATACGGCGAAAATGAACACAGCGAGGGGCGCAGGGCGGGTCCAACTTCTCATGACAAGCTCCGTCGTATGCATCCGATGATGCCAGAAATCCAGCCAAGATGACACACGAATACTATCGGCTAGGATGCTGGGTGTTTTGACGCAGGTTGCCCTTCGTCCAGCACTAAAGGCCGAACAATTCCCGTAATCGCTTGGTTTGCGCGCGGCTGACGGGAATCTCTGTCTGCTTTTTGTCGTCCATGCGCAGCTGGTAGGAGCTCTTGAACCAGGGGACGACCTCTTTGATGCGGTTGATGTTCACCAGAAACGACCGGTGGGCCCGCCAGAAAAGATTGGGGTCGAGGCTGTCGAGCAGTTCCTCCAGCGTTCGGCAGTTGGATTGGCCTTCGGCGCCGTTCGGTCCCGCCGTGACCACGCTGATCACGCCGTCTTCGATCGAGGCATAGCAGATGTCCTTTTGATCGACGAGGAACAGGCGTCCAGCGGATTTAATCAGTACTTTGGACGTCGGCTGCGCCTTCTGCGACTCGAGCATGCGGACCAGGGTCTCGAGCTTCTCCGACGGAGTCGCGCCAGCGTCCATCTTGATGCGGGCCTTCTGAATCGACTGGGTGACCCGCTTTTTATCGAAAGGTTTAAGCAGGTAGTCGACGGCGTTGACCTCGAATGCCTTGACCGCGTATTGATCGAATGCTGTAGCGAAGACGATCTTGGGCAACGGAACCTTTTTGTCGAGCAGCTTCTTGATCACGCCGAAGCCGTCGAGTCCGGGCATCTGGACATCGAGGAAGACCAGGTCGGGGTTGTGTTCGCGGATAAGGTGGACCGCTTCGAGTCCGTTCTTGCCCTGGGCGACAACGTCGATGTCGCCAACATCCTTGAGGAGATAGGCGAGTTCGTCGCGGGCCAATTGTTCGTCGTCGACGATGACCGCGGACAGAGACATGGGTACTCCACAGAGTAGCGACCTTTAAGTATATGGGTGGGGTGGGGGAGGGGCAAGGCAGGGCCACCGAAAGCAACGGCGCCCGAAGAGTTGGCGTTTACAGGGCCTCGGCTGCCGCCGCACTCACGCCCACGACAAATCGCGGATGACGAGCGTTCGTCCGAAGGCAGTCTTCGACTTCAAAAGAAATTTGGTGCTGAAATACGATTGATAGAGCGAGCGCATCCGCTGTAGGTTTCTGCGGTCGGTCGCTGCGATCGGCTCGTTTTTGGCGGAATATCCCAATTCCTTGAGTGTTTCACCAACCAGCGTGTCTACCACTGCCCGCTGGTCTTCTGACATGCCCGACTTCCAGCGTGCGACGGGCTGAAATTCGTGTTCCTTCAGGTCTGATGCGAAGGAAGTGTTGGGACGAGTGACAGAACCGATTCCGATTTTCTGTATGTGCCCGTAATCGAGCGGCTGCGCGACAAATGCGCCAATCTGCTCAAGAGCCGCCTCTGGAGTTTGGACCAGGTTTTCGTACTGGACCTCGAGATAGTCCGCTCCGAGTTTCAGACCCTGGGTGCGACCGCGGCGGACGATCCAATCCCAATACACCGCGGCCACGGGCAGTCCGGCGTCGCGGTGCCATTTGAAAGGCCGAATCCAGCCCTGTTTTTCGAGCGAGAGCGAAACGTCGCGTCCGTCGCGCAGGACATGAATAATGAGAGCGTCGGGAATTGTCTGCTTGATGCGCTTGAGATACAGCAGGTGCTCCGGGGTGCAATCGGCCCAGCGCTCGACGTGCTGTTGGCGCGCCATCGTTTCCATGTAGGTACGCAGGAAGTCGCCGCCGTTGCGGCATGCGTCCATGACCGGACCCTCGACGTCCTCACGGGCGAGGCCGGTCTTGGCGAAGAGAGGGCTCTTGTACCAGGCGGAAAGCATCGCACGGCGGTGTTTCGGACTGCTGAGATCGCCGAAACGCGGCTCAAGGATGTTGAAGACCTGCGACTCCGCGCGATATACGGCGAAGTTTCCTGCGGACAACAGCATGTGGTACAGCAGGGTGGTTCCCGATCGCGGACAACCGACTACGAAAACTGGTGCTTTGCTGCGAGGAGTGACTTGGCCCAATGCGCCCATTCCCATTTTCCGTTCGAAACACCAAGAGTCGTTGGTTGAGTTCTTACCTGTGGCGCATGCGACAGGGAGGAATTACTGGAGAAACTCTCAATTTCTTCGAAGCTTCCCCTTTTGATGAATTCTGCCAGCGAAGTGTTAACCAAACATTTCGGCAAGATGAACTCTCGGTTAAAAGTTTGGATCTCAATAAAGTAAAAAGTGACGAGGCGACATGCGCTGATCAGCCGATTCACAAGTACATGCACGGGACTGAATTGACATTGGTTTCGGTGCTGTGTTTCCCTTACTTTCGTTTTCTTTCATATACATACGGTGAAGTTTGTGTATCGCGCCGGACTTTCTTCGGCCGTGCACACATGTCGCCAAGGAGCTTCTCTCTGATGAGACGGAATTCGCTGGTTCGAGTTGCCGGGTTGCTGATGTTCGTTCTCGTTCCGCCGGTCCTGAGGGCGGCCGAATCCAGCAATCTCACAGAGTTGAAGAATGGATGGCGGCTAACGTCTGTGGATAACGTCTCGGCCGGTGGCGAGCAAATATCGAAAGCTGAGTTCGATGCGTCGACGTGGCATTCCGTGAAGCACATGCCGTCCACCGTGCTACAGGCGCTTGAAGACGATGGGGTCTACAAGGACCTTTACTCCGGCATGAATCTGGCGAAGGTCGGGGACCTCTGGAAGAAGGACTGGTGGTATCGAACGACGTTTGTTGCGCCTCCGGGCCGATCGGTGTACACGCTGATCTTCAAGGGGATCAACTACCGCGCCGAGGTCTGGCTCAATGGACGTCAGTTAGCGGGGGCGTTGCAGGCCGTTGGTATGTACAACGAGTTCGAATGGGAGGCGACTCCGTTCATCGTGGCGGGCGGTGACAACGTGCTGGCAGTAAAGATTACTCCCGAGCGGGCCATCCTGGGCGAGGGCACCGTCGAACTGGCAGACAGCTGGCACGACTGGATCAACTGGAAGTATCTGGGTTCAAATACGCCTCCAACGACGGGGGTTTCCTATGTTCCCGACCGGAACGCCGGGATCTGGAAACGTGTGTATCTCAGCAGCAGCGGGCCGGTGACGATTCGCAATCCCTACGTCGCGAGTGATCTGCCGCTTCCGGCGCTGAGCCCGGCGGCGTTGTCGTTGTATTGCGATCTGACGAATCATTCCAAGGAAAACGTGGCAGGAGTTCTGCGCGGCGAAATTACCCGGGCGGGGAAGCCGTCGATCGCTTTTGAGAAAACGGTGTCGCTTGATCGTGGCGAAACGCGCGAGCTGGCGATGACGCCGCAGGAATTCGCGCAACTCTCGGTCGCAAATCCCGATCTATGGTGGCCGTATGTGTGGGGCCAGCCGAACCTGTACCACCTGAAGCTCGAGTTTCGGACGTCGCAGGAACTTTCCGACGAGCAGGGAATCGATTTTGGCATCCGGAAGATCCAGCAGGCGCGCGATTCGGATAAAGATTTTCCGGCAGCGGGAACGGGCGGCAGTTTCTATCTGAAGATCAACGGACAGGATTACCTGATCCGCGGCGGCGTCTACTCGCCCGACCTGCTCTATAAGAATGATCCCGAGCACGACACGAAGATCATCCGCTATGTAAAAGATCTCGGGCTGAATTTCCTGCGCTGGGAGTCGAAGATCGCCGACGAAAGCATGGTGGATCTGGCGGACCACCAAGGCATTCCCACGATGTTTGGCTGGATGTGCTGCGTGCAGTGGGAGCACTGGGACTCGTGGACTGCCGAGGACCAGTGGGTGTCGCGCGCCAGCACCCGGGCCACGGTTCGAAATCTTCGGTCGCACGCGTCGGTGGTGGCGTGGGCGAACGGCAGCGACGGACTGCCTCCGGATCCGCTGCTGAACGACTACAACGAGATTCTGCGCGAACTGCACTGGCAGAATGCCGTCCTGAACACGGTCTCGTCCTTCAACCGGGACTGGAGTGGAATCCACATGTACGGACCTTACGTCTGGCGGCCGCCGTACTTCTGGTTCAGCGAAAAATACGGCAACGCGCGCGGTTCGTCAGCAGAGGAGGGCGACAACGAGACGATTCCTCCGGTCGAAAGCCTGAAGAGGTTTATTCCCGCCGACAAGCTGTGGCCCATCAACGAGTACTGGTATTTCCATTCGGGCGCGAACGATGGGAACAATACGCTGGCGAACGTGCAGCGCGTGCTCAACAAGAGGTACGGGCCGTCACGCAGCGTGGAGGAATTTTCCAAAAAAGCGCAACTCGCACACTACGAGGATGTGCGCGCGCAATACGAGACCTACGCGACCCACTGGCAGAATCGCAAGATGCTCGTCCACTGGATGATGAACAATCCGTGGCCGTCGTTATTCGGGCATTTGTTCGATTACTACTTCAAGCAGGGTGGTGGATACTTTGGCGCAAAGAAGGGACTGCAGCCGCTCACCGTTGTCTGGGACTACTACGCGACCGGCGATCGCAAGACGGCGAAGGTTTATGCCGTCAACCTGACACAGGAGGCGCGGGAGCATTTGAAGGTCGCGGTGGAGGTCTACGACTTGAGCAGTGTGCGGAGATTCGCGAAGGAAGTCGCGGAGGCGAGGATACCGGCGGGCACGTCTGTTGAAGCGATGACAATGGCTCGCGACAACACCTTGGGGTCGGTGTTCTTCGTGCGGCTGCAACTCAAGGATGCCGCTGGATCCGTGCTGGCCGAGAACGTGTACTGGGCATCGAACACCGACGATGTCGTGGGCAATCCGAATGATCCCTCGCAATTCAAAACGGAACTGGAACAGTGGGCCGACTTCTCCGCACTGAGTGACATGCCGGCCGTGAGGGTTCAACTTGCTGCGAAGGTCGAAGGCGTCGATGCCATGAAAACAGCGACGCTCACGCTGAAGAATCTCTCCAACCACATCGCCTTCTTTTTGCGAGCGGAAGTTACAGCTGGGCCGGATGGAGAAGAGATCCTTCCGATTACCTATGACGACAATTACGTCACACTCTTTCCGCAGCAGACGAAAACGCTGGTGGCCAGGTTCGAGCAGCCCGCGTCAATGAAGCAGAACTACGCCGTACGCCTCGAGGGATACAACGTGGGAAAGATGGTCCTGCCACTGAAGTAGCAAGACCATCTTTGAGTTGAATCCGCTTCCGGTATGTTTTCGGCAATCCCTAGTTCTTGGGAGTGTCTTGTGTCGCGTCTGGTGTTGACGGCGGTGGCGGGCTCACTGGCCGCGAAGCTGGCCTGGCCATCGGCTTCTTGGTCTTCCCTGCGTTTTGCTGGTGAGCGGCGAGGGAATCCGTCTCCTGGAGCCCGGATGGAATGGTGAAGAGCGAGGCTGCTTGAGGACCTTCCGCGATGTTCTTGAAGGAGACAACGCTCCGATCGCTTTCCCACTTGGTAACGAAATCGAGCTTGCGGTCGACATAGGCGAAACCGGTATCGCCGTTGCGTGCTACGCCCTTGTACTTCACAGTTTCGCGGTTGTCGACGGTGGCGTCCCCGACTTTGGAGCAACTGCTGGGCTTGCCGACGAAGGCATCCCATGCGGGGCAGGCGTTTTCCGGATCGGTGGGGCGAAAGAACGGCATCGCGGTGGAGAGATGCCCGCCGACCATCCGGGTGTAGCTTTTATTGTCGGGCAAGATCATGAAGCCCAATTCTTGTTTCAGGTCGATGATGGCAATGGTGTTTTGCTTGCCACTTATTTCAAAACGCATTTTTTCGCCGGACACCGCTACCTTGGAGCTAGGAACGCCTTCGGGTTTTTCGCGAACCATTTCTGCCGAGAATTGCTGGGAAAACACTGGGCAAGCACTAAGGCAAAGCACAAGGGGACCCGTTACACGCAAGATTATCTTCGGGAGCACGTGAATCTCCTTACAAAAAGATGTGGGCGGGAGGTTGGTAGATCGGGGGTCAGGCAAGCAAAGAATAGCAGAACTGGGAGAAGGGCAAAAGGCCCTTAATCGCGCCCCGAGCCGGGTTTGGAGAAGCCGCGCTCAATCCATTTCGACATGAGGTGGTGGCCGCGATCGGCGTAGCCGCTGTGGAGGTAAACCTCTTTGGCTGTTGTGTTTGCACGAACGACTTCCAGATGGACGGCGCGGACGCCGGCGGCGCGGGCGGCATCTTCGACAAAGTTGAGCGCAGCCCGCCCCCAACCCCGGCCCCGATGCGAAGGACGAACGAAGAATTCGTCGATGAAGGCATCGCGGCCTAAGTACTCGAGGCTATAGCCGAAGGTCAGGACGATGTAGCCGACGGCGGTGTCCTGATCGCAAATCAACCAGGCGCGACCGAACGACGGCTCGCGAAGGAAATTGAGCAGGGCGGTGCGGGCGCGGGGTTCATCGTAGGCGTGGCCGTCGTAGGCGTAATACTCGCGCATCATGCCGAGCAGCAGATCGGTGTCGGCCTCGTTCGCGAGGCGAAAGATCGGGTCCACGGTCAGGCCCCGTTTTCGATGGCGAGCGCCATGCCCATGCCCCCGCTCACACAAAGCGTCGCGACGCCGCGCTTGGCTTTGCGCTTCAGCATCTCGTGCAGCAGCGTGACGGTGATGCGCGCGCCGGTGCAGCCGATGGGATGGCCGAGAGCAATGGCGCCACCGTTGACGTTCAGCTTGGCACGGTCAAAGTGCAGTTCGCGGTCGCAGGCGAGAACCTGCGCGGCGAAGGCTTCGTTGAGTTCAACAAGATCGAAGTCGGCGAGTTTGAGGCCGTGTTTTTGTTCCAGCTTGCGCATGGCTGGCACTGGACCAATGCCCATGACGCGCGGATCGACTCCGGCGGAAGAGACGGCCAGAATGCGGGCCAGCGGCTTGAGATTGTTCTTCTGAGCGAACGATTCGCTGGCAACGACTACGGCGGCAGCACCGTCCGTAATGCCTGAGGAGTTTCCCGCGGTGATTGTTCCGGTCTTCGAGAACACGGGCGCAAGCTTCGCGAGCTTTTCCATGCTTGCTTCCGGGAACGGGTGTTCGTCGCGCGGGAAAACCTGCGTCCCCTTCTTGCTTTCGATGGTGACGGGGGCGAGTTCGTCCTTGAAGCGATCGGACGCGAGCGCGGCGGCGGCGCGAGTTTGCGAGGCGAGAGCGAATTCGTCCTGCTCATCACGAGTGATCTTGTACTGCTCGGCGAGCACTTCGGCCGTCTCTCCCATCACCATCTTCGCCAGGGGGCAGAAGAATCCGTCGCGATACATGCCGTCGACGAGTTCCTGGTCGCCGAGACGGTATCCCCAGCGCGCGCCATCGAGGTAGTAAGGCAGGCGCGACATGGATTCCGTTCCGCCGGCGAGGACGCAATCCAGATTGCCCGTGGCGATCTCCTGATAGGCGAGCGCGATCGATTTCAGTCCCGACGCACAGGCTTTGTTGACCGTATAAGCAGGCACTTCCTTGGGAACGCCGCTCCGAATGGAAATCTGGCGGGCAGGGTTGGGACCGCCTCCGGCTTGGCGCGCATTGCCGAAGATTGTTTCCTCGATCTGTTGCGATTGGACTCCGGCGCGTTCGATCGCCGCTTTCGCGGCCACCACGCCCATGTCGGCGGCGGATTGCGAGGCCAGCGATCCGCCAAACTTGCCGATGGGCGTGCGAGCCGCCGAGAGGATGTACACGTCGTTCAAAACGGACCCTCCAAACCTTTCAGTCTAGCATCGGAGAGTCATAACGCCCTGTCGCGGCGGAAGGCGCTTTGAGCTTCATTCGATAGAATCCCGGCATGCCCGGCGCCGGCCGAATCATCTGGGATCTGAGCGATGCGAACCTGACGGATCAAATCTACGTCGCTTCCCTCATCGTCGTCACGCCCTGGGTCGTAATTTCGGAGCGTGTCGAACTTCGCTGGTGGCTCGCAGGGATCAACGTCGTCTGCCTGGTTGTGATTCGACTGCTGCAGGTATGGGCTGAGCGGTCGGTAGTCGGGGAGTTTCTGCATGACTGGTATCCGCTCGGCATGTTCATCGTGTGCTTCGAGGAAGTCTCGCGGCTGTCGTTCCTGGTGCGCGATGGCTGGCAGGATCGCTACCTCCTGGCGGTCGAATCGCGCCTGTGCTCCGTTCCGCCGACTGTGTGGCTGGGCCGCCACGGATCATGGTGGCTGACCGAAACTCTCGAAATCGGCTACTTCTCCTATTTTGTGCTGCTGATGATCGTGGGCGGGGTGCTGTACGCGAGGGCCGACAAGCGTCCGTTTCGGCAAGTAATGGACGCGACAGCGTTCGCTTACCTGATCTGCTACCTGGTGTTCATTTTCTTTCCGACGGAAGGCCCGGCGCACACGCTCGCGGCGCAGCACGATTTCCCTCTCCCGGGCGGTGGGCCGTTTCACTGGATGGTGATGCTGATTCAAAGTAATGCCGGTGTTCACGGCAATGCCTTTCCGAGCGCGCACGTCGCGGGCGGCGTGGTGGCGCTGTACTTCGCGTGGAAGTATGTTCGGCGGCTCGGTTTCGGCCTGACTCCTCTCGTGATATTGCTCTGCATTGGCGCCGTCTATGACCGCTACCATTACGTTTCCGACGTGATCGCCGGCGTTGTGGTCGGGGTGGGTGCTTCGATGGTAATCGTTCATGGCTGGCTAGGAGTTTCGCGTGTTCCTGATTCGCCCGCTCTGGGCGCAACCAAGTAAACTGATCGCTCATGAATTACATCTATGGACTTAACGCGGTGAGCGAGGCCATCAAGGCTCGCGGGCGCGCGTTTCAGTGGGTGGGGTTGGCGAAAGAGCGCCACGACTTGCGCCTGCAGCGGATCATCGAAGAATGCCGCAAGCTGGGAGTTCCAGTGCGCTTCCTGCAACGGACAGAACTTGATCGCATGGCCGGGAATGCCGCGCACCAGGGTGTGGTGGCGGTCACATCGGCGAAGCAATACAGCGGGCTGGACGATGTGATCGATGCCAAGCGCGGCCAATATTCACTGATCGTTGTCCTCGATGGCGTGGAAGATCCGCACAATCTCGGTGCGATCCTGCGCACGGCGGATGCGGCGGGAGCGGATGGCGTGGTGATCCCGGAGCGACGCGCAGCGGCCGTCACCGGCACGGTGACCAAAACGTCTGCGGGAGCCAGCGAGCATCTCCCGATCGCAAAAGTCACGAACATAGCGCGCAGCGTGGAAGAGTTGAAGGAGCGCAACGTCTGGGTGGTGGGACTTGACGAGCGCGGCACGCAGACCTACGACACGCTCGACTACAACATGGATTGTGCGCTCGTGCTGGGCGCCGAGGGCAAGGGCGTTCACGATCTGGTGGCGCGAAAATGCGATTTTCTCGTGTCGATTCCGATGCTCGGGAAAGTCTCGTCGCTGAACGTATCGGTGGCGGCGGGCGTCGTGCTCTACGAAATCGTCCGGCAACGGAGAGCAAAGGCGGCGCCGGAAGCGGAATGAAGTTCTGGGTTGTGTTTCTTCTGATCGTGAGCGCCTTTTCCAGCGCTTTTTCTCTCGACCGCGAAGCCTTCACCTTCTCCAAATACGATCTGAACGTGCAGGTTGAGCCCGAGCAGCAGCGGCTGGCCGTGCGCGGCAAGATCGTCCTGCGCAACGATTCTTCATCGCCCCAGAAGAACGCTGTGCTGCAGATTTCGTCCAGCCTCACCTGGCGATCGATCCAGGCCGACGGCAAGCCGCTGCAATTCGTAAGTCAGCCCTACACATCCGACGTCGATCACACGGGCGCGTTGTCTGAGGCGATCGTCTCGCTTCCGGCGGAGGTGCCGCCCGGAGGCGGCGTCGAACTAGAAATCGGCTACGAGGGTGTGATTTCGCTCGATGCAACGCGGCTGACCCGCATCGGCATGCCCAAGGAGATGGCCGTGCACAGCGACTGGGACCAGATCGACAAGACGTTCAGCGCGGTGCGCGGAGTGGGATATGTTGCGTGGTATCCGATCGCCACTGACGTGGGAAATCTTTCGGAGGGAAACAGCGTCTTCGAGGTGGTCGGACGGTGGAAGAAACGCGAAGTGAAGGCGGAGATGAAAATTCACGTCCTTTACGCAACGGACGATGGCAATCCGTTGCCGACCCCACTCTGCAGCGGAGTTGGAGTGAACGGCTATGGACGGATCAGCAGAGCGGGGGAAGTATTTCTCGATTGCGAGTTTTCGCCTCTGGGTTTTCGGGTTCCTGCGTTCTTGATGGCGAACTATGACCTGGTGGATGGAACGACGGCACGAGTCCAATTTCTTCCGGAACATAAAACCAACGCCGAGAAGTTCGCTCGGTCCGCCGACGCCCTTGCTCCGTTCGTCAAAGAATGGTTCGGATCCCCGCACGAGAAGGCGCAGGTGATCGAACTGGCGGATCCGGGCGCGTCGCCATTCGAAAGCGGGGCGACGTTGCTGACCCCGCTGAACGACACGGATCCCAAGCTGCTGCAGATCGTGCTCGTCCACGAACTCACGCATGCTGCGTTTCCGTCGCCGCGGCCGTGGATCTACGAAGGCCTCGCCCATTTCGCGCAGGCGGCGTACCGCGAGCATCAGGTGAGCCGCGCGGCGGCACTCGACTTTCTTGGATTGCATCGTGCGGCGGTGGTGGAAGCCGAGAAGCACTTGCAGGAGAATTCCGGCACCACGGACCAGGCGTTGATCTCTTCCACCATCGACGAGTTTTATCGCAGCAAGGCCGCATACGTCTGGTGGATGCTCAAGGACATGCTCGGCGGAGAGGTCATACAGAAAGCCCTGGCTCTATACCAGCCGGAAAAAGACATCGAGCACGGCTATATGCAGCACCTGCTGGAGATGCAATCAAAGCGCGACCTGCAGTGGTTCTTTGATGATTGGGTCTATCACGACCGCGGGTTGCCGAACTTTAAAGTTGAGTCGGCATATGTCGGCAAGGCCTCGCAAGGGAACTACCTGACGACCATAACTGTCGACAATCTGGGTGCAGCCGGGGCCGAGGTCCCAGTAATGGTTCATTTTGAGGGTGGGGATTTGAATGACCGCGTCATGGTTCGCGGGAAGGCGAAAGGCGTTCTGCGGATTGCAACACCAAAGCCGCCAACCGAAGTCACGGTGAATGACGGGAGCGTGCCGGAGATAGATTCGAGCAACCATTCGTTTAAGGTCACGGGACCTGCTCCGGCCGCCTCCTGATATTTCTTTCACAATTCACCACGGACGCGCAGAGAGCTCTTTGCCCGAGTCTCGACATCGTCGTCATCTCGAGTCAGGGCTGCATGGGCCTTGTCTCCGTGGTAGCTTCTTGTTGGCGTCCTGGAGGCAAGTTTGGCCTACATCCAGTTCTTAGGCGCAGCCGGCACGGTGACCGGCTCCAAACATCTGATCAATACTTCATTCGACGACGATGGTAAAAAGGGCATCCAGGTTTTGATCGACTGCGGACTCTTCCAGGGCCAAAAAGAATGGCGGGAGCGCAATTGGAAGGAACTTCCCATTCCCGCCGCAGAAATCGACGCGGTCATCCTTACGCACGCGCATCTGGATCATTGCGGATGGATTCCACGGCTAGTGAAAGAAGGATTCAAAGGGCCGATCTATGCGACTGCGGCGACTATCGATCTGTGTGGCATCATCCTGCCCGACTCCGGCCACCTGCAGGAAGAAGACGCGGCCTTTTATAACAAGATCAAGAAATCAAAGCACAGTCCCGCGTTGCCGCTGTACACGCTGGAAGAGGCGCAGGCCAGCCTGCAGTCTTTCCGGGTTGCGCAAGTCGGCGAGACGAAGCAACTGAGTCCAGAGCTGTCGTTCCAATTCGTGCGTGCTGCGCATATTCTCGGTTCTTGCATGGTTGAAATATCGCTGAACACAGATGGCGAGTCGCGCCGCCTGCTATTCACGGGCGACATTGGGCGTGTGCACGATCAGACGGTGGCGCCAGGAAAGGTGGTCCACTCTGGGCCGACGGAGGGCGAGATCGCCGACCTGCTGGTGATGGAGTCTACCTATGGAAATCGAGAGCATCCGCACACCGATCCGCGGCCGGAACTGGCTGCCTTGATCCGCCAGACGGTGGACCGTGGCGGCTCCATCATCGTGCCAGCGTTTGCAGTCGAACGAACGCAGAAGTTTGTATTCATGCTGAAAGAGTTGATGGAGTCAAAACAGATACCGCGGATACCGGTCTTCTGCGACAGCCCGATGGCCATCAAGGCAGTTGAAATCTATCTCAAGTACGAAAGCGAGTATTCCGACGAAGCGCGGACGCTGATCGGCAAATTTGGGTCACCACTCGAGTGGCCGGGTTTCACGTTCGCGTCAACCGCTGAGGAGTCCAAGAAGATCAACGCAGTGCATTATCCGGTGGTCATCATCTCGTCGAGCGGCATGGGGACCGGCGGACGCATCCTTCATCATCTTGCGCAGCGACTGCCTGATCCCAAGAATACGATCGTGTTTATCGGCTTCCAGGCGCCGGGCACGCGCGGCTACACAATCAAGAGCGGCGGGAAGGAAGTGAAAATCTTCGGCGACTTCGTTACGATTCGCGCGCAGATCGTAGCCTTCGAGCAATTTAGCGATCACGCGGACCCGTCGGAATTGCTCACCTGGCTGCGCACCTTCCGCGAGGAACCTGCAAACACTTATCTCGTGCACGGAGAGGCGGCGGCTGCGTCGCAATTGCGCGACACGATGGCCAAAGAATTAGGATGGAAGGTGGAAGTCGCCGAGTGGATGGAGAAAGTGCGCGTGAACTAGACGCCGAGTCGTCTGCGGAGGCCGCATGACCGAAGCTGAACTCAGGAAGGACATCGAAGCCGCTGAGAAGAGCCCTAAAGAGATTGCTGCGGCCGTTTCCGGTCTTTCGCCGAACGTACTACGCTACAAACCTTCGCCCGACAAGTGGTCGATTCTCGAGATTCTCGGGCACCTTGCGGACATTGAGATCGTTTATGCGTATCGTCTGCGACAGATGCTGGCCGACGAAAAACCGGTGATCGCCCCGATGGATCAGAACGCGTGGGCGAAACATCTCGGCTACATGGACGCCCCGGCGTCTGAGTTGGTGGCATCATACGGGCTGAATCGGCACCAGAACGTGCGGCTTCTAAATCGACTCAAGGTAGCCGATCTAGAGAAGGCTGCATTTCATCCTGAGTACCAGAAGAATCAAAGTGTCGCTGACCTTGTCGAGCGCATGGCCACCCACGGCGCGAATCATCTGGCGCAAATTGAGAAGCTGAAGAAGGAAGCAGTAAGAAAGTAGATCGCTCAGTGGGGATGGGCGTGGGTGAATCGAACCAGCGATTCCAGTTTTGCCGCCGCGGCCCCGGAATCGATCGATTCGGCAGCCAATGTGATCGCGTCTCTGAGATGATCAGCACGGCCGGCGGCGACCAGCGCCGCCGCCGCGTTCAATAGCACGACATCGCGTCGTGCAGATTTTTGGCCGGCGAGCACCTCGCGAATGATGGCTGCATTTCCGGCGGCATCTCCTCCGGAGATCGATCCGATTGGGGCACGGGGAAACCCGAATTCTTCGGGTGTGATTTCGTAGGTGCGCACCTGGCCCTCGCGCACTTCAGCGACACGCGTTGGACCAGTGATCGTGATTTCGTCCAGGCCGTCCGATCCGTGCACAACAAGTGCGCGGCGCAGTCCAAGCATACTCAGGGCTTCGGCAAGCTTTTCGACCAGATCATCGGAGTACACGCCGACCACCTGCGCCGATGCATGCGCCGGATTCGTCAGAGGACCAAGCAGGTTGAAGACTGTCCTCAGCCGCAACTCGCGGCGCGCGGGTTGAACATACTTCATCGCGGAATGCAGAGCTGGAGCGAATAAGAACGCGATGCCAACTTCTTTCAAACATTCCGCGACTCGCGCAGGCGGCAAGATAATATTGACGCCCAAAGCTTCAATCACGTCGGCCGAGCCGCACTTTGAGGTGACGCTGCGGTTGCCATGTTTGGCCACGCGCACCCCGGCCCCTGCTGCCACCAGCGCCGTTGCGGTCGAGATGTTGAATGTGCCGCTGGCATCGCCGCCAGTTCCGCAGGTGTCGACCAGCGCTTCCCGTTCGGTCCCGCTGACGTCGATGGTGGAGTCTTCGACGACGTTCAGAGGCGCCGCGGCTGCGCGGATCGCCTCGGCGAATCCGACAATTTCTTCGACCGTTTCGCCCTTCATGTGCAGGGCAACGAGCAGCGCGGCAATTTGTGCGTCGCTGCACTGACCGGTCAACACTTCCGACATCACGGCCCGCGCCTCGTCGCGTGAGAGCGACTGACAATGGTTCGCGATCCGGTGAAGGGCGTCGGTGATCATTGGGCTACAGGGTAGCAAAGTTCGTGAAATCGCGATCACGGGGTCTTGTGACGACTTACGTTTGCCCAATGCCGGGGGCTTCTATAAAATCAAACGTTTGCTGCCCACATTCGGAAGCCGCAAGCAGGACCCTGCCACAAATATCGTGTGATCGATGGGATCGCGAATCATAAGATCGGGAATCATCTATGAAAATTCATGAGTACCAGGCGAAAGCAATCCTGAAGAAATATGGTGTCGCCGTACCGCGCGGCGAGATGGCGGAGACGCGTGAGCAGGCCGAGGCGGTCGCCAAAAGTCTGTTCGACGCGGGCGCAACCGGCGTCGTGGTGAAAGCCCAGATTCACGCTGGCGGCCGCGGCAAAGGCGGCGGTGTAAAGATCGCAAAATCGGTGCAGGAAGCCGGCGACCTCGCCGCCAAGATGCTCGGCATGACGCTGATCACGCACCAGACGGGGCCGGAGGGCCGCATCGTGCGCCGGTTGCTCATCGAAGAGACGCTGCCGATCGAGAAGGAACTCTACATCGGTATCCTCGTGGATCGTGGCGAAGCCAAGGCAGTCTTCATGGCGTCCGCGGCAGGTGGCATGGACATCGAGCAGGTGGCGGCTGAAAATCCGGATGCGATTTTGAAGGAGTACATCGCGCCGGGCATGGGATTACAAGCCTTTCAGGCGCGCAAACTCGCGTTCCAACTCGAAATCAAGCCGCAGTTGGTCAACCAGGCCGTGCAATTGATGACTGGGTTGTACAAGGCATTCGAAGGAACGGACGGCTCTCTGGTCGAGATTAACCCCTTCATCACGACGACCGACGGCCGCCTGTTTGCGCTTGATGCCAAAATCAACTTCGACGACAACGCGATCTTCCGCCATCCCGACCTGAAAGAACTGCGCGACATCACGGAAGAGGATCCGCTGGAAGTGGAAGCGTCGAAGTATAGCCTGAATTACATCAAGCTCGACGGCACTGTCGGCTGCATGGTGAACGGCGCCGGTCTCGCGATGGCCACGATGGACATCATCAAATACGCCGGGGGCATGCCAGCTAACTTTCTGGATGTCGGCGGCGGCGCGAATGCCGAGCAAGTGACCCATGCCTTCGAGATTCTGCTCAGCGACAAGAACGTGAAGGCGGTACTGATCAATATTTTTGGCGGCATTCTGCGCGTCGATACGCTGGCAACTGGCGTCGTCGATGCGGCGAAGAAGACCCACATTCAGCTGCCCATCGTGCTGCGGCTGGAAGGCACGAATGTTGATGCAGGAAGGCAGATCCTGAAAGAGTCCGGTCTGAATTTCATCGTCGCGGAAACGATGAAGGATGCGGCGGAAAGAGTAGTCGCGGCGGCCAAGGGCTAAGGGTCGCGCCGACATCTGGCCGGCTGGCATGACCGAGGCTTATTCAAGTTCAAAGGCTGTTTAAAGAAGAGAGCAATCATGGCAATCCTGGTAGATAAAAATACGCGGCTGATCGTGCAGGGACTCACCGGGCGCGAGGGAACGTTCCACGCCAAGGCGAGCGCGGCTTACGGGACACAGGTTGTGGGAGGCGTGACGCCTGGCAAAGGCGGCACAACCCATGAAGGCTGGCCGATCTTCAACACGGTGCAGGAAGCGGCCGACAAGACGGGAGCCAACGCTTCGGTCATCTTTGTTCCACCGCCGTTTGCGGCCGACGCGATCATGGAGGCCGCCGATGCCGAGATCGAATTGATCGTTTGCATCACCGAAGGTATCCCCACGCTCGACATGGTGCGCGCATGGGAATTTCTGCAGACGCGCCGCTCACGCCTGATCGGGCCGAACTGCCCCGGCATTATCTCACCGGGCAAGTGCAAGATCGGCATCATGCCCGCACAGATTCACAAGGAAGGCAACATCGGCATTGTTTCGCGCTCGGGCACGCTGACCTACGAAGCGGTCTACCAGCTCACTACGCGCGGCATTGGCCAATCGACGGCGATTGGTATCGGTGGCGACCCAATCATTGGCACCAACTTTACCGACGCGCTCGAGTTGTTCAATAAAGATCCGCAGACCGAAGCGGTCATCATGATCGGCGAGATCGGCGGGAACGCAGAAGAAACGGCAGCCGAGTACGTGAAGAAGCATATGAAGAAGCCGGTCGTCGGCTTCATCGCCGGGCAAACGGCTCCTCCGGGACGGCGCATGGGCCACGCTGGCGCGATCATCTCGGGTGGAAAGGGAACCGCCGCGGAGAAGATGAAAGCGATGGAAGCGGCTGGAATCAAAGTGGCGAAGTCGCCGGCCGCGATCGCCGAGACGCTGCTTTCCGTGATCGGCGCCGTGGCGAAAGCGTGACGAGTAGCGAGCACTGAGCTCTGAGTACCGGGTTGCGAGGTCGTGGACGCGGGTTTGCTGAAGACCGAAGGCCGACGACAGGTTTCTGACCAACGACCAACGACAAGTTTAGTCATCGACTAACATCCAAGGAACCAACGACTCCATGAAAACGCTGGAACGCACACTGACGATCATCAAACCCGACGCCGTGAAGAAGAACGCGGTCGGCGATATCATCGAGCAGTTCGAGAAAAACGGCTTCCGCATCCTTGCCATGAAGATGCTGGAAATCTCCAAGCACCAGGCCGAGCAGTTCTACGCGGTGCATGCACACCGGCCCTTTTACAATTCCTTGACCAATTTCATGTCGAGCGGTCCGATCGTGGCGCTGGCGCTGGAAAAAGAAAACGCCATCGCCGACCTGCGCAAGCTGATGGGCGCCACCAATCCGGCACAGGCGGAAGAAGGCACCATCCGCAAGAAGTGGGCGACCAACATCGAGTACAACGCAATTCATGGCTCGGATGCCGATGAGACGGCTCGCTTTGAGTTGAGTTTCTTTTTCGCGGGATACGAGTTGGCAAAATAACAGTTCTCAGTTGCCAGTTCCCAGTTCTCAGTTAAAATCGGCGGACCTTCATTTCTTAAGACCAAAGGCCTAACACCTGAGACCTGAATTCCCATGCCTCTAGTCCAAATCACGATGCTTCAGGGCCGCACGGTCGAGCAGAAGCGCAAACTGGCGCAACGTATCACCGATGTAATGGTGGAAGAAGCGGGCGCTCGCAAAGAAGCCATCGTAGTGACGTTCGTGGAAGTTTCGAAGGAGAGCTACGCGTCGGGCGGAGTTCTGATGATCGATAAGAACAAGTAACCCCAGTCACGCAGGCCTGTTCTGTTTGAGCCTTCTTATGAAAGAGTGGAAGCCTGCAACTGTCGAATACGTCAAACAGCTGGTGGAGCGCGGCCTATTCGACTGTGACGAAGAACAGCTAGCGGTATTTAAGACATTCGCGGTTCAACCCTATAATGCGCCGATTATGAGGTACGGAAACGAAGAGATAGTCGTTGTTATTGCACGCAACGGCAATGAAGTTATTTATTTCGAGGATGTGGAGGATGGCTTTAATGTCTCACCCACAGACAGCAACGGTGAGATCCTCGAGCACTGGTGCAATCAAGATGATCTGAAGTTCGCTCTCGATTACTGGATTGAAGGTCGAGGCGGTACCGAAAAGGTCGGGCCTGCGCAACCCATCGACTAAAAGAGCTTCTCAAGATTTCTCACCTTAAGAGGCCCTACGAGATATCTCAGCAGGCAACCAGTCTCACGTCCATCTGGTAGAACTTGAAGACGCCTTCTTCGCGTGCCACCACCTGATACCGATCCAGAACGTCGTTCACAAACGCAAGCCTCTGCTCTTCAGACAGATGTTTCGTCCATTCCACGAAGGTCACCATTCCGAAGGCGACAAAAGCTTCGCGCGACTTGAAGTCCCAAGCCTTGTCTTCCCTGCAGATGTTCTCTACGAGGAAGTGATTTCGTTCGGCCGCCGCTGAATATTCTTCTGGGGTCCAGTGCAGATAAGGATCGCGAAAATTCTTGAAGGCGTTCGCCCATCGCGGCAAGCATCGTGTCTCTTCGATTACGTTTTCCAAGCTCTTCCGCTTGCCGGCGGGCACCAGACGCAGCTGCGCAACACCGTTTGGCGTCATCGTCCTGCGAATCGAACGCAGCGCCGTGTCCTGGTCAGGGATCCAGTGAAGCGCGTTGAACGAAGCCACCAGATCGAATTCATCGCAGAACGGAAGATTACGAGCGTCGCCGGTTTGGAAACGCAGATTGGGGTAAGTTGTGGAAGCAAATTGGTTCGACGCGAACGCAATCATCTCTGAGGAAGGATCAATCCCAACGACGGCCCCTCGAGGTACACGAGTCGCGATCTGTGCGGTGACCTTGCCATTGCCGCATCCTACGTCAAGCACTCTCTCTGCCCCGTTGAGCTTCAGCAGCGCCAGGGCCTCGGCTGCCATCACTTCTTGCAGCTGGGCGATCCGGGCATAGCCTGGTGCGTTCCACTCTGTCATGCGGTAATCGGCGCCCGGGTAATCAGGCAAGCGGTTCGAATAGGTGCCCTTCAATCCGATCGGCGATCTTTGGGAGTTCCTTGCGGGCGAATTGCAGGAAGTGCGGTGCGGAACGATGCGCTTCGAGCGCAGCGTCGTCTTTGTACTGCTCGTAGATGAAGTAGCGGCGCGGCTCGGTCTTGTGCCGGTGCACCACATACATGGCGCAGCCAGGTTCTTTGCGCGACTCCAGGGTCAACTTTGCGAACAGAGCAGCGACTTCCTTTTCGCGACCTACTTTTGCCATCCACGTCACGGCCAGCACGACCATTGCACGCTCCGTTGTGCGCAGCCGTCAGCCGTCAGCCGCCAGCTAGCAGTGAATGCAACTCAAATCTGCGAGCCGTGAATTCAGCTCGCCACCTCAGCTTGCCTCGGACCACAGACTGTCGAACACGTACCAATGGCCGACAGCGTGTCGCCCGCCCTACCCTACTCTTGCCGCGGCTTTCATGGCTGCGGCGAACTCATCCACAAAGATCGTGTGGTCGCGATCGGGCCCAGTCGAAATCATGCCGACCTGTGCGCCGCTCTCCTTCTCGAGAAACGCCAAATACTCGCGCGCCTGTTTTGGAAGCTTCTCGAATTCGGCGATCCCCTGCGTCGAGGTCTTCCAGCCGGGCCGATTTTCGTAAATGCACTCGATTTTCTCGTAACCGCTGGCCTGAGCTGGAATCTCGTCGGTGCGCTTACCATCGATCTTGTAACCGACGCAAACTGGGATTTCCGAGAACTCATCCAGCACGTCCAGCTTGGTCACCACCAGCCAGGAGATTCCGTTAATCATGCCAGCGTAATGAAGAAGTGGCAAATCCATCCAGCCGCAACGCCGCGGACGGCCCGTAACGGCGCCATATTCGTTGCCGCGTGCGCGCAACAGGTCGCCCTTCTCGTCCTTGGCTTCGGTCGGGAAGGGGCCCCCTCCCACGCGCGTGCAATAGGCCTTGGTTACGCCGATCACAAGGTCAATCGCGGTTGGAGCGATCCCCGTGCCGATTACCGCGCCGCCGGAAGTCGCGCTGGACGACGTCACGAAGGGATAAGTTCCATGGTCGATGTCGAGCATCGTGCCTTGAGCGCCCTCGAAGACGATCGATTTCCCATCGGCGAGAGCCTTGTTCAGGAAGACTGCCGTGTCGCGCACAAACGGCGCGATCTTGCCGGCGGCCGAGGCGTACTCCTCGTACATCTTGTCGGCGTCGAGGGGTTCGGAGTTGAACAGCGCATGGGCAATCATGTTCTTTTCGCGCACGGCGTTCTCGATATGCGTCTTCAACAGCTTGAGATCGAGGAGATCAGCGACTCGCAAGCCCCGACGCCCCATCTTGTCTTCGTACGCGGGACCGATGCCGCGCGAGGTCGTACCGATCTTTACGCGCCCCGGAGCATTCTCCGCGGCCAACTCGATCATGCGGTGATAGGGAAGAATCACCTGCGCGCGGTTGCTGACGAACAGATTCCCGTCCACCTGCACGCCGGCGTCACGCAATCCGCCCACTTCTTTCAGAAAGGCCATGGGATCGAGCACCACCCCGTTGCCAATAACGCTCGCGCAGCCCGCGCGCAACACGCCGCAGGGCACCAACTGCAAGATAAATTTCTTCCCGTTGATGATGACGGTGTGGCCGGCATTGTGCCCGCCAGCGTATCGGGCGACGACTTGAAAACCTTCCGAGAGGACGTCGACGATCTTGCCCTTGCCCTCGTCTCCCCATTGCGCGCCAACGATGACCGCAGTTTTACCCTGTTTCACAACTTGCTCCGTTACGCGAAAGTATGCCGCTTCCCGGGTTCGCACACACGCTTCGCCGCGGGTCTTCGCCGTCCTGATAAATGACTGGGATTTGAGCGGATCGGGGTGTGTACACATAAGAATACCACCGAGACGTAGTTGGTCTCCAGTATGCGACGCGTCCATCGCCTCTTCTTGGGGAGAACGATAGTTAAGCACTCAGCATTCAGCATTGAGCACTCAGCCTCCAGCACTTCGTCGTCACTTGTGCTATGAGTGACAATGCGACGGAATCCGCCTCGACAGCATCTCATCCTCGTCGGAGCCTCACTGAGAACTGAGAACTGAGAACCGAGAATTCATGCCCGAACTTCCTGAAGTAGAAACCATCGCCCGTGGATTGCAGAAGCGAGTAACCGGTGACGCCATCGAGTCGGTCTGGCTCGGTTCCAAGCCGCAGACCATGAAGTCGTCTCCGGCCGAGATCGCGAGCACGCTGGAGCATACCCGCATCGTCGAAGTGCGCCGTATGGGCAAGCACATCGTCTTCGAGTTGGAACGGAATGGTGTGCCACGTGCGCCTTCACGTATAAAGGCGCGGAAGAAATCGAAGCCTCTGAGCCCGCGCTCCCAGTGGATCGTCCATCTCGGGATGACCGGTCGCATGGTGGTCTGCGAACCGGATGCTGAGGTCGAAAAACATACGCACGCGATCGTGAGGCTGGAATCTGGCCGGGAACTGCGCTTCGTCGATCCGCGCCGCTTCGGTCGGCTCAGTGTGGCCAGGCAAGGAGGCTTCGACGCGGGCGGAGCCGAACCCCTCGAAGTCGAGAAAGAAAGCTTCCTGGTTCTATTTCGCGGCCGCAAAACCCCGATCAAGAGTGCTTTGCTAAACCAAAAGCTGCTCCGAGGGGTTGGCAACATCTACGCGGACGAATCCCTGTTCCGCGCCGGCATCCGGCCACGACGGAGAGTTTCTACGGTTCCGCGTCCGAAACTAGAGGCGTTATACGCGGCGATCCAGGAGGTCCTGAAAGAAGCGATCGCTCTTGGCGGCTCGTCCATTTCCGACTACGTGGACGCCGACGGAGAAGAAGGTTTCTTTCAACTTCAGCATCGTGTCTATGGGCGCGAAGGAGAGCCGTGTCTTGTCTGCAAGACGCAAATCAAGCGCGTGGTAATCGGCGGTCGGAGCAGCCATTATTGCCCGAATTGTCAGAAATGAAGAGCCTCTCTGCACTGACGCGGGTCGCCGAATCATAGTCTCCCAAAACGAAAAACGCTCGGGCTTGCGCCCGCTGCCGGAAATCGACAATCTGGATACAGCGGTGTAGTCTGTCTTGCTTTCGTACCCGTATGTCTAATTTTTCAATTGGTGTCGATCTCGGAGGGACCAACCTGCGAGTGGCGGCGGTCGATGAAAAGGGCCGCCTGATGGAAAAGGTAACGTTCGGCACGAAAACCATCGTGGGTCGCGATCAGGTGCTGAACGACATGTGTAACGCCATCCGGCAAACATCCGCCAAGTATCAAAAGAATGGGGCTCTGCTGGGCGTGGGTATCGGTGTCCCCGGAATCATCGACATGGAGACTGGAATGATGCGGGAGTCACCCAACCTGCCGGGCTGGGCGGATTATCCAGTGCGCGCGGAAATCGAAAAACGTATGAACACGCCTGTGATTCTCGAGAATGACGCCAACTGCGCTGCGCTAGGCGAGAAGTGGCTCGGTGCGGGCCGGCATGTCGGCGACATGCTGATGCTCACACTCGGCACGGGCGTGGGTGGCGGGATCATCATCGGGGGAAAGATCCATCATGGCATGACGGGCATGGCTGGGGAGTTCGGTCACATGACGGTGGAACCCGACGGGAATCAGTGTGGCTGCGGAAATCGCGGCTGCCTGGAGCAGTATTCGTCGGCAACGGCCGTTGTACGCATGGCTCGAGAAGCCATCGCCGCCGGTGAAACGCCGGGGTTGGCGAAGGCTGCCAGTTCCGACGTTGAGTTCAGCGCGAAGGAGATCTACAACCTCGCCATCCAGGGGGACGAGGGTGCACGCAAGATTTTTCGAAGGGCGGGGCGCGCGCTCGGAATTGCCCTGGCGACCCTTATCAACGGCCTCAATCTCGAGATGTATGTGATTGGGGGAGGCGTGTCGAGCGCATGGGAGGCTTTTTCACCTTCCGTCTTTGAGGAACTACGTACGCGTTCCATGGTGTGGGCGGCCACGGCGCCCGCTGATCCCTTGGCAAGCTCGTCGGGAGCCTCAGCCATGGTAGAACCAGGCGGAGCGCGAAAGACCATTGTCACGCGTGCGCTGTTGGGCAGTGACGCCGGGTTGTATGGTGCGGCGCGGTTGCCCATCGAGCGAGGGCGCTAGGGCGCTGATCTCCCCTTACGTGAGCGACTCTTGAAAACTTCAATCGGTTACGACGCGACTGCCTGCAGGGCTCGCAGGAAGAACTGATTGTCCTCGGCTGTGCCGATCGTGACTCGAATCGCGTGTGGCGCTCCCCACGCTCCGAGCGGCCGAACCAGCACGCCTTCGCCGCGTAGCTTCCGCGCAAACTCGCGGGCATCCTGCTTCACATCCAGGAACAGGAAGTTCGTCCACGTTTCGGGGACGTCGGATCCGAGCTTCGCGATTTCGTTGGTCATCCACGCCGCTTGTTCGGCGTTGTTTTGGATCGCGCGCCCAAGGTGCGCTTCATCATCGAGTGCCGCAAGTGCCGCCGCCTGTGCCGGTGACGAAACCGCGAAGGTGTCCTGCATACGCGCAAAATACGCTATGAGTTCAGTTGGCCCGATGCCATAACCAACGCGTACGCCTGCCAATCCGTGCGCTTTGGAGAATGTGCGCAGCACAATGACGTTGCGATCTTCGCGAACATAGTCGAGTGATCGTGAGTAGCGGATCGAGCGCATCGCCGCGAAGTGCTGAGCGTAGTCGCAGTACGCTTCGTCGAGAACGACGATGACCGGTTCCGGCATACCCTCAAGGAAGCGATCGATCGTATCCGCATCGATGACAGTTCCGGTGGGATTGTTGGGATTCGCAATGAAAACGACGCGTGTATCCGAATTGACTGACGTCCGCATCGCGTCGAGATCGTAGCCGTTGTTTCTCAGAGGAGTCTCGATCAGAGTTGCACCGACTGCCTTGGTCACCATCGGATAAGAGATGAACGAGCACGCGCTCGTCACAGCATTCCGTCCCGGGCCGAGCAGCGTCCGCGCAATTATTCCCAATAGAGAAGTCGTGCCGTTGCCGACAAGAATCTGGTCAGGCCGAACATCGTGCAATTCGGCAAGTTTCTGCCGCAGTGCGGCAGACAGATCGTCCGGATACCAGTGGGAATGCTCAAGTGCAGCGCGCATCGCCGCAACGGCTTTCGGAGAGGGACCATAGGGACTCTCGTTCGCGTTGAGCTTGATGAGAGGAGTCGTCGGATCGTTGCCATGCGGCTTCGCCGCGGTTGGCATGCCTGAGGCGTAAGCGCCGAGTTCATGTACCGGCTTGTTGACCAGGTCGAAAAAGCGGCCCATGGATTCTCAGGATGCGGCTTTGGGCCGCGCCTGCGTCGAGGCGGTAGCCTGACCCGATGCGGTCCGCAGCCGATCGACTTCCTGCGTGGTCAGCGGCCGAAATTTTCCGGGCGGCACGTCCAGCGCCAGCGGACCGTACTTCACTCGCTTGATCTTCTCCACGTGATGGCCGACTTCCTCGAACATTCGCCGGATCTGGCGATTGCGCCCCTCGATCAGCGTGATCTCATACCAGGGATTTGCAGCTTCCTTCACAATGCGGATTTTTGCCGGCGACGTGCGCACGCGCTTGCCGTCGTCGGTTGCGATCGAGAGCCCGCCCCGCAACTTGGCGATCGCATCTTCCCGCGGCTGCCCGCTGACTTTGACGACGTACGTTTTCGCAACGTGGGACGCGGCTTTCATCAGCCGATGCGCGAGGGCGCCGTCATTGGTCATGAGCAGCAGGCCTTCGCTGGCGTAATCAAGACGGCCAACCGGATATACGCGGCTGCCCACGCCGCGAATCAGGCTCATCACGGTGGGCCGGCCCTCGGGGTCGCTCATCGTGGTGACGAATCCTTTCGGTTTGTTGAGGAGCAGGTACACGTGCCGTTGTGCACCGTGCAGCAGCTTGCCGTTGACGCGGATGTGATCCTTCTCGGGATCCGCCTTCGTCCCGAGTTCGGTCACGACTTGCCCGTTGACCGCGACTTTTCCGGAAGTAATCAATTCCTCCGCCTTGCGGCGCGAGGCGACTCCGGCAGCGGCGATGATTTTTTGCAGGCGTTCGGCAGGCATAAGGGGTCTAAGGTGAACCTGGAATTTTGCGCCGGTCTTCGGCGCAAATCGATTGTAGCGCCGGCATCCTGCCGGCTGTCTACCGGCGTCCCGCCCGCGTCTGCGAAAACTAGCAAAACGCCAGCCCTATCTATTCGCCTCGTTCACCGGAGTGCGACGCGACCACATCGGAAGGATGCTCCTCAGGTAAGCTTTGATCGTCGCTGGCAACGGCGATTTCAGCAGTCTCGTCCTCACCGGCTGCCGCCTCTTCCTCATCGACCGCAGCCCCTTCAGCAACGGCCTCGCGATCTGTGGGCGAAGCCGTTTCCGAGCCCTCTGCCGACTGCTCGCTTTCCGCCGGAAGCAGATCGCTCTGGAACTGTGCGGCAACCAGCTTTTCGAACTCTTCCATGCTGGGTAGTTCGTTCACGTCCTTCAATCCGAAGCGGAGAAGGAACTCTTTCGTGGTCTTGTACAAAATCGGGCGTCCGATTACAGCTTTCCGTCCCGCGGTCGTAATGAGCTTACGGTCGAGCAGAGTTGCGATCACGCCTCCCGAGTCGACGCCACGGATCTCGCTGATCTCCGGCACTGTGACCGGTTGCTTGTAGGCGATGACAGCCAACGTCTCGAGCGCCGGCAACGACAGGCGGATCGGTGGCTTCAGGCTCTTCGCAAATGCGCGCACCACGTCGTGCTGCTCGGGCTTCGTCGACATCCGGTAGCCGCCGGCGACCTGGCGGATCTCAACCCCGTGGTCAGCCCCTTCGAATTCGGCAACAAGTTCTTCCAGCGCGACGCGCAAGCGCGACTTCACCTCGGCGTCGTCGATCGGGCCATTCTCGTGGCCTCCTTGAGCAATCACCGAATCTTTCACGAGGTGGACGATCTGATCCAGTGTCACCGGCGTTTCTGCGGCGTACACAATCGCTTCGAGTTTGGCTTTGAGACTCATACGTCAAGTGGCTCGTGGCCAGTGGTCAGTGGCTAGTCAACGATTAGCCATGAACCACTGGGCCCTGCACTATTCCTCCAACTTACAATCAATTCCCTCGCCGCTCGCTCGGGCCTTACTGGCCACTGGTCACCGACCACTGGCCACTGACTATTTCCAATCATCCCGCACAGCGGCTTGTTCGTTCATGATCGCCTCGAAGCCGACGTGCTTGCGAATGAGAATTTCTCCGAACATCCGGTCCTGCCGCAGCTGGATTGCCTGCAGTCGTACCAGTTCCAGCATCGCCAGGAACATGCACACCAGCGCCTGGCGCGATTCGATATTGCGCAACATCTGCTTCAGGCGAATCGGTTTCTCTTCCAGTGACAGCCGCTTCCGCAAATAATCAATCATCTGTCCCACAGTCACTGTCTCTTCGTCGATCTGAAGAATCGGGCGCGAGCGGGCGCGGTCGAGAATCTGCTGGAACGTCTTTACCAGGTCGATGACGTCCGCAGCGAGTTCGGGCTCAGTCCCCTCCGCGTCTTTGAATTCCTTCAGCGAAGGGTTCGACCAGATGGCATCTTCGATCTGCTGTTTCTGCAGCAGCATCTGCGCAGCCGACTTGAACTTCTCGTGCTCGAGCAGCCGGTTGACAAGTTCGCTGCGCGGATCGTCAACAGCCTCGGCCGTCGCCAGCGGGTCGCGCGGCAACAGCATCTTCGACTTGATGTGGATCAGCACGGCCGCCATGTAGATAAACTCGGCGGCAACATTCACATCGAGCTCCCGCATGCGTTCCACGTAGGTGAGATATTGCGCGGTGATGCGCGCGATGGGGATGTCGTAGATGTCGATGTCCTGCTTGCGGATCAGGTCCAGCAGCAGGTCGAGCGGTCCTTCGTATACGTCACCCACAGCGACGGCGAAGGGGAAGTCGCGGGCGTCTTTCTTTGTAGCCGATTTTTCTGCGGCAGGCGTTGCGTTTGCAGCGGGCGCAAAAGTGTTTTCGACGGGAATCAGCACGCCCGAAACTGCCTTTACTTCTTCACTCATCCGATGATTCGTCCCCACTACTTCCCGGCTTCCGGCTTGCGTGGAGGCTCGTACTCCAGCGACATGCCCATCGAAGCCCGCACGTCTTTCATGGTGGCATCTGCAACCTGGCTGGCGGCGGCTGACCCTGCCTCCAGAATATCCCACGCGAGGCGCGGATTGTCCTCGTATTTTTTTCGGCGTTCCTGCATCGGCAGTAGCACCTGAACCAGTGCATCGGCGGCCCAACCCTTGCACTCGATGCATCCGATCCCTGCCGAACGGCAGCCTTCGTTCACCTTGGCCATCGTTTCCCTACTGCTGAAGATCTTGTGCAGATCGCCCACGGGGCAAACATCCGGATTGCCGGGATCGCTGCGGCGTACCCGCGCCGGGTCCGTCACCATGGTTTTCAGTTTCTGACGGACGACGGGTTCGGGATCCGTCAGCATGATCGTGTTCCCGTACGATTTCGACATCTTGCGGCCGTCGGTGCCGGGCAGCTTCGGTGTTGGCGTAAGCAGAGCTTGGGGTTCAGGAAGAACCGGCGCCGATTTTCCATAAAACTGGTTAAAGCGCCGCGCAATCTCGCGGGTCAGTTCCACGTGGGCCACCTGGTCTTCGCCGACTGGGACGAAGTCGCCCTTGTAAATCAGGATGTCGGCGGCCTGCAGCACCGGGTACCCCAGAAATCCGTACGTTCCCAGATCTTTCTCCGCGATGTTTTCGCGCTGTTCCTTGTACGTGGGCACGCGTTCCAGCCAGCCGAGGGGCGTGATCATCGAGAAGAGCAGGTGCAACTCCGCATGCTGCGGAACGTGCGACTGGATGAACATGGTGCAGCGCTGCGGGTCAAGTCCGGCAGCCAGCCAGTCGAGCAGCACGTCGATCGAATTCTCTTTCACCTTCGAGGTGTCGGCGTAGTCGGTCGTCAGTGCGTGCCAGTCGGCGATGAAATAGAAGCACTCGTATTCGTCCTGCATGCGTACCCAATTCTGCAACGCCCCGACGTAGTTTCCAAGGTGCAGTTTTCCGGTGGAGCGCATGCCGCTGAGCACGCGTTTGCGTTGATGGGAAGATGGCATCAGATTCTCGTCAGTATCCAGTCGACAAATAACTGCGGGGTGAGAACAAAACTCAGTTCCATCGAGATTTTCGTTCGATTCTAGCAGACACCAGGTCGCGAGCTCTTTTGAGTTGTTACAACCGCCAATCGTATTTGCGAAGCGCGCGAATGCCTTCTGAACCTCATGCAACAAAAGACCTTATGCGAATGTACCCAAACACCAAACCTTCCACAGGCTCGTTCGTCTAAGATGTAGGTTCCACGCACAGTCCTTCAACCACTGTCCACCGAGCCACAAGGGGAGTCCTATGTCATTGCACATCAAGAGCGAGCAAACGGGTGACGTGGCCGTGCTGCAATGTTCCGGAAGAATCGTTCGGGGGGAGGCAATTCACTTCCTGAGAGACGCCGTGACCAGCTTGAAACAGCCACGCATGGTGGTTCTCGACCTGACCGACGTCGAAATGCTCGACGGCGGTGGCCTGGGTATGCTGGTCTTCCTGCATCGCTGGACGCGCGACCACGGAATCCAGTTGAAGCTGGTGAATCCATCAACATTCGTACGCGAGATGCTCGATCTCACACACCTGAGTTGCGTATTCAATATCTCGTCGGTCGAGGACGTGGTTGAAATCCTGTGTACATCGATCCACACGGATCAATCCGAGCCGCGCATCGAGCGCGCTGTGGCCTGACGCGATCACTCGTTTCTGTGCTGGGAGCCATCCCGGGCCAAGCGCCCGGGGTTTCCATTTCCCGACATCAGTGCGTGCAATCGTGGAATCTGGGCAAAGGGCCAAAGCGTTCTGAAATTGGACGTGCCGCAATGCCTTATAATTAGCGGCGCCGATGACCGGGTACGGCTCGCAGGCCACATCCACGCCGCAACTCGCCCGCAAACTCCGTGTCGTGGATTACTTCACGCTCGGTTGGGGCACGATGGTGGGTGTCGGCTGGCTGGTTGTCATGGACGACTGGCTACTCCGCGGTGGCCCCCTCGGCGGAATCCTCGGATTTGCTCTCGGCGGCGCTCTGCTTCTTCCCATCGGGCATGTCTACGGAAAACTGGTTGCGGCGATGCCCGACGCCTCGGGGGAAGTCGCCTATACCGCCGCCGTTTTTCCACGCCTAGTGAGCTTCGCCACAGGCTGGATGATGATTCTCGCCTACTTCATCGTCTGTCCGTGGGAGGCGGTTGCGGTCGGACGAATTGCTGCCTACATTTTCCCCGGCTTGAATTCCGTTGAGCTATACCAGATCGCCGGCAGACCGGTGTTCCTGCCTCGCCTGGCCATCGGACTCGCGCTGACCGGACTGCTGACTTTGATGAACTACCGGGGCGTCCGGCTGAGCGCTACGGTTCAGAATTGGACCACGTTCGGAACGATTGCCCTTTTTGTCGTGTTCGTCGGCTTTGGAGTGAGCAAGGGGTCACCAGGCAATTTCCCTCCCTTATTCACACACTCGCCATTGATATCGGTTCTTCTCGTCATACAAGTTGTGCCGTATTTCATGACGGGCTACGAATCCGTCGGCAAAGCGGCCGAGGAAGCGAATCCCGGATTTCAATCGCGCGGATTTTTCGCCGCGATCGCGATGGCGATTCTGGTGGGCGTCCTCTTCTATGCGATCGTAATTGCGGCAGTCGGCTATGTGGCGCCATGGAGGCAACTGATCGGCAATGAATTTCTCACCGCTGTGGCTTTCGAACATGCGGTCGGCTCGCACTGGATCGTGAGAACGATCCTGACCGCCGCTCTGCTTTCACTCTTCAAGTGTTTCAACGGGAACTTCGTCGCCGCGAGCCGGCTCGTCTTCGCCATGGGGCGACGAGGATTGATCGACACCCGTGCCGCGGGCGTGCACCCGATGAATCAAACACCGGCGATTGCAGTACTATGCGTTGGCCTTGCGACCGCAGTGTGCCTGTTCCTGGGAGACGCCATTTTGGTTCCGATCACGGATGTGGGATCTGTGGCATCGGCATGCGGATGGCTGGCGACATGCGCTGCCTACTATGCGATGCGCCCCCCCGGACGAGAGCGCCTGATTGCGATCACTGGCGTTCTGGTCGGTGCGGCGATGGTCGTGATGAAAGTGATACCGCGCGTGCCTGGGGCATTCAGTGTCTCCGAATGGCTTGCCCTCTCGATCTGGGTGACGATCGGACTTGTCTTGGGCTGGCGTAGTCATCATGTTCGACCGGTTACGGTCTGACTCAATCTGTGTTATGCACATTTTTACTGTTAACGAAACAGGGAAGGGCCCTATGCGCTTATTCCGAGTAGCGGTCGCAATCCTCATTCTGTTCGTCTCGTTCGTGGGCTGCGCAGGCCAGCAGGCATCCTTCGACCTGATCATCACCAACGGCCACATCATCGATGGTACGGGGTCGCCGTGGTACTCGGGTGACATCGGCATTCGCGATGGGAGAATTGTTGCCATCGGGAACCTTTCGCAGGCGCAAGGCAAACGCACGATTGATGCGCATGGCATGGTCGTCGCACCCGGCTTCATCGACATGCTGGGGCAGTCGGAAGACACGATTCTCGTCGACCCGCGATTGCCTTCAAAAATCTATCAAGGCATCACGACAGAGGTCACCGGGGAAGGTGGCTCGGCCGCGCCGTTAAACGACGCCATTGTCCAGGCGGATAAGACCAAGTACGAACATCTGAAGATCACGCCCGATTGGCGGACGTTCCGGCAATACTTCGCGCGGTTGGAGAAGCAAGGAATCGGGATCAACGTTGCCGACTACGTCGGCGCGACCCAGGTCCGGCGTGTCGTCCTGGGCGATGCTGACGTACAGCCCGCCGGCACGCAACTCGACCAGATGAAAGCTCTCGTGCGCGATGCCATGCATGACGGCGCCGTCGGTGTTGCTACTTCGCTCGAGTACGCCCCCGCTCCGTACGCGAAGACGGAAGAAATCATCGCACTGGCGAGTGAAGCGTCGAAGTTCGGCGGGATCTACGCCACCCACATGCGCAGCGAGGGAGACGCGATTACCGCCTCGATTGATGAAACGGCGCGAATCGGCCGGGAAGCGCACATTCCCGTGGAGATCTGGCACCTCAAGGTTGCGGGCAAGGAGAACTGGCATCGCATGCCAGAAATCATTGCCCAGATCAACGCCGCGCGTGCGCAAGGAATCGACATTTCTGCCGACACGTATGCCTACACCGCGTGGTCAAATGACTTCTCGGCGTTTATTCCTCCTTGGGCGCACGACGGCGGGGATGCCAAGCTGATTGAGCGCCTCAAAGATCCCGCGACTCGCGCCCGGATCCGGAAAAACATGCTGACTCCATCGAAAACCTGGGATAACGAATGGAACGAAATCCCCGGGCCGGAGTCGGTCCTGATTACAGCGGTTCAAAATCGCAAACTGCTTCCGCTCCAGGGCAAGACCCTCGCAGACATCGCCAAGTCGCAGAACAAAGATCCGATTGATGCCCTTTGCGACCTACTGATCCAGGACGATGCATTCACGAGCGTCGCAGTGTTTGGCATGTTGGAAGACGATGTCTCCCTCGCGCTGCAACAGCCCTGGGTGTCGATCAACAACGATTCCTCCGGAGCGTCACCCGAAGGCCTGCTCGGCGAGGAACACCCGCATCCGCGGGCCTACGGCACATTTCCGCGCATTCTTCGGAAATATGTCAGGGAAGAGAAGAAGCTCGCGCTGGAAGACGCGATCCGGAAATTCTCAGCCCTGCCCGCGCAACGCATGCACTTCACTGATCGCGGCGTGTTGAAGGCTGGAATGTGGGCCGACGTCGTTGTTTTCGATCCTTCTACGATCAAGGATGTCGCGACCTTTGAGGAGCCGAATCAACTCTCGCAAGGGATGGAGTACGTTCTCGTGAATGGCGTCCCCGTGATCGATCAGGGAAAAATGACCGGCAAACTGCCGGGAAAGGTGCTGCGCGGGGCCGGATATCAGCCATAGTCGGCGGAGAACGCGTGGCTGAGTTGGATTGCGATCTGCCTCTAAATCTCTGGATAGAAGTCGAAGAATGCGTCCAGGCTCGTTTTCAGCTGCTTCTCGATGTCCTCTTTGCTGCCTTCGAGCACGTGCATGGTGACGTGCGCCTCGTGGCCGTTCTTGAGCTTAATGGTTGCTTCGCTGATTTCCGCCAGTTCGTCGAGTGGCAGCAGACGCATGCCGTATACAAGTGCCAAGTTCGCCATGGCGGAATTCTAAAGAAAATGTCGGGAACTGTCCTGCTCCCGCTCATTTGACATCACAATTTCATCTGTTCCCTGCCGTCATTTAGAATGACCCGCGTGCTCCCCAAATCCTTCCTATCTTTAGCGGCCATTGTCGCGGCAACCGCCCTGCTGTCTGCCCAGCAACAACCGCAGGTCAAAGTAAATGTACTCAACGTGTGCACGCCCTCGGCAGACGAGCAAAAGGAAATTTCGTCGGCCCTGTCGCGAGTGCCCAAGCAGCCCATGTTCAGCGAGGATTTCGAAGTCGCGCGCGGGCGCTCGAGCCTCAGCGACAACGCCGGCCTCCTGCAAGCGGGACAAAGCGCGCAGCTCTCCGACGAGCCTTCTATCGCCAACTGGGTGCGGGTGCGCCGAGACCTCGGGGTACAGGCTACGTTCTCGACCGTTCAGTATTCATTCAGCAATGACGGTAAAAACATGGTTGAGACGCTCGTTCTTCACGTGCGCGATCCCAAAGATCTGGTTCAGCTTTCGATTGAAGACAGCGCCTCGGCGGTGACCAGCCCGGCAGTGATGCTTGGAACCTCCACTCCGGCAAGCCGCATCAAGCTCGAGCGCTTTGGAAAATCATCGGTTGTGTTGGCGCGTTGTTTGGGTTCGGAGGGCGGACAGCCGCAGGATCAATCCGCATATGAGCCGCTGTTCTCGAGCGCGTCCGCGATCATGACGAACTACCGAACGCTCCTGAACGCGCGGCGTACCGTTCCCGACGAACTGGCGCGAGTCGCCGCATCGACGGCTAAACCCGGCTCGGCGTCGCGAGTCGCGAAAACGCATCCCGCGTCGCCGAAATCGACGAACGCCAGCCCGGACAAGAAGTGAGATCCCGCTCAGGTTTGATCTTCACGTCGGTTGCGGGCTATTCTTTGCGTTCCTTGCAGTTACTTCCTTCGCGACTTAATGGCGCGGTGGGAAGACCCCCGGTTTGCACCGAAATTTGATTTCCGCAATCTAACTAGTAGGCCTATGGACATTCGCAACGTCGTGATTATCGGTTCGGGTTGTTCCGGACACACAGCCGCTCTTTACAGTGCGCGCGCCAATCTAAAGCCGCTTGTCATTGAAGGGCATGAGCCCGGAGGCCAGCTTTCCATCACCACGCTGGTGGAAAATTTCCCCGGCTTCCCCGAAGGGATTCAGGGGCCCGAGTTGATTGAAAACATGCGCAAGCAGGCGCAACGCTTTGGCGCCGAATATCAGCTTGGCCACGTCACAAGCGCCGATCTCAGCAAGCGGCCGTTCGTGCTGCACGTCGGCAAGCATCAGGTCCACACCAAGAGCCTGATCATCGCGAGCGGCGCCTCAGCCCGATGGCTCGGTCTGCCGCACGAGCAACAGTTAATCGGTCACGGCGTCTCTTCCTGCGCCACCTGTGACGGGTTCTTCTTCTCCGGGAAAGAAATTGTGGTGGTGGGTGGTGGCGACACCGCAATGGAGGAGGCCAACTTCCTCACGCGCTTTGCGACCAAGGTCACGATCATCCATCGCCGCGATACATTCCGTGCTTCGAAGATCATGCTCGACCGCGCGCGTAAGAACGAGAAGATCGCGTTCCTCACGGATACCGTCGTCGAGGACGTCCACGACGTGGGTAAGAAGGAAGTCACATCGTTGACCTTGCGCAATGTGAAGACGAACGAGAAATACGATTTTCCGACCAACGCGCTGTTTCTCGGAATCGGCCATGAGCCCAACGCCAAGATCTTTGAAGGCCAGCTCGACATGGACCAAGACGGCTATCTGAAGGCGCTGGACTACGTTTTTACCCGCGTGCCGGGCGTCTTGGCCTGTGGTGATGTGGTCGATCGTCGCTATCGTCAGGCGGTCACGGCCGCCGGCACAGGCTGCATGGCCGCGATCGAGGCGGAACGATTTCTGGAAGATCATCCGGAGTGAACGCGGCGCCGGTCTCGCCTCCGGAACTTTTGAATCCACGACGCGTTTCGCGGCGTCGAAAGCCCTGTACGTCCTTGGGAGACCCATGCAATACGCGCGTCTCGGCAACAGCGGCTCGATCGTCTCTCGGCTCGCGTTCGGGGTGATGACCTTTGGCCACGATCAGGGTGCGATGGGCGCCGTCTGGAAGACTGGCCAGGAAGAGGCGAACACGCTCGTAGGCCGCAGCCTTGATGCCGGCATCAACTTCT
Organism: uncultured Acidobacteriota bacterium; assembly: GCA_963718505.1. Lineage (GTDB taxonomy): Bacteria > Acidobacteriota > Terriglobia > Terriglobales > Acidobacteriaceae > Gp1-AA133. The sequence continues at coordinate 17,134 of CAVQZP010000009.1, read as the reverse complement.
TCGACACCGCCGACGGCTACGCGGCCGGACAGTCCGAAGTGATGCTTGGCAAGGCGTTGGGCACTCGCCGCAAGGACATCATCCTTTCAACGAAGATCGGCTTCCGAACCGGACCTGCCCTCACCCAATCGGGCAGCTCCGCCCGCCACATTCTGAACTCCGCGGAAGAATGCCTGAAGCGTCTCGGCACCGACTACGTCGACCTGCTCTCGATTCACCGATTCGATGCGTACACTCCATTCGAAGAATCCGCGCGGGCCCTGGAGAACTTAATCACGCGAGGCCTGGTTCGATATGTAGGTTTCTCGAACTTCACTGCGTGGCAGGCCGCGAAATTCATCGGAATCCAAAAACAACGAAACTACTCGCCCTTCATCGCCGCACAGATGTATTACTCGCTGGTTGGACGCGACCTCGAACATGAAGTTGTCCCGTTCTGCCAGGACGCAGGCGTCGGTATCGTAGTCTGGAGTCCCCTCGCCAGCGGGTTTCTTTCGGGCCGCTACACGCGTCAGGATCCCACTGGTGGGAAAGGCCGCCTCACTGGGTTCGACATCTTGCCCATCGACAAAGAAAAGGGCTACGACCTGATCGATCGCATCCGCGAGATCGCGAACGGTCATCGCGCGACCGTGGCGCAGATCGCGCTGGCATGGTTACTCGCGAAGCCGTACGTAAGCACGATCCTTGTAGGAGCGAGCAAGCTTGCGCAGTTGGACGACAATCTTGGAGCTGCCAACGTCCATCTGAGCCTCGATGAGGTTTCGAAGCTCGACGAGCTTACAGCTCCGGCCCCGGTCTACCCGAACTGGTTCCAATCCTTCGCGATCGATGCTGCGGTACGCGAAGCCCTGAACGCGAAGTAAAGATGAGGTGATCTATGGCGAAAACCTGTAGTCACACCAAGGACATTAAGAAGGTCACTCCGAGTGGCAAAGGTTGCAAAGAGTGCCTCGAGATGGGCGATACATGGGTTCACCTGCGCCTGTGTCTTGAGTGCGGTCACGTGGGCTGTTGCGACTCCTCCAAGAACAAGCACGCCACCAAGCACTTTCACCAGACCAAGCATCCCGTGATGCAATCGTTCGAGCCCGGCGAGGATTGGCGCTGGTGCTACGTCGATGAGATCTTCCTATGAGCCACCATTTCCAGCAGGGCCAACGGGTGTTCAAATGAGACAGTCGTCGATAAAGAAACCTCGAATGCTCGACCAGTTGCAGGCAGCCGTTCGCGGAGAACTTCCAAAACCGCCGGTCGCACAATTGGTCGGTTTCACCTTGGTCGGAGTTTCCGAGGGCCGGTCCACAGTCATTCTCGAAGCGGGTCCGCAGCACGCGAATCCCATGGGCACGTTGCACGGCGGAATTCTGTGCGACGTCGCCGACGCTGCCATGGGAATCGCCTACGCGACCACGCTCGACGAAGACGAGAGTTTCACGACACTCGAGCTGAAGATCAATTTCCTGAAGCCGATCTGGAATGCGCAATTGACGGCCGAAGGACGAGTGATCAAGCGCGGCCGAAACGTCGGGATGACCGAATGCGACATCATCGACGAAAAAGGGAGCCTGGTAGCCCGCGCCTCGAGCACCTGCATGACCTTGCGCGGAAGTGACGCCGCCGGGCGCTGAGGGTGATCGTGGTCACACCGTTTCTCCCGCCGGTTTGTGGTACAACTTTCTGTGAGCCGCATGCACGTCTCAGGCGCGATTCACCCTAAAACCTGTCTCGCGGACGGCCGTCCGTGTTGAGGGCGCTTTTCATTTCCCTCTCGGAGAGCCGTTCCCTGCGCTCGATCGCTGAGAAGTCTGCGGTCGGCCAACGCCTCTCCAGCCGTTTCGTCGCTGGCATCCAAGTCGCCGATGCCATTCGAGTTGCATCCGAGCTCAACAAAAAGGGAATTACCGTCAGCGTCGACAACCTCGGCGAGAATGTCACCAACGTCGAGGAAGCGCGTGCCAGTGCGCAGCTCTACCATCAACTCCTCGACCAAATCGCCGCCAACAATCTCGAAGCCAACGTCAGCCTCAAGCTCACCCACATGGGGCTCGACGTCGACGAGCAACTTGCCCGTGATCTCGTTACCGGTCTCGTGCAAAAAGCAGCCAGCCTGGCACCGCCGAACTTCATCCGCGTCGATATGGAAGGCTCGCCGTACACTCAGCGCACGCTCGACTTCGTCCATGAACTGCACAGGATGCCCGGACACGCGGGCCGCGTCGGTACTGTGATCCAGTCGTACATGCTTCGCGCCGAGGCCGACGTCGGGAAACTACTCTCCGAACGGATCCGTATTCGATTATGCAAGGGCGCCTACAAAGAGCCGCCGGAGATCGCCTTCCAGAAGAAAGCCGACGTCGACGCCAACTACATCAAGCTGATGAAGATATTATTGAAGAGCGGGGTCTATCACGGGTTGGCGACACACGACGAAAACATCATCAACGAAACCAAGGCGTTTGCTACGCGCGAAAACATTCCGCGCGACGCTTTCGAATTCCAGATGCTGCACGGCATCCGTCGCGATTTGCAACAGGGTCTTGTACGCGACGGCTGGGGGATGCGCGTCTACATCCCATTCGGCACCGAGTGGTACCCCTACTTCATGCGACGTCTTGCGGAGCGCCCCGCGAACGTGTTCTTCATTGTGAAGAACATGTTGCGCAGCTAACTCGACCCCGACTTCCCGAACGCGGTCGTCCCAGGCCAGCCTTAGTCGATGTTGGCGATCGCCTTCACGAGAGCCTCCACCTGCGAACCCGCGGGTGGCACATAATACTGTCCGACCTGGCCGGACTGCTTTCCGAACACGGCGATCTCATTCGCGTTCGGTCCCTCCGCGTCGGTGATGAAGTTGTACCCACCATAGCTCGACCGTGGCCACGCTGCCGGGATTGACGAAAGTGCCGCCTTCAGCTGCCGGAACTTTCCGGCTCGCGCTTTGAAGACGCGCACAAACACCTCGTTCAGTCCCTGTCCTAGCAACCAGCACTCGCCGTTCTTCAGAATCAGTGCGTGCGTAAAGAAGTCGTCGTCATCGTGATAAAAGTTGCCGTATCGCGCGAGCACGCCCTTCCCGAGATTTGGTTTCGGCATGACACTCTCCTTATTAACGACCTCGTCGCTCCGCCTCGGCGAAGTGGCGCTTCATCCTCGGCGGAACGACAATGCGGCTGCTCCTAGGAGGCCGCTACCAATTGCATGGCAATTACATATCCCGCATTGTCCGAACTTTGGTCGGAATAGAACACCATGTTCTCGCCGCCCGCCCCGTCAAAGTGCTTGAAGTACTCCACGCGAAACTCCAGCTTCGGCGGCAGCCCGTTCGGAAATGCGCCCGCAAGATGCACTTTCCCGCTGTTGAGATCGAACGAGAACGTGCACGGCACCTGCGTGGGCACTGCGCCGTAATTGCTGACATACGCGACTGGCGCGCCCGTGTCTCCGACGGGTTGCCCGTTGAGCGTTCCCCGCTTGCCGCTCGGCGTAAAGGGCGTGCAATCCCCGACTGCGACGAACGCATCGCTTGGAGCTCCCTGGCGAGAAACGGAGAAGCCGATGTTCTCTCCGCCGTCGGTGCCCGGATTCTTTCCCCACTTCGTGAGTGTGTCCAGGGCCTTTTCCGTGTGAACGTGTTCCTGCTTTTCTGTTACTGGCATGTCTGCCTCCCAGCGAAAAATGAGGCGCCGTGGCGAGCAAGAGTGGCAAGCCGCTCCCTTCCCCGTGGATCGGCTTGCCACTACGAGCCCGATCGTCGTGTCTCATCGGGTTAGTGACAGAAGTGCAGAATTCGTTTCAGAAAAAGGGCGGAATATGTCCAGCGCGCCACGATTCTGCTGTTTGCGCCGATTCAGGCTGGTGCGAGCTCTGATCTAGCTAGTTCTGTGGTGGACGTGGCACCGAAGACTCTGCTGGCGCAAGAGGCAACTTCGTAGTTTCGCGCAGCATGTTCCGTTCCTGGTCGGAGAACATCGACTGGAAGCGCGGAGAATCCAGGACCTTTTCCCGCTGGTCGGGCGGCATCGCGCGCAGATCGCCGATGGCTGTCTTCATCATGCGTTGCCGGTCGGGTGGAAGCGCTTGCATCTGCGAATGCAGTTGTTTCACCTGCGTTCTTTGCTGAGGCGACAAATGCTCCCAAACCTCCGCGCGGTTCAGCATGCGCTGCTGCTGCTGCGGAGGCATGTTGTTCAGGCGCGTCAGCTGGTTCTGGAGGCGCTGCTGCTGCTGCGGAGCCAATGTCTGAAACGTCGGGTCGCTTTGGAGCGCCTTCTGTTGCTCGGCGACCGGCATGTCGCGGTGCGTGCGCACCCAATCCCCGATGTGCCCTGCGCCATTTGCGTTCGGAGGACGCGGAACGGTTCGCGTGGGCACCGTGTTCGACTGCAGGCCGCCACCAGCCTGGGGCGGTCTCGGCACCTCACGCCCTGCCTGCGAGTATCCAGAAGGGGGTGTTGCGACTCTCGGCTGCGCCTGCGCGGGCGGATGCGCCACTTCTCGCTGTTGTGCAGCCTGGTAGTTCTGTTGATTAATCGAGTGCTGGTTCTGGGTTGGCGGCCGCGGAACCTCACGTTGTGCCGGTGGGGTATACCGCGGATTCTGTGCCGGCGGACGTCCTTGTGCCGAATAAGTCGAATAGGCTGGCGGACGTGCGACTTGGCTTCGAGGCATCGCCGAATATCCGGCCGCCGGAGCCTGATACCTGGGCTGAGAATACGTGCGCGGCCCCGAAGAATAGTTGCGCGTCACCGGCTGTTGGCGCTGCTGAAAGTTGCGAGCCGGCCTGGAGTACTGTCGCGCTGGCCGCTGCTGATTCGTGTTCCTAGGCGCCGAACTTTTCGCCGCGGGCCGGGAAGGGTGATCCTGATTGCGGCGCTGTCCAAGAGACGGCACGGCGAGGGCCATTGCCAGCATCAGGCTGGCGGCCGCCATCATCCCGATCTTGAACTTCGTTCTCACCGCTGCTCCTGAGTTCCCAATCCTTCTTGCGCCAAGTTAACTGCTAAGTACCGCGATGGCTGCTTTACGGATTCTGATTCTGGTCCGCTTCCTGGCCCGGCGCCTGCAAATCATCCAGGATGTCGTAGTTCGCGTACATATCCTCGTCTTTCTCGAGTTCCTGCAGATCACCCACGGCTGTTCCTGGAGGCGCCACCACTGTTGCTTGAGTGCCGGGGGTCTGCGGACCTTGTGGGCCGGTGTTTTTGCTGCCAAACCAATTCACCCCGCCCACCATCGTCAGGACCAACGCCAGCGCTCCCGCCAAAACAGGAGCCCGGAACCATGACAGCCACGCCGCCCGCCGCGGTTTGGCGCGCTCCTCGCGCATTCGGGCCGCGAACCGTGTGTCGAAATATGGGGACGGTTCGGGCACCTGCCATTCATCCAGCAGCGCCATCGTCTGCTGCATCCCCACGAACTTCTCCGCACACTCGTTGCAGCCGCGCAGGTGTTCGTTCAGGGCGGGCGTCGCCTCGCCCGCGCCTGCGGCCACATCCAGCATCATGTCTTTGATCTGTTCACACTTCATGGTTCCACTTCCTCTTACAAGAACTCTTTCAGTTGTTCGCGCAAAGTTTCATAAGCGCGGAACAATAACGACTTCGTTGCCGACTCGCTCAGTTTCAGGACCTCGGCAATCTGCTTGTAGTCCATCTGCTGATACTTGTGCATGATGACTGCCATTCGCTGCCGCTCTGGCAGATTCTGCACCTTCGCGCGGATGGCCTCCATCCGCTCGCGCCGCAGGATTGCCTGCTCCACCGTGAGGGAATTGTCGGCCACGTCCATCGTGGTGCCCGTTTCCTCATCCGGTTCGTCCAGGCTCACCTGATTTTCAGGGCGCTCATGCCGCGTGTCGCGCGCGTGGTTCACCGCCAGGTTGGTCGCAATCCGATACAACCAGGTCGTGAACTTCGCGCTCGCCTCGTAGCCGGTGCGTGACCGGTATACCCGGAGAAAGACCTCCTGGGCCAGATCCTCCGCAGCGGCGGAATTGTGCGTCATGCGGTACATGAAGCTCACCATCGCCCGGCGATATTTCTGCACCAGGTACTCGAATGCAGGCTCATCGCCCGTCTTCACTCGCAGCATGACGTCTGCGTCGGTCAGGCCGACAGGGGATCCGGGCGGAGGAGAGATGCTTTCCGCCGCAGGCTGAGGGCCGACCGCGCCCATCGCCAGAAGTCCCCGATCCATGGCGAGGCTACTCACATCCGTATCAACCCCGTCCGGCTCAGAAAGTTGCTCTGACCGGTCGTCCGGGTTATCTTCGGAAGCCCCTCTCGGAGAAGGACTTACGGACGGTCGCGGGGGATCGTTGAAGGGAGACATCAGCTTCCAGACTAAGGCGTTCCTTGCACCGGCTGGGAACCCGAGCCAAGGCCGGCCGCTTCCCATTGCTCCGGACAGGCTACCACGGCTACCCAGCCACCGAGAACTGACTTTGTTTACTGTGATATGCGAACTTCAAGCATCAACATCGCGCTGAAACCTGCGCTGCGGGACCTGCCCCAACGAAGAACCAATGACGGCACCAAAGCCTACATGGTGCTCATCCACGAGCAGGTTCGTGACTGAAATCAGCAGCCTGAGAGGCAGTTGAGGACGAACGTTGAGGACGAAGTTGCCTAAAAAATCAGAGCGGCGGTCTAGTAAACATCTACGGCATTTGCCGGATTGAGATTGCGATTTTCGCTCCACTATCCTCCCCTGCCGGGAGCGATACACACGCGTGCGAATCGATTCGGTCGACGAGCAAGTCAGGCAGCTTTGCGCTAGGGCGCTCGACGCCGAGGAATCTGAGCTCCACGCAGTCCTGGCCGAGTTACGCTTTCTTCTCCGGCTCCATAGTGAAAACGTCAGATACCTCGCCTTTCACTCGCTTCGCGGTCCCGTCTCCGGGGTGCAGCGGGACTGGCTGAGTCAACAAAGTCATTCACGACCTCTGGAAGTCCGTGACCGGTAGCCCGCCCGCAGTGGATGCATCATTCCTCACTTTGTGATCGACCGAAAGCCTTGTCCGTTTGAAAGCCGACTCGGGTGACCGCTCGCGAAAGCCGCTAGGCGACGACTCGTGGACACCGCGCGCAAAAACCGCTAGAATCCCTTTCACGTGGACACCACGCCACGACGGAACTTTGTCGACCCGAAACGAAAGTAGAACCCCACCTGATCAAGCGATTTCAGGGCGCTTAACTCAGCGGTAGAGTGCCATCTTCACACGGTGGAAGTCATAGGTTCGAATCCTATAGCGCCCACCATCTTTTCAACAGCTTACGATCCGCTATCGGATCACCTCCTTATTTTTCAATAGCTTAAGGACGCGTGGTCCGTCTGGCGATACGATAGCGAAGACTGCTTTCAGCACTCTGCTAAGCTGCAGTGAATTCCGCGTCGAGAGACCGAACCGATTGTTCTCGCCAACTGAGCTTTCGCTGCCAGAAGTTAGTAAACACAGGCCGACTCCCAAGGAACATCACCCGTTCTGTAGGGGGATGACTTGAAACCCGAGCTGAGCTGCTTGCCTTCGGAGCCGAAATTGCGCGCGTTTTAGAGCTTCTTCGTCGCAGCGGTGAAAGACACTCTCGTCGTAAGCTTCCCTCGTGCCAAGCAGGTGATACACAATGCGTGCGAGTTTGTGAGCGGTGGCGGTGATTGCCTGGGGCTTGCCGAGTTTCCGAGTGATCCGCCGAAAGAACTCGCCGAGATAATCTTTTGCATGATGCAGCGAGTTGGCCGCCATTCGTAGCGCAGTAGCAACGCGGCTCCTGACGCGGCGACTCTTAGTATAGAGCACCTTGCCACCACTGATCTTGTTCTCAGGACAGAGTCCCAACCAGGATGCAAAGGCGGAAGCATTGCGAAACCGGGACACATCTGTGCCGATCTCGCAGAGGATGGTTTGGGCTGTAATCGCGCTGATGCCAGGCACGTTGGTGAGATCGACTCCGAAGATTCGATACAGCTCACCGCGGAGGTCGAACGTCTTCGGCTCATACCGGCGTCGCTGATATGCGGACGCCTGTGTGCCACGAGTGCGAAAGGCCGAAAGGCTGAGTAGTGCGCAACTGCTTAACTGATGAGGGTAGGCCCCTCGGAACCGGTCTGCAGGGACAGGTTCCAAACCACCTTCGGCGGCTGTGGACAAAAGCCATGGTCGTGAGCACAGAAGGAAAAGGCCTGGCAAGGACCAGGTCAGGTGACAGGCAAGAAGAGGACCGCAAGGGAACCACTATGGAAGTGTCGAAAGCGTAGGGACGATGTCAAAACCGTGGGGGAGTCGTTATCACGGGACTAAGCTCCGACGAAACCTGTTTACGGGCGGAGCGGCATCCGGCATGAGAGGTGGCCTGAGCTTGCCAAAGAGGCGGTTGAGCGGAACGTGGGAACCTGAGACTCCGATGCGAACGGAGAAGTCACAAGTGGCAGAACCACAAGGACGAGAGTACGGATGCGGAGACTCAGGGGCGGAACAGCGCGTAGTAGCCGAGAAGTCCTCGATAAAGGGATGGAGCGAAGGCGCTGTGTCAAGGAGCCTGATTCAATGAGCCAACCAGCAATGGGAGGAGCCCGATGAGTGAGGCAAAGCCGTTTTGTATTTCGAAGAAGGAGGTTTGGGAAGCGTACAAACGGGTCAAAGCAAATAAGGGAGCAGCGGGGGTTGATGATCAATCGATCGAAGATTTTGAAAAGAAGCTGAAGAAGAATCTTTACAAGATCTGGAATCGGATGTCATCGGGCAGTTACTTTCCGCCACCGGTGAGGACGGTGAAGATACCAAAGAAAAACGGTGGTGAAAGAAAACTGGGTATTCCCACAGTAGCCGATCGCATTGCGCAACAGGTAGTCAAGGCAAGACTGGAACCGGAACTAGAGCCGCTGTTTCATGCCGATTCCTACGGATATCGACCGGGGAAGTCGGCATTGGACGCAGTGGGTCAAGCGCGAGAAAGATGCTGGCGCTATGACTGGGTTCTCGATCTGGATATCAGGAGCTTCTTTGACAGCCTTTCACAAGACCTACTACTTCGGGCAGTTAAGAAGCATGCCAAGGAGCGGTGGAGCGTTCTCTACATCGAGCGGTGGCTGAAAGCGCCAGTGCAAGAAGAGGATGGGCGGTTGGTTCCGCGTGAGAAAGGCACTCCTCAAGGTGGAGTAGCCAGCCCACTGCTGGCGAATCTGTTCTTGCATTATGCGTTAGATCGATGGCTGGCGGTGCACTATCCTCAGGTGCCATTTGAGAGGTACGCCGATGATGTCATCGCGCACTGCAAGACGGAGAAGGAAGCCCAGGAAATGAGGAAGGCCATCGCTGAACGTTTGCAGACTTGCGGACTGGAACTCCATCCGGAGAAGACGAAAATCGTCTATTGCAAGGATGATTTTCGGAAGAGGAAGAACTACCCAAACGAAAAGTTTGATTTTCTCGGCTACAGCTTTCAGCCTCGGAGATCAAAGAATCGCAAGGGGAAGTTCTTCATCAATTTCAGTCCCGCAGTCTCGAACCGAGCAGCGAAGACGATTCGCGACACTTTTCGGCGCTGGAACCTGCCTAACCGCAGCGACAAGGCGATTGAAGATCTGTCGCGGATGTTCAATCCGATTATCCGAGGCTGGCTCCAGTATTACGGGCGATATTATCGCTCGGCGCTTTATCCGACGATGCGCGAACTGAACCAAGATCTGGTCCTTTGGGCCAAGCGCAAATACAAAAAGCTGCGACGCCATCACCGACGGGCGGCAGGCTGGATCGCGCGCATTTCGCGGCGCGCTCCGGAGTTGTTTGCTCACTGGCAGATGGGGGTGCGGCGTGGCTCCATGGTGGGAGCTGTATGAGCTGAGAGGTTCATGTACAGTTCTGAGAGAGCCTCGGGGTGCAACTCCCCGGGGCTACTCACCTGGTTCGTTTGGGTACTGTTGGCTCCGCAGTCGTCGCTGTCTTCAGAGCGCCGAGTTGACGTTGAATCTCTTGATCCACCTCAACGACCAGCTGTTGGTAGTAGCGGAACGCAGCCAGCGACTGTCGGAGCGCGAACAAGTGTTCTGGGCGATAGTCACCCTCAAGCGATTTCGCGATCGTGTCCTCACTGCTTTTTACGCCGCCATGACAGAGCCGAGCTAAGGTCTCGGGATCTTGTTCGCCAGCGAGGATTGCATCCAGTATCCGGAGGCCGCTCATTCCGGTGATGTCGTTCAGGACGCGGTGAATCTGGAGATTCATCTGATCAAGCGCCTTCTGCATGTGCAGCACATGCTCTGCCGCCATCTGGATGAGACTGCTGCGGTGTCTCCAGAGAGAGCGAATAGCGCAGATGAAGCCAGCAGGACGGAAGCTGGCCCGCAACAGACCCACCGAATGGAGGTACTGAAGCCACTGGCAGTCGGACACATCGGTCTTCCTGCCGGGAACATTCTTTACGTGCTGCGCGTTGACGAGACACACCTCTAAACCGCGGGACTCGAGGATCTGATACACGGGAATCCAGTACACGCTCGTTGACTCCATTGCTACTGAACGAATTCCGCACTGCTGTAGCCAGTCCGCAAGCGCATTGAGATCGCGGGTGAAGGTTGGAAAACTGCGGACAGGTTGGAAATCACGATCAGGGCTGACTGCGACAAACAACTCGCTTGCACTTACATCGATGCCGGCTGCAGCTGGGTGCAAGATGGGCAATTGCTCGCACCGTTTCTTTGCTCTCTTCGCCATTGGCTCCTCCGAGGACCGGCCGGATGCCCAAGGCGCGAATCAAAAGCAAACTCCCAATCGAGATCGTCGTCAGTGCTGACGAGCGTCATCACACGTCTGTACGCAAACCTCGGACCCACGCTTATCGTCGGGCTTCAGAAGCACCAGTGTCGGCGCGGGCTGTAGCTGTCATCCGACCGGTGCCAATCATCATCGCTCTCCCCCTGTTCCTTTGCACCCTGTCTGGCAAACGCCAGTTGCACGCTTATCAGGGCGCAGTTTGAGTCAACCGGGTACCAAAATTGCCTAATGTACTCCGGAGAGAAGGTTTTAGTCGGGCTCGAACACGGTAAAGCGGCTGACTATGCGATGCGACTGAACCTTGCCGCACAGATAAATTTGGTCGACGGGGCGCTGCCGCGAACGAGCATTGGAGAAACAAATTGTTTTTGTAACCAGCCATCTCGCGCACTTTTATGGAACCGGATCATCTTCGCCGCGGGCATTCCAAGATGGCACGCCAATTTAAATCCCAGTTGCCAGGGTTAGGTTTCCAGCAGCGCTCGTAACTTGTGAGCGTATCTGCGGCTCGATGTGACCACCGTTCCTTCTGCCAGTACGATGTCGTAAACCCCATCGAACATCGGACGAATCTCGCTAATGCAGGCACCGTTCACGATGGCCGATTTCCGCACGCGGATGAAATGCTCTGGCGCCAGCTTCTCTTCCAGGTGTGCCAGGGTTTCCCGCAACAGGTGACTGTCGCTGGCGGTGTGTATGCAGGCATAGTTTCCCGTGGCTTCGATCCACAAAACGTTGGAAACGGGAACAAAGAAAATCCGCTTCCTGTCCTTTACCACAAAGCGTTCCAACGGGCGGAGATTACGGAGGGATTGGAGCAGTGGTTCGAAACCTCGATTTGCTTTCCCACGCTGTTCGACAACCTGGCGTGCGTGTGCCAGTGCCTTGGCAAATCGCTCCTTATCGTACGGTTTCAGGAGATAGTCGACAGCGTGCACTTCGAATGCACGGAGGGCGTGCACATCGTGAGCCGTGACGAAGATGTAAACGGGAGCGGGGCCGGTCGATGGCTCCACATTTTCGATGACCCCAAAACCATCCAGATCAGGCATCTGCACATCGAGAAAAACGATGTCGGGATGGAGTTCATTGATCTGCTCCACCGCACTGATTCCGTTCGCCGCCTCGCCTACAACTTCAATGTCGTTGTGTTTGGCCAGATAGCGACGGATACCGCGCCGCGCGATCGGTTCGTCATCGACGATGAGGACTCGCGTCTTCATGCGAACTCCGCAGTGGAATGGTGATGATGGCCTCACAGCCTCGACCGTCGCCCCTAGTAAGTTCCAGCGACGACTCCTCCCCGTACAGCTGTTTCAAGCGTGACTGGACATTGGTGAGTCCGACGCCGAACCGCAGGCGTGATCCCGGTGCCAGACCCGGGCCATCATCGCGGACGCGGAGCGAAACTCTGCCATTGTTGCGTTGCGCAGCGATGTCTAACCGGCCTGCGGCGGAATCGACGCTGATGCCGTGCTTGATGGCATTCTCGACCAGAGGCTGAAGCGCCAGGCTCGGTACATAGACTCCGAGAAGGTCAGGTGGCACGTCCATGCGAACTTTCAATCGATCATGAAAGCGGGTCTGTTCGATCTCCAGATACTTGCCGACGAACTCGAGCTCGCTCCGCAAGGTGATCTCGTTCTCACGCCGTTCGAGCGCCATGCGTAGCAAGTCGCCGAGACTGACCAGCAGATGGCTCGCAGCCTCGACATCTTCCTGCATCAGGACTCCAATGGTGTGAAGACTGTTGAACAAAAAGTGCGGATGTAACTGGCTCTTAAGGTTCTCAAGTTCGGCGTGGGAGAGCTGCGTCTCCAGTTGCGCCGCTATAGTCTGGCGCTCCATAGCGGCTTGGTAAAAGTGGACCGACTGATACAGTCCCACAACTAGCCAGTACGTAAGGATGCCAGTAAAGCTCATAGACAGAACACTGACTGTGAAGGTCGAGAGAAGGCGTAGCGCACCAGGATCGGTCATGCGAAAAAGTAACCCCAGAAGTCCGCGGCTCAGAAAGTATGCGGTGACAGATCCCAGGGGAGCCATCATGAACGACGTGACCGTGTGGATCGCTATATGAGATGCAAACCTCTGGCCCGTCAACGGGAACCGTTTGGCCAGAGCAACCACAAGCGGTGTGCACGCCGCCCATACGTTCCAGTAGACGAGTTCGATCACACCCACGATCACCCAGTTGACGTGCCCGCCGTGAACGCTCGCCACCACGATCTCCCGCACGGTGAACAACAGTCCTACAATCGTCCACGCACACAGGATCAAAATCCATCTCGTGCGTCCCATATCTGGTGTGGCCTGCAGCAATGGGTTTGTCGACCTCTCCGGGACGGATTATAGCGGAGACTTCGAAGGAGACATCACTCAGGACGGACCGCTTGTCTCACTTCGGACGCCGCATGTCACTTTTCCTTCAAACGCTGGTTCTTCGCGTCATATTGTCCGGTGAGCAGGAGCATCGGCAAGACCCCACACGGGCTCGTCATCTTCACCAGCCGACGGCCAGCTAACCCAGTATCCACAGGAGTTTGCCATGAGCAAGACCGCAATTACTTCGCCGGAACTCACGCCGCCGGTCGGCCCGTTTTCCCAGGCGATCGAAGTCGGTGGTTTCCTCTATTTCAGCGGACAGGTCGCCCAAGACCCGGCCACCGGCAAGGTGGTCGAGGGGGGCATTGTGGCAGAGACAGAGCGCGTCCTCCAGAACCTCTCGGCAGTTCTCAAGGCGGCCGGCAAGAGTTTCGATGACGTCGTGCGCGCCGGTGTGTTTCTCACGAGCATGAGTGACTTCGCCGCGATGAATGGCATCTACGCAAAGTATTTCAGTCAGCCCTTTCCCGCCCGCACGACAATCGGGGCCGCCGCGCTACCGCTTGGGGCCTGCGTCGAGATCGACCTCGTCGTCAAGGCTTGAGGCGACGCAAAGAGGGCCTCATCGCGAGGATCTTGGAGGCTCCAAAATGCAAATACTGATAATGGGCATTGGCGCGTTGGGCGGAACAATTGCGGCGTGTGCCATCCGCACAGGACTGCCCGTCCGGCTTGCGGCTCGCAATACCGATTCTGCGGAGGTATTGCGCAGATCGGGCCTGCGAGTGTCCGGCATCGGAGGAGAGGTGAGGGCAGACGATATCGACGTTGCCGCAGTTGAGGACTACGGAAAGGGAGACCAGTTTGACGTGATCCTGCTGGCCACCAAAGCGCAGGACGCGCTGGAAATCGCGCCCCATGTGGTGGGCCTACTTGCCCCCGAAGGAGTCATATTGCCTATACAGAATGGGGGCGTTGCACGGGTGCTTGCGGACCGTCTAGGCGAAGATAAGATCCTTGGCGGATTCTCAAATCTTGGCGCCACGATGGTAGAACCCGGCGCCTACGAGCAGAAGAATGCAGGGCATCTACTGATAGGCGAACTTGCTGGTGGTGTCAGTGAGCGCGTCGAGCGGGTTGCGCGCGCCCTGGGTCGAGCGATTGAGGTTAAGGTATCTTCAAACCTGACTGGTGCCATCTGGTCGAAACTCCTGATCAATTGCTCGGTTACAACCCTCGGTGCGCTCTGTTCGCAAACCATGCGTCAGTACATGGAAACGGAGGCAGGCAAGAAAGTCTTCCGACGGACGTACGAGGAAGCGTTATCTGTGGCACTTGCGATCGGCACTCGGCTGGAGCGTCTGGCAGTGGACCCGATTCCGCCCGGATGGCCGAGTAATTTTGCCGCAGAGGAACACTATGAGTCGTGGGTCGAGGCTGTGATTGCTTTCTACGGAGACATCAAACCCTCCATGCTCCAGGACTTCGAGCGCGGCCGTAAGACTGAGATCGACTTTATCAACGGCTATGTCGTGGCGTTAGGCCACGCATCCGGAATGCCTGTACATATGAATGCCACAATTACAGATCTTGTACACCAGATCGAACGTGAGTTCTCCAGCCGACCCGAGAACGGATGAACGAGCTAGCTGATCAAACCGGTGAGCGGACCCGTGGCAACAGTATTTGACGGCCAACTCTGACCGCTTGTCTCACTTCGGACACCGCATATCACTTTTCCTGCGAACACTGGTTCTTCGCGGCATATTGTCCAGTGAGCGGGAGTAGTGACGAAAAGGAGTTCCACATGATGAAGATTCTGACTCAGTACGGAGTTTGTGCGCTTGCGGTCGCTCTGATGGTGCCGTTGGCCCAGGCGCAGTCGGTAGGAATACAAGGCGCCTTCGGAAAAGATGCCGGAACGCTTTCCGACAAATTCACCGGACTCGCGCGCGTTATGTCGGGCAAGTACGACTGGAAGCCCGGCCAGGGCGTTCGCTCCGTCTGCGACGTGTTCAACCTGATCGTTACGGAGAACGGCATGCTCGTTGGCGTGCTTTCGGGCACACCGAATACGGAAGCAAAGCCCGCGCCCATCACCGATCCGGAGAAATTGCAGGAAGCTCTAAAGGCTTCTTACGTCAATCTGCAAAAAGCGATTACAGGACTTTCCGACAACGACCTGCGGACGCCGGTGAAACTGTTCGGAAGAGACATGACGAAGCTGGACGCGCTGATGTTGATTTTCAAGGATCAACATGAGCATCTGGGGCAGTCGATCGCGTACGCGCGCAGCAACGGAGTGGTTCCGCCCTGGTCTAAGTAGGAGCGCCGCGGGGTGATCTGGCCGCCACCGATGCGATAACGACCCTTCGCATCCAACGCAACTTGGTAACAGGCGAGCAGGATGGCAAGCCGGGGAAAATCGGGTCCAGCTCGCTCCTTAGGTTCAGTTGAGGTAAGTCGGAGTGGTGGATAGCCGAGTAGAGATATATCACAACAGGAGAAGAGAAATGATGAAAATAATTAAGACTATTATCTTATCCATCTGTCTCGCAGTTTCCTCACTTTCACTTAGTGCACGTGCGCAGGATGTGCGCCAGTATTCTGACGGCCCCGTCACTGAGTTGGCCTACGTGCGAGTTGAGTACGGACACTTTGAAGAGTACATCGATTGGCTAAATTCGACATGGAAGCCGACAATGGAAGCCACGAAGAAAGCCGGGCTAATCATCGATTACAAGGTCTTCGGGCTTACTCCAAAATCACCGGATCAGCCCAACATAATTCTCTGGATCACCTATAAAAACGCGGCAGCGGCTTTAGATAAAGGCGTCGAGCTAGAAGATGTGGCCAAGAAAGTAATCGGTAGCACCGAGTTTCAGAACAAGGCCAGAGTGGGCCGGAATGATTACAGAAAAGTTCTGGGCAATGAATACATTCGTGAACTTATTTTGAGATGAAATTGTTATACGGATCTGAAAGGACAATGGCATATGAATAAAAAGAGAATGGGCGCGGTATTCCTCGCACTCCTTATATGTGGCTTGGTTTCTCAATCGTCGGCGCAAAACGCGGAACCCAAATTCAACTCCAACGGCGATGACCTCACGAAGATTCACGGCCTATTGGAGGAGTTCCGTCAGGATATTATTCGCAAAGACGCGTACGCTCTAACGAAGCTCGTGCTGAACCCTGATGTGCTCTTTCGTCACACCAACACCCAGGAAGAGATTGATAGCGCCCGCAAATATAACGCTCAGTTCGACGGCATTGGCCCGAGCCAGCTCGATGGATTTGCGAAATTCCAAGTTGAATGCCACCAGCCCTAGAGGACCATCCTGGCGAATCTCGATGTTCTGAAATTTCTCTTCGAGTTTGTCCTTCGACGTAGCGATACGATTTTATCATCAACGACAAGGTCCACCATTCAGGCCTCGAAGTCTGGCAGGTGTGCAAAATTGATGGGCAGTGGAAGATCTTGTCCGTTGTCTGGACGATCTATCCGTAGTCACTGCTGGCTTTCTGTGAGCTTATTCCTTCTTTGACCGTTTGCGCTATCCTTTATCATCCATGCTATCTGCCTGCCTCGGCTTCCTGATGCCGCCGCCGTCAACAGGAGTCTATGTTGTCAAGGCTGCCCGCCTCTTCGATGGCAAGAGTGATACGCTCATCCAACCCGGGGTCGTCGTGATATCGGGCAACAAAATTAATTCGATTGGCGGTCCGATTCCCGCCGCCGCAACCGTCGTTGATCTCGGCGACGCCACCAT
Organism: uncultured Acidobacteriota bacterium; assembly: GCA_963718505.1. Taxonomy (GTDB): domain Bacteria; phylum Acidobacteriota; class Terriglobia; order Terriglobales; family Acidobacteriaceae; genus Gp1-AA133. The sequence continues at coordinate 265 of CAVQZP010000009.1, read as the reverse complement.
CACTCCCGGCTTCATTGATTCCCATACGCATCTCACGATGGATTTTGATCCTGATTACAATGGCGCGCGGCTTCGCGCCCAAGGCCGTACGGTCGCCGAAGATGCCATTCGCGCCACCGTCAACGCTCGCAAGACATTGATGGCCGGATTCACCACGGTTCGCGACGTCGGCTCGCGGGATTTCCTCGATGTCGGTCTGCGCAACGCCATCAATGGCGGCGTCGTGCCCGGCCCGCGCATGCTGGTCGCCGTGCACGCCCTAGGC
>CAVQZP010000008.1:0-15080 GCA_963718505.1 uncultured Acidobacteriota bacterium | reverse complement strand
CGATTGCTCATGGGCCGTCAGCAGCTGACGCAGTTGGCACAGCATGGGGCTTTCGGCCGGATGATGGACCTGATCCGGCGCCGCCAGCAAAAGGTGGATGATCTGGTGAACCGGTTGGTGCACGCGGAGCGCGACGTTCTCGAGCGGCAACGGCGGCGGTTCGAAACACTCTCGGCGGCAGTGCGACATTACGATCTGCGACTGGTGCTGGCGGGTGTCCGGCGGGAACTCGATGCGAAAGTCTCCTCGATGGCGGCGGCCGCACGGAATGCTTTGCTCCAGAAACGATCCCGGCTGGAACGGCTGACGAGCCAGATGGAAGCGCTCTCGCCGGTGGCGATCCTGGAGCGCGGGTATGCGCTCGTCTTTGATGCCGACGGGAAGCTCGTAAAGGATGCCGAGCAGGTGAAGGCAGGCGATGAAATCACGGCGCGGGTGGCTCGGGGTGAGATCGCGGCAACGGTGAAGAAGACGGGCTCTGGGCTCTAGGCTCTGGGCTCTCGCTCTGGGCTTCGGGCGGCGCGGTCCGTGTGGTGCGGGGGATCTTCTCTGCGATATTGCGTTTGGCCTCGCTCCAAAATCGTTCGCGTAGAAGTCGACATCCGGAACGCCAAGGCCAAAGACGGAAAGCCGAAAACCCGAGGGCCGAGCCGAGAGCCCAGAGCCGAGAACCCTCTCCGAATTGGATTACAATTAAGGGGCAGTCAAAAGCGGCAGTCGGGCTGGACCCGCTCACCTTCTTAGAGAGGAAAGTTTGGTGACGCACTTTCTCGCGCCGTGGCCACACGTGTCGATGACGAACGTCATCGACATTTTGCTGGTCGCGATCGTCATCTATCAGTTCCTGATGCTGGTGCGCGGGACCCGTGCGGCTCCAATGCTGGTCGGTGTGGCGGCGGTCGGTCTCGGCTTCTATATCGCGCGCATCGGCGAACTGACCACGCTCAGCTGGCTGGTCAGCACTCTCGTTCCTTACGTGATTTTCGCGCTGATCGTGGTATTTCAGGCGGAGATCCGGCACGCGCTGGCGAATCTTGGCAGCTCGGCTCACGCTAAGCCGCGCGTCGAACTCGGAATCCGATGCTTACGACGATATCGTCCTCGCGGCCAATCTTTTCTCGCAGAACCAGACGGGGGCGCTGATCGTGATTGAGCGCGAGATCGGCCTGCGCACTTACATCGAAAGCGGCGTTCCCATGGACGCGCGCCTCTCCTACGACCTGCTCGCCACTATCTTCCGCCCGAGCGCTCCGCTCCACGATGGCGCCGTGATCGTGCAGAAGGACCGCATCGCTGCGGCCGCATGTTTCCTTCCGCTTTCCATGAATCCCGTGCTCTCCACACAAATGGGCACCCGCCACCGGGCAGGAATCGGCATCACGGAAGAAGCAGATGCGATCGCCGCGATTGTCTCGGAGGAAACCGGCGCGATCAGCCTGGCGGTCGCAGGAAATTTCGAACGCGACATCACCGTCGAACAATTACGCGAGCGCCTGAGCACGCTCTTGCGGCGCTATGTTCCCCCGGTGACCTTGCCCACGCCCATTCCGCAGCGTGAAGACCCTACCGAGATGAGCGAACGGAGCGCTTCCTACAAGAACCCCGACCAGACCTACACTCCGGGAGTCGACCGCTCCTCATGATCGACTTTCTTCAACGCTACGTGATCGCGAACTTCGGCTACAAGGTCGTCTCGCTTGCCCTGGCAATCGGTTTATGGTGGGCTCTTTCGAACGATCCGATTGCAGAAGTTGAGGTCACGGTGCCGATCGAGTTCCACAATATTCCCGTCGAGTCTAGAGATCAGACGCGGCAAACATTCCGGAAGCCCAAGTACGAGTACGGGGCCGGAAAGATTAATCCACGAGATGCGAACCCAGGACGTGCACGTGGAAGTGGATCTGGCGGGCGTAAAGGCGGGCGAGCAGCACGTTCGACCTGACGGCGCGCCAGGTCCGGCAACCCCGGGATCTCGAAGTGCAGCAGATTATTCCCAGCCAGGTGCGGTCGAATTTCGACACGATCCTGACGCGCGAAGTGGAAGTGAAACCGAGAGTCATGGGGAGTTTCGCGCCTGGATACCGGATCGAGAAAGGTGGTGACCGCAGCCCGCCGCGAGTCTCGATCAGCGGGCCGAGACAAAGAGTAGAAGCAGTCGATTCGGCGACGACGGATCCGGTGGATGCTTCGGGATCGCTAGCCCCCGAGCACATTCGTGACCAACGCTTTCGTCTCCGACCCGCTCGTGCAGATTCTGCATCCAACCCCGGTGCGAGTGACGGTGATTATGGAAAAAGTGCAGGCCGAACCCGGCGTACAGGGCAAGCAACCATCCGAATGAACCAACCCTCGCGACAACTGTTCGGCACTGACGGCATTCGCGGCGTGGCCGGCGCCTTTCCCCTCGACCCCGAAACTACATTCGCCATTGGACGCGCGCTCGCCCGGCACCGGCGCGAGCTACCGACCGCCGCCGCGTGGTGATCGGACAGGATACGCGCGAGTCCGGCCTGTCCATCGCCGATTCGGTTTCTGCCGGCCTGGCGGCGGAAGGCGTGGAAGTGCAGAGCGCGGGCGTGATCACCACTCCCGCGATTGCCCACCTGGCGCGTTGCCAAAAGTTCGACGCCGGAGTTGTCATCTCGGCCTCGCACAATCCCTGGACCGACAACGGCATCAAGGTCTTCGGCCCCGACGGTTACAAGCTGCCCGACCGGACCGAACTTGAGATCGAGCACGAGATCTTTGCCGGCATCGAGCAGGCGGCGGGCGGATCGCAGCCATCCGCCCGGCCTGCTGTTTCCAGTCTGCCGGGAAGTCGCGAGCTGCAGCTTGATTACGTCGAGCACCTGATCGCGAATGTCGATGCAGGGGCGCGCGGTCTCAAGCTTGTAGTGGATTGCGCTCACGGGGCCGCCAGCGCGGTTGCGCCCGAGGTGTTCGCCCGCTGGGGAGGCGGGCTGAGCGTCGAGTTCATTCATCGCGATCCGAACGGGCAGAACATCAACGACCATTGCGGCGCGCTCTATCCGGAAACCGTGGCGCGAGCGGTCGTCGAACGTCAGGCCGATCTCGGCATCACCTTCGATGGCGACGCCGATCGCGCATTATTTGCCGACGCCAACGGCAAGGTCGTCAACGGCGACGCTGTTCTGCTGCTGGCAGCGCGCGAGATGAAGGCCGCTGGCCGGCTGCGAAACGATCTGGTAGTCGCCACCACCATGTCCAACATGGGACTGGAAGCGGCGCTCAAGCGCTCCGGCATCCGCATGTCGCGCGCCCCGGTCGGCGACAAATATGTTCTGGAGGAGATGAAGAAGAGCGGCGCCACGCTGGGTGGTGAGCAGTCCGGACACATCATCTTCTTGACCGATGCCACCACCGGCGATGGCATGCTCACAGCACTGCACGTGGTGGCAATGGTGGGGCGCAGCGGAAAGGGCCTGGCCGAACTGGTCGCCGATTTGAAGGTCTTTCCCCAGGTCATCAAGAATGTGCGCGTGCGCGAAAAGGTCCCGTGATGGAGATTGCCCGAAATCGCGCGCGCGATCCGCGAAGCCGAGCAGGCGAATTGGACGGCAATGGCCGCGTGGTCGTGCGCTACTCGGGAACCGAGGCGCTGGCGCGGGTGATGATCGAGGCCGAGTCGGAAGCGAAGATGAAGTCCATCGCATCGGGGATCTCGGAGAAGATTCGGGAGAGGTTAGGAGCGGGGTAGGTTGTCCTTGGTCGTTGGTTCTTGGTCGTTGGTCGTCGGTTCTTGGTCGTTGGTTCTTGGTCGTTGGTCGTCGGCGAAGGCCTGGCATCAGCTGAGGGTAGCTTCCTGATTTCGCGGTATGGGTAGGGGGTGTTCATTCCCGATTCTTATCTCTTCTTCTTTCCTTCGTTTGGTGAACTGCTCGCCGGCATTGCGAACTGGTGGAGCCTCGCGCTGATCCTCGGAACTGTCGGAACGCTTCTGTGGTTCGTGTATTCGCTGTGGTTCCGTCGAGTGTGGCGCGCGCGGCGGATCGCAAATATCCGGCTGAAGCGGATGCTGGAGGAGCGGGAGCGGTAGGTAAACCGTCGCCTTCGGGAACTCGCAATAAGCTTTGTGCGATCAGAATCTCAGACACGGCAGTCGTTCCAAGGCGACATACAAGCTTGGCCCATTGGCCACGAGTCCTCTGCACTCCCTGTCAATGCCGCATGTACTTCCGGGGTTTGACCGTCTTGCAATTCGAAGGTAAGTTCTCCCAACAAATTTCTATTTCTCCATTCCGCGAATGGCAGATCGCTGGGACGCGATGATGGCCAATGCGCCCAAGGCCGTTCGTTGACTTCTGTGTACGGTTAGTGCGCCGCCAGAAACCAAGTTCAGCATGGCACGACTTCGCAAGAGTCTGGCCGGTTGTGCAAGTGTGCGTTTCCGATGCATGGAGGTGCGCAATGACGCATTGGAAGATGGTGGCAGGTATCGCAGCAGTTTTGGCCGCAGCCGCAATGGCAACTTCTCAAGGGACTCCTCATGATCCCGGACCACGGACCGGCCCCCCTGCGGCAGGCGCCGTTGTCAGTACAAGCGGGATCACCGGCGGGGCCTATCCGACTCTGAACGCAACGGAACAGGCCGCGTTCACCAATGGCATCGCGCAGTTTGTGGAAGAGGAAGGCGTGCCGGATCAACCACCGGGAACGGGAAACGGTGGACTGGGACCTGGCTTCAACTCGACAAGCTGCGGCTCGTGTCACTCGCAACCCGCGATCCTAGGCTCAAGCCCGGGTGTGAGCAGCCCACAAGTTCCTCAGCCGAATCCACAGATCGCAGCCGCCACCGCAATGGGAGCGACCAACGTCATCCCATCGTTCATCACAGCCGGCGGGCCTGTGAGAGAAGCGCGGTTTGTTCGAAATCCGGACGGAACGCCCGATGGAGGCGTTCACAATTTGTTCAATATCACGGGCAGAACGGACGCGGTTGGTTGCAATCTGGCACAGCCCAACTTCGCAGCTCAGTTGGCCGCCAACAATGTGATCTTCCGAATCCCCACTCCGCTGTTCGGCTTAGGGCTGGTGGATAACACGCTGGACGCCACGTTCAAGGCGAACCTGGCGGCAAATTCGGAGACCAAGAGCGCATTCGGAATCGCAGGACGGTTCAATCGAGTTGGAGGGGGTGACTCGGGGATTCAGGGCCACTTCAATCTAAGCGGAAACGATGGAACGATTAGCAAGTTCGGATGGAAGGCTCAGAATAAGTCGATCACATTGTTTGCCGGCGAAGCGTACAACGTCGAGATGGGCGTCACGAACGACGTCATGCCGAATGAGAGAAACGGAGTCGCGGGCTGTGTGTTCAATGCCATGCCGGAAGATTCGCATTCCGTTGCGGCCAACGGCATTTCCGATCTGGATGCGTTTGTGGATGCAATCCGCTTGTCGGCCCCGCCTGTGCCAGCTCCTGCTACGGCCGATACAAAAAACGGGCAGGACAAATTCAACAAAGTGGGGTGCGTTCTGTGTCATTCCGATACGCTGACCAGCGCGCAGTCGATTTTCACCGGCATGAGCAACGTGACCTACCATCCTTTTTCTGACTTTGCCCTCCACCATATGGGAGAAAAGCTGGCCGATGGTGTTTCTCAGGGCCTAGCCGGCCCCGACGAGTTCCGGACCGCCCCTTTATGGGGAGTTGGGCAGAGGCTCTATTTCTTGCACGATGGCAGAACGGCGGACTTGCTGGAGGCAATTCAACAGCACAGTTCCCGGGGATCAGAAGCAAATCAGGTCGTACGAAGATTCAACGCTCTATCACCGGGCGATCAGCAAGCTGTGCTGGATTTTTTGCGGTCGCTGTAGTTGCGGTGGTTGCAACTTAGTGTCTCCCGGCGGAAATCCGGGAGCGCTCTGCGGGCGCGTCAGGTCACCACTTCATATTCGCTCGTCACCAGTCCGCTCTTGTATTGGCGCGTGCCGAGATGGCGGAGCTTGACGTCGTGCGGGAGAGAGCTGAAGAGTGGAATGCCATCTCCGATCAGCACCGGAACGCGCGTGATGGTGATCTGGTGGATCAGGCCCGCGCGCAGAAACTGCTGCACGGTGATGCCGCCGTCGACATAGACATGCTTCGCGCCACTGCTGGCTAGCTGTGCCGCGATCTGCGAAGGTTCGCCGCTCATTTGTTCGGCGCGTCCTTTGGCTTTCGAAAGATCCAGCGGATGATGGCTCAGCACTACCACCCGCTTTCCGCTGTAGGGCCAGCTCGGCAATTTCAGGACAACGTCAAACGTATTGCGGCCGATGAGGATGGTATCGACGCTGGCGATGAACTCATCGTACCCGTGGGGCTCGCCGCCGTCGGCGGGGAGGAAGTCGTACGCGCCGTTGCGGCGCGCGATAAAACCGTCGAGGCTGGTTCCAACGAAGACCGAGAACTTCATGAGGCGCTCCGTGTTGGATCGGGGCTAGTGTATCGCCATCCCATCTGGCCTCGCACTCGAGTCAGCTGTGCGAAGTTATGTCGCGGATCTCGCGATGCCGATCGAACCACCACGCCCAGGGAAGAACGATAGCGGTGAGTGCGACGCCGGGCCACGCGATCTCCGAGACGCTGGCTGGTGGCGGGCTGAAGCGGTCGCCGAGGTAGAGGGCAAGAAGCAGCGCGACAAAGACGCCGAAGGCGTAGCGGCCGATGCGGTCGCGGGCGCGGGTCGTCTGTATATAGAAGAGGATGCCGACGGCGAACATCGAGAGCTCCACCATCATCGTGCCGGGAACGGAGTTCCAGAGACCGAGGCCGAGCTTCGGTCCTCCGCCGGGATAGAGCGGCATGTCGGGGCGGTGCGTGACCCAGTCGAGAACCCAGTGGCTGACGACGCCGATCCAGATGGCGATCGTGCCCGGGCGGTAGTGCGTGATGAGGTGATAGATCAGCGCGAACGCGGTCGCCCAGACGATCGACATGAGGAGGCTGTGCGACCACGGGTAGTCGTAGAGATCGAGCGGCGTGTAGCGCGTATTGCCCGGATCGATGCGCACGTGCTCCCAGCCGAGAAGCAGGAAGGGCGGCCACAGGATGTCGAGAAAGAGGGGCGCGGCGATCAGCGGCGCGAGCGAGGCGCGCGGGGCGAACTTCTTGGCGGCGAATCCGACGGCGAAGTGGCCGATGAACATGCAGGGAATATACGTGAGGCGCGGTCGCCAGTCACCAGGCGTGGGTCGTCAGGCCGCAATTGCCGGTCGTTCGGAAACGATCAAAGCGGGTCCTTCGCTTCGCTCAGGATGACAAACAATTGAGGAGTCGGATAGCGGAGTGACTCGTGGACAAGAGTGTCCGCGCCACACGGGCTACTCCAGATCCCGCCAGTTTAGCCCCGTGCCCAATTCCACCAGCAATGGTACGGCCAGCAGGTGCACCTGCTCCATGTGCTCGCGGACGAGGGAGCGCATGATGTCGAGTTCGGCTTCGGGGACCTCGAAGACGAGTTCGTCGTGCACCTGCAGGGTCATGCGGGACTTCAGGTCGCGCTCACGGATGGCAGCGTCGATGCGGATCATCGCTAATTTGATGAGGTCGGCAGCGGTGCCCTGCAGGGGCGTGTTGACGGCGGTGCGCTCGGCGAATCCGCGCTGGTTTGAGTTCTTGCTGTTGATGTCAGGGATGGGGCGGATGCGTCCGAACAATGTGTTGACACGCTGGTCGCGGCGGGCTTCGTCGAGCGTGTGGTCGATGAAGGCGCGCACGCCGGCGTACTTCTCAAAGTATGCGTTGATGAACTGCTTGGCCTCGGAAGGCTCGATGCCGAGGTTCTGCGAGAGGCCGAAGGCCGAGAGCCCATAGACGATGCCGAAGTTGACGACCTTCGCCTGCCTACGATGATCGGCGGTGACCATCAGCGGCGGTACGCCGAAGACCTGCGACGCGGTGAGGGTGTGGATGTCGTCGCCGCGACGGAACGCTTCGACGAGAAGCGGATCGCTCGAATAGTGCGCCAGAAGACGAAGCTCAATCTGCGAGTAGTCGGCGGCGAGCAGGACGTAGCCGGGTTCGGCGATGAAGGCGGCGCGAATCTGGCGTCCGAGCTCGGTGCGGATGGGAATGTTCTGCAGATTCGGATTCGCCGACGACAGGCGGCCGGTCGCGGTTCCAGTCTGATCGAATGTGGTATGCAGACGGCGGGTGGCCGGGTTGATCAGCACGGGCAACGCATCGACGTAGGTCGACTTGAGCTTCGAGAGCTGGCGGAATTCCAGCACCAGCCGCGGGGCTTCGTGATTCTCGGCCAGGCCTTCCAGGACATCGACCGCCGTCGATATCGTTTTACCCTTGCCATACTTCACGGGCTTGGGCAGGTTGAGCTTGTTGAACAGCACATCGCCCAGCTGCCTGGGCGAGTTGATGTTGAACTCAAGGCCGCAGAGATTCCAGATTTCCCGCGCCTTGGCGGAGACTTCCTGCTCGAGGCTGGCCGACATCGTGGCCAGCGCAGCCGTATCGATCTTCACTCCAGCCTGCTCCATGCGCGCGAGCACGGGGACCAGCGGGAGGTCGATGTCGTGGTAGAGCTTGTCGAGCTTGCCCTCCTCCACTTCCTGGCGGAGCGCCGTGGTCAGGCGTCCCGTGATATCCGCGGATTCGGCAAGATTGCCAGACAGCTTGAGGTTGAAGCGTCGCAGCGCGGCGTCGGGAAGGCCGTGCGAGGAGTACGTCGGATTCAGAAGATACGAGTACAGACGCGAATCGTGCACGATGCCGTTGAGTTCGATCCCGGCATCGTCCATCGCATGGATGGCAGCCTTGTAGTCATGAATGGACTTCGGCACGTTCGGGTCCGCGAGCGCAGAGACAAGACGCTTGCCTGCATCCGAACCGAGAGCAACCGTCGCCGCTGTCCCCGGCCCTGCCGAAATTGCCAGGTTGCGCGCGGTGGGCGGCGCAATCGGCAGGGGTTCTCCTAAGGGCAGCATCGACTCCTGCGACTCTTCCTCCAGCTCTTCTTTTTCTTCGTCGGCGGCCGACGAAGCCGCCGACTCGATCGCGATGGAAAGTGCCGCACCGGAAGCCAGCGTACTCAGAATCGCTTCCACAACCGCCGCTGACCGCGCTTCGTCGTAGTGTGCCTCGATCACCTCCACCGCCGCAGGCAGATCTTTCAACAGCGACGTGAACTCGAGCTCGGCGAACAACTGCCGCAAAGCCTCAACGTCCGGCTCGCCCATTTGCATCGCCGAGACGTTGAGCTCGACCGGCACATTGGTGTCGATGGTCGCCATTTTCTTGCTGAAGAGCACAATCTCGCGGTTGTTCTGCAGCGATTCGCGATAGGTCTTCTTCTCGATCTCGTCTGCACGGTCCAGCGCGTTCTCGACCGATCCAAAGCGCTTGATCAGCTCGACCGATCCCTTGTCGCCGATACCGGGCGCGCCGGGAATGTTGTCAATGGAGTCACCGCGCAGCGCCATCACGTCGATCACGCGCTCCGGCGGCACACCGAGAATTTCCTCCACCTTGGCCGCGTCGCCGATCAGGTTGTCCTTCGTCGGATTCAGGGTCAGGATCTTGTCCGTGACCAGTTGCATCATGTCCTTGTCGCTGGAAACGATGTAGACCTCGTACGACTGTTCCGCTGCCTTGCGGGCGAGCGTGCCGATCACGTCGTCGGCTTCGAAGCCTTTCTGCTCAAGGATCGGAATGCGATAGCCCTCGAGCGCGCGGCGGATGTAGGGCACCTGCTGCGCCAAATCTTCCGGCATCGCCGAGCGGTTCGCCTTGTAGCCCTGGTATTGCACCTCCTGGAAGGTCTGCGTCTTGATGTCGAACTTCTTGTAGCTTGTGATCGCTTCGGCGGCAGTGTCGCGGAACGTCGGTGCGCCCACGTCGAAAACGGCAGCGAGATATTCCGGCGAGAAATCGTCGCGCAGCTTGCGCAGCATATTCACGAAGACGTAGGTCCCCGCCGTGGGCACGCCGTTTCTCGTGGTCATCGAGCGCTGCCGCACCATGGCGTGATAGGCGCGGAAGATGAACGACATGGAGTCGATCAGAAAGATGCGGCCCTTGGCGCCCGGTGCTGGCGGGCGCGGGACGAGCTTAGGCCCGGGCTTGGGAGCGTCCTCGGGAAGTTTCGGCGGGGATGGACGTTTCGAGGGCAAGAATTTAGTTTAGCAGGGCGGATCAGGATGCGGCGCTACGCGCCGCCGGACAGCCGAGGGCGGCTGTCCCCACGCGGTCACGTGCGCTCCCCACAAGTCCGCGGGCGAGGGCGCCCGCGCCACACGAGCTTACTGGTATCCGAACGTGAGGCTGAAGTCGGCTTTTACTTGTTTCGTGGCTGCGCCGCCAGACGAGTTGCGAAATACCAAATAATACGAGGCGGAATCTTCCTGCGTGGGCGACAGCAAGAAGTCGACTTCGTGGTCGTGCGTGGGCTCGACGGTGTAGAGGGCCGTGCCCTCCGCGCCACCGTGGGAGAAATCGGCGTATTGCTCGGCGTTCAGCAACACGAGATCCACGTTGGCGGAATCGTCACTCGAATTTTCGCCTCCGGCGCCGGGAACGGACGACTGAAACGTGCCATGCAACCGCGGTAAAGCAGTGTGCGCGGGCACCTGGAATTCGAACGATGCCGTCTTCTTCAGCGCAAATGTTTTGTGCAGAAAGTTGATCGGCTTCACATGCGCCGAGTCGACTTTGTCGAGTGGATTGACGGAAGCACTCTGCGAAACAGGCTGAGACTTGTTGCACGCGCAGAGAAACAGGAGCAGGCCGAGCAGAGCTGTCGGAATCGATTTCATGCGTTGCTTACCCGGTTGAAGAGTCCGAACCTGTTGTTCCCATGATCCATCGCTCCCCGGCCACTGGATATAAGACTTATGGACGAGCGCTCGCCTTGCCGAATTCGGTGGTGTAGTGCAGTTTTATTTCGCCGCAGGTTCCCTGTTCGGGCGAATACACGATGCACGTGTCGAAAGGGCGCGAGTAGACGTGGAGGCTCACCGCGCGCTGGTTGAACTCCCTGGGATTGAGCACGCGATGCACGGGATCGAGAGGATCAACAGCACAGGGCTGGCCGGGCTTCATTTCCACGGTGTCCGAGGGCTGGAGATCGCAGGTGCCAGCATCTACGTCCTGCGAGACGAGGTGAAAGTTCTCGACCAGCAGGCGGCCGATCGGGACCGCCATCCAGCAATTCTGATCCCTGTGATTGTGCACGGAACTGACCTGGCCCACCTCCCAGCAGATCGAAATGAGCTCATAGAGGGGTGTTTTGTCGATCAGGTTGCGGGTGTAGTGCTGGCGGTCCCAGCAAACGTACGGCGCGAGCGTATCGGGATCGACCTGGGTGCCAGTAAGGAATTGGAGAAGTTCTTGCGTTTGATTGAATGCCGATTCCGGGAACCTGCGGAGCTCGCTGACGAAATCGCGGATGGGCAGCTGTTTCTGGATGGTTTGTTGGGTCATGGGCTTACTCCGGTGTTGATGCGGTGAGACCTTAGTAGGAGTATAACGCCGGTTCCCGCGAGCGGAGCCCTGTGAGCGTGAGGAGCAGCGTCGTGATGAGAAATTTTCTGGGCTGTTACGGTTGCATAGTGCTATGGGGTCCTACGACTGCGTTCGGCGTTGCCTCACTTCGCTCAGGATGACAGAGATAAACGCGTTATGCCAACGAGGTTGACAACAGCTTTCGCGCACAGGGATGTGCGCTCCACATAGAAACGAATCCAGCTGGCGAGACGCCGGCGAGACGCGTCATTCCACAAACATGCAATCGCCATAGGAATAAAACCGGTACCGCTCCTTCACCGCGTGCCGATACGCGTTCAGTACGTGTTCTTTTCCGCCGAAGGCACAGACCAGCATGAGCAGCGTCGATTCCGGAAGGTGGAAGTTGGTAAGCAGCGCGCCGACGATCCGAAACGAATATCCCGGATAAATAAAGATGTTGGCTTCTCCGCTGCCGGCCGCAATGGTTCCGTCCGCCGACTGCGAGACCGCGTACTCGAGGGTGCGGACCGTGGTCGTGCCCACGGCGACGATTCTTCTGTGTTCCGCAAGCGCCCGATTGATCTTCTCGCTGGCCTCTCTCAAGATCGAGTAGTGCTCCTGGTGCAGCCGATGCTCCTCCACCTTCTGCACACGCACCGGCTGGAATGTTCCCAGTCCTACGTGCAGGGTGATTTCCGCCATCTCGATCCCTCGCTCACGAATGCGATCGAGGATCTCCGGCGTGAAGTGCAGGCCCGCAGTCGGGGCGGCCACCGACCCTCGTTCTTTTGCGTAGATGGTCTGGTAGCGGTCACGATCGCCGGCACGATCGTCCCGCGCAATATAAGGAGGCAGCGGGACGTGACCCAACTTTTCCACCAGGGGGAAGAAGTCGTTCACCGGGGCGAAACGAATATGCCGCTCGCCATACGATCCCCGCGACACGACCCCCGCCTGCAACTCGTCGTGCTCACCAAAAAACAGTGTTTCGCCCACTCCTATCTTTCGGCCCGGACGAACGAGACATTCCCATTCATTTGGCTCGCGGCTGATCTGACGTTTGAGCAGAACCTCGACACGTCCCTTCAGAAAGTCATGCGACGCGGGATTGTGCGGGCTGAGCGGCTGCGCCTTCGCCCCGCCGCGGCGACCATAAAGCCGCGCGGGAAAGACGCGGGTGTTGTTCATCACCAGAAGATCGCCGGGGCGCAGAATCCCGGGAAAGTCGCGGAAAACTCGGTCGTTTACGGCGCCCGTCGTCCGGTCGAGATGCAGCATGCGCGAGGCGGCGCGGTCGGCAAGCGCCTCCTGGGCAATCAACTCTTCGGGAAGGTCGTAGTGAAAGTCGGAAACCAGCACGCGAGGCTGATTATAAGGGGCTTGTGAGGCGCATCCGGCGGCTGAACAGGCTGCGGGAAAAATCGTGGGTCGCTGCGAAAGGAGACCTCAGGCGCTGAAGCGCGCTGACGTATTTTCAACCCCTTACGGCACGAATAAATTCGTGCCTTCCCATTTCTTAAATTCGTGCCCTTCCATTCTTTCACGGGAACAGCATTTTTCCGGCAGCCTATTTAGGAGACAAAACATTTGCAAAAAGCAGCACATAAAATCGTTTCATTTCGGCCAATTTGCAATTGTCGGAATCAAAGAAGCTGGGGTACCATGGGCTGGCAAGGCCCTCCTGCTGTCCAGTCATCCCCATGGCCAGTGAACGCCAAAATCGGGAGCAGATTGTCCGCTACGGCCGCATGCTGCACGAGCGTTGCTTCGTCGCGGCCACCGACGGCAACCTCTCCGTCCGGCTCGACGAAAACCGCATTCTCGCCACCCCGACCTGCATGAGCAAGGGAAGCATGCGCCCGTCGGACATGGTCATCGTGGACCGCGAGGGGCGGCTGCTCTCCGGCAAGCGCCGCGTTTCCAGCGAAATTGCCATGCACCTCCTTATTTACCGGCTGCGGCCGGACGTGATGGGGATTGTGCACGCGCATCCGCCGACGGCCACGGGCTTTGCTGCGGCCGGGGTTCCGCTGAACCAGCCGCTGGTCTGCGAAGTCGTCATCGGCCTCGGCTCGATTCCGCTCGCGAAGTATGGAACGCCGGGAACGCCCGAACTCACGAATGCGCTCGAGCCGCTGGTTCCCCAATATGACGCGATCCTGATGTCGAACCACGGCGTGGTCGCCTACGGCGGCGACCTCGAACAGGCTTATATGAAGATGGAGACGGTCGAGCACTTTGCGCGCATCGCGCTGGTGACGCACCAACTCGGACACCAGCAGCCGCTCGGTGCGGCGGAAGTGGAGAAGCTCGCTATCGTCCGGGAGAAGTATCTGGGCGGGGCGGGCAGTAACGGCACCCGCAAGAAGGCCGCCGCGGAAACGAAGGTGGAAGTCCTGCCGAGGCGCGTGGGCGAGTAGCGCTTCCCATCCCGCTAACTTTTTCTCCGAATGTCAGACCTGGCTCACCTCACACAACACGAATTGGCCCGGGATATTTCGCCACCGTTGAATCCGTCGTCAGCAATGTAATGCCTTCTACGATGACTTGGGCCACGAGAATTCGGTCGAATGGATCTTTGTGAATCGGCGGCAGGCTTTCGATCGCGACGACGTGATGGCTCATGATGGGCAATTCTCCATAGCCATTGTCCAGCAGGCCGCGTCGAAGAAGCCGAGTATCCACCTGAAAGTCATCCCGCCCAAGCCCGCGCTTAATGGCCACCTCCCACAAGTTCGCTGCGCTGAAGAGAAGTTCGTTCTGTGAATCCTCAATGAGTTTGCGCGCCTTTGGCGAGACTCGGCCTGGCTCTCCTGCAGCCCATAACAATAGGTGAGTATCGAGCAGAAGCTTCATTCACTCGCGCCGAACAGCCGCTCAATCTCGGCTTTCCCCATCTCGTCAAAGTCGTCTGGAACGGAAATCTGTCCTTCCATAAAACCCAGCCGGCGCATCTGGCTGCTTGCTGGAGTGCTCAGTGCGGTGACTTTTACAATCGGCTTGCCGGCCTTGGCAATGATGAAAGACTCTCCCGCGGAGGCCTCGTCTACTAACTTGGAAAGCTGGGTCTTCGCCTCATGAATGTTGATTTTTTTCATACGCTTAACTTAGACTAGACTAACTAAACTTAGTTTACTAAAAAAAATGCCAAATATCAACTGGGCGGAGCGCCGAAAGGCACCACCTAATCACTCCCCGCCCACCCGAAACCTGAGTCCCGCCCGGAAATTAATTCCCAGCGCCGGGTATCCGACTACCTCTTCATATTGCTTGTCGAGCGCGTTCTGCACGTTCACATACGCCGTGACGCGCGGATGGATCGCGTACCAGCCGCCAAAATCCATGCGTGCGTAGCCGGGGGAGTGATCGAAGCCGAGGCCGAGGAAGTCGGAATCGGGGCGCCGGCCGACGAAACTTCCGCCCAGGTTCGCTCCCCAGCGCGTGCCGAAGTAATTCAAAAGCAGGCTTCCCGAATGCTTGGGACGGCGGAGCAGGGGCTGCCCGGCGAAGTCGAGGGGGCTGCAGAAGTTTTGCGGCGTGCAGAGAGGGGCTTCGAGGATTTGTGTCGAGGTGTAGTTGTACGCGGAGTCGAGCGAGAGGCGCGAAGTCAGCTTCC
>CAVQZP010000007.1:0-149416 GCA_963718505.1 uncultured Acidobacteriota bacterium | reverse complement strand
CTTTGAACTCGACTTCGGCACCGTGCGCCATGCTGCGATTCAGGTTCAGGAAAAATCCGTTGAAATCAGCGGGGTTGGTCGTGAACTCGATCTGGTTGCGGAACTGGTTGTTGTAGTAGAGGGCCGAGAAGGCGTAGCGGTTGTCGAAGAGGCCCTGCTCGAATCCGGCTTCGTAGGCGCGATTCTCTTCGGCTTTGAGATTGGGGTTCGGGTCGGCAGGAAACAGGCCGGTGATGCCGAACGATTCTTCGAAGGTCGGCTCCTTGATCGCCTGGGAGTACGAGAAACGAAGCCGCGTTCCCGAGAACAGATGCGAGCCGCGCAGGGCAAGGAAGCTGAGCGCGCTGCGTGGCACCACGCGATTGCCGAAGCTGTCGTTGTGTACCCAACGCAGTCCGGCGACGAGCGACCAGCGACCGCGAGTGATGCGCTGCTGTCCAAACAGCGCGTGGTTCAGGCGCAGGCCGTGCGTGACGTCCTGGCCGAAGTTGCCGTTGGGATCGGTATTCACGAACGTCGAGTTGAAGCTGCCGTTTTCGTCCTCGAATTCGTAACCGAGGGTGGTCTGCAGCCAGCTGCGCGGCGTGTAGTCGGCCTGGTAGTTGAGCCCGGCGCGATTGATGTGCGTGAGGTCGACGAAGTAACAGTCGAAAAAATTGAAAACCGTGGGATCGCAGCCGCGGTCCGCGATGGTATCGGCGTTCAGATAGCGGTGGTTGTATTCGTAGCCGGTGAGGGTGTGCTGCCAGTGGCTGGGCGCGGCGATCGAGAGTTGCACGCTGCCGAGAAGATTGTTCTGGCGCGCGCGCTGGTCGATGTCGGGGGCAAACAGCTTTTGGCCGTTGAAATCCCACTCGCCCTGGATGCCGGTACGGCTGTTAGCGTGGCGGGTACGGACGCGCAGGAAAGCGCTGTTCGCGAGGCGCACGCCCAGGTTCGCGCCCTGCAGCGAGTTCGAGTAGTCGTCGTTGATGCCTTGCCCTGCGGAGTTGAACTGGTCGGCGAAGATGTTGTAGTCGAAGCGACCACGCGAGCCCGAGAGCGACGCATACCCGTGGGCGGTCGAGAGATTGCCGCCGTCGGCGCCGAAGCGCAGCTCGGGCGTATTACCGCTGCCGGTGCGGCTGAACACCTGGACAACGCTGGTCATCGCATCGGAGCCGTACAACGTGCTCTGGGCGCCGCGCAGCAGCTCCACGCGATCGGCGCCCGTCATCGGCACGACGCCGAAGTCGAAGGTCCCGCCGGGCTCGTCGATCGGCACCGCGTCGACGATGACCTTGTTGTAGGTGGAGTCTCCGCCGCGCACGAACAACGACGTCAGATTTCCCGGCTGGCCGTTCGTGTTCACAACCACACCGGGCATAAAGCGGAGCGCCTCCGCCAGATTCACCGGCTGCATATTTGTCAGATCGGTGATCTCGAGCGTCGAGACGCTGGCTCCGGTTTCATCGACGGGAACCGGCGTGCGCGTCGCGCTGACCACGACGATCTCGGTGGCGCTGGAGATCGACAGCGTGGCGATAAGCGTCGAAGTCTGCGGGAGCGCCACGTCGGAGGAGTACGGCGCGAAGCCGGGCGCAAGCACCTGCACTCGATAGCGGCCGTCGGCGACGCCCGGGAAGTCGGCCGAGCCATCGCCCGCGCTGATCGCCGTCCGCAGCGGAATCGATTGATCGACGGCGAAGATCGATACCTGCGCGCCGGGAACGGCGGCAGCGTTCGGATCGACGACTTTGAGTTTGAGGTCGGCGGCAAACGCCGCGGGAACCGAGCTAACGAAGGCAAGAGAAACGATCGACAGAAAAACGAGGGCACGAACGACGCGCATGCAATCCTCCTTGTCACGCGAAAGGGATTGTTATGGTGGCGGTTCGCACCGGTCTCCTGGCTTTGCGAGTAAGGACGCAGGACCTGCGTCCGATATGGCGGCCGGCCTTCCCAGAGAAATCTCCAGTGACCGGCGGCGATGTCCTCGCTTACAGTTGCGCGGCAGCGCGGGATTCACACCCGCTTCCCAATTTCCGTCCGAGCAGACGAAAATGCGCGAACCCAATTTGAAAGAGCAGAAAAAACGTGTGCAGGAAATTTAATGGGGCGAGGGTGGGAAGTCAATGCGGGCTCAATCGAGCCCCTGAGGATACGGGAGTAATTGAAACGACCGTCACCGATTCCCGACCGCGACCCGGTGTATCATCCTGCGACCATGAAGCTGACTGATTCGGCCGGCGAGTGGCTGCGGCTCACGGAGCACTACCGCAAACTGACCGACGAGGAGCTCCTGAAACTCGCTCGTCAGCCGTCTTCGCTCACCGACGACGCCCAACAGGTTCTTCGCAACGAGATGTCCGCGCGCCGGCTCGAGCTGCCGCCCGAGGAGGCTCGCCACCGACGAGCGCCCTGCCTATGTCGAGCCCGATCCCGACTCCATTTATGCCGAGGAGCGCGAACTGGTGACAGATCTGTACCGTGTGGAGTCTACGAGACGCCTTGCAGCTGCAAGCTCTGCTCGACACGGCTGGAATTCCCTTTTTATATCGGAGAGAAAAAGTTGACCCGCGTTGAGGATGGGGCAATGAACTTCGCGCGAAGGCGTTCCTGTCGGCGTGATGCGCATTGGGTATCCCTGGGCCCAAGAGGCGATGCGGCGCTACGAACCCGTCGACGAGCCGCCAGACTTCAAAGAAGAGGAGAAAGAGAGCCCCGTGACCTGTCCCAAGTGTCGCTCGACCGACGTCATTCTCGAGCGTGGGAGCCCCGAGTCTCAGATGGGGAAACAAGACTACACGGCGAAGTTTGAATGGACCTGCGCCTCGTGCGGACATCACTGGATCGACGACGGGGTGGTGAAGGAAAAGTAGACGTAGCACAGCTCCCGCAGACAAACAAGACCCCGCTCCCACGCGGGGCCCTGACTCGCTTGCTTACCAGCCGTACTCTCTTACTTACAAACGATACTCGGATTGTCTTTCGCCAGATCCAGGCACTGCTGGTGCTGCTTCTGGCGCCGCGCCGCGTCGGCCACCGACTCGCTGCCGGATATCGTGACGGTCGCCGGAACCGCCGTGGGCTGCATTTGTGCCGCTGCCGCACTTGCCGGGACGACCTGCGCCGCCGGCACCGTCTGCACGGCCGGTGACACCTGCACCGCCGGTTGCACCGTCGCCTGAGCCGCGGGCTGTGGTGCGGCCGGAGCTTCCTGCGCATTCAATTTTCCGTGCGCCTGCCAGTCGGCCGCGATCAGGTTGCAGGCATCCTTGGCGGCATTGCCCACGGTGTGCGTGGCGTTGGTGCCGATCACATCGCCCGCCTTGTTCGCGATTTCCACCTGGCTGTTGCTGCGCAGCAGGCCGCGGTTCTGCTTCGACTCGCGGTTCAGCATGACGACGTAGTCCGCATTCGTCTGGTTGATCGTGATCATCACGCCGCCGCAATTCTTCTGCAGGTCCTTGGTGACTTCCATGCTCTCGTCGTGCGCGTCGACGGTCGACTTCGAGCTCCACACGCCCCAGTGATGCCCGCCGCCGCCGCTGCCATCCGACGACACGTTCTGCGAACCTTTGCCCTGCACGAACACTCGCGGTTTGTCCTGCGCAGCAGCTGACAGGGTGACCGCGGTCAATAACAGCACGGTGAAAAGCTTCATGGATTCGGTTTCCTTTGAAATGGTTCTTTGAAATCGGTCGCATCCGAGGCCGACCCGAAGCCGCCATCGGAGCCGTCCCCCAGAGTAGCCGGGAAACGGGACGCGTCCCAGAGCCCGAAGGTAACTTGGACGGGGGAATTGCATTACGGAAGTTGGGAAATGGGAGGGACGTTAGTGATGTCTGAGTCACCAAAAAACAAATACTAAGTGGCCCGGTTTTCAATGCTGAACTAACGCAGGCGATGGAGAAGGGCGGATCCGAGTAGGATTCCTGTGAGACGATGGTAGACCTGAATCGCCTGCTCCTCGGTGAGGCTTGCGATCAGATCAATGATTACACGGGTTGCTTCCTGGGTCAGAGCCGGACGTCCAGATGCCTGAATTGCTTCGAGGTTTTCCCTAACCCCGATCGGAAACACGTCCAAGTTCTTTTCATCCCGGTCGATCGCAGCGCGCCTAAAGATTGAGAACAGCTCTCTAATGATTGTGCGTTGACCATGCTGCTGAGTGGCGAGTGCCGGATTCTTGATAACGTAATGCCACGTCAATTGCTTCAGCATGAAGACTTCGGCTCGTCGTTCCCGCACCATCCCCAATCGCGGGCGCTTGTTAGACCTGACCTGACGGTTACGGCTCGAACGAAATCACCAATCAGCGATCCGGTCAAATCGCGTAACAGTCCACGATCACGCTTGGTTCCCACATATGGTTTTTCCTGAGGAATCTTCTCAATCAGACGGTCAAAGGCTTGGCAAAGAAATCCTTCCTCCATATCCTCAGGTAGCTTACCGGCTCGCCGATCGAAGACTTCTTCATAGAATCGGGATCGTTCACGCACATCAACTCTCAATCGGTCAATTGGAACCAACCCAGCCCGATAAAAATCGTCCACGTCATGGACTGAGTAAGTAATGTCGTCGGCCAGATCCATCAGAAAAGCTTCGGGGCTCTTTTCGAGTTTCGTTTCTTCATTCGAATCCGACAACTCACGCGCCCAGGTGAAGTGGGGCCTCTCTGATTCATACGCACCCCACTTGTCGCGTATTTTTGGGTGCTGTCCTCGCAGCCAAGGGTATTTAAGAATCGCATTCAGAGTAGCTCTGGTGAGATTCAGGCCGGGACCAAGCGATGACGAAGCTGCGAGTGCGGTAACGATCCTAAAGCTTTGGGCGTTGCCTTCGAAACCGTCCGCGAGACAAGCGGAAGTAGCAAGGCGATCAAGTTCGCGTTCCGCGGTGTGCCCGAACGGTGGATGGCCAAGATCATGCGCCAAACATGCGGCTTCCACCACGTCCGGGTCTATATCATTAGCGAGTGCTTGCTGCTCCCGCAACAACTTCTCCGCAATGCGCCGTCCAACCTGGCAACCTGTATCGAATGTGTTAGGCGATTGTGAAAAACATGGCCTTCATCAGCGGAAACAACTTGAGTAACTCTCGCCAACCGACGAAAAGCTGATGTATACAGAATTCGATCTCGATCGCGCTGCGCAGGAGTACGGTTGTCTGCTCGCTTGTCTTTGAGGTTGAACCGATCGTATCTTCGAGATGCAGGATCGACTTGCAGATGATAGCCCTGATTATCAGGCTTGTTGGCTAAGGCGTAGGAACATCCTGTCGTCGGTAAACTGCACAAGGCCGAGTGCTAGCGCGTGCCAGATCAACTCCCTGCTCGCGGACTCGTCGAAGCGTTTGTTTTTCAAGGCCTCGATAACATCTTCAAAGGGAGACTGCCCGCCTCTTGCGTCGAGCACTTCGACAACCAAGTTGGGATCGAAAACAATTTGCGCGCCAACCGCAGCCATACTAAGCCCACCTTCGCTTAATTCAATTCTAGGCTAGCCTGGGCCCTCAGTTCCAAATATTTTCGTTTAAGGTTCATGGGGGAACAACACTCGTTCTTGTCAGTCAGTTACGACGTATATTGGGCGCTAATTCGCCAGCTTCCCAGGTTTGGGTGTTCTCGTCCGCTAACCTGGGCTCATTCCCCACTCGGCAGTAGCAGCAGCACCAGTCTCCCCATCAAGCCGAAGAACACCGCTGCATTGGTCCAGCTCCACAGGTCGAACCAGGCGGGCATCGATTCGAGTCCCCGGACCGGCGGCGGCACCGGAGCGTTCGCGTCGGCGATGAAAACCTCGATGCGCGCATGGCGTTCCCGCTCGGCCGCATTCTGAATCGAGGCCGCGATCATCAGCCACACTCCGCTTGAAATCGCGCAGGCCACCAGGGCGGTAGTGAAAATGAGATGTTGGTAGATCAATTCGCGGCAGTTCAGCCAAAAGCACGCCGCGATCGAGAAAACGCTGCCGCCGATCACTCCGGAGGGAACGGCCGGCAGCTCAGGCCGCGGAGGTTCGTTGGCGAAGGCACGCGCCTCGATCACGGCGCCGAGCCGGGCCCGACGGGACAAGTCGCGGAAAGATCTTAGACGTCCGCCGAAGAATCCGAGCCCGCCGCTCAGCAAAACTGCTCCGGCACAGAGCGCTTCGTCGGACGAGAGGGGCAGAGGCACGGCTTATTGTAACGGCTGTGTGGCGCGCACACTCCTGTGCGCGAAGGCAGTCGAGACCCGCTTGTATCGTGTCGCGGGAGCAGTCCCAGCAAGAGGTGCCGGAGCGGGGCGTTCCTCAGTAGCCAATGGGTTCGTGGTGAGAATTCCCCTTTGGGCCGGTGGTTTGATTTGGCAAACACGAGGTCCCCTTTCGACTTCGCTCAGGGCAGGCTTTCGACTTTGTTCGGCTCTCGCCTCACTTCGCTGAGGATGACAATTCTTTCAGAGCTGCACCTCGCTTCGCTCAGAAAGAATGACAATCTTTGAGATTGACGAGCAGTGACCATGGCGCAGTTTGTGGGAATGTCGAAAACATAAGGGCGGCGCGGAGCTGTGCTCCGCTGGACAGACGACGGCGTCTGTCCTCTGAGCCCTATGGGCTCATGCCATGCATTCGATCTTCTGCATGCTCTGTTCGCGCACAAGAGTGTGCGCGCCACACGTGCTCAGGGCTGCCCGCGACATGCCGCTGTTGTGGCGCATAGTGGCAGACCAACGGTGGCACACTGTACGTGGCTTGAGTTTTGCCGACGACCGACGACCAAGGACGGACGACCTAACGGTTCGGCCGAATCCCATGCTGGGAGCGGGGTTCCGCGCTTCGAACGTGACACACGCAAGCCCGAACGGGAGTAAAATGCTGGCCGTTTTTGAAGGAGGCCGTTATGCGCTCCGCCAGCCTGTTGCTTGTCCTCGCTTTCACTTTGGGTTGTGGAACCGCGGGACGCGATCCCAAGGTGACCTTCACCACCAATTTCTCCCCGCCGGCGCTGACCACGCTTACGCCCAACACCGTACCCGTCAACAGCTCGCCATTCGTCATGACCGTGAGCGGAAACAACTTCGGCGCCGATGCCCTCGTGTTCTGGAATGGCGCGCCGCAAAGAACGATGTTCGTGAGCGCCACGGAACTGCAGGTCGCGATCACGGTGGACGACCTGTCGCAGTTCGGCTTCGCGCAGGTCTTCGTTCAAACCGGCGGTCTGACGTCGAACACGGTGGACTTCAATGTGAGCGGACAGTAAGAGCGGAACACTTCTTTCTCGTGGTCGCGATCGTGGTCATGCGAGCCGCACGTCACGAGCGCTCTTTACCGGCCCTCGCCCGAGGGCGCGGACAGGGGCTGTCCGGTCGGAACGGGGCGGCCGAAGTCGGGCGTCCCGTCGGCTTTCCAGGTGAACGGCTGCGCTCGGGGGGAGCGGTGTCCGCCGCATCCCTGATTAGGTTCGGAGTTGGCGTGAAAGATGATCCAGTCTTGGGTGCCGTCGGGTGATTGGAAAAAGCTGTTGTGGCCGCTGCCGTAGGAGTGGGCTTTGGGCGACTGCCAGAACAGGGCGGCGGGAGATTTCTTCCAGGAGGCGGGGTTGAGCAGGTCGTCGGACGCGCGCGCGGTGAGCATGCCGAGCTCGTAGAAGTCGGTCCAGCAGGCGCTCGCCGAATACACGAGAAAGATATTGTCGCCGTGCTGGAGGACTTCGGGGCCTTCGTTGACGTCGATGTGCACGGGCTCGTCGACGTCGAGCGCGGGATTCTGTTCGGGGTCGCGCTTAAGATCGCGGTCGCCCACTTTCTCCCAGGGATATTGCGGAGTGGAGATGCGTGCGCGGCGGCCCTTGATGGTCCAGGGATCCGACAGCTCGGCGATGTAGATCGATTGCACGCCGTTGGTCGCGCCTTCCCACCCGGACCACGCGGCGTAAAGATGGCCGCGATTCTCGAAGACGGTGGGATCGATGGCCCAGCGGTCGTCGGGATCGGCGAGCTTGCCCTTCATGATCCACTCGCCCTGCAGGGGATCGGGCGACGGGTTCTCGAGCACCCAGACGCGATGCGATTGGTTGGTGCCGGCGTCGGCGGCGAAGTAGATGTACCACTTGCCGTTCAGGAAATGCAGCTCGGGCGCCCAGATCTCGTGGGAGTAGGGACCCGAGGACGGTGGCGTCCAGACGACCTTCTTCTCGGCGGAGGCGAGCGCGCCGAGGTGGCAGGTCTTCCAGATCGTGAGGTTCGAGCCGGTGGTGTTCATGTAGTAGTAGACGCCGTCTTTGACGATCACCCAGGGATCGGGCCCGGTGGGAAGGAGCGGATTGACGACACTGGGCGCGGAAGACGGTGCGCTACCGGACACGATCGGAGCGGTGGAGAAGTACGAGTTCGGCTGACACCATGCGGCGTTGGAGATGAGTGCGACGAGGGAGAGGAGCGGAACGGTTTTCATGGGAGTGTCGGCGGGGAATTGTACGCCGATCGACATGGGTTGAGAGAGGACAGGGATTGTGGCGGGACGGCGGACCCCGCGGGCGAGGGCGCCCGCGCCACACGATCGCGGCCAATATCGTCCGGATCGAGATATCAGCTGGCGATGAAGGTCCCGCCCTTGGCGCGTCGGCGGAAGAACGGGAACTCGGACGATCCGACCTTGTCGACGTTGGCTTCGGCGAAGGCTTTTACGCGGTCGAGCGACGACTGGAGAAGCGCGTTGTAGTGGTCGAGTTGCTCGGACGGCATGTCTTCGGGGACGGGGATCAGCGATCCGACGCGCATGAGCGCGCACGAGAAGGGCTTGGGGATCAGGAGACGGTCCCAGGTGTTGAGCGTCCAGCAGCGGTCGATGGCGATGTGAAAGACGGCCATGGGTACTCGCGAAGAACGCGCGAGCAGCACGGGGCCGGGCTTGGTGACGAAGCGCGGGCCGCGCGGGCCGTCGATGGTGAAGGCGACGGTGTATCCGGCGTCGATCTCCTTGCGCATGCCGAGCAGGCCGCGCACAGCACCGCGGCTCGAGGAGCCGCGCACGGGGACGAAGCCGAAGCGGCGGATCATGCGGGCGGTGAACTCTCCGTCGAAGCTGGTGCTGCTCATGACGCGGATGTCGAGATCGCGCCAGAGATACGTCGCGGCGAATGTGCACTGGTGCCAGAACGAATAGACGAACGGGCGCTGCTCGAGGCTGACGGGCGAGTTCGGCTCGCAGGAGACCGCGAAGCGCATGGTCGGTCCGATCAGGCGGACGGCGATGGTGGTGGCCCAGGAGATCAGGGTCAGGAGAATGCGCTCGACGAGCGTGAACGGCGGGCG
This sequence comes from uncultured Acidobacteriota bacterium, assembly GCA_963718505.1. Lineage (GTDB taxonomy): Bacteria > Acidobacteriota > Terriglobia > Terriglobales > Acidobacteriaceae > Gp1-AA133. The sequence goes on along the minus strand of CAVQZP010000007.1, from coordinate 140,139 downwards.
CCCAGTGAGAGGATCGATTCCTTCATCGTCGACGACCGTCGGACTGGGGGGCACGAGGATATTGTAATGGGTGTAATTAGATCCCAGGTTAGCGTCCCAAAAGACGGGACGCGAACCTGGGCCACCTAGCTTCATGACGGCGATGGGATAAGTGAGCAGCCCGCAGTAGCGGAGCTATGCTCCGCCGGACAGACGAGGGCGTCTCTCCCCACGCGAGTCGTGACGCTTCAGCCACGAGCTTCGAGCTTCGAGATGAGCTACCAGCTTTCAGCGATCGGCGAATTAGCTTTCGAGGTAGGCGTCGATCCAGTCTTTGAGTTTGCGACGGCGGTCGTCGGTGGCGTCGAAGCGGATGCCGAACGAGTGCTTGGGTTTTTTCCAGGTGACCTGGCCGCGGACCCAGATGCGGGGCAAGGTCAGGAGCGCGAAGGAGACTTCGACGGCCTGGTGCGTGCCGATGTCTTCGGCGGTCTTCACCGACATGCCGCCGGAACTCACCTCGATGCTGGTGGCGGTGAGTTTTCGTCCCTCACCAATCTGTACGTCGACCTGGGTCATCACGGGAATGCGCACGTAGCGGCGGAATTCGTGGAGCACGAGCATCTGGGTGGCGCGCACGAGTTTGAGTGCCGTTGAACGCTCAACCGGCTCGTGAAAGATGGCGTTGATGCCGTACTTGGAATAGCGCATGGCTTCCTGCGCGCTGCCACCCAGGCCATAAATCACCATGCGGCTGTTGGACGGCGAGGTGCGGATCGCTTCCATCACGGCTTCGGCGCCGGGGCCGAGCTTGATGACGCAGGCTTCGAACTTCTCTTTTTGCAGGCGTTGCGCGGAGTTTGCCGGCATTTGCACGGCATCGATGCCAAACTGCCGGAAACAATCGGCCAGGATTGTTTTTGTGGTGTCCTTGAGATCGACGAAAGCAATGCGCGCTGCAGCCTTCTTGGTCTGGGGGATGGGGGCCAAGGCGGTGCCAAAGGCATTTTCCATAGTTTTGGGGCCCAACCTCGCTAGCAGACCTATTTTGTAATGGGGATGTGCCTTTGGCAAAGGTAACAACCGGCCAATTGACGGTACAAAAGTGTCATTACGTCAGATGGACTGAGGAGTTACTTCGGTAGCTTGAAAAGCGCCCCGGACAAGGGTTCTGCAGGAGCCAGGGATCTTTGAGCGAGAGAGACCGGAGAGTTCTGGCACACGCTCAGCGAAGCTATAATGCCGGGATGGCACTCTCAGCAAGAAACCGGCTCAAGGGCACGGTCGAGGAAGTTGTGCTCGGCACCGTGATGGCGCACGTGGTGGTGCGGGTTGGCGAAAACCTGATCGAGAGCGCGATCACGCGGCGCAGTGCCGATGAACTGGCGCTGAAGAAGGGCGATACCGTGACCGCCATCATCAAGTCTACCGAGGTGATGATTCAGAAGGATTGACGGCGTTCTCGATCCGAAGATCGGTCAACATGCGGATCCAGCGCGCGGGCCGCTTGTCGCCCGGCACAACGATTTTGAGCGGTCCTTCTTTCGGTTCCAGCGGCTTGCCGTTCATCGTGTCGGCGACGATCACCTGATTGTCGGTCATGGCCGGGTCCAATTCGGCAATGGAATACACCACTGCATATCCGTCGGAAGCTGTCGCCACGACGTAGGTGGCGAGTCCCTGCCCGCGCAGCTTCTCGCCCAGCGGCACGCCTGCTTTTGCCAGCAAATCTGACAGGCGAACACCCTCGTAGTGCTGCATTTCGCCTTTGTGAGGCTCGCGGACGTCGAGCGTCAGGCGCGGCATGCGCGATAGATCCTGCAGCGAAATTTTGATAGCAGCGATGCCGGGTCCGCTGATATCGAGGGCAGGCTGTGGCTGGGCTGAGAGGAGTCTGGCGGAAACGAGAAGAAGGATGACGCGGAGCAGAAGAAAGGTCTTTCCTGGCATGGGGAATTTTATCGCGATTTCGGTACACCAAGAGGAAACCGATTTGCGGTTGAAACCTTAAAATCCGGAGTAGAAAATCGGTCAACGGCCATGTAGTCCCGGTCGCCATGGGGTCCCCTTCGACTTCGCTCAGGGCAGGCTTCGACGCGCTCGGCTTGCGCCTCGGTTGCTCAGGATGACAGCATTATTAATGGTTACAGTAAAACCGACAGGGCCGACCTTTCCGTCGCATGTCGGCAGAGTATTCGCCGAATAGCTTCAGATGATTCCGTCGCGGACGCGGCGAAGGAATTCGCCCGCTTCCTCTTCGGCCTGACGGGCTTGCTTCGTACCGGGTCCGTGCTCGAGGGAGATTTCCTGAACGACAATTTGAGCAGCGTCCTTGGGCTTGTAGCCGCGGCGAACGAGTCCGCGCATGCGCTCGGTGGGACTTTCGCTTTGCACGGGCGAAGTTTGCGCCGGGTGATCCGCACAAGCGTGCGCGAGGAATTTGTTCCGAGCGAGGCGGTCGAAGGCGCTGAGTGCTTCAGGATCGGAAAGAAGAGACGGCACAGGATAGTTCCATCCGCAATCGGAGCACGCCCACTTACGAGCGTCGAAGCCGATTTTCCACATCATGGAACGTGCCACGTCGCTACTCCTCAGATGCACGTGGAAGGCGGACAACCGGCGGTCGACTGCGCGGGTGGTCGGTTCAATCGTCTTTCCAAGAACCCTTGGACCGTGAGCCTTGAGCCCCGTTGAAAGCATACAGGGTCGAAGGCAACGGCGGCAGTCGGCGAGAATCCGAGCGTGCGCCGATGCGTCGCGGGAGCAAGGTGGGACTTACGACCAGCGCTTGAAGACAAGAGCGCCGTTCGTGCCACCGAAGCCGAAGGAATTGGACAGCGCATAGTCGAGGCTCGCTTTGCGCGCGTGGTTGGGCACGAAGTCCATTTCTTTGGTGTCGGGATCCTGATTCTCGAGGTTGATGGTCGGAGGCAGGATCTGATCGCGCAGGGCGAGCACGGAGACGCCGGCTTCGAGCCCCCCGGCGCCCCCGAGGAGGTGCCCCGTCATGGACTTGGTGGAACTGACGGCGACTTTCTTATCGCCGAAGAAGTTCCTGATCGCATGCGCTTCGAGGACGTCGCCGATGGGGGTAGAGGTGCCGTGAGCGTTGACGTAGCCGATGTCCGCGGGATTCAGCTTGGCGTCATGCAGTGCATTCTTCATCACGCGGAAGCCACCTTCGTGCTCGGGGGCGGGCTGCGTGATGTGGTAGGCGTCGCCGCTCATGCCGTAGCCGACGAGCTCGGCGATGATGGGAGCTCCCCGGCGTTCGGCGAACTCGAGATCTTCGAGGATAAGGATCCCCGCGCCCTCGCCCATGACGAAACCGTCGCGCGCCGAATCCCAGGGACGGCTGGCCTTTTCGGGCTCGTCGTTGCGGGTAGAAAGTGCGCGCATCGCCGCGAACCCGCCAACGCCCAATGGCGTAATTGCAGCTTCGGAGCCCCCGGCAATCATGACGTCGGCATCGCCGCGTTGAATGATCTTCAACGAGTCCCCGATGGAGTGAGCGCTGGTGGTGCAGGCCGTGGCAGTGGCTTCGTTCGGCCCCTTGGCTCCGAAACGCATGGAGACATGTCCGGCAGCAAGATTGACGATCGCCGCAGGAATAAAGAAAGGAGAGACTTTACGAGGGCCGCCTTCCAGCAGGGCCCGGTGTTCGCGTTCGATCACATCGAACCCGCCGATGCCGGATCCGATGTGAACGCCCACGCATTCCGCAATTTCCGGCGTGACTTTCAAACCGCTCATCTTCATCGCTTCATCGGACGCGGCGAGCGCGAAGTAGATGAAACGGCCCATCTTCTTCACTTCTTTTTTTTCAACGAAGTTCAACGGGTCGAAGTTCTTGACCTCAGCGGCAATCTGGCAGGCGTGGCTGGAGGCGTCGAACTGCGTGATCTTCCCGACGCCACTCTTGCCTGCCAGCAGGTTCTTCCAGACTTCATCGGTGGTGTTGCCCACCCCGCAGATGAGTCCAATGCCGGTAACGACGACCCGTCTTGTCAAACTTACTTCCCGCCTTTCGCGTGCTTGCCGATGTAGTCGATGGCATCCTGCACGGTGCGGATTTTTTCCGCGTCCTCGTCGGGAATCTCGATGTCGAAGGCTTCTTCGAAGGCCATCACGAGCTCGACGGTGTCGAGCGAGTCGGCGCCCAGGTCGTCCACGAACGACGCATTGTTAGTGACTTCGCCTTCGTCCACGCCGAGCTGCTCGACAATGATCTGTTTCACTTTTTCGTCAACGGCTGCCATTAGTTCTCCTCTGTGGGCGCGCGGTGCGCGAATTTCGGATTTGATTCTGAAAGTCTGACTGCGAGTTTTTATGACAAATTGCGGCTACGGATGATTCGGCTTTGTCCTTTGTTGCTCAGGGAGCGTTCTATGTCAACAAATGTTTGATTGCGAAACGATTAGTGTAATAGTCCGGGCGAATTTGTGTAAAGGAAGGCCAGCTCGGACCGCGAGAAAAAGCGCGGTGCAGCAGAGTTCGTTACGGCGTGCCTGAAGGCGCGGCGTGACACGAAGCGAGATTGTTTTGGTCGGCCGAAATACCAGTTGCGCTTTGGTTGATACACGACCTCAATCGCCTCGAATGTGCTTGCCCATGATTTCGGGTCGTGCCTACGGGATTTGGGTCTCTTTTTTCCTTTTCGTTCCCCAGCGCTGAAGCGCTGGGCTAAGATCGGACGCCCGTACGAGGCGATTTCACCCGTTGCAAACCTCAAGCATCCTAACTGTCGGCGTAGAAAAGGGTCAACGCGACAAGGCGCAAACATGAGGTAGCAAGAGGCTGAATATGTGATCAGTCTTAAGGTGACTGACGCAGCGGCAGACCCTTACCTATCTGACGATCTGCCGCCTGCGCCGCGTGAGTCAGGCCGCCGTGGAGCTTTTCTGCGCTTTGCCTAAGAACTCCAGAAGGTCAGCGTTGATCTGATCTGCATGGGTTGTGGGCATTCCGTGCGGGAAACCCGGATACACTTTAAGCATCGCACCCTTCACAAGCTTCGCGGACTGGAGAGCCGCCGCGCCGATAGGAACAATCTGGTCATCGTCACCATGAAGAATAAGAGTTGGCACGTCGAACTTCTTTAGATCCTCGGTGAAGTCCGTCTCGGAGAATGCCTTGATGCAATCGTAGCCCGCCTTGACCCCGCCCATCATCGCTTGGAGCCACCACTTCTCCCGGATGCCTTCAGATATCTGAGCGCCCGGCCGGTTATAGCCATAGAACGGAAGCGTGATGTCTTTGTAAAACTGTGGTCGATTTTTCGTATATTGGGCGCGCAGTCCGTCGAACACCTCAATCGGCGCGCCCGCAGGATTCTTGTCTGTCTTCACCATGAGCGGCGGCACCGCGCTGATCAGCACGGCCATGGAGACACGTTTCGTGCCATGCCTCCCGATATATCGGGCAACCTCGCCGCCACCGGTGGAGTGGCCCACATGGATGGCATTCTTCAGATCGAGCTTTTCAGTCAAAGCAGCGAGATCGTCAGCATACGTGTCCATTTCATTGCCGTTCCACGTCTGGGCAGACCGCCCGTGGCCCCGCCGGTCATGCGCGATAACTCGGTACCCCCGTTGACCGAAGAACATCATTTGTGAGTCCCAGTCGTCCGCTGTGAGGGGCCAGCCGTGGCTGAACACTATGGGTTGCCCTTTGCCCCAGTCTTTGTAATAAATAGTCGTGCCGTCTTTGCCGGTAATCGTGTTCATGAGATTTTCTCCAAGTTGAGATCCGGAGATCTCCGGTTCATAGATAGCCTGCGCGCATAGGACGCCGTCAGAGGCACGCAGACCCAGGCACCCTCTTGGTGCAAATGTTCTGATTTGGCCGATGGCCTTCCATTACGAGCAAGACCTTGATGCCCGAAATGCTCGCGGGCCGCTGTATCGCGAGCGCGATACCCCCGGCTGCCGCCGAGTGCTTAGCAGTTCTGCGAATTGATCTGGCCCGATCTCCTAGAGGTCAGCACCCGTGGCGCCAATTATATGCCGTAGACGCGCTTGGGATTCTCGCCGCTGGCAAACTTGATGGAGCGCGGCGCGCCGGGAAAGAGCATGGCGTCGCGGTTGAGGCCATACTTGTGCTTGATGACAATGGCCTGGCCGCCGATCATGTTGGCGGAGCCGTGAAGGATGAGCGAAGTGGTGACACCGCCGGCAAGGGCGCGGTAGATGGCCTTGTCCTGGTAGTCGAAGGCGCCGAGCATCATCATTTGCGGGGTGACGGGGCTGGTGGCTTCGTTGACGTCGTCGTCGAGGGCGATGTGGGAGTGGGAGTCGATGATGCCGGGGGTGAGGTATTTGCCGCCTGCGTCGACGGCGGAGGCGGGCGCGTTGACGGTCTCGCCGAAGGCCGCGATTTTTCCGTCCTTGATATAGACGCTGCCTTTTTTCAGGTTACCGTGGCTGATGGTCATGACGTAGGCGTTGGTGATGACAACATCGTTGCGTGCGTCAGAGGAAGACTGCTGACCGGATGGTAGATGTGCGAGCAGAAGAATGGGAAGCGAGAGCGGAATCCATCGGGTCGCGACACGATGCATTCGGGGATCTCCAGGGTGTCGGAGTGACGAGCGGTTTTAGGCGTCAGCCAGATTGAGGTCAATGCGAGCGATGACAATGATCGACGAGATTGGAGAGTCAGACGCATGCGCGCGGTGATCCAGCGAGTGAAGCGGGCGAAGGTGACGGTGAATGGCGAGACCACCGGGGAGATTGGCACCGGACTGTTGGTCCTGCTGGGCGTCGGGCGGGGCGATGACGAAGCGGCTGCGGAGTATCTGGCGGCGAAGACCGCGGGGCTGCGCGTGTTTGAAGATGGCGACGGCAAGATGAACTTGTCGGTGACGGACGTGGGCGGTGCGGTCTTGGCGGTGTCGCAGTTCACGCTCTATGGGGATGTGCGGAAGGGGAAGCGGCCGTCGTTCGATGAGGCGGCGAAGCCGGAGACGGCGCGGGCATTGTATGAATACTTCGTAGGCCGTATTCGCGCTGCGGGAGTGCGCTGCGAGACGGGACGCTTTCAGGAAATGATGGACGTGGAGTTGGTGAATGACGGGCCGGTCACGATTTTGATGGATTCGGGGAAAAGTTTTTAGGCATTGTGGGTTTCGGGTCCGTTTAAATCCCACCTTAGTTTCGCAAAGAACGCGAAACGAAGGTGGGGCACCTGGCCGCGCCCTGATGCGCCCCCCGAATCGCGCGTGGTCGTGTGATGCACAGGCCCCGCTTCTTTCGATCCGTCACGATCGTCTTCGGTGCAGGCGTTCGTTTGGGTCGTCCCTACGGGACTATTCTTTTCGGACCCTGCTTCCAGCGCTGAAGTGCTGGGCTACGATCGGGCACCGCTGCAGGGCTCGGTCGAGTTCTCGGGTCTATCGTGTCGCGGTCGGTAGGTCAGGCTCCGGCGATGCATCAGGCTCCGCCGGTGGTCTCGCCGCGCAGGCCCGTGACCGAATCGACGTGAATGCGGAAGAAGATGGGCTCGACGGCCTGGTCGGGTATCGCCATGCGGCGCTCGGCCATCGCGTTGAGCCACCAGTGGTGGCGCTTTTCCAGAAGCTTGCGGGCGTGGGCGCGCTCTTGGGTAAACTGCGGCTCGGGCAACTCTTCGTAGCGGCCATTCGCGATGACGCTCACCCACTGCGAGTTTGCGGCGACCTCCTCGATCTCCACACAGACCTTTGGGTTCTCGCGCATCCACTCGATCTTCTTCCCGAAGGTGGCGAAGAGGTAGATCCAGCCGTCGTCATAAGCGAGATAGGTCGGGATGACATAGGGCTGGTCCTGGTGCGAGCAGGCCAGCCGGCCCACAGTGGCGCGGGCGAGAATTTCACGGCACTCTTTGTCGGGAATTTCGTTGATCAGCATGAGGGCGGCTTTCTGTTCGAAGTAAGAAAACGTTCGTGACATAAGATACCAGTTCACACATGGGTGCGGTGGGATCGGAAGAGATGGGCGTTCGTAAAATGCCAGCGCAGTTTCGCAGACGGACCAAGGAGGAGCACGCCTTTCCAGCTGGATCTTGCCTTTGCGCGATGTCATTCGACATCAGACCCTTCAAAACAATTCCACCTGCGTGTTCTGCGCGATGTATTTCTTGCTGTCGAATTTCTTGCCGGTGCTGGCGCCAGACATGTAGCGGATCTGGCCGAAGATGGGGCGCTCGAACCACGGGCGATCGAACTTGCCGACGATGGACCAGGCGATGCCGGAGTATCCGTTGGGATCGCGGCCGTCGAGTTCGTACTTGTCGTTGAGGCGGACGGCGATCTGGTGGGCGTGCGTGGGCGACGGTGTCCACTCGAGAATTTTCTTGGCCCAGTACATGCGCAGGTAGTTGTGCATCCATCCGGTCGAGACCATCTGCATTTGCGCGGCATTCCAGAGCGGATCGTGCGTCTCGGCGTTTTCCAGTTGCTGCTCGGAGTAGATCACGGGGCGCGGGTCTTTCGCGTGCTTGGCCAGCGTGCGATGCGCCCACGACTCCCCGCACTCGAAGGTGTCGTAGTTGGGATTGAAGTGGACGAGGTTGATCGAGAGTTCACGCCAGGTGATGAGTTGGTTCAGAAAGGCTTCTTTCGCGACGGCGGGGGCGTCGGCGTTTTGGACGGCGAGCGCGATGGTGTGCGGGCAGATGTGTCCGAAGTGCAGGTAGGGCGAGAGACGAGTGGTGCCTTCGGTTTCGGGGTGGTTGCGATCGCGCGTGTAGCGCTCGAGCTTGTGGCGGACGAAATCTTTGAGAAGGCGGTGAGCTTCGGTAAGACCGCCGCGCCAGGCGGAGACGGGCTGCACCGAGCGATCGATCTTCCAGCCGTCGGTGAGGGTGTCGAGATTGATTGCGGCGGCAGACAGCGATTTGAGGCTACGTGGTTTGCTCCAGGGAACTTTGGCTTTCGGGTTGGCGGGGGCGACAAGGAAGTCTTTGAGCCGGTCCTGAAGGCGCGGGCGAATCACGTGAGCCGCGTACTGTTCTTTTTCGAGGAGCTTCGAGGGGACGATCACGTCGGCGTCGACGGTCCAAAGCGGGAGTTTGAGTTTCTTCGCGACGGTAACCCGCCAGCCTTCGGCCTGGCGGATGGGATTCTCGTCGCCGATGACGAGGGCGGGCTTCACTTCGTCGCAGAATTTGGGGAGGCTGTGGTTGGGGAACCGGCGGAGGACGAGTCCGATGGAGCGTTTTTCGAGGGCGTCGGCGATGTCGGGGATGCCTTGCGCGAGGAATGCATAGTGGCGAAGATTGGCCGGAGGAAACGGGCGTGGAGCGAAAAAGACGACGACGGGCTTGCCGAGAGCGTTGGCAGCATCGACGGCGACATCGAGGGCCGGGTTGTCGCGGCCGCGTTGAGCGCGCTGCATCCAGTAAACCACGCAGGAACCGTCGGGGTCGGGGGGTCCAGCGCGGCGGATGGTTATGCGCGGATTGTCGGTGAGTTTGAGAAGAGCGTCCATGTTTTGCGTGTCAGGAAATTATCAGCGGTCGGCCCGAGCGATAGATGAATACGCAGGCAGAGGCGATGCGTGAATTTTGTTGGATGCGGCGAGGGCAGGATGCCCTCGCGACAGCCGGCGAGACGCCGGCGCTACAGCGGAGCTTCGCTCCGCCGGACAGCCGAGGGCGGCTGTCCCCACGTGGTCGTTGCCTCGCTTCGGTCAGCGGCTGCCACCTAACAGACGTTGACGTTTTCGCACAGGGGAGTGCGCTCGCCACAAGAGGATGCCTCGCTTCGCTGGTGGTCATGTCGACAAACAAGGGGTCCTTCGACTGCGTTCGGCTATCGCCTCACTTCGCTCAGGATGACAGCTCAGGCAAAGACATCGGCTACTCGAGCGGCATCGCCGCCGAACAGGCGAGGCGTCCGCCCCGACGTGGTCCGTGCCTCGCTTCGCTCAACTTCCATACCAACAAGCAGGCCTTTTCGCGCAGAGGAGTCTGCGCCAACAGTGGATGTTCAGGCGACCACGTCGGCAATACGGGCCGCGTCGACGCATGCGCGGACGTCGTGCGTGCGAATGATGTGCACGCCTTTCAGGATGGCGACGGTTTCGGCGGCGACAGTGCCGTAGATGCGGTTAGGGATGTCAGCGTCTTTGCCGTCACGTTTCAGCATTCTTCCGATGAAGGATTTGCGCGAAACGCCGGCGAGCAAGGGGTAGCGAAGCTGGTGGAACTCGTCGAGGCGGCGCAGGAGCGGGTAGTTGTCCTCAAAATTCTTGCCGAAGCCGAAGCCGGGATCGACGCCGATGCGCTCGCGCTTCACCCCGGCCATGGTGGCGGCGTCGGCCCAGTCGCGCAGTTCGCGCTTGGCGAGGACGACGATGTCGGCGACGGGAGTGAGCTTACGCCATTCTTCGGGGCGTCCGCGCATGTGCATGAGCACGGCGCCGCATTTGAGTTCGGCGACGGTCTTGGCCATCTTCGGATCCCAGCGGAAGGCGCTGATGTCGTTAACGATTTCCGCGCCGGCTTCGACGGCCGCGCGCGCCACGGCCGCTTTGTAGGTGTCGATCGAGATCACGACGTTGGGGCGGCTCTGTTTCAGCTTGGTGATCACCGGGAGGACCCGCTCGCGCTCTTCTTTCTCGGTGACGGGCTTGGCGGGTTCGGGAGCCTTGGACGAACCGGCGGGGTTGACGCGGGCACCGGGCCGGGTGGATTCGCCGCCGACGTCGATGATGTCGGCGCCGTCGTCGAGCATGCGGAGAGCGTGTTCAAGGGCTTTTTCGGGATCGAGGAACTGGCCGCCGTCGGAGAAGGAATCGGGAGTGACATTGAGGACGCCCATCACCAGGGTACGCTTGCCGAGAGCGAGGGAACGCGATCCGATGTTCCAGTCGAAGACGGTGCGCATGGCGGGAATTCTAAATCGGCGTTCGGCATTCGGTGTTCGGTTTTCGGCTTATCGTGTCAAGTTTCGGGTTTCAGGTTTCGAGTTTCAAGTTTCAGGGTTTCGAGTCGAATCTCAGTCAAAATGTTGGATGCCAGGTCGTACTGGGCTATTCGACGAGGCGCAAAGCGTGCGAGGACACCGTCGGCGAAGACGCGACCTTGACGCCGAAAACCGACGACCGAATACCGGCTCAGATGCCCTATTTTCGATGCTAGAATGAAGCGACACTGCGATGCGACCCTTTCGGTCCGGCTCCGTGCTTCTGTTGGCAGTTTGCCTGCTGTTGGCGAACACGTCGGAGGCGGCGAAACAGAAGTCGCTTGAGTCCCGGATCGCCACCATCCTGAAGGATCCTGACCTTGCCCACGGGTTCTGGGGAGTGGAAGTTCTTTCGCTGAAGACGGGCAAAATTCTTTATTCGCAGAATGCCGACCGCCTTTTCACGCCCGCTTCGAATACAAAACTGTTTACGACTTCGGCGGCACTGGCGCTGATCGGGCCGGATTATCGTTCCCGAACATCTGTCGAAACGACAGGATTGCTCGACAAGCACGGGCGGTTGAGCGGAGATCTGTTGCTGGTGGGCCGCGGCGACCCGAACCTTTCCGGGCGCGAGTTGCCGTACGACCTGCGCACCCAGCGAAACGACCATCCGATCAAAGTGCTCGAGGACCTGGCAGACAACCTCGTGCTGAAGGGCGTGAAATACGTGGACGGCGACCTGGTCGCCGACGATTCCTACTTCGCGTTCGAGCGTTATGGCGAAGGCTGGAGCCAGGACGATCTGGTGTGGGGCGACGGCGCGCCGGTTTCGGCGCTGACCATCAACGACAACGTGGTGTTCGTGAACATTCTGCCCGCGGATCGCGCGGGGGAGCGGGCATTCGTCAACGTCGTACCGTTCGCGGACTACTACCACGTCGACAACCGGATCATCACGACACCCGCCGGGTCGACGCGCCGCATTTTCTTTAATCGCGAACCGGGCTCGACGGCGCTGACGCTCTGGGGTGAGATGCCGGTGGACGATCAGGGGGCGAACGAAGCGCTAGCGATTGAGGATCCGGCGGCGTTCGCGTCGGAGTTGTTTCGAAGTCTGCTGGAGAAGCGCGGCGTTACGATTTACGGAAATGATCGCGCACACCACACCGAACTGGCGCGGCTCTCCACGTTCAGCGTGACCGCGACGGCGGAGTCCCGGGGTGGGGGCGATGCGTCGCGCGCACTACCGCTGAATCCGCCGGTGGTGCTGGCCAGTTACGACTCCAAACCGCTGATCGAAGACATTCGCGTGATCAACAAAGTGAGTCAGAACCTGCACGCGGAAATTCTGCTGCGGCTGCTAGGAAGAGAGAAAGGGACAGCGGCCACGGTGGAGAGCGGGCTGGAAGTGGTGCGAGGCTTCCTGACGCGCGCCGGAATTCCGAATGATCAGTACGTGTTCTACGATGGCTCGGGGCTGTCGCGACAAAATCTGGTCACGCCGCACGCAGTGGTGGAGTTGCTAGAGTATGCGTCGCATCAGCCGTGGGGCAAGGCGTTTCGCGATACGCTGCCCGTGGCCGGGATTGACGGGTCGCTCGCCGACCGGATGAAAGGGACCGATGCGCAAGGCCGCGTCCACGGCAAGACGGGGGCGCTCGGAGGAGTGAAGACCCTGTCCGGGTACCTGACCACCGAGCACGGCGAGGAGATCGCGTTCACCATTCTGTCGAACAACTTCAATGCGCCGGCGAAAAAGATCACCGACGCGATTGACGCGATTGTCGAGACGATCGTCGAGGACGAGGCTCACCACAAGTAGCGTCGAGAAAGCGGTCAGGCTGGACGGCGGGCGGCTTTTCGCAATCGCCCAGAAGAGGCTGCCGCGGGCCCGGTTCCCGTGGGTGGCTTTTTCATGCCGTTGAGAAGATCGCGAAGCACGATCGCGTTGTTCCGTTCTTCATTTTTCGAGGCGTAAAGCAAGGTGAGGGGCTTGCGCTGCTCGGCCATCCGATAGAGTTCCTGAAGTTGCGCCGATGCTTCGGGGCTTTGCAGTTCCTTCAAGTAGCGGCGGCGGAACAGGGCCCACGCGTCGGGGTAGGCGTGGTACCAGTGACGCAGCTCGTCGGAGGGGGCGAGCTCTTTGAGCCAGGCATCGACCGCTGCGTCTTTCTTGGTCAGACCACGGGGCCACAACCGGTCAACGAGGACACGCGTGCCGTCGGTCCGCGCGGGCTTCTCGTAAACTCGCTTCACGGTGACGCCCTTCGTCGCAGTTCCCATGGTGCGCTCGGTATATTTATTGTACGTCTGGCATGGGCGGGCATTGCAGGTTTTGGTCACTTCGAGGAACTTATGAAAGTTTGTGTGAATCGGAGATGGGTTGGAGGCCCGCTGGTGGGCCTGTCGCTGATCGCGGTTACGGCGATCGGCATGTTGGTCGGATGCGATGTGGAGCGGCGCAAGTCGGATGCGGAGCTCGGACTGAATGAGCAGCAGGCAGCGGGACGCAAGACATACGACCGCTATTGCGACCAGTGCCACGAGCCCTACTCGTCTCATGGGAAAAAGGGCCCCAGCTTGAAGGGAGTTTTCAAGAAGCAATATTTGTCGGAGAGCGGGCTGCCTGCCAATGACGACCGCGTGGGAGAGATCGTTCGCTATGGCCGCAGCAAAATGCCTGCGTACGGGCGAGAGCTGAGCGACCAGCAGATTCAGGATTTGCTGACGTATTTGCACACGTTGTAGTTGTCGCAATTTCGGTCAGAGGCAGGATTCAGCGGAACATCGGATCATCAGGCGCTTGGTCACTTCTTCCAAATCGAATCTCTACGAGAAGCTTCCTTCAGTGGATGAGCTTTTGCGGGCCGAAGAACTCGCACCCGCGATCGCGCGGGATGGGCGGGTGATGGTCACGGATGCGGCGCGCACGGTGCTGGAGCGGTTGCGGGTGTCGATTCAATCGGGGAAGATCGAAGCGGATGCGCTGGATCGGGCGGTGAGCGCGCTGGCGGGCGCTGTGGAGGCGGAATTGTGCGCGGCCACCGAATGGTCGCTGCGGCCGGTGATCAACGCAACGGGAGTGATCCTGCATACGAATTTAGGGCGGGCGCCGATTGCCGGCACGGCGCTCGATCATCTGCGTGAGACGGCGCAGGGATATTCAAATCTGGAATTCGATCTGGTCGAGGGCAAGCGCGGCGAGCGGGACGTCCACATGGATCGGCTGTTCCAGAAGCTGTTTGTGGGTGTGAAGAGCGAGCAGCCAGTCTCGACGATTGTCGTGAACAACAATGCGGCGGGCGTGTGGCTGGCACTGAATACGCTGGCGGCGGGCGGCGAGGTGATCGTGTCGCGCGGGGAGTTGGTGGAGATCGGCGGATCGTTCCGGATCCCCGATGTGATGGCGCAATCGAACGCGACTTTGCGGGAGGTGGGGACGACCAACCGAACGCGCATCGGCGATTATGCGAACGCTATCAACGATAAAACGCGGTGCCTGCTGCGCGTGCACCGCTCGAATTTTGAGATCACGGGATTCACGGAGCAACCCGCGCTCGTGGAGATGGTTGAGTTGGCGAAGGCGCGCGGGATTCCGCTGGTTGAGGATTTAGGAAGCGGAGCTCTACTCGATTTGGCGGCGGTGGGCGTGACGGGAGAATTTGGGGTTGGGCATAGCCTGCGCGCCGGAGTCGACGTGGTCACGTACAGCGGCGACAAGTTGCTGGGCGGACCGCAAGCGGGCATGCTGACGGGTCGAACGGAGCTGATCCGGCGGATGCGATCGAATTCCCTGTTCCGCGCACTACGTGTCGACAAGCTTACGTATGCGGCTCTGGAGCCGACGCTGCTGGCGTATGTGAAGGGCGACGTCGAGGAGGTTCCCGCGGTACGGATGATGCAGATGTCGCGCGAGGAGATCGGGCGGCGCGTGAAGGCAGTGGCCGGGAAGATGCAGGGCGTCGCGGGAGTACGGGCCGAGATGGTCGAGGGAGAGTCGGTGATTGGAGGCGGCGCGGCGCCGTCGGCGGTGTTGCCGACGTGGCTGATCGCTGTGGCGGTTGAGGCATTGAGCGCTGACGAGTTGTTGGCGCGGTTGAGGCACGCGGATCCTCCGATTGTGGCGCGCGTGCAACAAGATCGGGTGGTGTTGGATCTGCGGACGGTGTTTGCGGAGCAGGATGAGGTGGTGGTGGCGGCACTGCGTGCGCTTGGCGCATAACGGCAAAGTCGAACTCCGCTCGACGGGACAGACGGGGCATCTCCACCCCATCGCGCCAAAAACGAGCGCGCTGGGGACCCCGGCGTATGCCCCCACGCGATTGATTTGATGGCAACGCTGTACACAATCGGGCATTCGACACGTTCTCTTGACGAGTTGATTCAAGTTCTCCAACACCATTCCATCCGGACGCTGGTCGACATCCGGGCGTTTCCCGTGTCGCGACGGTTGCCGCACTTCAACCGGGAATCGCTGGAATCAGCGTTGGCAGCGGGTGGGATTCGCTACGTCTGGATGAAAGCGCTCGGTGGATACCGAAAGAAAACGCGGGAAGACTCTCCCAACACCGGCTTGCGCAATGCGAGCTTTCGCAATTACGCGGATTACATGCTGACACCCGAGTTCGAAGCCGCGGCGAAGGAACTCGAGCAACTCGCCGAGACTTCGCGGACGGCATACATGTGTGCGGAGCGGGTGTGGTTTCACTGTCACCGGATGCTGGTGTCGGATTGGCTGGTTACTCACGGACATACCGTCTTGCATATCGACGGTGAGTCGGATCCGAAGCCGCATGCGCTCACCAAAGAAGCTCACCTTGTAAGGGGTCAGGTGATCTACGGCATGTCATTGTTCTCCTGATTGCGAGCAGCTGGTTGTCAGCAGAGGCTCGCTTTTTTCGACGAACTGTTCTTATCCTGCCTGAGCTGAGCGAATGGACTGCAGGGAGGCCGCTCCGAAAACGTGCCGTCGGCTGAAAGCCGACTCGAATTCGCCTTTTCGACTACCCAGCGCTCACGCGCTGGGCTAATATCTGCCGCCGCTGCGCGGCTGCGGCACTATTTATTCCGGCCTTACGATCTCAACAACGAGTTTCGCAGTCGTCCGCAGACTGACGACCGAACCTACGTCCTTTGTGAGCCGCGCGGCAACTCGATACATGACGATTCAGTCATCAGTCGCAAGTCCTCTTACGCGTCTTGCCTGTAGACAGGGCAGCGGATAACCCTGAACTCGAATCCTTCGCCAGCCTGGCAGCACTGTGCCAGCGAACCTAGTTCTCCTGATGACTGGCGACCCGCCAGCGTTCATGTGCTAACGTTCCAGCATGATCGTCGGCACCGGCATCGACATCACCGAAGTCCCGCGTATCCGCGAAGTCATCGAGCGCCACGGCGAGAGATTCCTGAAACGAATTTTCACCGAGGGCGAGATCCAGTATTGCGAGTCGAAAGCGAACCGCATGGAGCGCTATGCGGCGCGTTTTGCGGCCAAAGAAGCGGGGATGAAGGCGATCGGAACGGGCTGGAATCACGGCGTGCGCTGGCGCGATATTGAAGTTGCGCGCAACCCCGGAGGCCGCCCGACGCTCCTGCTGCATGGAAAGGCGGCGGATTTTGCCGCGAAGCTGGGCGCCACGAACATCGCGCTCTCCCTGACGCACACAGCCGAAGAAGCGATGGCACAGGTGATCCTCGAAAGCTGAGGCGGTCTGCTAGACTGACGCATCTCAGTTCAGGACTCATGGCCACCATCTCTTCCCCATCTCAGGTCTCGTCCTCTCCAGCGAAAATCCACGAACGAACCCTGATGCTTGGAATCGGGCTGAGCAGCTTTGCAGCCCTCCTGCTCGAACTGGGGCTGACGCGGCTGTTCTCGGTTGTGCTCTTTTATCACTTCGCGTTTCTGGCGATCTCGATCGCGCTGCTGGGACTGGGAGCGGGCGGGGTTTGCGCCTATCTGTTTCGCGCTAAACTGGCGGACATTGAAACGCGCGCGCTGGCGGCGACGCTATGCTGCGCGAATGCGCTAGCGATTCCGGTTGTGTTGGAAGTGGTGCTGCATATTCCGGTGTCGCTCGAATTAACATGGATGAACCTGCTGAAGCTGAGCGGGATTTACGTGGCTTCGGCGGTGCCGTTCTTCTTCATCGGGCTAATGTTCTCGGTTGTTTTCGCGCGCGAGGCGCGAACGATTGCGCGGCTGTATGGTGCGGACCTGCTGGGCGGCGCGGCGGCGTGTCTGGCGATCGTTCCTCTGCTGAACTGGATCGGCGGGCCGAACACCATTCTCTTCACCGCGATGTCGATGGCGCTGGCTGGGAGTCTCTGGGCGAGTGGCTCATGGGTGCGAAAACTTGCAGGCGCTCTTGCTGCGGTGCTGCTGGTGGTCATCGCGGCGAATTATTCGGGACGCCTGGTCGACGTCATCTATGCCAAAGGCATGTTTCGCGATAAGTCCTGGGTGGAGTTCGCACGCTGGAATGCGATCTCTCGGGTCGAAGTGGACCGCCAGGCCGACAACGCGCGGTCGATTGTGATCGATGCGGACGCCTCGACCTACGTGATGAACGCAGATCCGCATCACTGGGAGGGCACGGACTGGCAGAAGAACCTGATGGCGTCGCCGCCTGCGCTGGCGAACGTGCTGAGGCCTCACGGCGAGTACGCGATCATCGGACCCGGAGGCGGGGTGGATGTGCTGCGGGCCGTTGCGAACGGCAGCCCGAGCGTGACGGGGATCGAGATCAATCCGATCATCGCCAACGCCATTATGCGGGGGCGATATGCGGATTATTCGCAACATCTTTATCAGCGGCCCGAAGTGCATCTGCAGGTGACGGATGGCCGTTCGTTTGTGCGGAATGCGCGCCAGCTTTTCGACGTCGTGCAGATGACCCTGGTCGACACGTGGGCTTCGACTGCGGCGGGAGCATTCGCGCTCAGCGAGAACAGCCTCTACACGGTGGACGCATTCCGCGAGTACTTCGAACATCTCAAGCCCGACGGCATGATCGCGATTACGCGGTGGGAGTTCCAGCAACCGCGCGAAGCACTGCGCGTGGTGTCGGTTGCGACTGAGGCGCTGCATCAGTTGGGAGTTGCGGATCCGGCGAAGAATTTCATCGTCGTTTCGGAAGGAGATCTCGACGAGGATGGAATTCCGGTCGTTGTCCTCGCGAAGAAAACCCCCTTCACGCAAGCGGAAGAAGGGGCGGTACAGGATCACCTAGAAAACAACCCCGAACTGGTCGCTTTGTATTTGCCATCGAAGCCGGGTCAGAACCCGTTTTCGGCGCTGATCGCGCGTAACGATCCGCGAGGATTCGCGTGCGACTATCCGTATAACGTGGCTCCCGTCGACGACGACGCGCCTTTTTTCTTTTTCACGCTCAAGACCGACCAGATCCTGAACGATGGCGGCCTGCAGCGCGGGATCGACTGGAAGGTGAACCTGGGCGTGGTGGTACTGGGCATGGTCTTTGTCATTTCGGCGCTAGCCGTGCTGGTGTTTCTCGTTGTACCCATGCTGGTGGGCGGCGGCCGAGCGTGGCGCGCGCTGCCGCTGATGTATTTCGTCTGCGTGGGGCTGGGCTACATTTTGGTGGAGATCGCCTTCATTCAGCGTTTTGTTCTATTTCTTGGACACCCGACGTATGCGCTCACGGTGGTGATCTTTCTGCTGCTGCTTTCAAGCGGCGCAGGAAGCCTGTTTTCTCGGAGCTGGCTGTCGAACGCAGCGCGAGCGTGGATTCCTCTTGTTCTGCTGATGGGAGCGATTGCGATTTACACCTGGGGATTGGCCGGCCTGCTTACGTGGCTGATTGGATTGCCATTCCCGGCAAAGTTGCTCGTCAGCGGGGCAGTGCTGGTTCCACTGGGATTCGCGATGGGAATGCCTTTCCCCACTGGGCTACGGGCCCTGGCCAACGCCGCGGACCTGGAACTTCCTGCTGCGGAGATGGGCGAGCCTCCGAACACGGCCGACAACTCGGTCGAGTGGGCCTGGGCTATGAATGCCGCTGCCAGCGTACTCGGATCGGTGCTG
The DNA here is from genome assembly GCA_963718505.1 of uncultured Acidobacteriota bacterium. Taxonomy (GTDB): domain Bacteria; phylum Acidobacteriota; class Terriglobia; order Terriglobales; family Acidobacteriaceae; genus Gp1-AA133. The sequence continues at coordinate 121,225 of CAVQZP010000007.1, read as the reverse complement.
GCGATGGTGATCGCGATTCATTTCGGCCTGAACGTGACGCTGGCCTGCGGCGGCGTGGCGTATCTGCTTGCTTTGGCGCTATTACCCACTCTTGTGCCCCGCTCCACATGACGTGGAGAGGCGGTTGGGCGGTCTGCTATCATCACCCAAATCCGCAAACTTTCCGCGGAGAGGTGACGATGGCGTCGTACGAACGCTGGGACCGGGCGCCGATTCCGTCCGGGCGAGGGCGAAGTGCCTAGCCAGAAGCAACTGAAATGGTCCCAGCTGCGCGTGGGCCTCACGGTCTTGTTCGCCAGCGTCACCCTGGCGGTGCTCACCTTCCTGATGAGCGGAACGACGGGTCTCTTTACTCCGAAAATCACGCTGAAATCCTATTTCGACGATGCGCAGGGCATCCGCAACGGCGCGCCCGTGCGGTTGCAGGGCGTGGATGTCGGCAACGTCACGGCAATCCGCGTCGTGCCCAACAACACGGCGACGCCTGTCGAGGTGGTGATGAAGGTGACCACCAAATACAGCTTCAATATCCGTAAGGATTCGGTGACGACGATGTCCACGGCAGGAGTGCTCGGCGAAACCTACATCAACATCGACAGCGCCCACGCGAAGGGGCCGGAGGCGCGCGATGGGGATACGCTGGCCACGCGCGAAACCCCCGAACTGCAGGACGTGGTCCGTGCCAGCCAAGGAACGCTGCAGAATCTGGACGCGCTGCTCAAGCGCACGGACCGGATCCTGGCGTTCATCGAGAGCGGCCAGGGATCGATCGGAAAGCTGATCTACGATCCGTCGCTGTATAACCAGTTTGCGCAGACAGTAACTGAGTTCAAGGGCATCGTAGACCAGGTGCGGAACGGCCAGGGTAGTCTGGGCAAGTTGCTGATAACCGACGAGGCCTACAACAAAGTGATCGCCGCCGTCGACAAGCTGAACGTCATGATTGATGAGTTGCAACAGGGCAAAGGGACGGCCGGAAAATTCCTGAAAGATCCTGCGCTGTACGACAACGCCAACCAGACGATCGCCAACGTCAAGAAGCTGACCGACGATATCAATGCCGGCAAGGGCGCGATCGGCAAGCTGACCAAAGACGAAGCGCTCGCGCAGAAACTGGATAACACCATCACGAAGCTCTCAGCGCTGACCACCGAACTGGAGGCCGGCGAGGGGACGGCGGGCAAGCTGTTCAAAGATCCTTCGCTCTACAACAACTCCGACAAGATGCTGATCGAGACGCGCGAGCTGGTGAAGTCGGTGCGCGAGAATCCGAAGAAGTATTTGACGTTCAAGGTGCGGGTGTTCTGAGCGAAGAGGGGGGCGGTAATTGGTGTTCTTGTTCAATTCGGGTTGCCTGAAGCGTCATAGCATTCACCCTCATCCCCCTGAACAACTCCTCGCAGCGCCTCTGCAACCTTGAACATTTTGACGAGAGCTTCGCGAGAAGGGTTTCCGACAGACACTGTTCCATCGATCTTGCGGTGGTCAAATAGAGTCCTGTGCCCGGTCTGAGGGTCGATCCACTCAGTCATTCCCGGGGCAACGTACGACACGGTATCGCCTTTCGATGTCTTAATGACTGCTTCCCCTAGATGGTGCATCTCTTGGTCTGATCGAACGTATGCGAGCCATTCTTCTAGCGTGATGCCGTAAAGATATTGTGCCTCGGAACGTTTGATACGAACACCGTATGACATCGCTGCTATCCCCTTCCCGGCGAAAATTGCAGTTTGGCGCCGGCAGTTTACCACTCCGATGAGCGTCAATCGGCGTTACATCCCAATCACGCTCATTGACCTCTAATACCCCCCATCCACCCTGCCCTGATTTGAACTCCTCGCGAAGCTGACCGTATACTTGCGCCCGCATGAAGGTGGTGGTCATCATTCCGGCGGCGGGCCTTGGCACGCGCATGACGTCGGCGCCTAGCGCCAAGACGAAGAAACTGGCGTCCTCGAAGCAATTCACCGAACTGGGCGGCACGCCCATCCTGATTCATACGCTGCGCAAGTTTGCGTCACATCCGCGAGTTGCGGAGATCTTCGTCGCGCTGCGCAAGGATGAAATCGCCGGATTCCGTGAGCGGTTGCAGGCGGAGGCGAAAGACGTCCTCGCGAAGCCAATTGAACTGGTCGAAGGGGGCGAGCACCGGCAGCATTCCGTGACCAATGCGCTGAAAGCTGTGTCCGCATCGCCGGGTGACGTAATCCTCGTGCACGACGCGGTGCGGCCGTTTGTGACGGCCGAGATCATCGACGGGGTCATCGAGGGTGCGAAAAAATATGGCGCGGCGATCGCGGGAATGCCCGCGGTCGATACCGTGAAGCAGGTGGAGCGAACCGCCGATGGAGCGCTGATCACCGCGACCATTCCCCGCGAGCGCGTGGTGATGGCGCAGACACCGCAAGGTTTCCGCTACGAGATCATCAAGAAAGCCTTCGATGAAGCGGCCGCCGACGGTTTCGTGGGGACGGACGAGGCGTCGCTGGTGGAGCGCGCGGGCGGCGCGGTGGCGGTGGTGATGGGCTCGCCGCGCAATCTGAAGATCACGACGCCGTCGGACATGGAACTGGCGGAGTTTTATTTGCGGAAGTAAGTCTCGCTTGAAGAAGCGGTTCATTCGAGAAGCAGGTCCTTCGCTGCGCTCAGGATGACAATCCAAAGCGAAGACAAACCCGCGAGCACGAACAGAGGGAGATTGATTTGCAGCCGGCGACACGCATCGGGTTTGGGTGGGATTCGCATGAATTTCAGAGCGGCGTTCCGCTCAAGATCGGCGGTGTGGCACTGGCGCACAGCAAGGGCCTGGGCGGGCACTCCGATGGCGACGTGCTGCTGCACGCGATCACCGATGCGCTGCTGGGAGCGATCGGGGCTCCGGATATCGGGTCGCTGTTTCCTCCCTCGGATCCGCAGTGGAAGGGCGCGGACTCGGTGGTGTTTCTGCGGGAAGCGCAGAGGCGCGTGCGCGAGGCGGGATACGCGATCAGCAACATGGATTCGTCGTTGATTCTGCTTGCTCCGAAGATCGGGCCGCACGCAGGGACGATCCGGACGCACGTGGCGGAGTTGCTGGGAATTCCAAAAGACTGCGTGGGATTGAAAGCGAAGACGCCGGAGGGCATGGGCACGGACAACGCGGCGATTGCGAACGTAGTGGTGCTGCTGGAGAGAGTTCCGGCGAAGAAAACGACTACGCCAGGGCCGCCTAAGAGTGGCGGGAAGCCGGGGAAGAAGTAACGAAGGTTGTTTTGCGTCTCCGCCAAAATTCTTAAACCGCAAAGATCGCAAAGAAAGGCAGAGAAGGACGCGAAGAAAAGCGTTCACCACCGGGGGCACGGAAGAAACACAGGGAGGTTGGAGGATCGGGAGACGGGGGCTCTGAACTGCGGAGAAAGCAGAGGGCTCAGTGAACGTCGATGAGAAAGAGCTTTTATTCGCAGAGACGGTAAAGAAAAGCTTTTAACCGCAAAGGGCGCAAAGAAAGCCGCAAAGATCGCAAAGAAAAGCGGTCGCCGGATCTTTTTTGAAGACCCTACTTGATCGATCACTCACCGTGCTTTGCGGCTTTTACAAGTGCGCTGAAGATCGCACGCGAGACTGCATCGTCATCTACGGAACGTTCCGGGTGCCACTGTACCGCGAGCACGAAATGATCCGGCGAAGTTCCTTCGACGGCTTCCACGATGCCGTCATCGGGACAGCGGGCGACGATTCGTAACCCATCGCCTACGCGATCCACTGACTGATGATGTGAGGAATTCACTGGGACGCCCATCCGAGCTGCGCCCGACTCCTTCACGATCCCGGCAAGTTTTGAATCGGCGTCCACGTCGATCGTGTGTGCAACGGGGATGGCGCGTCCGGCCTCGTGATTCACGGGCGACTCGATGTGCTGGACCAGCGATCCAGCGCGGTGCACGTTCAGAATCTGGAGGCCGTAGCAAATGCCGAGCAGCGGCTTGCGTGCGCGATAGGCGTCTGTGAGGAGAATTTCGTCCACGTCGTCGCGCTTGCGATCAGCGGCGGCGGTCTTCGCAGCGCGCGGCTCGTTGTATTTGACGGGATCCACGTCGGCGCGGCTGCCGGGCAGCAGGATGGCGTCACAAGGCTCGATCAGCTTCTGGATCTCAGATGTGCTCACGTCCAGCGGAATGCGCACGGGATCGCCACCCGCCAGTTCCACGGCGCGTTCGTACTGCGGAAGCGCGCGTCCGGCATAGGCGGCGTCACCCGAGTGCGGGACCGGAATGGCAATGCGGGGTCGCATTGTTATGCATTCATTCTAAACGCGCGGGTTCTGGGCGTCGGGTTCGCGAAACGCGAACGTAACACGGCCGATCGTCAGTAAGCCCACTACCTTGAAGCGCGCGCTATGCCGTCGAGAGTTTTCGACTGGCGGTAGTGGCGGATCTCCATCGCCGAGGAAAGCACAAAGACGATCGAGCCGGTGACAGCGGCGGCGGGCAAAGCGATGGCACGGTAGGCGATGCGCATGTCGGGATGCACGCCTTGGATTCTGGCGACGGTGACCACGCCCAGGATCGAGAGCAGCAGAATCACGGCAAACGATAGCAGCGTAAGCAGAAAGGTCACGAACAGGATGCGTGCCGGGATCATGTACCAGCGCGGTTTCCGGGCAATGGACGGCATAACGTTTAGGGTACACCCTCGTGGTGGACCAGTGCAGGGGTGCCTCGGGGTGGTGCGCTACAATGGCGTTTATGTCGCAAGCTGCCCCCGCCATGACGCGAACACCCGCCGAGGTGGTCCGGCAAAACCCGGTCTCGCAGGCCGCGAATGGGATCTGCTACGCCACGTCGGGCGAAGTCACGATCACCGAGGCCGACCTGGAGCGGATGATCGCGGCCGTACCGGGCGCGGCGGCTGCGGCGCTGGAACGAAAGGCCTACTATTTCGTTCCGCTCACCGTCAGCCAGGGCGACGACACGGTAATCGCCGACCGCTACGACGTTGTGCTAAGCGACAACGCGGTGTGCCATCGCAATTTGAATTTGGGCGACGCGCAATGCGTGTTTATTTCAACGCGGCTGATGGATGACAAGTTTTCGGTCGCGTTTGAGTTCTACATCAACGTGGGACACGCGATCGTGGAGAAGATCGGGGTGTCGCAGGCATTCGCTGACCTGTGCTGGAAGCAGGTGGAAGCGGGCGCGCGCGGCGAGACGTCGCTTGATGCCTGGGATGCGCGCAAGGGTGCGACCGGCAGCGGTCCGGACGTGGAGAAGTACAAGAACGAGTATTTTGCCGCGGCGTTTTCGGACGCGATCTCGATCTATCTTCTGTCGCTCTACCTGGATGTGGATTATTACGATCTGCGGGAGCGCGACTATCCATTGTTGGCGCCGACGGCATTGGCCGAGCGGTTGCGAAAGATTACCGAGTTGTTCCCTCCGAATCCGGGGTTCGAGTTTGCGATTTATTACAAACGGCGGAATTAGAAAAACCGGTCTTAGGTTTTAGGTGTTGGGTCTTAGACGTCTTCTCTCCAGCATTCTCAGAATCCAATAACCTGCCAAACCAGCCACGATGTGCTTCAGTGTGTGTCCGCTAACAATGTGGCCGAGCGCGAAGACTTGCCTGTCGAAGGTCTCGAGCAATTTCGCTAGCACGTAGAAGGCGACAACGGCGGCAAGGTAGGAACTGTGCGAGTAACGCGCGGGCAGGAACAGTACCAGCAACAACACCAGGACCGCATAGACTTGCACTGCGGCATAGAAGCGCAGGTCGCCGTGTCCGGCCTGCTCGCTCCAGTGCCACTGAAGCACGCTGAGGATCCCGATGGCCAGCAGAATCGGCCAGAGCCACAGGGCAGCGCGGACGCTGATCCGTTCCGCAATCATGGCCGCAACGAGGGACATGAAGACGATGGTCATGGGCAGGCGATCCCAGACGAGGCGATCGTTATCGGGCGCGACGTGGTAGTAAGACGACCCGAGTGCGGTGAGAAGCATTCCGAAGAAGACCGCGATGTAGAACCAGCGCTCGCGTGGATCGGTGAAGCGGGTCGCAATTCCCGGCGGCGCCAGACGAAGCAGGAACCACAAACCCCAGATACCGAAGATTGCGAAAGCAAGGTTGGAGGCGACGTCGCCGAAGTTGGCGATGCCGAGCCACGCGCGATGATCGGCGAAGTTGTGGTAGCTGAGCGGCTGCGGCGTGCGCGGCGAGAGAAGGGCGGCCGCGATGACGATCGCGGTCAGCGCAACGATGGAGAAGATGGCGGCTTTTCGCGACATTGTTGGATTGGAGTTTGTGTCGCCCCGAACCTCAAGACAGATGAAAGGTTAGACAACTGCTTTGGGTCTTCGTCACATCTGATGCGTTCATCAGATTTGCAGGGGCCACACGCTTTGCTGGTCTTGTCTGAGAATCGTTGATGTTTCAGGGGGCGAAGTCTTGTGGCGGACGAACGCCGGCTTGCCTTTGAGTTCGTCGACGAATTTCTGGGCCGAACTCTCTCGAAAAAAGAATTTCTCGTAGAAGCCGGAATAATATTCGCCGTTCACGCTGTAAGAATAAGACAATTTCGCCGAGTAGTAGCTGAAGTAGCGGGTGCGATGTTCGATGACCGTGCCGAATTCGATCGTTCCCTGGGTTAGCGGCCAGCTACGAGCGCCGAGTGCCTTTAATTTGTTCCATGCCAGGCCTCGAACGGCCAGGATTACCGCAGCCCCCAATACCAGACCAGTGATGATGTCGTCAGCGTCCATGTCTCCTCTCTGCTAAGTTATGCGGCTAGCCCGCTGCAGTATAGGACACGCGGCGAAATTGCCGGGTGTGATTAAATGCTGCCGTCCATGCCTGTCACCGTTCGTTCTTTCGCGAAGATCAATCTCGGGCTCGCCATCGGGCCGAAGCGCGCCGACGGGTTTCACGAGCTGCGCACGGTGTATCAGACGATTGCGCTGCACGACATTCTTCGGCTGAAAGTCGAGCGCGGCTCGGGGATCGAGATTCGGTGCGCGGATCCGAGGGTGCCCACGGACGAGACGAATACGTGCTTCAAGATCATTCAACGGGCGATGGCAGCGCTCAAGGCGAAGGGGCGCGTTATCCTCGAGATCGAGAAGCGGCTGCCGGTGCAGGGCGGGCTGGGCGGTGCGTCCGGAAATGCCGTGGCAGCCCTGATCGCGCTGGAACGAGCACTGAAAGAGCAGCTTCCGGGCGCGGAGCGGTTGCGGATCGCGGCCGAGGTCGGGTCGGATTTGCCTCTATTTCTTGTCGGTGGGACGGTGTTGGGGGTGGGGCGGGGGGAGGAAGTGTATCCGCTGCCGGATTTGCCGGCGACTCGGTGCGTGGTGGCGACTCCAGAGATTGGCGTCTCGACTCCGAAGGCGTTTGCGGATTGGGATGCACTGGTAGAAAACCCTGCCGAGCAAAGCTCGGCCTGGACAGCCGAGGGCGGCTGTCCCCACGTGGACCGTGCCGGGATCGAAAACACGAATCGAGCCAAGGCCGGATCGGCTAAGGCGGGCGAGGGCGCCCGCCGCTCCAGTGCCGAGCAAAGCTCGGCTTGCACGGACGAGGGCGTCCGTGCCCACGTGGATCGTCGAGATGCAAAATTGACGGGCTCGCACCCCTCCGATAGAATGATGGAGCTTGGCCGTGTGGTTTCCTCGTGGCTGAGCGGCGTTCCCGGCAAGAGTGCGGGACGCCAATCCGGTGTCCCTGCAAGTGGCAGGGGCCGGGCCGAGACCCTGCTTCTCGACCTCGTCCGTACCGGGATTGAAAACGACTTCGAACGGGTCGTCTTTCCTCAATATCCCGAATTACGCGACGTGAAAGGTGTGTTTGAGCGGGCCGGTGCGTTGTATGCGTCGTTGTCGGGCTCTGGCTCGGCGGTGTACGGGCTCTTTAAAACAAGGATTGGTGCTGAAAAAGCGGCAAAGAGGCTGCAAGGAAAGGGCATTCCTGCACAGGCGACGACTACACTCACGCGGCCGCAGTATCAGAAGAAGTTTCAAGTTTCGAGTTTCTAGTTTCGAGTGGACCAAAAAAGATTTTTGGAAGTTTCTCTTGAAACTCGAAACCGGAAACTTGAAACTTGTCCTACCCACGAAAACAGGGTTGGACCATGCAGCGTTGGGCCGTCGACTAATGGTAGGTCAAGTGCCTTTGGAGCACTTTGTCTAGGTTCGAATCCTAGCGGCCCAGCCAAAAAACAGTTCTCAGTTGTCGGTTTCTCAGTTCTCAGTGAAGTTGTGGCGATGCGCAAGGTTTGACGCGAGACTGAGGAGCAAAGGCTGAGAACGCAGATCCAGAACGTTCGGCAGTTGGCGGGCGGGGTGCAAACGCGGGCAACAACGCGGAACGCTCCGAACCCGAAACCGGAACCTTGAACACTCGGTCTACGAGAGAGCCCCATGGCAACTTTAGCGACGCCGGCGGAAAAAAAAGGCCAGCAGGTGCCTGAAGAGAAGAGCGAGCGCAAACCACAGCGCGCGCGCGTGGACGACAAATTCAAGATCTTCTGCGGGACCGCCAACGAGGCGCTCGCCGACGAAGTTTGTGCTTTCTTAGGACTGACGCGCGGGCAGGCGATGATCACGCGCTTCAAGGATGGAGAGTGCTACGTCCAAATCCAGGAGAACGTGCGGGGAGCGGATGTTTTCGTAATCCAGCCAACCTGCCGCCCGGTGGACGAGCACCTGATGGAATTGCTTCTGATGATCGACGCGCTGAAGCGCGCGTCGGCACGGCGCATCACGGCCGTGATTCCGTACTTCGGGTATGCGCGGCAGGACCGCAAGGACAAGCCGAGGGTTCCGATTTCCTCGAAGCTGGTTGCGGACCTGCTCACGACGGCGGGCGCGGATCGCGCGTTGATCGTCGATTTGCATGCGCCGCAGTTGCAGGGCTTTTTCAACATCCCGGTGGATCACTTGTTCGGTTCGCCCGTACTGGTGAGCTACTTCAGGGAATTGAACCTGCCGAACCTGACGGTGGTTTCACCTGACGCGGGCGGCGTGGAGCGCGCGCGCTTCTTCGCGAAAAAGATGGACGCGGCGCTGGCGATCGTCGATAAGCGGCGCGTCGAGATGAACGTCGCGGAAGTCATGCACGTCATTGGAGATGTCAAAGGGCGAAATTGCCTGGTGATCGACGATCTGATCGATACGGCGGGAACGCTGGTGAAGACGGCGTCGGCGCTGCTGGAGAACGGCGCGACGGCGGTGTACGCGTGCTGCTCGCACCCGGTGTTTTCCGATCCGGCGATCGAGAACATTTCGCAATCCCCCATCACGCAAGTGGTGGTGACAAATACGATCCCGCTGTCCGAAGCCGGGAGACGTGAGCCCAAGATCAAAGTGCTCACGATCGCGGGGCTGATTGGCCGAGCCATTCAGTCGATCCACGAGGAAACCTCGGTCAGCAGATTATTTATGTAGACAGGAATCAGACATATGGCAACTGCAATCGACAACAACTTACTCGAAGCGCAACCACGGACTCCGGGCAACAAGAACGAGGCGCGCCGCGTGCGTCGGGATGGGAAGATTCCCGCCGTCGTGTACGGCGCCGGCAAGGACGCCCTCTCCGTGAGCGTCGATCCCCGCCAGGTCACGCGGATTCTCAATTCCGAGACCGGGCATAACACGATTTTCGATCTCGCTCTCGATGGTGACAAATCCAAGGCCATGATCGTCGACTGGCAGTACGAACCGATCAAGGGCAAGCTGCTGCATATCGACCTGAAGCGGATCGCCATGGACAAGAAGCTCACGGTCAAGGTGCCGGTGTTCCTGAAGGGCGAAGCCGCGGGCGTGAAGCAGCAGGGCGGCATTCTGGAGCAGATGATGCGCGAAGTGGAAGTCGAGTGCCTGCCGGCCGACATCCCGAGCCACATCGATGCCGACGTGAGCGAATTGGTCTTCGGCAAGGTTCTGCGCGTGTCGGACCTGCCCCGTAGCGACAAGTTCGAGTTCATCACCGACGAGAACCAGCCGGTGGCGCACGTCACCTCGGTGAAGGAAGAAGTCGTGGCAACTCCGGAAGCGGCGGCTGCCGAAGCGGCTACGGGTCCGGCGGAGCCCGAGGTCATCAAGAAGGGCAAGCAGGAGACCGAGGAGGGCGCCGAGGCTGCGGCTCCCGAGAAGGCCGAGAAAGCCGAGAAGAAGGAGAAGAAATAATTGGGCTTTGGGCTCTCGGCTCTGGGCTCTCGGCCTCGGCTTCTAGAAAAGGCTGGCCGTCGGAGACACGTTGCCAGGAGCTTGACGCCAACTGAGAGCGAGCGGGCGTGAAACTGATCGTCGGGCTGGGCAATCCTGGAATCGAATATCAGTTCACACCGCACAACCTGGGGTTCCTCACGATCGATCGCATCGCAAACGATCGGAATGTGGAAGTGAGGAACCGGCAGTGCCAGGCGCTCACCGGCAGGGCGCGGATCGAGGGCCAAGAAGTTCTACTGGCGAAGCCAGAGACCTTCATGAACCTGAGCGGCATGTCGGTTCAGGGGCTTCTCGCCGAGTACGAGTTGCGGCCCGAATCCGATCTGATCGTGATCTACGACGAGCTCGACCTGCCGTTGGGCACGATTCGGATCCGGAAGCGGGGCAGTTCGGCCGGGCACAACGGCATGAAGTCGATCATCGGGGCGCTGGGGACGCAAGAATTCCTGCGCATCCGGCTCGGTATCGCGCCCGAGAAGAGGATTCTGAAGCCGTTCACGAAGCGGCAGCTGAAGGTCGTGGACGAGGTCCTCGACACCGCCGCCGAAGCAGTGAAGGTGATTTTGACTGAAGGTCCGGACGAGGCGATGAACCGCTTCAACCGCAAAAAAGACGACGAGCCGGACACGGACCAGTAAAAAGATTTGGAGACAAACGAATGAATCGTACTTACGAAGTGATGTTCATTGTCCGCCCTGACATGGCGGAAGAAGATCTCGACAAGCTGATTTCCACCCTGGAAACGGCGGTGACGAGCAGCAACGGCACGGTAAAGAACGTCGAGAAGATGGGGAAGCGTCGGCTGGCGTATGTGATCGGGCGCTTCCACGACGGGATGTACATCCTGCTAACGGTCGAGGGTGGCGGCGGCCTTATTCACGAACTCGAGCGCCGGCTACGAGTCAGCGAGCCGGTGATCAAGTTCCTCACGGTTCGCATCGATGAGGAGCAGAAGCGACTCGACAAGATCAAGCAGATCCGTGACGCGCGCAAGAAAGTTTCGGCGGCTCCGGCAGCAGCGCCTGAGGGCGGCGAACCGGCGGCTACGGCCACGGTTTAACGAATTTCCTGAAGATCAATCGGCGGCGGGCGACTAGGCTCGCGCCTTACAAAGAGTGAAGGAGCATCATGGCGGAAGAAACGAAAGCAGCAGGCGCGGCGGAATCGTCGGCGCCATCGGAAGGCCAGAGTCAGGGTCATCGTCCCGGACCGCGTGGTCCCCGTCCGGGTGGACCGGGTGGTCCCGGCGGGCGCGAAGGCGGGCGGAAGTATTTCCGACGCAAGAAGGTCTGCAAGTTCTGCGTCGAGAAGATTGAGAACATCAACTACAAGGACGTTCGCCTGCTCGCGCAGTTTGTCGCGGAGAGCGGAAAGATCGTTCCCCGGCGTTTGACGGGCGTCTGTACGCCGCACCAGCGGCGGCTTTCCACCGCGATCAAGCAGGCACGGAACATCGCGCTGCTGCCGTTTGCCGGAAGAGCGATGTAGGTTGTCAGAACTGGATGGCAGCGCCTAAAGGCGCTCGAACGGAGTGGCTGTGCGGCACGCCTGAAGGCGTGCCCTGATACGAAGCCAGTCCCCCCGAAATTCAGAAACGGAGTGATCTCATGGAAGTCATCCTGAAGGAAGATGTTCCCAAGCTCGGCTCGCGCGGCGACGTTGTGAAGGTCGCCGAAGGCTACGGGCGGAATTTTCTGCTGCCGCGCAAGCTCGCGATCGAAGCGAACGCAGCCAACAAAGCCGTCATCGATCAGATGAAGGCGGCGTCCGTTCGCCGCTCGGCGAAAGAGAAGCACGAGGCCGAGGAACTGTCGAAGCAGTTCGAGGGATTGTCGGTCGCGTTCCAGCGCCGCTCGGGCGAGAACGATCAACTGTTCGGATCGGTCACATCGGCTGACATCGCCGAGGCTCTCGAGAAGAAGAGTTTCCACATCGATCGCCGCAAGATTCAGTTGCATGAGCCGCTGAAGGCGGTGGGTGAATTCGATATCCCGGTGAAACTGCACAAGGACGTCACCACGCACGTCAAGGTCGTGATCGAGAAAGAAGCGACCGAGTAGCGCAGCCGCGCATCTTTGAAGGATGTTGCTCGCCCCTGCTTCAGAGAGTCCGTAGCGGGGGCGAATTCATTTTGAGACTCGATTTTTCACCAAGTTTTTACAATTGGTACCGAAAAGACACACCAAGGTGGTGTGTCGTATTGCTTTAGAATTGGGGCAAGTGGATGTTAGTTACATGTAATCAGTAGTTTGGGGGTCCTGGCCCAATCAGGCAAGAATCCTGCCAAACTCCTATAATTTCTGCTCACAGTTCACCCGTTCTCTCGTCCATTACTCAGCAGACCGAAAAGTGTGATCGCGAAGGTCTGGCGAGGGATGACGAGATAGACAATGCCGGCCGATGCGTGGGTGGTACCAATTACGGTTGGCGAGAGTTCCTATCGGAGCGCGAACGGCGCCCGGGTGAACAACGGCAGCACCCAAGACCCCATAGCTCGGGGCCACATGGCGGGGCAAGGAAGCCGCATCGACGATACGATGTTGATCCGCGAGGCCCAGCGCGGCAACCGCGCGGCCTTCGAGGAACTCGTCCGCCATTATGACCAGGCGGTGCTGCGGCTGGCTCTGCACCTGACGGGTTCCGAGCACGACGCGCAGGACATTTTCCAGGATGCGTTCCTGAAGGCCTACAAGAACGTTGGCAGTTTCCGCTTCGAGTGCTCTTTCTACACCTGGATCTATCGCATCGTTACCAACCTCTGCCTCGATCACCTACGCAAGAAACAGGTTCGGAAAGAAGACGCTCCGGTCGCGACGGATGCGTCCGGTGAGGAATACAGCGTCCTCGACCAGGTAGCGGATGCGCGGGCCGGCGCGAATCCCGAGAAGGATCTGATGCGGCGCCAATTGGGCGACCGCATTAATTGCGCGCTCGAGAAGCTGACGCCGCGCGAGCGGATGGTTTTCGAATTGAAGCACTACCACGGGCTGAAGCTGCGCACCGTGGGCGAGATTTTGCACACGACGGAAGAGACCGCGAAGAACACGCTCTTCCGGGCCACGCAGAAATTGCGTGGATCGCTGTCCGACATGCGTTAAGGCGCAGTCGCCCAGTTAGCGTCCCCAGAACGGACGCGAACCTGGGGCACGAAACGAGTTCTTAAAGGAGTAACCCCAAAAGGGGGTGCAATTATGAAGTGTGAATGGGTACAAGAAAATATTCTGCTCTATGTTTACAACGAGCTCGCTGACGATGCTCGTTACGAGCTGGAGCAACACCTGGCGCGCTGTCCGGAATGCGCCGCTGAACTGAAGGCCACACGCGCCTTCCAGGCCACCGTCTCGCAGCGTCCGGTGCAGGAGCCGAGCCCCAATCTCTTGGCTTCTTCGCGAATGCGACTGCAGGAAGCGCTCGAGACGACGCAGCCCGGCGGATTCTGGCATCGACTTAGCTTCGACCCGGCAAGCTGGCTCCGTCAGATGCGCTTTTCGCCCGCACTGGCAGCGGTGATCTTCATCATCGGATTTGGTGGCGGGATTGGGGCGATGTACAAGATGACGCCCAGCAACACCGATCAAGCGGTTGCAAAAGACACAGGCACCATAATTCAGCAACCCATCGCAGAATCCTCCATCACCGGCATCGGCTCCGTTGTGCAAGAACCCGGTTCCAACCAAGTCCGAATCAAATACTTCACAACCCAGACGGAGGAAGCACAGGGATCGCTGAACGATCAGCGCATTCAGCAACTGCTCCTGTTCGCCGCCCGCAACAACTACAACTCAGGCGTGCGCATGGATTCGGTCGATTTGCTGACGCAGAAGCCCGATCAGAAGGGCGTCCGCGAAGCACTGATTTACGCCCTGCGGTATGACACCAATCCGGGTGTTCGGCTCAAGGCCATCGAGGGTCTCGGGGCGTTCGTGAAGGACGATGTTCGCGTACGCGACGTAGTTCTGACAGCCCTGATGACCGACAACAACCAGGGCGTCCGCACACAGGCTCTGTTGCTGCTGGAGCCGGTCAAGGCCGACGGCACGGTTCGAGCCGCTCTGCAGCACCTGGCCGAGACGGATCAGAATCAGTACATCCGTTCGCAGGCACGAACGGTTCTGGCGCAGCTGCCAGAGATCGATTAAGACAGTTTCAAGTTTCGGGGTTTCAAGTTTCGAGTAAGATCTCGCGGAACCGAAAAACTCTGGAAACCTGAAACTCGAAACTCAGAGGAGCTTCGGCTCCATTATTGAGGAGGAAAAGCCAAGACTCAACGGGACCCGCTAGACCCACGAAGTTTTGCCAAACACGCCATGTTCAACAGAATTACAAAATTCGCCGGAATGCTCGTAACCGTAGCATTCCTGGCCTCGATCGCGCTTGCCCAGCAGGTGCGGGTATACCGGGACGGTGATTCATGGACTGAAGAGATGACGGGAAGCATGCCCGGCGCCAGGGATCTTCGAGTGAGGGTCGACTTCGGTTCGGTCCGCATTCAGGGTGGTTCACAGCAGGACATTACATACGTTATTCGTACTCGCTCTTACAGCTCCGACGAAAAAACAGCCCGCCGGGAATTCGAAAATTACAAAATTACCGCCAATGGCCGAGGCGACGTAGCCTCGATCGAAGGCGATTGGCAAGGTGGCAAGCATCATCTTTGCTCAGGTGAGTTGGTGATCAATGTTCCTCGCAACCTGAGTCTCGCCAAGATCGAAACCTCCGGCGGCGGCGTCACCGTGAATAGCATCGCCGGGCGTGTGGAAACGGAAAGCGGCGGCGGCAAGATTCATCTCGACGATATCGGAGGCTCGGTTACCGCGGAAACCGGCGGCGACAGCATCGAGATCGGCACCGTCAACGGCGACCTCAAGCTCGAGACCGGCGGCGGCAAGATTTCCATCAACGATGCCAAGGGGCGCGTGGAGGCCAGCACAGGTGGGGGCAACATACTTCTCGTCTCTGCGACGCAAGGCGCCACGCTGGAAGCCGGTGGTGGCAATATCGAAGTCAGGAAGTGCGGTGGACGCCTCAAGGTCTCGACAGGCGGCGGCAACATTGAACTCGGCGACATCTCGGGCCCCGTGGAACTTGAGACCGGCGGCGGCAGCATCCGGCTGGGTTCTGCGAAAGGCATTGTTCGGGCTCAGACCGGCGCTGGACGTATCGAGTTGAACGGCGTTCCCTCGGCACGCGCAGAAACCGGCGCCGGAGGGATCGTGGCCAGGTTCGTTTCTACGGGCGAACGCAACGATTCTTCGCTCGAAACATCCGCTGGCGACATCACCGTCTATCTCGCGGCCGATGTGGCACTCACTGTGCGCGCAAGCATCGACATGGCCAACGGCCACAAGATCACCTCGGACTTCAACGACATCCGCGTGGTCACCGAAGGTGGCGACTGGCCGGGGCCCAAGAGCTACACTGCCGAAGGCAAAGTGAACGGCGGTGGCCCCGTGCTGAAGGTTCGCACCACGACTGGAGACATCAAGTTTCTACGCGCCAGCCGCTAGGCGCGTAGAGTCGTTTTAAAAGAAAGCAAGCCCGACCGGGCAAGACAAAAAGCTGGAGGAACGTATGAGACACTCCATCCTGCTTTCCGCCGTTCTCTTACCGTTGCTGAGCGTGGGCACGTATTGCACACAGTGCCCCGCCGTCGAGCGTCCCGCTGGCCCGTATTCATTCAGCCTCGCCATGGACGCGGGTTTCGGCGCCGATGAAGAGAGCACCGGCGCCTACCTGGGCGTCGATATCTCCGACATCACCAGCGACCGCCTCGCCGCCCTCAAGCTGAAAGACGAGCGAGGGGTCGAGGTGACGATGGTCGATCAGGATGCTCCCGCCGGAAAGGCCGGGCTCAAGGAGCACGACGTAATCCTGAGCATGAACGGGACCGCCGTTGAGAGCGGCGCGCAGCTCCGGCGCATGATCCGCGAGACGCCTGCGGGCCGCACCGTCACCTTCGGCGTCAGCCGCGACGGGCAACCCCAGACCATCAAGGTGCAGTTAGCCGATCGCCACAAAACCGCCGCCTGGGGACCCAAGGTGAAAGACTTCAAGTTCGACATGCCCGACATGCCGAACATGGCCGACTTTGATTTCCCCGTCTCGGTAACTGTGGTTCATTCCGGAATGCGCAGCGGGTTGATGATTGAAAACATTACGCCGCAGCTAGGCGATTTCTTCGGAGTGAAGGACGGCAAGGGTGTGCTGATCCGCTCGGTCGAGAAGGGCAGCCGGGCCGAAAAGTCAGGCTTCCGCGCCGGCGACGTTATCGTTCGCGTCAACAACCAGCCGGTGCATGATACGAGCGACTTCAGCCACGCGTTGCATTCCACGGCCAAGGGAACAATCACGGTGGGGATCGTCCGCGAAAAGAAAGAGCAAACCCTGACCTTGCCCCTGCCCGAGCACAAAGATACGGGCGACTATTTCGAAGAGAGCCTCGACTCTACCGATCTCAATGCTCAGGTGCAGCATGAGCTGACCAGCACCCAGCAACTGGCGCAGCTCGAGCCGCAGATGCAATTCGCGATCCAGGAATCGCGGCGGGCCCTCGAGAGAGTGCGCCCCGAGATCGAGAAGGCCGAGCGCGCGGCTCGCGAAGAGATCGAGCGCGAGCGCCCGCAGATCGAGCGTGCGGTCCGCGAAGCACAACGGGAGGCCCAGGAAGCGCAACGAGAAGCCCAGCGTGAGATGTGTACGCAGGGAAGAGCCATGCGGGAACAGGGCCGCAAAATGCAGCAGGAATGGCAGAAGCAGCATCAGGAGATGATGAAGCAGAACCGCAAGATGATGGAGCGCCTGCGCCATGAGATGAAAGGTGACTGGATCCAGATCTAGCGGCGCCCGAGAATAATGCTGAGGGGACATACGGCCGGCTCAAGATACGCCGGCCGTTTTTTTCTTGCGTCAGAACGCTTAGCATCACTCACAGAACCACGTAGGGACGGGCCGCTCTCGGCTGTCCGGCGGAGTAAGGCCCGCAGGCGCTTCTAGTCGGCGCTCGCGTGCGCGGAAGCTCTATAGAATGTGGGGCCGAGCAGCACGCGGTTGCGTCCGCCCTGCTTCGCGGCGTATAGACCGGCATCGGCGGACTTCACTAGCTCGTCGCGCGACGTGCCGTGATCCGGGAAGGTGGCCACGCCCGCACTGATCGTGACCGGCCGCGGGACTCCGGGAAACTGCCAGCTCTCCACCAGCCGGCGCAGCTTTTCCGCGACAGCCAAGGCGTGCTGGGGATTCGTCTGCGAGAGAAGAATCGCGAATTCCTCGCCGCCATACCGGCAGACCACGTCGATCTTGCGCAATTGCTGATGGAAGATCGAGGACACTTGCCGGAGAACCTCATCGCCCAGCAGGTGTCCGAACTCGTCGTTAAGCCGCTTGAACTGATCGATGTCCACCATCAACACAGCCATGCCGCTCTGGAAACGGCGGGCGCGGTCCATTTCCTCGACGATTCGCAGTTCGAAGAAACGCCGGTTGAAGATGCCAGTGAGGCCATCGAGATATGCGAGTTGCTTGACGCGCTCCACGTAGTGCGCGTTTTGAATCGCGGTAGCGCAGATGTCGGCCACGGCTTCCAGGGATTCGATGTCCCCTTCGTGAAAGCACTCGGTCTTCTCGCTCTCGAGCATCAGAACGCCGAGCGTCTGGCCGAACGAAACAAGCGGGATGCACATGCGCGACTGGGTTTCCTGATAGAAGCCAATGTATTCGACGCTATCGCGCACGTCATTCTCGATGAGCGTTTTTCCGGCGGCGAGGGATCGTCCCCATAAGCCCGAGGTCACGGGCAGGCGCGCCTCTGAATCCGAACAGGCTGTAAAGCGTCCCTGGCTGGCGCGCAGAAGCAGGCCCTCGTCATCGCGCAGCAGCACCGAGACGTGGCCGACCTGGAAGGTCTGCTGTATGACGCTGCAAACCTTGATCAGCAGCGCTTCCTGGTCGAGCACGGCGGTGGTTTCGCGCGCAATCGCGTTTACGACTTCGAGCTGACGGGCGCGGTGCCTCTCGAGCGAGTACAAGCGGGCATTCTGCACGGCCATCGAGGCCTGCGTCGAGAACAGCGTCAGAAGGTCGACCGTGTCGCGATCGAAATGATTTGGATTCTCGCTCTGGCAATCGAGCACGCCGACTACTTCGTCCCGCACCATCAAGGGAATCGCCAGCTCCGACCGCGTGTTCTTCGCGGACGAAACGTATTGGGGATCGACCGAGACATCGGGAGCGTAGATCGGCTTCTTTTGGCGGGCTGCAGCGCCGCTGATTCCCTGGTGCAGAGGCAGTCTTAGCGATTCTGTCCCCGGATCCCAGCCGATCACGCAGCGTGGGTGAAGCTCTTGCTTCTCCTTGTCGAGCAGGAGGATGGCAACATTCTGCAGATGAAAATAGTCTCGAGCGATGACGAGAATGCGCTGCAGGACCTCGTCCAGCTCGAAGGTCGAGAGCACAGCCTGGCTCGCATCGTAGAGAATTGCGATCTTTTGCATGCAGCGGGACAGATTCTATCGTTTCCCCGTCACGTTACCGAGGTGCCAAAAGTAACCAGGCAAGAACACTTTCGTGGGTAACCGGTGCAGGTGTTGTTATGTGTTGAGGTGAATGAAAGGAAAGAGACTTAGACGTGCTGGCGCCACCAGGCGGCAGTGCGGATCAGGCCGTAGGCGACCAAGCAGAACCAGAAGTCAACGAGCAGGCCGAGATCGGGCTGAAAAAGTTTGTGGCGGGCGGCAGGGGGCAGCGACGGCATCAGGATGTAGTAAACGGCGTTCCCGAGGAGTACGGCCAGCAGCGACTGCAGGAAATTGGTCGTCACCGATATTTTAGACACCGTGCCGGACTCCTTTGGCATCGACGCAGAACGCGTGCACGGTGATTGCATCCAATCTCCCTGATACCATTCTGATGAATCTTCCTCGCATGCTGGAACTCTCCACCCCGGTGCAATACGTCAAGGGCATTGGTCCGCGGCTCGCGGAAATTCTGGGAGCCAAAGGAGTTTATACCGTTGGGGACCTCCTTCACTATCTTCCATTTCGTTATGAAGACCGACTGAATCCGCGCGGCATTGCCGAACTTCGCGCAGGCGAGATGGCCACGGTGATCGCCGAGGTGCGCACGTCGGGGCTGTTCCGAACGCGGCGCATGCCGATTTTCCAGATGACCGCCGGGCAAGGACGCAACCGTCTGAAGTGCCTGTGGTTCAACGGCGGGTATCTGCGCGATCGCTTCAAGCCCGGACAAATGGTCGCGCTCTACGGCAAGGTGGAGGCCGACCGCAGCGGCGAGTTGCAGATCATGCAGCCGCAGTTCGAGATCCTCGGCGATACGGGCGACGACGGAGGGACGGACGCGGCCGATCAGAAGCTGGCGGCTTCGCTGGAAGTTGGCCGGATCGTTCCGATTTACGAATCAGCCGGACAGGGTCGACTCACCGCGCGCTGGTTCCGGCGGATCATTCGCGCGGCGCTCGAGAACATGCCGTCTGACCTGCTCGATCCGATACCGGCCGCGGTGCGTGCGCGGATGGCGCTGATCTCGCCGCATGAGGCACTTTGGAAAGTGCACTGGCCCGATGCGGGCGAGAGCTTCACGGATTTGCAGTCCGCGCGGACCCCGGCGCACGTCCGTCTGATCTTCGAAGAACTGTTCTTCGTGGAGCTAGGCCTCGAACTCAAACGCCGCCAGATGAAGGCGCAAACGGGTATTTCTTTTCAGCCCAACGAACGCGTGCGCGAGGCAATCAAGAAGATCCTGCCCTTCCATCCGACCGGAGCGCAGAAACGCGTGCTGAAAGAAATCGTCGCAGACATGGAGAAGCCTTCTCCCATGCGGCGTTTGCTCCAAGGGGATGTCGGATCGGGGAAGACGATCGTCGCGTTTGAAGCCGCGATCCTCGCCATCGAGAATGGGTACCAGGTCGCGCTCATGGCGCCCACGGAGATCCTGGCGCAACAGCATTACTTCTCAGCGCGACGAATTCTGGAAAATGCGGGCTACCGGATTGTTCTCCTTACAGGATCGTTGGAACAGGATCGCAAGCGCGACATCCGCCGGCATATTGCACAGGGGAACGCGCATCTCGTGATCGGTACGCATGCCTTGCTCGAGGAGACGGTCGAGTTCGCGAAGCTCGGCCTTGTGATCGTCGACGAGCAGCATCGCTTCGGCGTGATGCAGCGCCTCAAGCTGATGAAGAAGAGCATGGAAGAGGCGACCTCGGAGATTGAGAGTGCGAAGGGGAACGGGACGACAGGCGGGGTTTCCGCGACGGCCAGAAGGAATTCCGACGGCGAGATCCCGGAGCCTGATGTTCTCGTGATGACGGCGACGCCCATCCCGCGCACGCTGGCGCTCACACTCTACGGTGACCTTGACGTCAGCGTACTTGACGAGCTGCCGCCGGGACGCACGCCCATTGTGACGCGGCGGGTGTCGGACGAACGCTCCGCTGAGGTCTGGGACTTCGTGCGCAAGCAGATTGCGGCTGGGCATCAGGCGTACGTTGTTTACCCCGTGATTCAGGAGAACGAAGAGAACGAGCTCAAAGCTGCAATCAAGATGTACAAGGAACTCAGCAACAAAATTTTCCCCGACCTGAAGGTCGGCCTGCTGCACGGTAAGCTGGACAACGATCTGAAAGAGCACGTGATGCGGCTCTTTCAGCAAGGTGAACTGAACATTCTGGTGGCGACGACCGTGATCGAAGTCGGCGTCGACGTGCCGAACGCCACCGTGATGGTGATCGAGCATGCCGAGCGCTTCGGTCTCTCGCAGCTTCACCAACTACGCGGGCGGATCGGCCGCGGTGCGGCGAAGTCGTTCTGCATCCTGATGACGGGCGGCAAAGTCTCGGACGAGGGCGAACGCAGACTCGATACGATGGTCCGCACCAGCGATGGATTTCAGATCGCCGAAACCGACCTCGAACTGCGCGGCCCGGGCGAATTTTTCGGCACGAAGCAAGCCGGGATGCCGAGCTTCCTGGTCGCCAACCTGATCCGCGATCGCCAGATCCTCGAAGCCGCCAAGCGCGAGGCGGCAGCCGTCATGGCGGGGCCGAACTCAGAAATCTCGCAGGATGAAATCAACCGCGCCGTTCGTCATATGCGCGCCCGCTGGCAGCATACGTATGGGCTGGTCGAAGTCGGATAGAAACCATCTCATAAATAAACCAAGAAGTTTAGGCCAGTTTCCCTCAGGGGCTGAAGCCCTCATGCTCGTAGCCTGTGCGGCTCGGCTAAAGCCGAGCCCTTTCAAATCTGACTTATGAGATGGTTCTTCGGCTTTGACGGTTCTCGGCTCTGACGGTTCTTAGGCTCTCGAGAAGTTGAGTCTTTACGTTGCCTGCCCAGACCTGGGACCTATAACCCGAGACCTAAGACCTAACACCCAAGACCTGACACCTGCCGTTACGCTAGCTTTTCCGCTTGCCTGATCCGCATCCGCTGTGAAAAAACATGAAGCCATCTTTGGAAAAAGGGTGGCCAACACATATGGCGCAGAGTGTGGCGGGCAGCATCGTCGTCGTCATCATCTGTATCGGAGCCGGAATAGCGTTTCTGTTTGCGATCCACCGCTATTGGAAACCGGCAAC
The DNA here is from genome assembly GCA_963718505.1 of uncultured Acidobacteriota bacterium. Lineage (GTDB taxonomy): Bacteria > Acidobacteriota > Terriglobia > Terriglobales > Acidobacteriaceae > Gp1-AA133. The sequence continues at coordinate 99,433 of CAVQZP010000007.1, read as the reverse complement.
ACGCAGCGCTCACAACGACGCCATCGGGCCCAACGTCAGCGTGATGGGAACCACCTACGCCGTGCTGATCGCATTCATGCTTTCTGGCGTGTGGACCGACATGCAGGCGGCGAGCTTGAACACCGAGCAGGAGGCAAACAGCCTCGTCAACATTTACCGGTTCGCCGAAGAGCTTCCACAGGAATCACGTGCCGTCGTCCAGAACCTGACGCACAAATATGCCGAGGTAATGGTCGCGGAGGAGTGGCCCGCCATGACGCATGAAGACTCCAGTCCGACCGGGCACATCCTCATAAGAGACCTGTGGCACGCCATGACCAGCGTGCAGCCTCACACAGCCACCGAGCAGCAGGTGATGGATCATTCCCTCTCAGAGCTGACGACTATGACCGAGCATCGGCGCATCCGCCTGTTGCAGAGCCGACAGAAGCTACCGGGGATTCTCTGGGCGGTCCTGATTGTGGGCGGTATCGTGACGGTGGGTTCTACCTGCCTGTTCGGAATCGAGAATTTCAAGCTGCATATCGTGCAGGTCTTCGAGATCAGCTTCCTCATCTCGCTGATGCTGGTATCGATTGCCGCCATCGACCGGCCATTCCAGGGCCAGGTGCACGTCCCGTCGGACGCCTTTCAGTACGCGATCGAAACCATGGACCACTCGAATGTGAATTAGGGCCAAACTGGAATCCATTTAGCCGGAGTTGAGCGGAAAACTGCATCTTTCTCCTGTCTATGGCATCATTGATGCATGCCTAAGGTCCACATTCCAACCCCTTTACGGCAATATGCCGGGAAGCAGGCGGCGGTGGAGGTGAAGGGGGAGTCGATCGCCGATGCCCTTTCGTCCCTGGTCAGCCAGCATCCCGACCTGCGCCGCCACCTCTATACCGACGACGGTAAGCTCCGCGCCTTCGTCAACGTTTACCTGAACGACGAGGACGTCCGTTACCTGCAGAAAGACGCCACCGCCGTGAAGGACGGTGATACCATTTCTATAGTGCCTTCTATCGCCGGGGGCCGGTAGCCGCAACGCATGCCAATGATCGCCGGATCAACAAAGCGAATGTCCCGCCCGAACGCCTGCTGCTGTTGTTGTCCGTCCTGTTGTTGTCGCTAGCCGACGCAGTTCCGAAGTTCTCAGCTTTGAAATTCCACAACCGAGGTCCTGATGGCCACCACATTTGATGTCAAACCCGAAACCGCCACTCTCACCAACGACGAGATCCAGCGCTACTCGCGCCACCTGATCATGCCCGAGGTCGGCATGGAAGGTCAGCAGAAGCTGAAAGCCGCGCGGGTGCTGTGCGTGGGAACGGGAGGCCTCGGTTCTCCGCTGGCGCTTTATCTGACGGCGGCCGGCGTGGGAACTCTGGGGATCGTGGACTTCGACGTGGTGGACGTCACCAATCTTCAGCGGCAGATCATTCACTCGACGGCGGACGTGGGCCGGAAGAAGCTCGATTCCGCTGCCGAGAAACTCAAGGCGATCAATCCGTACATTAACATCCGTAAATTCGACACGCGTCTCTCCAGCGAGAACGCGCTGGAAATCTTCCGCGACTTCGACATCATCGCCGACGGCACCGATAACTTTCCGACGCGATACCTCGTGAACGATGCCTGCGTGTTGACCGGCAAGCCCAATGTCTACGGATCGATTTTTCGGTTTGAAGGCCAGGCCAGCGTCTTCGCGACGGAGGAAGGCCCGTGCTATCGCTGCCTGTATCCGGAGCCACCACCGCCGGGACTGGTTCCTTCCTGCGCGGAAGGCGGGGTTTTAGGAATTTTGCCCGGCCTCGTGGGGGTGATGCAGGCAACCGAAGTGATCAAGCTGATTCTCGGGGCGGGCGAACCTCTCGTCGGACGTTTGCTTTTGATCGACGCGCTGGGTATGAAGTTCCGCGAGCTCAAGTTGCGGAAGAATCCGGAGTGCCCCGCCTGCGGCACTCATCCCACCGTCACCAAACTGATCGACTACAATGAGTTCTGCGGAATCCGCGGAGAGGAAAAACCAACGGTGGAGACGGGAATCCCTGAAATGCAAGTCGAAGAGCTCAAGCGCCGCATGGATAAAGGCGACGATCTTTTCGTGCTCGATGTGCGCGAGCCTCACGAATACCAGATCTGCAACATTGGCGGCTATCTGATCCCGCTGGGCGATCTGCCCAAGCGAGTGAACGAACTCGACTCCAGCCGCGAGATCGTCGCGCACTGCCGCTCGGGCGTGCGCAGCGGAAAGGCCGTCGCCTTCCTGCAGCAGGCCGGATTCAAGAAGGTGCACAACCTGGCGGGTGGCATTCTGGCTTGGGCCGATAAGGTTGATCCGAAGATGCCGAAGTACTAGGCGTCAGATCCACTAACGGGCAAGGGCAAGGCAGGGGAGCATGTGGCTCCCCTTCTTGTTTGGATTCTTGTCCGATTTCAAACTAACTATTCTGATTGAACAAGTAACGTTCACGACCCCCGCAACAGTGACCAAAATCACTTTAAAAATCCCCACGATCCCTTCATAATTCTTCTGCCTCTTGCGCCACAGGAGCACTTCGTCATGCGTAGCTCCGTCCTCCGTAGTTTGAGTATTGTGTCGGCCTTCGTCTGTCTCTTCTCTTGTATCCAACCAAGCGCAGCACAACAGGCTCCTGGGCCCAACTCTGACCCGACTTATCAGCAGCTCCGAAACATCACGCTGAGTGGTGAAGCGATCGGCGTCAGCAACTTGACTCTGAAGCGGGACGCAGGCACCTTTCACCTGCGCTCCGGCACAGTTTGCTTTCTCGCGCCTGTGCAGGGAAAAGTAACTGGCGCGGTCTTCGTCGGCGATGGAACGCTGGTGCTTGATCCTCCGCTCAATGCCGAGCGGCGCAGTCTCAGGCTGCTGACGAAGGAATCCGAGTTCGTGGAATCGTTCAATAATATGGTGATGCGTTTCACCGACGACACTTACAACGAGCTCAAAAAGGCCGGTGCGGGTGCCGGCGGAGGCTGCGAAGCGAAGTTGCTTCAGGACAATCTGCAAACCGTCCGCAAGCAGCTGCGCTTCAATCTCACTGCGCGCATCTTGCAGGATGTCCTCAGCCCGCAACCCGACGGCCTGTTCGTCGCATTCATCCACGGCAAGCATTACAGCGACAAGATGGTCTACGCGGTAGATCCGCACGGTGTCCCGCAATTTGCCGAGGAAGTGTATCGCGATATTCCGATCGCTTTGCCGCTAGCCCCGGAAGAAGTCGCGCTAATGACGTATGAGGACAATAAGAACGGCTACTGGGCCGCATTCCATCTGGCCGCCGAATACAAGAACGGCCTGGCCACCGGCACGCAAAAGAACGGCTTCATGCACATCGAGCATCAGACGCTCGATACGACGATCGAGAAGAGCGGCAATCTCATCGGGAAGGCGACCACCACGATCGTTTCTCAAGTCGACGGCCTGCGGGTTGTGCCCTTCGATTTGTTCCATCGGCTTCGTGTGCAGACTGTGACCGCCGACGGCGGCGCTGCCCTTCCGTGTATTCAAGAAGACAAGAACGAGGACTACCAGTTTTCCGTGATTCTTCCCAAACCGCTGGCCCCGGGCGAGAAGATTACCCTCATCTCCACGTACAGTGGCAAAGAAGCCGTCGTCAATACCGGCGGAGACAACTACTTTCCCGTCGCGCGCGAAGACTGGTATCCGAACAATGCCTCTGGAGGCCTGGGCGAATACACCTCGTACGACCTGACTTTCCGCATTCCGAAGGGTATGCGGATGATCGCCACCGGAGACCTCGTCAAAGAGGGAAACGAGGGCGGGCAGAATGTCAGCGTATGGAAGAGCGAGGGCCCGCAGACGGTGGCCGGGTTCAACTTCGGACGCTTCAAAGTGCAAGAGGTGCAGATGACGAAGCCGGAGTACATGATTCAGTCGGCCGCCAATGAAGAGCCTCCGGATTGGGTGAACAGTCTGAAGCACGTGGCCGAAGGCGACGCAATGCCGACCTTGGGTGGATCGCACATGGGGGCCGAAGTCGCCTTGGGCAATATGAGCACGACACCGCTCATCAAGAAAGCGCTGGCCGAGGGCCAGCTGGCGATCGATCTCTACAGCAACTACTTCGGGCCGTCGTCGTTCAAGCGCGTGGCGATCACGCAGCAGACCAGTTGCAGCTTCGGACAATCGTGGCCCGAACTCGTTTACATCCCGATGTGCTATTTCTTCGACACGACCGTCCGCCACGGGCTGGGCATGGATTGGGGCGATCGCGGCTACTGGAAGATCGTCACACCACACGAAGTCGCTCACCAATGGTGGGGACACACCATCGGCTTCAATTCCTATCGCGACCAGTGGATGAGCGAGGGCTTCGCGGAGATGTCGGCGTCGCTCTATTTGCAGATGATCGAGAAGAATCCGCAGAAATTTCACGCGTTCTGGAAGGATGAGCACGACCTGCTGCTCGAAAAAGACCCACAGGGATTCCGCGGCATCGATGCCGGCCCTCTCACCATGGGATACCGGCTGAATAACACGAGAACGGGCGGTGGCGTCACCCGGCGATTGATCTATCCGAAAGGCGCCTATGTTCTTCACATGCTGCGAGAGATGATGAGCGACCGGCGGACGGGAGATCAGAATTTCAAGGACATGATGCAGGATTTCGTTAAGACCTATTCTGGCAGCGCTGCCAGCACCGAAGACTTCAAGGCCATGGTGGAGAAGCACATGACGGAAGACATGAAGTCGATCGGCGATGGCAACATGAATTGGTTCTTCGATGAATACGTCTATGGCACGGCGCTGCCGGCATATGCGCTCGACTATTCTTTCGAGAACAATGCAGACGGCGATGTCGTGCTGAACTTCAAAATCACCCAGTCCAACGTGGATGATCGGTTCCGGATGCTTGTTCCGATCTATCTTGAGTTAGCCGACGGCCGCACGGTCAACCTTGGTCGGGCCCGCATGATCGGCAACAAAACGGTGGAGGAGAAGGTACCGATCAAGGGCCTCAAGGACAAACCTCGACGCGCTTTATTGAATTACATGGACGACGTGCTTGCGTCGAACTGACCGGGCACGGTTTGGAGTCGCGGACTTGAAAGCGGCAACAACCTGCGACACACACTTATAGATTGCGAAAAGCCAGGGGAGCCTCTGGGCTCCCCTCATCACGAATCTACTTCCACTCAGTTCATTTCCACTTAACTGCGAACTACTTCGTCGCGTCGGCCTTGGCCGCTTCTTCACCAACGGCGAGCGCATACTTCTTTCCGCCAAAGCGCACTTCGCTGAGTGACTTGCTGCCATCAGCATTGTTCTTCACGACGGCGGCATCCGCGTTCGAAGCCGCGGTCAGATCAACCACGTGCGCAGGAACTTTGGTGACGACTTTCTTTCCCTGCATGATGCTCAGTTCGACGTTCGGGCCGTTGCCATCCCACTGCACTTTGTAGTCACCCGGCTTCAGCTGTTGTCCGTTCACGCTGATGGGTTCCTGTACTTGCAGAGACCCTTTGTTCGCCGCGAATGCACTCGTTGCCAGCAGCACAGCCAGCCCCAGGACAAGACTCTTCGTAACCTTCATAGACTCCTTCTCTCTCCCGAATCATCGTCGGGAATCGGTTCTGGGCGGCCCGGCTGCGTCCAGCTGCGAGGAATACTTGCGTTTCCTCAGAGTTGGCATACAATGCTGCCGTCGGGGTTCAAGACAAAAGGGCCAGGCCGCAAAACCTTGTTCTCTTGCACCGGGGATTGTTCTCATCTGGCCGCCAAACCGAGTTGAGGCAGTCCCCTGAACCCCGTAAACTTTTCTCTCCTGGAAACGTCAGCGATCTTCTCGCCTCATCCCCAAGGTTCGTTCCTTGATACGCTCGACCCTCGCAGAAAGTTCAATTTGATTTTCTGTTCCGGATCACAGCTTTGGACGGGGCCGGGTGCGCGAAGTTAGCACTCGAATTTCTTAACGGCAGATACAGACCGGCGGGAAATGTCTATGTCTAGAGCTTGGTGCTTCGACATGGCGGGAGCTTGCCTTTGGAGATTTGATTGCGTGAAAACAGTGATAATTTACACAGTATTTATGCAGATCGATCACATCCTGTCTGTAACACCTCCCTCCGTTTAAAGTATGCGCCATCTCAACAATGAACGAAGAAGGGCGTTCCCGGCGCCCTCAGGGGCTGAAGCCCGCATCTCTAGCTGCCCCGAGCGGCACGCCTGAAGGCGTGCCCTTTCAAAAGTTACTCTCTGATTGTCAGCACAACCTTCCCAAAATTTTTTCGCGCCAACAACAGCTCATAAGCTTCGCGCGCTTTGTCGAACGGAAGTACGTGGCCTACGACCGGATGTAATTTGCCTTCGCGCACCCACGCGGAAAGTTGATTCCAGGCCTGCGTCATCAAATCGCGCTTGCTCGAGAGGTAACTCAGCCACAGTCCCTGCACGCTTGCTGCTTTCGCGTACAACGCGCGCAGATCGAGTTGCGGATGTTTGCCCGTGGCCGTTCCGTACTGAATGACTTTTCCGAAATCGCGCAGGCATCGAATGCTCTTCGCGGTGTGCTCGCCACCGAGCATTTCGAAGACGGCATCGACGCCCTCGCCCTGCGTCATGTCTTTCACGGCTTCTTCGTAGTCGCGTTCCTTGTAGTTGATCGCATTCTGCAAGCCGAGCTTCTTCACGCGCGCGAGTTTGTCGTCCGAAGAAGAAGTTCCGTACATTTCCGCGCCGAGGATGTGGCCGATCTGCACGGCCGCCGTCCCCACACCGCCCGCAACCGCATGAATCAACACGCGGCGGCCGTTGCGCCCGGCGCCAGCTGCGCCGTTGAGAAAGCCGGCCTCCCAATAGCCGAAATACGCCGTGAAGTAATTCACCGGGAAGGCCGCGGCCTGTTCGAAGTTCCAGTCCTCGGGAATGGTCCACAACAAGGCCGAGCGGGCCACTGTTTTCTCTCCGAAAGCCGCCCATTGGGTGTAGCCCATTACCCGGCGGCCCGTCGCATCTTCGACGCCGGCGAATTCCCGGCCGGCGACCAGCGGGGGCTTGGGAGTTCCGGGATAGCCACCGTGCGCAGTCATGATGTCGGCAAAGTTCAACCCGACCGCCTCGACGCGCACCAGCGTCTGGCCGGGTTCCGCCACCGGGTCGGGGACGTCACGAACTTCCAACACTTCGGGCCCGCCTAAGCGAGTGATCACGATCGCCTTCATGAGTGGAAGTCTATCAAGGATGGGTTCGCGGGTAGCCAACTGGCCGAGAAGTTTTTCTCCGCGCCCGACTCGGGAACGGCGTTGCCGGAAACTCGAAAGTGCCGTGTCGGCGGGTCTGTTTCGCTTTTTCCACACGGTATATACTGGGGCGGTTACTACTTGGTGCGTAGCCGGAGCGAGCCATCGCTCGAACCGGCGCGGAGCGACGTTCATCTTCCATTTATAGCTCCGCTTTCGAGATCGTTGGCTTTCGTTGTAGCCAACGCGGAAAGCGCAGGCCGGTAAGGGGCCTTTCCGGGGAGGTCCATACTCGTGGACTTGGTTCTGGTACGTGTCTTATTTGTTCTCATCGTTGCTGTTGCTTGTTACGTCATTCAGCCCTTTGGCCGCAGTGCCCAGTTCGACGGAGCCTTAGGAGTACTAATCGGCCTCGCTGTCATTCTGTTCGAGTGGCGTCTGCGCCTGGTCAGTCTCAAGCGGTTGATCGGCGCGGCCATCGGCAGCATATTGGGAATTGTCGGCGCCTACCTCTTCGCGCTCGTCATCCGCAGCAGCGTCCCCGAGGGTCACACCCAGAGCTTTCTGCAGATCATGGTGATGCTGCTCATGGCCTATGTGGGCCTGATCGTCGGCGCCAATAAAGGCGACCTGCTGAACCTGGCGGCGCTGGGAGGGATCTTCGGCGGCGAGAAGCAGTCGAAGAAGAGCTACAAGATCCTCGACACCAGCGTGATTATCGACGGCCGCATCGCCGACATCGCCGAAACCGGCTTCCTCGACGGTGTCATTGTGACGCCGCAGTTCGTGTTGCGTGAGCTGCAACTGGTCGCCGACTCGGCCGATTCGCTCAAGCGCAACCGCGGGCGTCGCGGCCTCGATATCTTGCAGCGCCTGCAGAAGGTGGCGTCGCTGAACATTCAGATCGTCGAAGACGATTTCCCGAGCGTCCGCGAAGTCGACCTCAAGCTGATCGAGCTGGCCAAGCTGTACGAAGGGAAGATCATCACCAACGACTTCAACCTGAACAAAGTCGCCCAATTGCAGGGCGTGGAAGTCCTGAACATCAACGAACTCGCCAACTCGCTGAAGCCGATCGTGCTGCCCGGCGAGACCATGCGCGTGTTCATCCTGAAGGAAGGCAAGGAATACAACCAGGGCGTCGCCTATCTCGACGACGGGACGATGGTGGTGGTCGACAACGCGCGCAAGATGATCGGCAAGACAATCGACATCTCGGTCACCTCGGTTCTGCAAACCACCGCGGGCAAGATGATCTTTGGCAAGTGGGACGAGCGCGCCGCGGCGGCTCGGTCGGATGCGTCGCGCTCTGTCAGCACAGCGTCTTCTCCGTCGAACCCTGCCAATCCGGCGCCGAACGGCGTCGAGGTCAAGAAGCCACAGACGGTCCCGGCAGAACGCGCCGCGGAGTAAGCGGGAAAGACTCCATCCAACAAGGCGGGAGCGCAAAGCTCCCCCGTTTCATCCAGACGTTCGCCTGATTGGCGCGGTGGCTATTCGTTGACGGAGCAGACGTGCCCGTCCCTGTGTCGTCTGAATTTTCTGATGTTTTGATTTCCGAACCGCGACAGGTGTTAGGCCGCGATGGCTGCCGATCTTTCGGCAACGCTTAAAATGTCATTAGCTGATAACTTTGCATTTAAACGCGATATGACGCATCGCAAGAAGACGAAATAACCCGAACCATTACCGCGCACGAGGAGCGCGCTCCATGGTCTCAGAAACAGCGGCAATGGCCATTCCAGCTAATGTTGCTTCGGCGTGTTTCAATCACTTACGAGCCGGAACGAACTTTCAATTACTTAGCTTGGAGAGAATCAAGTTGAGACACGCTGGAACGCCGGTCGAACGGGCGGAACAGCATCTTGAGAATTTCGGGAACGTTACTGAGCCGCGCTGATCGAACTGACCGTGAGTACGTGCCCGTCGAGCATTCCGATGACCTGCACGCGTTCCCCTGCAACCTTGTCGAGTTCAGTGGTATTGCCATCGAGGCGGTACACGCCCTCGCCGCCCACCAGCACATAACTCGAACCCCGTTCGACGCACTCGCGCGCGCATTCGGCCGCGCTCTTGCCCGCGGCCGTGTGCCGGGCGTGGCACGAAGAGTCGGTCACGACGCCATTGAACGCTCTTTGCTGGGGCACGGCATCCTGCTTCGCCTGGGGCTGCGCTTCAGGGTCCTGGTGAGAAGCAAATGCGATCGCCGCGCTTGCCGAGATGACCGCCAGCGCCAAGGCGAACACGCACGCGATAATCGTGCAAAGTGCAACCAGGTTGAGCCAGAAACGGTTGTGCAACATCGAGGGTCTCCTGAGAGTCCGTTTGGGTCGGCTCTTCGTTGTGGACGGGGCGCTACCTGTTGCGTGGCAACTTGGGGGCCAACAACATGGGCGTCCGCGAGCGCCTAAGTGGCTGATTCTGTTAGGTAACCTTGACCCCGGGTTTCGGGCGGACGCCGACCATCCGGCAAGATTTTCTTGGTTTCAGCAACATTCGCCCGAGCGGAGGCGCTGAATGCGAGGGATATCAGGAGTGTTCGAAAGCGAACTAAGGGATTTGGGAACTTGGGAAAAATGGCTGACGGGGCCGGCCGTTTCTAGACCCGGGCGGCAGTGGCTTCGGCCTGCTCGTGCGCGTGATAACTGGACCGCACCAGCGGACCGGATTCCACGTGACGGAACCCAAAGCGAAGAGCTTCGTCTTTCATGAAGTGAAATTCTTCCGGCGTATAAAAGCGGGCGATCGGCAGGTGGTCTTTCGACGGGCGGAGATACTGGCCAACGGTTAGAAGATCGACGCCGCGCTGTGCAAGATCGCGGAAGACGTCGATCAGCTCTTCCATCGATTCGCCGAGGCCCACCATCACTCCGCTTTTGGTGACCGTTCCGGGCGAAATTTTCTTTGCGTTCTCGAGAAGATCGAGTGTGCGTTGATAACGCGCGCCTGAGCGCACGGCGCGATAAAGGCGCGGCACGGTTTCCGTATTGTGATTGAGGACGTCAGGCTGGGCGTCAAGCACGATGCGCAGCGGCTCTTCCAGGCCCTGGAAATCGGGTATCAGGACTTCTACGCGGCAGTCGGGAATGAGCTTGCGAATTTCGCGGATTGTCTCCGCGAAGATTTTTGCGCCGCCGACGTTGTCGTCGTCGCGATTTACGCTGGTGACGACCGCGTGTTTCAGGCCCAGAGTGGCGACGGCTTCGGCGACTCGCTGCGGTTCATCCCAGTCGATCGCCTCGGGCTTGCCCTTCGGGACCGCGCAAAAGCCGCAGCGGCGGGTACAGATATCGCCGAGCAGCATGAAGGTCGCGGTCTTGTGATTCCAGCACTCGCCGATGTTGGGACACTGGGCCGATTCGCACACCGTGTGCAGGCCAAGGCCGCGGGCCAGCTTCTTGAGATTGTGGAAGTTGTCTCCCACCGGCGCCTTGGCCCGCAGCCACTGGGGTTTGGGCTGGCGGACAGGCGGGCCGATCTCAATCTGGACGAGTTGGGAGGTTCCAGCCATCGAACTATTGATTTTACATGGGTCCGGCGGAGTTCGTCGAAGGTCGGGGGCGGGTTACCCGCGCTTGAGCGGCACACAAACCGAGTCGAACCAGCGGCTTATAAAGACCTGGGCATGCGCTTCGCCGCAGAAGTGCCGGGCCGCGGGACTATTCGCCGCTTCAAGATCCCACTTCAACACTGAGAGGCGCGTGTCGCCGCACTCGATGATGAACCAGTGCATGGGAGTCGCGGTCATAGTTCCGCAGATTTCGCACTTGAACTCTCGCAAGGTAGCCATGAGGAATCAGCTTTCTTGTATGACGTGAGATACCTGTCCACTCTCTCAAAAAGTTGCTTCCGAGCGCAAACGAGGACCACGATCGGACAAGGGTGGACTTTGCCAAAGGAGATGGCCAGGCAGAAGTGGTCACGCTCGTCACTCGCCCCGCCCAAATCGGAATGGGGCATTCCTCCGAGTGGCGCCGTAGTTACCTTGGCGGGTTGCGCGTTCTGGTATCCTCGCTCATTCTTGAATCGCTGTTCGATGTGCCGCTTGGGGGTCGAACAGGCCGGATGCCATCATCGAAAAAAGACTCCGCCCAGCAGGAACTGCTCTCGATCCTGCAGACAGCCAGCAATCGACTGGAATACCTCACGCCGAACGATTGGACTCTGATCGTGGATCGCACGAAGCGCACTCCGTTCCGAAAAGGCGATGTGCTGATCCAGCAAGGAAAGCAGATGAAGACGGTGTATGTGCTGGTGCGGGGAAGGGCGAAGATCGAGTCTTCGAAGGCGGTGATTGCGCACATTGGTCCCGGCCAGGTGTGCGGCGAGATGGCGTTTTTGGAGAATGGAGCGGCCAGCGCCACCGTTACCGCAGAAGATGACGGGGAAGCGTGCGCGATCGAATGGAAAGCGCTGTCGGATCTGTTCGAACTGTTTCCTCACCTCGGGTCGCGATTCTACCGATCGCTGGCGGTGAACTTGTCGCGGCGGCTGCGCGAGCAGATTACGACGAAGACGATTGCTCCGCAGAGCTAGTGAGTTTGACGAACCGGCGTGGAATTGATTTGTCCACTTGCGATCCCTAGACTGAAGTGAACAAATTCCGAAAACCGGCAACTCTCCCGAAAGACCACTCGGCAGGGAGAAACCCGCCGTCATCGTCTTGCTATGACTTGTTTTGCTGTTATGACTCGTTTCCGTCGCATCCCGAGCTTCTGTTTTCTGAGCATTTTCTGTTGGGGGGCGCCGGCCCTGTTTGCGGCCAACACCTCCTGGCAGCAGGCCCGCATCGTGGAGGTGCGGACGGTCACGAACGACCGCACGACGGCGTGGGTGGTCAACACGCCGGTTGTCGATGAAGAGAAGATTTGCGAGATCACGATTCATTTCGGGACAAGAATCGTCCGGGCGACCTATGTGCTCGGCAAGACACAAGCCGCGCCGCCCGCCGAGTGGATCAAGCATGCTCCCGTACGGGCACAGCTGGTCGGCGACACGTTGTTCCTGAAGGCGCTGACGGGCGAGCAGTACCGGCTGCGGGTCGAGTCGAATAAGCCGGGTCCGGCGACGGATCCCTGGACCGCCGACGAGTTGGAAGCCGAGAAGAGCGCGAACGCCGAAGAAAAAGAGCAGACGAAGTCACTGGTTGGCTCGCATGAGCCTCAGAGTCCTGCGAAATCGGATCCGGCAGCGGCTAGTGCCCCCGCGACTACGCCGGCCACCGCTGCCCCTACGTCCCAAGAAGCGGCGCCTGCTGAATCGCAGGCTCCGGCGGCAGCCGATCCCACGACAGGGACGGTTTCCATCAGCTCGACGCCTTACCTCGCCGACCTCTACGTGGATGGCGAGAACATGGGATATACGCCCGCGAAGCTAAAGCTGGTTCCCGGAAAACATACGTTCCGCTGCGAGAAGCAGGGCTATAAGCCGTGGACCAAGGAGATCACGCTTACCACGGGCTCGGAGCTGACGCTTGATGCGACGCTGGAGAGGCGGTAGGGGACATCGTTCCCATCAGGAACGAAGGAATACTGGATGACCGGCCTTTATTTCAGACGGGGCGCTACGAAGGGGTCTGAGTGCTGATTACGATCCTCCTGCTTGCCCTTTGCGTCCTCGCGATGCTGGCACCCGTCTTTGTCGATGCGCACCACTGGTGGCCACGGAAATCTCCGAAAAAGGGTTAATAAGTATCTTTAACTTGTTTTGTCCTTGAGCCTCGGCTACTGCGGGCACTTCATCCGCGAGAGAAAAAGGGCGGGCACCGCCCGCCCTGCAGGCCATTTCCGCGCCAGCAGCTTACGGGCAGTAAGTTGCCGGTGTCATGATCGAGGTTGGATCCGGGAATGTGTACCAGCCATTCTCGGCGGAAGAGGGCACTTCGTCCGTGAACCACTGGTAAAGCACCAACTGCTGCAGGTGATAGGACACACCGTTAATTGGGACCACAACTGCGGGGAAGTCGTCAAAGGTCGGTCCGTTCCCCTGGGGATCACCCACCTCGAGCAAATTGTTTCCGGAGCAAACTGTGCGCGGATCGGTGGCCGGTGGGTACATCCACACCGGAACGACATTGGTGATGTAAGGATCGTTCATCCATTCCAGGTTTTCGTGGTTAAAGGTACTGACGTCGGCAAAGATCGGTTCTACCAACGCCGGGTCGAGCCAGCTGGTGTAGATATAGGTGTCTAGCGAGACGCTATTGTCAGCGTTGGTGACGGAAAAAGCGCTGTGGTACCCGAGCGCCTGGGCGATGACGTTGCCGGTGACGAAGACAGGAACCTCATCGGGGGCGAAACCATCGGCCTGAATGATGGACTGCGCCAGCGCATCGATGAAGTCGATCAGAACATTGCCGACGAGGTCGTCGCCGATCTGGATCAAAGGCGCGAAAGGATCGGCCGTGTCAGGGAACACTTCGACGGTAATCGGCGCCAAGATGCGCGGCGGCGCCATTCGGACGCTCCAATGCCTGTCTTCATCCATCTTGTTCCAGAATGCAGCGCGCTGCATCATCTGCCCAAACTGACCGTATCCGTTCACGAAGTTCGCGTCACGATACATGGGAGAGTGAACGAGGTTGTTCACGGCGGGACCAGGATCAAAATCAACGTTGATGTCGCCGTTCGGTCCAAAACCGAAGAACTGCATGTGCAGAGGAACCACGACGGAGCGAAACGCCGCCTTGCGTCCCGATTTCGGCGGGTAGCCGAGCATGGTAAAGGGATACGTCACTCCGTTTACCGTAAACGACGAAGAAAAGTGTGGGAAAGTTCGGAAACGTGGATCGCTGCTTTGCGCGTTGTCTCTGCTAATTCCACCACGGGTTTTGTATCCCGCACTCTGCAGGAATTTATGAAAGGTCGCGCGATCCATCTTTACAATCCCTTTGGCGGAGGCCTTTGGTCGGGCATTCTGGGCGCTCATCGTCTGCGGCGCAAAGAGGACGATCGCGGTCATTCCGATGGCCAATGAAGCCAGGGCGTGAATCGAAAACAGCCGGAGGACGGCCGTCAAATGCTGCTGAATCTTTCGTGGCATAGCTCTCTCCAGTCGGCATTTTGTAGTGCAAGTTTGTCCGAGCTCAATCGGAGACACACAATCTGATTGGTTAGAAATGGGCCGGAACGGGTTCTTCAGTGCAACGTCAGAAACCAGGAGTAACGGGCCGTGGGGGCCGAAGGTGGCGCGTTGTGCGCGTGGAACGCTATCACCATCAGTTAGCCTGGTCAAGCAGAAGGATGGGCGAGGTTTCCTCACGCTGGGTACAACATCGGCATTGGTGATTGGAAGATCACCACACCACTCATCACCACACCACTCATTGACCTTGAGGCTCGGATGAGACCGAGCGTTTCTCGGTCTGGCGCGCTCTGTGCTGGCAAAGATCTGAAGGGATGGATGCGAGGGGCTTACCGCGTCACGAGGTTGGCGGTCTGCTCGCCGTCTTTGCCTTTACAGTCGCACGTGGTTTCTACATGCGAGATATGACACCAGAAGCTGTCGAGCGGACTGGAAGGGGGCGGCGTCACCGGCGTGGGCTTGGCAGGAACAGGCTCGGGCGTCGTCAGGCCGGCGTTGATCACCACGCGCTTTCTTGGGGGCGCGGCGGATCGCGCGATCGCGCCTGAGGGCTTGCGGGGCGTGCCTGCGAGTGGTGCGGGTGGTTTGATGGCAGCGGATGCGAAGTTTGACGATGGCACTGCGGCGTGTTGCGGGTGTTGCGGCTGGGATTGACGGGCCTCGGACTGGCGACGTTCGGGAGCCTGGAACTGATGAGATTCGGGCTGGCGAGCTTCGGCCGTTTCGGACCGACGAGCTTCGGGTTGACGGACTTCCGGTTGACGGACGTCGGGTTTGCGAACCGCCGGGTGCGTCACCGCGGCTCGCTGAGATGGTTTCCAGTGCGCCCGGATGGGCTTCCACAGGACATACACGAAAACCAGTTCGACGATGATGATGGCAATCCAGAACAGACGCTTCCCTGGCACAGCCATTCTCCTGCGGGGAAGGCAGCATTGACGTACAGAAAACATCGGCAGGTTCATCGGAAACAGGAAGAAAAAGATCAGTCCGCGTGCTTCGCAGCCTGATCTTCGCCCTATGCACAGCTCGTTAACGACGTGACGGGCGATCTGTTTCTCGCGGGAGCCGGTGGTGCTGACTCCCGGAATTCTGTCCGGGCGCGCGATGAAAGCAAAAAAATTGAGCCTTCGGCTTCCTCCCCCGAAGAACCTTGGGCCAGTCTCGGCTACTACTGAAGCCGACGAAGCGTTCGATCAGCGGCGCGCGAACGGAGGTTAAGTCAGCCGCTGCACCTTCACAATGGCGCAAAAGTGCCAGAGAGATAGCGCGAAGGGGTAGGAGCGGCGGGAAAGCGAAAGACGAATACACGGCATGCATGTTAGCCAGGGATTGAGGTCTGGAATCGTCCGCAATGGTCTGCGAAGCGTGATACGATCACCATCCTGAAAAGCTGACAGGAGGCCGAGAATGTCGACTTTGGGCTCTACGCAAGCGCCTCTGGAAGCGGTGGCTGCGTCTGCTCCGGTTGTTTCTGGCCGGAGCGAGCCGCGGCGTACTCTGTTGGTCCGGGTAACGCACTGGATCACTACCCTGTGCTTTGTGGCGCTGCTGGTCAGCGGCGCGGAAATTGTGGTCTCGCATCCGCGCTTCTACTGGGGTGAGACTGGCACCATCCTGACCACGCCGCTGTTCAAGATACCGATCCCTTCTTCAAGAGCGCTGGTGCCGAGCGGCTACGGGTACGTGATGCCGGATCAGAATGGCTGGAGCCGGGCCCTTCACTTTCAGAGCGCGTGGATTGTAGTGCTCACAGGGTTGCTGTACGTGATCTTCGGATTCGTGAGCGGACATTTCCGGCGGGAGTTGGTTCCGGCAAGAGCCGACCTGTCGTGGCGCGGCATCCGGAGCGTGATCGCGCATCACCTGGGCTTCGAACGTGGGGGTAACGGCGACGCGTGGTCGTATAACGTCCTGCAGCGGCTGAGTTATTTGTTCGTGATCTTCGTGCTGTTTCCACTCGTCATCTGGACTGGGCTGGCGCTGTCGCCTGCGTTTGATTCGGCGTTTCCGGCGACAGTCAACCTGCTGGGCGGCCGGCAATCTGCGCGGACACTGCACTTTTTCATCACGATCGCACTGGTGGTCTTCCTACTCGTGCACGTCGTGTTGGTGTGGCGTGCCGGCTTTGTGAACCGCATGCGAGCGATGATCACGGGCCGCGCAGGCCAACCTACGGAGCGCATATGACGGACATTTCACGACGAAAACTGATCACGACCGGACTCGCCGCTGCGGCAGGCGTCTCGGGCCTGGGCGTGGCCGCGCATCTGGCACAGAAATATGGATTGGTCCCGCCCGATCACGGCGGGCTTTACGGGCTGGGCGAAACGCTCACGTACGCTTCGCAGCGGCTGCTGACACGGCATTCGCTGGCGCGAGAATTTTCGCGGAGCCAGATCTCGGCGCGTCCGCTGGCGAACGAACTCGCGCCCTTCAAAGATGCGTTCAAGCGCTTCCAGGCGGAAAACTTTGTGGACTGGCGGCTGACGGTGGACGGGTTGGTCGACCGGCCGGCGGCATTTTCGGTGGACCAGTTGAGGAGTTATCCGGGGGCGAATCAGATCACGGAAGTAGTCTGCGAAGAGGGATGGTCGTACGTTGCCGAGTGGCATGGCGTGCCTCTCTCGCACGTGTTGGGTCTGGTCGGCACGCAGCCACACGCGAAGTATGTCGTCTATTTCTCGATCGAACCCGACTGGTGGGAGAGCATGGACATGGCGGACGCCATGCATCCGCAGACGTTTCTCACATATGGGATGAACGGCGGGGATCTGCCGGTGGGCTTTGGCGGGCCGCTGCGCATGCGGGTGCCGCGCCAGCTTGGCTACAAGAGCGTGAAATTCATCACACATCTGACCGTCACCGACAATCTGAAAAAGTTCGGCAAGGGACTGGGCTCCGCGTCGCCGGAAGGCGGCTACGCCTGGTACGCGGGCATCTGACGAAACGGTTCCGGCGTCGGGTGGCGGTTCGACGGGAAAGGCAGGTCGACAGGATCAGGTGGATGAAGCACCGGTCGAGCGCGAAAACGAAACGTCCCAGATTCTCTAAGCGGAATCTTGGGACGCTCGTCCGGACAGTCCTTCCCCGATCTGTCCGACAGCGGAGTGTGGCGGCGCAAATTGCGCCTCTAATAGCCAACTTCGCCTTGCGTCATCTTGATGGTGTTTGCTTCGAAAGAAAATAGCCCGGATGTGGAGAGAGCTTGGCACCGACGGGCTACACGATGCGCAGAGTCTCGCTGCTGACCCGGAATATGTGCCGAGTTCCAGGTTGCGGTTCGTCATCCAGCATTACCGATAGGTGTCCGGGCATGGAAGGCTGCCGCTGGCTTTCCCATTCTCCAACTGATTAATCAGTGAGGTCTTGACGAGGTTTCCATTGCGAAAGTGTTTCCACTGCCACAAGCCAAATCCGTTCGCGAGGTAAAACTGTTCTTCATCTGCGCAGTTCGCAAAATTGCGATCGCAGTTATAACGATAGTGAAGCACGCGAGTCCAACGCTGGCCGATGTCGCCACCGATATCCATCATTGCTGGCGCATCCAGCGTGTTAACAGCAGTCCCGAGATGGCTTGATTTATAGGCCTTGCACGACGCGTAGTAATTGAACTTCGTATCGGCAACCTTGATTTCCGCGCCTGGCTTGCCTTCGGGCACACAGCGCTCGGCGATTGGCAAGTCGGTTACGAAGCGCTTGAAACTGCTGTTGTCGGTCCAGGTAAGTTCGGTCGCCCGCATATAGACCCGGTCACGATCGAATGTTTTCACGTCGAAGCCGTATCCGGCGGGGCTCTTGAGCCAGAACCAGTATCCTTTCTCCGCAAAATCCTCGTCGGGAAACACCTCGGTATAGATCGAGTTCGCCGATCCACGCATAAACTGGGAAGACCGCATCGCCTTGGCCATCGCGAAATACTTCATCACATCAGCCGTACCGGCGGGGCACGAGAACACTGCGGCATCCTGCGCCGAAAGAACGCTCGAAGCGGTAAGGATCGCCAGCAGGGCGAATAACGCGACGACTTTCATGGCTTTGCACTGGCCCGGGAATCCGGAAAAGTTAGATGCGGCCAGGGACGTGCCTGAATTCTTTTTCCGAATACCGGCAGCATTGAGCGGCTGGGCTTGAGCGGGCAAGGAATTTCTACCCCCTGAGCCCTATTCCTTGCTGAACGTTTTAGGAGGTGATGCTTCCGGCTTGGGTTGTTCCTCGCACACATGACGGTCGAATTGCGTGCGAAGGCTTTCCTGAGCGGCCGTTACCTGCCGTAGTTCGTTGAGCGAGGCCTTGAATTCCCGTCCGCAGGCCGTGCAGACGGCGATGACTGGGACCATGCCCATCCACTTGGTGACCCGGATGTTGCGCTTGACCATGCTGGCTCGTTCGAGAGGGGAGTATGGCACAGAATTTAGGGCGTGGGTAAGAGGAGTCACTTACGATCGCCGGTTTGTGACAGCGAATTCTCTACACTCGGGAGTTTCGCAGGAAAGCTCATTGTAGTTAACTGTTGATCAATCACCGCAGTTGTAAACCTGGCGGACGGAGGCTGATTGTGCGCTGTAATCTGGCGATACGAGGTGATATGCGGCAAGGCCTGGCGATTGTTTGTCAAAGTTTTATTCTTGCTCTCCGGATGAGCTGCACGGCGGCTCCGCAGGCGAGCCCCGACTGGACCGAGCCGTTCCCACCGTTCCGCATCGCGGGCAACTTGTACTACGTGGGCAGCAAGGGATTGGCGAACTACCTGATCACGACGCCGCAGGGAAATATCCTGATCAACAGTGATCTTGAAGCGAATGTGCCGATGATCCAGACAAGTATCGAGAAGCTCGGATTCAAATTCAGCGATACGAAAGTTCTGCTCATCAGTCATGCACACTGGGACCACGATGCGGGCAGCGCGAAGATCAAGCAGATGACCGGCGCACGCTACATGGTCATGGACGCCGACGTCCCGGTGGTTGAATCGGGAGGCAAGGCCGATTTTCAGTACGGGCAGCACACTGAGTTTCTTTATCCGGCAACCAAGGTTGATCGCGTGTTGCACGATGGGGACGAGGTACGACTCGGGGATACGGTGCTCGTAGCCCACCTTACTCCGGGACATACGAAGGGCTGCACCACGTGGACCATGAAGGTGCGCGAGGGCGGCAAGACTTACGATGTTGTGATCGTGGGCAGTCCCAACGTCAATCCCGGGTACAGGCTCGTTCACAACCAGGAGTATCCGCAGATTGCCGAAGACTACGAGCGCATGTGGCGTGTATTGAAGTCGCTGCCTTGCGACATTTTTCTCGGCGCCCACGGGGGCTACTTTGGGATGGAAGAAAAATATCCGCTGCTGAAAGATGGCAGGGCGAATACTTTCATTGACCCAGAGGGCTACAAGAAGTTCGTGGCGGAAAAAGAGCAAGAGTTCCGCACCGAGTTAGCTAAACAGCAAGGTGAGGACCATAAGCCTTCGGCAAAGTGAGGAGGGTATTCGCTTACATGGGGTTCTCAAAGTACAGTGGGCATCTGGGAAAGAAAACCTTCATGAAGTGGCCGAAATGGCACCGAAGCTGGATTCCGGGGATTGTCTTTTGGGTTTTGTTCTTAGGCTCACTTGCGCTGGGCAAGCGCTACCCATGGCTGGACGCGGTCTGGTATTGGGCGTGGATGTTCTTTCTTCTCGTCGTAGGTCTCTATGCGGTCACGCAGATATTTAGAAATCGACACGAAACCGGAGGGTTCGTAGGGTATCGAGGCGTGCCCCGCTGGGTGGTAACGCTTTTCGGAGGCGAAGTGGACCCATCCGCAAAGCCTCCCAAGAAGCAATAGACGCTGGTGTGGAGCGATGGACGTTTACGCGGACACCTGTCGCTCAGTCGTCCGATCGCTCACTTCTTGTGCGCGGGAGCGGCCGAAGCCGTTTCGTGTTCGCCGTTGTACGCCTTCCAGGCTCCGTCGATGATGTACGCATGAATCGCGTCCGCCTGCTTGGTCGTCATGCGCAGGTGCGGGAAGGCGAACTTGGGCGGATCGGCGAATCCCGGCATGCCTTTATCCCAATGCGTGCCCGCCAGCACGATGCTGTACCACTGCGCGTGCACGTCGGGCGGCGCGTAGCGTAAATCAGGGATCGCGCCGTTGAGCACCCAGGCGCCACTGCCGTCGAGTCCGGGAGAGTGACAGCCGTCGCAGTAGAACGTCTTGTAGAGTTTCGCGCCCTCCGCGATCGTGGCGGCGTCGGCTTTTTGCACGGGAGGCTTCGGCACGGGCGGAACGATGTCGGGCGGAGCAGGAAACGGAACGCCGCCACCGAGTTTGAATGCCAGGATGCGCGACGGGCCGCGCTTTGACCGCGGAGTCGCCATCGTCCACGCCGGAGCGAACAGGCGCGAGCCAGAGCCCCAGCCGACCGGCAACAGCACGTACTGCTCACCGCTCACGTAATACGTCACGGGAATCGACTCGATCGCCGAGCCGGTATCAATCGACCATACTTTCTTCCCGGTATCGGCGGTGTATGCCGTAAATTCGCCGTTGCCTTGACCCTGAAATACGAGATTGCCCGCGGTGGAGAGCACGCCGCCGTTGGTCGAGATTTCCTCTTCCACAGACCAGCGCGCGGTCTGGTTCACCGGATCCCACGCAACGAGGCGCCCTTCGGTTTGCTTCATCGACTCGCCGGTCTCGACACTGGCGTTCGAATTTGGCTTACGGTCGGTAGCCGGAATATAGACCAGTCCGGTGCCCGCGTTGTAGCTCATCGGCCACCAGTTGTGAACGGTCCACTGCTTGCCACCACCCTGCGATGCGGGCACTTCGGCAGCCTTTCCCGTGCTCAAATCGACCGACGTGGCCCAATTCACCTTGACGATGGGCTTGGCGGAGAGCAACTTGCCGGTGCTTGCGTCGAGAATGTAGAAGAAGCCATTCTTCGGAACGGTCATCGCCACGTGGCGCTTCTCGCCATCGAGCGTGAGGTCGGCCATGAGGATGTGATTGTTCTCGGTTTGTAATCCGGGCGAGCTAGTCTGGTAGTGCCAGACGTACTCGCCGGTGTCGGCTTTCACGGCGACGATGCATCCCGCAAAGAGCTTGTCGCCCTGGGCACGCAGCGCAGCCAACTCGCCGTAGTCGGCGCCAGCGCCGGCCGTGCCGAAGATCACGAAGTCGGTGACGGGGTCATAGGTGATCGCGGTCCACACGTCACCGCCGCCGATTTGCCAGGCATCGCCGGGCGGCCAGGTTTTCGCGGCAATTTCTTCGAGGGCTTTCGATTCGAACGGCTTTTTCGGATCGCCGGGGACGGTCCAGAAGCGCCACAGTTCTTTTCCGGTGTTGGCGTCGTAAGCCGCGATCGCTCCACGTACAGCGTCGTCGGATCCGTTGTAGCCCATGAAGACCTTACCCTTGGCGACATGCGGAGCGTTGGTGATGCCGGTCTGGGTGGGCTCACAAACTTGCGTCTCCCAGATCTGCTTGCCCGAGGCCGCGTCGATCGCGACGAGACGGCAGTCTCCGGTGCCGACGAAAACTTTGCCTTCCCACACGGCGACTCCAGCGTTGGTGCGCGCGGAGTAGGATCCGTTGAGCGCCTGGTCGAGGCGCACCTTGGGATCGAACTTCCAGATCAGCTTGCCGGAGGCAGCCCCAATTGCATAGACCTTGGACTGCGGCGCGCTGATGTACGCGATGCCGTCGACGACGATTGGCTCAGAGACGATGCCCATGCCGCTGTCGATGTCCATGTACCAAGCGAGGCCGAGGGTGCCGGCGTTTTGATCATTGATCTGCTTCAGCGGGCTGAAGTGTGCCGAATCGAAGGTGCGGCCATTGAGCAACCAGTTGGCGCCTTCGGCGGCGTCGGCGGCAACCCGCGCTTCATTGACATTGGCTGCCTTCGGCGGATTGTCGGCGGAAATGTGCGGATTGAAGACGGAGGCGAGAGCGATCGACGCGAGCGTCAGTCCAAGCACCTTCCAGGGCGAAACTTTTCTGAGATGGAAGTTTGATGGGTTCGGCAAGGGTCCGCACCTCACAGGTTCTCTCTCCGCAGTCGAGCGGGTTTATGCTACTCCGCGCCGCGAACAAAACGGTGGAAATCTTAACCGCAGCAGGGAGCGGTTGGGTAGTGGGACGGATGCAGCTGGTTATCGGCAAGGATTGTGGTCGGGCTAAAATCCTGCGTACTGTGACCAGGCCGATCGGGAGCTCACAATCCGTTTTATGAGGAGTGCTTTATGCGAGAAATCCGAAAATCAAAGGCAATGGGTGTGGGCGGGCTGGCAGTGGCAGCCACGGCGATTGGCGCGGTTGCGGTGGGAGCGTTCGCGATCGGCGCCCTGGCGATTGGACGGTTGGCGGTCGGACGCATCGTCGCGGGGAAGGTTAAGCTAAAGTCTGTCGAGATTGAGCCGCTGACGGTGTCCAGTTTACGCGTGAACGATCTGACGGTGACGAAGCGCTTGGAGCTGCCGCCAGAAAGCGCGGGAGGGAAATCGCAGATTAGCGCGTAAACAGCACGCTCGCAGATTTTCGGAGGGCATCTCGGCTACGAAGAAACTTCGATCTTCTCGTCGACGAACTTCTTATCGGCTTCGTCGGTGCCGGTCAGCTCGAACGAGTTCGTGACGTCCGCTTTGCCTTGGGCGACGCGCGTGATGACATAGGAGCAGCCGATCCAATGCGCCTCGGCGAAATCGGTTTGTGACCACTGCGCGGGATGGTCGGGGTGTGAGTGGTAGAAGCCAATGATGTCTTCGTCGCGATTGCGCGCCTCGCGCTGGATGCGGACCAGTTCTTTCGGGTCGATATGATAGCGATTCTGCGGAGAATCGGTGCGCGTATTACCGCAGCGCACAGCGGAGGTGACAGTGCGAAGATCGCCGTCCATCTGGCCGAGCAGCACACCACAGCACTCGTGCGGATAGGTTTCCTCGCCGTGGCGGCGGATTTCAGCGTAGTCGTTGGGGCTGATCTTTAGCATCTCGGTTCTGCAAAATCTGATTCACCACGAAAGCACGGAGACACAGAGAAAATCGGAAGAATAAGTCTCTGTTTCTCTCTGGAGAAGCACTGCAAATCTCCAACCACAGGGGGCACAGAGGAACACGGGGGAAATCCAACGAAGTTGAACGTTGTGCTACGTGAGTCACTCACTGACTCCGCGGCTCTGCGGTGAAAATGCCCCTACACCGTCTCCGTCCAGAAGCGCTCGCTCAGATACTTGTCGCCCGAGTCGCACAGGATGCTGACGATGACGGCGGACTGTCCTTTCTTGCGCCGTTCCGCGATCTGCAGGCTGCCGACCACAGCAGCGGCGGCGGAGATCCCGACCAGCAGGCCTTCTTCGCGCGCGAGGCGCTTCGCCATGCGGTAGGCGTCTTCAGTCGCGATGGGCATGTCTTCGTCGGCGAGCTTTGGATCGTAGATTTTCGGGACGATCGCCGTGGCCATGTGCTTGGCGCCTTCGATGCCGTGGAACGGTGAATCGGGCTGCAGCGAAACACAACGCACGTGCGGATTCAGTTCCTTCAAGCGGCGCGCCGTACCCATGAAAGTACCGCTGGTCCCGAGCATGGACACGAAGTGCGTGATACGTCCCTGGGTTTGTTGCCAGATCTCGTTGGCCGTGCCATGGTAGTGAGCCTGCCAGTTGGCGTCGTTGGAGTACTGATCGGCGTAGTAATAAAGGTCGGGATGCTTCGCGTACAATTCGCGTGCCAGACGGATGGCGCCGTCGGAGCCTTCGCCCGGATCTGTATAGATGATGTTGGCGCCGTAGGCGTGAAGAATGCGCTTGCGCTCCGGAGAAACATTTTCGGGCATGCAGAGCGTGATAGGAATCTGCTGCGCCGCACCGATCATGGCGTAAGCGATCCCGGTATTGCCGCTGGTGGAGTCGAGCAGAATCTTGCCGGGTGTCAATTTTCCGGCGCGCTTCGCTTCGGCGATGATGTTTGAAGCGGCGCGGTCTTTGACCGATCCGCCGGGGTTGTACCATTCGGCCTTGCCGAGGATCTCGACGTCGGGCAAGTCGCGGGTGATGCGCTCGAGGCGGAGCAGCGGCGTGTTGCCGACGCGCTCAAGGGCGCTGAGCCCGAGGCGCGAGTTCGGCGCCGAGCCGGAATTCGACGAGGCTTGGGCGACACTCGTGGGCTTGATCGAAACCTGCGTCATGTAGATAAAACTGCCGTGACTATAGTAATGTGCCGGAATCGGCAAAAAGAGGTATCTACTACCTGCATTGGATTATAGAAGAGGTTCCTGCGATCCAAGGAACTTTTGAATACGTTCCCTTTCCTTAGTAACCGCATCTAACGCAGGAAGAGGCAAAGAAGGGATTTTTACCAAGAGATGGCAACTAAGCTTGAACAGAAAACGTACGAAGATGCGCTGAGTTGGCTGCGTGAGCACGGCTTTGACGTGCTGGAAGCGCCCGGGACAACAGGCCGTGTCTTCCTGAAGAAATACAACGTGTCAGCCGCGATCCAGAAGGATGGGGCGGATGGCATCAAGATTTTTGCGTATCCCGGCTACCTGGTGGGCAGCGAGATCTCGAAGCTGGTGAACAAGGGATACCAGCAGTTCCTGAAGACGTCGAAGACCGAGGTGCCTGCAACGGCCGATCATCTGAAAGCACTGCATTCCTTCTCGGAAGAACTGAAGGAAGCGCTGGGCCTGCCCAGCCTCTATAACGAATCGCTGGGGACGGTGAGCGAGTCATATCAGTACGACCGGATCGTCGATCGCGACAAGCCGCAGACGGAGCGAAAAAAGCGTCCGTGGGAAGTGGCGGGCGTGAAAGTACTGACACCGAAGAAGAGCCCGGCGTAAGAGCGGCGCGAGTACCGAGTCCGGAGCACTGAGTACCGAGTGAGACAGCGGCATTACGCCGCTGTTTTTTGTTTTGGGTGCGGATTGTTCGCCCGCAGATTACGCAGATGCACGCAGATCAGAAAAGCTTGAACCACAGGACTCGCGACTCGGTACTGTGGACCCCGCTTGTGCGACACTGATGCGCGAACCGGGAGGGATCCATGCTCACTCGCTGTACGCTGGCCTCACTGCTTTGCCTGGTTTCTCTGCGGTTAGCTGTGGGACAGGACCGGACCGTCGTTTCCGCTGGGAGTGTGATCTCGCCCGATGTCAAAAAGGAAGTCGAACAGGTTCTGCGTCTTCAGCAGGAGGCGTGGAACCGTCATGACCTCGAATCTTTTATGACGGGCTACTGGAATTCGCCGGCACTGACTTTCTTTTCGGGCGCGCATGAAACGAGCGGCTGGCAGGGGGCACTGGAGCGCTACCGAAAGACCTATCAGAGTGAGGGGAAGGAAATGGGGAAGCTCGAGTTTTCGGACTTGCGGATCGAACCACTAGGGTCGGGCGCGGCGTTCGTTCGAGGCGCGTGGCACCTGACGATGTCGGATGGCAAAACGCCGCACGGGCTGTTTACGCTGGTCTTCCGGAAATTCTCCGATGGCTGGAAGATCGTGCACGATCATACGTCGGCGGAGTAAGGGGGAACAGTTGTCTGGCTTCGGTCGTCAGTAATCGTCGTCGGTTGTCGGTCTTCGGTCGTCGGCGCAACGGATCGCAAAATGACGGAGGATCTGTTGTGTTGGACGCCTGGTACCAGCTACTCCCGCACCCGGATCTGCACGCGAGTTCCTTCCGGAAGTTTCGTGCCTTCGATGACGATTACGCCGTCGCGCACCACGCCGTTGAACTCGCGTCCCGAAACGATTGCGGCGACTGAAGGTATCGCGCGTCCCAT
The DNA here is from genome assembly GCA_963718505.1 of uncultured Acidobacteriota bacterium. Lineage (GTDB taxonomy): Bacteria > Acidobacteriota > Terriglobia > Terriglobales > Acidobacteriaceae > Gp1-AA133. Next base: position 73,371 of record CAVQZP010000007.1, on the reverse strand, counting down.
GCCCTTGTCCATGGCCATGTTGGCGAGGCGATCGGCTTCCTGATTGCCTTCGCGCAGGGTGTGCTGGATGGAGAACCATTCAAGCCGAGAAATCATCTGACGGGCGCGCTGATAGAGATCCTGAAGAGCCGGGCTCTTGACTTTGTACTCCCCGCGAATCTGCTTGACCAACAATTCGGAATCGCTGACGACCTTGAGCGCCTTGTGCCCATGGGTAAGCGCATAGTCGAGCGCGGCCAGCAGGCCTTGATACTCGGCGTGGTTGTTGGTCTGGTGGCCGAGATACTCATGCAGCGTTGCGATCATCTTCCCGGCGCGATCGGTGATGACGACTCCATAGCCCGCAGGTCCGGGATTGCCGCGCGACCCGCCGTCGATGTGCGCAATGAGGTAAGAATCCGGAGCGACCTGCGCTGGGAAAAGGCTGCCGGCGGACGTACTCCGCTTTCGATGAAACGACGAATCCGAAGACATTCAAAAAGTGTACAACGCGCGCAGGATTCTGCCTGACGAGGATTTTGGAGAGTGGTTCACCGTCCCGCAGCCAAGCGCGTGGCGAGGCGCTGCGGAAGGTTAGCGGCGAAGATGCGATCCTGCGCGCTCTTCAGGTTGTAAGGCGCGCGCTGGAAGGTGACCATCCACTTTTCGGTGTCAAAGACCGCGAATGCGGCGCGCCAGTCGCCGTCGCGTGGCTGGCCGACGGAACCCGGATTGATGAGATAGCGCACATCGCGCTTGAGAGCGAATTGCGAACTTTCGCTTTGTCCCACGGTCTTATAGGCGGGCCGGTAGGCATCGCCGGCGGCGGTCTTGAACGAGAATGCGCCTTGCAGGTGGGTGTGCCCGAAGAAGGTCACCAGAACACCTCGAGCGGAGAGAGGCCCGATGGCGTCGTGCAACGTCACGACGTATTCATCTTCGTCGATGGGAGAGCCGTGCACAAACTGCACTTCGGGAACATCCGGAATCTGGATCGGTCCCTGCGGCAGGCTGCGCAGCCAGCTGAGATTTTCGGGGGTGAGTTGATCGCGGGTCCAGAGCGCGGCGAGACCGGCGATGGGATTGAAATCTTTCAAGTCCATCAGGCCGCTGGAGGCCTTGTCGTGGTTGCCGCGAACGAAGTACCTGCCGACCTCGCGCGAACGTTCGATCACCTCGTTCGGACTGGCACCGTATCCGACGATGTCGCCAAGGTTCACGACAGCGTCGCAGGATCCGGCGGCAGCGAGAGAGGCCTCGAGGGCATCGAGGTTGCCGTGGATGTCGCTCAGGACAAGAATGCGCATAAAGCAACGAGCAAAGCCGGGATTATACGCTGGAAGTCGACCCGTGTATCAATTGATTACGGGGCAGCGCGCCCAGTGTCCGGGCCCGACCTCGACGAACGGAGGGAAACTGCCAGCGCATTCGGCGATTCGATCGGAACATCGCGGCTCGAAGGGACAACCCGGCGGCAGGGCGCGCGCGGAAGGAACGCTTCCTTCAATTGTTCGCAGCGGCTGGCCGCGATCGGTTTTGAGCGTAGGGACCGCCTGCAGCAATGCACGCGTGTAGGGATGCGCGGCTGCATAAAAGATTGCAGCCTTGCTGCCTAACTCGATCAGGCTCCCGGCATACATGACGGCAACGCGGTCGGCGACCTGCGAGACCACGGCCAGGTCGTGCGAAATGAAAAGCATGGCGAGATTAAACTTCTGGCGAAGTTCGGCAAGCAATTCAAGGATCTGCGCCTGAATGGTGACATCGAGCGCCGTGGTGGGTTCGTCGGCGATAAGAAGCTGCGGACGATTCACGATCGCCATCGCAATCATGATGCGCTGGCGCATACCGCCGGAGAGCTGGTGCGGATAGTCGCGCGCGCGCCGCTCGGGGTCGTTGATGGCAACGTCGCGCATGCCATCGACGGCGCGCTGCCAGGCCTCGGCCTTCGAGACTGGCTGATGCGCGAGCACGGCTTCGGCGATCTGATCGCCAACGCGCATGACCGGATTGAGCGCGGTCATGGGTTCCTGAAAGATCATTGCGATGCTCGAACCACGAAGGCGGCGAATCGCGTCATCGGGAATTTCGAGCAGATTGCGCGACGTTGCATCGCCATCGCTAAACAGGATTTCTCCGGAGACGCTCGCCTGCGGTGGAAGAAGCCGCATGACTGCGAGAGATGTGATGGACTTCCCGGAGCCGGATTCGCCGACCAGGCCCAGCACCTTGCCGTGGGCAATCGAGAAAGAAAGGTCACGCACGGCGAGAAATCCCGTTGAGGGGCTGGTTGCAATGGTGGCGAGGGCTGTCGCACTGGAGGCGACGATGCCGCTCGACCGGGATCCAGGCGAGCTGGAATTTTGAGCGGCGCCTGACTCCTTTTTCAGGGGGAACTCAACACTCAGGTTGCGGACCTCGAGCAGGGCTGCCACGTTGGCTATGGTAGCAGCGACAGTCGCGATTCGGTCGTTTGCGGCAGGCCGAAATGCTTCGGTTGGCCGACGGTCACATCACCTTCGTTACGTCGAACCGCTCACTCCAGCGGCTATCATTGAGGCAGGGGCTGTGCTGGGGCACTGGGGGGTCATCCATGAAGCTCAAGCTCGACCGTGTGATCAGCATCGCAACGCTGCTGACGTCGTTGACGGCACTCTTCCTCGTGATGAAGAAGCCGTCGCCCGTAGCACCGCAGCCCCGAGTGCCTCCGGCGGTCATCGCCGCCAACGCCCAGTCGTTCCAGAACAAGATCGAGCAACTCCAACAGGCGCAGGCACAGGGCCAGTCGGGAACCGAAGTCCGGCTCAATGCGCAGGAGATCAGCGCGGCGATTGCGCAGGCAGCAGGTGCGCTCTCGGCCGAGCCGGGATCGCGACCGGCCTCGCAAGGTGATGCGGGCTCGGGCAACGGTTCGTCGAATGTTCTCTCGGGCGATCTTGGTCCGGGTGACCCCGATATCAAGGACTACCAGGTGAACTTCGAGGGAGACCTCGTGAAAGGCCAGTTCCTCACGCGCGTCGCTGGGAAAAATGTGTGGATCACGCTGGAAGGACACCTCGGATCGAAGGACGGTTATGCGACCTTCGAACCGACCAAGTTTAAAGTTGGAGATCTGTCCGTCCCGGTTTCCCTGGTGAATGATCAGCTGCAGAAGAAATTGCTAGAGCAGCGCGACCAAATGAAGTTGCCCGACTCGGTCGGCGGACTGAAAGTCGAGAACGGCGAAGTGGTAGTCACGAACAAGTAGCGGTCAGCATTCAGAAATCTGCAATTAGCAGTTAGCAGTTAGCACTAAGCCACGGTCCCACAATCTCGCCAGGTGCACTGAGTGCCCAATTCCAAGCTGAATGCTGACTGCTGAGTGCTCTCGTCAGTTGTGCTTGATCAGCTTCTGGTCCTTCTTGCCGGTCAAATCGTTATAGATCGTCTCAATGAAGACGTCTGTGGTCACGGCCTCACTGTTCCACTTCTTCCACGGATCCAGAACCTTCTCCTGTTTGAGTTGATCGAGCGTCTTTCCCTGCTGCACGCCTTTCTGCACCGCAGCGAGAGTTTCCTTGAGCATGGTGACATAGGCGCGCACGTCGTCGAGAGTCGACACGGCGCCATGGCCGGGAATAACTTTCACATCAGCAGGCAGCTTCGGGATGACTTCCTCGCAGGCGCGAATCATGCCTGCGACGCTGCCGCCGCCGCCCAGGTCGATGAACGGAAAGCCGTAGCGGACGAAGTCGTCGCCCATGTGCACGACGTTGGATTGCGGGAAGAAGATGATGCTGTCACCGTCGGTATGGCCGCTCGGGAAGTGCAGGGCGCGGATGTCTTCGCCGTTGAGGTGAATGGTAACGTCGTGATCGAAGGTGAGAATCGGCAGCGCTTCCTTGGGTTGGGGCTTGGCTTCGAACTTCATTGAACCAAGATTACCGGCGGTGCCGCCTTCGGCGAGGCGCTTGCGGACGTTATCGTGCGCGATGATCGGCGCCTGCTTCTGGAAGTATTCATTTCCACCGACGTGGTCCTCGTGATAATGCGTGTTGATGATGAAGCGGATCGGCTTGTCGGTGACGCCCTTCAAGGCAGCCTGGATTTTTTCGGCAAGGGGAGCGTACTGATCGTCGACGATGACGATGCCGTCTTCGCCCACGGACGCGCCGATATTGCCTCCCGCGCCTTCGAGCATGTAGACGGTGCCCGCAACCTTGTTGACTTTGATCTGCACCTTGCTGTAATCGGTGTCGTGCTGTGCGAATGCGAGAGAAATGGTGAGAAGAGCGATGCCGAGAAGCGCCAGTTTGCGCATGCATTGACCCCCGGAAAAAATCGAGGGATTGTACACCGAGGCAACAAGTCATTGCGAAACCGCAAAGAGACGAGCCTTCGCCGCGAAGTTCGCGAAGAAACGACGCAGAGGACGTTACGACAGATCAACCCCAGGGGGCTTAGAGGATCGGTCATCGGATGATCAAGTCGCCGATTACAAAGCGGCCTTAGTGCACGCCTTCAAACAGCGGGAACAACTGGTCAGCGCCGGCGCGGTAGATTCCGTAGACGCTGCCCGCATCGGAGATCTCCCGGAATAGCAACTCGCCGCGGCCGTCGCCATCCGCATCCACGGCGTCGATCAGTTCCATACGGGGCGTTTCGTCGAGGTGGCGCGTGTCGGTGACCGTGGCGTTCAGCTTGCGCAGATCACCGTAGATGTCTTCTTTGACAACCAGCGTGATGTAGTACGTCAGGTCGGAATCTGTGCTGCTTGCGGAGCCATGCGGCTTCGGCATCTGCGCCTTCGCGCTCAGGATAAACACAGGCTCGTTCGTGTTCCAGAGATCGTAGGCATGAAACTGGACATCGTCGAAGTTGGGCTGCGGGGGCTTGGGAGTGCGGTGCGCGGCCCCGGGACGCGTGACCCCTGGACGCGGGGCGGTCTTCGTGGGCGCGGGCTCGGAATCGCTTGGCTTTGCGCGCGCAACAATCAGGTCGCTCGCCATGGCCAGCATCTTCTTGCGAAATTTCTGCTCTTCGTCGGACTTCAGATCGTAAGCGTACGGACGCGGATCCGGCCCTCCCGCATCGGAGACCGCCGGGAGCAATTGCGGGCCGGCTTTCTTGTCGCTTGGCTTTGCGGCGACGCCTTTGGTGGAGGCAACACCCGAACTCTTGATGGTACCGGACGCAGCCTTCGATGCCGCCGGAGACATGGCGTTATGCTGGGTCGATCCGAGACTCTCGATCTTGCCGCGGGCGAGCACGGGGCGGTTCGGATCTGCGTCATTGGAGGTTGTGTTGCCGGCCGCCGTCGGCTTGTTGGCGGCATCCTCGTCCTCGCCAGGCTTGGAGCCCTGTGTGGCCGGGGGCGCCGGAGCAGGAGCGGATTGGCTCGCGTCTGACGGGCTCTTCGAATCGGATGGACTCTTCGTGTCGGACGGCGCTTTCGTGTCCGAAGGCGCTTTCGCATCCGAAGGAGTTTTCGTGTCTGGAGTCGAGGGTCCGGATGCGGATGGACTTGATTTCTCGCCTTCCGCGCGGCGCAGCTTCGGCGGTCCTGAGTCCTCATCGAAGTTTGGCTTGGTCTCGACGTGCTTCTTGACCGGCTTTGCTCCGGCCGGCACCCACTTTCCATTGGCCGACCAATTGTTGCCGGTCTTCAGTCCTTCGCCGACGGTAAAAAGGCCCTGCGAAACGCCGGTACGCTCGGCCTCGTATACTGTGCCGCCCCAGATCGCCATCGGCACGGGCGAAGCTTTGTAGGCGGCGGCGTCATAGAACTTGCCGTCGATCATGATTGCGACGGGAATGAAGCGCGCGTTGCCGTCGGAAGAAAGCTCCACGAGCCCGACAGCGCGGGGACCCTTGTCTTTCTTCGCCGTGTGGCCAAGCTGCGAGAGGGAGACTGGCGCGAAACTCAAAGCGGCCAGGGCGCAGATGACGGCCCGGCGTGCCGTGCGGTATAACGTTGTGCGTTCAGGAGATGTAGTCATGCTTGATGTCAATGATAAAGCGCCCGATATCACTTTAGAAGACCAGGACAGCAAAGAGGTTTCCTTGAAGGATTTCAAAGGCAAGACCGTCATTCTGTACTTTTACCCACGGGCCGATACGCCCGGATGCACCAAGGAAGCCTGCTCGTTCCGCGACGATTACAAGAAGATTCAGAAAACCGGCGTTGTGCTGCTCGGGGCATCGCCCGATACGCCGGCCGCCCAGAAGAAATTCCAGGAGAAGTTTCGCCTGCCTTTTTCCCTGCTGGCCGACAAGGACAAGAAGCTTTGCAACGCCTTTGGCGTGATCCAGGAAAAGAACATGTACGGGAAGAAGGTCATGGGCGTGGCGCGAACGACGTTCGTCATCGGTGCGGACGGCAAGATCAAGCACGTATTTCACAAGGTCAAGCCGGAAGGGCATTCCGATGAAGTGCTGGATTATTTGAAGCAGGCGGCTTAAGAGCGGTTGCCAGTGGCCGGTTGCCAGTCGCCGGCAAAGGACGGTTTCTCATAATGAAGGTGGAGGAACGGGCATCTCGCCCGTCCTTTACTTACACCTGCACCAGAGAGCCGTATGCTTGTCGCCCAAGTAAACTCCTCCATAGCCGTCAAACGAAAGGCACAACAGCTTATTCTTGTAGTCGGAGAACCGGAACCACAGCGACTGTATTCGCTTGCCGTCAGACGTGAGAACAATCAAGTGACGTTCGTTTAATGAGAGATCCTCGATTTTGACCGAAGATTTGTGAGGCCATGGCAGTGTCGGACCCTTGTCAATTCTTACGGTCAGCGTCGTCGGATTGTAAGCTCCGCCTGGGGAGACTCTCTAAGGCGGATCCGGAGAGTTAGGCAATACGCAAAGAGTTCCGCGTTCTTGCCGGGGAATCGACTCGGTCGACGTCTGTCCTTCGATCGATAGCGATAAAACCGGTCGCGAAAATCACCGATACCCAGCAGGAAGACAAACGTATCATTTCACCGTGGCGGCCGTAGTTGTCGTAAAACTCAGCGTCTTCTCAGCAGGGATAACGGCTTCTTCTTTGCCCGTTGCAGCGGCCACGCCTGTTCCAGCGGCGCCGCCGGCGCCCGCACCGATGGCAGCGCCCTTGCCTCCGCCCGCGATCCCCCCGATCAGCGCCCCGACTACTGCCCCACCACCGATTTTCGTGGCGTTGCTCTTTGCGTGGCTCTTGCCTTCGAGATGATAGTTGCCGGTGGAAATCGGGATGGTCTTCCCTTCCGAATGGATCGAGGTCAGCCGGACGGAAACCTGACCGGGCGCGTGCAGGCGGCCGCTCGACTTCGCGAGGGTGACCTTGCCGCGTACCGGGTCCCCAGCCCTGGCGATGGTCTTTCCGCCGACCACGAGATCACGGGCGAGGGTGGCGTCGAAACGATCGCCAACCTTGGCCGTGCCGGAGCTGATCTCCTGGCCCATGCGAACGGAAATATGTGTTCCGGCGGGGATGGTCTGGGCGAAGCCGGTGAGAATGAGGGCGGGTGGAGGCGGCGACGATTTTTACAATTTTCCCAAGCATGAATCCTCTCCTTCGCGAAACAGAGGGTGAGTTTGTGAGGCGTGTGTTCGTTTGTGCGCGCTATTCTAACGCCCCGGAAACCTTCCTGCGCCGTAACACGACGAGTCCGGACCCCGACCGCAACCATTCGACGGAATTCTCACTCTGGGGACACAATGAAGATCGTGCCATCGAAGACCGACACATTCGAGCAGCGGGTTGCAGATGCGGCTAAGCTCGTGCCGCTGCCACGGAGCTTCTATAACCGCGATCCGCGGCGGGTATCGCGCGATCTGCTGGGAAAGGTGTTGTTGCGCAGGAATGGCGCGCAGGTGCTAGCGGGAAGAATCGTGGAGGTCGAGGCCTATCTGCGTGGGGATCCGGCCGCGCATTCGTTCATCGGGCGCACGTCGCGCAATGCAGTGCTGTGGGGACCGCCGGGAATTTCGTATGTTTACTTCATCTATGGCAACCACTATTGCTTCAACGTCAGCTGCCTGCCGGATGGAGTTGCGGGCGGCGTGCTGTTTCGCGCAGTCGAGCCGCTCGCCGGAATCAAAGAGATGGTGCGCGCGCGCCATTTGAAGATCGAAGACGCGAGCGACCTGCGCAAATTGACGAGCGGTCCGGGGCGCTTAGCGGAGGCATTCGGGATCACGCGCGAGCGCGACAACGGGAAGGATTTGACGTCGGCGGAATCCGATCTGTGGATCGCTGATGATGGCGAGCCGCGCCCGGCGGTGAAGGTCACGAAACGGATCGGCATCACGAAAGCGGCTGAGCGCCCGCTGCGATATATCGTGCCGGGGAACGCATTCGTGTCGGGGAGGAAGGTGGTCTAGGTTGCTTGCTCTCCGCGGCGTCGGAAAACCTACCAGCATCGGAAGCAAGAGCTCTTAACCGCAAAGGACGCAAAAAAATACCGCAAAGATCGCGAAGAAGAGCGAGCTCCGAGTGGCGTGTCCAGAGCGACGCAAAAGGCTTTGGAGTACGTTCTGCGACGAGCGGAAAGCAAGAACGTTCACCACGGAGGACACCGAGGTGCACGGAGAGAATCAAGAGCCTCTCAGCCGAGGATCACATTGTCGATCAGACGTGTTGCCCCCACGTACGCCGCGACGGCGACCAGTGTTCCGGGCTTCGCCTCTTCGACCGGCTCCAGAGAATCCCAGTCCACGATCGAAACGTAGTCGAGGCGGACCGTCGGCTCTTCGTGAAAAACGTCTTCGCCCGCGGCGAGCAGGGTCTTCGCGTCGCGCACACCACGCGTGAACAACTCTTCCACACGTTTGAGAGCCCTTGATAGAACCAGCGCTTGCTTTCGTTGATGGGAGTCGAGATACGCATTGCGCGAGCTCATGGCCAGCCCGTCTGTCTCGCGAATGATCGGGCCCACCACGATTTCAACCGGCATGTCGAGGTCGCGAACCATCTGCTTAATGATCGCCACTTGGGCTGCATCTTTCTGGCCGAAGAACGCCTTGTCGGGTTCGGCGATGTGGAACAGCTTCGAAACCACCGTCGTGACGCCGCGAAAGTGCCCTGGCCGGGACACTCCATCGAGACGCCCGCTCAAGTCTTCCACGTTGACGTAGGTGACCGCATTCCCCGGATACATCTCGGCAACCGCGGGCGCGAAGATAACGTCGACGCCTTCTTTTTCGAGCAGCGCACAATCGCGCTCAAACGTGCGTGGATATTTACTGAGATCTTCCTTAGGCCCGAACTGGAGAGGGTTGACGAAGATCGACACCACTACGAAGTCGCTTTGTGCCTTCGCGGCACGTACGAGTGAAAGATGTCCATCGTGCAAGGCGCCCATGGTGGGGACCATTCCGATTATTTTCCCCGAGCCACGAGCCGCACGGCTGGCGCCCCGCGTATCGACGGTGGTCGAGAGGACGCGTGTACGGCTTCGCGAGGCTGGATCGGCCGTCCCTACGGGACTTGCATTTCTTATCATCGGCATCCCCAGCGCTGAAGCGCTGGGCTAAATTGGCTTCGCCCCTCCGGGGCTGATTGGATACAAACTGACTTCCTCGAGAATCCCCGAAATTTTTTTGGAAACTTCCCGAAGGTTGACACTGCCTTTACGGAGTATCTGTTGAACTGTCGCTCGTTTGGCCCGGTTGTGACGTCCAACAGTTGAATTGTGTAATCATCCACCGCATTGCACTTGTGCGATGTGGCGAGCCCAGACCGACCGAGCAGTTAAGTTAGTACAAAGCGAGCTGTTGGGCTCGATACTTTTACACCCAAGGTTCGATCTACCGCCGCATCGCCTGCTTACGCTCCAGCACGGTCTCCAGCGCGGCTCGCGTCTCCTTCGGCAGATGATAAGACTCGGTGTCGGATGGATACTGGTGCGAGATCACGTCCGCACGAAATGCCTGCACGGCGCGGATGATTTCGGCAGCGGCGTCTCCGTATCTGCGAACAAATTTCGCCGGGGGCTGGAAAGTCAGGTTGAGGATGTCGTGGAATACGAGCACCTGACCGTCGCACCCAGGGCCGGCGCCGATGCCGATCGTCGGGGCGCCAACCTCAGCCGTGATCATTGAGGCCACCTCGCGCGGAATGCCTTCCAGGTAAATGCAGGCTACGCCCGCGCGGTCGAGTGCGACGGCATCCCGCATCAGGCGCTCAATGGCCGACAGATCCTTGCCTTGAACTTTGTAGCCACCCATCACATTCACCGATTGCGGCGTCAGGCCAATGTGGCCGGCGACCGGAATCTCGGCGTCGATGATGCGGCGGATCAAATCGGCGCGTTTCTCGCCGCCTTCGATCTTCACCACTTCCGCGCCTGCTTCTTTCACGTAGCGAGCCGCGTTGCGCACGGCATCTTCGGGGCTGACGTGATACGAGCCGTACGGCATGTCCGCCACAAGCAGCGCGTGCTTTACGGCACGGCGCACGGCCTTGGCGTGGTGCAGCATCTCGTCGATTGTGACCGAGAGCGTGTTCTCGTAGCCGAGCATAGTCATGGCCAGCGAGTCACCGACCAGCACGATGTCGATGCCGGCCTCGTCGACCAGACGCGCGCTGGCGTAGTCGTACGCCGTGAGACACGTAATGGGCTGATGTTGGAGCTTGTTTTCGCGAAGGGAAGCGACGGTGATCTTGCGGCGCGGTTCGCCGATCGGGGTGAGACTCACGATGTCCTCCAGTGCCCCTCCGGCCCAGCCGGATAGAGCCTGTCACATCATTGGATGCGTGCGAGGGATAGTTTAGATCGAAAAACCGGATAACACCAGCAGTCGGTCGACGGCCTCCGGTCGCCATCCGGGCACCACGCATCCTGAAGGCGAAACCTCTTTATTGCCCATGGAATGAATGAATTAGACGAACCCCAGGCGTTGTTCGATTGGGGAGGTAATCATATCGATGGAACGGCCGCGGCCGAAGACCGACGACCAAAAGCCGACGACCGACCTAGGCGCTGGCAGCTTCCTGGCTGCCCAGCGGCAGGAAGTATTGCGTGCCCTTGATGGGCTCGGTGATTTTTCGGAGGAGCTCTTTCAGATCTTCGTTGCGGTCGACGAAGTCGATCTGGGAGGTGTTCACGATGAGCAGATCGGATGAGGTGTAGTGAAAGAAGAAATGCTCGTACGCCTTGATGACTTCCTCGAGATAGTCGTCGCTGATGGCCTTTTCGCTGGCGGAGTTTTTCTTCTTCAGGCGCTTCTTCAGGACGTCCGGGGTCGCCTGCAGATAGATCACGAGATCGGGTGATGGCAACTGTTCGCGGAAAAAATTGTAATAGCGGTTGTAGGTCTCGAGTTCCTTATCGTTCAGGTTGAGGCAGGCGAAAAGTTTGTCTTTCTCAAAGATGAAATCGGCGACGATGGTCTTCTGCGAGCGCGAGCCGGGATCGAGCTCTCGCAATCGCTCGAAGCGTCCAATCAGAAACGACAGTTGCGCTTGAAACGCCGCGCCCGCCTCTCCCTCGTAAAACGCCTGCAGAAATGGATTGTCCTCCGGTTCGATCACCCGCTGCGCGTTGAGGCGCTCACCCAAGATGCGGGAGAGCGTGCTTTTTCCGACTCGGATGGGGCCTTCGACTGCAATGTAGCGGGGACTCTCGAAGAGATTGGCCATGGGCTCGCGAAACCGATCGCATTGCAGAATATCTCGACAAGGCGCGCGAGGGCAATTGCGCGAAGAGTTAATAGTGAAGTCGTCGGTCGTTGGTTGTTGGACAAACCAAAAGGCAACGACAAGCGAGTTGCAACGGACGACTCGATTTACAATGCAGCACAATGCTTGGACCTCTTCTCGGCGCGGGGGCTTCGGTCGCTGCGGTGTGTGCGGTGGGATACCAGTCGATGGCACCGACAGGACAGTGGTACGGGCGGACGTTCACTGGTTTGCCGCGGGGATCAAAGCAACTTGCGCTGACCTACGACGACGGCCCGAATGATCCACACACATTTCGCTTGCTGGAGGTTCTGGCGAAGCATGACGTGAAGGCCACGTTCTTCCTGATCGGCGGCTTCGTCGAGCAGCGGCCGGACATAGTAAGCGAAATCTTGAAGGCGGGGCATGTCGTCGGCAACCACACTTACACGCATCCGAATCTGATTTTCAAAAGCAACGGCGAGACTCGCTCTCAGCTGGAGCGCTGCACCCACGCGATCGAAGACGCTGTCGGTCAAACACCGCGATTATTCCGTCCCCCGTTTGGCGGACGCCGCCTGGGAACGCTAGGCATCGCGCGTTCTCTCGGCCTTATGCCAATCATGTGGAATATCACCGGCTACGACTGGAACGCCCCGCCAGCCGAGCGAATCGTGGGACGTGTGTCGGGAAAAATCCACGGCGGCGACGTAATTCTGCTGCATGACGGCAGCCATCACGGCATGGGTGGAGATCGCGCACAGACGGTAATCGCGACCGATCAACTGATTGCACGCTGGAAGAGTGAGGGGTATGGGTTCGAGTCGATTCCGGGGATGATGGGAGAGACCGCCGACAACCCACAGTCACCGCTATCCGCGAACGCCAGACCGAGGCCTTCGAGAGAAGTCTAGTCCAACACGCCGTCACACGTAGCTTTTCCGGGTCGGGTCGAATATGTATGGGTGTCGATGCTTTTGAAATAAATCGAGGACCGCTTCGAACCCATTCCGCAACTTGAAATTGCACTCGGCTGTCGTGAGAGGCACGACCCACAGCAAGTGGACAGGCTGACCACCAAGCTGCAATTTGTCGGGCAGTGTCTGGTCCTTTTTCACGATTGGCGGCATGAACAAGAGCGTGTCGAGTTCAGTGCTGCCCCAAAATGGCGCCGGTGGATCGCCGTTCGGCATGGTGTGCCCATGTCCGAGAAACGATTTCGCACTGTGCGGGAAATGCGCCACCCATCGTAGAGTCGCGATGTACTCCTCTCGCGCTTCTGCGCAATAAAAGATCAGTTCCACGCGGCGCGGTACATCATTAGCCGCACGTTGCGGCAACGTCATTTCGAGGTCGCTCATCCCGCCTGTGACCAGAGCATAGACATCTTGTTCGACGCCTTCCTTTTTGAACGCCCGTCTGAAAATGTAAACGTCGACGTGCGGGATCAGCGGAAGCAATTCGTGAGAAACTTTGAGCGGTTTGCCGAACAGCTCTTCATAGATACCTTCGCGGGCTCTTCGGAAGCCGACGGTATCCTGGCCCATAACGCCGAATTGCGTTTCCGTTTCGCCGTGGCGGATGATTTCGGTTCCGTCCGGCGTTTTCTTCTTCCCGAGCCAGGACGTCATCTGCTGATCCTTTCAGGCAGAGTCAGGCTGACCCCAACTTGGCTCCTACGCCGCCACCATCGCGAAGGCTTGCTTCGCCGCGGCGATCGTCTTCTGCACATCTTCGGCGGTGTGCGCAGCGCCCAGAAACGCGGCTTCATACTGCGACGGCGGAAGATAGACGCCGCTGTCGAGCATGTTACGGAAGAAGCGGCCGAAGGCCTCGGTGTCGGACTTCGACGCGGAATTCCAGTCCGTTACCGGTCCGGGCGTGAAGAACCAGGTGAACATCGAGCCGACGCGGTTGTGGGTCATCGGCACACCCGCGCTCTTGGCGGCGGCAGCGACGCCGGCCACGAGCTCGGCGCTCAGCTGATCAAGCTGCGGATAGAGGCTCTTGTGTTCCTTGAGATAGCGCAGCTGCGCGTAGCCGGCAGCCATCGCCAGCGGGTTCCCTGACAACGTGCCGGCCTGATACATGGGCCCGAGCGGAGCGACAAGATCCATGATCTCTGAGGGTCCTCCGTAGGCACCAACGGGCAGGCCGCCGCCGATAATCTTTCCCATCGTGGTGAGATCGGGCCGGATCGTGTAAAGCTCCTGAGCACCGCCGAACGCCAGTCGAAAACCGGTCATCACCTCGTCGAAGATGAGCACCGCGCCATCGTTCGAAGTCACGGCCCTCAGGGCTTCGAGATACCCGCGGGCCGGCGGAACACACCCCATATTGCCGACCACCGGCTCAACGATCACGCAGGCGATCTGGTGCTTGAATTTCTGGAAGGCTTGCTCGAGCGCGTCGGTATCGTTGTAGGGAAGAGCGAGGGTGAATTGCGTGAATTCCTCGGGAACGCCCGCGGAGCCGGGGATGCCCAGCGTGGCGACTCCGGAACCGGCTTTCACCAGAAGCGCGTCGGCGTGGCCGTGATAACAACCTTCAAACTTCACGATGTACTTGCGCTTGGTATAGGCGCGCGCCAGGCGGATCGCCGACATCGTGGCTTCTGTGCCGGAACTGACGAAGCGCACCTTTTGCATCTGCGGAAACGCCGAGAGTACGAGTTCCGCGAGATCCGCTTCCGCAGGCGTAGAGGCACCAAAACTCGTGCCATTCCGCATCGCAGCCCCGATGGCTTCCAGGACAACTGGCGCGGCGTGACCGAGGATGAGCGGTCCCCATGACCCGATGTAATCGAGGTACTCGTTCTCGTCGGCGTCCCAGACGTGAGAGCCCTGGCCGCGGACGATGAAGGGCGGGTCGCCGCCGACGGCGCGAAAGGCGCGCACGGGCGAGTTCACGCCGCCCGGGATCAATTTCTCGGCGCGTTTCTGTAACTTCCGCGACTGGTCAAGTTTGCGGGCCATAGGGGAGCCTCCAGAAGGGGACAGGAAGACTCAACTATAGCAGCGCGTGCACGAACGGCAGCGCAATGAGTCACCGTGGGTTGTGATGGCTGGCACAGATGGAGCACGTCAGGAACGAATTTACGAGATTTTCACAGAGTCGCAATACTGCCGAAACATCAGCAATATAGCCTCGCAGCAGTAGTTGCCCTTCTAACCGGGAGGGTTTTTGAAGGACAGCCTCGGGGGCTCCGGGCTGTCCTGGTTTATTTGCAGTGCAAGATACCCCAAGTTCCCTCCCATTCCACGCTCACCGGGACGAACTATTCGTGGGAGAAGAGTGCCTGCGCCACGCCATCACTTCTCGATCTTCACGCCCTTCCAGAACGCGACGTGATCTTTGATCTTCGACGCGGCTGGTTTTGGGTCGGGGTAGAACCAGGCGGCATCAGGGTTCTCTTTCCCGTTCACCTCGATGTTGTAGTAGCTGGCCAGCCCTTTCCATGGGCACCGGCTCTGATGCGCGCTGGGCTTGAAGTATTCCCGCTTGATCGCGTCGGGAGGGAAATACTGGTTTCCCTCGACCTCGACGGTCTGATTGCTTTCCGCCAAAACAGTGCCTTCCCACATTGCTTTTGCCATAACGACTGTTTAGATTCCTAGTCGACGTGACGGTTTCAAACTATGACGAATCTGGAAGTAGCCCATCGCCCAGAAGTTGCCGGACAGTTTAACGGCCATTCGATGGTAGGAAGGTTGCGCCGCGTGATGGTCTGCTCGCCGCATGGGGCGGGTTGGGATGATCCCAAACGCCTCGCCCACTGGAAGGAACTGGGATTTCTGCACGCGCCCGATTTTGCTGTGGGGCAGTCGCAGCACGAGCAACTGTGCGGGATCCTGGAAGATGCCGGTGCGGACGTTCTCCAGATGGGAGGTTCGGCAAGTCTCACATTGGACGCCGTCTATGCGCATGACGCGTCATTGGCGACCGATTTCGGCGTGATTCTGATGCGCCCGGGAAAGGCAAACCGGGTCAGCGAAGGGCGCGCTCAGAGCGATTTCCTTGCAACCGTTGAGATCCCCGTGCTCGGCGAGGTGACGGCTCCGGGCAACACGGAAGCGGGCGACATTGTTTGGCTCGATCGGCATACGCTGCTCGTCGGCCATGGATATCGCACGAATCCAGCCGGCATCGCGCAGATGCGAGACATGTTGAAGCCGCACGGGGTGGAGGTGCTCACCGCGCCGCTACCGTATGGGCCCGGGCCGTCGGCGTGCTTGCATCTGATGTCGCTGATCAGCCTGCTGGACGAAAATACGGCGCTCGTGGACCTTCCCTGGTTGGCGGTGGAAACGGTGGAGCTTTTGAAGTCCCGCGGCCACCGCTTTATCGAGATTGATTCTTCCGAGCGAGAAACGCTGGCCTGCAATGTTCTGTCGCTTGGCGAGAAAAGGCTGGTGGCGATCGAGGCCAACACGAAGACCAATGCGCGCCTGCGCCAGGCCGGGTTCGAGGTTTTTACGTTTCCTGGGTCGGAGATCTGCATCAATGGCAGCGGCGGTCCAACCTGTCTGACGCGGCCGCTACTTCGTGGGTGACACGGTCGCCCTGGCGCGCATCAGGTGGTCGATGGCCTGTTGACGCTCTTGATCGTATTGTTGAGCCTCGTTCGCTCGGTTCAGCTTGCGCAACAATTGGGCCAGCGCTTGCAGGTCGCCTACATAAAGCGGCGACGGATTGCTCTTCTCCAGCGCAACTGCGCGAGTATAGTAAGTGACGGCTTGCTCGGGTTTTTCCCATGTGCCGTAGAGTCGGCCAAGGCGCTGCGCCGCACTCACCATCATGACTTCCGGCGGAGACAGTTCCGCGGCATGAAATGATTGCAGATAGGCTCTCTCGGCCTCCGGATATTTCTTCTGCCGGAAATAGAAGTCGCCCAGAGTTTGGTCGGCGATGGACAAGCGCACGGATTCCTTGGGTAATTTCTCAAGGAAAGTGATTTCCTGCTTCAGAGACGACTCCTGCTGGTCCAGTTTGTTTTGTACCTGGTAGACCACTGCTAACACGTCGTAATCGTGAGCCACTTCAACGGATCCTGAACCAAAGACCTGCTCATTCATAGGCAGCGCGCGCTTGAGATAGACCTCGGCCTGCTCATTCTTGTTGGAGCCCATCTGTTGTGCTGCGAATATCTCCAGAGTCTGCGCCTGTTCCCTGCCAGGACCGAGTTTCTCCGCTTCCCCCAACGCTTGTTGCAGCAGTTCGCCTCTCTGGGCGAGGTCCGTGCTGCGGTTTAGCAATCCCATCAGACCTTGCCAGCGGACCATCGGCTCCACGGATTGCGCCTTGATACCAAGGATGGCGTCGATCTGCCCTTGCACACGGGGGATTTCAGAGTCACGATGAAGATCGCCGAGCAGCAAGGCCTCATTCTTCAGGCTCTGCAACAGACGCTCCCGCTCGGAAGGACCACCCTGCTGAAGGACGGGAATCGCCTGTTGTAGGAGAGAAACGGCCTCGGCCGGTTTCTTCTCGGCCATGTACACGCGCGCGAGTTTCACGCGCTGCTCAGCAATCAGCTCCGGTTGCTCATCACCAAGACCCTGGTCCAGCAGGGGAATAGTCTGTTCATACATCTGCCCGCAACGTTCGATCTTTCCTTGCGCCCAATAGAGCGCCGCCAGATCGTCCATGACCGAACGAATCAGCGCGCAATGGTCTTTTCCTTTGGTCCAGACGTCGAGGGCGCGCTCGTAAAGGGGCTCGGCTTTTTCGTAAGAGCCCGCTTGAAAGTAAATCCGGCCTAAGCCATCCAGCACTACCCCATGATGACAGCTTTGATATTCCTCTTTGTCTATGCGATCCCAGATCGCGATCGCTCGCAGATAGTACGGCTCCGCCTCACCGGGCCGATTCTGCCCAACCAGCGAAACTGCGAGGCCTTCCAGCGCATAGGCTGTTCGGAAATTGATGAGTGGCAAAATCTTCTCACGGATTGCCAACGCTTCCCGGAAGAGCGGCTCGGCTGCGGAGTACTTCTTCTGATGGCGCAGGCTTTGCCCCAGGCTGGACAGACTTGTCGCCCGCTTGGCGTCATCCAGGTGCAGCTGTTCGGCGATCTCAAGTGATTTGCGGGCGAATCGCTCGGCCTCGACGTAATTGTCGTCGTTGTACGCCTCATCAAAGAGTTCGATTTGGCGGTCCCATTCGAAGCTTTCGGGACGGGACTTGGAAGCGTCCGTTGGAGCTTGAGCAGTTTGTGCGAGTGAGGCCGGAACACCCGAAAAGAAAAAGACGGAGATCAACAAGAGACGACAAAGCTGGACCTTCATACAATGGCATCCGTGGCCCAACGAGCAGCCACTGCAATTCGTTATAAATCGCCACCGATCATTCGAAACCGGTACCGAAGGACGTGACCCGCCGCTTTCCGCGCCGCGGCGAGGCTGCGTTGGTTCCAGAAGCGAAAAATGCGATCCGCGAATCGCTGCTAAAATAAAGTGAGCATGGCCCTACCATTCGTCCGCGAACTCTTCGTGGACGTAGAGAAGTTACCAGTCTTCACGCGTGTTGCCTCCCACCTGAAAGAGGGCACGGGGCGGATTAGTGTGTCTGGCCTAACCCCGACCGCGAAGGCGTTGCTGCTGATCCTCCTACAGCGGGCCGCTGCCCGGCCCATGATCCTGGTGGTAACTGACAACCGCGCCGCGGAAGACCTGTTGCCCGTGCTGCAGGGATTTGCCGAGCTGACGGGCGCTTTGGATCCGGACGCGATCGTGACGCTGCCGACGCGGGACGTGCTCCCCTATCAGAACCTGTCGCCGCACCCGGAGATCCAGGAAGAGCGGGCGACGGCGCTATGGAAGATCGCGACGGGTGCCGCTTCGATCGTGGTGGCGCCAATCGCGGCGACGACCATCCGGCTGGCGTCGACGGAGTACTACACCGATCTGGCGAGGACCGTGCGGCGCGGGGAGACCTTCGATACGGAGACGTTACTGCAGCACTTGAATACGGTGGGCTACGACTCGGCCGACGTGGTCGAGATGCCCGGGCAGTACGCACTGCGCGGCGGAATTCTGGATGTCTATTCGCCGGAGGCCGATCGTCCCGTGCGCATCGAGTTCTTTGGCGACGAAGTGGAGTCGATAAGGAAATTTGATCCCGCGACGCAGCGCTCGTCGAGTCCGGTCGATGAAGCGTTGTTGCTACCGCTGACAGAGACGCCCGTTCGCGAAGACTTGCTGGGCGCGATTCACGTGCGGCTCTCCGGGAAGCGTATCACCGGGAACGAAGAAGTGATTGAGCAGGCCATTCGATCGGGCGGGGTGACGGTGTTCCCGGGGTGGGAGTTCTATGCGCCGGTGGCGCGCGAGAGCCGAAGCTTGTTCGAGTTGCTTCCCAATGGCGTGGTTCTAACCGACGAGCGCGACAACCTGAAGCAGGAACTCGAGCGCACGTGGACGCGCATCGAAGAAGCGCATGAGCGAAGTGGTGTCGGAAACCTGGTCAAGCCGACCGATCTCTACTTCCCGCCGGATGATTGGTGGCAGACGCTTGCGACCCTGCCCGGCGCGGACCTCGAGCATTTGGGAATCACTCGGATGGAAGATGCAGAAACGTCCGTTCAATTCCCCTCGCAGCCTACGCCGCGTTTTCACGGCTCGGTTCCGGCGATGCTGGAGGAAGTTCAGAAGTTGATTGCCGAAGGCAAAAGCGTCGTGTTTGCCGCGCCCAACACGGGCGAGGTCGAGCGACTGGCGGACATCTTCACTGAATACAACGTTTCGTTTCGGCTGGGCAGCCGCACACGTGGTGGCGAAAGTTATGCCGACGAGACCGCTTACTTCTCGGGCGACCTGCAAAGCGCCACGCTGGTGAAGTCGTATCTGCCCGAGGGCGTGATTCTTCCCGAAGCGAATCTTGCCATCTTCGGGGCGCGCGACCTGTTCGACGAATCGGAACTGGTGGCTTCGCGGCCGTCTCGAACGAAGTCGAAGGTGTCCGCGTTTCTTTCCGACTTCCGCGACCTGCAGGTTGGCGACTACGTGGTGCACGTGGAGCACGGGATCGCGCAGTACCAGGGTTTGAAGGAGATCAATCAGGGCGATGGACCAGCAGAGTTCATGCTGCTGGAGTTCGCCGAAGCCGCGCGACTCTATGTTCCGCTTACGCGCCTCGATCTGATCCAGAAGTACCGTTCGGCAGAGGGCGCGAAGCCGGTGCTCAGCCACTTGGGCACGGCGACGTGGGCAAAGACGAAGGCACGCGTTCACAAGGCCATGAAAGACATGGCCGACGAACTGTTGAAACTCTATGCGCAGCGGCAGATGGCGCAAGGGCACGCGTTCCCGGCCGATACCGAGTGGATGAAGGAATTCGAAGATGCCTTCGAGTTCACCGAGACAGAAGATCAGGCCCAGGCGATTACTGACGTCAAGGTCGACATGGAGTCGGGCCGCCCCATGGATCGCCTGCTCTGCGGTGACGTGGGCTACGGCAAGACAGAAGTGGCGATGCGCGCGGCATTCAAAGCGCTCAGCGATAACAAGCAGGTTGCGGTACTGGCGCCGACGACTGTGCTTGCATTTCAGCACTACGAGACATTCAAGCAGCGCTTTGCTCCGTTTCCAATCACCGTTGAGATGATCAGTCGCTTCCGCTCGCCCAAGCAGCAGAAAGAAATCCTGCAAAAGGTGGAAGCCGGAAAGATCGATGTGCTGATCGGCACGCACCGCATCCTGTCGAAGGACATCAAGTTTTCGGATCTTGGCCTGCTGATCGTGGACGAAGAACAGCGCTTCGGTGTGCGCCACAAGGAACGTCTGAAGCAGATGCGCAAGCAGGTGGACGTGCTGACGATGTCGGCGACACCTATTCCACGCACGCTGCATTTGTCGCTGGTCGGCCTGCGGGACATGAGCGTGATTGAGACCCCGCCGAAAGACCGCATGGCAATCCAGACCGTGGTGGCGAGTTGGGACGACAAGATGATCCAGTCGGCGATCGAGCAGGAACTCGAGCGCGGTGGGCAGGTGTATTTCGTACACAACCGGGTGGAAAGCATCTGGGAGATTGCGGCGAAGCTGCAGGAACTCGTGCCGCGGGCACGCATTCTCGTCGGCCACGGGCAAATGGCGGAAACGGAGCTCGAAAAAGTGATGCTGAAGTTCATGCATCACGAAGCCGACATTCTGGTCGCGACAACGATCATCGAAAACGGGCTTGACATCCCGCTGTGCAACACCATCCTGATCAGTCGCGCCGAGCGTCTTGGACTCTCCGAGCTTTACCAGTTGCGTGGACGCGTGGGCCGCTCTGATCGGCGCGCTTATGCCTATCTGCTGCTTCCGTCAGAGATCGAGCTGACGCCGATTGCGCGCCGGCGCCTCGCCGCGCTGAAAGAATTTTCCGACCTCGGCGCAGGTTTCAAAATCGCCGCCCTCGACCTGGAGTTGCGCGGCGCCGGAAACCTTCTCGGTGGTGAGCAGAGCGGACACATCGAAGCCATCGGCTTCGAGCTCTATACGCAGATGCTCGACCGCGCCGTGCGCGAGTTGAAAGGCGAGATGCCGGAAGAAGAAGTCGCCACCCAGCTCAACCTCGGCCTCAATATCCGGATTCCCGCAGAGTACATCCCGGAAGAGAACCAGCGCCTTCGGATGTACAAGCGTGTAGCGGGCGTGGAACGCGAGTCGCAGTTGCACGACGTCCGCGCGGAGTTGATCGATCGCTATGGCGAGCCGCCGGTGGCGGTCCGGAATCTCCTCGAGTATGCCGAATTGAAGCTCTTGGCAATCCGGGTCGGCGTAAATGCTGTGGAGCGCAAGCGCGACCAGGTGAGCATCAAGTTCCGCCAAAACGCGACTGTGGACCCGGAGCGTTTGGCGCGCTTCGTCGCGGGGCAGCGCGGCGCCCAATTCACGCCGGACGGCACCTTGAAATTCTCACAGAAGGCGAACGCCGCGGAAGAGGTTTTGAGTCACCTCAAGCACTTGCTCGAAGACTTAGCGGGGGCTGAGAAGACGCCTGAGGGCGTCCGCAGTTAGTTGCTTTGCGGTTCATACGCGAGGGATCAGGGATAACTTCGGTAACCATTTCTGAAACCTATCGGCTCCCAACCTAATTTCCAATTTCGAAGATCCGGCATCCCAGTATCAACAGATATCTGATCGGGCAGGTACGTGTCCCACCGTGCGCCCAGAGGCGGCGGTAACCTGCTTTTTGTTACGCAACTTCCCTAGACTAACCCGTGTTTGCTCTCCCGTACGGCGAAACAACAGCTTTTTGGACTCCCCCAAAAGCTCAATCACAGGAGTTCGTCATGGAAGCAAGAAACACCAGGATTTCCCGTCTGATTCTGCTGATGGTCACTGCGGCGCTCCCGCTGTTGTTTGTGGCCTGCGGCAATACCGGATCTTCCTCCTCCACAGGCGGCGGCCAGACCCAGAACGGCACAGTCGCCTTCGTCATGCAGGACGCCTCCACCGAAGACTGGGCCATGATCGGAGTAAAGGTTCTGAGCGTCTCGCTCACTCCGCAGGGTGGCGGATCGCCGGTAACAGTGTTCACCGCATCCACGCCCACGCCCATGATCAACCTGGTGCAGTTGGATCAGCTCGGTGACATTCTGGCCAGCGCGCAGGTGCCGGCCGGAACGTACACCGGTGCAACGCTGACGATCAGCGGCAATCCGGGCGACGTCGCGCTGACCGTGTCGACCGATCCCGAGACTGGTTTTGCAGGAACGCCGGGAGCGACGATCCCCTCGAGCCAGATTCAGATCAAGGGAACGCAGGGCAGCACCGGAAGTCTGACGGTTCCGGTGAAAGTGAAGTTTGACTCGCCGCTGGTTGTCAGTGCGAACGCCACCACACCGTGCGATATCGACTTCGATCTCGCGCACCCTGCTTTCATTGTGGCGCACGTGCCAGTCGGCCCCGGCACCACCATGTGGGCGGTGAATTTCAACGGTCCGGTTCGTCATCACCCGATCCGCGACATCGCCTGGCTCGTCCTGCGGCATATGTATGGAACCGTGATGACGGTATCGGGCGACAACCTTTCCTTCACGATGAACAAGGACTACCCGGTGTATCCGGCAACAACGCCTGAGACGGCGGTCCAGACGCAGCAGAGCCTGACGATCCAGGTGGATTCGACCAACGGAACCTTGTTTTACGACATGGACGCGAAAACCGAAACGACCATGAAGGACTTTTCTTCAGTCGCGAGCAGCCTGCTCAACAAGTTCGTGCGCGTGGCGGCCCGCTACCAGGACGACGGAACTCTCGTCGCCGTTCGCGTTTGGGCAAGCAGTGCGTTCAACACCGTCTGGCTCAGCCCTGAAGGTCACGTGCTTCACGTGAACTCCACGACCGACGTGATGGTTGTGCAGGACGAAAACGGCGGAGGTATTCCGATCACCGTCGATTCCAACACGCAGTTCTTCTTCCGTCAGCCTCAGGATGCGCTCGCCGATGCGACTCCGATCGCAACCGGCACGGGCTTCCTCGCTGCGAAAAATCTCGTGCGCGGATTCAAGGTGCACGTTGGCGTAGTGGACATCACGGCCGTGCCTCTGGTTGCGAAAACGGTGGACATCGAGATCGCCAGGTACGACGGCTACATCTCGGCGCCGAACGGCACGAACTTCATGTATACGCGCAATTTTCGCACTGCAGCCGACGACTACACGGTGACGCTGGATTACATCTCGGGCAGCACCCCCAACGGGAAAGGCGCCACCGGAACTCAGGTAGACGGCTTCGAGTGGTGGTACCTGACATTCCCCACCTTGGCTGACTCGGGCACTAGCGCCGTCTCCGACTTTGTTTCGGCCACCGGCGGCAGCGTGAGCTTCGGTGGAACGGTTGGATCGCTGCCGGTATGGGGCGTCAGCTACGCCACCTGGAACGACCCAGCGAATCCCAATGGCTGGTCGGCCCGCTGGGCGGTACTGCTGCCCACCCCGGTTCCTCTCGGTGCGGTGACCACTGCTTGGGCTTCCAACTCTAACGGCGGCAACATCGCGATGAGCGTGTCGGGCGGAACGAATGCCGTCACTGTAGACCTGAGCAGTGCAAACGGGTCTGCGACGCTGGTCTATCAGGTTGATACAACCAACGGCGTGGTCACGGTCACGCCGCAGGACCTGACGACATCGACGGGGCTGGGGAACGTTTCAGCAGCGTTGGTGGCGGGAACCCCCGTGAAGGCATTCGGCGTTCCGCAAACCGACGGATCGATCAAAGCGTACGTGTTCTTCTATCTCACCGGGAACCAGGTCTCAGCCCAGTAAGCTGAGCTTGGCCTCGGATCTTGAAGCCGCTGCCCGCAAGGGTGGCGGCTTGTGTTTTTTCAAACCTCCCGCCCGATCCGGCAACGCCGTTAATTCGATCTTCGCTCTCAGCTTTATTCTCAGCGCGTAATAAAATCACTGGTTAGGATCGCGCTACGCATCTCAGGTTTTCTACAGGATTTTCAGCAGGGGCCTAGAGGAGATTGGCGTTTCGCGGATCATGGCGACTCCTGCTATTGTGTTCGGTCGCCTCTGTTCGGTCGCACCAGGCCATTGACCACAGGATGTTTCAAGTAGCATTGTTCGCGAAGATGTTTCGCGATTGAGAGAATTCCCATGCCCATGAGAGTGCGCAAAGCGGTGTTCCCAGCAGCGGGCCTCGGCACGCGCTTCCTTCCCGCTACTAAAGCTCAGCCCAAAGAGATGCTGCCGATTGTTGACAAGCCGATCATTCAATACGGCGTCGAGGAGGCGCTGGCCGCCGGTTGCGACCAGATCATCATCGTGACTGGCCGCGGCAAGCAGGCGATCGAGGACCACTTCGACGTCAGCTATGAACTCGAGAAGATGCTCGAGGAGCGGAAAAAGACTGATCTCCTCAAGATCGTGCATTCCATCTCCGACATGATCCACCTGGCGTACGTCCGCCAGAAAGAAGCCCTTGGCTTGGGACATGCAGTGCTGATGGCGCGCGAACTTGTCGGCAACGAGGCATTCGCGGTCCTGCTGGCCGATGACTTGATCGACGCCGAAGAGCCCTGCCTGAAGCAGATGATCCGCGTGTTTGAAGAAACGCAGTGTTCGGTGGTGGCCACGCAGATCGTCGAGGGCAAGGCGATTTCCGCTTACGGCGTTCTGGACGTGAAGCCTGCGGACGGACGTTTCAACGGCCGTCTGTTCGAAATCAACAACATGGTGGAGAAGCCCAAGCCGGAACAAGCGCCGTCGAATCTGGCCATCATCGGGCGTTACATCCTGACGCCCCGCATCTTCGAAATTCTGGCCGCCACGCCGCAGGGTACAGGCAACGAATTACAGCTGACCGATGCCTTGCGCTTGCTTTTGAAGGAGCAGCGCATTTACGCCTACGTTTACGAAGGGCGGCGCTACGATGCCGGCGACAAGCTGGGCTTCCTGAAGGCGACGGTGGAATACGCGTTGAAACGGCGGGATCTGGGCGAGGCCTTCCGCGAGTACCTGAAAGGGCTGAAGCTGTAGATCGTGGCGCGAATGCTTACGCGCCCTTGAGCTTTTTCGACTTCTCCTCTACGCCGCGAGCGAGCTTCTCCTTGTGCGCGTTGAGTTTCTCGGCGATCTTCGTGTCGGAGAGCCCGATCATCTGCGCCGCGAGAATACCCGCATTGGTCGCACCCGGTTTGCCGATCGCAACGGTCGCCACCGGAATTCCCGCCGGCATCTGAACGGTCGCAAGGAGCGAATCCATTCCTTGCAGCGAGGTCGAAGGAATCGGGACTCCGATCACCGGGAGAGTCGTGTGAGCAGCAATGACGCCGGCGAGGTGAGCGGCGCCGCCCGCCCCCGCGATGATCGTGCGGATCCCCCGGGACGCGGCTTTGCGCGCAAAATCAGCGGTGCGGTCAGGAGATCGGTGCGCCGAAGTTACATCGATCTCGTAAGGAATTCCGAACTCCTCGAGCGCCTTTCCCGCCTCGCGCATGATCTCGAGATCGGAATCACTACCCATGACAATTGAAACCAGTGGTTGATTGCTCATCATGGCGAAACGTTCTGCTCCGTTTGTGAATATCAGGTCTTCTACTTCTTGAGTGCACGACCGGCAATGTCTTTCCGATAGTGCATCCCCTCGAAGCCGATGTTCGAAACTGCCTCATAGGCGCGCTCTACCGCCCTTTCGAGTGCCGGGGCACGTGCGGTGACGCCCAGCACCCGGCCTCCAGACGTGAAGTAGATGTCATCACGTTTGCTGGTCGCCGCGTGAAATACCTTCACGCCTTGCATTGCGCCAGCCTGCTCCAAGCCTGCGATTTTCTTTCCGGCCTCGAACGTCCCGGGATAACCGCCCGACGCGATTACGACGCAAACCGAGGCTTCGGCCGACCATTTCAAATCTAATTCGTTCGCGCGCCCGGTGACCGACGCTTCAATCGCATCGACCAGATCGCTCTCCATGCGCATGAGGATGGGCTGGGTCTCTGGATCGCCGAAGCGGCAATTGAACTCCAGGACCATCGGCCCGCGCGCGGTCATCATCAAGCCGCAGTACAGAACGCCCTTGAACTCGTTGCCCTCGGCCTTCATTCCGGCCACGACAGGCTGGGCAATGTGATGCACAAGCCAATCGCGCATCTTGTCGTCAATGATGTCCCGGGTGGAGTAGGCTCCCATGCCGCCGGTATTGGGGCCGGTGTCTCCGTCGCCCACCCGCTTGTGATCCTGCGCGGCGACCAGCGGAACGACATTTTCGCCATCGCTGAAAACCAGAAACGACAGCTCGTCGCCCTTCAGGCACTCTTCCAGGACGACCAGGCTGCCGGCCTCACCCACCATTCGTCCGCCCAACATCTCGGCGGAAACCGAGGCGGCCTCTTCTTTCGTCTTCGCCACGACCACGCCCTTGCCGGCTGCGAGTCCATCGGCTTTGACGACGATCGGCGTATGGAAGTGCGGCAGAGTGTCGCGTACCTCGTCGACCGTCTTGCAGATCGCGTAGTGCGCGGTCGGGATGCGGTGGCGCTGCATGAATTCCTTGGCGAAGCATTTGCTGGATTCGAGCTGGGCTGCGGCGCGCGTTGGACCGAAAATGGGCCAGCCCCGCTTCTGGAATTCGTCGACGACCCCGAGCGAGAGCGGCAACTCCGGACCAACGACGGTGAGATCGGGCTGGACATTTTTTGCGGCCGCGACCAACGAATCGATGCTCCTGACGTCGCCCGGAATGCACGTGGCTTCTTCGGCGATGCCACCATTACCCGGAGCGCAGACAACATGCTTCACGCGTGGCGACTGGCGAAGCTTCCATACCAGGGCATGCTCACGTCCTCCACCGCCGATTACCAGGATTTTCATAGATGGACAGACAAGGTTAGGGGGCAGCGTCGATTGGTGTCAAACGCATGTGAACGGTCGGTCGCTGGTGGTTCGCGACCGAGGTGGATTAACTATGTTTAACCCCCGCCGTATAATGCTTGGGAATGATCACGGTCTCCAAAGAAGATTACCTCAAGGCCATCCTGGAAGCCGAGAGCGAGGGCGAGACGGTGATCTCGGCCACCTTGGCACACTGGCTCAAGGTATCGCCGCCGGCCGTGACCATGGCGCTGCGCCGTCTGAAGAAAGATGGATTTGTACGGGTGCAAACCGACGGCAATGTTCGGCTCACGGCGGCAGGACGCAAGATCGCGCGCAAGCTGACGCTGCGCCATCACCTGATCGAGCGGATGTTGGCGGAAATCTTCGGGATGGAATGGTACAAGGTGCACGACGAAGCCGAACGCCTGGAACATGCCGTCTCTCCGGATTTCGAGGCCAAACTGCTCGCGCGGCTCGGAGAAGGCGGACCCTGCCCGCACGGCAACCTGAGCGAACTCGAGAGTCCGACCAGCCGGCGGCATCGCGGCCTGCTGCTGCTTTCCGACGCTGAGGCCGGCAAAAGCTATGTGGTCAGCGGGATCTATGAGCGCGACCGCGAACTGCTTGAGTTTCTGGAAGCGCGCGGTATTCGACCCGGAGTCAAGTTAGATGTGCTCGAACGCAATTACGACCAGACCCTCTCAGTTCGAACCACCGCCAGACAGGCAATCCTGGGCCGTTTGTCCGCAGAAAAAATCTGGCTCGGACCTGCTCGCTGACTTCGGGTCGGCCCCCGCCCACGAATCGTAAATTAACTATAGCTAACCATTAATCGTGTACACTAGTTTCCAGTCTGGCAAGGATGGCCGGGGTACGTTTGGTATGAGGGACGAGAACAAGAACCAGGGTTTCATTGCTCGTCGCGATAGTCTTGACGCGGGCGCGGCGAGCGCCGCTCGCTCCCATGTGTCTCTGGAAGGCGTTCACGGTTCGATCGACGTCCCACATCCGGAGGCGGGATTCTGGCAGCAGTGGCGAGCCTTTGTGGGGCCTGCCATTCTGGTAAGCGTTGGCTATATGGACCCGGGAAACTGGGGAACGGATCTGCAGGGCGGCGCCCAGTTCAAGTATGGACTTCTGTGGGTTGTCGCACTCTCCAGCATGATGGCCGTGTTCATGCAGATTATTTCTGCTCGGCTTGGCGTGGTCACCGGAAAGGACCTTGCCCAATGCTGTCGGGATTGGTATCCGAGTTGGGCTCGTTGGCCGAACTGGCTTCTCAGTGAGTTGGCCATCGGGGCATGTGACCTTGCCGAAGTGTTGGGCAGTGCCGTCGCTCTTAATTTGCTGTTTCACATCCCGCTGTTCTGGGCGGTCATCATTACCGGGTTGGACGTCCTTCTCTTGCTCGCATTGCAGGGTTACGGAATGCGCACCATCGAAGCCATCGTGGTGCTGCTGGTCGCGACCATCGCGGTATGTTACTTCCTCGAAATCTTCGTTCTTCCGGAGACCCAGCCCAGTTTTGCTGAAATGGGCCACGCGCTACTCAGGCCACACTTCCGCCAGGCGGGCATGCTCTATGTCGCGATCGGAATCATTGGCGCGACGGTCATGCCTCACAATCTCTACCTGCACTCCGCACTGGTGCAGAGCCGGAAATTTCAGAAAGACTCGCTCTCCATCCGCCGCGCAATTCACTTCAACACCATCGACTCGACGGTGGCCCTGTCGATTGCCTTTTTTGTGAATGCCGCGATCTTGGTACTAGCGGCGACGGTTTTCTTCGGAAAGGCAAGTGTGTCGGTTTCCGGAGGGCACGTCATCCAATTCGCTCCCGACAGCGATTGGATCCGTGTAGCCTACCTGACTCTGGCTCCGCTGCTGGGGACGGGCTTGGCGAGCACGCTCTTTGCCGTCGCATTGCTCGCCGCTGGACAGAGCAGCACGATCACGGGGACCTTGGCGGGTCAGGTTGTCATGGAGGGTTTCATGCACTGGCGGATCCGGCCGTGGGTCCGGCGTCTGATTACTCGGACACTGGCGATCCTGCCGGCGGTGTTTGTCATCGGGCTGCGTGGCGACGCCAGTATCACCGACTTGCTGACTCTCAGCCAGGTAGTGTTAGCCTTGCAGCTTCCGTTCGCCATGTTTCCTTTGTTGCACTTCACCAGTTCCGCAAAGAGGATGGGCGCGTGGAAGAATGGCTGGTTCCTTCTGACGGCCGGATGGGCAAGCGCTATTCTGATCCTCTGCATGGATATTTACGGATTGCCCGAATCGTTGAAAATAGCCTGGCAGGTCGTCAGCGGCACTTAAGGCTCAGACCAAGGCGACAACCATGTATGACACCATCCTGGTGACATTAGACGGGACTGCAAGCGACCGAGCGATCATTGAGCATGTAAAGCAGCTTGCCAGACTCGCCCACAGCCGACTGGTGCTGCTCCACGTGGCCGATGGATGGGCGGCGCGAACCTACGGCCGCGACGCCGTGAGCGCAGAAATCCGCGAAGACACGGACTATCTGCGCAAGGTACAAGGCGAATTTCAGGCTGCGGGAATCTCGGCCGAAGCGGAACTGGCTTACGGCGAACCCGCCGACGAGATCATCAAGTGGGTGAAACAGCGTGGCTGCGACCTGGTGGCGATGAGCACCCACGGTCATCGTTTCCTGGCAGATGTCTTTCTGGGGACGACCGCCACCCGCGTTCAGCACCGCATCAGCGTGCCGGTTCTCCTGCTACGCGCGAAGTGAGGGCGTTGTCGGCATTGCCCGGTCGAGTCACGCCTCTGCGAAATCCGCTCCACTACGAAATCTCCTGTGGAACGACTAAACTAATAGAGATATGAACAGCTTCCAAAGTCGTACCAGCCTTCGTGTCGGCAACAAAGAATACGGAATTTATCGCCTCAACGCCCTCGACGAGCAGGGCATTCCAACGAAACACCTGCCGTACTCGCTGCGCATTCTCCTGGAAAATCTGCTCCGCACCGAAGACGGCAAGAATGTGACGAAGGATGAGGTGCGCGCGCTGGCAGCGTGGAACAGCAAATCGAAGCCGGACAAGGAAATCGCGTTCACGCCCAGCCGCGTGCTGCTGCAGGACTTCACCGGCGTTCCGGCCGTGGTCGACCTCGCCGCGATGCGCGACGCGATGAAGCGCCTGGGCGGTGATCCGAAGCTGATCAATCCGCTGCAACCGGCGGAGCTTGTCATTGATCACTCGGTGCAGGTAGACGAGTTCGGTTCCCCGCAAGCGTTCGGGTTAAATGCGGAATTAGAGTTCCTGCGAAACAAGGAGCGCTACGCATTCCTGCGCTGGGGACAAAAGGCATTTCACAATCTTGCGATCGTGCCGCCGGATACCGGCATCGTGCACCAGGTGAATCTCGAGTTCCTGGCGCGCGTGGTCTTTGTGCACGAAGCGGACGGCAAGCGCACCGCTTATCCCGACACACTGGTCGGCACCGACTCGCACACGACGATGGTGAACGGTCTTGGGGTGCTGGGCTGGGGCGTCGGCGGAATCGAAGCCGAGGCGGCCATGCTCGGTCAGCCGGTTTCGATGCTGATCCCGCTCGTGGTCGGCGTGAAACTGACTGGCCGCCTGCGCGAAGGTGCGACCGCAACGGACCTCGTACTCACGCTGACCGAGATCCTGCGCAAGCACGGCGTCGTCGGAAAGTTCGTGGAGTATTTCGGTCCCGGCCTGCAGGATCTTCCGCTTGCCGATCGCGCGACGATCGCGAACATGGCGCCGGAGTACGGTGCTACCTGCGGAATCTTTCCGATCGACAAGGAAAGTCTTCGCTATCTCCGTCTCACGGGACGCTCAGAAGATCAGATTGCTCTCGTCGAGGCCTACGCGCGCGCGCAGGGAATGTTCCATGACGCGAACACTCCGGAAGCGCAGTACTCTGAACTTCTGGCACTCGACCTCGCGACCGTGGAATCAAGCCTGGCAGGTCCGAAGCGCCCGCAGGATCGCGTGGCACTTTCGAAAGCTGGTGAGTCGTTCACGCAAGCTCTGCCCTCGCTGATCAAGCCCAAGGCGAAGACTGCGGCGGCAGTAACGACAAACGACAACTCTGTTAAGCAGGTGGGACGTTGGGAGCAGGAAGGCGGCAATCCCACGGCGGTCGGCGTGGAAGACGCTCGAGTTGAGGAGCATGTACCTGCCGACGTCAAGAAGGCGCTGAAGCATGGCAGCGTGGTGATTGCGGCAATCACGAGTTGCACAAACACGTCGAATCCTTCGGTGCTCATGGCTGCAGGCCTGCTCGCGAAGAAAGCGGTTGAGAAGGGATTGCAAACACCAGCCTGGGTGAAGACATCGCTGGCACCAGGCTCGAAGGTCGTGACGGACTATCTGGTGAAGGCTGGCCTGATGCCGTACCTCGAGAAGCTCAAGTTCAATCTCGTCGGCTACGGCTGCACGACTTGCATCGGCAACTCGGGTCCACTGCCGACTGAAGTCTCGCAGGCCATCGACGAAAAGGATCTCGTCGTCGCCTCGGTGCTCTCCGGCAATCGAAATTTCGAAGGGCGTATCAACTCCGAAGTTCGGGCCAACTACCTGATGTCGCCACCGCTCGTAGTGGCGTTTGCCCTGGCAGGACGTATCGACGTGGATCTGAAAAAAGACCCCATCGGTCGGGGCAAGGATGGCAAGCCCGTCCGGTTGGCCGACATCTGGCCGACACAGGAGGAAGTCGACCAAGCCGTGCAGCAGATCTCCTCCGACATGTTCCGCAAGAGCTACGGCGAAGTCTACGACGGCGATTCGCGTTGGCGGTCGCTCCCTGTCCCTCAGGGCCAGACCTACCTGTGGGAGGGTAGTTCGACCTACATTCGCAAAGCGCCCTATTTTGACGAGATGACTTTGAAGCCGTCGGCCGTCGAGGACATCAAGGGGGCCCGCGTCCTGGCGGTTTTAGGCGACAGCGTCACGACCGACCATATCTCTCCCGCCGGCTCCATCAAAAAGGACAGCCCGGCGGGCAATTATCTAACGCAGCACGGGGTGAAGCCGGCTGATTTCAACTCGTACGGATCACGGCGCGGGAATCACGAGGTAATGGTGCGCGGAACATTCGCGAACGTCCGGTTGCGGAACAAGATGGTGCCGAACCTCGAGGGCGGCTTTACGCGCCATCTGCCCGATGGTGAAGAAATGTCGATCTACGATGCTTCGGCGAAGTACATCGCGGAAGGCGTGCCGCTTGTGATCCTGTCGGGCAAAGAGTACGGATCGGGCTCGTCGCGCGACTGGGCGGCCAAAGGACCGCGGCTTCTGGGCGTGCATGCGGTGGTCGCCGAGAGCTACGAGCGCATCCATCGTTCGAACCTGGTCGGCATGGGAATCCTGCCGCTGCAGTTCCTGCCGGGCGAGAGCGCGGAATCCCTGAAGCTGAACGGGGAGGAAACGTTCGAAATAACCGGGATTCGCGATTTGGTCGAGCACTTCGCCGCCGCACTCCAGATCAAGGTTCGTGCCACAGCGAACGGCAAGACGAAAGAATTCTCCGCCTTGGTACGCATCGACACTCCGCAAGAGGCGCAGTACTACGGCAATGGAGGAATCCTGCAATACGTGCTTCGGCAATTGCTCGCTGGGAAACCTACGGCAGAAATCGTAAACGCGTAGGGGACGACTGGTTGAAGGCGGAAACGCGTGCTTCCCTTGGGATCGCTACGCTTTGGCGGCCATCGCTAAGCCGGACAGCTTCGCCTTCAGTTCGTCGCTGGTTTTGTACTTTGTGCCGCAAAAATTGCAGCGGGTCAGGTAGGTGGTTCCGAATGGGATCACGGGGATAAAGAACAGTGTGAACCAGCTTTTCAGCTCGAGTGCAGCATGAACCGTCGGGCGAGCACATTTGGAGCAGGGCCGCTCCACTTGCCCGATGGTCTTCTCTTTGCGGCGGACGCCAAACAGAAAAAACATACGCGATCGCTCCTCTGAGGGAGACCAACGCCAAAATCCTGGCTGTGGTTCGGGAGAAATCTATCATTTGTATCTGGTGCCCGCACCGGTACGGGGGTGCTAGCACCCGCGGCTGTGTGCCCTGTTTACGCTGTTATAATCAAGGATTGCGCTCATGACAAAAAAGAGACTGATACGTTCGACGACGGTTTTGGCGGTTCGCCGCGATGGCAAGGTGGTATTAGCCGGGGATGGGCAGGTAACCCTGGGTGAGTCCGTGATCAAGCACACCGCGAAGAAGATCCGGCGGCTTTATCAGGACAAGATTCTGGCGGGTTTTGCGGGTTCCACGGCGGATGCCTTCTCGCTTTTCAGCCGGTTCGAGTCGAAACTCGAGCAATATCATGGAAATATCGGGCGTGCCGCGGTGGAATTGGCCAAAGACTGGCGCACCGATAAGTTCCTGCGTCACCTGGAAGCTCTGTTGCTGGTTTGTGACAAAGATCAAACTTTTCTGCTCAGCGGCCAGGGAGATGTCATCGAACCAGATGGCGGTATCGCCGCAATCGGGTCCGGTGGCCCGTTTGCGCAGGCGGCCGCCCAGGCGCTGGCCGCGCACACCAAACTTTCCGCCCGTGAAATCGCCGAAGAGGCGATGAAGATTGCGGGGAAAATGTGCATTTATACCAACGATAGTGTGACGATTGAGGAGTTGTAGAAAAGCAGTTCTCAGTTGTCTGTACTCAGCACTCAGTTGAAGCAATCCACAGACTTCAATCGAACGTACTGAGAACTGGCAACTGGGAACCGAGAACTGCATTTTATGGCTATTTACCTACCGCCTACCGCAGAAGAAGAACAGCTCGCGCTGGACGAGTTAACTCCGCGCGAGATCGTGGCCGAACTCGACAAATACGTTGTCGGCCAGAAGGACGCCAAGCGCGCCGTGGCGATCGCCCTGCGCAATCGCATCCGCCGGCAGAAGCTGACGCCTGATCTCGCCGAAGAAATTATCCCGAAGAACATCATCATGATCGGGCCGACCGGGGTAGGCAAAACCGAGATCGCCCGTCGGCTGGCCAAGCTGACGAATTCGCCCTTCCTGAAAGTCGAGGCCTCGAAGTTCACGGAAGTGGGCTACGTTGGGCGCGACGTGGAGTCGATCGTCCGCGACCTGGTCGAGATTGCGATCGACATGATCCGGGAAGAAAAGCTGGAAGACGTCGCCGACAAGGCCGAACTGAACGCCGAAGAGCGGTTGCTCGACCTGCTCCTTCCGCCTCCGGCTCCGCGCCCCGCGGATTCATCGAACGGAGGGGTCGTCATCGAGGGTTCCGGCCACGAGATGAACGAGTCGCAATCGCGCACGCGCGAGAAGCTTCGCCAGCAATTGCGCGAGGGCAAACTGGATGAGCGCATGGTTGAGATCGACGTCCGGGAACGTAACTTCCCTTCGTTCGAAATCATCTCGAACCAGGGCGTCGAAGAGATGGACGTCAACATCAAGGACATGTTGCCCAACATCTTCGGCCAGCGCAGCAAGAAGCGGAAGATGAAGGTCAACGAGGCTTTCGAATACCTGATCCAGGAAGAGGAACACCGCCTGATCGACATGGACCAGGTCACGCGCACCGCCATCGACCGCGTGGAAAACGCCGGCATCGTCTTCCTCGATGAAATCGACAAGATCGCTGGCCGAGAGAGCGGCCATGGCCCGGACGTTTCGCGCGAGGGCGTACAGCGCGACATCCTGCCGATCGTGGAAGGCACGACCGTCAATACGCGCTATGGCATGGTGCGCACGGATCACATTCTGTTCGTGGCGGCCGGAGCATTTCACGTCTCGAAGCCAAGCGACCTGATTCCTGAGCTGCAGGGCCGGTTCCCGATCCGCGTGGAATTGCAATCGCTCACCATGGACGACTTCATTCGCATTTTGACCGAACCGAAGTCATCGCTGGTGAAGCAGTACACGGCTCTGCTCGAGACCGAAGGAGTGAAGCTTGAGTTTACGCACGAAGCGCTCGAAGAAGTCGCCCGCTTCGCGTTCCGGGTCAACGAGGGCACCGAAAACATCGGTGCGCGCCGCCTGCACACCATCATGGAACGCGTCCTCGACGAAATCAGTTTCGAGGCGCCCGAGAAGAAAGGCGAGCACGTCACCGTTGACGCCGACTATGTGCAGAAGACGCTGGCGGATATTGTGAAGGACCAGGATCTGTCGAGGTACATCCTGTAGCCACAACGGCGTTCCGTTCACAAGCTGTTGATCGAAGGTTTGGCGGTTGTGTTCGTATCAGGGCGCGCCTTCAGGTGCGCCCTTATGGAATTCCGATTGACGCGACTTTAGGCGCTGCGCATCCTTCGCCCCGACAAACCCGTGACGCCTTACGCGTACTGTGGCGTCTTGATCGTGAGTGTGTCGAAGGCCTTCAGCGGTCCCGGTTTCGGAGCGCTCGTGTCGGGCACGGCCACGTATTCGCATAGCAAGCTCTTCTTCGTCAAGGTAATGCGAAGGTAGCCGTGCTGGCTGTCGAGAAAGTTCTCCAGCTGCCCCGTGGACCCCTTCATCGTGATCGGCAGCTTGCTGGTGTGGAAGATTTTCGCCAGCGTATGCAGTTGTTTGTTATAGCCGCCCGCGCCCGCGATGATCATTGGGACATTTTTTCCGTTCAGCACGCCGGCGAACCGCTGGTAATTGTGGACGTGTCCCGAGAGCACGAGATCCGGGAGCCGGCCCGTGGTCTGCACGGCACTATCGAGAACGCCCCACAGATGCTGGCTACCGGGCTTGCTGCCGTACGCGGAATAGATCGGATGATGCACCGCGACAATCAAAGCGCGATCTTCGGGGGCTGCCTTTAATTCGCTTTGGAACCAGTCGATCTGCGTCTGACTGAGTTGGCCGCCCTCTGGACAGTTGCTGTAGAGGCCGACGAAGGTCACAAGCGGAGTGAGCAGTGTCCAATAGACATTCGGTTGAATCATCGTCGTGCGCACCGCATCGCCGCCCTCGGGCGTATGCCCGGGAACCTGGCTGCAGAAGTTCCGGACAAATCCCTCGAGGCTGCTCTCTTTCGTCTGCGGATCGATGTCGCCATCGTGATTGCCGGGAATGGCGAAGATCGGTCCTGGGTAGTTCGCGTACGGCTCATAGAACTCCGGATAGTAGTTACCCAGTTCGCCGTCGTAGTAGACGACGTCACCCAGATGGAAAAAGAACGACGGGTGGGTAGACGGATCATTTCCCGAGAAATCCGCTTCCATGTAGTTCGCGACGTTCTCTTCGTACGTGGGCGTGTTCACGCCACCGGTGTCGCCGACGGCGTGGAAGACCATCTGCCCGGAACTCTCGATGAGCTTCATGGCATCTGCCGAAATCACACTGTCGAGCGAGAGCCGGTACGGTGCAGCCCCTGTGGGCGCGGGCAGAGCGCGGAAGGGCTGCGGTGGGTTCTTCTGTGGGTCGATGATCGTCTGAAAACCAGCCGGGAGGCGATCTCCACCAAACGAAAGCCCGGCAGCCGGGCTCGGATGATGCTTGCGGCTCGCCTGTAACGCGGAGGCATCAATCACGGTCCCTTTTGGCGAAGCCTTCTTCGGGGGCGCAGGTTTCTTCATGGCATGCACCTTGAAAACGAGAATTTGTCAGGAACGAAGGGCGTGAGGTGGACAGACAGAATTTCCTTCACTCTACCCAAGCGTGATGAGAAGTCAAGCGGGCGTCGTTCTGCCTTCCTTGCGCCCGGGTTTGCTTCACGCGTAGACTCTCAGGTCTCCCGCCACCTCAATCGTCCAGGGAGACGCATGAAACCGATCGACCGGTCCCGGCTGCAGGCGCTCATGGAGCGCGAACAGAAGAAATTCGTCGCTGAGCGGCCCAAGTCTGCCGCGCTGTTTGAGCGCGCCCGCAAATCCCTACACGGCGGCGTCCCCATGAACTGGATGGCGAAGTGGGCGGGCGCTTTCCCGCCATTCGTGCGCGAGGCGCGCGGCGCGGAGTTCTTCGACGTGGATGGCCATCGCTACATCGATCTGTGCCTCGGAGACACCGGCGCCATGACCGGCCATTCCCCGTCGGCGACCGTTTCGGCGCTGGAGCAGCAGGCGCGGCGCGGGATTACCACGATGCTGCCCAGCGAAGACGCCATCGTTGTCGGTGAAGAGTTACAGCAACGTTTCGGATTACCCTATTGGCAATTCGCGTTGACGGCTACAGATGCCAATCGCTTCTCGATCCGTCTTGCGCGGCACATCACCCAGCGCCCGAAGATCCTGGTTTTCAACTGGTGCTATCACGGCACGGTCGACGAAACCTTCATCACGCTGAAGGATGGTGTGGAGCACGCTCGACGCGGAAACATTGGACCGCCGGTCGATCCTCCGGTGACCACACGGGTCATCGAGTTCAACGATGCGGAAGCGCTCGAGGCTGCACTACGCAGCGAAGATGTGGCATGCGTGCTCGCGGAACCCGCAATGACCAACGTCGGTATCGTGCTGCCGGAGCCGGGATATCACCACGCTCTGCGCGAGATCACACGACAGTATGGAACGCTGCTGGTCATCGACGAAACGCACACGATTTGTGCGGGACCCGGCGGCTACACGCGGACAGAAAATCTCGAGCCGGACTTTCTTGTTTTCGGCAAGCCCATCGCCGGGGGCGTTCCCGGCGCAGCCTACGGATTCACCGCCGAGGTCGCCCAGTGCGTCAGCGATCGCATGAACCTCGAAGACTGCGACACGGGCGGGATCGGTGGAACGCTGGCCGGAAATGCGTTGTCGCTGGCGGCGATGCGCGCGACACTCCAGAAGGTATTAACCAAGGAAGCCTTCGACCGCATGATCCCGATTGCCGAGCGCTGGACCGACGGCGTCGCCAAGGCAATCGTCGATTTCGGGTTGCCGTGGAACGTCACGCGCCTCGGCTGCCGTGCCGAATACCTGTTCGCTCCACAGACTCCGAAAAATGGCACGCAGGCCCACGACGCCATGGACTTTGAACTCGAACGCTTCATGCATCTCTACGCCATGAACCGGGGCATCCTGCTGACACCCTTCCACAACATGGCGTTGATGTCACCGGTCACCGCGAAAGAAGATATCGACCAGCACACGAAAGTCTTTCGCGAGGCAGCGCGTGAGTTGGTGAGCTAACACGGCCACATGTGCACAAGGTACCTTGAAACGAGCTGGATTGCCGGTCTTAAGCGGGAGCGGCTCGCATCACGTGTTACGCTCATTCTTTCTCACGAATGAACGTCTCGCGCCATCTTGCCGGGTGTTTCGCCCTGTTTGCGCTGGCCATCGTAATGTGCGGCTGCGCTTCGATTGGAGCGCCTGTCCCGCCGTCTCTCGAATTGCCGAAGCCGCCGACTGATCTTCACGCCGTGCGCAAGGGAAACAAGGTCTACCTCACGTGGTCGGTTCCGACCAAGACGACCGATCGTCAAAATGTGCGCCGCCCGGGACCGACACGGATCTGCCGAAGTTTGTCCGCGATGATGAGCCAGTGCGATGTTCCGGTGGGAAATATCGCGCCGACAAAAGCCAGTGCCGAGGTGCCGCACGGCGAACCCGGAAAGAAAATGGTCGCCGAGTTCGTGGACACGCTTCCCCCTGATCTCCAGCAACAGAACCCGACCCGAGTGGCGACGTACGCGGTCGAACCTCTGAACCTGGATGCGCGCAGCGCAGGCTTGTCGAACCAGGTACAGATCGCGCTGGCGCCCACGCTACCGCCCCCGGAGAACATCAAGGCGCAACTTCTTCCCGATGGCGTTGTCCTGACCTGGGATTGCGAGACCTTCCCGATCGAACCCGCCGCTCTGCGCTACATCTACAGGATTTACCGGCGGTCTCCCGAGACCGGGGGCGACGTAAGACTCTCCGACGAACACTGCCCAGGTGGGCAATACGAAGACCACACAATCGAGTGGCAGAAGAATTATGAGTACCGCATCGCGGTGGTGACGTTCACAAATTTAGATGCCAGCAATCCCAGCGATGTCGCCATCATCCAAGGCGACGACTCACCCGCTCTGAAGGTCTTCACCAACGACACATTTCCACCGGCCGTTCCCACGGGACTTCAAGCCGTCTTTTCTGGTCCCGGACAGCAGCCGTTCATCGACCTGGTATGGGCTCCAGACACGGACGCGGATCTCGCGGGGTACAACGTCTATCGCCGCGAACAGGGAAGCCAGCCAACCAGGGTCAACTCTGAACTTGTGAAGAGCCCCGCTTTCCGGGACACGAATGTCGCGTCCGGCAAGACATACTTCTACACCGTCGCAGCCGTTGACCTGCGCGGCAACCAGAGCGCCCACTCCGAAGAAGCCAGCGAGACTGTGCCCAAAGACTGATCCGCGGGTCGTGCGGCGCGGAATCCGCCATGGGCGCGGGGTTCCACAAAATCTTCCCTGTCCTCAGCCTGCTTTGTGTTTAGATAGACGCTCTATGAAATATTGCCGCTTTCAGCAGAATGGCGAAGAAGTGTATGGCTTGGTCGAACCGGTTGCCGGACATCACGTGATTACGCGCCTGCTGGTCACGCCGCCCGAGGAAGTCAACGGCGACATGGAAGACCTGCGCACCAAGCGGGTCGACCACCTGGCGCTGGAAGAAGCGCCGCTGCTGGTTCCCGTACGCCCTTCAAAAATTCTCTGTGTCGGCCGCAACTATCGAGAGCATGCCGCTGAGTTAGGAAACGAAGTTCCCGCCGAGCCGCTCATCTTCTTCAAGCCGACAACTGCGCTGAATTCTCCAGGCGGCACCATCCGCCGCCCGCGTCTCTCAACCCACACAGACTATGAAGGCGAACTCGGCGTGGTCATCAGCAAAAGCTGCTACAAGGTGGGGGAGAATGAAGACGTAAAGCCGTACATCCTCGG
Organism: uncultured Acidobacteriota bacterium; assembly: GCA_963718505.1. Lineage (GTDB taxonomy): Bacteria > Acidobacteriota > Terriglobia > Terriglobales > Acidobacteriaceae > Gp1-AA133. The sequence continues at coordinate 33,645 of CAVQZP010000007.1, read as the reverse complement.
CTATACGTGCGTCAACGACTTCACGGCTCGCGATCTGCAGAAAAAAGACGGCCAGTGGACCCGCGCCAAAGGCTTCGACACGTTCTGCCCCGTCGGCCCGATCGTGAGCGACGAGATCGATCCCTGGGCCGGCGTGGGCGTGAAAACCACGGTGAATGGCGAAATCCGGCAGGACGGAAATACCCGCGACTTCATCTTCAATCTCGACGCCGTCATCCGCTACATCTCGCAGGTGATGACGCTGCTGCCCGGCGATCTGATCGCGACAGGCACTCCGAAAGGCGTCGGGCCGGCAGTTGCCGGCGATGCGATCGAGGTTGCCGTCGAGGGAGTAGGAACGCTGCGCAACCCGGTGGCGGATGAATAACTGCCGTCATCATCGGGTCGTCCGTTCGTAACCTCCGCACCTCTTCCTTGAAACACGTTTCCGGCTTATTCTGTTGAATCAGGAAGTCGTCGCTGCGCGCGCCGTTTCCTTCCCTTTTCAGTCATGAATCCATTCCGTCTTTATAGTTTGATTTTAGGTGGTACGGGTATTGTCTTTGCGCTGTACTTTCTGTTGCGGCGAAAGCCGAAGACTGCCGAGGAACTGGAACGTTCGCGCCGCGAGTGGCTCGATAGCGTCGGGCGCATCACCGACGGCACCGTGATCGACGTACAAGAACTGCCCTTCGAGAACCAGCGTTCCTCCACGATGCTCATCTACCAATACGACGTCGCCGGCGTCTCGTACGAAGCCTCGCAGGACGTCACCTATCTCCGCCAGTGGGTCAACCTGCACTCCTGCCGCCTGGGACTGCCGACCTCGGTGAAATACGATCCCCAGAATCCCGGCAACTCCCTCGTCGTTTCCGAACGCTGGATGGGGCTGAGACAGTAGGACCGCAGTTCTCAGTTGTCAGTTCCCAGTTCTCAGTTAAACCCAGCGCCAGTCAGCACTCGCATCAGTGCTTTCCGGCACGTGGGTTAAGAAGCCGTTCGGCACCGTGTCCCCAGCGCATGCGGTCGTGCGACACGAGACCCAACGACCACAATTCAGTTTAGTTTTTCTTCCAAGAGAAAATCCGAGGCACATCTCCACCCGGTGAGAACTGAGAACTGAGAACTAGAACTGACTTCTTAGCTTCCCGCCGCGAAGCCGCCGGTGTGGGCCACTGTGATGCGGAGATACTTGTAAGGATTAACAGGAGTGTCGTTGATGCGGACTTCGTAGTGAAGATGTGGACCGGTGCTTCGTCCGCTGAGTCCGACGAAGCCGATGACCTCACCCCGGTGTACATGCTGCCCCGGTGCAACTGCGAAGCCGGAAAGATGTCCGTAACGGGTGGCAATCCCGTGACCGTGCTCAAGCACGATCGCGCGACCGTAGCCGCCCATGAAATCGGCAAACTGCACCGTGCCGTCTGCCGGAGCGACCACCGGCTGCCCCACCATCGCTGCGATATCAACACCGGTATGGAACGCGCCCTCTCCGTTGAACGGGTCCGTGCGCTCGCCAAACGATCCGGTCACCTGGCCTTCCACTGGCCAGAGGTTCGGAGCCGAGTTGGCCCGAGCCCAGTCGGCGGTGGTTACGTTGCGCGTCAAGCCAAGGGAAAGTCCCGTAGTCGTGGCGCCGGTCAGAGCTGAAGTCTTCAAGGCATACAGCTGATCCAGTGAAGAACTCACCTCTGAGTTGCGCACCTGCTCTTCGCCACCGGTGACAAGAATCGGGTCCGATTTCAACCCGTACAGCGACGAAACTTCGCTCGCCAGCGAACCGAGCGACGCGACCTGTACGTCGCGTTCCTTGGCCACCTGCTCGAGCCGGGTGTAGCGGTCCTTCAAGTCGTCTTTTTCGGTCCGCAGCTGGTTGTAGCTCGAAACCTTCAAAAGCATGCGAACGTAGGAGCTGGCAATACCGGTCAAGCTCAGAAAACCGACCGCCGCACCTACAACAAAAATGTAGAGATAGTGGACGGGGATGGGGATTTTGCGCAGTTGCCCGTCGTCATCGCGAGCGACAAAAAGAATGTAAAAACGTTTGCGCAATAGACCCTTCCATCCTTGAATTTGGGACCATGCCCGGGCGGCCTGCGGTTACAGGAGCCCTGTTCTGCATCCCGATTCCAGAGCCACGCCACCATTGCAAGGTTGCTGAGGCGCGTCTCACCACCTACCAGAACCAGGTAAGGCCAATGTATTTACGTGTCCGCAATTAATACCGATTGCAGGACTTATCTTGGCCAAAGGTCGTTGGAAATAGCTGTCAAACGGTAACAAAGTGGGTTCCTGCCTGTCAACGGCAGCGGGCGCCTTTTGGGGTTACCAAGGACCGGTAATCCCACTTGGACCCTGGGACGCGTTACGGCCCTGTAACCGCCTATTGGACCTTCGGGTAATGCCCTTTGCCTTCTTAAGCTGACGCCTTTCACCGCGGCTGGCCAGACTCGTTATAGTGATCGGGTGCCGCTCCCCGAAAAAGCTCTCATTGCGCGCGTGCGAAACCAAGCCCGACGAAGCCGGTCGCTGGTCACCGGCATTGGAGATGATTGTGCCGTCCAACGGGTTGGTCGGAAGTTTGATGTACTTATCACTACGGATTTCAGTATCGAAGGGGTCCATTTCCGGCGAGAATGGCATCCCCCCGAAGTCGTGGGACGCCGCTGTTTGACTCGCGGGCTGAGCGATATCGCGGCCATGGGAGGCGAGCCGGCCACAGCCTTCCTCTCCCTGGCTCTTCCGCGAAAACTGCCTCAGAAATGGGTCGATGAATTTTACAAAGGACTGCTGGCGCTCGCCGAGGAGTTCAAAACCGCCCTGGCCGGAGGCGATACTGCGCAGTCTCCAGATGGCATTTATGCAGACATCGTTGTCACCGGGTACGTCCCGCGAGGGCGGGCGGTGCTGCGGTCGGGTGCGAAACCTGGCGACGAGATCTACGTCACCGGGGCGCTTGGCGGCTCGGCGGCTGCGCTGCACGAATTTTTCGCGGGACGAAGACCCAAGCCGCGGAATTTTCCTCGACATTTCGCTCCGGTTCCAAGGGTTGCTGTCGGCCGCTTTTTGCGCGAGAAACGGATTGCCACGTCGATGATCGACCTCAGCGACGGCCTGTCGACCGATCTCGCCCACATCTGCGAAGAATCCGGAGTGGGCGCCGAGATTCTCGAGGTGTCCATTCCGCGGGCTCCGGTGGGCCCAAAGCATTCTCTCGTCTCACTCGAGGATGCACTCCACGGCGGCGATGACTATGAGCTGTTGTTCACGGCTCGCTCCGGCAAACACGTGCCGACGCAGATTGCGCGCGTTCCCATCACATGCATCGGCCGCATCACCCGACAAAAAACAATCGCCCTCATCGAGGAAAACGGCTGGCACAAGCGACTCCGGGCACAGGGCTGGGAGCATTTCACGAAATAAATGGGCATCGTCCAACAGGACACGTCCCGACGTACCTTCGCGTGATCTAGTACCTGTCCTTTCGCGAGGATAGAGTACGTTTATGTCGTCTTTTCGTATCGCCCTTGCCTCTGTGGTGTTGGTCGCGCTCTGTCTGACGGGCGCCGCAGCAGCGCAGCACAATCCCTCCTCCGCGCCGCCAGCCTCACCCACAGCCGGCAACGAGCTGGTCAACGTCGACGAGGCGTTCATCCATAAGCAGTTTGGCGAGGAATTCTCGCTCACGCCCGTCTCGACGCCGTTTGTGCGCGATATCGATGGCGACGGCGTCGACGACTTCGTGATCGTGGCGCGCAGCAAGAAGCCGATGCTCGATGCGGCCGAACATAGCTATCGCGTAATCGATCCTTATTACGATTTCTTCGGCTACGGCGATCCCAAGCTCACCGCCAGCTTCGGCTCGGAAGACCTGATGGAAAAGAATCTCGTGATTCTGGTCATTCACGGTTCAGGCACAGATGCATGGCGCGCCGAGACCCCGAAAGCCAAGTTCGTCATCATCAATCTGCCCTTCAAGAAAGTCGTGGTCCGCCGCCTGCAACTCCGCAAGAAACAGGTGAATGCAATCTTCGCCGAAGAGACCAACTCCAGTGCAGGCGACTCGGTTGTCTTCTGGGACGGCCGCCAGTATCGCTATCAGCCGCTGGGCACGGGCGGGGACGACTAGCAGACACTCGCACTCTTTTTAGGTCAGCGCGGATCTCCGTCCTGCTTTTACTTTCCCTTGCCCTCGCTGTATTTTCGACTTTTTGTTCGCTCTTGAGATCGTCCAAATCGAGCGTAGAATTTTTGTGCGGCCAAGCGGACGACCCCAACGGCCGAAGAATCCATAAAAGCAGGCCTGCAATGAATTGGGCGATCTATCGTCCCCAGGTGCGTTTCGATGCGCGCGCAGAACGTGCGGAATATGAGTTCCTCTTCAAGCATCAGGCAAGAGTGCTGCAGGATCGGCTTGCGCGCCGCGGTCACACCGATCGGACTCGACATCCCGCAATCCCAGAGTGGGAGAAGGTCTACCAGGCAGACGCGCGTGAGCGAAGATTGTTGCACCTAGCGAGAGTTTTGAGCTGGGGAAAAGAGAAGCGATGTTACTTTGCCCACAAACAATCTTGATGAGCCGCTGGGCTAAAACGCCGCCCAAACGCGTTTTTCTCCGATGCTCTCAACAACTTGTCATCCGCCCCTCGCCTATAATCTCCGGCTATGAATCTCGAACAGAAGCTCGAAGAACTCAAAAAGCGCGATCACCTGGCCGAAGAAGGCGGCGGAGCCAAGCGCCGCGAAAAGCAGCTCAAAGACGGCAAGATGTCGGCGCGCGAGCGCATCGAGTTCTTGCTCGACGAGGGCACCTTCGAGGAAACGGACAAGCTCGTCACGCACCGCTGCAACGACTTCGGCATGCCCGAGCAGAAGTTTTACGGCGATGGTTTCATCACCGGCTACGGGCGCATTGAAGGCCGGCTCGTATTTCTCTTTGCCCAGGATTTCACTGTCTTCGGCGGATCGCTCTCCGAGGCCAACGCCGGTAAGATCGTCAAGATCATGGATCTCGCCGCCAAGATGGGCGCGCCCGTGATCGGACTGAACGACTCAGGCGGCGCGCGCATTCAGGAAGGCGTGATGTCGCTGGCCGGCTACGCTGACATCTTTTTGCGCAACACGCTCTACAGCGGCGTCGTGCCACAGATCTCGGCGATCATGGGCCCATGCGCGGGCGGCGCCGTCTACTCGCCAGCCATCACCGATTTCATTCTCATGGTCGACAAGACCTCTTACATGTTCATCACCGGGCCTGATGTGATCAAGACCGTCACGCATGAGGAGGTCACAAAAGATCAGTTGGGCGGTGCGATGACGCATAACGAGATCTCTGGCGTCGCGCACTTCCTCTCGCACGACGACGCCGAATGTCTGTCGATGGTGCGCGAGTTGTTGAGCTTCGTCCCGTCCAACAACCTGGAAGACCCGCCGCGGCGTGCTTGCACCGATCCCGTCGACCGCGCCGATCCCGCGCTGGACAAGATGATCCCCGCTGAATCGAATCGTCCCTATGACATGAAAGATGTGATTCACGCCGTGATCGACGACGGTTACTTCTTCGAAGTACAGGAGCACTACGCCAAGAACATCGTGGTCGGATTCGCTCGGCTGAACGGCCGCTCCGTGGGTATCGTCGCCAATCAACCTGCGATGTTGGCCGGCACGCTCGACATCAACGCCTCCATCAAAGGCGCCCGCTTCGTGCGCTTTTGTGATTGCTTCAACATCCCGCTCGTGACCTTCGAAGACGTTCCCGGATTTCTTCCCGGAACCACCCAGGAGTACGGCGGGATCATCAAGCACGGCGCGAAACTGCTTTTTGCCTTCGCCGAGGCGACCGTGCCGAAAGTCACGGTGATCACGCGCAAAGCGTACGGCGGCGCGTACTGCGTCATGGCGTCAAAGCACATCCGCACTGACGTGAACTACGCCTGGCCGACGGCGGAGATCGCGGTGATGGGACCGGAGGGAGCGGTTGACATCGTCTACAAGCGTGAACTCGAACAGGCCACCAATCGCGAAGAGATGCGCCAGTCGAAGATCGACGAATTTCGCGAGCGCTTCGCCAATCCGTACGTCGCGGCCGATCGCGGCTTCGTCGACGCAGTCATCCTGCCTCGCGAAACCCGCAAGAAGCTGATCCAGGCGCTCGAAATGCTCCAAAACAAACGCGATAAAAATCCGCCGAAGAAGCACGGGAATATACCGCTTTAGGGTCGTGGCTCTGGGCTTTGGGCTTTCGGCTCTGGGCTTTAAGCTCTCGGCTCAAGGCTCTAGGCGGACGGCGCCTGGGTAACTCACTCCACAACCCCCACCGCATATCCCTCGCCGACTTCGCCGAAGTCCACCAGCCGAATCCCAGCTTCCCGCAACTCGGACTCGACTTCCTCCCGCGTGAACCAGTGGCTGTAACTCCAGTTCAGATGGTCGCCAATCTCTGGTGGCTCCTTCCTTCCGGGAACGAATCGCCTCGTCCAGTTCGCGATCCGAAAAGCCAGAGCGTCATAGCGCGAGTTCCCAGATCGCGCGAAAAAGGACAGCACCACAGGCGAGCCTGGAAACGCGCGCGGCCGCAGTGCTCGCAGAAAGGCCACCCTACGCTCGCGACTTCGAATGTGGCTGTACGCCGTCCAGCCAATGATCACGGCGCTATAAGAAGAGGGGCCGGGTGGGACCTGGTCCGGTGGCCAAAGAAAAACGCCGCGCGCTTCGCCGAGTTGGTCGAAGATCGCGCTGCTGGCGTCGACGAGCGCCGGATTGCATTCAAACCCCTCCGCCGAATAGCCAGCGCGCCGAAGCGCGAGGATCTCCCTCCCTGCACCGGCGCCCGCAACCAGGACACTTGACCCGGCCGGAAAGTAGCGCTCCACCGCGCTGCGCTCCCAGTCGAAGAACCCGCGCAGGTTGCCTTCCGGTGAAATAGTCTCCCGGGACTGCGCGTAATGGCCTGCCGTGACCGCATTCAGTTCGTTAGCGCTTAAACAACCGAGCCAGAAGCCCTCATGCATCGCCGTGGCCAGCCGCACGCAGCGATTGAACCAGGAGTCCGCACGTTGAAAGAAGCGCACCCGGCGCCGCGCAGCGACTGGTGACGTCGCAACCGACTCAACTCGTTCGGGAACTTCACTTTTCTCGCTGGAGTGCAGTGAACTGGTGTTCTGCATTTCGGTGCTGACGGTAAACCGACGTATTGTCGCAGAGTCGGACCGCCCGGACGAACCATCCGGTCCTGAGAGTAGAATTCGGCTTCCCAGGAGGGCACCATGAAACATTGGTCGCTCATGATAATGCTGATGGCGTTCTTGTCTTCCGCCTTCGCCCAGGATCCGCAAGCCTGGCTCGCGAACCTTCCTCAAGCCAAGGACTATGTTCAGAAGCGTTCCTCGAGCTACGATCGCACGGGAGCGAATGCCGACGCTCGCCCTGTGGCCCCTGGTGAAACCCTTACGGTCCTCGACGACTCAGGCCCGGGTCTTGTCACGCATATCTGGTTCACGATCGCCAGCCCTGATCCCTGGCATCTGAAGGCTCTCGTTCTGCGCGCTTACTGGGACGGCGAAACCACTCCCAGCATCGAGACGCCCATCGGCGACTTCTTCGGCCTCGGTTTAGGCGACTACTACCTCTACCAGTCCATTCCGCTGAGCGTCGGTTCCGACAAGGCGCTGAATTGCTTCTTCCCGATGCCATTTCAGAAGCACGCGCGCATCAGCGTGACCAACGAGGGTTCGCGCAAGGTTGATTCCCTCTACTTCAATATCGACTACCGCCAGTACTCGAAGCTGCTCCCGGCCGATCAACTCTACTTTCACGCGCAATACCGGCAAGCAAACCCGAACTCAGGCTGGACCGCGGACTGGACATCGAACGCTGATCCGCGTGTCAACGACAAGAAGAACCTCGACGGCGCGGGGAACTACGTCTGGATGGAAGCCACCGGCCGCGGGCACTACGTGGGAGTCACCATGTCGATCTTGCAGAATCAGGACGACTGGTGGGGCCGAGGGTGACGACATGTTCTTCGTCGATGGCGAGGCAGGGCCCTCGATCAACGGTACCGGATCCGAAGACTATTTCCATCGGCGCATGGGGCTTCACCGCGGGCGCCTTTGACTACGGCCTGTATGGGGCGCCGGTGAAAGGACTCGAGAAGGCGGGCAGCCGGACGTCGGTCTACCGCTTCCACCTCGATTCGCCGATCACATTTACGAAGTCATTACGAGCCACGATCGAACATGGCCACGCGAATCATCGCTCCGACGATTTCTTCTCCGTGGCCTACTGGTACCAAGCCGAGCCACACGCTGAATTTCCGCGACTGCCCGCCCTCGAGGAGCGGATGCCGAAGCTGCATGCCGTCAGCGGACCGGGAAACGCTGGAACGTCAAGGTAGGAGCAGAGCGGAAAGCTACAAATTCAGAGGTGTGAGGACGAACGGGCGAGATGGGAGCTTCGCTGATGGCTCGTAGCCGGTAGCTCGAAGCCTGAAAGGACAGACCGACAGCTTGACCACCCATCGGCACAAACTAAGAGTCCCGAGGTGATGTTGATCTTGTTCGTCTCGGCCAGTAGCTCGCGTTAGACCCTTGCCGACCTGCTCTCGTCGCTTCCTTGCGGGTTGCAACGCGCGATCTCGGCTCGGGCTCCGGGCTCACCGCCAACCGGATAAACCAGTTCAACGCCTCGGGACTCTATCTTGCCTTCGTGCGTTCGTTCCTGTTCTCCTCGACCAGCGCGTTGCTATAGACCCTTGCTGACCCTCTCTGGCCCCTTTCGAGTCCAGTGTGATCTCACTTGAGTCCCGGACGCTGCACCAATCGGCAAAACTTAAGAACGTGCCGAAGAACGAGTATGGTTTTACGCTCTTTAAATTTTTCGTCAATCAAAACTAAACGTTTCTATCTATTGCAAAATCAATCGAGTGCAGCTGGTTCACAGCCCTGTGCCGCATTTTGGTGCACTCCCCGCGCACAGACCGCGAAAATCTCCGCTGTTTTCGCGGTTTTTCCCCACGTTCACCAAATTCACAATCGATTTTCTTGGCACACGCACGCACTTCTTCCCGTGTGGAAATGTCGTCACAAAACAGAAATGATGCGGGGTTGGAAAATCGAAGAGAGACTTACTGCAACCTCGAAAAATGGGAATTCGCGCGTGCGAACGCCTAGCCATCAAGCTTTTTGCTCAGCAATTGATTCACAACCTGCGGATTGGCCTGCCCTTTCGAGGCTTTCATGACTTGTCCGACGAAAAATCCGATCACCGTCTTCTTGCCCGCGCGGTACTGCTCGACTTGCTTCGGATTCGCTGCGATGAGTTCGTCGATGATCTTTTCCAGCGCCGATGTGTCGCTCGACTGCACCGGCCGGCCCTCTTCCTCATACACGACGGGAAAATCCTTGCCGCGCTCGAAGCTCAGGTCGTAAAGATCTTTGAGCATCTTGCTCGAGATGGCGCCCGATTCCACCAAATCCGCCGACGCGGCCACACCCTGCATCGAGATCGGGGACTGCCCGATCTCCAGGTTCTTCGCCTTCAACCGCCCCATCAACTCGCCCTGCACCAGGTTCGCAACTCGCTTCGGATTCTTCGCCGCCCTCGCCGCCGCCTCGAACTGATCGGCCAGCTCTTTCGAGAACGTCAGCACTGTGGCGTCGTACTCGGTGATGCCGTAGTCGCTCACCATGCGAGCCCGGCGCGCTTCCGGCAGTTCGGGCAGCTGCTTTGCAATCTCATTCTTCCACTTCTCGTCCACCACTAGCGGCAGCAAATCCGGCTCGGGGAAGTAGCGATAATCGTGCGCCTGCTCTTTCGACCGCATGCCGTAGGTCTTGCCCTCGTTCGCGTTATAAAGGCGCGTTTCCTGCGTGATGCGCCCGCCCGACTCAATCACGTCGATCTGCCGGTCGATCTCGTACTCCAGCGCCTCGCGGATAAAGCGGAATGAATTCACATTCTTGATTTCCGTTTTCGTTCCGAACTCCTTCTGCCCGCGGGGCCGCACGCTGATGTTGGCATCCGCACGCAGCGAGCCTTCCTCCATGTTGCAGTCACTCACGCCGGTGTAGAGGATGATCTCCTTCAGCAGAGTCAAGTATTCGTAAGCCTCTTCCGGCGACGCGATATCCGGCTCGCTCACGATCTCAATCAGTGGCGTTCCCGTCCGGTTCAGATCGATCGCCGTTTTCTCCGCCGCCTCGGGGAAACCTTCGTGCAGGCTTTTGCCGGCGTCTTCCTCGAGGTGTACTCGGGTGATCCCGATCTTTTTCTGCGCGTTGCCCACTTCGATTTCGATGAATCCGTGCTCGGCGACCGGCTTGTCGTACTGCGAAATCTGGTATCCCTTGGGCAGGTCCGGATAAAAGTAATTCTTGCGCGCGAAGATCGACGTCTCGTTGATTCGGCAGTTCAGCGCCATTGCCGCCAGCACCGCGTATTCCACTGCTTTCTTATTCAGGACGGGCAGCGACCCGGGCATTCCCAGGCACACCGGGCAAACATTCGTGTTGGGCGGAGCACCAAAGCGAGTCGAGCACGAGCAAAAGATCTTGCTCTCAGTGAGCAGCTGAACGTGCACTTCCAGGCCTATGACCGGCTCGTATTTCGCGCGTGCGCCCACCGCGGGGTCTGGGGTCGTCACCATGACAGTTGATTATAGAAGATGGAATCCGTGGTCCGAGAGCCGCCGCCGAACGAAGAAGCGACCGGCATCCTCGCCGTCAGAGTGGCTGCATGAGGATGGTGTCTGGGGCTGAGGAGTCCGGCGTCTCGTTGCATCCTGTCGATACGCCGCGCCTACTGCTGCAAGGGCATCTCGAAATACAGCAACTCCGCGCCCTTCGCGTCTCGAATCCCAGTCAGGTAGACGTGCGCACCCGGCAGCGGTGACGAGATGTCGCTGATATCGAAAAACATGAAGCCGGATTGCGTTGAGTGGGGTTCGACCGCCTTGGCGCTAAACTGCGAACGATCGATCTCGTCGAGCGCTTTCTTGCCAATCGCCCCTTTCATCTTTTGCGGAATCGGCAGCGGATAAACACGTCCTGTCTTTACATGCGACAAGCGGCGGTAGAGATCGTCATTGGTCGCCGCCGAGATTTTGTCGCGGTGGGCGGTAATGAACTGCACCCGCATCGATGCCAGCGAGACAGGCTGATCGCCGTCATTTGTGATCACCACGAAGACCGGCAAGTAACCCTCGTCCACCCACTTCACGCTGAAGATTTGCGCCTTCTCCTGCGTGTCGTATGGATCGACGCCAACCGCCACTTTCTCGTCCGTGTGATCGTCGTGCGCCGCATAGGTTCGCGCGGGCTTGGCCTCGGGCATCACGAATTCTTTCGCCGCGAACGCCAGCACGCATAGCAGGCACGGCACGACACCCAACCGGACGCCGGATCGCGCCCCGGCCTTCACATCCCCACTAAGCCAGCGCATGATGCGATTATAGCTGGACTGAGTGTAACGCCTTCGGAACGGGGAGTGACCTGAAGCGTTGACCCTTGAACCTTCCGTTTCTGTACTCTAGGATTCTCTAATCGGTTGAGAGAAAACCATGAAGAGAAGCATTCTCCGGCTCGCAATTCTTGTGCTAGCGATCGTGGCAGCTTTCGGAATTTGGAGAAGTGTCGGACGGGCTCCTACCCTCGCAGTAACTGTTCTGGACGCCGATCGTCAGGCCATCCAGAAACTTCATCAGCAAGACATTGACGCCACGCTCGCGCGCGATCCGCAAGCGCTCGCGGATCTCTTTACCGACGATGCCGTGTTGCTCGAACCCGGCGCTCCGGCGGTGATCGGCAAGCCAGCCATTCTTGCCGATAACAAGAAAGACACCATGGAGCATCCGGATGCAAAGGTTGTGACTTACAAGCCCGAGATCAAAGATCTGCAGGTAGCCGATGGGTCGGCCTTCGAGTGGGATACGTTTGAGGCCAGCTACAAGGAATCGGAAAAGGCCGAGGTGAAGACTTTTCGCGCCAAGGCTCTGCGCATTTTGAAGAAGCAACCCGACGGCTCTTGGAAGTTCGCTCGGGTGATGTGGAATCTGGCGGAAGGAGGATAGAAGAGTTTCAAGGTTTCAACGTGCCCAGGTTTCAAAGTGGCAACGTTTCAAAGTAACAAGGTTTCAAGACTTCAGCGTTCCGACGATCTCCTACTTTTCGGACCCGATCCTAGGCAACGCTCGAAACCTTGAAACTCTGAAACCTCGTCCTGTTCATGCCAAGTCGAACAACAACACTTCGCTGTCTTCCTCAGCTTTGAACGCGACCTTCGGTTCGTCGCTGATCGCCGCCCCGTCCCCAGCCGTCAGGAATTTGCCGTTGACTTCCACGCTCCCCTTTGCAACCTGCAACCAGCCGTGGCGATTTTTCCCAAAGTCATGCGACACTTCCTCTCCGGGCTTGAGCAGCGTCACGTAGAGCCGCGCATCCTGGTTGATCTTCACGGAGCCATCTTTCGCGTCAGGCGACGCGATCAATCGAAACTTTCCCTGCTTTTCCTCTGCCGCAAAGGTCTTCTGTTCGTAGCTCGGCTCCAGTCCCTTCTTCTCCGGCAGAATCCAGATCTGGTACAGGTGCACCTGCTCCGTCTTAGACGGGTTGTACTCGCTGTGCCGGATGCCGCGGCCCGCCGTCATGCGCTGGCCATCGCCGGGCAGAATGACCGAACCAGTGCCCAGGCTGTCCTTGTGCTCGAGCTTGCCTTCGAGCACATAGGTGATGATCTCCATGTCGCTATGGGGATGGGTCGGGAATCCCGCCGCCGGCGCCACATGGTCTTCGTTAATTACACGCAGCGAGCGAAATCCCATCCAGCGCGAATCCCAGTAGTCGCTGAAACTGAAAGTGTGCTTCGTGTCCAGCCAGCCATAGTTGCCGCCACCCCTTTCATCGCTCCGCCGAACCGTAATCATCTCTCCCTCCAAATATCTGCATTGTTAATAATTGACTAGTCATGCAATTTGATGAACGTCCATCTCGAAAGATTCAAACTGGCAGTGCCGGACAAGCTGTTGATTCTCAGGGGAATTGCCGCCACTGCGAGGCCGAGAGTACAGTGAGTAGAAATAGAGAGAGCCGCGGATTCTCGAAGCCACGGCCACCCTGCAAAGCGAACTCGTCTCAGCCGATCGCTACTTCTTCTCTGCTTTCTTGCTCGACGTCTCGGCCTTGCTCTCTTTCTTCTCGTCTTTCTTTCCGCTCGACTCGCTCTTCGCGCCCGAATCCCCGTTCGACGACCCGGTACTGCTCCCCGAGGACGACTTCTTCGCGTAGTCGGTCACGTACCAACCCGATCCTTTGAACTGCACCGCCGGCGCCGACAGCACCTGCTCGACCGGGCCGCCACAGTCGGGGCATTTCTTCACATGGGGATCGGAAAACTTCTGGATCCGTTCAAACCGGTGATGGCATTTCTTGCATTGGTATTCGTAAAGTGGCATGAAACTCCAAATTCTTCAGGAAACTGCCGGGCCTTGCGCGGAACATCCTGGCTGGCCCTCAGGACTCATTAGATTCTAGGGGGAGCGCCGAGGTCGCGTCAATTGCGGACGCAGCCATTTCCGCGCAGGCGCCAACTGACTGATCTTGACCTCTGGAATCGAGCATCTGAACCATCCGCCGCTGCCACTCACTGTCCAGCCCTCGAAACCGCCGCCCCATCCTTGATACCCTTTATATTGTCTCAGTACGCTTGCGCACAGCGATGCCTCCTACGGCCAAAGGCGAAGGTGCATAGCCGACGCACCTGAGACCCGGGACCCAACACCTGAGCTCCTACGAAACAGCCATCGCTCGCATGTTTGCGCTCGGCCACGAGCTGGCCCAAACGCCTTCCCAGAAGTTCGATCTGGCCCACATGCGGGTTCTGCTCGAAGCTCTCGAGCACCCCGAGCGCAAGTTTCCGGCCGTTCTGATCGCCGGAACCAATGGCAAAGGTTCCACCGCCGCCACGCTCGCGTCCATACTCCGCGCCTCCGGCTACAAAACCGGCCTCTACACCTCGCCCCATCTGGTGCGGATCAACGAACGCATCCGCATCGATGGCGCCGCGATCTCCGACGACGACTTCGCCGGCATTCACGGTCTCGTCGATCGCACCGCGGAACGGCTCGTTTCCGAGAACGAACTCCCTTGGCACCCCAGCTTCTTCGAGATGCTCACCGCCATCGCGTTCGAGTATTTCGCTCGCGAAAAGGTTTCCGTTGCCGTTCTCGAAGTCGGCATGGGCGGGCGCCTCGACGCGACCAACGTCGTCGAACCTCTCGTAAGCGTCATCACCGACATCTCGCTCGACCACCAGAAGTTTCTCGGCGATACGCTGACCGAAATCGCCCGCGAGAAAGCCGGCATCATTCGCGCGGATCGCTCCGTGGTCACCTTGCCGCAGACGCCTGAAGCCAACGACGTCCTCGGACACACGATTCTTGACTTGGGTGCCCGTGCCATCAACGCCGTGCCGTACGTTCCGCCAGTCAGCCCCAACAGCGCCCAATACCTTCTCCCGAGGCCGCAGGAGAAGGCCGGTTACATCGCCCGCTATCCGTTGCAGGTTCTGGGACACGAAATTACCGTTGAGAGCCCGCTCGTCGGCCGCCATCAGCTTCGCAACATCGCGCTCGCGATCGCCGCCGCCGAAGAACTAAGCCGCGAGACCTTTCCTGGCGTTACCGCGGCCACGATCGAACGTGGCATCCGAGAGACCCATTGGCCCGGACGCTTTCAGGTCCTTTCCGCGACCGCCGAGCATCCTGAAGTGGTCTTCGATGTCGCCCACAACCCGGCCGGGGCCTGGGCTCTGCGTTCCACGCTTTCCGCAACCTATGAAGAGCGGCCGCTGATCTTTGTCTTCGGCACGATGCGCGACAAGGCTGTCAGCGAGATCGCTGAAATCCTTTTCCCGTTAGCCGATCGCGTGATCGCCACGCACGTCGAGAACCCGCGCGCCGCCACGCCGGACGAGATTCGCGAGGCTGCCCGCCGCGTGGCCGTCGAGATCGATGAGGCGTCCGATGTGCCCGCAGCGCTTGCCAAAGCCCGTGTCGCCGCGGGAACCCGCGGTCTGGTAGTCGTCACCGGTTCGATTTACATTGTAGGAGAAGCGATGCGCGCCCTCGGCGCCCGCATCTAAGGGAAGAGTGCCGTTTCGCATCACATCTACGGAAGTTGAAAGTGGCGAAGCCCCCGTCGTCTCCCAGTCCTCCGGTGACCAGCGCGCCATTCAGGAACCCCGCGCACCGATTCGCCGCCACGGCATTCTCAGCCACCTGCGCTCGTATTTCATTTTCGACCCGCTGATCTGGCTCTACACCGTCGTCCTCGGACTCATCTCTCTCCCCGTTTCGCTTTTCGGAGATCGCGAACGCATCTTGCACGCCTTCGCCCGCAGCTGGTCCTGGATGATCATGAAGACGATCTTCTCCCCGGTGAAGGTCACCGGCCTCGATAAGTTCGACGCCTCGCGCCCGTATGTCTACGCCGTCAATCACGCCTCGGCGCTCGACATTCCGGTCCTTTACGTCTATCTGCCTTTTCAGTTCCGCATCGCCTTCAAGAAGGAGCTGCTGTCGTACCCGATCGTCGGCTGGCACCTCACGCGCTCCGGCCAGGTCTGCGTCGATCAGCAGAATCCGGCGGGCTCGATCGGCAGTATCCGTTCCGCGCTGAAAAGCCTGAAGGCCGGCATGCCGCTCGTGATCTTCCCCGAAGGCGGCCGCACACCCGATGGTGAAGTCAAGCCCTTCCTGCCCGGCGCATTCTTTCTCGCGATCAAAGCGAAGGTCGACGTTGTGCCCGTGGCCCTCATCGGCACCTTCGACCTGCTCCCGATGAACACCTACCACATCAAGTGCCGGCCTCTGGAAATGCGAGTCGGTGAGCCGATCTCGACCGCCGGCCTCTCCGGGCACGATATGCAAGCCCTCTCCGACAAAGTCCAGAAAGCTGTAATGGACCTGTTCACCGCACGGTCGCAATGACCGCAGTGACAGCCGTGACAAAGATCCTGTCATCCTGAGCGAAGCGAGCGAATGCCGAACGCTGTCGAAGGACCTCTTGTTTCTAAGCTCGGTGCCCCAGGTTCGCGTCCGCTCTTTGGACGCTAACCTGGGAATGAACCTCACCCCAGTACCTCCCGCGCAACCCTAAACGTATTCGCGTGCGCCTCGGCCGTCAGTTCAATCGGCTCCGAATAGCCGCCACCGATCGTAATCACAAACGGCACGCCCAACTCGCACACGCCGCGCATGACCATCCGATCGCGCTCGCGCAGTCCGGCATGCGTCAACTTCAAACGGCCCAGCCGGTCCGCCGCTAATCCGTCCACGCCCGACTGGTAATAAACGATTTTCGGCTCAAACTCCCACACCCTCGGCAATATCTGCTCCAACTCGCGCAGATACTCTTCGTCCCCAACTCCCGCCTCCAGTTCTACATCGATCACGCTCTGCTGTTTCCGCAGCGGAAAATTCGCCTTGCAGTGCAGCGACAGAGTCAGCACCGAGCGATCCTCCCGAAAAATATGCGCGGTGCCATCCCCCTGATGTACATCGAGATCGATCACCGCCACGCGTGGCAGATCCGTATTCGCCTGCGCCCACCTCGCCGCCACCGCGATGTCATTGAACACACAAAATCCCGATCCTTCGCCCGCAAACGCATGATGCGTTCCCCCTGCCAGAGTGCCGCCCCATCCACTGTTCAACGCATCGCGCGTCGCCGCGAGCGTCGACCCCACCGAAGCCAGAGTGCGCTTCACCAATCCTTCCGACCATGGAAAGCCAATCTTCCGGATCGCCGCCTCGGTAAGTGTCCCATTCAGAAATGCGTCCACATACGTCCGCTCATGGACCAGTTCGATCGTCTCAATTTCCGCGAGTGGAGCGGGCTCGAACACGAAATTTCCGTCACGTTCCAGCTGTTCCCGGAGCAGCCGGTATTTCTGGATCGGGAATTTGTGCTGCGGGGGCAGCGGCAAGACCAAATGATCCGTATAGAAGAGCCGTCGTGTCATGCAGTTGATGTGCTACCGATCCTCACCATCTCACATTCCAGCCCCAAGCGAAAACTAAGCCCTGAACCGGCGCTCTCCATGTTTGAAACGATCGTTTCAAACATGATAATCTCTACGCCACCATGGCTGGAGTCGTCAACCCGCGCAGGCCGGTCGAATTACTCGACGCCATTAACGGTTATCTGATGAAGCACGGCGTTTCCGATCTCTCTCTGCGCCCGCTCGCAAAAGCCGTCGGCTCCAGCCCGCGCGTCCTGCTCTACCACTTCGGCTCGAAAGAGGCGATGATCGACCGCGTTCTGGCGCACATCCGCGAGCAGCAACGTACTCGTTACGCGCGGATGTCACCGGCCAGCGCATTCCCGGTTTCGGCTGGATGCCGCGAGATCTGGCAGAACATGACCGCCCCGGAGTCCGAATCCGGATTCCGGCTCTTCTTCGAGGTCTACTCGTTGGCTTTGCGGCATCCCCGCCGCTTCGCGGGCTTCCTGCGCAACACGGTCGAGGACTGGCTCGAGTTCATGGTCACCCCCATGTGCCGCGACGGCTATCGCCGGGACGACTCGCGCGCCCTGGCTACCGTTGTTCTGGCGGGCTTTCGAGGTTTGATGATCGACTACTGCGCCACGCGCGATCGCCGGCGGCTCGATCGCGCTCTCGATCTCTGGCTGCGTGGGCTCGACGCCATGCCGCTGCCTAATCGCAAATCATCTCTGCGGAGACATTCATGACTCACCACTGTCGAAATCTTCTCCTGCTCGCACTGCTGTTGCTCTCGACCATCGCCATCGCGCAAGTCGTTCCCGGCAATCTCGACGTGCACTGGAACGAGGGAGCCAAAGACTGCGCGGCTACTCCGCAACCGCCTCTCCAGGTCCATGCCTACGAGCCGCAAACTTTCATCCTGCGACAAAGTCCGTGCGCCGACTTCGAGGCCAACTTCCTCTACCTTCTCATCGGATCAAACAAGGCACTGCTGATCGATACCGGTGCGGTCGCTGACCCCAATCACATGCCGCTCGCGAAGAGCGTATTGAATCTGCTGCCTGACTCAGGTGTCGCGAAGCTCCCGCTCCTGGTCGTCCACACCCACAAGCATCTCGATCATCGCTCCGGCGACGGCCAGTTCCAGGGTCTGCCCGGCGTCCAACTCGTCCCCCCGGACCTCGATTCGATTCGCAACTTCTTCGGCTTCTCTCAATGGCCGCAGGGCGTCGCACACATCGACCTCGGCGGACGAATCGTCGACGTACTTCCGGCGCCCGGACATCAATCCTGCCACGTGGTCTTCTACGATAACCGCACGGCGCTCGTCTTGTCTGGGGATTTCCTCATGCCGGGCCGCCTTCTGGTCGACGATGCCGACGCCTACCATCAAAGCGCAATTCGACTGATCCAGTTTCTCCAGGACCGCCCTGTCTCTCACATTCTGGGTGGACACATTGAACTCGACGCCCAGGGCGACACCTACTGGTTCGGCACTCAATACCACCCCAATGAGCGCGCCCTGGCTCTATCCAAAGAAGACTTGCTCGCCCTGCCTGCGGCTTTCGAACGTTTCAACGGGTTTTATGCGTCTTACCCCGACTTCGTCCTCTTCAATTCCATGCGAATTCTCACCGTCGAAGCGATCGGCGTTCTCGCCCTGCTGTCGGCGGGTGTGTGGCTGCTCATTCGCTTTTGGAAGCGTCGCCGCCGAAAGAAGACCCCAACCATCCCGCCGCAAAACGCAGACGTTCCGGACCTTCGCCCTTCCGTGAAACGCGCCTGACGCGAAACGCCAAGCCCATAGCCCTCCCAGGACCCCGAACCCGCCAGCTCAGATCGACAGCAGCGCCTTCAGCCCCGCTGGTTACTCTCGTTACCTGCTCGATTACCAAAATCCCGGTTATGATTTGCGCCAAATAAGGGCCTGAACCATGAGCAAGCTGAGCCTGGTTGTCTCTCTCATCACCCAAGATAACGATTACCAGATCGAACAGGCATCTGCTGCCGAGGAAGCGGCCCATCGACTCGATGTCGACGTTCATGTTGTCTTCGCCGACAACGACAGCATTCAGCAGAGCCAACAGATCCTCAAGTTCATCCAGTCTGGCCCCGTCCCGAGCGGCATCATTCTCGAATCGGTCAGTGGCACAGCTCTGCCCCAGGTCGCCCGTGCGGCTGCCATGGCGGGTATCGGATGGGTCGCCCTCAACCGTCAGGCGGAGTACCTGCATGACCTTCGCCGCAATTACAAAGCACCAGTGTTTGCGCTGTCCGCCGACAACGAAGAGGTGGGTCGCATTCAGGGTCGCCAGCTTGAGAAACTTCTCCCCACCGGCGGTTCCGTCCTCTATATACAAGGCCCGTCCGATAGCCTGGTTGGTAAGACGCGTACCGACGGACTCCTCAAAACGAAGCCGCTGTCCGTCCAGCTGAAGATGATTCGCGGCCAATGGACTGAAGCCAGCGCGTACAAAGCCGTCAATGCATGGCTGCGTTTAACCACGTCGCAGCAAGCTCACATCGATGCGATCGTCGCACAAAACGATGCGATGGCGATGGGCGCACGCAAAGCTTTCCAGGAAGTATCCGACCATGATTCTCGTCAGCGCTGGGTCAGCCTGCCGTATTTGGGATGCGACGGTGTACCCCGAACAGGTCAGGCCTGGGTGCGCAATACCTCGCTGGCCGCCACCGTAGCGATCCCGCCACTTGCTGGCCAGGCTGTCGACATGCTCGTGACCGCCATCCGCACCGGCGTCATACCTCCCGAAGTCACGCAGGTTGCGCCCCAGTCTTTCCCCACTCTCGACGTGCTTGAAAAAACTCAGTTCACGAAAGTGCGTGCAGCAACCACCAAGCTATAGTGACAACAAAACGTCCCGGAGCTGCTCTTCTAAGCATAGGAAGGCGTCTTCGATGCTATCTTGTTGAAGGCTAAATCGACCTCCCTCATGGACGTACTCCAACAACTTTTCGAGCAGCATTTCCACGCGCCCGCCACGCGCGTTCAACAGTTACAGGGCGAACTCGGCGGCTCCGGACGAAAGATTATCCGCCTCGCGAACGATACCGCCTCGGCGATCGGCATCCTCTACAACGTCCGCGAAGAGAATGTTGCCTTCCTCGAGTTCTCCCGGTACTTTCGCGCCCACGGCCTTCCCGTGCCGGAGATTTACGGCGAGGATCTCAATCATGGCGCCTACCTCGAAGAAGACTTCGGCGATACTTCGCTCTTCGAATTCCTCTCCCGGCACCGCACCGGCGAGACTATCGCCCCCGCAGTCGTCGACGCCTATCGCAAGGTCGTCGCGATTCTGCCTCGCTTCCAGGTGGAAGCCGGAAAAGACCTGAACTACAAAGTCTGTTACCCGCGCGCCAGCTTCGACCGTCAATCGATCGCCTGGGACCTGAACTACTTCAAATACTATTTTCTGCGGCTCGCCGGAATTCCCTTCAGTGAGCAGGCGCTCGAAGACGACTTTAGCCGCCTGACCAAGTTTCTTCTAAGCGCACCCCACGACTACTTCCTCTACCGCGACTTCCAGTCCCGCAACATCATGCTGCGCGATGGCCAGCCCCACTTCCTCGATTACCAGGGAGGGCGCAAAGGCGCGCTGCAATACGACATCGCCTCTCTGCTCTATGACGCCAAGGCCGACCTTCCACCCGACCTTCGCCAGCAGCTGCTCGATAACTATCTCGACGCACTAGCCGGCTTCCTCCCGCTCGATCACGCCGCCTTCATGCAGTACTACTACGCCTACGTCTACATCCGGATCATGCAGGCGCTGGGCGCGTACGGATTCCGCGGCTTCTACGAGCGCAAAGTTCACTTCCTGCAGAGCGTGCCCTACGCGCTGAAGAATCTTCGTTGGCTGCTGCACAACGTAAAGCTTCCCATCGCGCTGCCCACGCTGCTCGACGCCTTCAACAGCATGCTGGCGTCAGAGAAACTTCAGGCCCTCGCCTCCGACGCCGACAATCTCGTCGTCCGCATCTTTAGCTTTTCGTTTCACCGCGGATTGCCCAAAGACGACACCGGGAACGGCGGCGGCTTCGTCTTCGATGGCCGCAGTCTGCCCAATCCCGGCCGGGAGGAGCGCTTTAAATCCCTTACCGGACGCGACGCCCCGGTCATCGAATACCTCAACCAGCAAGAAAGTGTGCACCAGTTCTTCGCCAGCGTGTTATCGCTGGTCGACGCCAGCATCACCGAGTACCAGCGCCGCCACTTCAAGAACCTGATGGTCTCTTTCGGATGCACTGGCGGCCAGCACCGCTCCGTATACCTCGCGGAACAGTTAGCAAAACGCCTTCGCAATCGCCCTGGAGTCGAAGTGGCCGTGCACCACCGCGAACTGGAGAATCCTCCGGCGTAATCACAAGATCTGCCGATCTCCCATGAGCGGAATCGTTCGATCGCCCAACGATCTGATCTTCTCCGTGTGCCTCTGTGTCCTCTTGTGGTTGACGCTTTTCTTCGCGTCCTTTGCGGCCCTTCTTTGCGCTCTTTGCGGTTAAAAGCTTTTTTCATTCTCCGATGACCCAATCACCCGATGATCCGATACTCCTCGGTGCAGCCCTCTGCCTCTGTGGTTAGAATGCTCGGGACGCGACTCGGTACTCGCAACTCGAAATCACCTGCGATAATTCTCCCGACATCCGATGCCCACGCCCAAAGCCATGATCCTCGCCGCCGGACTCGGCACCCGCCTCCGTCCGCTCACGAGTGACCGCCCGAAAGCGCTCGTCGAAATCAAGGGCCGCACCCTTCTCGAAATCACGCTCGCCCGCCTGCGCTCCTTCGGCGTGAACGAAGTCATCGTCAACGTCCACCACTTCGCCGATCAGGTCGTCGACTACCTCCGCACGCACGCCAACTTCGGCATGCGCATCGAGGTTTCCCGTGAAGACGAACTCCTCGACACCGGTGGCGGCCTCAAGAAAGCTGCCTGGTTTTTCCAGGAAGATTCCGCGGATAAAGACGCGCCCTTCATCCTTTATAACGTCGACGTCCTGAGCAACATCGACCTAAGCCGCATGCTCACGGCGCACGTCGAGACTCGTCCCCTCGCCACCCTCGCCGTGCAAAACCGCTCCACTTCGCGCTACCTGCTCTTTGACGAGCACAACCGACTCTGCGGGCGCCGTGCCGGCCGCGACGGAACTCCCGAACTCGTCCGCCCCTGCCCATCCCCACGCACCCTCGCCTTCTCCGGCATCCACGTCATCTCGCCGCGCCTGCTGCCCATGCTCACCGAGGACGGGGCGTTCTCGATCGTCACATCGTACCTGCGCCTCGCCGCTCAAGGAGAGAGCATCCAAGCCTTCCCCGCGGACGACTACTACTGGCGCGACCTAGGCCGCCCAGAAAACATCGCGCAGGCCGAACAGGACCTCGGACGTGGGCTGATTTCTATCGCATGAAGTTGAAAGACTTTTCGCAGGTGCTCGCCGCTCGCTCTTCTTGGTGCCCTTTGCGGCTAAAAGCTATGTCTGTGGCTTCGGCGGACTCTCATCGCGTGTGCTGCGGTAATACTCGAATTACTCGACCATCGGAGACCCGACTTCCCACGGTGTGCCTCCGTGTCCCCTGTGGTAAATGCTTTTGGTTTCGCTCGTCGCAACGAAGAGTCCCACGACGCGCCGAGCATTAAGACGAACCCGCTCCTTCAGATCGTGGAAACCCTGGCGGTTTCCTTACGGCTTTCCCGCATTGTCCCGCGGCACGTTCGGCGTCACTTTCTTGACCACAAATTCCTGCAGCACATTCGCCACGGCCGTCGCACCGACTCCAATCGCGCCGTTCTCCAGCGTTAGGCCCACGCCGTTGCGGTTCTGCGCCGGATAGTAAAGATTCGAAATGCCACCAGCTGCGAAGCTTCCCAGCACGCTCGAATAGTTCGGCTGCCATCGCCGGTTGTCGCCCTTGCAGATCACCGCATTGGCCAGCGCGTACAACACGCGCGATTTCTTGCTGCCCGTTCCTTTGTAGAAGTAGCGCGGATCCTGCTTCAGAACCGCCGGAAACACCGCGCTTCCCAGAAATGTTCCCGACACGAAATCGGCATACGACGCGCCAAATCGCTTGGCGTACCCCTGCGCGCCCTGGCCGTATCCGCTGAAGCTGTTTTGCGACTGTTGCACGCCCGCGATCGCTCCCGCAATCAACACGCTGACCGGATCGATCGTGATCTTCCAGGCCAGCTTGAATTTCTGTCGTGCATCCAGCGGCGCCGCATCCGGGTCATAACTCACATAAAAGTTCGGAATCACTCCCAGCACGCGCTGCTTCTCTTCATCCTTCAGCTGCTCTTCGGCGACCTGCACCGGCGAAAGCGAGACGTTCACTTGGGTGACCGCAGTCGCGACGCTCAACGCAACGGGCTGTGCCACGTACGTCTCGCCGGGGTGCAGGACGCCAGATACGGTCTGCGCCGCGAAGCCGTCGGAAGTGAACTTGAGTTGAAACGACCCGGCGGGAATTACCGGGAAGGTAAATCGTCCGTCGTCGCCCGATCGCGCCGCGCGCTTCTGCGCGTCGTTTGGGCGGGTAAGTTCGACCTGCGCTCCTGCTAACAGCGCACCGCTGGAATCCGTCACCGTTCCGCTGATGGAACCCGTCATCGGAGCTCCCGCCACCGGGTCACTCGTCGGGCTGACGGTCACAGGTCCTGCTACAGGCGAAGTGATCGCGGGCGGCGCCTGACCCAGGCATACGGGCAGAAATTCCAGGGAGACCAGCAGAATAATCAGAGGCCCAGAAAACCGGACAGACATGCAGAAAGACTCTCTCCTCGCCCCAACTACAGGATACACAGGAATTCCATACGACAACGGACTCACGAGGACACTATTTCGGAAGCCACTTTGGTAACGATCCGCAACAGAAAGACGCTTCGCTCATCCCCACCGGCGCAACTGTTCACTCTTCAAATTCCTGGTCCACATTTAACTGTCTGCCACCAATGCAATCCTAGGTTCTGCATCTAAATTGAGCGAAGGTGGGCCGCACGGCCTCAAATCGCAAATTCCTGTCCCACTTTTACAAGGTAGGTTCCCGCTCCACGCTACGCGCAATCTTCCACTTTTCCGTGACGTATGGCCCCCCAGGCTGCGATTGTCAACCGCGTCTCACCAATCCGTCCCACCGGTTAACCTTCTCGATGCTTCCTCTCACGATTCCCCAGCACTCCTGCGCGATCTTTGCGCCGGCTTCGGCGATGGCCCGTTCGTACTATTACGGCCGTTACTTTTGCGTCGCGCGGGTTTTTCCTAAGATGCATACAGCTGACCAGTGTTTATGCGTCGATTTTTCCCCATCGCGCTTTTCGCAGTCCTTGCGGCCCTCACGGTCCCGCGTGCGCTCGCACAACAGGACCACGCCGAGGGCACGCGCAAGGTTGTCAGCAAGCCCGAGCCGGCCTATCCAAGCCTGGCGCGCCGCATGGGAATCTCCGGTACCGTGCGCATCGAGGCCGTCGTCGCACCCAATGGCAGCGTAAAGTCGACCTCCATCATCGGCGGCCATCCTGTGCTGGCGCAGTCCGCGCAAGATGCCGTGCGCAAGTGCAAGTGGGAACCGGCTTCTCACGAAACAAAAGAAATCGTCATCCTCAACTTCCACCCCAACTGATCGTGGCCCTAACCCGCTGTCATCCTGAGCGGTCAGGCGAAGCCGAACGCAGTCGAAGGACCCCTTACTCGCTCCAGCGCAACGGACTCCGAAAGGAATTCCCCGCACGGCACTCCAGCTGTGCTCTTCCTGGGAAGAGTCGTCTCCAGCTCATCAAATAGAAAGACCCGCTCATCGGAGCGGGTCTGTGAGCTTGCTGCCGCGAGTATTGCGGTTCAAGCGCCGCAAGCCTACGACACCACCAACTTGCTCGCCACCGCATGCGGCCACAGCCAGCCAAATGTCCCGGCGATCAGGAGTCCGTAAATCAGCCCGTCGAATGCCTCTTTCAGCGTCACGCCCCATGGCTGACTCTTCCAGATCCCGTTGCTGAGAGGCCCCAATCCGAAAGCCATAAACCCTGCCGTGCCTGCTACGCGAAACACTGCCAGATAATTAGCGTTCGGCGGCACTGTGTGCCCCGTTAGATACGCGACAAAGAACGCGACCAACACGCAATAGCCAAACCACATCGCCAGGTACGGGCCCATCTTCACCGGGCCCGGCTCGCGCAGCGTCATCATGCCGACCGGGCCAGCCTTGTACTTCGCGATCATGGCTGGCGTGTTCATCTCTTTATGCGTGCCGAACGGAAAGATGTACAGCCCTCGTTTCAGCCCGGCTCCCCGCAGCGCCGTCAGGACGCTCTCTTCATTCGGGACCTTCTGATAATCCGAATGGTGATAGGGCAGAACCATGTGCATGATGGAACTCGCCACAAAGACAATCGCCGCCGACAGCACGATCGGCAGCCAGAGAAGCGAAAGTGGCACCATGAAAACCCTCCTCAACCAGCGTTGACCTGCGCCGGAATTTCGCCCGCCAACCTACGCCACGCTGACGGGATGGTCAATAGCGGCGGGTCGTCGAGAACCACGGAGGAGACGGCCGCGGGTCCCAGCATGCTTTTTGAATGATCGGATGGAGGTGCTCTCGATTGTCCTGCGGACCGAAGATCCGCAGCTCGATTTCTTCGGTCGCGGTCATTTGACGGCAGCCTTTGCACAAATGTCGCAATCCAAGAGGCGCTCTCGTCGAGATCAGCGGTCTTTCATAACATATTGAATATAAATGCTATTAGCCTAATAATCGAACGTGTTCAAAATAGATCTTGACTGCTCCAGTGGCCCCAACGCATAATTTGAACATGTTCAATTATACCGACGCCACCGAGAAAGGCAGGCTCAGTCGCTCCACCATCCTCGAGACCGCCCTTCAGCTCTTCCGTACCCGTGGCTTCGACCAGACCAAGATGCGCGACATCGCCCAGGCTGCCGGTGTCGCCCTCGGCGCCGCCTACTACTACTTCCCCAGCAAGGACGCCATCGTTCAGGCCTACTACGACAGTGTTCACGCCCAGCATGTGGAGCGTGTCCGCGCCGCCCTTGCCGATCCCAGGCTCACCCTGCGCGAACGCCTCGGCGTCGCCTTCCACGCAAAGCTCGACATCCTGGCCAACGACCAGAAATTGCTCGGCACGATCTTCCGCTACACGGGAGAGCCCGACCACCCACTCTCCTGCTTCGGACCAGCAACCCGCGCCACACGCCAGAACAGCATCGCCCTGTTCGCCGAGGTCCTCGCCGGCGAGTCGTTACCCGACGACCTCCGGGAATCTCTCCCCATCGCCTTCTGGGGATTGCACATGGCCATGCTGCTCTTCTTTATCTACGACCGTTCCCCCGAACAGCAACGCACGCGCAAGTTCGTCGACGGAGTACTCGACCTCGTCGTCAGCCTGCTCGGCATCGCCAGGTCGCCTTTGATAAAGCCATTTCGCGGAAAACTGTTTTCGCTTCTCCGCGATGTCGACCTTCTCCCCCTCGCAAGCGAAGCGCTGGGCCCACAACCCAGGGAGGAGTCACTATGAACCGCTACACCGGTAACGAACCGATCGAACCGTTTCACGTTCCAGCGAAAACCATCAAGTGTTCGATGTCCTCCGGCGACATTCCCGGAGGAGGCTCCACAACACCACCGCCGCCACGACCACCGTCGACGCTCGACGATCTCGACTCACCTCTCGGCCGCATGGCCATCGCCGCCGTGCTCAGCGGCGCCTACATCCTTGTCCACACCCGGCCCGCCATGGCGGCCATTACTGTCTTCGTGCTGCTGGCCGCTGTGATGTACCGTCTTGATCCTCACCGCCGACGTGTCGCGGTCGCACCCATCAGCCTTGCCACGGCGATGCTGGCCAGCGAGATTGTTTCGACGGGCATCCGCGAGACGAACTTCGGAACGCCCTCGCTGCCCATGATGCCCGACGGCGCCATCACCTTGGTGCCGCTCTTCCTCGCGGCCTGTCTCGCCTACGCGCCGAAATTTCCCACCTGGACCGAAAAGATCATGATGATAATCTCGCTCGTCGTGCTCGGTTCCGGACTGCTCCCCGGCCATGGCTTCGAAGCCGTTTTCGCGACGACGCAATACTTCCTCTTCATCGCCGTCGCCGTCGGACTCAGCGTCGACTTTAAAGAGAACGGTGGTGTCTTTGTGCACCAAGCTGCGGCGAAATAAATCACGATGCCTGACGACCATAAACCGATCAGCAGCGAAGCCTGGAAGTGGATCGTTCTGATCCTCTTCCTCGCTTTCGCCAGCATGTTGTTCCACCTGAAGCGCGGCCCGTTCGACGACACCACGCTCGCCTTCATCGGAGTGCCCGCCGTGCTGGCCGCGCTCCTCGCGCTCTCCGGGACACCCGCCACGGTCGAAGGCCGCTACATGAAGGCCACAACCCTGGGCATCCTTCTGGTCGGGATTCTCGCCGCCGAAAAGTTCGCCTTCCTTCTGGTCATCGCTCCACTCGCCTGGCTGCTCGCTTATTTCCGCGCGCAGGCACAAGAGAAGTTGCTGCGCGAGCGTGCTGCCGCTCAGCGTGCCGTGGCCTCTATCCAGGCCAATGCACCCGCCTCTGGACCAATAGCATCCGCCACAACGCAGACCGTCACAACCTCAACCGCGGATCAGGCCACTCAACCCACACCTTTCTCATCCTCGCAACTCGCTGCCGCTGCACTTACGCCGCAGCAGGAAAGCGATCGCGTCCGCCGGAAGAAACTTACGCTGGTCGGGATCTGCCTGTCGTTCGCAGTTATCAGCATCGCTGGGCGCCTCATTTACCTCCACCATCTCGAGACCACCTCGCTAATGTTCATCGGCATTCCCACCGCGCTCGCCGTCCTTCTCGCACTCACCGTACGGCCGAAGAGCGCGATGGCCACGGCCATGACCGGCATCACGTTTGTGCTTCTGCTCTCGGCCATCGTCTTCGGCGAAGGCGTCATCTGCATCGTGATGGCGGCGCCGATCTTCTACGTATTTGGTGCCATCGTCGCGGCGCTCTGGGAAGGCGCGCGCGCCAAGCCCGGGACCACTCGGCTCATGCTTGCCGCTCCGTTGTTCCTGATGAGCCTCGAAGGCTCACACAAGCAAATCTCCTTGCCGCGCGAACAGTCGGTCACCGCCCACGCCACCATCGCCGCGAGTGCCCACGATGTCGAAGCCTCCTTAGCGGCGCCCATGCATTTCCACACGAAACTGCCTGCTTATCTCCGCATGGGTTTCCCGCGTCCCGTCGCGACCTCTGGCTTTGGGCTCGAACCTGGCAGCCTGCGCACGATCCATTTCGCCGGAGGAGAAGGCAAGCCCGGCGACCTCGTGATGCAGGTCGCCGAAGTCGGCCCCGATCACGTCATCTTCCAGGCGGTCTCCGACCACAGTAAGGTTGCACACTGGCTCGATTGGCAAGATGCTGTCGTCACTTGGCGCCGGGCTGACGATCAACACACGGACGTTTTCTGGACCTTGCACTACCGCCGCAATCTCGATCCCGCGTGGTACTTCGGACCTTGGGAACGCTACGGTGTCGGCCTCGCCGGAAAATACTTGATCGACAACCTGGCCACGCCGGAGAAGTGATGCCGCAGCATAAGAAACGGCGCGAGGAAGCAAATCGGATTTTGATTACTGAGTGATCTGTCATCATCCTCCTGTCATCCTTGTTATTCTTGTCATCATGAGCGAAGTGAGGCGCAGCCGAACGAAAGTCGAAGGACCCCATGCCTGATCGCACGACTACAGCCTCGGCAGGGGCGTTCTAACCACATGCGTCGAAACTCTCGCGTTGCGGACGTAGCCGAAGGTAGCGACATACCTACGTACTCGGACCGATGTCTCGAAACTTGAAACACGAAACTCGAAACTTGACGGTCCTACGGTGCCCCAGGTTCGCATCCGCCCTTTGGACGCTAACCTGGGACCAGCGCCGGTTCTCCGCCGCCTTCCTCGCTGCCGGATGGGCCCTCCCCGTGTCTTTACTCGGCGAACTTGCCGAACGTCCGTCCACCACGCACTCGCCGTTCGCCCTCCTAGTTGCCCGCACTCTCCTCTTCGGTTTCCTCCCCGCTCTAACCTGCGCCTCGCTCCCGCTCAGGCTTCTGATCCCTTCTGTCCTCGCGCTCGACCTCATCCTACTTCGCGCACTCCTCGGCCCGCTCTCAATCCCACAGCTTGCCTTCGAACTCGCGCTCTTCGCCTTCATCTTTCTCCCCGCCCAGCTCTTCGCCCGTTGGACCATCGCCCAACGCCGCCTGATCGCGCGTGCCGTCCTGCACCCCATCTTTCACGCCGGACTTCTTCTCGGCGTTCTTCCCGCATTGCTGGTCTCGCTGGGACTGGGCACCTGGAGCGCGCCCCTTTACCGCGCACCGTGGCTTAACAAGATCTACGCGCAGCTTTTGCTCATTCCTGCGATTGTTCTCATTAGCGGCGTGCAGGAATTCGCCCTTCGCGGACGCGGCACTCCCATGCCCGCCGACGCGCCGCGCCGCTTGGTCACGAGCGGCGTCTACGCTTATGTCGCCAATCCCATGCAGATCGGCAAGCTCGCCATGCTGATCGCGTGGGGATTGTTCTGGGGAAACCGCTGGCTGTTGCTCGCTGCTCTCTTCGGGCTTGTCTACAGCCTTTGCATCGCTATCCCGCACGAAGAGCGCGCCATGTCGGCTCGCTTTTCGTCGGAGTGGCTCGCCTACCGACGCCACGTCCGTCGCTGGTGGCCGCGCCGGCGGCCCTATCACGCCGCTACCTTTTTCTCCGGCGCTCCACAAAGACTGCCCGCACGCCTCTATCTCGACTTGACCTGCGACCCGTGCAGTCAACTGGCCGCCTGGCTTTGCCGTCACAATCCAGTTGGCCTCGAGATCGCGCCCATTCGTCAATCGCGATCCACACGCACACGCATGACTTACGATCCCGCCGACGGCTCTCCTCCCGAGTTTGGCATCGCTGCACTCGCCCGTGCCCTCGAGCACATCCATCTCGCCTTTGCGCTCTTTGCGTGGATGGTTCGCCTCCCCGTGATCGCCTTCCTCGCGCAGACGATCGCCGACGCCCTCGATCCCCGCGCCACCGCGTGCGCGCTGCCGCAACCCGCCGAGGCGCAACAGTGAAGCTGTATGCTTTGAAGGACGCGGAAGACCCCCGGCAGCTGCGAGACGCAGAAGGGAAAACGACCTCGCTCCTCCGTGCTCTTTGTCCTCTCTGGCAATTGTCGCGGCTGGATACGGCAATTGTTGCTATTTCACTTCTCCAATGGAGCTAGCCCCCGCAGGGGCGATCGAATGTAGCCCAGCACTTCCGCGCTGGGTCCCGAACCGAGAAACTTCTCAAGTCCCGTAGGGACGGCCGAAATCATCGACAACAGAGTCTATTCCGGACACATCGCACGAACCGCAAGACGGTTCCGGGAACAACTCACACTGACCCTGCCCGACCGTCACAACGACAATCGACGCCCGGTTGCTAATGTGCCTTCAGGCTACTTTGGTGAACGAACCCGCGGCATCGAGCGCCCACCAGAGACGACGATGCCGCGCTCCTTATCCTTCGCGTTCATCCTCCGCAACTCCGCTCTCAACCACCACTCTCCGAATACCGAAGACCGAACCCCGAACATCGTCCTTACTTCGCCGGAATCAAATCGAACTTGCCCGACGACTCTTCATAGAACACCGCACCCTCTTTCTTGTCGCCTCCGCTCCAGTGCTTGTGTCCGCCGGGAACGCGCAGGAAATCTCCCGCGCCCACCCGTTTCTCCCCAGCTTCATCCTTGTAGAGATACGCTCCCTTCACCACCACGATCCAGACATCATTTGTGTGCGTGTGCATCCCCGCATCGTAGCCCGGCGCAAACTTGGTGAACGTCGCATGCGCTCCCTGGGTTGGGTCGCCCCAGAGCGTCGCGCCTGAGACGCCCTTGTTCGTCTCCTGATAACTTGCCTTCGCCGACGAAACGAAAATGACTTTCTGATCCTGCTGTCCCTGCACACGCCCGATACACCAGCCCACCACCAACGTCGCTACAGCCCCCATCATCAGCATTGATTTCTTCATTTCTCTATGCTCCTCCGTAAGTTTTTTCTCTCTCTTCTTCTTTCTTCTCGATCTGACCTGACTCCCGAAAACGTGCATTCCCGAAGAGCAGACGTTCTTCTTTCCTTTCCTGAGCTCGTCCTGCCCCATGCTCGTCCGTATCCGACTTGACCCGAACGCGCGAACGTTCCGCTCATCTCGAACTCACTCCCTTCCACGCGCCGTCATCTCGACTGCGCCGCGCATTCTATATCCGGCAAGTCGTTTTCGCGAAGAAGCAACCGTCTCGATTCGTTTCGGTCTCCTTACCCACAATCTGATTCGTGAAACGGAGTGAGCCTCGCATCCACCCGACGGTGCCTCAGGTTCGCGTCCGCCTTTTGGACGCTAACCTGGAAGCTCAGACCATCAGAGCCCGAACCGCAGCCCAATGGAGTTCCGGATTGCTCGTCAGAACGAAGCCGCTCGCGCGGCGGACGCTGCCGCGTGGATGAGGTCGGCAGCAGTGACGCTTTCGGTAAAGTGTAGGTCACAAGGAGGTGCCCGTGACCCATCTACGCAAAATAATGCTGGAGGAACTCCAGCGTCGTCATTACTCTGAGGCTACCACAAACTATTACATCCGCCATGTCGAACGCTTCGCCCAGTACTTCCACCGCTCTCCGGATCGTTTAGGTCCACAACATATCCGCGAATATCAAGCTCAACTCTTTTGCAAGCAGAAGTTGTCACCTGGCGCCGTGACGAACCATCTCTGTGCCCTGCGCTTCTTCTATATTCAGACCCTGAAAAGGCCGTGGAGCATTGCTGACACGCCCTATCCGAAAAAGGTCCACCGCCTGCCCACGATTCTCAGCCAGGAAGAAGTAGCGCAGCTCATCGAGGCGGCTTGCACACCTTTTCATCGGACTATCCTCATGACTCTCTATGCCACCGGTGTGCGCAACGCCGAGTTAACACGCCTGAAGATCAGCGACATCGATAGCAAAAGGATGGTGATTCACATCCAAGGCGGCAAAGGGCGCAAGGACCGTGACGTGATGCTCAGCCCCATCCTGCTCGACGAACTCCGCGCACACTGGAGGCGCTTGCGCAGAAAATCCATATTGCTCTTTCCTGGGAACCGCTGGCACAGCGGTGATCTGCCCATGGACACCAAAACGCCGCGTCATGCTTGCCAATACGCTGCTCATCGCGCGGGGATAAAGAAGCACGTGTATCCCCACGTACTTCGCCACTGCTTCGCCACCCATCTGCTGGAAGCCGGCGCTGACCTCCACACGATTCAGATTTTGTTAGGTCACAATCTCGCCCTTCGTGCCGTGTCCAATACAACCCCGAAAGGCCAGATGTGTCGGTCGCAGTGTGCCAATGACTACATTGTTGGCGAAATATCTTAGTACCCTATCGACAAGTGCGCCGGCGCCGAGTTGTTCGGTGGGCCCGAGCGTGTTCCGCCAGGGCACTTGCGATAGGGGGATTTGGAGGAAGCCGCTGGCGTTTGCGGCGGACGCGGGGGAGCTTATGGGATTTGCTTTGGGGTTTCGAAGTTTGTTCGTGTGCACGATGAACGGATGGGCAGTGTAAGTAAGAGAGATTGGAGTTTGTGGGGTAAGTGGAGCGGGATCGGTGGGGGGGTTTTTGGTAAGAGTAGAGGGTAGATCAGGTTGGGCGGCGACGAGTAGAGACACGACGAGCATCAGAGCGAAGGCTCTGGCTGGAGAGAGGGGAATGGGTAGTGGGTCAGGAAGAGTCAAGGGTGGGACTCCTGATCGTGAGTTGGGAAAGCGCCCATGGCGAGAGTCTTTCCACGATGAGCATGGGAATGGCGCAGTTTGGACAACGGAAGCAACCGGGCTGGGCGGGAGAGGAATGAGTCAGTGCGGGGGCATGAGGTTTTGGGTTGTCCAGCAGCAAACGATGACAGCGGGGTAAGAGGGTGGCGCGACAGCGATTGGCGAGGAATCCGAAGGAACGGATACGGACAAAGCCGCGGGGCAGAACATGCAGTAGGAAACGTCGCAGGAACTCGTGCGCAGAGAGCGTCATCTTCTTTTTGTTATTTCCGTGGGCGTAATCCTTCCAGCGAAAGGTGACCTGGTCGTGCTCGAAAGCCACGAGACGGTGGTTGGTAATGGCGACCCGATGGGTGTAGCGAGCTAGCCCAGCACATGCTGGGGACCGCCGAAAGACGGCTTGGCATAGACGACCCAGTTCTGCCGGAACAGGGGACGCAGGAAGGAACGGAAGGCTTGCTCATTTTCGAGAGGCTGGAGAGATCCCGCAAAAAACAAGTTGCCGTTGGCGGAATCGGCGTTTTAAACCGGCGACGAACTTCCCACGGAACACCCGACTGAGTACGCCCACGGGCAGGAAGAAGGGATAGCGGGGATGGATCCACTGCGTAGCTTCGGACGAAAGCCCTCCAGCTGGGATCAGGCAGTGAACGTGCGGATGATGAAGCAGGTTCTGACCCCAGGTATGCAGGACGGAAAGGAATCCAATCTCGGCTCCGAGGTGACGAGGATCACGAGCTATCTCTTGCAAGGTCTCGGCACTGGCGCGGAATAAGAGGTCATAGAGGATCTGTTTGTTCTGTAGCACCAGGT
>CAVQZP010000006.1:0-90720 GCA_963718505.1 uncultured Acidobacteriota bacterium | reverse complement strand
CAAACGCGCTTCTCGCTATCAACTTCAGAACTGTTGCCACGCCGAAGTTGAAACTCGGTCGCCGACACTGGCCATGCCGATTGGGCCCGTCTCAATTGACAATCTCAGGTTTTGTGGCCACCTTGGTTGGCACTTTTCAGATGGGCACGAGCTATGATCCGTTTGTGATCCGTTAGAATTGCTTACCACTGTCCTCCACTGCTTTACGGTGCCCGCCGTGCGCTCTATGTTGTTGAAACTACGTCTACCCCAAAATTCGAATCCTATAGCGCCCACCAATTTTCAATCGGTTAGCTAGACTCGCGTGCTGTTGGCAGGCTGTTCGTGTCAAAGGCGAGCTCTGCGACCATTGCCAGGACTTGCTCAACCCTGTCGTCTACCATGTCCCCGTCATTTTCTGTTTATCGGGGGAGCAGGGCAGAAATTAGAATTAAACGCAGGAAGGGTTCGCAGACGGAGCTATTCCCTGAAAATTCTTGGACTGGTTGCAAAATATCTGGTGATCAGCCTCGCGGTCTTGTATCTCGTGGACTGGCTCGTCTTTGAAGTACGCGAGCTGCGGGGAACCGGGTTGCGTACGGTTTCGGTGGAACAATACTTGGCGACACCGCTGAAGGGCAGCAAGGCGGAGTACGATTATATGGGCGCGGCGGACGAGGACTGTTCGCGCACACTCTTCCCGCAGTACGCAAAATCCACCTGGAATCCTCCCTGCTGGTGGCTGGAAAAGCACAATCAACGCTGGGAGTGAGCGCATAACGGCGCAGTTTTTTTGTGCGGTCTATTTTTGAATCACTCGCTCATCGGGCGGCGGCTTCTGCGAGACCTGTTGGGGAGTGGGCAATTGGGAGGTATCCCAACCACCGCCCAGTGCTTCCACCAGCAGAACTGCGCTGCTCATTTCCTGCACCTGCAATCCGAGCAGGGTTTGTTGTGACTGGAGCAGGGTGGTTTGCGTCGTGAGCAGATTGAGATAGGGATCAAGTCCGGTGTCGTAGCGCACTTTCTCTAATTCATAGGCCCGCTCGGCCGCCTCGGTGGCTGTTCGTTGCTGCTGGATCTGTTGCGACAGCAGGCGCACCTGCGACAGGTAGTCCTCCACCTGCTGGAAGGCCGTGAGGACGGTTTGACGGTAATTGGCAACGTCGGCGTTATAAGTGGCGATGTATTGGTCGACGGTTGCACGCCGCAATCCAGCATCGAATATGGTTTCCGATATCGAGGGGCCGATAGACCAGACGCGGCTGGGAGCGGCAAATAACTTTCCTATCGTCGAGGAGGCAAACCCGCCGCTGGCGTTCAGGGTCACAGATGGATAAAACGCAGCATAGCCAATCCCGATGACCGCGTTGGCCTGAGCCATCTGTCGTTCTGCCACAGCAATATCTGGCCGGCGTTCCAGCAACTGCGAGGGAGTGCCGGTGGGAATGGGGGGCGGCGTCGTCGTAAACGGCCGAACCGGAATGCTGAAATCGGTCGCACTTTTTCCCAGAAGGGTAGCGATCGCGTGCTCGTACTGGGCCCGGGTGAGTGCAATGCTGGTGGCTGTGGCGCGCGCGCTTTCGAGAACCTGTCGCGCCTGTTCCACCGAGACCTGTGTATCGGTCCCAACATCGTATCGGGCCTGGGCCTGGTCCAGAATCTGTTGATCCGCGTGTACGGTGTCGTCGAGTATTTTTTGCAGTAAGTCCTGGCCTCGAATCTGAAAAAACGTTTCGGCCAGCGAAGCTTGCACGAGTAAGCGTTCGTTCTCCAGGTCGGCGGCGCTTACCTGGGCAGCGGCCTGATTGCTCCTCACCGAATTTCGAACCCGGCCAAACAGGTCTGGCGCCCAGGAAATATCTAACGGAGTGGTGAACTCGGAAATCTGTTGACCTCCGAAACTCCCCGTGGTCGTTCCTCCGGTACCCGTGATCGCATTCGTATTGGCTGAGGAGCGCGACCGCGTAAAGCCGAAGCCGACGGTCGCCGTCGGAAAGTATTGCGCATGCGCCTCGCGAATCAACGCCCGCGCGGCCTGGTAGTTCTCAGCGAACACCTTGATCGACTGGTTGTTTATGTTTAACTGCTCTTCCAGATCGTTCAGTTCCGATTCATGGAAGATCTCCCACCATTTGCCGCGCAACATGGCGTCCTGTGGAGACGCGACTTTCCATCCCTGCGTCTCTTGCAAGTTCGCAGTCACCGACTGGTAATTCGGCGCTACGGGAACGGGCGCGGACGGACGATGGTACTTCGGCCCAACCACGCAGCCGCTCCATCCTAAGATGAACGAGACCGCAAGCCCGAGGAAGAGGTTAACGCGGCACAGGCGACGGAGTCTCCTCATGCTGTCCCTCCTCCGCTGACCGGGGACAGCGCGTCGTGCTCTTGTCCGAGCAGGCGCAGCCGCATTCGGTCCATAAAGAGGTACACGACCGGAGTCGTGTACAGCGTGAGCAACTGGCTGACGATGAGTCCACCAACAATCGACAAGCCCAGGGGGCGCCGCAACTCCGAGCCCGTTCCCGTGCCGAAGGCAAGCGGCAACGCTCCAAACAACGCTGCCATAGTGGTCATCAGAATCGGCCGAAAGCGCAGCAGACACGCTTTAAAGATCGCATCGTAGGTGGTCAGCCCTTGTTCGCGCTCGGCAATCAGGGCGAAGTCAATCATCATGATCGCATTCTTTTTGACGATTCCGATGAGAAGCACGATCCCGATAATCGAAATCACATTCAGGTCGTTTTTGAAGATCATGAGAGCCAGCATGGCTCCAACGCTGGCCGAAGGCAGTGTCGAGATGATGGTCAGCGGATGCGCGAGGCTTTCGTAGAGAATGCCCAAAACGATGTAAACGGCCAAAAGCGCGGTCGCAATAAGCGCCGGTTCGGTGCTCAACGAGCCTTGATAAGCCTGCAAGGTTCCCGCGAAATATCCATGAATGCTGGTAGGCGTTCCCAGCTTGTCCTGCATTTGCTGGATCATGCGGGTCGCATCACTCAAGGCCAAGCCAGGGCCGAGATTGAATGACACCGTGACGGAGGGGAAGAGGCCGGAGTGGGCGACGGTTAACGGAGCGGTATTAACCTTCATCTTTGCCACCGTTCCAAGGGGCACATTGCCCCCAGTATTGGGCAGATAGATGTTCTTCAATCCGGCGGGAGATTGCCAATATTCGGGCGCCGCTTCCATGACGACGTAATACTGATTCAAGGGCTGGTAGATTACCGACGTTTCCTGCTGGCCAAATGCGCCATACAAAGTCGAGTCGAGCTGTTGCGGAGTGAGCCCGAACCTCGCCGCTGCGGTCCGATCATAGGTGAGATAGCTTTGGAGCCCGCCATTCTGCTGATCGGTATTTACGTCCTGCAGGCCAGGCAGCTTCTTCATATTGGCCAGCAAGATCGGACCCCACCGATTCAGGTCGTCGACGTTGTCTGCCTGGATCGTATATTGGTATAAGGCAGCGCTTTGGCGACCGCCGATGCGAATGTCCTGCGAGGCCTGCAGGAAAGCTTGCGCCACCGGCAAGCGATTCAGTTTGGGGCGCAGCCGGTTAATAATGCCCGCCGCATCGATCTTGCGTTCGTTCAGCGGCTTCAGCGCGATGTAAATGAACCCGCCATTTCCGCCTCCGGTATATGCGTTGACGTGATATACCGCCGGATCCGCTTTGATCACATCCACAAGCTGGAGAATGGAATTGTCCATCAACGGAAAGGACGCGTCTTGCGGGCCCTGGACGCCGCCCACGATCGCTCCTGTGTCTTGCTGCGGGAAAAATCCCTTGGGCACCTTGATGATCAGAACCACATTCAACGCGATCACCAACACAAGAGCCGTCAGCACCAGTCCTGGGTTGTCAAGCACCCAATGCAACGTACGGCGATATCCGTCTAGCACCCAATTAAAAGCATGCTCGCTCGCGCGATAAAGCCGGCCATGGTCACCTTTTTCCGACTTCAGGAGATGGGCGCACATCATCGGAGTCGTAGTCAGCGAAATGACCATGGAGACGAGAATCGCGGTTGAGAGCGTAACAGCAAATTCCCGGAACAAGCGGCCGACGATGCCACCCATCATCAGAATGGGGATAAATACTGCGATGAGTGAGATGCTGATGGAGAAAACTGTGAAGCCGATCTCGCTCGCTCCCAGCAGTGTGGCTTCAAATGGTGGAATTCCCTCCTCAAGGTGACGTGAAATGTTCTCCATTACTACGATGGCATCATCGACCACGAAGCCAGTCGAGATGGTGAGCGCCATCAAGGAGAGATTGTCGAGGCTGTACCCGCACAGATACATCACAGCGAAGGTAGCCACAAGCGAGACCGGCACTGCGACGCTCGGAATCATGGTCGCGCGCACATTCCGCAGAAACACGAAGACCACGAGCACAACCAGGATGACCGACAACGCCAACGACCGCTCGACGTCGCCGAGGCTTGCTCGGATGGTCGCGGTCCGATCGAATACGTTGGTGATATCGATTCCCGATGGAATGGAGGCCTTCAAGGAGGGAATTGCCTCCTTGATCAGGTCCACGGTCTCAATGATGTTCGCCCCCGGTTGGCGGAAGATGATGATGGTGACCGAGGGCTTGCCATCCATGTAGCCGGCATTGCGCACGCTTTGTACGGAATCGATAACGTCGGCGACATCGGAGAGTCGCACCACGGTGCCGTTGTGCTGGCCCACGATGAGCGGCTTGTATTGAGCCGCTTTGGTCATCTGATCGTTGGTGACGATATCGGCGGTGATGC
Source organism: uncultured Acidobacteriota bacterium (assembly GCA_963718505.1). GTDB lineage: Bacteria > Acidobacteriota > Terriglobia > Terriglobales > Acidobacteriaceae > Gp1-AA133. Next base: position 85,975 of record CAVQZP010000006.1, on the reverse strand, counting down.
TTCCGTCTGCGACCTGACCCAGGGCGAGGTGAGCATTGGCTAGGCGGAGTGTGTTGGCCACTTGTGAATAGGAGATTCCGTAGCTGTTCATCTGCGTGGGATTCAATTCCACGCGAACGGCTGGCGAGGATGCTCCGCCCACACTCACCTGTCCGACACCTGGGATCTGCGAGATGCGCTGTGCTAGGACCGTCGAAGCGGCGTCATACATCGATCCTTTGCTGTAGACGCTGGAGGTGAGCGCCAGAATCATGATGGGGGCATCTGCCGGATTCACCTTGCGATAGGTTGGATTTGAAGGCAGGTTTGCGGGCAGATAGGTGCGCGCGGCGTTGATGGCCGCCTGCACATCGCGAGCGGCGCCATCGATGTTTCGGCTCAAGTCGAACTGAATCGTGATGTTGGTGCTGCCGAGTTGGCTCGAGGACGTCATTTCGGTGATGCCGGCGATACGACCGAGTTGACGCTCGAGTGGAGTCGCCACCGAGGAGGCCATGATGTCGGCACTCGCACCCGGCAGTCCTGCGTTGATGTTGATGGTCGGAAAATCCACCTGAGGCAGCGGCGATGCCGGCAACACCGTAAACGCGATCGCGCCGGAGATCGCGATAGCGATGGTCAGCAGCGTGGTGGCCACTGGGCGCCGGACAAATGGTGTAGAAACGCTCATGCTGGCTCATGACTCGGCGTTGCTCCGCCGGGTTCATGGTTCTTGTTCTTCGAGAAGCGTTGTGCAATTCGATCGAAGAAGATGTAGATGACCGGAGTCGTGTAGAGCGTGAGCACCTGGCTCACGAGCAATCCGCCAACCATGGCGATGCCGAGCGGGCGGCGCAGTTCCGAACCCAGCCCGGTTCCAAAGGCCAGGGGCAATCCGCCCAGCAACGCGGCCATCGTCGTCATCATGATCGGGCGAAATCGCAACAGGCTGGCTTCATAAATGGCATCGGTGGAGTTCTTGCCGTGCTGACGCTCGGCTTCGAGCGCGAAATCTACGATCATGATGCCGTTTTTCTTTACGATGCCGATCAGCAAGATGATTCCGATGATCGCCACGACGCTCAGGTCCTGGCGGAAAAGGATGAGCGCCAGCAAGGCGCCCACGCCGGCGGACGGCAGCGTCGAGAGAATCGTTATCGGATGGATGAAGCTTTCATACAGCACGCCCAAAACAATGTAGACGGTGACTAAAGCCGCCAAAATCAGCAGCGACTCATTCGAAAGAGAATTGCGGAACGAAGCCGCGGTTCCCTGGAAGTCGGCCTGCAGGCTGGCCGGTGGTTGCAGGTCTTTCGCAAGCTTATCGATCTTGGAGATTGCCGTCCCCAGCGAGGCATGCGGTGCCAGGTTAAACGAGATCGTGACGGCCGGAAATTGTCCCTGATGCGTTACCGTTAGCGGCTCACGAACCAACTGTAGATGTGTGAAGGTATCGAGAGGAACGGCATTGGCCGGTTGCGAGCTATTGCTAAGCATGGAAGTGACAGTTGTGTTTCTGAGCGCAGTTTGCAACGGAGCCAATAACCCATCCCCGGGGGTCGGTGTGTACTGCACCGACTGCGTGGTCGCGTTGGAACCCGCGGACGCCGAACTGGAAGACGAAAAAGACGAAGCCGCTGCGGTTCCGGTCGCGTTGGCCGAGGCATTCGACTGTAAAAAGATAGATTGCAGTTTGTCGGGAGTGGTTTGAAACGAAGGCAGCGCTTCCAGGATGACATGGTACTGGTTCAATTGCGTGTACATCGTACTGATCTGCCGCTGTCCGAACGCATCGTAGAGTGCATTGTCGATGCTGGAGGTCGCAATCCCAAGCCGCGAGGCGGTGACGCGGTCAATGGTCAACGATACCGCCAACCCGCCTGTCTGCTGGTCCGTGGCAACATCTTCCAGTTCCGGCATTTTTTCCATGCTGGAAACGAATTTGTCGATCCAGGTGCGCAGCTCATTGATATCCGGATCTTCCAGTGTGTACTGGTATTGGGTGCGGCTCACGCGATCATCGACGGTGATGTTTTGAATTGGCTGCATGTACAGATCGATACCCTGAACTCGATCACGGATCTTCGGCATCAAGCGGCGAATCACGTCCGATGCACTGAGACCACGCTGGTTCAACGGCTTCAGGTTGATCGCGACCCGGCCCGTGTTCAGCGTAGTGTTCGTGCCATCAGTGCCGATAAAAGAAGAAAGGCTTTCGACTGCAGGATCCTGGAGGATGATGCTGGCCAGGTCCTGTTGCTTTTGGCTCATCGCGGAAAAGGAAGTCGGCGCTGGAGCTTGCGATATCCCCTGAATCACACCCGTATCCTGTACGGGGAAGAACCCTTTCGGAATGAAGATGTAAAGCAATACGGTCAGCGCTAAGGTAGCCAGCGCGACCATAAGCGTCAGCGTCTGGAACCGCAGCACGACTTTAAGGGTGCGCCCGTAAAACGCGATCATGCGATCGAATACGTTCTCTGACCAGCGATAGAAGCGTCCTTGCTCGCTCTCAGGCGTATGCTTCAGGATTCGGGCTGACATCATCGGCGTCAGTGTCAACGACACCACCGCAGATACGACGATGGTGACCGCAAGCGTCACAGCAAATTCACGGAACAACCGCCCCACCACGTCACCCATGAACAGCAAGGGAATCAACACGGCAATGAGGGAGACGGTCAGCGAAAGAATCGTGAAGCCAATCTGCTCGGCGCCTTTGAGAGCAGCCTCCATGGGGGAATCGCCATCTTCGAGGAAGCGGGAGATGTTTTCGATCATGACGATGGCATCGTCCACCACAAATCCCGTGGAAATCGTCAGCGCCATCAGCGACAGGTTGTCGAGGCTGTAGCCCAGCGCATACATCACCGCAAATGTGCCGACCAGAGACAGCGGAACGGCCACGCTGGGAATGATGGTCGCCTTCAGGCTGCGCAGGAACAAGAAGATCACCAGCACGACCAGGCCGACGGTCAGCATCAGCTCGAATTCAACATCGTCTACCGACGACTGAATGCTGGTCGTAAGATCGGTAAGCTTCACGACTTCAATGCCCGCGGGAAGGTTCCCTTCCAGTTGGGGCAGTAATTTTTGAATACTTTTGACCACCGTGATGGTATTGGCACCCGGCTGCCGCTGAATGTTGAGAATGACGGCCGGCGTGTCATTCATCCACGCGGCTTGCTTCGCGTTCTCCGCACCATCAACGATGCGTGCGACGTTTTTCAGGAATACTGGTGCGCCGTTGCGGTAAGCCACTACCACGTCGCGATAGTCGGCGCTGCTGACCAGCTGATCGTTGGCGTCGATCTGGTAGTCCTGGCGTGGGCCATCGAAGTTGCCCTTCGCCGCGTTCACACTGTTCTGAGTCAGCGCCGTCCTCAACGCCTCCAGGTCAACGCCGTAAGCCGAAAGCGCCACCGGGTTGGCTTGTATACGGACTGCGGGCTTTTGGCCACCGCTTATCGTTACCAATCCAACGCCGCTGAGCTGCGAAATTTTTGGCGCGAGCCGGGTATCGACCAGGTCCTCGACGCGCGACAGAGGCATAGTGTCGGAGGTGATGGCAAGCGTTAGCACCGGCGCATCCGCGGGATTCGTCTTGCTATAAATCGGCGGGGTCGGGAGGTTGGAGGGCAACAAGCTCTGCGCTGCATTGATCGCGGATTGGACTTCCTGCTCGGCCACGTCGAGCGGCAAGGTCAACACAAATTGCAGAACTACGACCGAAACTCCACCGGAACTGGTGGAGGTCATCTGGCTCAAGCCCTGCAATTGTCCAAACTGGCGTTCGAGTGGAGCGGTCACCGTGGTCGCTACCACGTCGGGGCTGGCGCCGGGATAAAACGTCAGCACCTGGATCGTGGGATAGTCGACCTGGGGCAAGGCCGATACGGGCAGCTGAAAATATGCGACGATCCCGGCCAGAAGAATAGCGGCCATGAGCAACGAGGTTGCTACCGGACGCAGAATGAATGGCCGGGACGGACTCAATGCGGTTTGCTCTCCGCCGGAGTGGCCTGTTGCGAAGCGGGCGGGGGCGTGGCACCCGGCGCTTGTTCGGTGATGTTAACTTTTGCGCCGTTCTGCAGTTTCTCGAAACTGCTATCCGCCACCACCTCTCCGGGATTTAACCCGGTTACTTGCGTCAGGTTATTGTCGGTCACGCCGCTGGTGATGTTGCGCATTTGCGCGGTTCCGTCCTGAATGACCCAGACGAATGCCTGTGTCCCGTTATGTTGAATGGCGGAGGAATCGACCATCGCGACACTCTGCAGCGTATCCACCAGCAGGCGCGTGTTGACGAACTGATTCGGGAACAGTGCATTGTTCTTGTTCTCAAAAAGCGCGCGCAATTTCACCGTACCCGTCGTGGTGTCGATCAGATTGTCGGTAGTGATCAGCTTGCCCTCTGCGAGAACCTTCAGCTGCGCCCGATCCTGAGCCTCAACCTTCAGCGATTGTTTCGCATGCAACTGGGTCAGCACCTGTTGCAAGTTGTCCTCGGAAATAGTGAACACGATGGTAATGGGCTGTAGCTGCGTGATGACGGCCAGTGCTGTGCCACTGCTGGCCGTGACGACGTTGCCGGGATCCACGAGTCGCAAACCCACGCGCCCGGTGATCGGGGCGGTGATGTGGCAGAAGGCGACCTGTACACGGTCGAAATCCACGGCGCCCTCATCGGTCTTCACGGTGCCTTGTTGCTGCAACACCAGTTTTTCCTGATCGTCCACCTGCTGTTTTGCAATGGCGTTCCGCGACCAGGCAGCCCGATAGCGTTCTAAGTCCATCTTCGACTGCTCAAGCAGATGCGTATCACGGTCGAGAACGCCTTCAGCCTGCATCAAGGTGGCCTCGAACGGGCGTGCGTAAATGTCCACCAACGGATCGCCTTTGTGCACCAGTTGGCCCTCGCGATAATGGACCGCGACCACCTGCCCGGTAACTTGGCTAACGATTGAGTTGGTGTACACCGGAGTGACGGTGCCAATCGCCGTGAGATACACGCCCAAATCGCCCTTGGTGACTTTTGCGATTGTTGCCGTAACAGGCCCGCCAGTTCCAGATCTGCGCATCGTGGCTGGACTGCTGGCATTGCTACTGCTGTGAAGGACCCACCAGAACACGAGCCCGAAGACGAGCAGCACGGCAATCCAGATCCATGCGCGATGCCTCGACTTTCCATGCGGGGTAGGATCCGCCGGAGTCGAAGAAGGCGCTGGTTTAATTGGGGTAGATGTTTGATCGATCATTCGTCGATGCGGTCCAAGATTCTTCCAAGCTCCTGCCTGTATAGTCGAAACTTGCGGAAATTCGCGTCGCCCGAGCCGCCGGAGATTGCTACAGTCCCCTTATTATGCCGCAACCCGCAACGCGATACCGTAAAGACGTGTAAAGCAATTGATTCCTCGAACACCTTCACCTGAACAGGCGCTGGATTACTTTTTAGGAAATGCCTCGGGGAAGGCAACGCAGAACATCGGACACTTTGATAATTTCGCAATCCTCTACGACAACACGCGGGATGACGTCCGTTGGCCTATATGCGCTCTGTCTGAGTGCCTTCCATAGCTTTTCGTGGCCTTAAGCGTCATCGCTGCTCTGTATGTTGTTGAAACTGCACTTAAGTGTTGCTTCGAATCCTATAGCGCCCACCACCTTCCGTTACGTTCCTTCGACGCCAGGTTCGTTCCATCCTCCCCAAGGCGCTATCATCTTCAGGCCATGAACCTGCCTTACGACGAATCCGGCCGACTTGAAGGCCTCTACTCCAAAATGACTGACGGTGAACTTGAGAAGATCGCTGCCGATGCTTCGTCGTTGACCGATTTGGCGCGAGCCGCCATCCAGTCCGAAATGCAACACCGAAGCATGCACCCGTCCGCGACAGATGAAGCCGAGTCGGCTGCTGCCGATTCCGAGGTGTCATTTCAACATCTTGTTCTGGTCCGCAGGTTTCGGGACTTACCGGAAGCCCTGCTCGCGAAAGGTAGCCTCGACTCTGCCGGCATCGAAAGTCATCTTGCCGACGACAACATGGTCCGTATGGACTGGTTCATCTCGAATCTGCTGGGTGGTGTGAAGCTGCTGGTGAAGCCTGAAGATGCGGAAGCCGCTGTCGAGATTCTCAATCAGCCGATTCCTGAGGATTTTGACGTCGAGGGCGTGGGGAACTACCAATCTCCCGAGTGTCCGAAGTGCGGTTCCCTCGATGTCAGTTTTCAGGAATTAAACAAGCCGGTCGCCTACACGAGCGCCTGGATCGCTATACCGCTCCCCGTTCATCGCAAAGCATGGAAATGTCATGCGTGTGGTTCGGAATGGGAGAATACCGATCCGGCAACCTGTCCGGAGCCCTGATCCTCCCGATCAAAACTGTCATGAAGGGAGGCTAACGACAGCCCATCCTTCCGTACCGTAGCCTGCCGCGCTTTCTCTCTAAAGAAATCCAGTAGTCTTCCGATGAATCCCGTTGGGCGCAGAACATTGCCGCACTAGCGGAACCTCGCGGGGGCTGCCGTGGATGACCTGATCCAGGAGTTTTTGGTCGAGAGCAATGAGAACCTCGATCGTGTCGATACCGAACTCGTCCAGCTCGAGGCGGACCCCGGTTCGAAGGAATTGCTGGCCAGCATCTTTCGCGGGATTCACTCCATCAAGGGAGCCTGTGGTTTCCTGGGCTTCAACAAGCTTCAGGCGCTCGCCCACGCGGGCGAAAACCTGTTGAGCAAGTTGCGTGACGGTGCGCTTGTTCTTACTCCTGAGATCAGCAGCGCGCTATTGGCGACCGTGGACGGCATCCGCCAGATGCTTGCAAGCATTTCGGGCTCCGGCCAGGACGGCGAAGAGGCTTTTAGCGATCTCATCGACACGCTGCAGCGGTTGCACTCGAGCACGGCGGTTCCACCCCCTGCGGCAGCAGCTTTGGGCGGGGCAGCGGATCCAGCGCCGAAGTCTGCGCCCAATGCGATTCCGCCCGTTGCGCCTGATCCCCCAACTGCATCTTCAGCGGTCGCGACGCGCGAAAAAAAGAAAAAGTTCCAGGCGCGCCCCGGAAAACTCGGAGGCGCTTTGATCGAGCGCAAAGGCATAACCCCCGACAACCTGACCTGCGCAGGAAGCGGGCGATTCACGGCCCATCGGCGAAATCCTCGTCGCCGCCGGCGCGGTCAGCGCCGCCGAGGTCACGGAAGCCCCGAGGGCGCTCGATGAGTCGCGCAACCAGACCACGCAGGATTCCACGATTCGCGTGAACGTGACCCTGCTCGACCGGTTGATGAACCTGGTCGGTGAACTCGTACTTGCGCGCAATCAAATCATGCAGTACGCCTCCCAACAGGACGACACCGGATTTCTTGCGACGATTCAGCAGCTGAACCTGGTCACCAGCGAACTGCGGGAAGGCGTGATGAAGACACGCATGCAGCCGATCAGCCGGCTGTTTGACAAGGTGCCTCGCGTGGTGCGCGACGTGAGCGTAGCTTGCGGTAAGCAGGTGCGGATCGAGACCGAGGGGAAAAATACCGAACTCGACCGCACCTTGCTCGAAGCCATCAACGATCCTCTTACCCATCTTGTGCGAAACGCCATCGACCACGGCATCGAGCTCCCCGAACGGCGGGTCGAACTGGGCAAACCCACCGAGGGAGTGCTGACGCTTCGCGCTCTCCACGAAGGCGGCCAGGTGACCATCGAGATCTCCGACGATGGTGCGGGCATCGATGCTGAACGCATCCGGAAGAAAGCCGTCGAGCGCGGGGCCATTACTGCGGAGCAGGCGGCGCTCATGAGCCCCACCGAGTCCCTGAATCTCATTTTCCTGCCTGGTGTGTCGACCGCCGAAAAAGTGACCAACGTCAGCGGGCGCGGAGTCGGCATGGATGTCGTCCGGACGAACATCGAACGCGTCGGCGGCTCGGTCGAAATCCAAACGCGCCTGGGCGAGGGCACTACCTTCAAGGTGAAAGTTCCGCTCACGCTGGCCATCGTGCCGGCGCTGGTCGTTCGCAGCGGAGAAAAATGCTTCGCAATTCCCCAGGTCAACCTGGTGGAGCTTGTGCGGCTTGAAAGCGCTCGCGAGGGCATCGAGTTGGTACACGGAACATCGGTCTACCGCCTGCGTGGTCGATTGCTGCCACTAGTTCATCTCAACCGCGAGCTCAAACTCGCGCCGGATCGGCCTGCTTCCGCCAACGAGGCCGTCAACATCGTCGTGTTGCAGGTCGACAATCGCCGATTTGGCCTGGTGGTGGATCAGGTTCTGGATGCGGAAGAGATCGTCGTCAAGCCACTGAGCAAACACCTCAAGGGCATCCGCGCCTATGCCGGCGCCACCATCATGGGTGACGGGAAACTTGCCTTGATCCTTGACGTGCTAGGGATTGCTTCCGCCGCTGGAATCACCGCTGATACCAACGAAGCCTCTATCAAGAAAGAAGTCGCCGAGACGCAGGTGGTGGCGGACGACCGCCAGAAGTTCGTGCTCTTCTGCGGTCCGGGCGAATCCCGAATGGCTCTTTCCCTGAGCTCACTTGCCCGTCTCGAGGAGATTCCGGTCGCGCGCATCGAGCATTCCGGCGAGCGCCTGGTCGTGCAGTACCGGGGGCAAATTCTGCCCCTCGTGCGGGTCAGTGAGGTCTTGCCGTCGCCGGGGCGCTCCGTGCACGAGTCGAGCGATGCGGAAAACCCGGCCACTGCTCCCGTACTCGTTCTGAACAACGAGGGACATTCGTTCGGCCTCGTGGTCGACCGCATTCTCGACATTGTGGAACAGGCCATCGCCGTCCGCGCCCCGGCAACGCGGCCTGGGATCCTGTGCTCGACGGTTATCGCCGATCGCGTTACGGAGTTGATCGATATTCCGGCAATTTGGCAGACGATCGCACCGCTGCCGGATCCAGCCATCACGAGGCAGGAGCAATGAGCACGTCAACCTCTCGCCAGTACTGCACTTTCTATCTGGAAGGCCTGTTATTTGGCATCGAGTCGCAGCCATTCAGGAGGTCATCCGCTTCCTGGATTTGACTAATGTTCCGCTTGCGCCTCCATCCGTGAGCGGATTGATGAATCTGCGGGGCCAGATCGTCGTTGCCATCGACCTGCGGAGCCGCTTGCGGCTCACGGCACGAGCCGATGGGGTGTCGCCGATTTGTGTCGTGGTGCGCACGCCGGACGGTTCGGTCAGCCTGCTTGTGGACCACATAGGCGATGTCGTCGACAGCGATAGCGAAACTTTTGAGCCACCGCCGGAAACGATGAGTCGGGAGATGCGGTCGGTGATCGTCGGCGTGCATAAGCTCGATCGCCAATTGATGCACGTATTGAATTCCGACAGGGTGTGTGAAGCAAGCACCGTTGCGGAAAGCAAGGCCCATGCGGCCGCAGCGGGACGTTGAAAGATCGATTGGAAATCAAAGTGATGTTCAGTGCTCGACAGAATCGAACTTAGGAGACGGGATAATGATCGGACTTAACAATCTGAAAGTTGGGTGGAAAATACGGATTCTGATTGGTATGGCTGCCTTGGCATTGGGCGTTTTCGCGTGGGTCTCTTTCTCGACACTGAGAGCGGTTGAGATAAATGGACCTTTGTACGCTGCGATTAGCGCCAAACAAGATGTCACCCAAGATGTGAACCCCCCGGTCATGAGCCTCATGCCGACCCGCTTGCAGGTTTACGTCATCATTGAGGAAACGGATCGCACGAAGAGAGAGACAGAGATCGCTCGCCTCCATCAAATTCGCAAGGATTACGAACAGATGCTGGATGACGACCTCAAGGAAGTCGGCGAAGGCAAAATTAAGGACCTGCTGACAGGCGAAGTGCACCAATCAGCGGCCGAGTACTGGGACCAGGTCGATCATGGTCTGCTTCCGTTGGTTCAAAAGGGTGACACAAAGAGGAGTGAAGAGTTTCGCAGCAAGGTTCTCGTCCCGATCGCCCAAAAAAACGAACAAGCTGTGAGTGAAGTGGTGAAACTCGTGGAAGAGGACAAAGCCTCCTACGAAAAATCCGCCGGTGCGACTGTGACCTCTCGGACTTGGCTGATGGGTATCGTCGCTTTGGGCTCCATTGCACTCATCATATTCTCCGGCTATTTCATAGGTAAGACCATCTCTGCTCCCCTGCAACACATTTCGAACCGTCTGAAAGACATTTCCGAAGGCGAAGGCGACCTTACCAAGACGGTCGAGACCCACGGCACCGACGAGATTGGCGAAGTAGCGACGTACTTCAACCACTTTGTCGCCAAGCTGCGCGGCATGATCGAGTCCATCTCCGAAAACGCCGAGCACGTGGCGACTGCCAGCGAAGAACTCTCCGCCACCAGCCACCAGATCACCGCCAACTCGGAAGAGACGTCGGCGCAGGCACGCGTCGTTTCCCAGGCCGGAGAGCATATCAATCACAACCTGCAGACGATCGCCACCGGCGCAGAGGAAATGACGGCAACCGTCAACGAGATCGCCAAGAACGCTCAGGAAGCGGCGCGTGTTGCCACCGAGGCCGTTGCGACCGCTGAGGCGACCAACGAGACGGTCGCCAAGCTCGGGGCCTCGAGTGCCGAGATCGGCAAGGTCATCGAGGTCATCACCTCCATCGCGCAACAGACCAACCTGCTTGCCCTCAACGCGACCATCGAGGCGGCGCGCGCAGGTGAGGCGGGCAAGGGCTTTGCCGTCGTCGCCAACGAAGTGAAGGAGCTCGCCAAGCAGACCGCGAAAGCGACCGAGGAAATCGGCCACAAGATCACCGCGATCCAATCCAACACCAACGGCGCCGTGGAAGCCATCAACAGCATCCACGCCGTGATCGACAAGATCAGCCACATCTCCGGTGTGATCGCGACGGCCGTGGAAGAGCAAAGTGCAACCACCAACGAGATGTCGCGGAACGTCGGCGAAGCCGCGAAGGGAGCCGGCGAAATCTCGCAGAACATTGCGGGTGTCGCCGAAGCCGCGCAGAGCACCTCGAACAGCGTCGCCGAATCGCAAAAAGCGACCGAGCATCTGGCCGAGATGTCCCACCAACTGCGCCAATTGGTGGGACAGTTTAAGGTGCATGCGGAAACCCAGCGCCAGGCAGCCGAAAAGCCTTCGGCGCGAGGCGCTGCGGCCGGATCGTACTAGACGGAGGGCGCCCGGCAAAATGCGAGGGAGTTGAAGATCGCCAATCCACGAGCGAACCGCGAGAGCCGGGTGGGTGCAATTCGATGAGCATGCGCAGTCTGAACAGGTCGAAGCTGTCAGGGAGGTGGAGAACATGACTGGCCCACGTCCGATCCGCGTGCTGGTCGTCGATGACTCGCTGGTTGTGCGCTCGGTGCTGACTGAGATTCTCCGCAGCAACGCAGGCACGGAACTGGTGGGTACGGCCCAGAGCGGGGAAGCCGCGCTGGTCAAGATTCCGCAACTCAAGCCCGACGTCATCACGCTCGACATCGAGATGCCCGGCATGAACGGGCTGCAGACTCTTACCCAGATTCGGAAGCTCTATCCGAAGCTGCCGGTCATCATGTTCAGCACATTGACGGAGCACGGAGCCTCCGCGACGTTGGAGGCCCTGGCTCTCGGCGCGACGGATTATGCCGCGAAGCCCACCAGCAGCGAGGGCCTTCCTGCCGCGCGCGAGCAGATACAGAGTGAACTCATCGCCAAGATCCTGGCACTGCGCGCTCCCATTCTGCAGTCGCCTCATATCCCGGTTCACCCCCCCGCGAGCCGACGCCCTATCTCGCGCCGTATCGACATCGTTGCCATCGGCACTTCGACCGGGGGTCCAAATGCTCTGGGGGAAGTAATTCCAAAGCTGCCTGCCGATTTTCCGGTTCCGGTCGTGATCGTCCAGCACATGCCTCCCCTGTTCACGCGGCTGCTGGCGAAGCATCTGAGCGCGCGCGCTTCGGTGATCGTGCAGGAGGGGCAGTCCGGCACCGAACTCAATCCGGGCTATGTCTGGATCGCTCCCGGCGACTACCACATGACGGTCCTTCGCGATGGCAACACGATTCGCCTCGGCGTGAACCAGGGTGCGCCGGAACACTCCTGCCGGCCTGCGGTCGACGTTCTTTTCCGCTCGGTCGCGCGCACGTTTGGCCCACACGCACTGGCAGTGGTGATGACCGGCATGGGATCGGACGGAACCTTGGGCGCGAAGGCCATTCATCAGGCCGGTGGGGAAATCGTCATTCAGGACCAGGCAACATCGGTGGTTTGGGGGATGCCCGGATCAGTCGCGTCCGCCGGGCTTGCCGACCACGCCTATGCCCTCGGAGCGATCGCGTCAGAGATTATTCGCCGGGTAGTCGCGCGTCGGCCAGTCTCGGGCCACGCCGCGAAACCGCAGCGTCTCGTTTCCAGTTCGCGCTCAGCGTCCCAACCGTAGTCTCGGTGCGCACAACCATCGCACATCCGGCGCCAAACAGTCAGCTAGCGTCCGCCCGAAGGGTCTGGCGTTACAGCCACATCGATGTCGAGAAACAGATGCCGGTCGCGCGTGCCGGGCGAATAACAGTTGTCGTCACGATCGTAGGTCGCGCGGCAACCGCCAGCGATATCGTGGCGCCGCGGCGATTGGGACGTTTGCCACACATTGGCGAAAGCCACTCCGCTCTCCGACGGATGTGGCGGAGCTTTCGGGAGCGTACAACCGGGCGACGGCGGACATGCGTCATTCGCAACCCAATACACAATGCTTCGTGCGCCGGCATTCTGCTGCAAGTCTTTTGCGGTGATGACCGTCACCCCTCCGCCTTCTTTCGCCGCGATTCCTGAACAATAAATACCTGCACGAAATCCGCTTGCATTTACATCGTCAACCCACGCATAGATGTAGGCCTTCTGCTCAGGCAACATCCGGCCGCCTTCCTCAACATCGAGAAAAATAACGGTCTGGGCGGGGAAGCCTTCCTTTTTTGCAGCGGCGATCGCCGCCGCCGCGTCCGAGCGTCCCATATCGGCAGCATCTTTCGATTTCTTTAGTTCGGCGTCCAACCTGCCGTTGAACAGGACGAGAAATCCGAAGCCTGCGTTGCGCAGGGTCTCGCGTTTCCCTGCCCAGGAATTGCTGGCTCCGCCCGGAGGCACATTCAGCCAGTAACCCGCGAAGGCAAAACTTTGGCGGAGTAAAGCGAGATTCTCATCCCCGGGGTAGTCGTTCCGATCGAAGCCAACGTAGGAAGGCTGTCGCTTTTCTGATTTTGCAGCTTGCGCCTGTGCCGCAACGGCCAGTTCCCCAGCCGAGCCCAGGACTAGAGCAAGGATCCACAGCGCGAGGAGCAAGCCTGGACGTTGAGAGGCTTGCGTCACAGCAATGCGACCCGTTTCAGGATCTTTCGCGCCAGTCCCGTCAGGGGGAGTGCCGACAAGCGCGACGACGCCACCCACCGTCCCGCGATTGCACCGGGATCCGCCAACTCCATTACCCGCACCTTGTAGTCCGTTACTGTGATCGAGTGCCGCAGCGAGAGCAATTCGCGACATTCACCATTCCCCGCGTACTGCGGCAGTTCCCACATCCTCGGCATCAGCGACTCGTCTTTGCCACGCTGCACAAGAAAAACCTCACCGCCGCGCCGGGCCAGTGCAAAATCAATCTCGCGCTTTCTCTGACGCGAGCCTGCCGTCGCTTCCTTCAACTCGCCGCGCGTAGTACACGCTTCCCTCAAGGGACAAAGCAGGCACTGTGGCGCACGTGGCAGGCATACCGTCGCCCCCAACTCCATTATGGCCTGATTGAAGTCGCCCGGCCGGCTTTGATCAAGCCAGTGCTCAGCGGTTATCCAAACGTCTTCGCCCGCCAGTCGCTTTCCTTCGACCCGCGCGATCACGCGCTCCACATTGCCGTCGACCACCGCCACCGGTTCGTTGTACGCAATGCTCGCGATGGCCGCCGCCGTGTACCGGCCGATCCCAGGCAGCGCAAGCAACTGCTCACTTGTTCTTGGAAAGGCTCCGCCGTGATCCCGCACCACTTCCTTCGCGGCCGCATGCAGCATTCGCGCTCGCCGGTAGTATCCCAGTCCGCTCCAGGCCGCCAGAACTGAGGCTCCGCGCGCAGCGGCCAACTTTCGTACGGTAGGAAATTTCCTCAGGAACCGCCGATAGTGCTCGAGCACCGCCGCCACCCGCGTTTGCTGCAGCATGATCTCCGACAGCCACACGCGATAAGGGTCGCGGTCCACGCGCCACGGCAGATCGCGCTTGTGTTCGTCGTACCAGGCGAGCAGATGTGATCTGAGGATGCTCAGATGCGCATGGTCATCCCCGGCTCGATCCAAGCGGCCGTTTCGTTTTGCAATCGCAGTTTTCTTGGGAGGCATAGGAGCGATACGTTCGGAGGTCATGCAGAAGTCTCGTCTCGCCCTCAGGAAGGCCCCAGTACCGAATGGGCGATGATCACCCACGCCGCTTTTTGCTTTTGCCAAACGCTCATCCGTCGCTGCGGTTGCGAGGGAAATCCGCTGCTACCATGCAACGTGATCGTATAGGTCACCACAAAAATATCCCCGTTCATCTCGGTGGTGATGTCGCCTATCGCGTAGTCGCTGACCCGCATCTTTTCGATTTCTTCAATCGCCGCCGCTCGTTCCAGGCGTCCCGTTGAAGTGACGTAGACGAAGTTCCCTGCAATGTGCTGCTCCAGTATTTTCCAGTTCTGAGCCTGGATCTCGCGCCAGAAGCCCTGCTCAAATCCAACGCCGCCGGTCGCGTCTGCAATCGTGAGGACCGGGCGCTCTCCATACACCGTGCAGGCGCTCGACATTATCAGTACTGACAAGACCGAAAGAATCGCCCCGACTCGAAGCATGCGCCGATTCTACTCCAGCGAGCGCAACCGCCCTTGGCTCCAGGTGTCCCAGGTTCGCCCCGTTCTTTGGACGAAAATCAGGGATTCGTTTTCATTGACCGGTCGGCCATCCCACGAAATAATTACAAGAATCACATCCCACGCAGAAACCCGTTCTCATCAAAGGAGGAGTATGGGCGACTTCAAAGGCAAGGTGGAAGAGACCACCGCCCGCGTCAACAAAACTGTCTCCGAGGCTACCGAGCGTCTGGAAAAAGATAGCGCAGAGTTCATCGACTATTTGAATCGCGAAGTCGTGCCTGCGGTGCGGCAGCAGTCCACGAAAGCTCTGCGGACTGCCGCCGAAAAGCTACACCGGCTGGCGGACTACATCGAAGAAGCCAAAAAGAGCGAGGCCAACAAGTCTTGAGTCTGCGTGCTCCGGGCCTGATCGCTGTCACAATCGCCGTCCTGATGGTGCTCACCGGCTGCGCACATCGCCAGCAAACGCGCGTGCAAGTCCCGCCACCGCCGCCGGTCGTGGAGTCGCCGGCTCCATCAACCACGCCTCCTCCCCTTGCAAAAACGAGCCCACCCTCGACCGCCGCACCTCGAAAAGAAACCGTCGAGGAGAAGGACGAAGAAATCATCCTGCCCGCCGACGCGAAGCCGCTCTTTACCGAAATCGGCGTGTCGAGCTGGTACGGTGCGCCATATCACAATCGGCGCGGCTCAAATGGCGAGATCTATAACATGCATGCCATGACGGCCGCGCACCGCACGTTGCCGCTCGGATCCATCGTGCGCGTCACGAATCTGAAGACGACGCATTCGGCGCTGGTTCGCATCACCGATCGCGGCCCGTTTGTCGAAGGCCGCGTTCTCGATCTCTCGTACGCCGCAGCGAAAAAACTAGACGTCTGGCAGCCGGGCGTGGCCGAAGTGAAAGTCGAGGTGATGCAGACTCCGACCCCCTTGTCGGCTGGCGGTCGCTGGGCGGTACAGATCGGCTCGTTCGGCCATCAGAAGGAGGCCACCGAACTCGCGGACCACCTCTCACGGCGCTATCAGACCGCGAAAGTGAACAAGTTCGTCAGTCCGGTCGGAAACTGGTGGGTACGCGTCCGCGTTTTGAACGACGATCGCCAGCGCGCCGAGGCCCTGATCCACGAGACCTCAACGACCGAAGGCGCAGTGTATTTGGTGCGGCTGGACTGAGAAAAGCAGGTCTCAGGTCTTGGCTGTTAGGTTCTAGGATCCTGGTGTGAATTGGTGGCATAGCTGGTGGATTCCCGCGTTGCTCATCCAGTTCACGCACTTCAAAAACTCAGCGAGCCGTGTATAGTCTCTCTGGAAGTTCGACACAGATGATTTCACCGAAATCAAACTGTCAGAGGAACGACCTGACACCTAAGACCTAACACCTGACACCTGAATTCAATGACCGACTGTCTCTTCTGCAAAATCATCGCCGGCCAGATCCCAGCCAAGAAGATCTACGAAGACGAGCACACCTTTGCGTTCGAAGACATCAATCCGCAAGCGCCCACCCACGTCCTGATCATTCCGAAGAAGCACATTCGCGGTTTGAAGGAAGCCGACAAGGAAGATGCCGAGTTAATCGGACGCCTGCACCTGACAGCCGCTGAGATCGGCCGCCAGCGCGGCATTGAGGACGGTTACCGGACCGTGCTCAATGTCGGACCCAAGTCGGGCCAGTCCGTCTTTCACATGCATTTGCATTTGATCGGTGGCCGCGACATGCGCTGGCCCCCTGGGTAAGCGTATTTTCGAAAATCGGCGTGGACAATTTTTAAGGAACCATACGCGCTCGAAGCTCGCCGTCGGCTCCTACGCCTAACACCCAAGACCTGACACCTAAGGCCCGCCCTACTGCACTTCCGCCGATTCCTCTTCCGCAGCTCCGTGGCGCCGCAGCAACTGGGGCAGGTTCTGCGAGAACGCCGAGCGCGGCAGCACCATGTCGCAACCTACTTCGTGCGCCTTCTGCTTCAAATCCCCCTGCACATGCGAGAGGAATCCGATAATCGAGGTGCCCTTCTTCAGCTTGCTCTTGAGTTTCGGGATCAACGTGAGAGGTTTCGCGTTCACGTTGTTTAAATCGAAGATAATCAGGGAAGGCTTCTCTTCGCCGTTCTGCTTTATCTTTTCAAGAAGCTCTTTGTCCGTCTTTACGAACTCAACCTTCACGTTCATCTTGCGCGCCGTCTCTTGAATCTTGGCCAGAAAAAACAAATCGTCGACGAAGGCGAAGATGCGCGAATTCGCGTCTTCCCGTACCGGCAAGGGTTCCGGCTCCGGCGGATGATAGGTCGCTCCGAACCCCGGGCGCGGCCGTCCGCCTTTGTGTCCGTTATTGTTGCCGTTGCCGAGCACGGCTCGATAGCTGTGATCCATCGGCGCGGTGTAAATCCCGCCTTGGTTGTTTTGGTTCTGGCGATCACGACTCTGTCCACCGCCACCACCGCCTCGGTGATTGGGTGGGCGACGACCGCGCCGCCGCCTGCTTCTTCCTCCGCCTCCGGAGGAACGTCCCGGTCCAGCATTCATAAGTTTTCTCTTGTTGCGTATCCCCAACTGCGATGAAAGGTTGGCGTTCTCGTCAGCCCTGTGCCGCGGCGCGGGTCACTTACTACGCTCGCGTTTTTCGATGCGCGAGAACCCCGATGCGACTGGAAAAATCCTGAATCTTTTCCGTATAAGCGCCTGGAGCCAGTGGGCGCGGAGGGCCAGCACGGAAACGTGGCCGCTGGGAACAACACAATGCTACCTGCGATCGTCCGTTCCTTGCAAGTGCAATCTCAAGTCGGTTTTGCACAGAGGTGCTAAGCGCACCCAGAACCTCTGCGGCAACTGTACCGAAATGCCGGCGATCTGAAAAGCGTACTTTACATTTTTTTACCGCCGCCTCGACCGCAGGTCCCCACTTGCCGCGCCCATTGCAATGCCTGCCACCATAATTCGCCGGCCTCGCTTTCGCTCATGCGTAACTGCACCGCGAGCGCTCGGGCCCTCTGCCAGTCGCCGGCCTCCTGCGCCAACATCAGTTGGTAGATCGGGCACACCGGACCGTCGCCGCCCAGTAGCACCGTCTTCGTCTCCTGATCCAGCGGGATCTTCTCCAGCACCTCCGACATCGGGATCTCCAGGATCGCGTCCATCATCGACATCATCCCCAACAGGAACGGATCGCCGGTTCGCCGCGGAACCTTTTCCGCCAGCAATTCGCAAAAGCGTGCTCGCACCAGCGCCGACAACACCAGGTCGGTCGACCTCTGCATGGCGGCGGAAACCAGCGTCACCAGCCGGATCCAACGCCGCGTTTCGCGTTCGCCCAGGATCGCTAGAGCGTGCCGCACGGAATGAATCTCATTCTCGAAGGCAAACATTGGAGAATTCAGATAGCGCAGCAGCCGATAAAGCACGGATGCCTCCGACTTGATCAGGTTTTCCAATTCCCGGACGTCCAACTCCTGCCGCGAGATCGCCTCCAGCATCCGCAAGTAATTGATCCGGTTGGCGGGGATTTCTTTTGCTTTCAGCACCTCCGGCCGGCGAAAGAAATACCCTTGAAAATAAACGTAGCCTATCTCTCGCGCGGCCACGAACTGCTCGCGCGTCTCGACTTTCTCCGCCAGCATCATGCAGCGCGGCGATTGATATCGCTTAGCGAGCGCCGCCTGTTCCGCGACAGTCGTCCGTTCAAAGTCGACCTTCAAAATGTCAGCCAGCGGAATCAGCGGTTCGCGTGGATCGCGCGCCACATAGTCGTCGAGCGCAATCGTGTAGCCGGCGGCCCTCAGCCTCTCGCAAGCGGCGATGACCAGGTCGTCCGGCTCCACGTTCTCCAGAACTTCCACCACGGTTTGGCCGGAAGGCAGCAATGTGATGCCATCTTTGAGCAGCAGTTCGCGCGTGCAGTTGATGAAAGCCTTCTGGCCGTTGCACAACACGTCGAAACCCATCAACAGCGTGCTGTCCAGCGTGCTGCGCGCGGCCGCATCCGCATCCTGCGAACGGAAGAAGTTTTCGATCCCATCCCGAAACAGCAATTCGTACCCGATAACCTGTTGGTCGCGATTCAGGATCGGCTGTCGCGCTACAAATCGAAAACCTTCGATGGCGCTGGACGGGACGGCTTCTTTGGCGGGTGAGGCAGACACATCCTGGTCATCGGCGACAATCGCGGTTTTCTTGAGGCGTTTACGCTGTGGATCGGGACTTCTCGGAACGCATACCTCAGCAGTTAAAGGGGCAGGGAAGTAGTTCATCCTCCGCCGTCGCCGCGTCATCTAAGCTGGTTGTGTTCTAACGTTAAAACGACCGGAAGGCTACGACCTTTGGAGGACTTGGCAGAATGCCCGCACTGACAGCCGGCAAAACCGCACCCGATTTTGACTTGACCACTCTCGACGGCAAACCGTTTCAACTTCGCGAGGCATTGGCCCGCGGCCCGGTTGTGCTCGCGTTTTTCAAGGTCTCCTGCCCGACATGCCAGTATGCCTTCCCGCTCTACGAGCGTCTGTTCAAGGCCTATCAGAACCTCAACGTCACTCTCATCGGCGTGTCTCAGAACGACTCCAAAGACACCGCGGCATTTGCCAAAGAATTCGGCGTGACCTTCCCCATTCTGCTTGATGACACGAAGAAATATCCCGTCTCGAACGCATACGGGTTAACCAACGTGCCCTCGCTCTTCTGGATCGCACCTGACGGCGAGATCGAGGTCTCCAGCGTCGGCTGGTCGAAGCCCGATTTCGAGACCATCAATCGCAAGATGGGAGAGGCCGCCAACACGGCTCCCGCTCCCTTGTACAAACCCGGAGAGAATGTCCTCGATTTCCGCGCTGGTTGAGGCTCCAAAAACTAGTCTCGCGGTCGCGGGACAACTAGTAAGGACCACGTGGGGACAGCCGCCCTCGGCTGTCCGGCGGAGCAAAGCTCCGCAGTCGTTTTTTCCGTCAAGCAAACATGCTTCGCTGCCCATAACCCCAGTTCTAGCACTCAAGGCTGACTGCCGAGACGCTGCCATCCTAAAAATTCCCGTACAATATCCATATTTCCGGACATCTTAGCCGTCAACTTCAGGAGCCCTGATTTCATCATGCGCAAGACCCTCTTTCTGTCCTTGTTTGGACTCATCTTGTCCGCTGCGGCACAAACTCCGGTAGCGCGCTCGGCTGCTGCCGCCCAAATGCCGGCCTCGGTGCGGACCGCCCCTGCTTCGGCTCCGCGGCCTTCTTCCGCGGCCTTCGCCGCAATGGAGACCATCAGCCCCGACCGCATCCGCGCCCACGTTCGCTTTCTTTCCCACGATCTTCTCGAGGGCCGGGGGACTGGCCAGCGTGGAGGAGATCTCGCCGCCGAGTACATCGCCACGCAATTCTCCCTGTACGGCGTGAAGCCCGTCGGCGACAACGGCACTTACATGCAGAAAGTTCCTATGGTCGGTATCACTCCATCGCCGGAAACCACCTTCAAACTTGTTCCGCAAGGCGGCGACGCGATGACCCTCAAGGTCCTCGACGATTATGTTTCCTACGATCAGACGCAGCAGCCTCATTCCGAGATCGACGCGCCGATCGTCTTCGTCGGCTACGGGATCCATGCCCCCGAATACAACTGGGATGACTACAAGGACACTGACCTCAAGGGCAAAGTCGTGCTCATGCTTGTCAACGAGCCGCCCTCCGACGATCCGAAATTCTTCAAGGGCAAGGCCCTCACCTATTACGGCCGCTGGACCTACAAGTACGAAGAGGCCGCCCGGCGCGGCGCGGTTGGCGCCATCCTCGTCCATCAGACCGAGATGGCCAGCTATCCCTGGGAGGTCGTGCGCAACTCGAACTCCGGAGAGAAGTCGTACCTGAAGCTCGATGGAACGCCAAAACTCAAAGCTGCGGCCTGGATTCAGTTAGCTGTCGCCCAGCGCCTGGCAGCCGCCTCCGGCCTCGACCTCGACAAACTCATGAAGGACGCACAATCGCGCGATTTCAAGCCCGTTCCTCTCAATGTCAAATTGCAGGCACGCATCGCCAGCAAGATTCGTCCCTTCGAATCGAACAACGTGATCGGAATGCTGCCCGGCACGGACCCGAAACTCAAAGACGAGGCCGTGCTCTACACTGCGCACTACGATCACCTGGGTATTCGCCCCGATATGCCGGGCGACAACATCTATAACGGCGCAAACGACAACGCCACCGGTTGCGGCATCCTGCTCGAATTGGCTCGCGCTTTCAGCCAGGCCGGGCAAAAGCCACGCCGCTCCATCCTGTTCGCTTCCGTGACTGCCGAAGAGCAGGGACTTCTGGGCTCCGAATACCTGGGCAAGCATCCGCCGATCCCCGCGCGCTCCATCACGCTCGATCTGAACTACGACGATATTCCGCCGCTTGGCTCCCCTGAGGAAGTCGAGGTATCCGGCTCCGAGCGCATGGATTTTTACCGCACCGTGCAGGCGACCGCGAAAGACTTCCGTCTCACCATCCGGCCCGACGCGCATCCCGAGGCCGGCCACTACTACCGCTCCGACCACTTCAGCCTGGCGCGCGTCGGCATCCCTTCGTTCTCCGTGAATGAAGGCGTGAAATACAAGGGCCACGACGAAGCCTGGGGCCTCGCGCAGGACGAGGACTACACCCAGCATCACTATCATCAGCCCAGCGACGAGTATCATGCCGAAATGGATTTCACCGGCGATGGGACGATGGCGCGCTTCGGCTTCATCCTCGGATGGCAGGCCGCCACGCAGCCGCAACTGGTGAAGTGGGAAAAGGGAGACGAGTTCGAAGCCGCGCGCGTTAAAGGCGGACAGTAGGAACAGTTCTCAGTTCTCAGTTCTCAGTTCTCAGTTCTCAGTTCTCAGTTCTCAGTTGATCTGCGCGATGCGCCGGCTTTGGAGGTGGATTCTGAAGCCCGCGTTTTTGTGATGCGACTGACCTGGCGCTCTCAATTCTCCATCTGCGCATTACCAAAGGCCACGGCCGGGGGCAAGGGGATAGCCTCCTCGGTAGAGTTGCCATCCTGAGCGCAGCGAAGAGCCTGCCCCTGAGCGAAGTCGAAGGGACCTGCTTCTCGAACGAGCGTCGCGTTGACAGCGAATCCGCGCTTTAGTCCGAGAACTGGGAACTGGGAACTGAGAACTGTCTCACGTAACTTGCGTAATGTTTCCCCCTCCCCGACCGCATGCTAGGCTCGACCTTATAAGTCGTGAAATCAGCAATTTCCGAGGTACCACCATGCGCCGGACCACATGCTGGCTGGTCGTTCTCTGCGCTGCGGCCTTCGGCTTGGATGCGCAGCCGCATCACGCCAAGACCGGTCCCAAGTCCGGATCGAAGCCTGCTCCGAAATCCGTCGCATTGCCCGTGACCACCTCGTCGCCAGCGGCGCGTCAGGAATTCGAACACGCGATGGTGGATCTCGAAGCGCTACGCCGCGCCGATGCCGTTAACGATCTCCGAGCCAGCGTCAAGCGTGATCCCAAATTTGCCCAAGCCTACATCCTGATTTCTCACCTCACGCACGATCCCGACGAGCAGCTCTCGTGCCGCTTGCGCGCCGAGCAACTCGCGCCGCGCGTCACGCCGGGCGAGCGCTTGCTGATCCGCTGGCTGAGCGGCGTGCAGGAAAATAACTACGTCCCCGCAATCGCGGCCATGAACGATCTGTTGGCCTCGTATCCGCAGGACCACCGAACGGCCTTTCTTGCCGGCCGCTGGCTCGTGCATCAGCGCCGTTATGCCCAAGGCATCTTCGTTCTTGAACACGCGATTACGCTCTTTCCCGAGTACCCGGCGGCGCTGAACGAGTTGGCCTACGCCTATGGGTTCAGCGGCAATTTCGACAAGGCCTACGCCCTGATGGACCGCTATGTCCAGCTTCAGCCAGACCAGCCCAATCCGTATGACTCCTATGGCGAGATTCTGCGCGCGGCTGGCCGCTACGACGACGCGATCCAGAAATACCGAATGGCCATCCGCGTCGATCCCAATTTCGGTTCTGAGTTCGGCGTGGCCGATACGTTGGCAGTGATGGGCAAGGAAGAGGAAGCCCGCGACGAGTACGCCAAGGCCCTCATGTTTGTCACCAGCGAAAGTGACCGCGTCGAATACGAATTGCAAGTCGCCGTCACCTGGATCCGTGAAGGCAATCACAAGCAAGTCGATAAGTCGCTGCACGAAGTCGCTAAACACGCGCACGCCGTCGGGCTCGCGAAGATCGAAGCCGAAGCCAACCGCATCATGGCGATGAGCGCTCCTGACTACCACGACTGCACGCATCATCTAAAAGCCGCGGAACACGCACTCGACGAGGGCCACCCCATCGCCAAGAGTGACCGGGAAGAAGAGCGTGCCCTGGTTCTTGAGACGAACGCCCTGCGCGCCGCCCAGAACAAGTCTGTGGACATCGCGGCGAAAGCCGTAGCGCAGCTCGAATCGATGTCAAACCAGAGCCGAAGCCAGGTCATCCAGTTGGCCTATCACACGGCCGCCGGCGCTTTGCTGGTCGAGGAGGGCAAGTACGCCGAGGCCATTTCTCACCTCGAAGAAGACACTGAAAATCCTGAGGCCATGCTCCTGCTCTATACGGCTTACAAACAAACCGGTGCGCAAGAAGATGCCCGGCTGCTGGCCAAGCGCCTGGCCGGAATGAATGAACCCACCGTCGAGCAAGCGCTGATCGTGCCGCAATTCCGAACCGCGCTGGCCGACGAACAGCGGCAGGCCGCCAAGTAGCGAAGGAATACCCGGATTCATGCCTCGCATCCCGATCTTCAAACTCGGCAGCTCATCGGATGAAATCATTCCCCCGGTGCTGTCGGGTTACTCGCCCTCGCTTTCGCTCGAGGGCCTTCTGGTCGGCGTCGACAACCTGCGCCACGACGTTCACCTCAGTCCCAAATTCACCGAGACCGCGCGCGCCCACATTGGCCGCCTGATCGCGCGGCATGGCGACGTCGAGGGCCTGCTCGCCGCCGAGGCGCCCCAGACCGGCCCGCGCAGTCCTTTCCTCAATAAGCTGACCACCGCCCTCAAGCCCGGTTCCAAGTCCGATCCCGCGGACCTGAAGTCCGTACTGACCGAACTTCACATCGCCGCCCTGAACCGCGCCAAAGCCGACAACAAAGTTGCCATCGACCTGCTCGCCCGGCTGGCTGTCATTAAGTTTCTTCGCCTCGAACTCAACTCGCAGTTCGCGCAGGTGCTGGAACGCTGCCGCATGATGCTGAAGAGCTACGAGGGCGTTCGCCAGCAGAAGGCGCTTGAATACCGCGAGCGCGTCGCTTCTTTCCAGGTGCGCAAGAAAATCATTCAGCGCAAGACCGGGCAGGAACTCTTCAACCTGCTGCGCGATATAGAAAAGGAAACTCTGGCGCGCATGCGCCGTTCCCGCTTCGGCGACAACGACAGCGAAGGCCACAAGCTGCTGATCAACCGCCTGCTCTTTTCCGATGACGGCCGCGATGACTATCTCTGCGCCGAGCAGTACGTCATGCTTGGTAACTGGGACCGCGATCCCGATCGTTTCATCAGCATGCGCGAGATCATCTGCGAGTTTCTGCGCTCGCTCGAAATCGACGTTCCGAACGATGATGTTCAACTCGATCCCTGGCTCAACGTGCCAGACAACGCGCAGGAACTCGTCGCCGGCGGTTCTCCCAACGAAGGCTCGCCCGAAGCCCGGTCGCAGCGCGCGCGCCTCGCCGCCTGGGTCCGACTGCTCGAAGACCGCTCGGTGATGGAACATGTCATTGCGTCTTACGAAGTTGTGCCCCTGCTTGCCGAGTATTCTTCCCGCATTAATCCGCAGCAGCTCAAGAATGCGCTGGTCAACCGTGCCGAGTGCGATCGCGTTGAACGCCTGATCCAGGAAGGTGGCAAACTCTCGGCGAACAGCCTTTATGCCGCCGTGGGAAAGGTCGCGAGTTGCCGCGGCGCCGACCGCGCCAAAGTGGCCGGACGCTTCCTGCGCGACTTTCTCCGCTACCATCGCGACATGCGCCGGCTCGAGACGTTAAACTCTGTTCTCGACAGCATCAACCTGATCGGCAACGCCAAGATGCGGGAACTCTCGGCGGTCAACGGCACCTTGTACGAATTCCTGCTGACCGAAGAGCAAAAGCCCGCCGAAGAGCGCGCCCTCGGCCACGTGATCATCAAGGCCGACATTCGCGATTCCTCGCGGCTTACCCGCTCGCTGATGGACTCTGGCCTGAACCCGGCGTCGTATTTCAGCCTCAACTTCTATGATCCGGTGAACAAGCTGCTGCCGAAGTACAACGCCAGCAAAGTCTTCATCGAAGGCGACGCCATCATTCTTGCCCTGCACGAAAAAGAAGGTCAGCCGGCGCTGGCCGTCAGCCGCGCCTGTGTGCTGGCGCGCGAGATGGTTGAGATCGTCCGCGGCTACAACGAACTCGTAACCAAAGCCGGACTCCCGCCACTCGAACTGGGCGTCGGCATCTCCTACCAGGAAGCCGCACCCCTGTACCTCATGGACGGCGAGAAGCGCATCATGATCTCCGAGGCGCTCAACGAAAGCGACCGCCTCTCGTCATGCGACAAGCGCGCGCGCAAGGCCATGGAGCCGCTGAACAGCCCATTCCACGTCTATGCGTTTCAGACCGTCAGTGATGTAGACGCGGGCGAAGCTGCAGAAGATTTTGTGATGTCGTTCAACCTGGGCGGGATCCGCATGAGCTCCGCAGCCTTCGACAAGCTGCGCAACGAGATCTCGCTCGAGCCCCTCGAAATGACATTGCCGAAACTCTGGGGCAACGAAGGATTCATGCTGTACAGCGCGCTGGTTGCCACCGACAACGGCATTTTCCGCAAGATCGTTCTTCGGCAAAGCCGCGTCGCCCAGATCGATCCCCGTAACTTTACTCTGCAGAAGTGGACCGACAAGCCCTATTACGAAGTCTGCACCGATCCTGCCATCTACGGCGAACTTGAAGGCGAAAAAGCCGCCGCTGCTCATCGCTAGACACTGGGATTGCCCGTCTCAACGCAGCGAGCCGCGTCTCATGTCAGTAGCGCCGGCATCTTGCCGGCTGTCGCGACGGGCGTCCTCGCCCGTCGCACCTACCGCAAGAACTATCCAGCCGGGGCGCTAATTCTTCCCTCCGCGGACGTTCATCTGACCGAAGGACCAGTGCATGATCGCGCCCTTTGCCCCCACGGCCCACGCATCCCATGGCGGAGCGAAACTTAGCGCATTCAGATTCGTCTCTAGCAGCACCATCCATTTGTCGCGCAGGAGCGTGTCGCTCGAGACGGCCCGTGTCGATCCCACCGCGAGCAGTCCCCTCGGAACGGACGGGTCCACGTATCCAATTGCAGAGAAATACGACTGCGGATGAATCCCCGCCAACTTCCACGTTACCCCGCCATCTTCCGTGTAAGCCAGATTGGCCTCACCCTTTTCGGGATGCCGATAGTCGCCACCGGCGATCAGCCCGTGGATCGCATCGCGAAAAGAAATTGAGAAAATTCCAGAGGACTCGGTCCCGTGGACGATCGGCGTCTCGGCGACAGTCCATGTCCTGCCGCGGTCCTGCGAACGAAAAACGCGGGCGGCCTTTCCTCCCGTGCCAAACCAGACGTTCGCATCGTCTTGCACCGTGATACAGGTGCCGCTGGCCGCGAACGCTCCTTCACCGTCAATCGCCGGAGGAAGCATTGTTGGCGTCAGCGCATTCCAATGCATCCCATCTTCCGTCGCGAGCAACTCGAATTTCCCGTTCACCGGATCGCCCAATGCGATTCCGTGCGTGCGGTCCCAGAAGGCCATGCAGTCGTAGAAGCCTTTCGGATCGTGATTCAAGAATTGAAGGTTCCACGTCTTTCCCGCGTCGCTCGTCTTATAAATTCGCGACTGCTCTCCCGGGCCGGCCGCCAGCAAGTACGCCTCATCGCGGCTAAACGCCTCAACGTCGCGAAAATCAAGAGCCTCGGCTCCCGGGACTTGCGCAGCGACCCAGGTTTTTCCGCCATCGCTCGTGCGCAGGTAGGTGCCGTGTGTGCCGCTGGCCCACACCACTTTTGCGGAAACGGCGGATACTCCGCGCAGATTTTCGGTGCTATGGCTGTCCTGGAGAGTGTGTTCTTGTGCGAGACAACAGAGCGACAACAAGGCTGGGAGCAGACAGGGCAGACGCATGGCCCTGATTTTCTTACAGGGCCTGCGCCCGTGGCGAATCAATCTGCGCGAATCAATCGAATGACGGCCGCAGCTACTTCAAAGCCGGTTGTGAGTTCTTGTCCTCAACCCGGATATCGGCCGTTTTGTAGTTGAATTTGCGCGCCGGCGTGCAATCCACCTTGCGCACCGGGTGCGTGGCATCCGTTGTCTTGTCGTCACGCGCCACGATGTAGGTGCGCAACTTCAAGCATGTAAAGTCATCTTGCTGCGAATCCTGCAGCGATTCCCGCAGCACCAGGTCGCCGTTGTGCTCCATTAATGGCTGCGAGGCGACCAGCGGACGCTCACTCACGCGGTTCCGGACCAGTTGCAACTTCTCTGGCAGGACCGCCAGCGAGTCGGACTCAGTGTTGTCGGATTTCACTGCTGGAGTGTTCGCCGTCTGCGCAAAACTCGCGGCCGGCGCCGCGTAAAAAACGATCAGGACGAACAGCAGCAGGGCTAGGAGGCCGGTGAGTCTCATAGGGCACCTCCAGCACGGAATTATAGCGCTGATTGGAAGCATAGCAACCAGGAGAAAGGTCAAACTACACCCTGAACCTACGGCCAGACACATGGGACATGTTACGAGATCAGAGCATTAGTACTTATTACCGAAATGGGAACCGCATCGCCTCCGCGGCGGAAAGAGGAGGCCAGTAATCGAATGCCGAGCACTCGAGGCCGAACACTGAACGCCGAAGACCGATCACTGGAAACCGGATGCCTAAGACCCAAGACCTAACACCCAACACCTGTTTCTAAAACGGTTTCCGGAAGATCGGCTTGAACGGAATTACGACGATCGCTTCCACGTCCACGTTGCTGCCGTTTTTAGTCGCAGGGATGAAGTGCCATTTCGATAACGCATCGGCAGCAAAGCGTCCCAGGCGGACATCCGGATCCTGGATGACCTTGATTTCGCCTACGGATCCGTCCGCGTGAATGATGGCCCGCAGCGTGACCGTCCCCCTCACATTTTCCTGCATCAGCTGAATCGGATAGGCGGGATCGACTTTGTGTTCGGCGATCGGGGCGCTGAGCTGTCCAGCTTGGCCCTCATTGTCTTTCAACTCCGCAAAACGAATGACCCAGCTTCCTCCCGCCGAGTTGAGGTTGGGCATATTCAGCGTCATCGAATACAAAGGCCGGTGACCGAACACTTGCAGTTCCAGGGGCGTCGGATTGTCGACCAGATCGACTCGCGGCCCGTGTGTCTTTGGTGCGGGCGAGGCCGATGCCATCATCCGCGGTGAATCGGCGCCTTCCGCATTCCTGCCCACGGCATTGCCGACCGCGCTCGGCGAGCCTCCTCTGGCATCGCCTGCAACCGGCGAAGTCGCGGCATGTGGCGGCGCGCCCACCTGCAATCCAGGAGGAGCGCCATTCTGCGAACCGGATCCTGCGCCATTGCCATTGCCACTCATTCCAGTCCCGCGATCCGACGCCGAACCACTGCCACGGACATCGGGTGTTCCGGGAGCGTCGACCTTTCCTTCCGGACCGGCAGCAAACGTGCCGCGACGGTTTCCTTGCGGCGGTGCCGATGGTGGGGCAACACTTGGCTTCAGGCTCAGCGCGATAATTCGTCCGCTGCCTTCGCTCGAGCGCGAGCCCTGAATCGATGGCGGCGGAGGCACAACTTGCGCGCTACTCGCTCCCAGGCTGGCTGCACTGCGAGCCGCACGCGCAGAACCTGCGCTCGACGTCGCGCCCGCGGTTGCATCCAGCGGCGGAGGGGGCGGAACGATCGCTTTGCTGCTGCCACCCAGTCCCCCGAGCGTGCGTTGCGTGTCGACCGGCAACTGCGGCGCTGGCGCGATCACATCCGAACGTCCGATATTGATATCGCCTAACCTGCGCACGCTCGCGGCGTTCACCGCTGGCGGTGGTTCCACAATTGCCGACTGCACCGAACCGTTCAGCCGCCTGCTTCCGGTCACCGTCGCATCGGGCGCGGGCGCGATCACATCGATCGCGAGCGATGCAACCGCTCGAACTTTGCCTGGATCCACATCGGGCGGTGGCGCCACGATCGATTGCGAGAGGATCGCCGCATTTCGATTGGCGGCCTCGGTCACATCCGGGACAGGCGCAACGATCTGTGAAGGCAACGCCGGCAGCGGTGAGGGCTTGCGCTCCGTGGCCGCCATTGGCACGGGAACGCTGTTCTTACCCCACGCCACGATATTCGGCGTGGCGACGTCATGCGTCAGCTTGATGTCGGGTGGAGTAACGATCGTTTGGTGATTATTGTCGGATTCCGGCGGCACGGAAAGAATCGGCTGCTTTGCATACACCGGCTCGCCCTTCAGCGGCTTCGCGGCGTGCGATTTTCCAGTATCGAGCGGCGGCAGGTATTCCGACGGCGAGTAATAAATCACGTCTGCGGGATCGAACTGCCGCTGCTTGGTCGCGATCTGCGGGCGGTTTGCGAACAACGAGGTCAATCCCCAGGCCAATGCGATGACGACCGCGTGGTAGAGGACCGATTCGGCGAATGCGCTCCACGGCAGCGGCCGCGAGACGAAAACATCCTGCCAGAACTGCCCGGGCGGGGAAGTTGTTGTGAGTGCAGGCGGCTGGCCGCGCCACAGGACATCGCCGAGATTTCGCCAGAACGTCTGTCCCCAAGGCTCCAGTTCGACCAGCAGCCGAGGTCCGCGATTTCCCGGCGCAGGGCTGGCTTTGACCCGAACAGACAGATTCTCCAGCCCAAGCAGTGAGTTCATGAGGTCACACAGGGAAACGCCCGAATGTAGGGCTCATTATAGCGAGGGTACCCTCAGAATCGGAGCAGAATGTACTGTTGAGTAAGATCACCCAGGGCCAGTAACCCTGTAGTACGATTACCTTTCCTCGAGGACAAACCGATGCGTGCTTGGCGAATCGGGATCGGTGCGTTTTTGTTTTTGTGTGCGACTGCATTTCTCCCGGCGCAAGAGAAGGCGCCCCCAGCCGCTGCCAAGTCGCCCGCCAAGCCGTTGCCGGGCAGCGAATTCTCGGGCATGTACAGCTTCCTCAAAGAAGGTGAATTCGTGCAGGTTTCCGTGGAAGACGCGGGACGCGTCACCGGCTTTGTCTCGCGCTTTGGCGACCTCGACAGCGACAAGGGCGCGTTTCTCGATCAATTCTTCAAAACCGGGAAGCTGGACGGAAAGGCTCTGACCTTCACAACAGAAGTTGTTCACGGCGTCGGTTACGAATTCAAAGGCACAATCGAACGCGGGGAAGGCAAAAAGCCCGGCGATGAGGCCTATTACGTTCTCAAGGGAACCTTGACCGAGACGCTTACCGACCAAAACAAGAAAACTTCTTCGAAGTCGCGGGAAGTGGCGTTTAAGGCATTTCCCGCAGATGCGGGTCCGATCGCGCCGGCAAGGGATTGAGAGTCAGCACTCGGCATTCAGCAGTCAGCACTCAGCTTGGCCGTTGGCACTTAGCACTTGGCATTTGGCCAATCAGCATTTCACGCACTAATTCTCAAGAATCCAGCTGTTGTCTCGACGGTGAGGTTTGGATTTTCTGGCCGAACGTCGGCAGTCCGGGGCCAATTGCTAAGTGCCGAGTGCCAATTGCTTAGTCCTGAATGCTGAATGCTGTTCGCTGCCAGCTAAGTTATTGAAAGTTCATCGAGCGCTTTTCGGCCACCCAAACCACCCGCGATCGCTGCGTAGAATGCCTGCCAGTTGCGTCAGAATGCGTTATAGGCGCGAGCCGAGGTCGAGACGATGGTCCAAGTCATTCGGTTGCCTGATCGTCTGTCCTGGATCGTTTAAACGCGAAATTATCTAGAAGCTAATAACGTGCATCGCATCTACAGATTTTGGAATCTGGCCCTCGTACAAGTTGGGAATCCGTCACTCCGCAATGGGGCCAAATGCCAACTACCAAGTGCCAAATGCTAAGCGGGCTGAGTGCCGAATGCTGAGTGCTGACTGCTGAATGCTGACTGCTGCTCTACTCATACCGCAAGCACACAATCGGATCCAGATTCGCCGCCAGATTCGCGGGATAGTAGCCGAAAAACAATCCAACGCTGACAGAGATCGTGAAGCCGATCGCCACCCACAAATACGACAGGCTTGCCGGAATCGAGGGCACGGTCATTCGCACCAGCGTTGAGACTGCGGCCCCGATCAGAATTCCCAAAGTTCCGCCGGATAAAGTCAGGCTAACGGCTTCCAGCAGAAATTGCAGGCGGATATCGGCGCGGCGCGCGCCAATCGCCTTTCGCAAGCCGATCTCGTGCGTCCGCTCTGTTACCGAGATCAGCATGATGTTCATTACGCCGATCCCGCCGACTACTAATCCAATCGAGCTGATGACGCCGGTCAGAATCACAAGCGCGCCTGTAAGTTGGCTCCACAGGTTGCTGAGGAAGTCGGGTGAGCTGATTTCGAAGTCGTTTTCCTTGTCGGCGGGGACGTGACGAACCCGGCGCATCGCCTGAATCACCTCATCCTGCGCCGTTTCCACATTGACGTGTTCGGGAACAGTGTAGGCCATGATCAGCTCTTTGGCTTCGGGATAGGCTTTGCGGAATTTGCTGAGCGGGATCACGGCAAAAGCGTCGACTCCCGGTCCCACGAACAGGCCCGGATCGTGTTCGAAAACGCCAATCACTTCATAGAGTTCGCCATTGATGCGCACCGTTTTTCCGATGGCATCCTCGTAAGGAAATAGCGACTCGTTGATGGCCGCGCCCAGCACGACCACGGGGCGCGCGTGCTCTTGGTCAAACGCGCTGATGAACCGCCCGCGCTCGACGGTAAAAAGCGGAATGGCCTCGGCGTATTGCGGTTCCGTGCCACGCAAAATGACCTTCTCCACGCTGCGGCCCTCGTAGTTGATCTGGTTGCTGTCGCCGAAGAAGAAACCGCGCGTGCCGAAAGTCGTGACCGTCTGAATGTGCGGGGCGGCCGCGCGAATGAAGTCCGCGTAGTTGTAATCAAAGTACCGGCGCGTGCGGATGCTTTCGGGCCAGCGACTGGGATCGGTTCCCGGCGGAAAACGCGAGACGAAGTAGGTGCGCGAGCCGAGCGACTCCACCTTGTCCTGCACGAACTTGTTGAGTCCCTGGATGATGGCTGCCATCGAGATCACCGACGACACGCCGATCACGATGCCAAGAATCGTCAGCGCCGAACGCACCTTCGCCGAGCGCAAGGTGGCCAGCGCGGCGAGAAAGTTCTCGCGAGCCTGCGAGGACGTCATGATGGCCATCAGTCGGACCTCAACGCAACAATCGGATCAAGGTTCGCGGCGCGGAATGCCGGATAAATTCCAAAGAACAATCCCACCCCCGAACTTAGAACCACGCCCAGCACCGCGACGCTTTTCTGCACCGCGGCCGGGAAGGGCGTGTAAGTGCGCAGAAGCAAAGCGACCACGAACCCTAACGTGATGCCGATCAAGCCGCCGGCGATGCACTGCACGACGCTTTCGGCAACAAACTGGCGCATGATGTCGAGTTTGGTAGCTCCCACGGCGCGCCGCACGCCGATTTCGCGCTTGCGCGCAGTCACGCTCATCAGCATAACGTTCATGATGACGATCCCCCCGATGATCACGGAAATCGCGCTCACCATGATGAACACCGCAAAGAAAGCCGTGCTGATGCTGCGCCAAAGCGCCATGTAGCTTTCTTTTGTGCCGATGAAGAAGTCGTTCTCCATTCCGGCGGTGAGATGGCGTCGCGCGCGCATAATGAGCGTGGCCTGATCCTGCGCATCCTGAAAACGCTCCGGTGTTGCCAGGACGTTGACCGTCAAGCTGTTGTGCGCACCCTGCATGCGCAGATACACGGTCAGCGGCACCATCACGAAGTTGTCCTGATCTTGCCCGAGCACGCTGCCGACTTTTTCCATCACTCCAACGACGGTGAACTCTTCGGTGCCGACGCGAATAATCTTGCCGATTGGATCCACTCCCAGAAACAGTTGCTGCACGAGCGTGTCGCCGATCAGGCAGACATTAGATCGATGCTCAGATTCCGACTCGGTGAAGTAGCGTCCTCGCTCGACCGTGCGAGTGTCGATGTCGGCCATGGTCGGCGTCTGGCCGGAGAGGCTGACGTCGGTGACCTCCTTGTTGCCATAACGTGCGCGGATGGTGGTACTTGCACTGGCTCCCACTTCAGCACAGTCAGTGCACCGATCGGCCACCGCCTGCATGTCGTCGAGTTCGATCTTGCGAAACTTCAGTGCTTTGATGACGATGTTGAAGTCGGTGACGGCAAAAGGCGTGCGCGCGATCTGAAAAACGTTGGTGCCGAGATTGGCGATCTTCTGTTCGACGTAAACGTTGGCACCCTGCACGATCGTCATGACGGTTATCAGAGTGGCAACACCCATGGTGAGACCAAGCATGGTGAGCGACGCGCGCAGCTTGTGGGCGCGGAGGGCGCTGAAGGTTTCGGCCAGATTGTCCCGGATGGCGAACATGGCAACAGGGCGATTCTTTTAATCGTAACAGTTTGATGACGGGCGGCGATGGCGGGTCGCGGGGTTGTGGGTTTGTGAAGACCGTCGTTGGTCTTTGCTCGTTTGGCAAAACTGCTCGGTGTTTGTTTTCGGTGTTCGGCGGACCGGGACCGGGCTATTGTTTTCTTGAGCGCCAATGATCGGGCGGACCCTTCGACTCGCTGCGCTCGCTCAGGGGCAGGCCGAGCATTGTTCCATCATTTGAATATGGTTGAGCTTTCAGCGGGCGGGACGCCCGCTGGACAGCTGGCGAGACGCCGGCGCTACGGTCGTGAGCCTGACGGGCGAGGACGCCCGTCGCTCCATCTTGCTGGCGACTGAAGACTGATGACTGGCGACTGTTCTACGCGTGCTTTGTGCCGCCGGCGGTCCGGCGGGCATGGGCGATCTTCTGGTCGAGCCAGTTGCCGTGGCTGGTCTCGAGATCCACAAATTCCTGATAGAACGCTTTCAGTTCCGCATCCTGGGTGGTGTCGGCCAGGCGGCGATAAAAACGGACTGCGCTTTCTTCGGCTGCGGCAGCAACTTCGAGCGCCATTTCCCGCGGAGAGCGGCCGACTTTGAGCTTGCTCAGGGTGAAGATTTCTCCGTTTTCCAGCCGAGGCACCTCGATGAGTTCAGTGATGTCGTCTTCCGTCACGGCGCAGGGGCGCGTGCCGTAGCGATCCATGTAGCGCTGCTGCAGCATAGTGCCATGTCGTCGCTCGTCATTGGCCATGTCCCAAAACGCGGCAGCGATTTCGAGCGACTCGGGATCGCGAAACTCGGCGAACATTTCCGCGAACTCCGAGTAGACGCCCGCGTTGCGCTCTTCGATGAAGATGGCGACGTGCAAGCCTTCTTGAGGCGATAGGGAAGCGAAGGTGCGTTTTACCGGCGTTTCCGACGAATCTGGCATCCTCCAAGCATAAAACTTTCAAAACCGAAATGTAATGGCACGAGCGGGGGTTTCGGGCAAGTGTGTTCCGAAATGGGCAATGGCTAAAGTACGTCGATCGAGGTGCAAAGCGGCCAGTCACCCGCGGTAATCACACGGTGGAGTAGTCCTGCACAGGCCCCAGGGTGCCATGCGCCAGCACTTGGTATGTGGCGCCCGGAGGACTAACGCCTAGGGTTAGTAGTTAATGCGCTGCTCGCTGTGGCGGCGAAGATACCAGCAGGGCACGTATCCGAGGTGGGGCACCGGGGAGCGCACACAGGTCTCGTTGAGCGGATCTTCGTAGACGAACTCGGTTTTGTTGTTCTTCTCGGAGATGGCATCGTAACGCTGAACGGTGACGACCGCGAAGGGCTGACGGCTCTTCGGGATGCGGTAACGGATCGACAGGTCATCGACGGCGTAAGCGAGGCCCAAACCGACCACAGCAATCACGGCGGTGCGCAGCAGCCGCTTCATGGAGACGGCCATGATGGGTAGGAGACTGCGAGAAAGTCAAATCGGGTCGGGAATGTACGACTGTTCTTCGTCGGGCTGCTCTAGAAGCTCCCCGGAGATAAGCTGCAGGAAGCGCTGCTCCACGAAGGGCGTCCCGTTGCGAAGGGTCACCTTCATGGTGGTCGAGCAGGGGCCACATAGCCAGAAATACTCGCGGCGGCGGGCGTGGCCGGGGCCGGTAGTAGAAAATTTCGTTTCCAGGTTGAAGATTCTGCCGTCCCGGAAGTAGCGAAAGGGTTTGGAACACGCCGGGTTCAAACACTTGGAGAGCATGAGCGATTCCTGTACGTCGGATGAAACTTACTCTCCGAGCAGTTGTGTCTTGCTGGATAAAGTCGCGAAGCCTCGCGAAAAAGAATCCGCCATGCGCCGGCGTTCAGGGATAAACCGGATTCCGTGCGAGCTACTTCAGTGTGCGAGCTGCTGGGCGCGCTCGCGTTCCAGGCGGGCGATGGTGGAGCGCAGCCAGTTCTTCAAGGCCTCTTCCATTTCTAATTGATGAGCATGCCGTTCCATGCTGTCAACGGTCTCCCCATGCTGGTTGAGGGGGATGAAGTGGCAAGGGATGCTTTCCTCGCGCGCCTCGCGCGGCACAAAATCGGTGAGCAGGCACTCGCTGCACGCATGGGGGCGCGCGGCGTCGTTGAAGTTGAGGCAGGAGGGCGAGTCCTGGAACATCGACGTGGCTTTCCAGGGCGTGCGCACGCTGCGGCCGTAGCCTCCCTGCTCGAGGAAGGCGAGTTCAAACTTCAGGACTTCCAGAACATCACGCTTGTCGTCGGACATAAGAACCTCCCGGTGGCCGGTACTGGCGATCGGGTCCCCGCCTGAGTACGGGTTCCATTTTGGGCAGGAATGTACGTAATGGCTGTGACAATGCTCACAATTCGTCGTGACCCGAGTCACGAAGGCGGGCAGGAGTGCGTAAGTGCATGACGGCGAAGTACATAATCCTTCGCTTCGCTTGGGATGACGATGGAGTTGGGGCAACTTGTTGGCCGGGCATACGAAACCCGCGTCTCACGAAGACTTCGCGGCGGTTTCGAGGAGCGCGCTCAGTTTCCGGATATCGTCCGTCGCGACGTCGCCGAAAACGACGTAACGCAACCCTTCCTGGGTAAAGGTCTGCAAATTGAAGGAGCGCTCTTTAGTGGTCTTGGAGCTGTCGCGCAGATTCACGAGATCTTCGGGGAAGATGAAGACCGAGATCTGGTGCTTGCGGATCTGATAGATCAGGTGCGCGCCGGGAACCTGGCCGAGGTAGGTTACGCGGCCACCGACCAGCGTGAAGTCGGTGCCTTGCAATTCGGGCAGGTTGAACGTAAACGGGATCTTTCCCTGGAACCACGGCTTGACCGTGTGGCGGTCGGTTGAAACGACATCCACCGGGTTCGCACTGGCCAGCGTAGATACGTGGAGATCGGCGATTTCGCCGTAGAACTGCTGCTGTAGCAGGTTCTGGCGTTGCTGGTAGGCGGTGAGAAGTCCGGCGACGAGCAACAAAGCAAAAGCTCCCGCCAGGGCGAAGCCGAATCGCCAGGAACGGCGGGGTTTGGCGGCGATCTTCTTCTGGATGAGCGCGCGGAATGCGGCGCTGGGAACAAAGCGGGTGCCAGCGGTTTTGACAGCGCGCTTGAACTGCACGCGGGCG
Organism: uncultured Acidobacteriota bacterium; assembly: GCA_963718505.1. GTDB lineage: Bacteria > Acidobacteriota > Terriglobia > Terriglobales > Acidobacteriaceae > Gp1-AA133. The sequence continues at coordinate 49,421 of CAVQZP010000006.1, read as the reverse complement.
AGCGCGTCGGCAGCGCAGGACGGGCAGGTGCGCAGGTGCCCATCGAGCGCGCGCATCTGGTCGGCGGGCAGTTCGCCGTCGAGGTAAGTATCGAGCTGCACTCGCCACTGGTCGTGGCTGCTTCCGGCTTGTCGGATTCCGCTATCGTCGGGGCTCATGGTCATTACTTCGTTCGCACTTCTTTCTGACTGCGTGCGTTGCTCATGCTGTCTTCTGCAGCTTTTTTTGTACTCCTGCCCGCAAGGCGGCACGGGCACGGGAGAGACGCGACATGACCGTTCCAATCGGCACTGAAAGTGTGTCGGCAATCTCCTGGTACGACATTTCCTCCACCTCGCAGAGCAGCACGATCTCGCGCTGATGCAAAGGCAATTCCTCGAGCGCAGCCTGCAGCAAATCCTGATGATTGCGGTCAATCAGGATGGCCTCCGGCGTCTGCGCGTCGGTCGTGACCGCGGCGACCGGACCTTCCTCGTCTTCGAGCGGAACTGTCATGCTGGCTTTCATGCCGGTGCGGGAGGTGAGAAATGTGTTGCGCAGGATGCGGTACATCCAGGCTCGGAAGTTCGTCCCTTGCTGAAACGAACCGAATCCCCGCAGTGCCTTAACGTAGGTTTCCTGCACCAGGTCTTCCGCCTCCTCGCGATTCTGCGCGAGCCAATGCGCGAAGTTGTAGAGCTGGCTGAAGAGCGGCATGGCCAGTTCCTCGAACGTTCCGCGCTGTGGGGCGTCGGCCGACACGCACACTAGAGTAAACCGCCGAGAGCCAGTTTTATTCCCGACTTTGTTTTCGTCCTGTGTTCGCCTCGGCTCCCGCGGAAGATCAGCGTTTTCCTGCGGGGAGGGGAATAAATCGGCTAGGTTCTGGTGATCCGTAGTGACCACTCAAGAACAAATAGCCCAGAGACGACGGGCGCTAACGCACGGCACGGAAGAAAAGGATGTGCACGCGCAGCGGATGAAGCCGTTCCAAGAGATCTGCAAACGGATGAAGGTCGGCGAGGTGATGTACGTCCCGGTAGAGCACGACGCGGGGCCGGATGGCGGTCAGCTCTATCGGGAATTCTTCAAGGAAACGTACTACCCGTTCGATCACCGCCGGGTGTACTTTGTCGCGCTCGACAATGTTTCGCGTGCGAAGCCGGAGCAGTTAGTGGATCATCGATCACGGGATTTCGCCGTCGGGGATGCCTGCATCGAAGGGAATTCTGGGTGACGTAGAGTCCTGGCAGATCGCCGGATTACATCCGGCATCTCCCGCCGAAAGGTAGTCTTGGCGAGCCGGATGTCTACACAAAATAGTTCTCAGTTCCCAGTTGCCCGTTCTCAGTTCTATGTTTTGTCGTATACCGAACGCACGATGATGGGCGTGGTGAGTTTCTTGCTTTCGACCGTCAGAGTGTCGATGAATTTTCCTTCGGGCGAGAGTTCATAGGTGTGCGAGATTTTCTCGCCGTTCGGTCCCTTTTCTTCGGTGACGAGCGTTTGTCCTTGCCAATGGGCTTTGACTGGGATCTGGATCGCGTCTTTCTTAGCCTTGTCCAGCTTGCGGCCGTCGGTGAAGAGTTCGCGCGTGTGGCTTTCCGAGTCGGTCATGTCGATCTCAGGCCCCTTCTGGGCGATGCTGATTTGGCCCGGAGGCTCGACTACTTGAAGAAGCTTGGCTTTCTGATCTTCGGAGCCCGAACTCTGTCCTTGGCGCGGGTAGCCCGCGGGCCCGCCCATGGGGCCCCCCATAGGTCCGCCCATCGGTCCAGTGCCGGGAAAGCCGATGCCTCCGCCACCCATGCCACCGCGGCGTCCGGCGCCGCCGGGGTAGCCGCTCTGTTCGCGGTCTTGAACGGCCGACTTTAGCTTCTCACGAGGGTTGTCGCTTTCGTCCTGATTGAGCTTCCAGGAACCGGCGAGTGCGGCTTGCTGGGAATCGCCTGACGCGGGGGGCGACGGCTTGGCGTCTTCTGACTGCTGGGCGCGCAGTGCGGCGGCAACCAGGAGAATGACCCCGGCAGCCAGTGCGAGACGGAACCAGAAATAAGGGGCGATGCGCTTGGACTGCGGCATAGCAACAGCTCCACAAATTAAATTTCCGGCCAGACGACGAAGCTCGCCAAAAGGCGGAATAAGTGTTCAGGTATCTTCTCAGCGTTTGTGATGGGCGCGAGTGTTTAAGAGGATGTCCGACAGGTGCACAAACGAGTAAAGATTTGTAAAGCGAGAGAGTTATTGTCCAGCGCGCAGGGGATTGATCAGGAGGCGGTTCGTCGACTTCTTTTTGGCATCTTTGTCACGCTGAAATACCAGGTCGAGTCCTTCCTCCGCAGCGGAGGAAGCCTCGGCGAGCAAGTCACCAAGAGAACGAAACGCCCGGCTGACTTCCTGATTGTCGTTGATGGCAACCGGCGCTCCCTTGTCGATGGCGGGCGCGATCAACTGATAGTTGTTCGGAATCTTCCAGAGGATCTTGCAGTTTGTGACCTTTTCGATCTCCTCTTCTGTGAATCCCGGAATTTTCTTATACCGGTTCATGACGAGGCTCAGACGGTTGCGGTTATTGCCCTCTTCCAGGAATGTTCGGATCCGGCTGGCGCTCCACAGGGAAACGACATCGGTCTGCACCACCATGAGCACCGCATTCGAGAGATCGGAGAGCATGCGGGTGGTCTGGTCCATGCGTCCGGAGCAATCCACGACGACGTAGCGGTAGTGACTGACAAGCAGGTCGAAGAGGCGGGCAAGTTCGGCCGGAGCGGGAGCCGCCACATAGGGCTGCTGAGGAGCGGCGAGCAGGTGCAAGCCGTCCTTGGTCTGCGTCATCAGACCTTCGAGCAGCGACGCGTCCATCCGATGAAGATTCTGCAGTGCATCGAGCACGCTGAAACTGGGGCGCGCATTCAGATGCAGAGCGGCGTGGCCGATGGGCGAAAAGTCCACCAGGATCGTCTGACCGTGGCTCTCCTGAAGCGAAACGGCGGTATTGACCGCGAGGGTTGTGGCGCCGCTGCCACCCTTGGCATTGATGACCGTGAAGACGCGGGCCTTGCCGCTGCTGCGAGTCTTGCTGCGCGCGGACGAGTAGCGCGTGAAGGCCTCAAGCAGCCCCTCGGTTCCCGCCATGCGGTCGACGAACTCACCAGCACCGGCACGCATCGCGCCGACAATCGTCATGGGGTTGCGCATCTCGCCGATGGCGAAGATCGCGACGTCGTTGGTGGTGGCGCGGACCAGTTCGATAGCGCGGATGGCACGTTGAGGGTCTTCGGTGTTGACGTCGATCAGAACGATTTCAGCGTGTTGATCCTGAATCTGGCGAACGATGGCATCGGTTGCGCTGATAGGAAAGCCAACGTTACTGAAAACAGTGCGGGCAACGTGGGTACTTTCCAGGCGATTCTGGAGAACGACCAACTGCTCGCGGTCCTCGGTTAAGAGGGCTACGGCGATGCCATGCATGGGCTGAGTCTCGTTAAAATCTCTCGGTGTCTGCATGGTATGGGGGACCGTCCTCCAGAGCCAAATAACTTTCGTAATCGTGCAGAGTGATCAAAGCAAAGGTGTGGCAGCCGGCACAGATCGATCGAAAACGAGGCGTGAGCGGGGAAGTGCTCCCTACCTTCGTTTTCCCGGCCTGGGACATTCTAAGCGAATCGAGGTGTGTTGAAAAGCCCTAGAAAGTTCCAAAATGGGCATCAGACGCGGGAATTCATCGAGTCGGTGGAAATCTTGGCTCCGGAAAAAAAGCTCAGCGCAGGCCGCGAGACGCTCCGGCGGCCGGAACAATCTTTTCGCCGGGCTGGGGATGCAGGGCTGAGATCCGGCCGTACGCGTCGGTGCTTTCCGGTTGCCCTTTTGGGAGGTATTCGTACTCGGCAAAGTGCACTGCCACCCCGAGCTTGGTGCCCACGGCAGGCTGCACTACCCGCAAAACGGTTCCCAGGCAGCGAACCCGCATGCTCTCTCCCAACGTAATTTCGGACGGCATGTTGAGAGTCAGCTCGACTTTTTCGCCGGGGCCTAAGGGGAAATCCGTATAGAAAAAGCTGCCGCGCGCACTCAGGTCCTGGGTGAAGCCGCACCCTTCGTGCTGGGTCTCGGCAAGCTTCACGGAAACCGGGATATGAAGATCAAACCTTTGGCCGACGCGGCGTTCGACACGGAGGGGTTCTGTGGTCATCGGGGCCTCGGCAGGGAAGAACGAATCCCGGTGGGGATCACCAGGGTAGCTAGAAACTCTACTCCTGGCGGAAGTGCCTGGGAAGTTACCAGTTAGTGACGGTCGGAAGGGGTCTGTGGAAAAAGCTGTGCATCCGCAAGGCTCTGGCCGATCGAACCTGGTTCAACTACCCCATATCACGCAGGTCTGTGACACGACCCGACGTGACCGAAATCACATCCGGATTGGGCCCAAGGCCCAACAATAACAAGGTCAGGCCACCATAGGCGCAAGGGGTAGAGGCCAAATCCAGGCCTGTGCGCTGCGGCGTCCGACTCGCAGTTGGCGTCTTTTACGGAGGCACGTATGCCCGTGACCAAGCAACAGGCTCTCGACTATCACTTCGGCGAACGACCGGGGAAGATCGAGGTTACTCCCAGCAAACCCTGCCGCACCCAAAAGGACCTGAGCCTGGCGTACACGCCGGGAGTCGCCGATCCGTGCCTGGAGATCGCGAAGAATCCGCACGACGCGTTTAAGTACACCGCTCGCGGAAACCTGGTGGCAGTCGTAAGCAACGGGACGGCCGTGCTGGGATTGGGCGATATCGGGCCGCTGGCCGGAAAACCTGTGATGGAAGGCAAGGGCGTTCTGTTCAAGAGATTCGCGGACGTAGATGTGTTCGATCTCGAGGTCGATAGCCATAATCCTGAGGACATCATCAAGCTATGCCAGTTGATCGAGCCGACGTTCGGCGGTATCAACCTGGAAGACATCAAGGCGCCCGAGTGCTTCTACATTGAGGAAACGCTGAAAAAGACGATGAAGATTCCCGTCTTCCACGACGACCAGCACGGGACCGCCATCATTTCAGGCGCAGCGTTGCTAAACGCCCTGGAGATCGTCGACAAGCCCATCAGCCAAGTAAAGGTCGTGTTCAATGGCGCGGGCGCATCCGGAATCGCATGCGCGGAGCACTACGTCCGGCTGGGAGTAAAGCGGGAGAACATTACTCTCTGCGATACGAAAGGTGTGGTGTACAAGGGCCGCACGGCCGGAATGAACGCGTACAAGGAGCGGTTCGCGAAAGAGACACCTCTTCGTACGCTCGCCGAGGCGATGCACGGCGCTGACGTTTTTGTGGGTTGCTCGGTGAAGGGGGCGGTTCAGCCCGAGATGCTGCGTGCGATGGCCTCGCGGCCGATCGTATTTGCCATGGCGAATCCGGATCCGGAGATCACCTACGAAGAGGCGAAGCTAAGCCGGTCTGACGTGATCTTGGCCACCGGGCGATCGGATTATCCGAACCAGGTCAATAACGTTCTCGGATTTCCGTTCATCTTCCGCGGAGCGCTCGATGTGCGGGCTACTGCGATCAATGAAGAAATGAAGCTGGCGGCCACGCGGGCGCTCGCAGACCTGGCGAAAGAAGACGTGCCCGACTCGGTGTGTCGAGCCTATGGAGTGGAGAGATTGAAGTTTGGGCCTGACTATTTGATTCCGAAGCCGTTTGATCCACGCGTCCTGCTGTGGGAAGCCGTGGCTGTGGCGCGGGCGGCGATGGAAAGCGGAGTCGCGCAGGAGCCCGTGAATCTGGAAGCCTATCGGGAGCAGCTTGAACGTCGGCTCGGGAAGGCGCACGAGATTGCGCGGATGATGGTGCACAAGGCGCAGGCGAGACCGAAGACCGTGGTTTTCCCGGAAGGTGATCACGAGAAGATCTTGCGGGCCTGCCACACGCTGGTGGAAGAGAACATCGCCGTGCCGATTCTGCTCGGCAATGCGGAAGCCATTCACAAGAAAATTCCCGAGCTCGGGCTGGATTTGCGCGGAGTGCGGATCGTGGATCCTGCGACGGCGCCGATGCGAAACCGCTACGTGCAGGAATTGTTTCGACTGCGGCAGCGGCGCGGCGTGACATTGACCGAAGCGCGAACGCTGATCGACAACCGCAATGTGTTCGGGTCGATGATGCTGCACATGGGAGACGCGGACGCGTTGGTTTCGGGTGTGAGCCAGCATTTTCCCGACACGATCCGCCCTGGTCTCGAAATTGTTCGCGTGCGTGAGGGGTTACACAAAGTCTCGGGATGCTACGCGATGATCACAAAGAAAGGTGACGTCTATTTCCTTGCGGATACGAGCGTGAACATCGAGCCTACCGCGGAAGATCTGGTTGAGATTGCCCTTTGCACAGCTCAGACGGCACGGAGGTTCGACATCGAGCCGCGCGTGGCCTTGCTATCGTTCTCCAGCTTTGGAAGCACCAAGCATCCGCAGTGCGAAAAGGTGCGGCGCGCAGTCGAGTTACTGCATTTGGCAGATCCATCTCTGATGGCCGATGGAGAATTGATGGCCGATGATGCAGTTTCGCCCGAACTGGAGCAGACCTATCCGTTCAGCGCGCTCCAGGGCGGAGCGAACGTACTGATTTTCCCCGATCTGGATTCCGCGAATATTGCGTACAAACTGCTCTCGAAAATCGGCGGCTGCGAGACGCTCGGTCCTATCCTCATGGGCATGAGCAAGCCCGTCCATCTGCTCTCGCGCGGCGCGCAGGTGGAAGAGATTGTGAACGTCACGGCAATCGCAGTAGTGGACGCGCAGGAGACGATGTCTCTGAGCGACGCCGGCGCGAAGATGAGGGAGGAAATCCCTGTAGGCGTCAGCCGCTGACTACGCTTACTGTTTCTTGGGTGCAGCCTTGGGGGGCTGACTCGTATTGGTGGAACCGGGGAACGGTTGCGGCAGAAATCCACCCTGCGCCGGTGCTCCTCCAGTCGCCGGCATTCCTCCCGGCGTCATCGAAATTCCACTGTGCGGGTCGGCGCCGGTCGGGTTCAATCCCATCGTTCCGGGAATGAAGCAAGTAACGCGGCCGCTCTTCGCGATGCGCATTTCACCGGGGCAAGGGCCACTCTGAAGTTGGGCGCCCGGTCCCATGCCTTGCAGTTCGACTGCGAAAAGCTTGCCCTGGGAGTTGCCGGCAACTCCCGTGCTCATGCCGGGCATGTCGTAGGCGACGTAGAAGGCCTTCTTGTTCTGGGCAGCTTTGGTTGCGCAGGCGCCTGCGCCGGTGAGCGCATCGTTAGTGGCTTTGACATCGAGGCGTCCGCAATCAGAGGCGCCCGAGCCTGCCAATTCTTTTAGTTTCAGTTGCACCGCGTCGTCGGGATGAGAGGCTGCCGCCGTCGAAGGTCCTTTGTTGCAGCCGATGAGACAAACGGCCGCAAGCAGGGCGACCAGGAGAGTTCTGTCCATAATCTTAATATTCTAGAACAAGCCCGTAATTCCGGTCGGATATAGTGATACTCAGCAGTACCGGAAAGCATCGAAAAGTTATCGTGGCGGCAGGTCCAGGTTTTTCTGATAAATCCGTTGACGCAGCACCCCCCGCACAGCCCCAAGCATCTCGCTGGTCCGTCGGCATGCGGGCGCTGACGCACCGCAACTTTCAGCTGTTCTTCTCGGGCCAACTCATCTCGCTGATCGGAACGTGGATGCAGACCGTGGCCCAGTCATGGCTCGTGTACCGCATCACGAAGTCGTCGTTACTGTTGGGATCGGTCGGTTTTGCCAGTCAGATTCCGGTCTTCCTCATTGCGCCGATTGGCGGGATGGTGGCCGACCGTGCGAATCGGCACCGCATAGTGATCGCGACGCAGACGGCATCGATGATCCTTGCCTTCATTTTGGCAACCCTCACCTTGTCAAACATTGTGACGGTGCCCGAGATTTTTGTGCTGGCCGCGCTGCTGGGCGTCGTGAACGCGTTCGATATTCCCGGAAGGCAATCGTTCCTGGTGGATATGGTCGGGCGCGACGATCTGATGAACGCCATCGCGCTGAACTCTTCGATGTTCAACGGCGCGCGCGTGATCGGTCCGGCGATCGCGGGAATTCTGGTGGCGAAGATTGGCGAGGGCTGGTGCTTCTTTGCGAACGGCGTAAGTTACATCGCGGTCATCATCGGACTGCTGTTGATGAAAATTGAATGCACGCGGCGCTCGAAGTCCGATTCACCGCTGGCCGACATCATGGAGGGATTCCGCTGGGCAAGTCACACCGGGCCAATCCGGATGTTGCTGCTGCTGCTCGGACTGGTGAGTCTGGTGGGTATGCCCTACACCGTACTCATGCCAGTTTTCGCGGATCGCGTTCTGCACGGCGGGGCGAGTGGAGTGGCGGCGTTCCTGCACGCGAAGGACCCGGGCGCAGTGCGTCTCGGCGTGCTGATGGGTGCTACCGGCGTAGGAGCCTTATTGGGCGCGCTCACGCTCGCATTGCGTTCCGGAGTGCGGGGACTCGGACGATTGATTGTGATCACATGCGCCGGGTTCGGGTTGAGCTTGATCGTGTTCGCTGCGTCAAAGAACTTCTGGCTGTCGGCAACGCTGCTGATTCCGGTCGGCTTCTGCATCATGTTGCAGATGGCGTGCTCGAATACGCTGATCCAGACGATGGTGCCGGACGTGCTGCGCGGTCGCGTGATGTCGGTGTACTCGATGATGTTCATGGGCATGGCGCCGTTCGGGGCGTTGCTCGGTGGAGCGCTCGCCGACCGATTGGGAGCGCCGTGGACGGTGGCGATTGGGGGAGCGGCGAGCATCGTGGGCGCGATTCTGTTTGGCCGAAAGCTGCCGGTCTTCCGCGGCGAGGCGCGGCAGTTGATCATTGCCCAGGCCGTGGCGGGCGGCGAGCCGTCGGAAGAGATGACGGTTCGAGTGCGTGAGTGAGCCGGTACTCTCTTGCTTAATCTTCCGTGTAGCTCACGTGCTCTAGGATCTGCGAGTGGGGACCGTCAACCAGCGATTGCATGCCGTATTCAAATCCCTTTTCGAACGCCTTGAGATTCAATTCACGGAAGCTCGCCGGAACGGAATCGGCGACGGCCTTGCGAACGGCGTCGGGATCAAGCAGCTTGGTGACAGCGGCGAAGAATCCTACCATCACCGAATTCAGAACCATCTTCTTACCAAGTTCTTCGGCAAGACGCGTCGCCGGGCAGCTATAGACTTTGGTCTGGCGCGGAAGGTCGGTGAGATGGACGAGGTCTTGTTCCACGATCAACGTTCCGCCTTCCTTCAACTCGGGGACGAACCGCGTGTAGGCTTCCTGCGACATCACGACCATAATGTCGGGCTGCGTGACGTAGGGATAGAGGATTGGCTCGTCGGAGAGCAGTAACTGCGCGCTGCACGCACCGCCTCGTGCTTCGGGGCCGAAGTTTTGCGTCATGGTGGCGTAGGCGCCCTGGTAGATCGAGGCGGCCTTTCCAAGAATGATGGCGGAGAGGATCACGCCTTGTCCGCCGAATCCGGCGATGCGAAGTTCGGTTAGCTGCAGCTGCATACGTTCTCCGATGGGTCGACGTAGTGGTCGCCGAGAGACTCGACCATCTGGCCGCGCAACAGGCTCTGGTAGTCGGGGCGATCACGGTCGACGAACTTGCCTACGATGATCTCGCCCGTCATGGTGAGCCCGACTTCCGAAGTGGGCGCTCCGTGTTTCACGCGGCTTTTTTCCTTGTAGTACTTCATAGTGTCGAGGCCATCCCCGAGGCGATTGCGCCGCTGATAGAGCGTGGGACACGGGCTGATGACCTCGATGAAGCTGAAGCCCTTCTTCTGAAACGCTTCGCTGATGGAGCGCGCCAGTTGCTTCACGTGGAAGGTGGTCCACCGCGCGACGTAAACGGCTCCTGCTGCCTCGACCAGATGTGGCAGGTTGAAGGCAGGCTCGAACGTCCCGTAGGGCGAGGTCGACGTTATGGCGTGACCTGGTGTGGTGGGCGCGGTTTGACCGCCCGTCATCGCATAGATCAGGTTGTTCACGCAGATGACCTTCAGATCGATGTTGCGCCGTGCCGCGTGAATCAAGTGATTGCCGCCGATCGCCGAAAGATCGCCATCGCCCGAATACACGACCACGTTCAACTTCGGATTTGCCAGCTTCAGCCCGGTGGCGAAAGGAATCGCGCGGCCGTGCGTGGTGTGAAACGAATCGAGCTTCACGTATCCGGCAACACGGCCGGTGCAGCCGATACCGGAGACCAGGGCCAGCGACTGCAGGTCAATCTTGGATTCGATGAGCGCGCGCGAAAAGCAGTTGACCGTCGTGCCGATGCCGCATCCGGGACACCAGATGTGCGGCATACGATCGGTGCGCAGGAAGGGCTCGACCGGATTGGTGACGCTGACGAGACTCATCGGCTGGCCTCCATGATCGCGTGCAGAATGTCTTCGGGGCGATGGACGCTGCCGCCCGCGTGCGGAACTGCGAACGTCTTGGCCTTGCCTCCGGCAGAACGTTCAACTTCGCGTACCATCTGCCCGAGGTTGAGTTCCGGAACCACGAACGCCTTGGTGCTTGACGCCAGTTCACGAATACGCTCTTCAGGGAAAGGCCAGCAAGTAATCAGGCGAAGCTTCCCGACGCGCAATCCTCGTCGTCGCGCCAGTTCGATGGCGCGCTGTGCCACGCGCGACGTGATGCCGTACGAAACCACGATGACGTCGGCGCCATCAAGAGCTTCTTCTTCCAGCAGGGTGATGCGGTCGCTTGCATCCCGAATCTTGTTCTGCAGCCTGCGGATCAGCTTGTCCTGCGTTTGCGGCGTCATATTCGGATAGCCGCGCTCGTCATGAGTCAGTCCCGTCACATGAAACTTGTAGCCTTCACCGGCGTGTGCGATCTCAGGGACTCCGTCGCCATTCGTGGCGTAGGGTTCGTACGCGTCGACTGATTTCTTCGTATGGCGGCGGGGAACGACTTCGATCTGGTCGGCGGGTGGAATGACGACCTTTTCCGTCATGTGGCCGACGACTTCATCCATCATGAACATGACGGGGACGCGAAATTCCTCAGCGAAGTTGAAGGCCATGATCGTCAGATCGAAACATTCCTGGGGAGAGTTCGGGCAGAGCGCGATGATTTCGTAGTCGCCGTGTGAGCCCCAGCGCGCCTGCATCATGTCGGCCTGCGCCGGTAGCGTCGGTAACCCTGTCGATGGCCCGCCGCGCTGCACGTCCACGAAGACGCACGGGGTCTCGGTCATGGCGGCGTAACCGATGTGCTCCATCATGAGCGAGAAGCCCGGGCCCGACGTTACCGTGAATGCTTTTGCGCCTCCCCACACTGCGCCCTGCAGGGTGATGGAAGCAGCAAGTTCGTCTTCCATCTGGATGAAGCTGCCGCCGACGGTTGGGACGCGTGAGGCGAAACGCTCGACGACTTCGGTCGAGGGTGTGATCGGATACCCCGCGGCGAAACGCGCGCCGGCAGCCAATGCGCCTTCGCAACAGGCATGATCGCCGTCAATGAAATGAGTCCCGGTAAGAACGCCGCGCGGATCAGCTTGCATGATTGGCCTCCGCTGTTTCCGGCTTGTTTTGTGCTTTGGGCTCGATGATTCTCTGCCCGTAGATTGCGAAGTCCGGACAGTACATTCCGCACAGGTCGCAGCCGCTGCACTTTTCCGGAGCGACTACGTGCGGCGGGTGGTAGCCCTTCGAATTGAAGGCGGAAGAGAGCGCGAGCACCTTGGTTGGACAGAATTCCACGCAAAAGCCGCAGGCCTTGCAGCGCTCCACGACGATCGAAACACGTCCCTTTGCCACGGGATCCCCCACGTCAGAGAGTGTTGGGCACTCTCGAACACTGGGAGATTATGGCTTGGCGTTATCGCAGCAGGGTGTGATGTGGGTCACGGATACGAGTGATCTTTACACGCCGGGCGAACAGCCGGTGCACGGGCTTGTTACGAGACAAAAAAGGCGGCCTCAAAGTTCGGAGGCCGCCCGGCGCTACAAGAGCGACTAGAAGGTGAGGTGCGCCTTCACCTGGATCAAGCGCGGCGAGGCGTCGCCACCCAGGAAAGATCCGAGGATCGACGTCGGCGTACTGACCGTCGTCACAATCGAACCGAACTGCGGGTTGGCGATGTCGCCGATCGGCTGATCGAAGTTGGGATGGTTGAAGAGGTTGAAGAACTGAAGTCCCACGCCGAACTTGGCGCCTTCCCAGTGCGGGATATTGAAGTTCTTCATGACGGTGAAGTCCGTGTCGAAGTAGTCCGGCCCGTAAAACTGATTGCGGCGCTGCGCGCCAAAACCTGAGGTCGCGGGCGAAAACTCTGAACTAGTGAGGCACGGTGTGTTGACGGCGCTGGAGGTGCAGGATGATGGAGCTCCGCCAAGGTAATTGGCGAACACGAACGCACCCGTGTCGTTGAGCGCTCCGCCGTAGTTGTTAGCAGCCAGGATGGAGGTGGCGTTTCCATCCACTGCAGTGAAGGGCAATCCGGTCCGCGCGAAGATCGTTCCTGAGACCTGCCATCCTCCGAAGATCGCATTCGGACCCCAGAACCGCGGCACCTGCCATACGTAGTTCAAGCTGAAGTAGTGGCGAGAGTCGTAATCGGCGTTCCCGTAGTTGTACGCGCGCAGATTGAAGGGATCCTGCGGGCTGAGCACGCTGATGTTGGTGGCGAAGTTGTACTGCAGGAAGCCGGCGTTGGAGATTTCGTCCAAGGCATGGCTCCAGGTGTAGTTTGCCTGTACCTGTAGAGACCGGAACTGGTGACGGAGAGAAGCAGTGAATCCGTTGTAGTTCGAGTTTGCGTAGGTGCCGACCTCGGTCACGGTACCGAACCGCGGATCGATCGGCGATGTCGGTAAGCCTGCGAATGCCGTCGAGCCAAAACTAGCCAGGCAACTACTGGCAGGAGTCGGCGTGACGCCGTCGCAGAAGGCGTTGAGGCCGGCATTCTGCACCGCCTCGTGGACGCCGTGGTTGCCCACATAGTTCAGGGTAAGGGTCGTCGCACGACCGAATCCCTGCTGGACTTCGAAGTTCCATTCCTGATATTGCGGAGCGATGATGCGCTGCGCCGCGTTATAGAAGGAGGGAACGACGAAATTTGGGTTGCTGGCAACAATCTGTGCCAGCGTCTGTCCGGCGGCGAATCCGGAAACGAACGAAGTGTTCGCTTGTGAAGCCAGGCTGGCCTGATTGTTGGCCACGCCCGGAGCAAGCGGAGCGCCTCCCACCTGGAACGGATTGTTCAGCGGAGCGTTGTTCAGCAGGCTGTCGGCAATCGTCGCCGGGAACGCGTCGGTGAACAGGCCGAACCCGCCACGGATCACGGTATTGCGGCCTTGGCCGAACGGGCTCCACGCGAATCCGATTCTCGGCTGCCAACTGATGTTGGTGTAGTTTGCCATGGCCTGGTGAAGGCCAGTCTGAATTGCGGCGTTATAGGGCTGGTTGACGTCGTGGGACGCAGCGAGGAACGAGTCGCTAAGCCGCGCGAAGCAGTTCGTCTGGCAAATCGGATCGGAGTTGTGATCACCGCGCACCGCCAGCGTCAGCTTGAAGTTTGGCTTGATCGCCCATTCGTCCTGCCCATAAAAGCCCAAGCCGTAGAGTGCGATCGGCTGCGTCGGCCGAACTACGAAGTTCTGGCTGTAGTTGTCGCCGTTTCCGTTGAAGAACGACTGCAGGCTATCGCCAAAGCTGTAGCCGATCGTTCCGATGCCGGGCGAATAGTCGGTCACGTCGTTGCGGCGGTAGTTGACCCCGAACTTGAGGGCATGGCTCCCCTTCTGCCACGAGAAGTCGTCAACGATACCGTATTGCGTGACGTTTCGCCCTTGCGGCCAGACGTTGAAGTCACGGCCCAGGGAGTAAAAAGCGTTACCGGTCAAGCTGACGCGGAACGGCATGATTTGCGTCGCGGCCGCCAAGTTCGCTGGCGCAAAGATCGCGCTGTACCAGGAACCGCTGAGAATGAACTGGTTCACCTTGGTTGCGCCGAAGGTGTGGCTCTCCTGCAACTGGCCCTCATATTGTGGCTGGTCGCTTTGCGCATTAAAAGTTGAGTTAATGGGATCGGTGTAAGTTGCCTGCAATCCGTGATCGGTACGGAAGTGCACAAACAGTCGGTCATTGCTCCCGATGTTCTGATCGGCACGCGCAGTGACCAGGTACTCGTGCGTGAAGTTGCCCGCGGTCGATTGGAATTGCAGAGCACAGGGAGTGGTCGTGTTGCCGAGTCCCGTGAACGATCCACAACCCGGGCCGGAGATCACGTTCCCGCTGCTGTCTGTCCCCTGGGGTAGAACGTTCTGCGCATTGCTCGCGCCCTTCGCACCACTCCAGAGATTGAACATATTCTGGTAGAAGGGAATCGAACCAGGACTGGCGGTGCCGAGATTGGCCAATGTTGCCGCCTGGAATTGCGGGCTCGGGATATTCACTGGGGTTGCCGTCGGCAGCACCACCCGCAGTCCTTCATAGTCCACAAAGAAGAATGTCTTGTCCTTGCGGATCGGTCCGCCAACTGAGGCGGCCCACTGGTTGGCGTTGTCGAACGGACGCGGTGTGCCGCTGTTCACGTTGAAATAGTTGTTGGCGTTCATGGCGCGGCCGTTCCAGAAATACTCGGCGTTCCCATGCCACGCATTGGTTCCGGCTTTCGTCACATAGTTGACGTTGGCGCCAGCCAGGCCTCCGTACTCGCCTGAGTAGCCGTTGTTCACGACCGTGGCTTCCTGAATATCGTTGCGGCCGAGCAGCAGGTTGGTTGCGCCGGAATTATTCAGGTTCAGGAACGGATCGTTTTCATTCATACCGTTCACGGTGAAGAGATTCGAAGTGGCGGGAAGCCCGTACGTGGAGCTGTTGCCGTATCCGGCCTGCGTGTTCATAACAGCACCGGGGGCCGTTTGCACGATGTAGCTCAGGTCGTTGCCCGGATTCGGAACGAGGGCGACCTGGTCCTGCGAAAACGTGGTGGAAACATCTGCATTTTCCGTCTGCACGACGCCGCCGGCTGCCGAGACCTCGACCGTCTGGCTGGCCGAACCGAGCGACAGTTGAATATTCGCGGTGGCATTCTGTCCGACCGTGATTGTGATCTGCTTCTGCGTGCCTTGGAATCCGGTGGCCGATACGGAGATGGTGTATGTACCCGGAGCGAGCAGCGAGAAGCGATAACTGCCTTGCGCATTGGTCGTGCGCGTCTGGGCCGTTCCGCTGTCGTTGTTTTTCAGGGTTAAGGACGCATTCGGAACAACGGCGCCCGTCGGATCGGTCACTGTTCCGCTCACATCTCCTGAGGTCAGCGACTGAGCCGCCGCTGGCATCACTTGCCAGGTGAGCAGCGAAGCGGCGAATAACAACATGAACCAACTACGAAACCGCATTTGAAAAACCTCCGTTACGAAGAAGAAGAATTGGTAATCGCGAATTCATACGCATACGCGCTGGATTCGCGGCGACAAGCAAGGATTGCTTGCACAGGCAGAAGAGCGAATTAGGCAGAAACGTTGCGGTGGTTACACTTGCGGCGGAGAGCGGTCACGCTGCGAGAAACTTGAGACTAGGCCGTTGAGCGGCTCGCGATCGGGCCTTACCAGAAAGCCGGAAAAGTTAAGTTCGAACGCGAGGCCGTGACGTGCATGGGCTGTAACAGCGTGCGGAGAACTGCTCAGCGTTGAAGTGAAGTCGTCGGAAAGAAGGGAGCGCAGAACGGTGCGCGCGATTCTTGACTGACTCTGGCGTTCCGGGCGGCGAACTGGCGTCGCAAATAGGAAATAGAGAGCCGAAATCGCGAAGATGACGACGAACGTCGCAAGTCTACAAAGAATGCCTAACTTGGCGACTTTGATCGCTGTCGACCGAAGGGCGCGGAACGCAACATTGTGGGAAGACAACAGCATTGTACGGGCGCGATGTATCGCATGCCGTGTGCCATTGTGCTGTGTTTCCTGTTTGGCATTGGAAACGTGTCACTTAGAAAGATCTTGTCAGGATTTGTCAACAATATCGGCTCACGATCTTCCATCCAACATAACTTTACATTCAAAATTTGGAAATCGAGATCTCAATGAATTTGCTGATAACAATTTGTCGGCAACTATTTTGTTCGGGCGGTCATCTAAACCGTTGTAGAGTGCCCAAGCGCAACCAGAAAGATTGCGCTCTTTCCTTTCGCGTGCGGCCCGAAGAAGTTGACGACATCGTCGTCGTAAAACGTGAGTCCACTCGCTCCGAGCCTCTGAGCATACGCCGCGAGATAGAGCTTCCCGCCCAGCACGCCGGCTTCTAGTTGGGTCGCGCGATACCCTCGATTTCCGAAAGCTGCAAGAATCTTGTGCAGATCTGCAAGGAAGAAAATATTCACGCTGGCGTCTGCGGGAATCTCCTGTTCCAGGCCTAAATATCCTGCTTGATTTCGAAAATCCCCCTCTTTCAGCAGTTCGAGTTGTTTCTTCTCGCGGTGAAAAAAATAAGTTCCCGGTTCTAGGCCGTACACGCTGTTCACGATCAGGTACATGTCATTGAGTTGCGATCCCGCAGATGCAAGGAAATCGGCGGGAACGCCGCGTGTCGCGCGATCCAGTAATGTCGAAAGCTGTGCCATGCTAACGGGTTCACGCGCAAATTTACGGGTTGAACCACGCCGCTGAATCACCTGCTCAATTGTGTCAGGTGGCAGATCTGCATCGCTGATCGGTTGCAAAGCGATGACCTTTCCTTTTGACGCAGCTGTCGGACTTACGACAGATTTCTGGCGCCAGCGGTTGACTTCGTCGCCGGCCAGTGACGACGCATCGTGCATTTGCCGCATCGCAGGATAGTCAACTTCCTCTTTGGAATAAGGGACCACGGGCAGCGACAGAGGAGTCAAGGTAGGAGCGGCCACGGGAACCGCCGAAGTATGCCCTAGCGCAAGCATTGAGAACGCGACTTCCTTTTGCGTGTCCAGCCCAAGCAGCGAGTTGACGCGATCGTCTGAAAACCCCGCCACAATTCTCGCCGGAAGGCCAAGTGCGCCGCCCACGGCAAGCGCATTCGCCAAAATCGTCCCGTTGTCCCAACCGAAATGGCGGTAAGTACGCGAGCGATATTTCCACGCGTTGCGCCAATACGTTCCACTGCAAATCACGATCACGGGCGCATTCGGCACAGATGAATCGATAGTCGTCGCCTCGACGATGTGCCGCCGATAGTCACCGGCCCGGAGTTGACGCAATCCGAATTCCGCTGTTCCAAAGTGATAGACGCCCGCGGCCAGGCCAGGCAGGTCCTGACACACGATGTACAACTCGATCTCGTAAAGAGCGCCGGTGCATGCCGCCGCGCGGAAGAAGGTTTCGCCGCCAGGAAATTTCTTGCTCTTGGTGACTCCCGCGGAGAAAAAAAGAAATTGTGCGAGGTCTTCGAAGGTCGGGATCTGGTCTCCCTCAGCTGCAACCCCTGGACCCGCGATTGCCGACAATGCCGCAACTCCGGTCTGGCGGAAATCTTTTGGGAGACGCATGACCTCGAGCGTGGGATAAATCTTGAAAAGAAGCGGCTTGTTTTCCCAGTCGAGAAAATGCGGATGCACGCGCACACTCATGTACGAGTGCTTCGTCCCGTTGTGATACTTCCATGTGGCGTCGAGGTCACGATTGGACATGGAATTGGACATTGTAGTCGGTCGGCGTTTATCGAGGCGACGCCGATGACTGTGCGGGGTTCGCCGCTAGTACACCTTTGCTCATCAGGAATCGATGAACCGCTTCCTTGATGTCGCGGTGCTGGCCGTCGACAGCGTAGTTGAGTTGCTGCATGTCCTGATCGGTGATCCTGTTGGCAAGTTCGGCGAGCGCCGTGCCGACCTCGGGGTGCTGCTGCAGCGCCTGCCGCCGGATCACCGGGACTGCTTCATAGGGCGGAAAGTAGTGGTGATCGTCGTCGAGGACGAAAAGGTCTAGCGCAGGAATCAGGCCATCGGTGGTGTTGCCGGCGATCAGGTCTACCTGCTTTTCTTTGAGCGCACGGCTGAGTAGGCCGAGGTCCATGATGCGAGGTTGCTCGGCAAAGCGCAGTCCGTAGGTGGCGACCAGACCCTTGTAACCATCCGGACGTTCCATAAATTCGTAACCAAATCCCGGGCGCCATTGCGGCGTGTAGGTGGCCGCCTGGGAAATCGTCTTCAGATTCAGGCGCCGCGCATCTTCCCCGCGAATCTCAATCGCGAAGGTATCGTCGAAGCCGAGAGGTGCCCCCAACGTCAGGTTGAATTGCCGCTCGTATTCCGACTTCATGCGTTGATATACGTCTTGACGCGATCCTTCCGGCCTCTCTTTCAAAATGGCGGTCAGCGCCGTGCCGGTGTACTCGGGGTACATGTCAATGCGCCCAGCGA
Source organism: uncultured Acidobacteriota bacterium (assembly GCA_963718505.1). Classification (GTDB taxonomy): domain Bacteria; phylum Acidobacteriota; class Terriglobia; order Terriglobales; family Acidobacteriaceae; genus Gp1-AA133. The sequence goes on along the minus strand of CAVQZP010000006.1, from coordinate 31,071 downwards.
GGATCGCCTGGTGACAGATGAAGGAGCCCGCCAAATAGAATTGACGCTCGACCGGCAAATGGGTTCGAGCTTCAATCTGCTGTGCGAAGATCTCGCCGAGAACGGCCTGCTCGGTGAAATTCTTCGAGCCAACGACGATGCGATCTTGCCGCGGCGGTCCGCAGGCTACGAGGAAAAGTAGCGAAAGCAGAAAGGCGATGGATTTCTTTGGCATTGGCGTGAGTAGGATGATTCGGCGCTATGACTGTGGCACAACCGTTGTGGTGCCCAGTCGCTTCTCAAGCCAGCCGAGACTCATGTCGCAAAGGAGTGCAAGCGCCGCCGCTGGAATCGCGCCTGCCAGAATCACTTGGTTGTTGACCATGGATATTCCGCGAAAGATGTATTGGCCGAGGCCGCCTGCCCCAATGGCCGCGGCGATCGTTGCTAGTCCAACCGAGATCACAGCTGCAACCCGCACGCCCGCAATGATCACGCCGAGCGCGAGAGGCAGCTCCACCTGAAAGAGCAATTGGCGGTCAGTCATCCCCATGCCACGACCCGCTTCAATCACGGAGCTATCCACGCCTTTGATTCCGGCGTAGGTGTTGCGGATTAGCGGAAGCAGTGCGTAGAGCGTAAGGGCGAGGATTGCAATTCGTTCGGCGCCGGCGCCGATCCACGGTACTGGCAGCAGAAATCCAAACAAGGCAAGGCTGGGGACCGTCTGGATGATGTTGGCGCTGCCAAGCACGGGCTTGTTGAGCGCGGGCCAGCGCGTGATCAGGATGCCGAGCGGAATGCCAACGATGACGGCTAGCAGCGTGGAAATGCCAACCATCCAGAGATGTTGGCGTGTGGCGTCGAGAACTTCCGTGCGATTCTGCCAGAAGAATTGAAAGACATTCATGCACAGCCTCGGTTTCCAGTCGTTGTCGGCAACTCGCCGAATGCATCCAGGTACTGCTTGACCAGGGGATCCGTGGAACGGACGAATTCGTCCGGTGGCAATGCTGCCACGAGCTTCCCAGCTTCCATCAAGGCGATCCGCGATCCAAGCAGCAATGCTTCGCGAAGATCGTGTGTCACGAACACGACGGTCTTTTCCAGCCGCCTTTGCAGGGCAAGAAACTCCCGCTGAAGTTCCGCACGGGTGATCGGGTCGAGCGCGCCGAAAGGCTCGTCCATCAAAAGAATTGGAGGATCCGCCGCGAGCGCGCGCGCCACGCCCACGCGCTGCCGTTGTCCACCGGAGAGTTCGCGTGGATAACGCGATGCCAGGCTCGCATCGAGGCCGACCACTTGCAACAGCTCTATGACGCGCTGCCGTACCCGATCTGCCGGCCAGTTCTCTATGGTCGGTACCAGTCCGATATTTCGCTCGACCGTGAAATGCGGAAACAGGCCCGCGTCCTGAATCACGTAACCGATTCCTCGCCGCAGACGAATTGTGTTCCATTGGGACGTCGGCCGTCCTTCGACGAACACCTCGCCCGCCGTCGGCGACGCCAGCGCGTTGATCAGTTTGAGCGTGGTGGTCTTTCCCGATCCGCTGCGGCCCAGAAGAACGAGCGTCTCACTGCGGTGCACCTGGAGATTCAGACTCGAAATCAGCTCCGAGCCTTCCGCAAAGCTGTACGAAACGTTGCGGAACTCGATGGCAAGTCCGTTCTTGGAAGGGAGATCGGTGCTCATAGAAAGATGAAAGTTAGATGGAGGGCAGCCGGCTAACGGCTCAGTTAAATCGTTCGCCGGACGCATGTACTCGGGCACTAAGCCGACTTGTACGCTGCCGACGGTAAGCCCGTGATTCTTATTCCGCCATGCCCCTTGTGGCGGATATTCAGGCCAATCAGCAACGCCGTGATCTGCTCGACGATGCGTGCATTTTCGAGTTTACCGCCATCGATCGCCCGAACTCCCGGAATCTTCGCCGCAAGGTCGCAAACCACCTGCGTCGCCTCAGGGTAATCGCTGCAGACAATCACATCGCACTCGACGGGATCGTCTCCGTTCATAACATCCGCGGAAGTATTGTGAAACGCGGCCACAACATTCACGCCTTTCGGAACGAGTTCAGCCGCCTGCTGTGCAGCCGACCCCTGCCATACGCCCAGCATCCGGCTGGCCCGGCCGCCGACGCTCGCAGCCAACGGCACCGTTGCGTCAATCAGGATGCTGTTTGGTTTGAACGCGGGCTTGAGTTGTTTGAGTAGCGTAGCTTGCCCTTCGAACGGGACCGTCAGAGCAAGCAGTTCGGAAACGGCACAGGCAACGGAGTTCTCCTCTCCCGTAATCTGGGCGCCCGCGCCGGCTTTTTCCTTTATGCGGTTCGCTGCCTCCCGCGCGCGTTCGGCGCTGCGCGAACCGATGATCACGGTTTCCCCAGCACGTGCCCAACGGAGTGCTAGGCCGAGTCCCGCCGGCCCAGTTCCCCCGAGGATCGCGATTGGCCGGCTCACGCAAACTCCGCAATAGGAACTTGCTCACACGACAACGACGCGATTGGACCTTTGATCTTGATCCGCGAATAAGTAGTGTTGCGCTCCGCCGGAATGCGGCCCGCCTCCAGAATCAACGCCTGGAATTCCTCGGGACTTGTATATTGCCCCGCCGTTGCGCCCGCCTCGCGCGAGATGTTCTCTTCCATCAACGTCCCGCCGTAGTCATTCGCACCCGCGTGCAGGCAGAGTTGCGAGAGCTTGCGGTTCAGCTTTACCCACGAGACTTGGATGTTGTTGATCCAGCCGGCGAGAATCACCCGCGCCAGTGCGTGAATCTTGAGATGCTCGGCCAGCGTCGGTCCCGAGCGGGCGAGACCCTGGTGAAATAAAAGAGTGTTCTGATGCACAAATCCGAGCGGGACAAATTCCGTAAATCCGCCCGTCTGCTGCTGAATCCCACGTAGCAGCAGAAGTTGATCCACCCAATGCTCGGGAGTTTCAACGTGCCCGTACATCAGCGTCGACGTGCTGCGAATGCCTAGCCGATGTGCAGTGGTGATGACTTCTTTCCACTGCTCGGTCGAGAGTTTGTTCCGCGACAGAATATTGCGAACTTGGTCGTCGAGGATCTCTGCCGCTGTGCCGGGCAGTGTGTCGAGCCCATTGTCGCGCAGCATCTGCAGATACCCGGCCAATGGCATACCGGTCAACTCGACCCCATAGACGATTTCCATCGGCGAGAAAGCGTGGCAGTGCATGCCCTGGACCGCATACTTCACTGCTCGCAAAATGTCGCGGTAGTAGAACGGCGGAAGATCGTGCGGCAGGCCACCTTGAATGCACACTTCTCTCGCGCCGAGCTTCCAGGCTTCAACCGCCTTCTCGGCGACCTGATCGAGGCTGAGAAAATAGGTGTCATGCTCCCGTGGGCCGCGGCTGAACGCGCAGAACTTGCATCCTACGAAACAGATGTTAGTGAAATTGATATTCCGGTTGACGACGTAAGTGACGATGTTGCCCACCAACTGTGCGCGCAGATCGTTCGCCGCCACGAGCAGTCCAAGCAGATCGTCGCCGTCGCAATTCGCTAATTGCAGAGCCTGGTCCCGGGTGAGCGAAGTTCCGTCCAGCGTAGTGAGCACCGTTTCCAGCGCGCTGCGAATCTCCGGCGTGAGGCGCGGTGCGATCTCAGTCCAGTTCAGGGAAGGGAAGTTCTCGAGCTCCGATGGGGGAAGTGCCCGGACCACGACGGCCTCCTAGCGAAACAGGTCGCGCTCCGCCGGACGCAGCAGATCGCGATAGCTCCCGCGGCCCGGCTGGTAGCGGAATCCCCGAATGATAACAAAGGGCGTGCGATTGAGCTTGCCGCTTAACAATCCCGCGGCGCAGGCCAGTTCGTCGGCAACGGCATCAAGGCTGACGCGCAGCTTGTAACCGTGCGGATCGCGGCGTCCGCGGTCGTCGTGCAGCGCTTTCATTCCGGCGATGCCGATCGCAACCTCGGTTAGTCCCTCACGCCAGGGACGGCCAAAGCTGTCGCTGATGATTACGGGGATGTGCAGTTTCAGTCGCTGCTTAAGCTCGCGATGCAGCTCCATCGCAGAACGGTCGGGACTTGCAGGCAGCAGAACGGCATTCTGGCCGCCATCTACATTGGAAACATCGACTCCGCTATTGGCGCAAATGAATCCATGTCGCGTTTCCGTGATCAGGACCCCGCGCTTCTTGCGGAGCAAACTTTTGCTCTCGCGCAGGGCGAGCTCGGAAACGCGCGCGTCCAGTTTGTAACGCCGCGCCCATGCGCGCGAATCCGCCGAAGGCCGAATCGTATCTAACCGCACAAGCTGGCTCTCGGCTTTCGAAACGATCTTGTGCTTCACGACCAGAATGTCACCCCCCGCCAGCGAGAGACTTTTGAGCTTCAGAGCTTGGAGCAGTTTTTCTGCAAGAGAGTTACCCGGCTTTACTTCACCTTCGAGCGGGACCGCAATGATCCGCAACTCTGCAGTAGCCATGGCTTATTCATTCGCGGCCAGCGGTAGATCCCGAAGATCCCACTGGCGAGCGAGGCGCTGGGCGCGGGTTTCGCCCGGGAGTTCGACGAGTTGCCGAAGGTCGGCAGGATTGTCGACATCGACTGCGATTCCCGGCAGCGATAACACTGTGCAGGATTTTCCCGTAGCTTTCGCAACTGCCAGATGCGGCTTGAAACTGTCGTTGCCGAATTGAAGGGGGATCAGCCCCGCAGGCCGACGGAAGATCGCGTTCGTGCCGCGCCCGTCGCCCGCTGGCACAATTACCGTTCCTTCAAGAGGCGCCGCATCCTTGATGCGCTGCAACTCCCACGCTTGAATCAGCGGGATGTCAGCTGGAATCACGAGGGTGAAGTCCACCCCGCGCGTCTCGCAGACGTGAGTGGCCATCGCGATCGCATCGGTTTCGCTGGCGTTCACCGGATCCGCGATCACCTCGAATCCAAATTTCGCCGCGAGTCCCAGCGCGAAAGAATCGCAGGTCACGATCCCGACCTCCGGCCGGTTTTCCCAGGACGCAACAGCCTCTAGCACATCGTGCAGCATAGCCTGTGCGAGCTGTGTACGTGCGGGTTGATCGAGAATGGACGACAGACGCTGTTTGGCTAGCGCGAGATTCTTTACAGGGATGAGGATCATGCGTGATCCTGCCCCGCCGTGGCAGCCTGCCCACGAATCGCGGAGAGCACGGAATTAGCTAACTCGGCCTTATCTTCCGCGGTGCGCATCAGCGTCTTGGTGACATGAACTCTCACACCACTTTGCTGCAGCTGTTCGGCGGATTCGGCATCGCGAGTGTCAATCACGAGAGTGTCCAGGAAATCGTGGTACGCCTCTGCCACGCCAGCAACAGAGACGTCGAGGCCCTGGGACGCCATCAGGATACCAGCAGGCCCGGCAACGGCTTCGCCTGCGATGATCGGACTCACCGCGGCGATCTTTCCCAGCGTGCGTTGCAGCGCATCGCGCACCCCGGGCACCGCAAGGATCGGGCCGATGCTTGTGACAGGGTTGCTCGGCGCCACTAAAACGATGTCCGCGCCCAGAATGGCATCAATCACGCCGGGCGCAGGCTCCGCGTCGGCCGCTCCCGCGAACCGGATCGACTCCACCGGATCTTGGTACCAGCGCTGCACAAAATACTCTTCGAAGCTCAACTCTCCGACCGGAGTACCGACGCGCGTTTCCACGCGCGAATTGCTCATGGGAAGGACGCGGGCTTTCACGCCAAGTTGGCCGCAGATTTCAGATGTTACTTCGGACAAGGTTCTTCCCTCGGCAAGCAGCTTCGACCGCAAGACATGCACGGCGAGATCGCGATCGCCCGTATGAAACCAGATTGGCTGCCCGAGCTGGCCCATCGCCTGCAAGCAGTAGAACGTGTCTCCTTTGACGCCCCAACCGCGCTCGCGGCTCAGTAACCCCGCCAGAACGTAGGTGATCGAATCGATGTCTGGCGACACGTACAGCCCCCACCACAGCAGGTCGTCGCCAGTATTCACAATAATGGTGAGTTCTTCGGGCGGAACCACCTCTCGCAGACCGTCTACGAACTTTGCGCCACCCGTGCCTCCGGTGAGGACTGTGATCATGCGGCTCTCCGCGCATAGCCCTGGGCGTCAGCGGCTGCGCTGACACGATCAGCGAGCACTGATTTCTTTTGCAAAACCCCCCGCAGAAACTCCGGATACACCGGAAGCCGCGCTTCGAGCTTGAATCCTTTCGCCTCGGTCCGCGCGCGTAACTGATCAAGATGGGGCCATGGCTTTTCCGGGTTGATGAAATCAGGCGTCAATGGAGAGACTCCTCCCCAGTCGTTGATTCCAGCATCCAGCAGATCCTCATAATAAGGAGCCGAAAGGTTGGGAGGCGCCTGAATGTTGACTCGCGGCATCAGCAGGCGTGCAACTGCTACCGTCCGCAGCATGTCACCCAGACTGGGCTCCGGCCAACTCGCCATCGGGATGCCAGGCTTCGCTCGAAAATTCTGCACGATGACTTCCTGGATATGGTCATAGCGATGCTGCAGTTCGCGGATGGCCAGCAGCGTGTCCACGCGGTCCTCGATGGTCTCGCCGATTCCGATCAATAAGCCCGTCGTGAACGGAACACTCTGTCTCCCGGCATCCTCGATTGTGCGCAGGCGCTTTGCCGGAACCTTGTCCGGAGCATTATCGTGCGCAGCCCCCGAGCGCAGTAGTTCCGCATTTGTGCTTTCCAGCATCAAGCCCATGCTCGGGGAGACAGCTGCCAGTCGGCGAATCCATTCGGCGCTCATTAGTCCGGGATTGGGGTGCGGGAGCAGCGTCGTTTCGCGCAAGACGAGTTCGCACATGGCTTCGAGATAGTGGAGAGTGGACTTGTAGCCCAGCCGCTTCAGAGTCTCGCGCATCTCGGGAAACAAGAGTTCGGGCTTATCTCCCAGGCTGAACAATGCTTCGGTGCAGCCGAGCTTCTCGCCATTGCGGACGACTTCCAGCACCTCGTCGGGCGTCATCGTGCGCGCGCCAGGGTCGCCGGGATCGCGCCGGAAGATGCAATAGCCGCAGTAGTCGCGGCAGAGATTTGTCAGCGGAATAAAAACTTTCCGCGAGTACGTGACGACACCTGGCTTGAATCGCTCTTTTGCCGCACGGGCTGCCGAAAGTAGTTCCGGCAGAAGTTCATTCTCACAGCGGAGCCAGCGGCAGGCGGATTCCCGTGAGAGAGGAGCGCCAGCCTGCAAATCGGAAAGGTCCGACGTCAGAGTAGAGGAAGCCATGCTGTCAGCGGCGCGATTCACCGTGAGTCTCTGCGGGCCATCCAGCTTACTCCGACAGCCCAAGTATCGAAATCATACATGAGGTGTGCGAAAGGCGCGCCCTGGCATCCAGACCGTGACTCAGCAGCGGACGCGCGGGAAGAGACGGAGAACGTGGTAACTTATCGCTGGCTGGTCGACATTTTCCACTGGCGCGTCTTCGAGCCCTTCACCATGAGCGTTACCCAGGCGGAATTTCGCAGGGCGTTGGCATCCTTTGCCACCGGCATCACCGTGATTACGCTGGATTCCGACGACGAAGTGCACGGCATGACGGCGAATGCCTTCACATCCGTGTCGCTCGATCCCATGCTGGTGCTGGTGTGCGTGGACCAAAAAGCCACCACGCATGCGCATCTGCATGCCAAGAAGCGCTTCGGAGTGAACGTGCTGGCTGAGAACCACCGTGCGATCTCCGAATACTATGCCCGTCCCGGACGCACCCATGATCGCGCCGAAGAGGTTGGGGCCACCTTCGAGCGCACCGAGCATGGAACGCCGGTTCTGTGCGGTGCCCTCGCCTACCTGGAATGTCGGCTCCACTCTGCCCAGGACGCAGGCGACCACACTATCTTCATCGCCGAGGTCGAGGACGTCGTCGTGCGCGACGGCGATCCGCTCCTCTACTTCGGAAGCAAGTACCGGAAGATTGGGTCACCGCTGAATTAAGCCGGCGCGTGGCTTTCCCCCGCCGAACGCGCGACCAGGTTCGGCTCCCGCACCAGTTCCTGAATCCCCACGTACTTTCCCGCTACCCGCGCCCAACGAGCCCGATGGTCCCGCACATCCACATGCAGAAAGTTGCTGTCATAGGCGCCTATCCCGCCCTGGGCAAACTGCGGCACCTCCGACGCCAGATCGTACATTTGCTGCAGGCTTAAGTCCGGAATATGGATGTCCGCAGCCAGCCCGCGCGTGTGCTCGCTGTTCGGAACCCCGCCAACCTGCTGGTTGTGTGCCGGACAGCGGTATCCGGCATGTACGACGATTGGCACGCCGGCGAGCTGCCGCAGAGCCTCCAATGCTTCAATCAGGCGCGGATCTACCTTCAGGCGGCCACAGCAGTGGCACGCCAACTCTTGTTTTGAAAAATGAGGACTTAGATCTCCCATTTCAAACCAACTCCCTGCAAGTAATTATCTGGAATCTTGATATTAGCCCTCAGAATATTGGACGCAAAGGTCAGTCATCACCCGGAGAAGTGCTCCCCGTCACAGGCCCCTCAGACGCCTGTCACTTCTGGCGAACTCGCGCATCCAATGAGAGGATTTATCCTAACGATTCATAAGGGGTGATTTCATGGCTGAGAACGTAAAAGACAAAGTCGTTAAGACCGAAGCCGAGTGGAAGGCGCAGCTTACGCCCGAGCAGTATCACGTGACGCGCGAGGCTGGTACCGAGCGCTCTTTTACCGGCAAATACTGGAAGACCAAGGAGCCGGGGACCTATCACTGCGTTGGTTGCGGTGCGCCGTTGTTCACTTCGGAGACGAAGTACGATTCAGGTTCCGGCTGGCCGAGCTTCTACGCGCCCATCGATCCGGCAAACGTCGAGGAGAAGGTCGATAACAGCTATGGCATGGCGCGTGTGGAAGCGCGTTGCGCGCACTGTGGCGCGCACCTGGGTCATGTATTCGAAGATGGCCCCAAGCCGACCGGCTTGCGCTATTGCATGAACTCTGCTTCGCTCGACCTGAAGCCTTCCGACAAGAAGTAACGAAGAAAAAGGGCACGAGTCACTCGTGCCCTTTCCCCAGTCTCGCCGTCGATCTATGTTGAACTGCCCGGACGCTAAGCTCTAAAACTAGGCGCTTGCACCCGCGGCCGCGGCCTTCGGAGCTTCGCTGACCACAGGCTTCGGAGCCTCTGCCGGCTTGGATTGGTGCTGCGGCTGCTGCTTCTTCTGCTCGGCGGCCTGCACCTGCACGCTGCCCTTCAGGATTGCGCCGTCCTCCACGCTGATGCGCTGGGTCACGACGTCGCCCGTCACCGAACCTTCGCTGCGGATGTCGAGCCGGTCGCTGCAGATCACGTTGCCATGTACCTTGCCCATGATCACGACCTCGCGGGCATTGACATCGGCGGTCACGTTGCCGTTCCGGCCAACCGTCACGCGATGATCGGGGATATTAATGGTGCCTTCGATGCGGCCGTCGATGTAAAGCGACTCGGCGCCGCTGATTTCGCCCTTGATCGTGAGGGAGCGGCCAATGCTGGCCTGCTCGATCGGTGCGCTGGAAGTCTTTACCGGTGTATAGGTGTTTTGGTTGGACGCGGGCTGCGTCGAGTTTTTATTCTCCGGAGGCTGCAACATGGGTTCGACCTTCCTGATTTCCGCTGACCCGTTCGCGACGGCGTCAAATCCTAAGCGGTGGGACTAAGGCCATTGGCCAAGCTGACTATCGCACGGGCATAAGGGAAGGCGCAGATTACGGAAGAGCCTGTACGAACGCGGGTCCGGAACCTCGTGTCCGCCAAAAGCCGCGTCCTGCCTGTGGTTTAGCTCGTCTTCAAGCCGTTTGGCACGAGCGGCAAAGCTCGCAAACGCACCCCGGTCGCGTCGAAAATCGCATTGCCGATCGCGGGCGCCATACCCACAATCGGCGCTTCGCCCGCACCGGCCGAGGGCAAGTCCTTGCGATCGAGCATCACGGTTTCAAGAACTGGCACATCGCTGAAGCGCGGAACGCGGTACTCCGACATGCGCCCGTTCAGAATCTTGCCATTCTCAAATTCGATAGCTTCGAACAAGGCGCCGCCGAGGCCCATGATGTTCGCGCCCTCGAGTTGATTCCGCAAATTGTCAGGATTGACGATCGCGCCGCACTCGAAGGCCGTCACCACACGCTTGACCGTAACGTCTCCGGACTTTGGATCGACATAGACTTCTACGAATGTCGCGACATTGCCGAGTTTTTCGTAACCGCCGCCCATACCGAAACCCTGCCCAGGCTTTTTCGGCTGTCCCCAACCAAACTTCTTTGCGCCCGCTTCGAACACGGCACGCAGACGTTCGTTCTTGAGATTCTTCAGCCGGAATTCCAGCGGGTCCATTTTCAGCGAGTGCGCCAGTTCGTCCATGAACGACTCGCGGGCGAAGTGATTCGCGCTCGCCGCCAGCGCCCGGTACGATCCCTGGCGCAAAGGAGAATCGCTGGGATGAAACTGAATCCGTTGATTCGGAATGTCGTAATAGGTGCGAATTCCCGCGGCGCCGGAATTGTAGTTGTGAAATTCCCAGGCGGTGATCGTGCCGTCCTTGCTGACCCCAGCGCTCACGTCCATCACGCCCGCAGGCCGGAAATAGGCCCAGCTAAATTCCTCGTCGCGTGTCCAAACCAGCCGCACTGGACGCTTGGCGGCGCGCGCCAACCGGGCCGCTTCGATCGCCGTCTCCCCAGTGTGTTTTCCCCCATATCCAGAACCCGTGTCGGGCATCAGTACGCGGACACGCTCCTCGGGGAGATGAAAAGCCTCCGCGAGTTCAGCTCGGACACCAAATGGTCTTTGGGTTCCTGTCCACACCGTGACCGAGTCGCCGTCCCATTCCGCCAGCGCTGCACGCGGCTCGAGCGGAACATGCGCGATGTAAGAAACCGTATAAGTCTGCTGCAGGCGATGATCGGCGGCCGCCATGGCCTGATCCACCGAACCCGTGGTCACGTGCCCAGCGTCTCCTGTAGGGTCCGCGCCCTCGGCGGCGGTCTTCTTCAGGACCTCAAACAGCTCTTTGTTCGACGGCTGCGCATCGGCCTTCCATTCCGGTTTGATGCTGGCTGCCGCCTTTGATGCCAACTCCACTGTGGGCGCCGCGACGCCTACGAAGTTGCCATCGTGCACCACCACGACTCCCGGCATCTGTTCCGCTTCCTTCGTGTCGAGAGACACCAGCGTCGCGTTGAACGCTGTCGGACGCACGATCTTCCCGTGCAACATGCCCGGAAGTTTCTGATCGGAGGGATAAAGATGCTTTCCGGTCACGAAATCGCGTCCATCGACTTTCGAGAGCGACTGCCCAGCGACTTTCCATTGGGTTGCCGGGATCAGGGGATCCTCTGCCGGTAAAGTCTCCGTGAGCAACTGTCCTTTCGCGAGCGCGGCGTACTCGATCGTTCGCTTGCTGGCGGGATCCGTGACCTTGCCGTTTGCCGCAATCAGCGACTTCGCGTCCACCTGCCACTGTTTTGCCGCCAGCGTCACGAGCACATCGCGTGCCGCCGACGCCACCCGGCGCAATTGCAGATTCATCACAGGCGTCGTCAGACTGCCAAACGTTCCGCGATCGTAAGGCGTCAGCTTCGTGTCGCCCATCGTCAAAGTGATCTTGTCCGGCGGAACGCTGAGTTCTTCAGACACCGCTTGCGTCAAAGATGTACGGATGTTCTGGCCAACCTCAACCTTTCCCGTATACACGGTGACCGATCCGTCTTCACCAATGTGCATCCAAGCGCCGATTTCCTTCGGCAACGCTTCGCCTGCGGGACGCCCACCACGCCCAGACTCCTGCGCCGAACTCGTGTCCTTTAACACGCACACGACGAGAATTCCCGCGCCCAGGAACTTGAAGAAGTCACGTCGATCGACCTGAAAGTGATACGCCGGCCCCGCTTGCAGTTCGTAGCGCTCCGGCTCCAAAGCAGTTTCAAGAATCAGAAGATCCTGTGCGCTCATCGCCGTGACTCCTTCGTTGCACCTGCCATACTGCGTGACGCGCGTTCGATCGCTGCCACAATGCGCGGATGAGTACCGCAGCGGCACACATTGCCGTCCATGAAATCGACGATCTCCGTCCGCGAGGGATGCGCCGACTTATTCAGCAGCGCAACCGCCGACATGATCATGCCCGACGTGCAATAAGCACACTGCATCGCCTGTTCGTCGAGGAAGGCTTGTTGCACGGGATGCAACCGGTCTCCGGCCGCCAATCCTTCGATCGTCGTGATCTTCTTGTCGGCCACCGTGCCCACCTTCGTGATGCAGGATCGTCGCGAAAACCCCTCGACCAGCACCGTGCACGCGCCACATTGGCCTTCGCCGCAGCCATACTTACTTCCGGTCAGATCAAGCTGATCGCGCAGAACACTGAGCAGGCTTTCCCACTCCTCCGCGTCAATTGTTTTGATAGTTCCGTTGACGTGTAATTTCGTGATCTTCGACATGGCAGGACTCCATGCAGGGGACGTGTATCAAGCATGCGGGAAGCAGGAGGCTTGGTCGGCAGATTCGTCCCCGAATGCATCCATCATAGTTCATGCCGGACTTAGCGGACGTTTCAGGAAGTGGGCCGTTCGGCGAGGTCGGCCTAGTCGGCCGCAGCCAGGGCCTGGGACAATTGTTCCCACTCGGCCATCAACCCCTCAAGCTCCGTGCGATGACTTTGCAGTTCCAGGCCCTGGCGCTGAGTTTCTTCCGCGCTGACAAAGGTCAGCATGGAGGTCTCGCACTGCGAGATCGAAGCCTCCACGCGGGCGATATCCTGTTCGATCTCGTGAACACGATCCTCGATCTGCTTGCGCTTGATCGGATTCAAACGTTTGCCTTTTGCTTCCGGTGTGCTCGCGCTCTCGGTGGTCGGCGCATCCCCATTCGTCGGGCCGCCGGCACGGGCCTCGCTGAGCTTCGTCGACGACCCCTTGCGAGAGGACTCATACATCGGTACATCCGCTAGCGTTGGCACCGTCGCGGCCCGCCCCTGTTTGCGCCAGAGATAATCCTCATAATTTCCGGGATAGACCTGCACACGACCGTCGCCGACCTCGAACACCCGCGTCGCCAGCTTATCGATGAAGTAGCGGTCATGCGAAACCAGCACCACCGTTCCCGTGTACGCGGCAAGCGCCTCGAGCAGAACATCCTTCGCGCGCATGTCGAGGTGATTCGTGGGCTCGTCGAGCAGCAAGAAATTCGCTGGATGCATCAGCAATCGCAGTAGCGCGTAGCGTCCGCGCTCTCCGCCCGAGAGCACGCCGATCCTCTTGAAGACGTCGTCCTCCTGAAACAGGAAGCAACCCAGCAGGCTGCGCAGTTCGGTTTGCGTGGAACGCGGCGAGACCTCGCCGAGATCGTCGAGAATGCGCGCATCCGGATTCAGTTCCTTGTACTGGTCCTGGGCAAAGTAATCGCAGTCGACGTTATGCCCGTGCTTATATTCACCCGACGTGAGGGGCTCTGTGCCGGCAAGCAGCTTGATCAGCGTCGATTTCCCCGCGCCATTCACCCCGACCAGCGCCACTCGATCTCCGCGTTCGATCATGAAATCGACGTTGCGAAAAACTTCTTTCGCTCCGTAACTCTTGGCGACCTCATGAAACTCGGCCACAATCCGCCCGCTGGGCTTCGGCTGCGGAAACGAGAAATGGATCGTCTTTTCTTCCGGCGGAATCTCGATCCGCTCCATCTTCTCAAGTTCCTTGATGCGGCTCTGTACCTGCTTCGCCTTGGTTGCCTGGTAGCGAAAGCGATTGATGAAAACTTCGAGCTGCTCGATCCGTTCCCGTTGATTGCGATACGCTGCCTCGAGCTGCTCGCGACGCTGCGTCTTCTCGGCAAGGTATTTGTCGTAATTGCCCGTATAGAAAAAGATCTGCTTGTTCCAGATCTCTACCGTCTTCTTGACCGTGACATCGAGGAAGTATCGGTCGTGTGAGATCAGCAAGTACGCATACGGATATTCACCCAGGTACTCCTCAAGCCAGTTGCGCGCTTCAAGGTCAAGATGGTTTGTCGGCTCGTCCAGCAGCAATAGGTTGGGCTGCTGGAGCAGCAACTTCGCCAATGCCAAACGCATCTGCCAGCCGCCTGAGAATTCATCGGTCAGGCGCTTCCAATCTTCCTTGCGAAAGCCGAGTCCCGTGAGCACCGTACCGACCTTGGCCTCGATTGCATATCCATCCCGCGTGAGAAACTCGTGTTCCAGCCGGTGATATCGGTCTGCCACCTGCCCGTACTCCGCCGACTCGTGAGGAAGCTCCGCCATCTTCCGCGTGAGCCCCTCCATCTCCTGCTCCATGTTCCGGAGTTCGTCGAACACCGACATGCATTCCGCGAAGACGGTGCGCCCCGCGAGCGTGAGTCCATCCTGCGGCAGATACCCGGCAGAGATCCCCTTCGCGACGACGATAGAGCCGTAATCCAGCGTTTCCAATCCCGCCAGGATCTTCATCACGGTGGATTTGCCGGTGCCGTTGGCCCCGACCAGACCGATGCGGTCCTGCGGCGTGATAAGCCAATCCACGTTCTCGAACAGAAGTTTGTGGCCGAATCGCTTGCCGGCCCCCGAAAGCTGAATCATGACGTTGTATTTATCGTCTCACGGGAGCGGCGGATTGCAGAAGTCGGGAGCTAGGCGAGTGATGATCCACGTCCGTCACGATCGAGCGCAGACGGAGAAGATGTGTCGCAAAGAGGAAGAGTCCTCGCAAAATTGCTGTTGGGTCAAGAACCAGGATGAGGAGGCGGGCAGCTTGAACCGCCCGCCCTTGCCGCAAATCTACTTGTTCGCGGGCGGCTGCATGGGATCGCGCTTCGCGCTCTGCTCTTCGACCTGTTGGGTTAAGTCCGTCGCTGGCGCAGAATTTTCTTGCGCCTTGCGAGCCCGCGCCGCTCTAGCCAGATCGCCCAACGACGTTTCGGGCCCTCGGCTGGACGGAATCGATTCCATTCCGTCTTGCTTCGTCAGGGTCGCATCGATTCTGGCAGGTTCATTGCCCATGCGCACGGTTCCTTGCCAGGGCTGGAACCCGACCATGCGAATCACGACGGAATGGTCGCCAGCTGGAACATGGAAAGTGTACGGCGTGCTGCCGGTGAGATGACCATCGACCGAGACTTCGGCATTAGCCGGCGTCGAAGCAACTTTCAGCGTCTGTGTCGCCGCGGCGGACGCCCGCAGCCGAGTGGCATCGAGTTGCTGGCTGCCGTCGACGTACGCAATCACAGTCGTACCTGGCGCGATGCTGGCATCCTGCGTGGCATTCGAAATCACCATGGCCTGGTCGTCGCGATTTGCCCGCTCATGAGTCGAGCGCACCGGAATCACATGCTCATCGGAGAGTGTGATCGAACGTAAATTGATGTCGAAGCGCGTACCGCTTCCCAGTCCGGCATGCAGGCCGGTGACTTCGGCATTCGCAATGTTTCCTTTGGCGACAACGACGACATCCGAGACGCGGACGTCTTCCGCGACCTCGAGCTCAATGTTTTCGCCAACGCGGGCACCGCTGGCTGCCGCTGTACTCCCCAGGCGCAGCTTGATCGCGGTTCCATCTGCCAGAGTGAGGTTGATTGGCGCGCTGGGCGCAGCCTGAGTTTTCGCCGGCGTTTGCGCAGCAGCCGTACCCGCAAGAACACACGCGGAAAAAACAAGTGTCAGGACCTTCTTCGGCATCAAGGTTCTCCGCACCGGCAGACCAGTGCCACCGGCGTCCTTATGATTGTTGCAACAAACACCGGGATCAACCAGTTACGGCAGTCACGGAAAATCCGCCGCTGCAACTCACGGAAGGACCGGTGTGTCTCAGGCAAAAGAACCAAAGAATCGGGGTGAAAACCCAGTCCGAACGGCATGAAAGATGGAAAGACTAGGCGAGATTAAGAGGAAGCGTCGGCTCGAAGCGAACGAACGTTTGGGCCCGAGCCCGGAACGAAGTGACCGCTCTCGATGTGTGGGATGGCCTGGTCGACAACGGTCTTCAGTTCAGCGGCATACTTTACCTCGCGGCCGCGCGCGAGCATCGTACGAGCCTCCTCGGGGCTGAACCAGGTTGGGTTCCGAGTCCCTTCCACCGGTTTCTGCGTGCGCGTGACTTCCATCAGGAAGGCTTTAACCACATATTCCTGCACGCCGTGCGGCTGCCAGAACACGCCCTTGGAATGGATGTACAAATGGAAGTGCCTAGGTTCGATGACGCCGAGCGCGCCTGCTTCTTCGAACGCTTCGCGTTCCGCGGCTTGACTGTGAGAGAGCTTGGGTTCCGTCGATCCCTTCGGAAAAGTCCACTTGTTCCCCCCATTCGTATTGACCAGAAGGAATTCGATCGTGCCCGCGCGTCTTCGATAGCACACCGCGGCCACCTGCAGCGGCAAAGATCTGGAAACCCGCGGTGAGCCCATGGACCCGAACCTCCATCATCAATGCTAAGCCCAAAATATTGCAGGAAAATGAATATGCAACGAAAATTGTGCAACAAGGAGTTACCGAAGGGTTACTAAGGTTCCGTTGCAATGCCGACGTGTAATCATTTGTAAACGGCGTGCTGCCTTCCTGCGGCGGTCTAGCGCGGCATCGCAAGCCGATACATCGCAAGGAGAGAATCCCGCATCGTACGGAGCGGATCAGTTGGCAGATCCCCCCGCCAAGGGGTTCGATCTGAGGCAACGCCGGGTAGTTGAAACGGCATCCGTGGGTTATTAAGCTTGGGTACAACGAGTCAAACTGCTGAACTCCGGGTTTACAGGAACGGACCCTGTTCGGTTGGCCCTGCGCCAAGATGTGGCGGGCGATTCCTGTTTCCGGAGCCAGGCGAACCGCCGAACCCAGTTCGTGCGGTACCCTTGTTCGATAGCACTCGGAGAGAAAAGCACTTGAAAAAGCTCATTCTTGTCGTAACAGCAGGCGTTGTGCTCATGTTGGCGTCGGCAGCCGTTGCGCAACAGATGGATTTCGCCTTCGGCATTAGTACTATCCAATCCCCTGCCTACAACAACACCAACGTTTCGTACCCACCAGTATCCCTGACAGGCGGAATCTACCCGGCCATCAGCGGAGATTTCCTGTTGCGGAAGCACCTGGGAATCATGGGCGAAATCTCGTGGAAGGCTTCGCAAGGTCTCTACAACGGATACCAGCCCTACCGCCCGATCTTCTGGGATTTCGGCGGAGTCTATGTGCGAAACGTTGCCAAGCGCGCGGCCGTCGAAGTGACAGCCGGCATCGGTGCGGAAAGTACGCGGTTCTACACGAACTACTACAACTGTAACTACCTGGGCTGTACACCGTACGCCACCAGCAACCACTTCATGGGACAGTTCGGAGGCGGCGTGAAGCTCTACGTCAAGGGCGGCTTGTTTGTACGCCCCGAGGCGCGCTTCTACCTGGTAAACAATAACGTCGAATACTCGTCCTCGCGCGTGCTTCGTTACGGCGCCTCGATCGGATACACGTTCGGGGAGCGGTAACGCATTTTCGATTTCGTGATTACGACAAAGGGCCGGCGCTGAAGCCGGCCTTTCTTTGTAATGTTCGTGACCCTGCCCATGCGGATCTCGCAAATCCTCAACGCCGAGCCCTAACTCTGCTATTGTCGACGACCCTTTTCCGATTGAACCTCGACCGCAGCCCGAGTTCAGGATCGCCTACGTTTCTCACACACTGTTTATAACGCGCCTCCCGAGACCAGTGCTGACGCAGGCCATGATGGCTTTTGATTCTAATTCTCGAGATCGTATTCCTCGCGTGCGCACAATCGCAAGATTGTGGGGTTGCTCGCGGCGCACGGTTCGCCGTCGAATTCAGCGACGGCCGTATTTAGGAATTCGAATTGGCGGACCTAATGGGGCGTTCGCGCTTCGAACGTTTCCCGGCTGATGGACGATTCTGGAGGTGGCTATGTTTGAGTTGGAAATCTTGGCTGCCAAGGGGGTCAGTTTTTGCATCCGGATCGGACGGACGCTGTTTGTGCTGTTGTCTGTCGCCAGCATCTCACCCATGCACTGGTAAAGGGAGACGCCGGTCCGTGCACCTTCGGCGCACCGGCACCTTAGGCTTAACGCCGAAACCGGGTGCTGCTATGATCGATCACTCTGTTCCAGTCCGATCGTCTCCTATCGCAGTGAGAACGCCTCAAACTCAGCGGCAGTCCTCAAAACGTCTTCGGAGGCCACGTCACTCAGGAGGAATTTCTCCAGCTTGCCCCATTCAAGAGCAAGATTAGAGAACGGAGCAACCGCAATTGACCGGGACGATCTCCAGAATCGACGGCGGTCTGGCGGCCTTCCGGTAAACAGAAATCTCGTTGATCACCTTCCCTCGATGGTGTAGTCTCAGGCGGTTTTAGGCCCCCCATAAAGCTGATTGGCACAGCTGATTTGGCTATTGGAGACGCTCCTCATGCCGAAACCCAATTTCGACGAAGAAATCCGCGTGATGAAGAACGAGGCCCTGTTCTCCATGCAGACTAGGCGAGCCGCATACGCGCCGATACGTGCGATTAAAAGGTCCTGGCAGTACAAGGATGGCAAGAAGAAACTCTCGAAGGTATTGATCGCCACAGCCGTGACGACAGGCGGCGTGATCGTTGGAGTTGTCACTCACGGGGCCGCCCTTCCTGTCATTGCCGCCATCGCAGTCGGGCAGTATGCGGTGGGTAAAATGAGCGACTCCGCTTTCACGGCGCTCTACGGGAGCGAATACACAGGTGGCAGGAGGACCCGAGACTTTATCGAGAATTACACTGCCGTGGACTTCGGAACGGAAGAGGAGGCGAA
This sequence comes from uncultured Acidobacteriota bacterium, assembly GCA_963718505.1. GTDB lineage: Bacteria > Acidobacteriota > Terriglobia > Terriglobales > Acidobacteriaceae > Gp1-AA133. The sequence goes on along the minus strand of CAVQZP010000006.1, from coordinate 12,332 downwards.
GAGGCTATCCTCACGGGCTCATAAGACCATTCGGCGTGCTTGCCAGCACTATCGAAAGGCGTGGGAAAAATTGGAGGAACTCAGACGAAAGGTACAACAGCCATTGACGAGCTGCGACGAAGCCGCGGAGCGGCTGACTTTGCTGTGGCAGGCAAAGCGACATTTCGACAAGTCCTGGCTCTATATTCATCCCGCCTGTTATTTGTCGAGGGCTATGTTTACTTTCTACAATTCGTACAGGAATTATTGGCGCGGCGAGAACGGCCCCAAGCAGGAAGACGAGTTGACCAAGGTGATCCTGAAAGCGATGAAGTGGCACGAAGACGAGGGAAGCCCCTGCCTTTCTGACCCATGCTATTGGGAAAGTGTGCCCAAAGGAGAAGCAACAGGGTCGAATCACATCGATGAAGAGCACCTTTGGAACCACCCGGATCGGAGAGATCATAAACTTAAGAAAGCAGAGAGGATTTTGCGTAAGGATCCCATGCTCGACGTGCCCTCGATCGCACTCGCCAAAGACGACACCAGAAGCCTGTACTTCGATGCCAGGGCCAGGTATCTCAACCGGGGGATTCTCACCAAAATGAAGCACAAGGTGACCAACGCTTGGGACAGAAAAACAAAGAGCGAAAAGGTCGCCTTTGGAATCGCGCAAGGCATGAGCGCGGGAATGGCGGTCGGCCCCATCGGGATTACCGACTTTGGAGTGGCAACAGCACCTGTCGTTGGATATGCCGCACAGTGGGTTGAGAGCGGAATTGACGAGGCTAATGATGCAGTCGTTGAAGGAGCCGCCGCAAACGCCGCGATACCTCCCGCCGAGGGGGTCGGGTCAGGGGCCGCGAAAGAAGGACAAGAAAGTCTCCAGCGAGCAGCGATACACCTTTTTGAAGCTGGCGAGCTAATGCAGAAGTTGCCCGAGCGGGTTAAAAAATATGCTGAGCGTTTTGAGGAGGATGATGCCTGTGGAGCGGTGGTTGACATCCTCGCCGAAACCTACAAATTGAAGCACCACCTCGTGAAGGCCCAGAGAGCCCTTGACGAAGCGATAGAGATGGTAGAGGCATGCGTTGAAGCACTCGATCAGGACTTCCGAAGGATAAAGAAAACTCACAATGAAGTCGTAAAACAGATCGATGCGTTCCTGGCTACGAACAACCATCACGCATGCAAGGGATACTGCGTTCACGTGCCCGCTGAGGCGGCACTTTTGGCACAGTTCCCTGCTGTATAGCGGTTTCGTTTGCGATGATGCTCACCGACCCTGTACCGTTCCTTCCACGGTTCTAAGCGCGAAGTCAAAGCCAACGATTTGGGCTCGGTCTTTGGTCCAAAATTACTTGCTATTTGACCCGTGCCAGTGAGAGACGGATGCCTTGCCCATGGAGTGTGGACACCGAGTGTGGGCGGGACCTCGGTGTGCCCTTCAGGTCCATAAACCTCAATTTGGCTGGAATCGTGCCCAGCCCGCGTCAGGCGGGCCTTCGGCATATTCAGAGGAAATTGGTCGGGGCGATAGGATTTGAACCTACGACCCCCTGCGCCCAAGGCAGGTGCGCTACCAGGCTGCGCTACGCCCCGACATGATCAGCAGAATTGATTTTAAAGCACCTCCAAACCTCGTCGCCACCCCACACCAGAGTTTTTATCGACAAAACGTGCCGTCACCCTACACGTATGCGCTCATTCCACCCGAATCGAGCATTTGCCAAACCTGACTCTAAAGATTCCGGATTGCGGGCGACGCGACCAGAAGCAAACGCGAACTTCAAGAACGGCCGACGCATAACTAAATGTCAGCGGTTACCATCCCATCTGGTTCATTCGCGCAAGGATAATTGCGCTGTAGCTATTCATGCGCTCGGGCCGTCGTTTCAGGGGGGCCGGCAGGATTGCAGCCAGCCGTGCCGCCTGTTCCCGGCCGATATTCCGGGCCCCTGTTTCTTCGTAGTAACGGCACGCCGACTCCGCCCCATAGATCCCAGGGCCCCATTCCACAACGTTGAGGTATATCTCCAGAATGCGCCGTTTGCCGAGGACGAATTCGGCCACCGGTACCAACGTGGCCTCTGCGCCCTTGCGGACAACAGAGCGGCCTGTTCCGAAGAACAGGTTTTTTACGAGTTGCTGCGTCAGGGTGGAAGCTCCACGCGTGCGATCGCCTTCTAGATCCTCCCCGGCGGCAATTTGGATCTCGTGCCAATCGAATCCATGGTGCTGGTAGAAGTGCGCGTCCTCTGCGGCGATTACGGCGTGCTGGAGATCAGGCGAAATTTGGTTCAGCGAAATGAACTTGTAGCGTTTGCGATACGGCGTATGGTGAGCCCAGGCCTGCAGGCGGCGCTGGATGTGCACCGCGGTTGTCGGTGGATCGATCCACCGTGCCGCCACCAGGATCAACGCGGCAAGCGACCACAGAATGACCGCACCGATGGTGAGCCATCGAATCAGGGATCGGAACAAGCCCGCCCGAAGCGGGGTCCTGGTATCTGCCTTCGCTATTTCAGTCACATTTCAGAATAATAGCCCGGAGTAAGTGGCCGCTGATGGATGACTTGCTCGCGCACTCTCTTATCCCTGCTCATATCGTAGCCAGCTATAGCCTGTTCGGGTAATTCCTCAAGCCCTTCGTTGTGCGTCACGAGGACGTTCACAGCGTTCCGCTACCGGGAATACTATGGTTGCGATGGGCCTCCGCAAAATCATCCACGTAGACATGGATGCGTTTTACGCTTCGGTCGAGCAGCGCGACGAACCCAAACTCCGCGGCAAACCCGTGATCGTCGCGTGGAAGGGCAATCGTTCAGTCGTTTGCGCGGCGTCATATGAGGCCAGAGCCTTTGGGGTACGTTCGGCCATGCCGGCGGTGCGAGCCGAGCGATTGTGTCCCGCTGCAATTTTCATCGCGCCGGATTTTACACGCTATCGGACTGTCTCGAAGAGTGTGCGAGAGATCTTCAAGCGCCATACGGATCTCATAGAACCGTTGTCACTCGATGAAGCCTACCTGGACGTGACCGAGAATAAGACGGGCTCGCCGACAGCGACGCTCGTGGCGCGGATCATCCGCCAACAAATCCGCCAGGAGTTGAATCTGACTGCCTCTGCGGGAGTGGCCACGAACAAGTTCCTGGCGAAACTGGCCTCTGACTGGCGGAAGCCGGATGGACTTTTCGTGATCCAGCCAGAAGAGGTGGATGCGTTTCTGCTGCCGTTACCGGTTGGACGACTCCCCGGGGTGGGGAAAGTCACCGAAGAGAAATTGGCCCAACTGGGAGTCAGGACGGTGGGCGAGCTGCGAACTCTGGAACGAGCCAAGCTTGAAGATGAATTCGGCCGGTTTGGCGTCCGCCTCTACGAACTTGCCCGAGGCGTCGACGAAAGTCCGGTAGTTCCGGACCGGCCTACGAAGTCCATCTCCGTCGAGGATACGTTTCCGGAAGATGTGCTGCTGGCAGAAACTGAACCGATGATCCGCCGCCTGGCCGAGAAACTGTGGTCTGCCTCACGCAAGGAATCGCGTATACCACGGACCGTGGTTCTCAAACTGAAAACCAGGGAGTTCAAGATCCTCACCCGCAGCTGCACCCCACACGCTCCCCCATCGTCGTGCGAAGAATTGACGGGCATCGCATTACAGCTGCGGGAGCGCGTGGAGCATAGTCCGCGGCAGCGCTACCGACTCGTGGGCGTGGGTCTCGGCAACTTTGAGGAAGCCGAAGAAAGCGTCGATCAGCCAGCGCTATTCGAGTGATTTCCTCAGTCCGCGGCAGCTGCGCTGGGCGGCTGCTGCTTCATCATCTCCTCCATTCCCTTCTTCATCTCTTTGGCCGTGGGTTCCGCCTTGTGCGTGCCAACCATCCAGCTGTAGCCGTCCGGGTCGACGACGGTGCCGCAGCGATCACCCCAGAACATATCCATAATGGGACCTTGTGGTGTGGCGCCGAGCTTGCCCGCTTTTTCCACGACCTTATCCACGTTTTCCACGTAAATGTACAGGCTGGCAGGAGAGGCGCCAACGCTCTTGGCAGTGCGTCTTCCCATCGCTGCACTCTCGGGTCCGAGCATGAGCGTTGTGCCCCGCAACGTGAGTTCTGCATGGACAGGCTTTCCGTCAGGCCCGTTCATGATGCCTCGTTTCGCGAAACCAAAAGCCTTTTGATAGAAGCTCACTGCTGCCGGAATGTCAGAGACGGTAAGAGCGGCCGAGACGGCGCCGTACTGCTTCCTGTTGAGCGGATCGATCTTTTTCTTGGCCATAGATCTCCTTTCGTGCGGCTGACATTCTAGCCGAAAAGAAGTGAACGCTGTACCCCGACAAACACCAGTTCGGGTCAAGCTTTAGCCGGCGGGACGAGCCTCAGGAGACGAGCCTCAGAAATGCTATTGCTGAAACGTAAGGCCCCCGCGCCCGGGTTAGCCCCAATCGCCGCCGGTGACGGTGCTCCGCACGAGCGCGGTATAATCTGTCTTCGATCATGCTTGGTGCGCGTTATGCCCTTGTCGCTTACGTAAGAAAGCCGGTTGGGGAATTTGTAGAAAAACTTCGGAAAGAGCTCCATCCGGAACTACCTCATCTCGCGGCCCATCTCACCATTTTGCCGCCCCGCCGCCTGCAGGGAAGCGAAGCGGACGCCATCCGCGACCTGGAGGCGGCCTGTCGTGACGCCGAGCCATTCGAGGTCACGCTGGGAGAGGTGGAAACGTTCCTGCCCGTGACTCCCACAGTGTTTATCCGCGTGGCCCATGCCGCTTCTCGCATGCAGGACCTCCACGATCAGCTCAATCGTGCAGGGGTCTGCTGCACCGAGGAACTGCCCTATATTCCGCACCTCACCATCGCCAAGATGGGTACAGAAGAACTCGCCTGGAAGGCCTTCGATGTCGCGCGGAAACGCTGGTCGCGCTATTCGGGCACCCGTCATATTGCGCTCGAGGAACTAACCTTCGTCCGCGAAGACGTGCCGAACTGCTGGATCGACCTGGCTCCCGTGCCCCTGGGCCGCTCTCTGGTCTCGCGCAAGAAGTAACTATCGGGCCATCCTCGGCCCGAGAGATTTCTTTCTTGACCCAAACCTGAATCCTTGCAAAACGCTGGTCATTGTTCCATTTCCAAGTCCGGCCTCAAATCATGGCCGGAAGGACATGTCCCGGCCTTGTCCCAAAGTTGGCCCTACGTGCATTGCCAAGCCTCGGTAACGAAGGGGAACATGGGGGCGTCGAGGCGCGGGGCGTCACGCCGAATATCTATCTTTGCAGATGGTTAGCCCGCGTCTCTCCATGGGGAGCTGTTCGCAATGCACGTGGGAGTCTACGGTTCCGGGTACCTGGGCACAGTGATTTCCGCTTGCCTTGCGGATTTCGGAACCCCCGTCAGCTGCTGCGACACCGACAGCACCCGCATGGTCGAGATGGCGCAGGGCAATATCTGCTTTTTCGAAAAAAATCTCAAAGAAATCGTAAAGCGCAATGTCCGCTGCGGCCGCTTGTCGTATTCCACCGACGTCGAGGCATTTTCCAAGAAGGCCCAGGTCGTCTTCCTGGCGGAGGATTCCGCTGAGCACCTGGAAGAACTTGTTCTCCGGATTGCCCGCCATTCCACCCAAGCCATCACCTTTTCGCTGGTCACTCCGGTTCCAGTCGGCACGGCCGCGGGACTGGAACGCTCGCTGAAGAACGCGAAATTGAAGGGCATCATCGTTTCGCAGCCCATGTTCTTTACCGACGGCTGCGCGGTCGAAGATTTCAACTGGCCCGACCGCATCATCATGGGAACTTCGTCCTCCGAAGCCGTAGCGACACTCAAGCAGATTTTTCATTCACTGGTTATGCGCGGCGTCCCCGTTGTTCAGACGAACCACGAAACCGCTGAACTCTTGCGTGAAGCCGCGACCGCCTTCGTCGCCACCAAGATCTCGTTCATCAACGAACTGGCTACTCTGTGCGAGCAAGTCAATGCCGATGCCGTGAATCTCTCGATCGCGCTTGGTCTCGACAAAAAGATTGCGCCCCGTTGTTTGCAACCCGGCGCGGGGATGGGAGGCATCTTCGCCGAGTCCGACATGGATTCCCTCGCGCATCTGGCACGCGAAAATGGCGTCGAGCTCAAAGTCCTGACGGCAGCGCGGGAAGTCAACGCCACTCTGGCCGAACGACTCGTGCAGAAAATCTCCGGCATGGTTCAATCCGTGCAGAATAAAGACGTCGGCATCCTCGGACTCGCCTTTAAACCGAACACGAACTCCGTCGCAGGATCGTCGTCAATCCGCCTGGCGCAGACTCTCGTGCAGCAAGGCGCTCGCGTCCGCGCATACGATCCGGTCGCACTCGCCGAAGCCAAAACCCATCTGAACGGCAGCGTCCGCTACTGCGACACCGCCTACGCGGCAGCCGAGGGTGTCGACGCGCTCGTGGTCGGTACCGGCTGGCCGGAATTCCGCACGCTCGACTTTAGCAAGATCAAAAACCTGTTGAAGCGCCCGATCATCGTCGACACGAAAAATCTCCTCGATTCCGCCAAGTTGCGCTCCATGGGATTTCAATACGTGGGCGTGGGCCGCTAAGCATTCCTCTCTTTTGATTTCCTCAAGACGCTTGAATGAAACTGACGTTGCGCTCTGGGGCAGAAATCGTAACCCTTTCCAACACGCCAGCTTCTGAGAGCTGGTCTCATGAATAGTTTTGGAAAGATAAACAGTTTTTGGGAAGGGCACGGCTTCACAGGCTGCTGAAAAAGTCGAGGTTCGTATCAGGGCGCCGCTTTAGCGGCGCCGTAAGCCCTGTAACATCAACGCCCCTTCAGGGGCTGAGGTCCGCTCTGAGTTTTCTCGCGGTCTTTTCAGCCATTCCGCTAAAAGCCGCTAGAGACGCGGCTTGAAGCCATGCCGCCACACGCTTGCCGAATGCGCGGCTTTAGCCGCTGAGGTTCAACCCATCTTGCGTCCTGGGTTCATTGGGAGATTGCTTCATCAACTCTGACAGCTCCACGTCGAGTTGCTATAATCAAGGGCTGCGCTATCCCTCCGTGTGGTGCCTGTAGTTCAGCGGTGGAACGCCGGACTGTGGCTCCGGATGACGTGGGTTCGAATCCCACCAGGCACCCCAAATCCACCCCTATTTTCCGGCTCCTACTACCTGCAACGTTGCATCACACGACTATCTGTGCCTCGTCGTGCAGTCGTGTTGCCCCGGGAGTGAGCTCGGCATGTCCCACAGAATTTTTCGGAGTCGCGTGTGGTGGTACGTGTTGTGGTGCGCGCTCGTCCTCTTCGTCATCGGAGCGGTCGCGGTCGGTATCTTCACCACCCATCTGACACCCATCGTTCGCCAGCAGGCCCTCGATATGTTGCGGAGCCGCTTCGACAGCGAGGCGGAAATTCGCGACCTTCACGTTTCGCTGCTCCAGGGAATCTCCGTGAAGGGAGGGGGCCTCGCCCTCCACTATCACGGTCGCACGGACATTCCGCCGCTCATCGAAATCCGGGAATTTTCCGGGAACATGGGCTGGACCAGCCTGATCCACAAGCCGTGGCACATTCGAGCATCCAGCTCACCCGGCATGACTATCCACATTCCTCCGAAAGAGGAGCGCGCCGAAAGCCCTCCACTGAATTGGAAGGTCAAAGCCCGTGACGTCCCCGTACTTGTCGACGAACTGGTCGCCCAGGATTCCCGACTCGAGCTGATTCCCAGCGACCCGAAAAAGACGAGCCACGAATTCCTGATCCAGCGCATCACGATGCATGGCGTGGGCCTTAACCAAGCGGCATCGTTCACGGCCAATCTCACCAACGCCGCCCCACCCGGGGAGATCATTACGAAGGGGGCACTTCGGTCCCTGGGAGATCGAAGACCCGAGCCAAACACCGCTCTCCGCCAACTACAGCTTCCAGAACGCGGACCTCGGTGTGTTCCACGGAATTGCCGGCATCCTTGCCTCGAAAGGAAAATTCGGCGGCATCCTCGAGAACATCGACGTGCAAGGCCAGACCGTCACACCCGACTTCACCATCTCGATCGCCGGACACCCGCTGCTCCTGAAGACCGATTTTCAGGCTACGGTCGACGGCACGAACGGCAACACTCTGCTTCATCCAGTGATTGCCCAGTTTCTCCACATGACGCTCGTTTGCAACGGTGGCGTCGTGAAGCCCGAGAAAGGCCCCGGCCGCGAGATTGTTCCAACGTCACCACGGACGACGCCGCGCTGGAGGACCTGCTTCGTCTGGCAGTGAAATCGGACCAGCCCATGATGACGGGGGCGGTCCGGCTGAAAACGAAATTCGTTTTGCCCCCCGGCCCAGGAGAAATCGCAGATCGCTTGCAGCTTGACGGCAGGTTTGGCGTCGGCGGCGCTGAGTTCGCGAATGCAGGGATCCGCGAGAAACTTGAAAGCCTTAGTCGCCGCGGGCAGGGCAAGCCCGAGGACGAGGACGCAGGCAGCGCCGTCTCCGAACTGAAAGGAAGTTTTCTTCTGAAAGACGGCCAGATCACCTTTCGCAACCTGACCTTCGGCGTGACCGGCGCAACAGTCGAACTCGCGGGCACCGATGGTCTGCGCGACGAGAAACTCGACTTCCACGGCACGTTACCGCCTGCAGGCCAAGTTGTCGCAGGTAACAACCGGCATCAAGTCGTTTCTGTTGAAGCCGTTCAATTCCTTCTTCCGCAAGAATGGAGTCACCGTCCTTCCCATCAAGGTCACGGGAACGCGCGATCAACCGTCCTTCGGCCTCGACTTTCACCAGAAGAAAGAAGACTCGAAGGCCGAACCCGGCAATTGATGTCAACGGGTGTCAACGACCCCAGCCCTCTTTTTTTGAATTGTCACCTCTTTTGAATTGTCATCCTGAGGGTAGGTGAGGCGAATGCCGAACGAAGCGAAGGACCTGCTTTTGCTCCCCTCGTATCAGCACCGACAGGAAAAAAGGGCGGCAATCGCCGCCCTCGGCTCAAGTACGAAGAGCCACTACTCGAGCGCAAAGATATTCTTCTTTGCGCAGATTTCCTTCAGGATTTTCGGCCACACCGTCACGCTGACTTCTCCCAGGTGCGCTTTGCGCAGAAGCAGCATCAACGTCCGCGATTGCCCGATCCCGCCGCCAATCGAAAGCGGAATCTGATCTTCCAGAATCGCCCGGTGATACGGCAGCTTCAGGAAATCGGTTTGCCCCGACAGCACCAGTTGGCCCTGCAGCGTCTGCTTCGTGACCCGAATCCCCATCGAACTCAGCCCCGTGACGCCGCTTCGTCACCGGATTCCACACCAGGATGTCGCCGTTCAGCCCATGCGTCGGCTTGCCCGTTTCGAGACTCGTGTCTGTGATCCAGTCATCGTAATCAGCGCGCGCATCTCGTGAGGGTAGCCGTCCCGGAGTGGCCATCCGATGCCAAGAATGAAAATCGCCGGATACTTCTGTAGAACTGCCGTCTCCCGCTGCTTGCGCGGAAGATCTGGATACAGCTCAAGAATTTCCTCCGCATGCAGGAAGATCAGATCCCGCGGCAAACTCGGATAGCGCGGATCCTTCAGCTTGGGAAAATCTCAGCGCGAACTGCTCCGCGCCGACGATCACCTTCCAGATCCGGCGAATCAGATTCTTCAAAAATTCCAGGTTCCGTTGCTCGGCGGTGATCACGCGCTCCCAATCCCACTGGTCGACGTAAGCGCTGTGATCGTGGATCGAGGAGAAATCCTTGCGCACCGCGCGCATATCCGTGCAGATCCCTTCACCCGGCGCGCAGTCGAACTGCTTCAGAGCAACCCGTTTCCACTTGGTCGCGGCCTGCACCACCTGGGCATCGATCGGGTGCTGGTTGCGGTCATTGGAGATATGGAACTGGATCGGCGTGCGCGATCCATCGCGATCCAGCATGTCGTTTACGCCGCTCTCCCCATCGACGATCAACGGTACCTCGACCATCATGAGGTTCAGTTCCTTGCACAGGTTGTCTTCGATGTAGCGTTTCACGTGGAAAATGGCGCGCTGCGTCTCCTTGGGCGTCAGCAGCGAGTGGTAATCGCGAGGCAGAGATTTTTCGAGTTCGTTGTAGTCGCCGATCCCCGGCCCGGCCAGGTCCGGCTTTCTTGTCTAAAGTCAAAGTACTCATGAAGGTCGCTCCTTGGGCACAACTTTGCCCGACGGCTGCGTTACGGATTTATTGGAGTCCTGGACTGGCCGGGAAGCAGTGCCAAGGGTCACAGGCGACGGTGAGGTACGGGCTGAACGTGACTTAATAAACGACGGTGAAGCGACAGGCGTCCCCACCCGTCTGGATCCGTGTCGTTGATCTTGTAGCGCCGGCGTCCCGCCCGGCTGTCCCGAGAGCCTGCCCTGAGCGTGTCGAAGGGGCATCTTGCCCTCGCGAGCGGCGGACCAACGGACATCGTCTCGGCCTGTCTGGGGCCGTCTTTCCGATCGTCCGCTGCCCCGATTTTTGTCACGTTCTTCCGGTAACCTGGAAAACGCACGGACTAACGCTCTTCGCCACCGAGAGTCTTATTCTTGAAAGAACGAGTCTTTAGAGTTCTGCCCGGGGGTACGCAGGTGAAGTCGAGGTATCGCTTTCTTCTCCTAGCCTTTATTTTGTGGAGCGCCAGCCCTTTGTGGACCGCGGCCTCATTCGCGCAAGCCGCGCCTCAGGCGACCCAGCAATCCACCGACACCCGCAAGACCAGCACACCCTATACCGGCGATCTTTCCATCTTCGAGTCCCCGGCCGCGAAGATAAACTGCAGATCAATCGCGTCATGGACATCCTCGGCATTACGCCCGGCAAAAACGTCGCCGACATCGGAGCCGGCTCCGGGTGGTTCACCGTGCGCGCCGCCCGCCGCACCGGCGACACCGGACAGGTCTATGCCGTCGACATCAACCTCGAAGCAATCCGCTACATCGACGACCGCATGCAGAAAGAACAACTCCACAACATCAAGACGATCCAGGGTCGGGAAGATAATCCGCTGCTGCCGCCGAACCAGATCGACGCCGTCCTCCTTCTCAAGACGTATCACGAAGTCGCGAAACCTGTAACCCTGCTACGCAATCTCCGCCCCGCGCTGCGCCCGGGCGCGAAGTCGGCGTCATTGATCGCTACAAGCGCCCGGCACTCATGCGTCGATCGCGGACATTGTGCTCAAGGAATTTGCCGGCAGCCGGATACCAGTTGGCCGAGCAGCTACGATTTCGTAAAGGACGGCATGGACTATTTCCTCGTGTTTACCGTGAAATAGCTCGACTTGGTCTGTAAACACTTGCTCAAATGCAATCGGAGCCGAGATCGTGGGCGATCTATAATTCGTCTCCGCCGTGACGCGAGCTTATTTCTCCGTCAGCTCCGTGCCTCCGTGTCTCCGTGGTAAATTTAAGACCTCAACGATGAAAGACGTCCTCAATTGGGTCTCTGATCTTGCGATCCAACGTAGCGCTTCCTATGTCGATGCGCGCGTGGTCGATGATCGCAGCCGTTCGCTGGCGACAAAGAACGGCAAGATCGGACACGCCTCCGACGCCGAGTCGATGGGCATCGGTATCCGCGTCATTGCCGACGGTTCGTGGGGCTTCGCCGCCGCCGACGACTTGAGCCGCACCGCTGTGGAAGCTGCGGCAGCGCGGGCCTTCGCCATCGCAAAAGCCTCTGCCCGCGTGCGGCAGGAAAATGTCAAGCTCGCCCCCGAGTTGCCGATTACCGGCGAATGGTCCACTCCGATCCAGATCGATCCTTTCACCGTTTCCGTTGAGCAGAATCTCGAATTGCTGCTCGAAATCGACGCGGAACTCCGCGCGGTCGCCGGCATCACGCTGGCCGAGACCAGCATGAACTTTCACCGCGAAGAGCAGTGGTTTGCTTCGTCGGAAGGCGCGAGCATCCATCAGACCAAGTACTCCACCGGCGCCGGATATTCCGCCTATGCCTTCGCTGGGACGGAGATCATGAAACGCTCGTATCCCAATTCCTTCGGTGGCCAGTGGCAGAACAAAGGATACGAACTGGTCGCGGAATTGAAGTTGGTTGAAAACGCCCGGCGTGTCGCCGAAGAAGTGGTCGCGCTTCACAAAGCGGATCAGTGCCCCGAAGGCGTGGGCACGATTGTTCTCGACAGTTCGCAACTCGGATTACAAATTCACGAGTCGGTCGGACATCCGATTGAACTCGACCGCGTCCTCGGCATGGAAGCCAACTTCGCCGGCACTTCTTTCCTCACGCTCGACAAGCTCCGTAATCTGCGCTACGGCAGCGATCTCGTGAACGTCGTCGCCGACGCACGCCAGGAGCACGGACCGGGTCTCGGAACCTTCGGATACGACGACGAAGGTGTCCCCGCTCAATGC
>CAVQZP010000005.1:0-97810 GCA_963718505.1 uncultured Acidobacteriota bacterium | reverse complement strand
TTGAATTGTCATCCTGAGGTGGTAGGTCAGGCGAATGCCGAACGAAGCGAAGGACCTGCTTTTGCTCCCCTCGTATCAGCACCGACGGAAAAAAAGGGCGGCAACCGCCGCCCTCGGCTCAGAGTACGAAGAGCCACTACTCGAGCGCAAAGATATTCTTCTTTGCGCAGATTTCCTTCAGGATTTTCGGCCACACCGTCACGCTGACTTCTCCCAGGTGCGCTTTGCGCAGAAGCAGCATCAACGTCCGCGATTGCCCGATCCCGCCGCCAATCGAAAGCGGAATCTGATCTTCCAGAATCGCCCGGTGATACGGCAGCTTCAGGAAATCGGTTTGCCCCGACAGCACCAGTTGGCCCTGCAGCGTCTGCTTCGTGACCCGAATCCCCATCGAACTCAGCTCGTGACGCCGCTTCGTCACCGGATTCCACACCAGGATGTCGCCGTTCAGCCCATGCGTCGGCTTGCCCGTTTCGAGACTCGTGTCTGTGATCCAGTCATCGTAATCAGCGGCGCGCATCTCGTGAGGGTAGCCGTCCCGGAGTGGCCATCCGATGCCAAGAATGAAAATCGCCGGATACTTCTGTAGAACTGCCGTCTCCCGCTGCTTGCGCGGAAGATCTGGATACAGCTCAAGAATTTCCTCCGCATGCAGGAAGATCAGATCCTGCGGCAAACTCGGATAGCGCGGATCCTTCAGCTTGGGAAACATCTCTAGCGCGAACTGCTCCGCGCCGACGATCACCTTCCAGATCCGGCGAATCAGATTCTTCAAAAATTCCAGGTTCCGTTGCTCGGCGGTGATCACGCGCTCCCAATCCCACTGGTCGACGTAAGCGCTGTGATCGTGATCGAGGAAGTAATCCTTGCGCACCGCGCGCATATCCGTGCAGATCCCTTCACCCGGCGCGCAGTCGAACTGCTTCAGAGCAACCCGTTTCCACTTGGTCGCGGCCTGCACCACCTGGGCATCGATCGGGTGCTGGTTGCGGTCATTGGAGATATGGAACTGGATCGGCGTGCGCGATCCATCGCGATCCAGCATGTCGTTTACGCCGCTCTCCCCATCGACGATCAACGGTACCTCGACCATCATGAGGTTCAGTTCCTTGCACAGGTTGTCTTCGATGTAGCGTTTCACGTGGAAAATGGCGCGCTGCGTCTCCTTGGGCGTCAGCAGCGAGTGGTAATCGCGAGGCAGAGATTTTTCGAGTTCGTTGTAGTCGCCGATCCCCGGCCCGGCCAGGTCGGCTTTCTTGTCTAAAGTCAAAGTACTCATGAAGGTCGCTCCTTGGGCACAACTTTGCCCGACGGCTGCGTTACGGATTTATTGGAGTCCTGGACTGGCCGGGAAGCAGTGCCAAGGGTCACAGGCGACGGTGAGGTACGGGCTGAACGTGACTTAATAAACGACGGTGAAGCGACAGGCGTCCCCACCCGTCTGGATCCGTGTCGTTGATCTTGTAGCGCCGGCGTCCCGCCGGCTGTCCCGAGAGCCTGCCCTGAGCGTGTCGAAGGGGCATCTTGCCCTCGCGAGCGGCGGACCAACGGGCATCGTCTCGGCCTGTCTGGGGCCGTCTTTCTGATCGTCCGCTGCCCCGATTTTTGTCACGTTCTTCCGGTAACCTGGAAAACGCACGGACTAACGCTCTTCGCCACCGAGAGTCTATTCTTGAAAGAACGAGTCTTTAGAGTTCTGCCCGGGGGTACGCAGGTGAAGTCGAGGTATCGCTTTCTTCTCCTAGCCTTTATTTTGTGGAGCGCCAGCCCTTTGTGGACCGCGGCCTCATTCGCGCAAGCCGCGCCTCAGGCGACCCAGCAATCCACCGACACCCGCAAGACCAGCACACCCTATACCGGCGATCTTTCCATCTTCGAAACCCCCGGCCGCGAAGATAAACTGCAGATCAATCGCGTCATGGACATCCTCGGCATTACGCCCGGCAAAAACGTCGCCGACATCGGAGCCGGCTCCGGGTGGTTCACCGTGCGCGCCGCCCGCCGCACCGGCGACACCGGACAGGTCTATGCCGTCGACATCAACCTCGAAGCAATCCGCTACATCGACGACCGCATGCAGAAAGAACAACTCCACAACATCAAGACGATCCAGGGTCGGGAAGATAATCCGCTGCTGCCGCCGAACCAGATCGACGCCGTCCTCCTTCTCAAGACGTATCACGAAGTCGCGAAACCTGTAACCCTGCTACGCAATCTCCGCCCCGCGCTGCGCCCGGGCGCGAAAGTCGGCGTCATCGATCGCAACGGTAGCGCCGGGAATCACGGTGTCGATCGCGACATCGTGCTCAAGGAATTTGCCGAAGCCGGATACCAGTTGGCCAGCAGCTACGATTTCGTAAAGGACGGCATGGACTATTTCCTCGTGTTTACCGTGAAATAGCTCGACTTGGTCTGTAAACACTTGCTCAAATGCAATCGGAGCCGAGATCGTGGGCGATCTATAATTCGTCTCCGCCGTGACGCGAGCTTATTTCTCCGTCAGCTCCGTGCCTCCGTGTCTCCGTGGTAAATTTAAGACCTCAACGATGAAAGACGTCCTCAATTGGGCTCTCGATCTTGCGATCCAACGTAGCGCTTCCTATGTCGATGCGCGCGTGGTCGATGATCGCAGCCGTTCGCTGGCGACAAAGAACGGCAAGATCGGACACGCCTCCGACGCCGAGTCGATGGGCATCGGTATCCGCGTCATTGCCGACGGTTCGTGGGGCTTCGCCGCCGCCGACGACTTGAGCCGCACCGCTGTGGAAGCTGCGGCAGCGCGGGCCTTCGCCATCGCAAAAGCCTCTGCCCGCGTGCGGCAGGAAAATGTCAAGCTCGCCCCCGAGTTGCCGATTACCGGCGAATGGTCCACTCCGATCCAGATCGATCCTTTCACCGTTTCCGTTGAGCAGAATCTCGAATTGCTGCTCAAAATCGACGCGGAACTCCGCGCGGTCGCCGGCATCACGCTGGCCGAGACCAGCATGAACTTTCACCGCGAAGAGCAGTGGTTTGCTTCGTCGGAAGGCGCGAGCATCCATCAGACCAAGTACTCCACCGGCGCCGGATATTCCGCCTATGCCTTCGCTGGGACGGAGATCATGAAACGCTCGTATCCCAATTCCTTCGGTGGCCAGTGGCAGAACAAAGGATACGAACTGGTCGCGGAATTGAAGTTGGTTGAAAACGCCCGGCGTGTTGCTGAAGAAGCGGTCGCGCTTCACAAAGCGGATCAGTGCCCCGAAGGCGTGGGCACGATTGTTCTCGACAGTTCGCAACTCGGATTACAAATTCACGAGTCGGTCGGACATCCGATTGAACTCGACCGCGTCCTCGGCATGGAAGCCAACTTCGCCGGCACTTCTTTCCTCACGCTCGACAAGCTCCGTAATCTGCGCTACGGCAGCGATCTCGTGAACGTCGTCGCCGACGCACGCCAGGAGCACGGACCGGGTCTCGGAACCTTCGGATACGACGACGAAGGTGTCCCCGCTCAATGCACTCCGATCATCACCAACGGATTGTTCACGGGCTATCTGAGTTCGCGCGAGACCGCCCACACCATCGGTGAGACGCGCTCTGGCGGCACCTTGCGCGCCGAAGGTTGGAATCGCCTTCCCATGATCCGCATGACGAACATCAGCATCTTGCCCGGAGAAAAGCTGCTAACCTCCGACCAACTGATTGCCGATACCGATGACGGCATTTACATGGAGACCAACAAGTCCTGGTCGATCGACGACAAGCGCTACAACTTCCAGTTCGGATGCGAGATCGGTTGGGAGGTCAAGAAGGGCAAGCGCACGCGCATGCTGAAAAACCCGTCGTACTCGGGAATCACCACCGAATTCTGGAACTCGATGGACGCCATCTGCTCGCGAGACGCGTGGACTCTCTGGGGCACTCCCAATTGCGGCAAGGGTCAGCCCCAACAAGTGATGGGCACAGGCCACGGCGCAGCCCCCGCCCGCTTCCGCAACATCAAAGTGGGTTCGGCATATAAGGGCGCGTGATAGCGATCACAGTGATTTTGGGTAAACGGGAGCTAGCATTCAGCACTCAGCACTCAGCATTCAGTAGGCTTGAGGAGATTGCTTGGAATGAAAGATTTCAGAAATTTGCAGGTGTGGCAAAAGGCTCATCAATTGACGCTTCTTATATACGATGTCACTCGACGCTTTCCTAGGGAAGAGGTTTATGGTCTGACGAGTCAGATACGAAGGTGTTCGGCATCAGTGGCGGCAAACATTGCAGAAGGTTGCGGAAAGCGAGGGAATGCCGAATTTCAAAGGTTCCTCAACATATCCGCCGGTTCAGCCAGCGAACTCGAATATCACTTTCTGCTTGGACACGACCTTGGCTTCTTGGAAGACAACATATACGAAATTCTTAATAGAGCTGTTGTGGAAGTGAAACGAATGCTGGCTTCCCTCGCCCGCAAAGTCGAGCAAGAACGCCTCACTGGCTGAATGCTGATTGCTGATTGCTGAGTGCTGAATGCTTAGTCGAGATCGCGCCGCCGACATCTTCGACCGCCTCAAAAAGCACTCGCCCGCCGACGAGATCGAGGCCTACTTCTACGGCGGACACTCCGCCCTCACGCGTTTCGCCAACAACGTCATCCACCAGAACGTCGCCGAGCAGAATTACGGCGTCTCCGTCAGAACAGTCTTCAGTGGCCGCACCGCTCGCGCCTCCACCAACAAGCTCGATGAGGAAAGCCTCAAGCGCGTGGTACAGGCTTCCGAAAATCTCGCCAAAGTGCAGCAGCCCGACCCCGATCTTCTGCCGGCACCCACTCCGCAGGAGCGCGACGCGGCGAACTCATCCAAAATCAATTCGCCCTCTCGTCATTTCGAAGAAACCGCCGCCATCACTCCCGAAGATCGCGCCGCCGGCGTTGCCAAAATCGTTGATATTGCCAACCGCCACAAGCTGACCACGGCCGGAATCTACTCGAGTTCCGAATCCATCGAAGGGATTTTCAACTCGCGCGGCATCGCCGACTGGCACACGCAAACGTCGGCCGAGATTTCCATCACGATGCTCGCGAAGAATTCCTCCGGTTGGCAAAAGGCGAACTCACCCAACGTCGCCAATCTCGATCCGCTCCCTCTTGCCGACATCGCCGGCCGCAAAGCGCTCGACTCGGCTGAGCCGCGCGCAGTTCCGGCCGGCAAGTACACCGTGATCCTGGAACCGGCGGCTGTACTCGACATCGTGGGCTTCATGTTTTGGGACTTCGGCGGCCAGGCGATCCTCGACGAGCGTTCCTTCCTCAACAACCGCATCGGCACGGAGCTCTTCGGCTCGAACATCAATATCGCCGACGACGTCGCGCACCCGCTGCAGTCCGGTGCTCCCTTCGACGGAGAAGGCATGCGACGGCAACGTGTCCCGCTGGTCGAGAACGGAATCGTCAAGCGCGTCGTCTACGCCCGCGGCACTGCCGAGAAAATGAAGAAGTCTACGCACGCCGACAAGGTCGGCACAATCGCCTCGACCGGCCACGGATTTCTCCTCCCCAACGAAATGGGCGAGATGCCCGTCAACATCGTCTTCGGCGAACCAGTCAGTCCGCAATCCGTCGAGCAGATGATCGCCTCCACAGAAAAAGGCATTCTCGTGACGCGCCTCTGGTACATCCGCGAGGTCGATCCCTACGAAAAGATCCTGACTGGCATGACCCGCGATGGCACGTTCCTCATCGAAAACGGAAAGCTTGCCGGCGGAGTCAGAAACTTCCGCTTCAACGAGAGTCTGATCCACATGCTCTCGAACGTAGAGGCCATGGGCAAACTGGTGCGCGCCAGCGGAGAGGAGTCCTTCGACATGGTCGTCCCCGCCGTGAAGGTCCGCGACTTCAACTTCACCGAGGTGACGAAGTTCTAAAAGCAGCACTTAGCATTTAGCACTCAGCCAGCGACGGCCTGTTTGCTGCTCCTGACCCCTCTCCCTTCATCTCCGGCCGTGGTGGCGAAATGCCAACTGCCAACGGCTGAATGCCGACTCCCGTGCTTTAGCGCCTTTCAGCCTTTCCGCTTTAGTGCCTCACAGGCGGTGTGTCCCTACTCCGGCGGCGGTTCGAAAGGACCTGCAACGTCTGCGCTAAGAGGAGCGGTCATCACCCTTCGCTGGCCAAATGCCAAGTGCCAACGGCTAAGTGCTAGCATTTAGCACTCGGCATTCAGCAATCAGCAATCAGCATTCAGCAATCAGCATTCATTTCGCCCATAATTCCTTTCCCGCCAATGGCTTAAACCCAGGAAGTTCCATGACTTCGGTAACTTTTCACTCCTGATACGGGGGTGTAAGCTGCCTTCGAAATGTCCATCTCTGGTCGCAGGCTGCTTGTGAGGCTTGAGACCTGGAAAGTAGGGCCGCCAACGCCGTGGCATCCGATATCAGCAAGGACGCGAAGACTGCGACGGGTCGCAAGCATTACACGGACGTGCAGAGCGCGGCACGCTTCCCGGTGAAATTGCCGGTAGCGGTGAAGTCAGGTGCGGACGTTCGTTCCGCCGAAACCCAGAACATCTCGGCGAACGGAGTGTTGTTCGAAGTGGATGCGGACATGCCTGTGGGATCGCCCGTGGATTTCACGATTTCTCTGCCCGCCGATGTGGTCGGCTCGGCAGAAGACGTACGCGTGGACTGCCGCGGGCGAGTAGTGCGCAGTTTTGAAGACGGTGGCCGCCGTGGAGTAGGAGTGGTCATCGACGAGTATCGATTCGAGCGCAGGTAGGGCGCCGCAAGGGAACCGATGGCAAGCATTCCGGTGAGCGTGGACAACCTGGATACACCGCACGAGGGCGATAGTAACGGCCATTTTATTCGCGTCATTGTTGCCGATACCCAAGCGATCTTTCGCGCGGGCCTGCGTAAGATCTTCGCACTGGAAGACGACATCCGCGTTGTCGGCCAGGCCGAGACACTTGCCCAGACGCTTGCCGCCGCCAAGAAGTTTTCCGCCGACGTTCTGATTTTTGAAGCCGCTCTGACGCCCAATCCGATGGAAGCGGTCGCCGACCTGCTGCGCCAGGTTCCACAAATGAAGCTGGTTGTCGTCACTCACGAACCCAATGAAGAATTGACACTCGAACTCTTCCGCCGCGGCGCCCATGGCATCGTCTCGCGCGAAGTGGAACCCGAGACTCTCGTGGAGTGCCTGCGAAAAGTATCGCAAGGTGAGCCGTGGCTCGATCGCCAGGGTGTTTCCTGGGTGCTGAGTGCATATCGCACGCAGGGCACGCGCCCCGCGGGAAGCCGCCCCAAAGTCCAACTGACTCCGAAAGAATCCCTGATCGTTTCCTGCGTCACGCAGGGCATGAAGAACAAGGAAATCGCCTTACGCGTCGGGACAACCGAGCAGGTCGTAAAGAACTACCTCCGCAAGGTCTATGACAAGCTGGGCGTTGCCGATCGCCTCGAACTGGCGCTCTATTGCCTGAATCACCGCGTTGTGGAAGGCGAGAAGAAGGCTGAATCGTCCACGTCAACTGAATCAGCAAATGGCAAAGCCAACGGTGCGGCCGCAGGGGTTGGCTCGATACCCTCCGTTCCCACGTCGTCCGAAAACCCCTCCTAAAACGATTCCTTGTACAACGTTTTCCTCACCAAACGTCCGTCGGCGGCGCGCCCCGGCTCGCTCATCGCGTGACTCTGTTCCTGGTGGTCACAGTCGACCGTGGACACGGGAAATACTCAGCGCGTTTGACATTCCTCTTTGACATCCTAGAGGTCCAGATGATCCCGCGATATCCCGCGCATTACGGCCCGACGTTACACTTGCCTTGGCGCTTCGCCAGTTCAACGAATGCGCAAAGTTGCGGTTCTCTCCCTGGGACCATAAAATCAAAATGAAGCGTTTTTAGAGCATGATCCTTGTTCGATTCGCAGACGCTTCACGCACCTCCCTGAAGCAACATCCGCGCCGGAGAGATGGCCGAGTGGCTGAAGGCGCACGCTTGGAAAGCGTGTTTACTCGAAAGGGTAACGTGGGTTCGAATCCCACTCTCTCCGCCAAGTTATTCAAAATAAACAAGTTGCTTAGAGTCCCGAGGTTCATCATGGCCCACCTGCCGGGCCTGTTTCGTCTTTGGAATGAGTGACATGCATTTTTGAAAGGCCTAGATGCGTGCCTTTAAGGGTAAAACCGATTGATTGGGAATCATTTTTTCGATCGGCGAAGGGCGAAAATTTTGCAGACCCAGGTCCGTGCGTCCGCTTCCGGAGCGCCGAACAAAAAGCCACACCGGACGTCGCGCCGATTGCCGCTCATGGCTCGCAGGTTCGCTGATCAGTGCCTGGGTTCGGGGCAGTGGCCGACAACGCGCCAAGCGAGCAGGGTTTCAGTTCACCGCGCCATCACGCGAACTGCTATTCCTCGCGCCTTACATGTGATAGCCAGCTTCACAAATTTCCCCGTTTGCTCGTTATCCAGAGTGTCTTCGAATCGATCCACACTGGTCGACGTATCGGTACAAACCGGTGCCGGTGAGCGCATTGGCGATTTACCACTCGTCGCGAAAGTCGCTAGAGAGTCAACTGAACAATTGCCCGACAAGCCGGTGGCGCATCGAGAACAGGTTCCAGACGCAATCCGCATTCCTCCGGCCGCTGATGCCAGCGCCGCAACCGTGGCGGATCGCGCTCCTGCGCAGTTTGCGGTACGCAGTTTCATCGTCAGATTAATGAGTCAGGGTTCAGAAACAGGAATCGCGAAATTCACACTTGACATCGATAGATAATCCACTACCATATGGTTGTGGATCGCCTGGACACAACATTTGCGGCTTTGTCTGATCCAACCCGCCGGGCGATGATCGAGCGACTCTCCCATGGGCCTGCCTCTGTGCATCGGTTGACGGAGCCGTTTGCACTCTCGCAGCAGATGATTTCAAAACATATTGCCTACCTGGTGCGGGCACAGATTGTGATCAAGACCAAGCGTGGACGAGAGAGTGTTTGCAGGCTTAGGCCCGAGGCGATAAAGACGGTCAGCGACTGGGCGATTAGTTATCGCCAATTCTGGGAAGAGAGTTTCGAAAAGCTGGATGCGGTTGTGACTCAAATGAAAAAAAGTGGAGGTTCGACATGACAAAAAGCACGGTGAATGAGATCGAGCGGATGGTCTTGACAAGAGTTTTTGATGCCCCACGCGAGTTGGTTTGGAAGGCGTGGACAGATCCGAAATACGTGATGCAGTGGTGGGGACCGAAGGGTTTTACTGCGCCTTTTTGCGAGATGGATTTTCGCGTAGGAGGAAAATTTCTCTGCTGCATGAGAACGCCGGATGGGCAGGAGGGCTGGAATGCTGGGGAATACCACGAGATTGTTCTGCACGAGAAGATCGTTTACTCCATGTACTTCTCCGACTCGAAGGGAAACAAGGTTGAGCCTGAGCAATATGGAATAGAACATGAGGCCATAGACGATGCGCACGACGTGGTTATTTTTGAGGATTTTGGAAACGGCCAGACGAAACTCACCTTCATTGGAAGTGAACCCATGGAGAACGCAAAAAACAGCGGGCAACTAGAGGGCTGGAATGAGCAACTCGATAAAGTTGCCGCAGTTGTTGCGGGGCTAGCGCAGGCGAAATAGGAAGTTGACCTTTTGACGATCGTCATGCGCGAGATAGTGAACGCAAAGCAAACGCAGGTCCATCCCGGCAATCCCAGCCAGGGGTGGCTGCGGAGGCTTTGTTTTAGGCGCGCTCTCGTTACCTGGCCGAATCGTCGCCTTGCCGGAGTGATCTCGGCTCAACTGCCGCTTTGAGGCCAACGCGCTCATCGAGCAAGGATTTGAGCCGGCATCGGACACATTAGTCCTGGGAAACGCGTTTATCGCCATCAACTCCTGAATTGTCGCCAGTTGGAACTTGAAACTCTGATTCCGACGCAGGCCATACAGTTCGGAATTCCTCGACAGGGAATGACGCGCTGGAACATCAATGTTCGGCGCCACCCTTCCTTGGCGCTTTTCAAGTAATCACTGAGCTGTGATCCATTTGTGATCCGTTAGCACTGCTTACTACTGTCTTCCATCGCTTTTACGGTGCCCGCCGTGTTCTCTATGTTGTTGAGACTGCGTTATTAACCGAATTCGAATCCCACTCTCTCCGCCATGTTATTCAAAATAAACAAGTTGCTTGGAGTACTTAAGGTTCATCATGGCCCACTCGCAGGGCCTGTTTCGTCTTTGGAATGAGTGACATACAGTCTTGCAAGGCGCAATTGCGTGCCGTTAAGTCTAAAACTGACTGATTGGGAATTAGTTTTTTCGATCGGGAAGGATGGCTGTGCCGAAGGCCGAATCGGTTAGCCACAGAGGGGGACGGCCCAGCGAAGAGGAGGAAGATCATAGTGTCGGATTGGGACTCGCCTGAGACGCGATAAGCCGGATGGTCTCAACCCCACGCAACGTCAAGTTCGGGTAGTGCATCGGGGCTTGTCAAGATGTATTCATGACGATCGAGTTTCGTGCCATCGAGGCAACGTGTCGCCGCTTTATTTTCAACGCCTACCTTCTGGAATCCCAATTTCTCCACGATGCGCCGGCTGGGCTCGTTTCCGTCGAAGTAGCCGATGCTGATTGCCTTCGCGCCAAGGTGGCCGAACGCGTACCGAATAGCTGCGTTTGCCGCCTCCGTCGCCATGCCTTGTCGGGCGTATTTAGGCGCCACCCAGTACCCTGTCTCATAGACGTCTTGCTCATCGGTAAGATCCAATGCGGTTCGAACGACGAAATCCCCGTTGCTCCGATGGAATCCGGCCAACGCGATTCCTGCTTGATTCTGGTAATCCATCACTCGTCGAATAGAATCTTCCATCGCATGCCGCGACCGTTGGTTGTCGAAGGCCCAGGACATCCAACGCTGTAAATCGGACCACGCTTCCTCCTTGGCGGTTTGGATCGAATCCAAATCGCCAAGCGTTGGCGGACGCAAGATCAGGCGCGGCGTAACGATCGGCATCAAATGGCGCATAGAGCGGCTACGCTGGAATTGTAGCGGACCTGGTGAAGACGAAAATGCGCATTGCCTGCATGCAGCGTTCCGTCCACGCACCACCCAGAGATCCGTATTTGGGTTCGCCGGCTCGAAACTTTCGGTTCTACTCGTGTCCAGGTTCTTGCCTGCCTCGAAAGTATGTCTGTGGTGTGGTTCCCAGCATCGTCCGAAACATTTCAATGAAGGCACTTACACTGTCGTAACCGACTGCGATAGCGACCTCCGTAACAGATTTCCTTTGTGCCAGCATCTCAAGGGCAGCAAACAACCGCGCCTGCTGTCGCCAACGGCCAAATGACATGCCTGCCTGAGCCGAAAACGAACGCATGAAAGCACGGCGGGACATTCCGGCAACATGCGCCCAAGCGTTTAGCGTGCGGTCATCCCCAACATCGTCCAGCAGAGAATCTGCAACTCTGGCCAGTCTTTCTTCTCTTGGTATGGTCAAACGCAAGGGCTGCTGGTCAGGCTGTCGAATCTCATCACGAAGCGTTGTTACTAAGTGCTTCTGCGCCGTGTTGAGCGGTTGGCGGAGGTCCCAGCCGACCATACGATGAACTATGGCGAACAATAGCTCCGATGAGTTGAACATGCAGGGCGTCTTGGGTAGTCCGCGGCACAGCTCCGGAGACAGGTCAACCATCGAGCCAGCAGCGCCTCCAACAGAACGCGCCGCGTGCTTACAATTTGGTGGAGTCCATGCGCAACGGTGGGAGGGAAACATCCATCGTTCGCTTCCTGTTTCGACCATGAGCAACCCCTGGGTCAGTGCGACGAGTTGCCCGCGGTGGTGACTGTGCTCTGGCGTCCAGCCCTCGACCGACCGCCTCTTGAAGGTGTATGCCAGTACCGGCGTATCGCTGTCGTAGAGAAGGCGCAGTTCTTCCATATTCGGGGCTGAGAACATGGATTTACGAGGTTGACCCTTTTCCGACATATGTCGCCACTTTCCCGTTAGCGGAACAGCCGAAACCTAGCTAGAGTACCCGGCAGAACAACGAAAGACAACACGGAGAAGTTAGGACAATCCATGAGAAAGCTGATCTACACAATCAACATCTCCATCGATGGCTGCTGCGACCACACGAAAATGGTCCCCGATGAAGAACTATTCGACTACTCCATTCAGCTCATCCGAGATGTTGACCTATTCGTTTATGGCCGTAAAACCTATCAATTGATGGTTCCGTATTGGCCTGACATCGCAAAGAACCCGTCTGAGACAAAAGCTGATATCGAATTTGCTCAAACCTTTGACTCCAAGAATAAAGTTGTTTTTTCACGATCATTGGACAGCGCCGAAGATGGAAAAACGAGAATCGCTCGTGGGACCCTTCGCGACGAGGTCCTTAAATTGAAACAAGAACAAGGCAAGGATATTTTGACCGGCGGCGTAGACATCCCTTCACAACTTATAGACCTTGGTTTGGTTGATGAATATCGTTTTGTCGTTCACCCAATCTTTGCAGGAGAAGGGCGACGGCTGTTAGAAGGTGTGAGCCTGCAAGAGAAATTGCGGTTAAGACTTGTTGAATCACACATCTTCAAAAAATCAGGATGTATTGCCCTTCGTTACGCGAAACAGTGACAAGATAGATCCACGACGCGTTCGTTTCTTAACATGTCAGATATACGTCATTCACATTGGAAAGGCGGACAAAGATGAGTGCGAGATTTTCGGAGAAGCAAAGCACACGGCGCGAAATGTTGCGAAATTCCGCCGCGTTTGCCGGAAGCGCGTTGCTGGCGCAACTTTTTCCGGCAAGTCTTCTGAGCGCCGGAGTTCCTGGCTTCCAGCAGCAGGCAGCAACCGCTCCAACCGACCGTCTCGCGGCGATGCGGGCGCAGATGGGTGGTGCCCCGATCCAGGCGCAACCGCTGGCGGAAAATCTCACGTTGCTTTCCGGGCCTGGAGGAAACGTTGTGGTGTTGAACGGGCCCGATGGCAAAATCGTGGTCGACACGTTTCTTCTGCCGGCGTGGCCAAAGTTGAAAGAAGCGCTCGATGGGCTGGGCAACGCTCCGGTGAAGACGGTGATCGACACGCACTGGCATTTCGATCACACAGACAATAACGGCAATCTGCACTCTGCTGGCGCCACAGTGCTGGCTCACGAAAACACCAAGACGCGCATGGCAGAGCTACACGACAGCGCGCTTTTGGGTTTGCACATTCCGGCATCGCCCGCAGATGCTTTGCCGCAGCAAACATTCAGCAGCAGCGAAAAACTGCAGGCCAACGGTGAAAACGTAATGCTGCAATGTTTCCAGCCGGCGCATACCGACACGGACATCTACATTCACTTCCAGAAGACCAACGTGATTCACATGGGCGATACTTTTTTTAACGGCTTTTACCCGGTCATCGACACCAGCACCGGCGGAAAAGTCAACGGGATGATTGTCGCCGCCGACAAAATTCTGTCCTTGGCCGACAACAACACCAAGATCGTTCCGGGGCACGGCCCGCTGGGGAACAAAGCCGATCTGACCAAGAGTCGCGACATGCTGGTTGTGGCGCGCGATCGCGTGCAAAAGCTGAAGACCGCCGGGAAATCGCCCGAGGAAATAGCGGCGAGCAAACCTTTGGCGGATTTGGACCCTGTGTGGGGCCACATGCTCAGCAGCGACGTCTTCGTGCAGATGATTTATTCAGCACTTTAGTCGCACCCAGCGGGTGGCTTAGATCACTGCTCTGGAGTTTGGTGTTGAGGAGATTTTTGGCTGAGAAGGGGATCTGATGGCGCGGCTTAAACCGTGAAGCGGCGGCAAGCCGCCGCGTTTCACGGGGCACTGCTGCTTCGGTGTCGGGAGGAGTGGATTGAGGTCGGGTGGGTAGCCCAGGCGGCTTTCTTTTCGCAGGCGGCAGGATCGCGGATGCAGAGTTTGCTCAGGTCGTCTTCTCGCATTGGTAGATTTCTTTGAACGGGAGATCTTCTTCCTGCACTTCTTAGACACCTGCCTCCATATCGCCGTTGCGGTTCCGCGTCGATGGCCATCAGTTTCCCGGAGTAGACCGTTTTCACATCGCCCACTCGCATACGGACGATTCCGCGTTCCACTCTGAGTTTGCTGTTGAGCCAATCCACGTCAGACCATTTCAGCGCCGGACATTCGCTGATGCGAAGGCCGAAGCAGACACCCACCAGTGCCAACGTTCGGAAAGGTTCCTCGAGTTGTGCCGCAAACTTTTGGAACTCCTCCACCGTAAGGCTGCGCGGCTGCCTTCTTCGTTTCGTCGCCTCAGTGATTTTCACGAGCTCCATGGGGTTGCGCTGAACCGGTAGATCACCACGCCGCATCGATATGAGGCTCATTACTTCCCCCAGATAGAATCATTACCAGGACAGTGTCATTAGCGAAGTAAAGCGATGCCAGTTTAGAGCGGCCTGTAACATGCTGATATCCGCTTTCACCTCAGCAAATGCCGTTATCCGAAGATAAACGCGACACGCTTGATGCCCCTAAGATTAGCGAGGAGTTCTCTTCCGGGAACGTTCAGACTGGCCTCGAGAAGATCCGCACTCGACTCTTGGACCTGACCGCCCGCAACAAGCTCTTAAATTTTCGACATCCGAAGACATCCTGTCTGCGATTCGTTGATACCGCTCTTGACGCCGTGTTCCAGCACCTGATCCAGGGTAACGCTCTTGCTGTCGAGCCCGTTCCCGAGCCGGATGGCGACGCACGAGGGTCGACCGATTCCTTTGAATTGACCGAAAGCGGCGAGGAGGACAAGATTCCGGCCAAGGATTACGCTGCTGAGCTTGGCTGGACCACAGACTTTGATCTGGATTCTCTTGATGGACCGCCGCGAATACGCGTACTCGCCTACCAAGACGATCTAGATAAGACTGCGAAGAAGATCACGACGGACCTCCATCGAGGAATCCGGTGCGGGAATTGCAGAACTTCATCGAACGGGCGGTGATTCTCTCGCCGGTCTCAGTCTTGCGGGCACCAGTCTCCGAACTAGAGCCATTCCAGTCCAATCAGCGAACGAATGTCCCTATGAATGGTCTCGCAGAGATAGAGCGGAATCTGAGGAAAGGTTTGCCCCATCATCGTGATCCAAAACAGGACCGCCCGCTCGATCGCGGCAAAAGCGTGCTACCTTGAAATGTGAGTTCCGGCAGACGAGTCATCGGTCGACTCACACAGCGTCCTCTCAACCGGCCTGTGCCATTGCCGCCGGCCATGCATCGTATGCGGCTTCCTCCCTCGATCCTCGGCCCGTTTTTATTGGCGGCTGTCGCCTCTGGGCAGATCGGGTACACCCCGCCCGTTGCACTCCAGTCATGCTCAGTGTCTGGGGTTGAGAGGCGTGCGCAATGCGGCGCCATCGAAGTCCTTGAGAATCCGGAGCTGCCTGGCTCGCGCAAACTCGAGATACATTTCGCTGTGATTCCGGCAGTAAAGGGCCACGCCCTTGCGGATCCGATCGTTCCGTTGCTGGGCGGACCGGGCGAATCGGCGATCGATGCAGCAGAATGGAGTGTGCATCGGCTGGAGCAGATGCTGAACGACCGGGATTTACTGCTAGTAGACCAGCGGGGCACGGGACAGTCTGGTGCGTTGCGGTGTCAGTTCTTTTCACCTGATGATCCATCTGAAAGTCTGCAGAACCTGTTTCCGCCCACGGCGGTAGAGACGTGCGCGAAGGATTTGGCCACGCAGGCCGACTTAACGCAGTACTCGTACCGGCGGTTCGCGAACGATCTCGAAAAGATACGCCGAACTCTCGGCTACAGACAGCTAAACCTGTTTGCCGGATCCTATGGCACGCGGGCGGCACAGGTATTCGTAAGAACCTACCCCACCAGCGTTCGAACTATTTATCTGGGAAGCGTCGACCCGATCGACATTGCAAACCCGTTGCCTTTCGCAAAAGCTGAACAATCGATGCTGGAGCGTACGTTCGCGGCCTGCGAGTCTGATGCGTCGTGCCGCTCTGCCTTTCCTCGCCTCCGTGATGAGTTCTCCGACATCGTAGAGCGCCTCGCATCAGGTCACGTTTCTGTCAAAGTTCCTGGGCATGCAACCACGGTCGTATTGAGCCAAGGCCGTGTTGCTGAATGGTTTCGTTCGTTGCTATATAGGCCGTCGAGTGCAGCGCGCTTGCCTTGGCTGATTGATCAGGCGAGTAAAGGCGATTGGGACCCGATTGTGAAAGGGATTCTCGACGACGAGCGGGATGCGGATAAGGATCTGAGCCTTGGGCTGCTGCTGTCCATCACGTGTAGCGATGACGTGCCCTTTGTGCGCGAGGAGGAAGTGGCAACTGCGACCCGTGGGACATTCTTGGGGGACTGGCGTTTACGGCAACAGGAGGCAGCGTGTAAGCTGTGGCCACACTCTGTCGCTCCCGCGAGCTACCGGGAACCAATACACGCCCAAGCCCCAACCATGTTTGTGTCGGGTGACTCCGATGGTGGGACACCTCTCTGGTTTACCGAGCACGCAGCGCAGGGCTTCCGGAACCGTGTCGAAGTGGTCATGAGCAATCGTGGCCACACCGAGTGGGCGCCCTGCATCGAGACCCTGTACCAGCGTTTCCTGAATCAAGGCTCCGTTCAAGGGCTCGACGCTTCTGCGTGCTCACATCTTTCACGTCCACCGTTCAAGACCGAATAGCGCACGGACAAGGCATTGTGTACGGACAAACGGGTTGTATTGTCTCCCAACCTTTCCTTATCAGGTTAGGTAAGGGGCGGCTCGTCATCCGGACACTGCCCCGAAGGCCAACACTATTCCG
Source organism: uncultured Acidobacteriota bacterium (assembly GCA_963718505.1). Lineage (GTDB taxonomy): Bacteria > Acidobacteriota > Terriglobia > Terriglobales > Acidobacteriaceae > Gp1-AA133. Next base: position 81,041 of record CAVQZP010000005.1, on the reverse strand, counting down.
GTCCAGTCCATCTCAGAACGGAAACGTATCGACAGAGTCGGAATGTGGTTTGTTGGGTGGAATGAGTCCGGGCGATTTCGAACCCGCTGCGAGGTTTTGATACCACAAGTCGTGTTGGGCTCTCGACTGAGCCCGCCGCGGAAACGATCAGAAGACGAAACGAGTACCGACTGTCGGAGCAAGGTTGTTGTTGGAGTTATAGGGGACGCCAGGACCGTGAGGAATGGCAATGGCCAAACCCCCGCTCACCCACGAGTACGCTATTCCGAGAAAACCGTCCCAACGCTTGGTGAAGTGATAATCCGCATAGAGCGACCCCTCGTTCAGGGTGCCCGCGCAGGAACTGCGGAAATTTCCAGGCACGCACGTCGGTGGAACACGGAAAGTGTTCTGCCGCTGCTGATACCAGGAGAAAGTGAAATTGGTTTTGCTGCGGTAGGTGTACTTCGCGCCCGCCCACCAGATGTTTACCAGCTTTTCCGAGTCAAGATTGTTGTCTTCGACCCCGCTCATGCTGTAACCGCCCTGGTCCGAGGCGCCAACGCCCAATGGATTCTTCGGGTTGTTCTGCCAGATGTATTCGTAGCCGACAAACAACTTGACCGGGTCCCACGTATATTTGGCAGCCACCATCACTGCGTAGTTGTCGGTCACGATGCCATATACGGTGTTGGTGGTGGCGATCAGATTGGTCCCGGTGATTTGATTTGTGTTGATGCTGTTCGTGGTGGACTGATAGGGCTGCGTCAGACTCTGCGGCCCCAGCAGGGGATTCAATACGCTGATTGCCTGGTTGTAATGTTGCGCGACGAGATCGGCCGAGAACTTACCTGACGTTCCACCAAGATCGAATCCATAGGCGTTGTTATGCGCCGATTCAGCCGTACAGGTGGCGGCAGTCCAGCCCGACGTGGCCGAGTAGCAGCCGCCAGAACCATCGGCGAATTTATACATCGCGCCGAAATGGACCGGGCCATATGTAAGGCGATACTTTACGGCGTCGTCCCAACGGCTGTTCTGAGTGTCGCCGCCGCCCGCCATCGTGCCGTTATACCCGATGTACGAAAACGCATAGCTGCCTCCGGCTGGATCGTAAAGGAGCATCGCATCGGTGCCGAGAGAGCGTTGACGGCCGAAGGTCAGTGTGCCGAAATGCGTGGACGATATGCCGCCATAGATTTCATCATTAAAGGGCTGTCCAGCGCGTGCGCCGTCGATCGCGTATGAATAGCTCCTCCTTGGAAGGCCGTTGTTGATGGTGTCGGTGGCTGATGCGTTGGCGAGCAGGCCGGACTGCGGATTGATGCCAGTGGAAGCGTTGAACACAACGGACCAGCCAGGCCGAAACTCCTCCTTGCCCCTGATGCCCAGACCCGTCTGCTGCAGGTTGTTCGGTGCGACCAGGAATCGATGTTGATAGCCGTTTCGGTTTACCAGAGATGCACCTTCATAGTTGTAGCCGTTTTCCGGCAAGCCGTGACTGACCCAGCCGACGCCGACGTCATACGCGCCGTACACCGTGATGCCATGCCAGGTCAGCGTGCAATCGGTGGTGGCGAACTCGTGGCCGCTGGTGCAGGGGTCGGGCGTTTTCTCTTGAGCAAAGGTCAAGGATGACGAAAGCAAAAAACCAACCGCCGCGATGAACGGGTACGCCTTGCGCATTTCGACCTCGAAAAATCAATCGCTTGGGACAGAAGCCGCGAGTGTACATGAGATACGATTTCACTGTCTAGAACTGTACGATTTGATCCGTTTGGCATTGGGCGTGTGGGCTATACTTATGCGGATGCGACCGAGTTGATCCGAACTTCGTTCTCGATACGATTGGTCCCGATGCGAAAGAATGGCAAATCCGAGGGAATATTGAGGAACTGGTGCGGCTGCGGGACGCAGCTTTACAACTGGGGATCAGCTATCCAACGATTAAGCAGTGGATTTACAAGAAAAAGATTCGAAGCAATCAGACTCCGGGAGGACGTCATCGAATTCCGCAGAGCGAAGTAGACAGATTGCTTTTCAGAACTCGCGGCAAGACCGAGCCGCAACGCAAAGAAGAAACCCGGCGCGTGAGTGGCCGTAATCAGCTAGTGGGACGACTTGAGTCCGTGCAGATTAGCGGGTTGTTGGCTGAAGTCAAGCTCTCAATCGGTGGTCAGCAAGTTACGTCGATCATCACTGCACAGTCTGCCCGAGAAATGCAGCTAAGGCGGAGACAGACCGCTGCAGCGCTTATAAAGGCTACAGAAGTAATGATCTTGCGAGTGTGATCCGTGAATAAACGCCTCCTTCTTTGTTCATTGATCAGCCTGCTGTTGAGCATCGCACTGGCAGGACGGAAAACTAGCGGGGCGGTATCGGATCGTTATTCCGGGTGAAAAAAGAATGGCTCGTTGGGTACAGGTCACGACGTTGAAAAATTGTAGATGTGCAGTAAGAAGTTAATCGTTCTGAATCATTACCTGTGGCTTTAACAACAGCAAACACCGTGTCGCCCTTCTTGAGCTTCAACTCTTCGGCACTGCGCCGTGTGATAGCGCTCTCAATGAGATCGTCAGCCACCCGGACGACCACATGGGCCATGACATCACCCAACCGGACTACTTCGATAGTTCCACGCAGCTTGTTTCTGGCTGAGATTGGCATTCGCTATTTATAGACATTATAGGAGAGCGTGTATGAGCAAGTGGACGCGGAACCTGATTGCGCTTCTGACGATCATGTTTGTCTGTCAGTTTTGTGCAGCCCAGGCAATCACGGTGGCTGCGGCCGCCGACCTTCAATTTGCGATGCAAGATGTCGCAGCTAAATTTCAGAAGGAAACGGGAAAGGAAGTGAAACTGATTTACGGTTCATCAGGCAACTTCTTTCAACAGCTTCGGAATGGGGCACCCTTCGACATGTTTTTTTCGGCCAATCTCGACTATGCGAAAAAGCTGGAGAGTGCAGGATTAACAGAACCGGGAAGCTACTACGCGTACGCAAAGGGGAAGATCGTGGTCTGGGTTTTGAAAGACTCGACACTTGACGTGAGTTCCGGCTTGCACTCACTTCTGAGCCCTTCCATCAGGAAGATTGCTGTAGCGGATCCGCAGCATGCTCCGTATGGACAAGCCGCTGTAGCGGCGATGCAGAAGGAAGGTATTTACGACAATGTAAAAGACAAATTTGTACTCGGCGAGAATATCTCACAGACCGCCTCTTTCGTTGTGTCGGGATCGGCAGACGTTGGAATTGTGGCACTGTCTCTCGTTTTGTCTCCAAACATGAGAGACAAAGGACGCTTCGTCGAAGTTTCCGCAGCGGACTATCCGCCCATCGAACAGGCGTGCGTCATCCTTAAGTCGTCAAAGAATAAGGAAACGGCAAAGCAGTTTTTATCATTCATTAAAACCGCTGAAGTCGCGGAGATTCTGAGGCTGTACGGATTCGACGTTCAATCGTCCCCACGATAAATGAACAGAATGAACAAACGCGAGCAGTAATGATATGTCGGTTTGGCGGCAACTGACCCCAAGTTCGTCGTGTATACGAAGTGAACGATACCGCCCGCGTTGCCGGTAAGCAGGGACGCAGGCAGACGGCGTAGATCCTCGAGCGAGGCCGCACCCAACGAGGCGGCGTACTTCTCCCCGTCGTGTTCTGCATTGACCAGCAGATACTTGGGTGCGAGCTGCAACGGCTCCAAAAGTCCGGCGCGCTGGCCATCGCAACCACGAGCGCCGGTGTGTCTTGGTCATTCGGGCATTCGGACGGTCAGCAGCTCCACCGCTCTCTCCGATGGCGCGCTGAAACACTGCGCGCCCGCAATACTGGCCACCTGGGCGGCCACCAATACCACACACGCGAATCGCAACCGCTTCCGCATGTGAACTCCTTCGCTTTTTGGGTTCCTAAGAGGAAGAAACTTCAGATGGGCTGACTTAGATCAGAGAACCAGAAAGAGTAAGAGACGTGGCTTACCCCACGACGATGCTAGGCTGGACATCACCTGTTGTCAAATAGTAGCCATGATATAGTCATAGATCCTGAACAGCTTAGGCATGAATTTCCTCGGACAACAAATCTCATGAAAGGCCGACTCGAGTCGGTAGTGGGAGAGTTACACAGAGCAACAAGGCAATGTCAGAGAAGAGCGGGACTGGGATTGCGAACTGAAGCGACTAAACTCGGCCCAACTGGTACGTGGTAGTCTTCTGTAGTCAGCCCGCAATGCCATGGAATCAAGCCACCCAAGGGTTGTGCCGGAGTTTGCGGTTCACTCGCTGCTGAAGTCCCCGACCGTTACGATCCGGGACACCGAGTGCCAGGGCAGTTGCCGGACCATGAGTACGGAGGAGTGCACGGCGACAACGCAGCTGATATTTCCGTATCGTGGAGTCTACCTGCGGCATCTTGCGCACGATCAAGCCGTAGCCGAGGCGAACCAGGTGCTGTTCTTCAACGCCAATGAAGGCTACCGGGTCAGCCATCCTGTCTCCGGAGGGGATGGCAGCCTGACGCTGGTCATCGAGGAATCACTACTGCGGGAGCTCGCGCCGGCTGGTCTGTTGCATCGGCAGTCCGGAATTGCTTTCCGGCATCAGCGTTTGCGGATTGATGCTCGCACACAGGCTATGGTGGCGTTGTTGCGCCACAGCTTGCGCGAGAACACCGCCGAACCTCTGGAGGCCGAGATTCTGGCTTTGACGTTGGTCCGGCGAGCTCTGGGGCCGCGGAGTTCGCACGCGGCAGGCGCCAGTCGAGGTCGCCAGAAGCTGGTTGATCGCGCAAAGCTAGTCCTGGCCAGCAACTCTGCCCGGCGCTGGACGCTGGCCGAGATCGCCGCCGAAGTGCGGGTTTCGCCGGTCTACCTTACGCAGGTCTTCCAACAGGTAGAGGGCCTTCCTTTATATCAGTACCAATTGCGACTGCGATTGGCGCGCGCGCTGGATCGCCTGGCGCACTACGACGATTTGATCACGTTGGCCCTCGATCTCGGCTTTTCGAGCCACAGCCACTTCAGCGCTGCATTCCGCCAGCTTTATGGGTTTTCCCCTTCCGAGTTCAGGCGCTCAGCGCTGCGTCGTTAGATTGACTTTGGGCCATCGCGGCCAATTGCTCCAGAGCTCCGCCTCTTGGCTGGTTCGCCTTCTTCTCGAAAATCGCTAAAGATTCTGACAGCGCCCACATCAGCGTACGTGGCCTACTGGTCTCACCCGGATTTCCGGGAAATGGAGAGAAATCATGGCGGAAAGAACTTGTGCCGCCTGTGATTGCAGCTTGGACGCGGATGTTATCCAGGTCAAGATCGGTGGAAAGACGGTTGAGGTGTGCTGTCGAGAGTGCGCACAAAAGCTGAAGGAAGCAGACGCATCGGCAAACGCGGGGAGAAGCTAACGATGCAACAAAGCAAAAAGCCGGTCGCGGAACGAAAGCGCGTGCGGGTCCCGTCAGGGCATATCAGCTACATCGAGCAGGGTCGGGGCCCCGTCGCCTTGTTTGTGCATGGCGTTCTCCTCAACAGCCATCTCTGGCGTCACCAACTGGCGGAACTATCGGATATTCGGCGGTGTATTGCCGTCGATCTGCTCGCCCACGGTGACACAGAGATCGCACCGGACGAGGATGTATCGGTCACTGCCAACGCCACGATGCTCAAAGAAGTTCTTGATGCTCTCAACATCGACGTGGTCGACCTCGTAGGCAATGACAGCGGCGGAGGAATTTGTCAGATTTTTGCCGCACTGTATCCGCAGCGTGTGCGCACTCTCACGCTCACCGACTGCGACACTCACGACAACTGGCCGCCGGAGGCATTTAAGCCGTTTCTGGCGATAGCGGCGAACGGTGGATTGCGCAAGACGCTTGAGGCAATGCTGTCGGACAAAAATGTTTATCGCTCACCCAACGCTTTGGGCCCCGCATATGAACATCCTGAACGGCTGAAGGACGAAGATATCGAAGAATATCTTCGTCCACTCGTTAAGACGGAGCAACGGACGCGGGACCTTCAGCGATTTCTGGCCGCTTTCGATAACAAGCACACACTCGCGGTGGAAGACCGGTTGAAAATCTTGCAAGCGCCAACGCTCATCGTCTGGGCAACGGATGACGTGTACTTCGATGTGAAATGGTCCCATTGGCTGGCGGACAACATTCCCGGCACGCGCCGACGCGTCGAACTCAAGAACGCCAGAATTTTCTTCCGCGAAGAGCGCTGGCAGGAATTCAACCAGGAACTGCGAGAGCATTGGCAGACGGTCGAGCACCCAGCCTGATTGGAGTTCACGTCCGACTAACGGTTTTGGAGAAATCATGAACCAACTGGAACGGGTTGCAAAGTTTCGACAATTGCACAGCAGGAGGCCGTTGATCTTGCCGAACGCCTGGGATGCAGCTAGCGCACGACTGATCGAAGAGGCCGGTGCGCTGGCCATCGCAACCACGAGCGCCGGTGTGTCTTGGTCATTCGGGCATTCGGACGGTCAGCAGCTTGGTCGTGAGGAGATGCTCCAGGTGATTCGCAACATCGTCGCGACCGTCCAAGTTCCCGTAACTGCTGACATCGAGAGCGGCTACGGAACCGGCTCTGCCGAAGACGTAGCTGAAACAGTGCGACAGCTGGTGTCGATCGGTGTGGCTGGGCTCAACATTGAGGACTCACCAGGAACCGATGGGCATGCACTGCTATCGGGCGATGAACAGGCAGAGCGTATCCGTGTAGCGCGGGAGACCGCGGCGGCCGTTGGCGGCGATCTGGTCATCAACGCGCGAACCGATGTCTACCTATTTCAGGTGGGCAAACCTGAAACCCGATTCGACGCTGTCGTCGAGCGCGGAAACCTATACCACCGGTCGGGGGCGGATTGCGTCTTTGTGCCGGGCGTCATTGACGCCGATACCATCGCCAGGCTAGTCAAGGCGATTTCTTGTTCTCTAAACATCATGGCGATGCCCGGCGCACCGAGTACAGCGCAACTCGGGAAGATGGGAGTAGCTCGCGTGAGTGTGGGGCCGGCGATCACCCAGGTGGCTCTGGCGGCGACCCAACGCGCCGCACGCGAGCTTCTCGAACGGGGTACGTACGGATTGCTTGAATCGGGCTTGCCCTTTGCTGAAATGAATGGGCTGTTTGCGCGAGATCCTGAATAGGACCAAAAAACAGAGTTGGAGGTCGGAAAATCCACATGTTGTCTTCGCAGCTGAGTGTTTCCCAAACGGCCAAACGGGATCATAAGATCGCTGTTTTCGGCGCGGCCGGCCACACCGGCCGTTTTGTGATCGCGGAATTAGAACGACGCGGCATCGGAAGTATTCTTGCCGGGCGAGATGCGGAAAAGCTTTCGAGAGTCACTAAGGCGCACCCGGCATCCGAAATTCGAGTTGCGTCGGTCGACGATCCTCGCTCGCTCGATCGAGCCTTGGCAGGTAGTTCACTAATTATCAACTGTGCCGGTCCATTTCTTGACACAGCGGGACCGATCATTGAGGCGGCCCTCCGAGCCCGTATCCACTATCTGGATGTGAGCGCGGAACAACAAGTGGCCCTTGCCGCGTTTGAGCGGTTTTCCGAACCGGCGAGAACCACCGGCATTGTGATCGTACCCGCTATGGCCTTCTACGGCGGATTGGGAGACCTTCTCGCGAGTGCCGCGATGAGCGACTGGACCACGGCGGACGAAATTCGCCTTGGAGTCGCGCTTGACGGTTGGAAGCCGACGCGGGGGACACGGCTGACTGGGAACCGCAATCCCGGGCGGCGATTTGTCTTCTCGAAGAGTGAACTATCGTTGGTCGACGATCCGCCGCCAAAGATGCAGTGGGATTTCCCGCCGCCCTTTGGGAGGCAAGAGGTTGTGGCATTTCCTCTCGCCGAAACCGTTGTAATTTCGCGCCATTTGCGAACGCCTGAGATCTGCATGTATCTGAACCTCGCGCCACTGGCTGAGTTGCACGATCCCTACACACCGGCCCCAACCGCTGCGGACGAGAGCGGTCGGTCAGGCCAGACGTTCTTGATGGACGTGGTCGTCCGCAAAGGAGACGAGGAGCGACGCGCGACGGCAGCGGGACGCGATATCTATGCGATCACCGCTCCGCTGGCAGTGGAAGCCGCCGAGCGTATCATTACTTTCCGTGAGCATGTGGCAGGAACTTTTGCTCCCGGCCAAATTTTCGATGCGAAGGATTTCCTCGAAAGACTCGGGTCCGAGCGCATTTCCTTTGACATGAATCTGTCTAGGAACTGCACTCCAACGTAGGCATACTCTTGTCTCACGAGAGTTGTTCAGATGAAGCCTGGCCCGCGCGGAGTCTCAGCCTCCAATCGTTCTAAGGAACCAGTCGACTGGCGGCAGGAGGTCCTTGAAGTTCACGGTCGGCGAGATGATCGCGCCCGTTTCTCTTGGAAGCCGAATGGCTCCGCTCTCGACGCCCCAACTGAGCCAGTCTAGAAACTGCTCTTTCTTTCCTTTGATAATGACGGCATGACATCCAATGCCCAACACGGGCGATGGCATGATGAGTGTTCAGTTCGTCTTCGAACCAGTCGGCCCATTCGGGAATCCCATGGGAGACCGGTTCATGATCGAAGGCCCAGAGGTCCCACCCATCCGAGTATGCCTGGAGCGGAACGCCCCAATGTTTCAAAGGGGTCTCCGCTTGAACGAAGCCACCGTACCCGCAACCTACGCCCGTCCGCCGATGAACACTAACGCGCACCGTGCTTTGACGGCGGCGAGGAGCTCAGGAAAGAAGGAAGGGAGGGAAGTCGCACAGAAGTCGCAAGACAAATCGCTTGTAAACACATTACACCTTATGGTGTAATTTAAGAATGGATCAATTGACCGATACGCTGACAGCTATTTCTCACCCGAGTCGACGGGCAATCATCGAACAGCTGGCAAACGGGCCCGCTCGGTTCTTAGATATCGCGAAACCTTTCGACACCGCCTTAAATGCAGTGACGAAACACCTCAAGCTGCTTGAAAGAGCCGGGCTGATCGAGCGCGAGAAGCGGGGCCGGGAAGTCTTTATTTCGTTGCGAGGTGAACCCCTTCGGCAGGTTGCGGGGTGGGTGCATGAATACGAGCGCTTCTGGAACCAGCGCCTTGATCAATTTCAGCAGTATTTTCTGGACAAAAGGAAGAGGGAGAAGAGGTGATGAAGAACTCTAAGAAGACCATTGAAATTGAAGTTGAACGAACGATCCCGGCGCATGTAGGGGAGGTATTCGATGGATGGTTGGACCCAAAAGTCCCCGGCAATCCCTGGAATGCAGCCGAAAAGTTCATCTTGGATCCGAAAGTAGATGGGCTCTTCTACTGGACCCTCAAGGGCACGTCTCATTACGGCCGATTCACCGAGATTGAGCGGCCGGGTCGAATTCAGCATACATGGGTCTCACCGAACACCCTGGGAGAGGAATCGACAGTGACCGTGACCTTTAGGAAACACGGAGAAGACACTCTGATGACCCTCGTGCATTCCGACCTTCCTGACACTGACAGTGGAAGAGGGCACGAGAAAGGTTGGAATTACTTTTTTGATGTTTTTCGCGAGCAATTTGGAAATGGCTCACGCAAGAAATACCGCTGGGATGAGGCTCATTCGCCTGTTGAGAAATGACGCACCTTACCGTCTTGCGTCAGAAAGAAAGAATGCCTGCACTTGCCTCATGCTCTAAATCGCCGAACGGAGCAATCCAATGTCTAAGTCGACGTTTGTCTACGTGACCTATATCCGCGCCACGCCAGAGAAGCTGTGGGAAGCGCTGACCGACTCGCAGTTCGTCCGCAAGTACTGGTTCGACGCGAACATCGAATGCGGCTGGAAGAAGGGCTCGCTCTGGAAGATGCTCTTCTCAGACGGTCGCGTCGCCGACATGGGGGAGATCCTTGAGATCGACCCACCACGGCGCACGGTGATTCGCTGGCAGAACGAGTGGAAGCCCGAGTTCAAGGGTGAGGGTCCGACTCGCTGCACCATCGAGCTCCAGGCCGTGGACCGCGCGGTGAAGCTCACGATCACCCATGAGATCGACCGGCCGGAGTCGGAGCTAATCAAAGCCCTGTCCGTCGCGTGGCCACTAACCATCTCCAATCTGAAGTCGTTGCTCGAGACGGGAGAGGTCGCGGTCACGACCCATCCCGGGCACTAGGGCATCAGCGAAAAAAGAGACACGGAGCAAGCATGGCAAGGGTAGTCTTCGGAAACCATTCGTCCGTCTGAGTCTAGCCTCATCCATACGCGGCTTTGTGCTTTCTCGAATCCATGCTATAGATCACACGCTAGATCCTATGCCTGCTGTCAGAAGCCCCGGGTCAACCTCGTTCCATCCGTTTGTGTTAAACGGGCATTTGATTAACCCGCGCGTGTTCTCGAGCGCCCATTCCCTCAGCGCCACAACTTATGCTACTCGTAATTGTGGATATCAACTCCGGAGTCTATCCGAATCACGTAAGTTCAAGTTGCATATCTCGCCACTGTAAGCGTGAGCCGAAGGAGGGCCACCATGAAGTCACCTCTTGTCCCGTCCGGAAATCGTTCCGCTATAGCAAGAAATCTAGCGACCCTTGCTCTCCTTCTACTAACTACGTTTGACCTACGCGCGCAGGAGACTACGACTCCGCCGGTAGCTGACGACAAGCAGCTGATCCAGATGCTTCTCCAGCGAATCGACCACCTGGAAGCGTCGGAGAAACAACTGCAAGCGTCAGAGAAACAACTGCAAGATAGGGTCAGGCTATTGGAGAAAGGGCAACCAGCAGCCGGCACAGCTGCGGCGCCGGATTCTCCCGCTGCAGACCAGGCGGCGCATGCGCAGGAAAGCGAAACGGTTGAGGCGGAGAACATGGATGTCAGCAAGACGTTGATGAACATTCGAGGCTTTGGGGACTTCGGTCTCTACGGCGGAGACCAGAAGGCGCAGCATACGTCATTCGGTCTTGGAGAGCTCAATCTCTTTATAACGTCGGACATTTCGGAGCGATTCAAGTTCCTTACTGAGCTGGTTTTTGAAGTGCATCAGGACAACGATTTCGAAGAGGATCTCGAGAGAATCCTTCTGGAATACGACTTCAATGACTACTTCAAATTGTCAGGGGGGCGCTTCGATACAGAGATCGGCTACTACAATACTGCGTTTCACCACACTACCTGGTTCCAGACCACCACGGACCGGCCCTACCTCTTCCAATATGAAGACGAGGGAGGCATCCTGCCGGTTCATAGTGTCGGATTATCGGCGACTGGGCTAATTCCGTCCGGAAAAGTCGGGCTGCATTATGTCGCACAAGTCAGCAATGGACGTGCTTCGAGCTCTCCCAACGTGGAGCCGGTTCAGAACCTGGTCGATGAGAACAATCACAAAGCGGTCAACGTCGCGTTGTTTGCGCGGCCCGATGCTGTGCCGGGCCTGCAGGTCGGCTTCTCGACCTACCGCGATGTGCTTTACCCCCTGAACTCGTCGCGCATCGGCGAAACCATCATGGATGCTTACGCCGTGCTGAATCGTCCGAATCTGGAGTGGCTGAACGAAGCGGTGCTGATTCGCCACGCTTTGGCGTCGCCCTCTCACATCTACGAAACCCCGGGATTTTATTCGCAGATTTCGGAGCGCTTTGGATCGTTTCGCCCTTACCTCCGTTACCAATACGTGAATGCTTCCAGGTATGAGCCCGTCTTTCCAGGCGTTGGCTTGCGCGCCGGTCCTTCGGTAGGCATCCGCTACGATGTAAACGAGTCAGTTGCTCTCAAGTTGCAGTACGATCACAGTGAACTGAGGCAACAGCCGGGGGTAAATACATTAGCATTGCAAGCCGGGTTTACGTTCTAATGAGCATTGTGAGAATGCGACCTTTAGAGGTGCTGCCGGCCGTCTTTCTCCTGGTACTCGTGTTGGAGATTTCGCCGGATCGTGCCCACGGCAGCGAGGAACTTGAGTCGGCAGTGCGAGGTTCACCGCAGCAAAGCTTGGCGATCGTTGTGAATCGCTCCAATCCGGTGGACAACCTGCCGTTCAATGAGCTGCGAAAGATTTTCATGGGAGAACGCGGTCATTGGCAGAATGGACGTCGAATCGCTGTGCTCATGATGGAGCACGGCAGCCCGGAACGGGAAACAGTCCTGCGTGAAATCTACGCAATGACCGAAGCTCGGTACACCGATCATTTTCTGCGAGGTCTGTTTGCCGAGGACGTGAGCATTGTGCCCAAGACGCTGGATAGCCCCGCGCGTGTTCGCAAATTCATTGTGCAGGCTCCCGGTGCAATTGGCTATCTTCGAGCATCTGATGCAGACGAGTCGGTAAAGGTGCTTCGCATCGATGGCCACCTCCCCTCTGACAAGGATTACCGGCTGCAGATCGACGCCAATTCGGAGAACTAGTGATGAGCTCGGCAAGCACAGAGCTTAGACCCCTGCACACAGCTCTCGCCGGGCCTCGCCTGCTCGTGACCAACGCAGTCTCGCGACGCGGCTCGAGCCTGTTCCTATTGCTAGTGTTTGCTGTCGTGATCGCGGTAGGCACGTGGGTCATTAGCGACGTTCGCTCCGCTAACGTCGAAGCACAGCAAATATACGCGGGTTCGGTAATCGGACTACGAAGAATCGGTGCTATGCAATACGAAGCGCAGGAAACCCGGCGAAGCACGCTCTATGCGTTGACGACCAACGATGCAAACCTGCAACTCGATTATTCGGATCAATCACACGACGCTGACCGCAAGGTGACGGCAGGGATTACTCGATATCTGCAGGAAGAACTTGGAGAAGAGCAGCTCGAGGTGGGCAGACGTCTCGCCCAGGATTGGAATTCATACCTGAAAGTCAGGGATGATGTCATGGGACTGATTCTTGAGGGAGACATCAAGAAAGCAGTAGAGGTTGACCTCAAGGAGGGTGTCTTGTCCTTCGATCGCGTTCGACAGGACCTGGAAGACATAAATCGCTTGTATGATGAACGGGCAACCCAGCAACTCTCGAGTGTGGCTGCCTCCTCCCACCGCTCCGTGGCAAAGCTAATCATAGTCTTGGCCTTTGTCTTGGTTTTCAGCACAGTCTCCGTTTGGGCAATCCAGGCAAGTAAAACCCTTGCCGCCTTACACATGGCCAAACTCCAAATGGATTTCGTCGCCTCCGTTTCGCATGACTTGCGCACGCCCCTTACGGCAATTCTTACCGCGGGTCAGACTATGAAAGACGGCTTCGTGCCAGATGTTCCACTATACGGATCAATAATCACGACTCAGGCACTGCAGTTGATCGACCTCGTAGATCAGGTGGTCTTGTTCGCCTCGATGAAGGATGGCAAGAGACAATACGCCCTCCGACCTGTGAGCATACGCGAACTGTTCGACGACGTGCGTGAGGACACGCAATGGATGCTCGAACAAAAGGGATTGGTCATCGACTTCAGCTGTGACGAGCACCTGCCTTTCGTCATTGGAGATCTACAGGCTCTTTCCCGTTGCTTAGTGAATCTCGTTGGAAACGCTGTGAAGTACAGCGAACCAGGGAAAGCAATCCTCGTCGCTGGTCAGCTGTTTCAACATGCTGGCTTTCCTCCGGAAGTCAGAATCAGCGTTGCCGATCAAGGAATGGGTATCGGCCCGGATGAACTCGAACAGATTTTTGAGCCGTTCTATCGCAGTCCCAGAGTGCGGGCTGCACAGATTCGCGGAACTGGACTGGGGTTGTCGGTGGCGCGGCAGTTGGCCGAGGTTATGGGTGGAGAGGTCTCCGTCGCGAGTAAGCTTGGAGCGGGCAGTGTTTTCACCTTGCACTTGCAAGTGGCCGATGTCGCGCAGCCGCTCGAAGCCGCCGGGGCGAACTAGAAGGGAAGGCATGAGGGGAAACATTTTGCTGGTTGAAGACGAAGAAGCTGTGCGGACAACCCTTAGCGACCGCCTTCGCCTGGAAGGCTACGTCGTCGATACTGCCAACGATGGTGAAGAAGGTATGGAGAAGCTGGCTAGTTCTCCCGTTGACCTGCTGATCCTTGACGTGATGCTTCCGTACCGCAGCGGCTTCGATTTATGTCGGGATGTTCGGCAGGCAGGATTTGCCACGCCCATACTCTTCCTCACTGCCCGCGGCGAACTCGTGGACAAGGTTCTTGGCTTCAAACTCGGTGGAGACGATTATCTGACCAAACCTTTCCACGCGACGGAACTCTTGGTCCGCATCGAAGCTCTGTTGCGTCGGGCTCCGGTGCAAACCGGACGAGGGGTCCATCAGATCGGTTCGCTGCGTATCGATGTAGCCAGAAAGGATGTTACGCGCGATGGCAAGCCGGTACATCTCTCGGCGCGTGAATTTCATCTTCTACGATTCTTTGTTGACCATGCCGGACGAACGCTTTCCAGAGAGGAATTACTGAGAGAAGTGTGGGGTTACGATTCCGACGCGTATACGAAGACAGTCGATGTCCACGTATTCAGTCTTCGTAAAAAACTAGAAGAGGATCCTGGGCACCCTGAATTGATTATCACGGTCAAAGGAGTTGGTTACCGGTTTAAAGGCTCGCGAGATATTTGATCAGGGGAATATCAAACTTAATGTACCGATTGTGCTACGCTGGGGCCGGACCTATCTTGGACCGTTCTTCCATCACCAACACACTTATTCGCCTGAGGCGGGACGTGCCAGCTGTGCGAGCCGGACTTACTGCGATGCTCTGGGCAATAGCCTGACCAGTTGACGCTGCAACTCACGCCCGTCTTCTTAAATCGAAATGGATATTGGCAGCGCAACGGGGGCTACCGAGTTCCAGGCTGGGGACTCGCCAGCAGTGCGACGGCCGCCTTCTCACTATTCACGCCTGACTAGAGCGGCTGTTCGCTGCTTGTGTGGCCGGAGATCGAACTCTTTGTCGCCAGTTGCACAGCTTCGCGCAGTTCATAATTTCTGCAGTGCGCAAAGAATTCCGTTCATCCGCTCAGAGGGAGTTTGACACCGCAATTCCGGGCGTTCGACGATCATATCGCTGATTTTGTGCATGATCTCTGCTAGTTCAGCCAGCGCTGGATCGCTTGCCTTTTCAACCAGCGATTTCAGCCCCACGTATTTTTCAACATCAGAGCACAACAACTCTTTCTGGACAATAACATCGCGCCTGTTCACCCGGTTTGAGTCGAAAGATTCCGTGTCTCTCTCCACGATCAGGTCCTCCTACCAGACCGTAACGCCTGAGCACATTAGGCGCGTAAATTTGCGGTAAATTCTTCGAACTGCGATTGTCCCCTGCAGACAACCAAGAAGCAACCATTCAAAGCATGTGCTGGAGACCAACCGTGGGTAACAATTCGTCGAAACTCGTCGGCTCCGATGAAGTTTAGGCGAATCGGATGCCGCGCAAGGTTAAGAAGTTAAAATCTTCATAAATTGGCGGGTCGGTTAGTTGACTTATTATGGCGACTTAACATATTTTGCAAACGCCTGTTAGGAATGTTGTGCGGCATGAGTTGAGTCGCCGACACTTTCGGACAGCGTTTCACAAGGCATCTCCCCTATAGACGTCCGTCAGTGCGATAGCAGCTACAAGAGTATCAAGTGTAGTGGTGTGTAGATCTACGCAAAGTTAGTCTCCCCCCCAAAAAAGAACCCGGCGATAAGTCGTGGGTGTGTGTTGGCACTTGTGTGCTTGTGTTGATCTAGGTGCTCAAGCCGCTGGCCATGATAAGGAACCGGTATGAGGAGCGCGGCTATCTATGCCCGCCGTTAGGACTTGCGGAACTAAGTCCAGGAACAATTGCCCTGGAGGAGTCCGCTTCAGAACGAAAGGAGGCAGCAGAGGTATGAAAAATCATTGCCGGGTCTGGTTGCCAATTATCGTCATTTGTTTCGCGACCGCAACAAGAGCTCAGTCATTTCGCGTGCAATGTCCAGCCAGCACGATTACGCACCCGGTGACGGGGAGCAATTGCAGCACCAACCCTACCGGACCGGGGTGCAACAACACAGAGCCTGCCTACAACGGCCCGACGCAATTTAATCCCGCGACTTCGGGTGTGCCCGCAGGGACGAGTGGGGACTTTGTCACGCCCGTTGCGGGTACCGTGAACGGCGCCATCAAGTGCGAGCAAATCTCGGGCGGTGACGGTTACTCGACGATGGCCGACGGCAACCAGATTTTCATGTTCTCGTTTGGACCGCTGTCCGGCCTGGCGGACATCGCAGCTGGCCATCCTGGCACCGAGTTCCCGTATATCTTCAACACCCCGTATCCGGGGACGCTGGTGCGCGGCGATCCGGCCACAACCGACGGGGCAACCAGCGGCGCCTCGCCTTATTCGGTTTGGCCGCCATCGGCTACGACGGGGTTTAGCTGGAACGGCGCGGTCGGCTTGACCCCCGAAGTCACGACGATCGTGACGGTTAGCAATCTCGTCGAGGGCCCTGTAACAGCTGCCCTTTACCCGGGTGCCACGGTCCCGGGCTGTCCCACCACGGCCGCTTCCGCTTTCACAGTAACGGCCTGGACCGACGCGCCATTGGGGCTTCCTGTCGGAGCATCAGTTGTGATCGCAAACGCGGTTGCAGAGGGACCCACGCCCACCCCGGCGGGATATGCCAACACGGCGACCAATCCTACGTGGACAGTTAGCTGCGTGGCCACGGGAACCGCCATGACTCCCGACGGGTTCAATGAATATGCCTTCCAGTACGTCGATACCACGAAAGGACTGGCGTCCGATACCGGCAATGATTTGGCCGCCACCGCCGCTTCGCCCCCGATACTGGATGGGCATGTGGATCCCCGCCAAATCATGGATGTCGGCCCGATGAACGGCAATATCCCGGCGCCATTGTTCGCGTTTGACGAGGACGACGAGTTTTTTCTCACTCTCACCAACGTGGGCATGATCATGCGCCCGGACCTGTTCGAGCAGCACACGGTCCACTTCCACGGTTATCCCAACGCCTCCTCTTTTTATGACGGCGTTCCCGACGCGTCCATCGCCATCAACATCGGCGCCAGCTTCACTTACTACTATCTCGCTCCGGATGCCGGGACTTACTTCTGGCACTGCCACATCACCCCGCCCGAGCACTTGCAGATGGGCATGGTGGGACAGCTTTATGTGCGGCCGCGGCAAGATCGAGTGCCTGTGGGCGGAAACCTCTTTACGTATCTCGGATACCAGAATGGGGTCTCCGAGCCCACAACAAATCCTGTTGCTGATCTGCGCACCGAGTGCAAACCCGCTGTCGACATCCTGTGCAGCGCGACCATGCCCGCCATCAACACCGGCGCGACCCGACCTGCAGTCGGTTTTCTCTGCAACGGTACGGCGCCCGCGGGCGAGGGAACGCAACCCGAGTATGTCTACAACGACGGCGATGGCTCGAGCTGTTACGACGTCGTATACCCGATCCAGATGCACGGCTTTGACCCAAACTTCCACTTCGTGGGCATGACCTTCAACCCGGAACTGTTCGTGGACATGAACGACAAATACTTCCTGCTGAACGGGCGGAGCTATCCCGATACGGTTACGCCCGGCCCGCAAGCCACGATCTCAAGCGATGGCACGATGCACTACTCGCAGCCGCTGCCGGCGCTCATCAACATTCCCGCTGGCGGAAAGGCTTCTCTGCGCCTCGTCAACCTGTCGGTCGCGGAATATTTCACCTTGCAGAGCGTGGGCGTTCCCATGCATGAGGTTGGGTTCAACGCCAAGCTGTTGCGGGATCAGGATGGAAACAACACCGAGTTCTACACCAATTCGATCACGCTCGGCGGCGGCGAATCACTCGACGTGATTCTGGACGCCAGTGACGACGGCTGCCGTGCATACATGGGCGCGGGATGCGCTGCAAAGCTGTATCCAGCGGGCAGCACTTTTTACGTCTACACCCCAAATCTCGAGATGCTGTCCAACGACGCGGAGAACTTCGGCGGGATGATGACCGAGGTCCACATTTGCAACAGCGTGTCCAGCGACACGTTTGGAAACACCTGCAATTAGGAGAGCAGCAATGAGGCCGATGAACATGCAAAACCCGACGTCAAAGACAAAACTGCTCCTTGCGCTAACGGTGGCTATCACGCTGCTTCTCACGCCGGCCGCTTTCGCTGCGGCTCCTGGCATCACCGGCACGGGTACGGCCGGGACCTTTAATTTGACGGTCCAAGACGGTTACCTGAATCAGCCGGACGGAGAAGCAGTTTACTCGTGGGGTTACGGCTGCGCGACCGGTTCCACACCGACCTTTGTGCCGAAGGCGATCACCACCGCCTTTTGTAACACCATGCAGGTTCCCGGCCCAACCATGGTGGTCACCGAAGGGACGACGGTCACGATTAATCTGACCAATAGTCTGCCCACTGCCGCCGGCAACACCTCGATCCTGTTTCCCGGCTTTCAGCTCACGTCCACCTGTCCGAATAGCGCCACCAATCCGCAGGGCTTGTTGGCGTGCGAAGCGACTCCGGGCGCGACGGTGACCTATACGTTTGTCGCATCCGCGCCGGGGACACACCCGTATTACAGCGGGACGCAAGGCGACCTCCAGATCGAGATGGGCTTGTACGGCGCGATCATTGTGCTTCCCACAGGTGGCGGCCCGACCAGTTGCAATACCACCAACACGAATCTGTACGGAAAGCCGGACTACGGGACAACCAACGGCGTCGCTGGTTTTCCGGAGAGCGATTTCCGGCTCGCACACGCCGCCTACGATCACCCCAAGAGCTGCTACGACCGGGAATATTTGTTCCAGTGGGCCGAGATGGACACGAGAATTCACCGCCAGGCTCAGGCGCAAGTTCAGGCCAAGATGGGCTGCACGGCGGGGATGCCGGGATGCAGTCTCGACGTACAGACCGAGCCCTATCATCCCGCGTACTTCCTGATCAATGGCCGTTCCATGCCTGATCTGATGGATCCGAACTACGCGTACGAATATCCGCACCAGCCTTACAACGGCAATCCGCACGTCCATCCCGGCGAGTTGCTGTTGGTTCGCACCATCGGCCAGGGGCGGTGGCAACACCCCTACCACGAGCACGCGAACCACGTGCGCATCCTGGGTCGTGACGGGAACCTCGTTCTCAGCCCGACCAATCCGACAACGAGTCTCGCGGGCCTTCTGATGTTCAACACGGACACCACTCCAGGGGAATCGTTCGACGGGATTTTCTATTTCACTGGCAGGGGATTGAACTGGGATCCGTATGGTCACCATCCCGCTCCTGATGTCGGCACATCGCCGGGTTCCGGTGGGACCCCTGCGAACGACCCTCTGGCTCATTTGGCCTGCACTCCGGACGCGAACGGCTACAACACATTGAACGGCACTACTGTCCTGAATTACTACGAGTGGTGCCAGGACCACAACAAGCCGATACAGGTGAATCCCTTCGGCGATGTGGGGTCCGGCGGCCCGGCCACTTTCCCCGATCCCGATGTCTTTACCAACGGCGCCTGGTACGGCGGCACGCCCTACCTGGGGCCGGATGCAAGCTTGCGCGCGGCGATGCCCACCTGCACGAGTACTGCTGGGACCGGCGCTCAGACACCGCTCACCAACTGCACGACGTTGCAGCCCTCGAACGTGCAGGCCAATCCCGCCAACGAGCGTGGTTGGGCCTTCATGTGGCACTCGCATAACGAGCGCGAGATCACGACGAACAATGTCTTCCCCGGCGGCATGTTGATGATGCTGCTGGTCGATACACGGGAATTTGCAATTGACGAATCGCAATAGGGGCAGGGTGTTTGCCTGCCTGGTAAGGCCGTCAGTTTGAGCAGCCCCAGCCGGCGGATGGCGAATCAGCATTCATCTTTATGTCCAAGACGGACCGACGACGAGAGGCGAGAACCATGATCCGGATCAATGACTTCAAGTCCAAAGCTACACTGCAGGCGGCAGCGGTGGTGAGCGTGTTCCTTCTCTTTGCCACGGTGATGGGCTTCGGCCAGCAGGTGGTCAACGTGACAGCGGGACCGACTACCACAACTATGCCGGATGGCACGGTGGTGCCGATGTGGGGCTATTCCTGCGGAGCTGCCGTTACAGGGTCGACCGCGACCTGCGCGCCGTTGAGCGGAGCCAATCCGACCTTTTCTGCCGCAGCCGCCGGTGCACTGGGCGGAATTTACATCATCAATGGCGGATCCGGCTACACGAGTGCGCCCACTGTTACCATCAGTGCCCCGACCGGTGTCATTGCCGGCGTTACAAACGTCACGGCGACGGCGACCGCGCTGGTGAATGGCGGCCAGGTGGTTGGCATAAGTCTGACCAATCTCGGAGCTGGCTACGTCGCCGCGCCCACCGTCACGCTCTCCGGTGGCGGCGGCACTGCCGCTGTTGCGGCGGCAAGTCCAGCCTGGTCCCCGGTACTGATCACCGTTCCATCGGGAGCATCGGGAGGCCTCCAGATCAGCCTGACCAACAACCTCTCGTTCACTCCCGCCGCTGGCGGCACGGCGAATAATATTCCCACATCAATCTTGATCCTGGGCCAAGTGGGCGGTGGTCTCGGCGCCACACCGACCAGGACGCCGAGTCCAAACCACTCCGAAGCGCAGGGGTGCGCGACGTGGTTTATTGCCTCCTCCGCGACGCCGCCGGGTACTCCGTGCCCCGCACCACAAGCGGGTGCTTCAGGTACTCCACCTGTCCAAGGGGGCCGCGTGCAATCCATGGCCACCGAAGTGACGGCAGGAACAAATGCGGCGCTGACCTGGGCAAACCTTAAGCCAGGTACTTATCTGCTCGAGTCGGGCACGCATCCCTCGATACAAGTACCCATGGGTTTGATTGGCATGCTGGTGGTCACCACCGCGCCTTCGGGTACTACCGCTGGCACAGCTTATCCCGGGGTTAGCGCTACTGCTACGACTACAAGCGTGCCGGCTGTGCAGTACAACGCCGAGGTTCCGCTGGAATTTAGTGAAATCGACCCCGTGCAAAATAAAGAGGTCGACTTCGCTGTACGGACCCCCGGCTTTAGCGAGACGCAGGTGTGGTCCGGTTTGCCGACCAACGCGAATACAGGGGCGCCGGGCTGCGGAAACCCGGCGTCATCCAACTATGGCACCTGCTATCCCCCGGCGGTGAATTACACGCCGTTTTACTTCCTGATCAACGGGCTCGCCTTCAACAAGACCAATGCAGCGGCCTCGTTGTTCCCGGCTACGGCTGGTGTGAGCGCTGCCACTCCCCCCACTCCTGTCACGACCGGGATCAGTGGCACCGTCCTGGTACGCATGGTGAATGCCGGCCTGCGCATGCACGTGCCTTCCATCGTGGGCTCGCAAACAAAGGGCTTCACTGGCGCGGGTGCGGTTACTACGGTTTCTGGATTCACCCTGATCGCGGAAGACGGTAACGTCACTCCCGGTGTCGCTCCTCCCGGGGCGACCACTGCTCCCGTAGCTCCCCGTGTGCAGACCGACGTGTTCATGGCTGCGGGTAAGACGATTGATGTGATGGTCAATGTGCCCGCAACTCCGACCGGCGCCACGGCACCTCCGTCCCTTCCGATCTATGATCGCGAACTAAGCCTGTCCGCCAATTCTTCGGCGCGTGATGCCGGAATGCTGGCCTACATTGGCGTCAACGGCGCCGCGCTTCCGACGGTAGGGTCTGGCATATTCGCAGCCGCGCTTGCCAACCCGGATATCTACAACTCCATTGTTCCATGTGCGACTGGGGCGGCCTCGTGCATTCCTTTGGTCGTGACGGACCCGTCCAAGGGCGTGATCGCGAACGACGTGAATGTGTATGGTGTCGAGCTGTCTACTGCTCCCACCGGCGGCACACTGACTTGCAATGCGCTGCCGTCGAATCCGATCCCGGGGATTTGTGCGAATGGCACCTTTACTTACACGCCGAATGCGGGCACCAGCGCAGATTCGTTCGCATATTGCGCCAACGGCACGACAACTATCTGTACAACGGTGACCTTGGGTGCGTCGAAGCTCTCTGGAAACCCCGTCGCGAACGGTATTACCTACACTTCGAAGATGGCTACGTTCCTGAAGATTCCATCGCCCGGCGTTCTATCGGTGGACTCGGATCCCAACGGCCTTCCCCTGACGGTAGTCACTTCCAGCGTTACACCCTCGGGAACTTCCTCGGTAACGATCAATATGGACCCCAACGGCGGGTTCATAGCGAGCGCACCAGGCGCGGGCACCTACACCTTTACCTACGTGGCGCAAAACTCAGTAGGGGCGCAGAGTTCCCCCGCCACCGTCACCCTGGTATTTCCTCCCCCCAGTAATCTGATAGTGAAGGTGCTGGACGCCCAGCTGTTTAATAACTGCAACGGGAACAGCGCGTGCCTCAGTGGGTTGACGCCGCTTACCGACTATCGCTGGATCATTGAAGAAGACAAGACTTTCTGGATTGATCCGAACTGCACAACCAACAGCAGCATCAGCACGCCGGGCTGTCCAACCGTCGTGGGAGGAGCAGGCAACAGCACCATACCTACCTTCGGCGTGAATTTCCACACCAGCAACATGGATTTCGTTGCGCAGGGATGCACCGGGCCGCTCTCTTGCGAAGGCGGCCAGACCATGTACGACGCCCGGCCGGCCTGTACCTCCACTGGAGTTCCGGCGGGGTGCAGTTCGACTGCCGGCCAGCACATTCCTGCCGTGTGCGACCTGGGCAACGGAGCTTGCCGACCGGATACGACGGGAAATGGCTTTACACCCGTCCTTCCTGGCGAGGTCAATCTCGATCCCGCCAAGCGCTATTACATCTCGGTGTTGCCCGGCGATGCAGCCAACCCGTTTCCTGCTTATGTTGGCCAGCCGGTTTGCACGCCCGGCACGAATACTGCGACATGCGGCCACACCATGAGCGGCGCCCCAATCCCACCGGCCTGCAACATCCTCGGTGGGCCAAACGCCTGTAGCTCAGCATCTGTCTTTACCCAACCTGTCAATGTGCTCGTGCTTCCCACACCGCTCCCCACGGGAAAACTTTCGGTGATCGTGTTCGAAGACGACTTCCCACTCAATGGCGAGCAGGATGGTGGAGGCGGCAACGGCACGGTTGCGCCCATCGAGCCTGGTCTTGGCGGTTTCAACATCGTTCTTTGGGACACCTTTGGCGGACTCGGTGATGTGACCGGACAAGATACGTACGACATGTTCAACCAGCCCTTGTCGAATAGTCTGGCGGGGACCATCGATCCCACCACCGGGCTCGATGCCTGTCCGGTTTCGAAAAATGCGACTTCGGGTCCGGCCGGCGCGGGTACGGGTCTTCCCGGCGCACCCCAAGCCGGTGGTATCACGGGCATGATCGTGACTTGCCCGAAGTATGAAGCAGACGGGCAGACTCTATCCCCTCTGGCGGGCCAGGCAATCATTGCCAACCTCATGCCTGAGAAATTCAGCGTCCAGGCGTACCCCGGGGCGGACCGCATTGCGCGCGGTGAAGAGTGGCTCCAGACCAACACACTGGACGGACAACATCCCCACGATTCCTTCATCCGCATCGGCGAGCCCAGCTACTTCCAGGAGTACGGGCCGGCCGGATATCACGTGGCCATTGGCTTTGCCAACCCGGCCATCATCAACTCGCGGCACAAGGATGTTTGCGCCGGCGCCGGCAGCCCCGGTGCGGTTGGACCGTGCAGCAACAGCATCTCGGGCCAAGTGGATGTCCAACGCCTGAGCCGAACTCCGGATCAGAGACTCTATCCCAGCGGTTCGCGCGATGGCTTCGCCTGGACCCAGTGCTGGGTCAGCTTGGGTGACCCCGATGGCGAAGACTTCATGTTCACCAAGTGCGATGCCAACGGAAACTTCCAGTTCTCTAGCGTTCCTGGTGGGAACTGGAGACTCACCATTGGCGATCAATGGAACGACCAGATCATTGATGGTCTTTCGACACCGGCTAACGTGGGGTGCATACCCCCGGCGGGCCGTACCACTTGCACCGGCGGAATTTCGAGCCTCAACCTCGGTAACATTGGCGTCCAGCAGTGGCAGGCGAATCTCTACACCCGCGTCTTCGTCGACGAGAACAAGAATGGAATCTGGGACGGGAACGAGATTGGGATACCGTTCCTCTATACGAGGATTTACTACCGGGATGGGCACAACGCTAACGGTCTGAATACGGACTTCAACGGCGTTGCCAACTTCAACGAGACTTTCCCGCTATTCAACTGGTATGTCGTGGAAGCGGATTCGACCCGCTACAAGACGACAGGCATCCACACCGTTTACGACGCGGGCGGCCCTGCCGACGGCTCACCCTCCTGCGGTAGCGCTTCGAATGGCGTCCGGCCCTGCGGAACTTCGACTGCCTATAACTACCTGGCGAACACCTACGAGGCGGTGCCGCTGCCTGCCGATCTGTCCGTGCCGGGTGCGGTTTATTGCGCCAAAGCGGATTGCACGGCTGAAGCTGCCTTGTTCGCAGCCGGCACGCCAAAACCGAGTACGGGAGTCGCATCGACTACTTCGACCGGTCGCATCGATCCGCCGTGGGTGACTGCGGAGGGCTGGTCGGGGATGACGAGTCAGAGCAACTGGATTGATTTCGGCAAGGCGCCGTACGCGGCTTGTCCGCCGGCATGCGCGACCGTTACAACAACCGCCCCAGGATCCACCACCGCTACGACCACGGAGGTGGGCGAGAACGGCGGCATCCATGGTCAGGTCACATATGCCTCGACGCGTCCCTTTGATGATGCGTCGCAAATGATACTGCAGCCCTGGGAGCCGCTTGTTCCGAATGTCACCATCAACCTCTATCAGGAAGGCTTTGCGTCGGACGGCGTGACGCCAACCCTCACGATGGTCGACACCACACAGACGAGCAGCTGGGACAACTGGGCTCAAGGGTTCTACCCGGCCTACACCGACCCCACCACGGGCACCCAGCTGCCTTACATGAACTGCCCCGGTCAAGGTACGAACGCCACCGGTAGTCCCAACCAGGACCTCTTTTTCTTCACGCTGTTTGACCAGCCGAATTACCTTGACTGGTACAACTCTATACACAGCGGGGGCACGGCCCCGGTGCACGCGCTCCCCTATAACTCGCAGTACAAGTGCTACGACGCGATGCACATCTGGAACCAGGTGCAGCCGGCGCCTTACGACGGCGAATACTCGTTCCCGAGCGTCCTCGGCATTAACCCTACGAACGGAAAGCTGGTTTCGACCGTGGGATCGACGAATGGCGTGACCGCCGCGATGGCGGGGACCAACTGCACGGTCTGCGTACCGAATCCCGATTCGACGGACAAGTATCGTGTCGGCACTCCGATGCTGCCGCCCGGCAAGTACGTGGTGCAAGTGATCATGCCTTCGGGCTATGAGGTTTATAAGGAGGAGGACAAGAACCTGCTGATCGGCGACAACTACATCGCGCCGGTCACGCAGCAATTCGCTGGACTGGGTGGGGCCATCTTCATCGTTCCCGACCAGGCGTCGGTGGCTTCCATGTACGACGAGAGCAACGCCGGCTTCAACCCTACCAACTACCAGGACTCGACTACGGGCCTGGGGTTGTCGGACGAACTCTCAGGCGTCCCAGGTTACCCTGGCTTTCAAGATCCTGTGTGGCCGTGCGTGGGCGAGCAGCGCGTCGTGCCCGACTACCTGAGTCTGTTCCCGCACGCGCAGGAAGTCGCGCCATTTGCCGGAGCGACTCGGCCGCTGTGCGACCGCAAGGAAGTGACCCTGACCAACCAGATGTCGGTGAGGATGCATTTCGCGATCTTCACTTCTACCCACATCGCCTCGAAGTACACGGGCGTGATCACCGACGACTTCACCTCGGAATTCGATCCGTTTGCCCCGCAGTTCGGCGAGAAGTTTGCTCCGCCTAACTTGCCGATTTCCACGAAGGATTATCTCGGAAACGAAATCTCCCGCGTGTATTCCGACCACTGGGGAGTCTATGACGGGTTGACGTTCTCGAGCTGGGAAGTGAACCCGCCCAACATCACCGGGTATTCACCGACGATTATGGTGCAGTGCATGAATGACCCGGGCCCGGTCCTCGACAGCAACCCCGGCTCGCCGACCTACGGGCAGTTGATCACCGATCCTCTGTACAACCCGGCCTATAGCGATTTCTGCTACGAAGAGCCGTACATGCCGGGCTTGACGAACTACACCGATACTCCCGTTGTGCCCACAGAAGGATTCGTGGGTGCGGCGTACAACGCCCCCGATTGCAGCTACCCGAACGCCACGCCAGCGATCAAGGAAGTTGACAGCCAGGATGGCATTGGGCCTTGGGTCAGCGCGGCCGGTCATACCCTGACGATCACTGCGCTGGGCAACGTGCAGGTGAGTAACAGCGCGTACTCCGGTCCATCGGCCAATGTAGCTCCATTCAATGCGAAAACCGTCACCCGCCACTATGGGTTCGGTGCCACACAGGGCACTGGAAGTGTGACCATCGGTGGTATCAATGCGCCGGTGACCAGTTGGAGTGACACCTCGATTACCGTCACCGTGCCCCAGGGCGTGCCTGCCTGCGCTGTGCAACAGCAAGCGCAGTACGGCGGCTTACCCGCCCAGTGCGGCCAGTTGGTCATCACGGCGGGCAGCGGACAACGGTCGATCGACACCGTCAGTGTGACCATTGGCGGAAAAGCACCCAAGCACGTTGACGCCACGGGTACGATTCAAAGCGCGATTGACTCCGCAGCTCCGGGCGATTTGATCATCGTCGATCCGACTTGCACGACCACCGGGGCGACTCCGACGCAGACCGCGTGCAACGCCGGTATGCTTCATGCAACGACGCCAACTCAAACCGCTTCAGCGGGATCCCACACCGAGCTGCTGATTATGTGGAAGCCTGTCCGGCTGCAGGGCGCTGGCTCCGCTGTGTCCATTGTCAATGCCAATGCCCAACCGGCTGGCAAGCTGCTCGAACCCTGGCGCCGGCATATCAACTGCCTGTTCGGCTTGACACTGCAAGGTGTGCCGATCGGGACCGTAGCTGCGACGGGTGGAAAGCCCGCAGCGTACGATCCAACCGGCGCCTACAGTTGCCCTGACACGAGTGTCTCCGGCGACATGTGGAATTACTTCGTCGCCTCACCCAATGTTCCGCAGATTGACCGGTTGCCGCTGGAAGCAGTGGTGGGCTGGGACGCTACCGTAAACGGCAACCTGGCCGAACAACTGCAAGAGCCCTCGCTCATGGGTGCGTATGAGGGAGCGGGAATCACGGTCCTGGCGAAAGGTGTGGTTCTTTCACCCGGAGAGAGCCCCTGGACCGATGGCTCCGAGCCAGGCGCGTTCCCCTCGGACGCCCTGCTTCTCCAGAATGTTCCGGCAGGCATAGACGATGAAGGAGCTCCGCTGGGACCACAAAGTGCCCATTGCACGGACGTTCCCAACCCCTATCCGAGCAACTTCATGTGCAACCCGTCCTCGATCGACGGCCTCAGTGTCACCAATAGTTCCCAGGGCGGCGGCGGCATCTTCGTCCACGGCTGGGGGCATAACCTGCAAATCGCCAACAACCGTGTCTTCAACAACGCCGGCACGCTGTCGGGCGGAATCAGCGTCGGCCAGGGCGAGTTCCCCATAGCGATCACCATCGTGACCCAGGAGGGCGCAGCCGTCGGCGGTCCGACGGGAGAGTTCGTCGCCGACGCGCCTCCATCCTGCCAGAACAGTTCGGTACTCGGTACGCACCTGCCGTACTGTCTGGACCTGAACGTCAACGTACACAACAACAACATCTCGCAGAACTCGTCGCTCGGCGATGAACTGTTCTCCGGCACTCTGTCGGGCGGCGGCGGCGCCTCATTCTGCACCGGCTCCGACTACTACAAGTTCCAAAACAACTGGGTGTGCGGAAACCTCAGCTCGGCTGAAGGCGGCGGTGTGGCTCACATCGGATTCATCTACAACGGGGACATTGAGCACAACGCGATCGTCCTCAACCAGAGCACCAACCCCACCATTCCCACGAACGGCGGCGGTATCCACGTGATGGGCACGCCGGACACCGATCCAATTTGCGGGACTCAAATTGACCAGGATTGCCCGCCGGGGCTGAGCGACGGCACAGGTCCGGGCTTAGTGATCAACGCCAACCTGATCCAGGCCAACGGGGCCGAGACCGGCAGCGGCGGCGGCATCCGTCTGCAGCAGGTCAACGGGACGGAGGTTTCCACCTTCCCCACGAAGCCGTCACTCTGGAACAGCGTCTCCGTCACCAACAACATTATCGTTAACAACGTAGCGGGTTGGGATGGCGCAGGAATTTCGCTGGAAGACTCCTTGAACGTGACCATCATCAACAACACGATCTCGAGCAACGATTCGCTTGCCTCGTCGGGCGTGCTTACGCAAAGCATTGGGACGCCTGAGGCCAGCGCCCCGGCAGGAAACTGCGTGCAACCCGGCCCAACCGGTCCGACCTCGGCGTCGTGCCCGCAATCGGCTGGCGTAACCAGCACGCAGAACACGCCGTTGCTGACCGGGTCCTTGGCGGGGTTAAAGATTACGTGCCCATTTGGAAACTCGACATACCCGTGCACGGCATTCTCGAACCCCCTGCTGGAAAACAACTTGATCTGGCAGAACCGCTCGTTCTACATCGGAGTGGGCAACCTGGGCCAAGGAAACCTGAACCAGCAGAAGCTCGTCTCCCTGTTCGACGCTTTCTCCGCGAAAGCCGCACCGGTGCAGACCGCCTACGGCCAATGCACCTCGGGCGTCAGCTACTGGGACATCGGCGTCCGCGGCGACACCGGACCGACGAATCACACCGGTGGCCTGCTCAACCCGACGTATTCGGTGATCACCAGTACTGCGGGCTATGCCAGCACTAACCACACAACCGCCCCCAGCTTCATCAGCCAGTACTGCAACGGTTCACGCGTGCCACCAACCTGCACTGTGGCGGATGGCTGCGGAGGCCCGAGTGGGTATGGCGTACCCCCGGGAATCGTTGACGCGTCGAGCCCGAATCCGGTCTTCAGCCTCACTCCGTCCGCGACGGTGGACGAGGGCAACAACTGGATCAACGTGAGTTGGGGTCCGCTCTCGCTGAGCGACGACTCGGTGGTAGGTGGCGGGCCTATGTTTGCCAACTACGCACCAGCGGCGTCCTTCGACAGTACGCCTGCCGCGATCCCGACGACCGAGCCGAACTACTCTCTGGTGCCCAAGACGGATTACTTTGGCAACCTGAGGCCGGAGGCGGGAGATACCACCCACTTTGACCCAGGCGCGATCGAGGTCGGTTCTGCGGCTCCAGTGGTAACCCTCAGTGTAACGGGCGGGCCGCTGGCCTTCGGCAACTGGGCGGTCGGCACCGTCAGCTCCGCGAAAACTCTGACGCTGCATAACACGGGCACGGGAGCTGGAACTGGGATTACCCTTGCCTTCTCGTCCGGGGTCTTCTCGCAGTCGGGCGGCACCTGCACTACGACCTTGGCTGCAGGTGCAACCTGCACCATCAACGTGGTGTTCTCGCCGACGGCTGCTGGCGCAGACAGCGGCACTCTGACCATCCTTGCGAACGCGCCGGTTACCGGCTCACCGGTTGCACTGAGCGGCACAGGTGTCGCAACGCAGGCGACCGTCTCGATCACACCGAATCCTCTGACGATCACCTTGGCGACTGGTTCCTTCACGGGGACTGGCACGGTTACTTTGACCAACACCGCAGCAGCGGGTGGGGCCCAGGTTTCCGTCACCAATGTGACGGTGGCCGGCGGAACCATTCTGACCTACTTCTTCAACGCCGTGGCCGGAGCGAACACCTGCACCGGAGCGACCTTGGCACCTGGTGCGAGCTGCACTGTGGGTGTCAGGTTCACGAACGTGCTTTCTCCGAGAGGTGTGAATCGGGCTGGCACGATCACCTTCACGGACGATGCGGTCGGAAGTACGCAAGTCGGAAACCTGATCGGGCACGCCAACTAGAAAGCCTAACTCCGGTACTGCTCGCGGATCCCGCGAGCAGCATCAGAGTAGGAAGACTGATAAGTTGAAAGTACACAAAGTTAATAAACCAAAGTGGGGCGGTCTTCGAGACCGTCCCATTCTCTACGCAGGCGAGCTCAAGGAATCAGCTCGGAGCGCCGCAGGAGGAGTAACCTTACCCCATGAAATGTAGGAACCTGTTTTGCGCGGTTGTGCTGTCGGTCCTCGCTGGCGGTCCTTGTGTTTTATCGGTTGCGGCGGCACAGTCTGCCGCACCCACTGAAGGTGCCGCTCACGCCCAGCCAAGTCCCCCTGCCGGGCAGCCAGCACCGGTTTGGCAAGGCTCTCAGGTGAATCGCCTTTCGCGCCGAGCGGAAATGTATTACGAGGGGGTTTGGGGTGTTGGCGAACTCCATGTAAAGGTGGCAGAGTCGGGTTCACTCATTCGATTTAACTATCGGGTGTTGGACCCGCAGAAAGCTGCGGCCCTCAACGACAAGAAGGCGGAGCCTGTGTTGTTCGACGCGCAGGCCGGGGTCAAGCTGGCGGTTCCTCAGATGGAGAAGGTCGGAAAACTGCGCCAGAGCAGCACGCCTAAGGCGGGCATGACTTACTGGATGGCTTTCTCCAACCCGACCCAAGCGGTGAGACGCGGCCATCGAGTGGATGTGGTCATCGGGTCATTCCGAGCGAACAACTTGATCGTGGAGTGAGGGATGCCGCCGACCTGCTTATAGGTCAGAGCAAAGATACGCCCTCAGATCCGATGAGTTGTACAAGTTTCAGGAACAGGGGACAACGTACGATGCGAAAAGTTTTTGGGATTCTCACCTTGGTGATACTGCCAGCTTCGCTGGTCCTGGCGGCGGATACGCATTCGGCGCCAGCGGGTCTGTCCGCGGCTCAAGTCGTAGACAAGAACGTTGCGGCCCGAGGTGGCTTGCAGGCGTGGCGGGTCGTCCAAACCTTGTCTCTCGAAGGAAAAATGGGTGCCGGAGGGAATCAGCGAGCCATGCTTCATGTGCCCATGGCGAACTCGAAAGAAGTTGCGAATACTCTTCCTCGTCGACCAGCCGAAGAGGCGCAACTGCCTTTCGTGCTGGAGATGAAGCGTCCCCGAAAGGTGCGCGTGGAACTACAATTTCATGGCCAGACAGCGGTGCAAGTCTATGATGGCGCCAATGGGTGGAAACTTCGGCCGTTCTTGAACCGGCACGAATTCGAGCCCTTCAGCCAGGAGGAGCTAAAGATTGCCTCCCATCAACAGGAACTCGACGGTCCCCTCGTGGATTACGCCGCCAAGGGTACCCGTGTCGAATTGGACGGCACCGAAACGGTAGAGGGCCACGACACGTACAAGCTCAAGGTCATCGAGAAGAGTGGTCATACAGTCCATGTCTGGGTTGATGCAAAGACCTTCCTCGAAACCAAGATTGACGGACAGCCACGCACCCTGGATGGCACGGAGCACCCGGTAGAGGTTTACTACCGCGATTATCGAACTGTGGATGGACTCCAGATTCCCTTCGTTTTGGAAACGAGAGTTCTCCCGGTTGGCAAGAATGCGCTCGGCTTAAGGGATACTCCCGTTCCGCCGGAGAAAATAATCATCGAAAGAGTGACGGTGAATCCCAAGCTCGATGAAAAGCTGTTCTCGGACGTGGAAGTCGCAGCCGTATCGAAAAGCAAGTAAGCAGGGGATGATCAGCGGATCGTGGCACGTTCGAAAGCCCTCCCTCCCGAGGAAAAACTTCTGTTTTTGCGCTGGTCTGCTTTGCGCTGCAGGGTGCGGTAAAGAACACGATGGCGTGAGCCGGCAACGGATTTCCCCAGGGGTGATATTCGATGAGGAAGGTGATAACCGCAGGGTTGATTGGATTGCTCATGATCGTCTCTTATGTTGTGGGGAGACGCCATTCAGATCCTGCGACCGAGAGCGCGCGCTCGCGCCGCATTCTCTATTGGGTCGATCCGATGCATCCGACCTATAAGTCCGATCACCCCGGCACGGCTCCCGATTGCGGCATGCGATTGGAACCGGTCTATGCCGATTCTGCCAGCTTGTCCGCTGCTACAGTTCCCGTGCCGGCCGGAGCGTTTGCGATCGACCCCGCGAGTCAACGATTGGTTGGGATCCGCGTGGCCACACCGGAGAAGACGTCGGGGACTCACACGATGCGCTTTCTGGGCCGTGTCGCTCCCGAGGACACTCGCACGTACCTTGTCAATTCCGGCATGGATGGATTCATCCGGGAGACCTTCAACGACTCGGTTGGAGCCTTCGTTAAGAAAGATCAAAAACTGGCGACTTCCTATGTAGGAGAGACCCTGTCGGTCGCGTCTGGATATCTGGCCGCGACTGCCGGTGTGCAAGGGGCGGTTGGGAAGGATGGCTCGCGGACTGTGCCGTTTCCGGGTGCTGTGTCCAAGCAGGGCGTGAGCAGCATTCAAGGTTACACCGATCGCCTGCGCAATCTCGGCCTGAGCGAGGCGCAGATTCGGCAGATGGCGGAAAGCCACACGCTTCCCGAAACAGTGGACATCGTCTCACCCGCAGATGGATTCATTCTTGCTCGGAATATTACTGCCGGCCAGCATTTCGATCGCTCCACTGAGTTCTATCGCATCGCTGACCTGAGTCAAGTCTGGATCGTTGCGGACGTTTTCGGTGGCGATGCGCAAAACGTTCAAGCCGGCGCCGTCGCCCGTGTGACATTGCCGGATCAGCGCGGCACTTTCTCGGCGCGGGTTACCAATTTCCTGCCACAAGTGGACCCGCAGACGCGAGTTTTGAAACTTCGCCTGGAAGCGAACAATCCCGGCTACGCGTTACGTCCAGATACGTTCGTGGACGTCGAGTTGCCTGTGGGCGGGCCGGCGGGCCTTACGGTGCCACAAGATGCCGTGATTGACTCAGGTTACGAGCAGCGGGTTTTTGTGGAGCGCAGCGCAGGAGTGTTCGAACCGCGCAGCGTGCAGATTGGCTGGCGCTCCGGCGACCGAGTTGAAATCGTGCACGGGCTGGCAGAAGGCGAGCGGGTAGTCGTCGAGGGAACTTTCCTGGTCGATTCGGAGAGTCGCCTAAGATCCTCCGCCCAGCAGCCAGATAACCAAACGCCCAGCCAGCGAAGCCATCCAAAATCTAGCAAGCTGTACCTGCCGGAGCGGCCACCGAACCCGTCGCACGCATAGGCGCACGCAACGGGGCGTCAGCTACCAAGCAGTGCACAGAGGCAGTCACCGATTCTTTGCATTGCTGCCGCCATCGTCTGCTGTAATATCGCTTCATCACAGTGAGGGAACCTTTGAAGTTTCTGGTTCTGTTTATCTTCTTATCCACTCCCTTCTGGGTGCTCTGTGCTGAGGAGGAAGAATGCCCCCAATTCTCAGGAGCCGTGAAAGAGCGGATCGAAAAGGAAGCGCGATGGTTAGTGAGTGACTCTTTACAAGAACAGATAGCGTCAAGATCGAGTGCGTTTGGAAGTTTGATCGCGATAGAGCGATGCCACATTTTGCAAAGTAACCTTCTTTCAGAACAGGTCACAGAAGTGGAAGGACCATTCTTTGTAGCTGACCATGTAGCCCTAAGATCAAGGGTGGGGCGCTATGAGGGGGTCTGGATGATGGTGGTCGCACCGGCTGAGGCTACCGGCAGGATGCCCGATGCGAATGTCCTGAAAATTACGAACCACAAGTGGACATTGCTTCATCGTGGTGAAAGCGGAACCACACGGGTACTCGCTACCGGAAAGTACTAACGATCTGACTGTTGAAACATCCCGATTTCACTCATCGATACCGATTTTGGCGAACAAGCGGCGCAAGCTTGTGTGAACGCCGGCTTTCAACGGTTGACAGGATTGCGGGCTTTGCGAAGTACAAAACCCGCGAAGGGCCTCCTCGGTCTTTCTGGACCTTACCTCGTACTCTTCCAAGTCTGTCGAGCACATTCTTCGCAGTCGTGCGCATCGAATTGCGCCCGGACTTCCACAGTATGCGGTCCTAGTGTGGGTTCCGTGCCGAGCGTTATGTGCCAACAACACCGCTCGCAAAACCACCCCAACCATGTCGGGGTGGCGGCAAAGACAAGGCGACGTTCGGGATTCAACTGCATGACAGTTACCGAGTGGACCAAGTTCCGCTAATGACTTTGCTCTTTGAACGATTCGGACACCCTCGCATCGGATATGCTCCCCCCGCACACGCGAGGGCCGAACCTTTTCATCTGCGGCCTAGGACCGCCTTTACAGTCATTGGGACGAGATTGGATTACGCTATTTTCGCTACCATTGTTTTTCACGCTCTTCTCGATCACGGGTTAGTTCTGCACCACCAAGATCCACGTCAAGAGAAAGTCCCGTTGGATCCGCACCATTCGCGACTCGGAACAAAGCTTCTGAAATGCGGCTGACCGCCTCCCGCATATAGCGGTCTTGTTTGTCAGACTCGGTTAGGTTGGAAGCCATAACCATCTGAGCCATAGCATTGTGAACGTGGTGGTTCAGAAAGGCGATTTCCAAAGTTCGCCGAATAGATCGCTTGCGGGCTTGTTCGAGCGCAATCGTTACCAGGCACATGACGATTAGCGTGTCCACCACCGGTCCGGCTGCGGCGCTTACGTACCATGGAACGTGGTCATAGTACAAAGCGGCCCCGACAGCCACTCCAATGAGCGCAGCCGCCGTCCCAACCACCAACGCGGTCCTGAGAGATTGGAGGATGGACGCCGACTCGTACCCATGCGATTGCCTGAGAGTCTTGGGATCGAACATGGGGACTCCTCTTGAGTGCAGTGCACTAAGAGGGGCGTACTTCAGATTAACTGTCTTAGTTCAGAGGATCTGAAAGAGGAGAGGAACCGCTTACTCACTTTGAAGCGTACGCTGAACCCTGATCCGTGTCCAGTGTAGATCCCGACCCCACTTTGGTTGTTGGCGTAACATCCGCATTTTACTCATCGACCTGGCCAAGCTGCCAATCTGACAGGCAGCGGGGACTTCCGGCCTCGGTGTTAATTTCCGGAACGTTTGGCGATTTCGGCCTTTGGTGGTGCGTCACAGGGTTGAGCAACCTCATTGGTCTCAATCGTCTCAGCGCACTCACCTTTTTCATCGTAATCGCATGCGCGACCGGGATGGGCTTGTTTGCATTTCTGGCATAGTTGAGTAGCCATTCCACTTCCTCCAATTTGCGATCAATCGTATCGAAGCTGCGACCCGACGGGCCGGGATCAACCCTCACGTTACGCGGTATTCCGCATCGGCGTATGGTCAGAAGCGACCACTCTGGGACGAGGTATCCGCAACCGGTGGCCTTGCGTCAATTGACGCAATTCGCCGTTGCCCTCATCGCGGAACGAGAGGGCGGGCTGCAAGTAGCTACCAAAAACGAAAACGCCCCAGACTCCGGTTAGAGTCCTGGGACGCATCGCTGAACAGCGCCTCCCCCGAGTACTGCTCGATTCCCAGCTTAGGCTCCGATTCTCCACTTGTGAATGCCACAGACAGGCCGAAAAGGAGCACGTTCGTGCGGAGAGGCAGCTACTGTTGAAACATCGCAGTTACTCTCATCGACCTGCTTTTTGGCGAAGAAAAAGCGCAAAGTTCCGAGATCGCCTGTTAGCGTCAGTCGTCAACGTGTCATACTAGGGCCCTACGCCAAGGCCCGACACTGATGAACAATTTTGAGAGCATATTGTTGACGCTTATATTCCTGGCCTTTCTAGCGGGTATCTACATTCTTATTTACAAGGGCAGTCGCCCTCCGCAACCCGTTCCAGAACATTCGACGCCACCCAAGAATGCTGCCGTGGTATCCCTCATCCCCGTTGTTTGCGCTGCCATTTTGTATGGGACGTTTAAGGGTCTTGATCTGTATTTGCGCAATCACCTAGCAGTACCAAGGCCGCTGTCGATCTGGATCATTTTGATCGGCGTGATCGCTCCTTGGTGTGTGGGTATCTACTTTGCTTACAGAGCCGCTCGCGCAGCAAACAAGACATTGAGGGCCATTGGCTCAATGGAGGTGCTCGTGTTCCTGCTTGGACTAGCAGTGCCTTTAGTAGCCCATGGTTGACGTAACATCCCCTTTATACTCAAAATGCTCAATCGGCTGCGAGTCTGCGTCCGACAAACGGAGCCTGGCTAACGCCGTCTGCAAGGTCGAGTTCAAGCGATTACAGTTAGATTGCATTCTCCGCGAAGCGAAGAACTTGCTTTTCCACGCCGAGCGCAGCCGTGAGTACCGTGCCGCGACGTTTTATTTCCCCGCGTCGCAAACCTCTCTACACCATGTATAATGCCGGTTTCTCCCCCTTTGCTTCGAGCGAAGCGTTCGTGGAAACGTGCTGTCGTTCCACCGGTCCAAATCTCGTGCCGAGCCTCTGCGTGTGGGACCGGCGCAGCCCCGGCGATAAGAGGTGTCGCGTGCCGAGCCGGTATCTGACCAGCCTTTCGGATTTTGAAAACGCCATCAACCGCAACATGCTCCATACGCGATCGAAGGAGCTGACCACGCTAGTGGGCGCCGTGCGCGAGTACTACATCGGCAATAAGACTGAGCAACTTCTCCGGTACGTCGAATGGGCATGGAACGACTGGAGAAGTACCAATCCCAAGGAGTTTGCCAAACGCGCGCAAGTTCCTCTGCATCCCCCGAACCAGATCACCCTGGAACAGGAGTTCGAGGCGGAACTGGAAACCCAGAGGGCCATTGCTCGCGAAGGTGAGGGCGAAGCGTTCCCCGCGCCGCCCGGCGACGTCCCCAATCGTCATCAGTGGTTGCTCGGCGAAGGAGCGGCGGTCGTTTCCCTGGTGGGCGATGACGTGAAGCGTGCGGGAAAACTAACCCTGGCCAGTGCGGGCCCCGTCGCCAGCGCGGTCGGACATCATTTTTCGACGCCAACCCTGCTCGCCGTAGCCGCCGGCACAGCCACCGTGGGCACTGGCGGCGCAGCCCTGCTCGCCGTTGGACCGGTCGCTACCGCGATTCAATCCGGCCTGGCGATCAAGTCTTATCTCAAAACCCAGCATCACATTAAAGAGCTCCAGGATCTGTACGAACACCGCGGAGCTTTCGTGGCCGAGTGCCGCCTCATCACCCGGGATGGTGTTGTGAACACGGATGAGTTTGCCCGTCGCAGCCACGACATTGTCGCAAACCACGTTCTGCCCTATGCGATTTCGCAGAAGAGCAAGAAGGCTGGCCGCAAACTAACCAGCGCTGTGCCCGTTTTCGGTCTGCAAGAAACGGTCCGCGCCGTAACTCACAAACTCGACAAGAAGTTTTTCACCCACGATCTCGGCACCCGCCGCCAAAGTGCGTCCCGTTGGCTGGCCGCGCACTTGCTGACCTGTCAGTGCACCCTGGCCACCGCCATGGTCTCTGACCTGATCGGCCCTGACTACACCGACGCCCTGCTTCGCTCCGGCACAATCGATGAGATCAGCAGCGAACTGGCCAAGAAGATGAAGTCCACCTAGCCGCCGCCCTGAGAGCAGGGCGGATTCCGTATCGAACGCCGTTCTACGCGCGTCTCCACGCAACAGAATGGAAACCACCAAGAAGCTGCGCATCAGTTCTGCCCCCTCGCTGATGGGAATGATAGGAGTGCGATTGTTGGTGTCACTCCTTGTTGTTCGCTGTGAATGGAGGCAGTGGAGAGATCTCTGTGTTTCAGGTGCATGGTTCCCAGCTCACCCTCGTAGACAAGAGACTTCCGGAGGTAGTGAGCCAAGTGCGGTTGCCCGGCACGGAAACCTCGTCCGGATGGAACTCTCAACAAGGTTGGCGAAGCTGAGGGGCTGGCCCAGGCATCCGGTTTCAACGGGATCGCCACAAACTAACTGGAAACACTTATGAGTTGTGGCAAATCATCGCCGCAACTTACATCTCTCTAACCCGACCGTGCTTTGCGACAAACCGATTTGCAGGAGCCTGAAATGGCAGTGAAGTTAGTGGTAATGTACCCGCGTCCAAGAGACATCGAGGTCTTCGACAAAATCTACGATGAGGAACATGTGCCGATGGCTATCGCGAAGCTGGCTGGTAAAACCAAGATGGTAGGAATGTAATAAAGACGTTCACAAATCGCGTTCCTATGTTGCAGCACTCTTCAGCAATTCAGCCAGATTGTGGACATCAATAGCGCTCGCGTCGCCGATCACAAAATAGCGGAGGCCGCCATGACTCCAGGTTTCCACATTGAAAGATAGCTCTTTTTTTGCAGGAGCGTTCTCCTCCAACCTGGCCCGCAGCGACTCTTCCTGGAATACGAGCACCGAAATCCGGTGCTTGCGTACCTCGTAGACGAGGTGCGCGCCTGGCGTTTGAGCGAGGTAGGTCATGCGACCTCCGAGCAGCGAAAACTCGGAATTTTGGAGTTCAGGCAAATCGAAGGCGAACGGAATCTTCCCCTGAAACCAGGGCTTCACCGTGTGGCGATCCGTGGAAACGACATCCACCGGGGCTGCGCTAGCCAGCATTCCCACATGCAGGTCTGCTACCTCGCTATAGACCTGTTCCGCGCGGGCCGTATCCCGTCCCCGATAGATACTCGCCAAGCCACCAACCACCAAAACGGCGATGACAGCCGATGCCATCATCCACGCAATACCGAACGCGGCGCGGCGTGGTCTTGCTTCAATTCGCCGCTGTACCCTTTTGCGGAACTCAGGGCTGGGAGTAAATCGTTTTCCAACAGCCTGAATGCTGCGTTTCATCTGGACGCGCGAAAGCGCATCCGCCCCGCAGGTCGAACAGCTGTGCACATGGCTATCGAAGGCTAGCATCTCTTCTGACGCGAGTTCTCCGTCAAGGTAGGTATCGAGTCTGGTCTTCCAAAGCTCACAAACCATAGATCATTCCGTTTTTCAGTGATGTCTCCCCCGACTGCGATCCCTCACTCATCCGTTGCCGCAGACCGTCTCGTAGCCTTTTTCTGGCACGCGACAGACGCGACATCACCGTACCGATCGGAACCGACAGCGTTTCCGCAATCTCCTGATATGACATCTCCTCTACCTCAGACAGAAGCAAAACCTCACGGAAATGCACTGGTAGTTCATCGATCTCTCTCTCGATCAGATAAGCGTTCGAGCGGTCGATCAGAATCGTTTCTGGCGTAACGAACTCGACTGCCAGTTCGGGCCCCTCGTCGTCCTCGGCATCATCCAGCGGTAGTGTCGTTGTCGCCTTTAGTCCAGCGCACGAGGTCAGGAACGTGTTGCGCAAGATGCGATACATCCATGCCCGAAAGTTAGTACCCAGCTGAAAAGACGAGAATCCTTTCAAAGCCTTAAGGTAGGTCTCCTGCACCAAGTCCTCGGCTTGGTCACGATTCCTTGTCAGCCAGTGCGCGAAATTGTACAGGGGATCGAAGAGTGGCATCGCCAGTTCTTCGAACGAACCGGATTGGGGATCCACTCCTGACACGTCAATGTGGTAAACCGCAAGCCTGGCCACTTTATTCCATTCCGTGCCAAATAATTTCTGGGAACTGTCCGGGTGGTAAATGACCTGCGACGCAAACCCTCTTTCCCCCGAGAAAACAGCGAAGACGGTAACTGCTTGGGCCGACTACTCGTGTCCGGCCAAGACGGAGATGGGCGAATCCCTTCTTAACGACGGGAGCCGACCTCGCCGGGTGAGGGCCTTCCCTTCAACCTCTGGCCACGGGAATATTTCCGGAATGGACCGGTTTTACTCCCTTGAGGTCATCCACATGACGTTCGCGCTCCTGAAGGTTGGATTGAATCCATTTGATCCGAAGACGGTCCTGCTCGCAAAACACGCGCAACACGTAGTGCTCATTCACTTTCCCATCGCGTTGTTTATTACTGCAGTGGCCTTCGATCTCCTTGGGCACTGGACGAAGGGAACGGGCCTGAAGCAGGCAGCCTACTACAACCTCTTAGTGGCAGCGGTTGCGACGATCCCTGTTCTGGCCACGGGTATCCTCGCATGGCAGTTCCAGCTTGAGGCGCAGAAGCTCAAGGGCATTCTGCTGATGCACCTGGTACTCGCAAGCGTTTCGACTGCGTTCATCTGGCTCGCCTGGTGGTTGCATTTCCGTGCGCAGCGTACATCAAAGACGCTACCTGGTTACCGCCTTCCGATCGAGCTTCTAGGCATCCTGATTGTGGCCCTGACCGGCCACTTGGGCGGCTTCCTGAGCGGCGTAAACGGGCCCGGTTAGGGGCAAGATCTATGCGTCAGAACGGGGCTGCAACACTCCCTCGACTTACTCGGGAATAAAAGCGACGGGCTCCAGTTATCAACTCCGAACGCTACAAACTATGGAGGGCAGATGGCAGACAAGAAGCAAGATTTCATTGATCAGAGGTTGCAAGATCTCAACAACGATGGTGTCGACCGTCGCGGATTTCTGAAGTGCATGGCATGGGCGGGGACCGGACTAGTGTGGACTCTGAGCGGCGGCGTTCCAGTGTCGCGGGCATTCGCCCAAGGCGCCAGCGAACATGCCGCCAAGGGTGCTGACTTCACCTTTGTCCAGATTAGCGACAGCCATATTGGTTTTAGCAAGCCGGCAAACCCAGATGTCACCGCCACTCTGCAAACCGCAATTAACAAAATCAACGCAATGCCTCACAAACCGGACTTTCTCATTCACACGGGCGATCTCAGCCAGCTCTCCAAGCCCAGTGAATTCGATACCCTCGACCAGGTACTGAGAGGAGCTTCTCCGAAGCAGATCTACTTCGTGCCAGGCGAGCATGACATGCTGACCGACAACGGCGAGCAATATCTCCAGCGCTACGGAAAGGACACAAAGGGCACAGGGTGGTACAGCTTCGACCACAAAGGCGTCCATTTCGTCGGTCTGGTGAACGTTGTCAACTTGAAAGCTGGAGGCCTCGGATCACTCGGCCACGAGCAGCTGGAGTGGCTGGAGGACGATCTCAAGGGCCGCTCTGCCAGCACTCCCATCGTCCTCTTTGCACACATTCCGCTCTGGACCATCTATCCGGACTGGGGCTGGGGAACCGACGACAGTGAACAAGCCCTGTCGTATGTGAAGCGTTTCGGTTCCGTGACAGTGCTAAACGGCCACATCCACCAGGTGATGCAGAAGATTGAAGGTAAGGTTTCATTCCACACGGCCATGTCGACCGCGTTTCCTCAGCCTGCGCCTGGAACTGCTCCCTCAGCGGGGCCCATGAAAGTGCCAGCCGACCAGTTACAACGGGTGTTGGGAATCACCGACGTCAACTACCTGGTAAGCGGTTCCAGCTTGGCAATCATCGACTCGCCCCTCGACAGTTCGAGCTCGGCAATGTCCGGAAACGGCGGCGGCACAGACATGGCAGCAATGGCTTCGGGCGGGGTGTCGACCGATTCAGCAACCGAAGTGAAGATCGACAATTTTGCCTTCACGCCGGGAGCCATCAAGGTCAAGCCTGGAACGCAAGTGACGTGGATCAACAACGACGACATCCCGCACACGGTCGACAGTACGCAGGGTAAGTTCAAATCGGCAGCGCTGGATACGGACCAGAAGTTCGAGTTCCGTTTCACGGAGCCGGGAGAATACCCCTACTACTGCCGCATGCATCCGAAAATGACGGGCAGCATTGTCGTTCAGTCCTAATGACATTCGTGACAAAGGACAGAAGGTCATTGATCAGGCTCACTCCGGCTAAGGGTAGGTCAAAAGGACAACTCTGAGGCCAGGGCAGGCGCAAGCCATTCCCCTGAGGTTTAGGGAGGAGACCTGTGCCGCGGCGTTTTCAAAGTCCAGTTGCCAAGCGACATGGTCGGAGTTCGGGCGATACGAATTGAGGTGGATAGTGTCTTCACACGTCGAGTTATCTCAACAAGAAGGTTCCCCCCTGCTCGGCTATGCGAGCAGACTGCTTAGCCGCACAGAGGTTGCGCAGGATACCATGGCGTTTCGGTTTGAAAGACCAAAAGACTTTTTATTCCGGGCGGGTCAGTCTATAGATCTGACTCTCCTGGGGGTCAGGCCAGATGGTTCGGACTGTCTCACCCATACGTTTTCGATCGCGAGTTCTCCCTTTATCGAAGAGATATTGATCGCCACGCGCATTCGGGATTCGGCATTCAAGCGGGCGCTCTCTATCCTGCCGCTCGGCACTCACGTAACCCTGAGTGGTCCCATGGGGTCCTTCAGCCTACATCGGAATGCCTCAAAGCCAGCCGTTTTTCTGGCCGGAGGAATTGGAGTTGCCCCGTTTCTGAGCATGCTTTGCTCGGCTGCGGTGGACAAAGCCCGGCACGATATCTTTCTTTTCTATGCGAACCGGTATCTGGAAGACGCGCCGTTTATGGACGCTCTCTGGGACTTGGAGAGCTCGAACACACACTTTCGTTTCATCCCAACATTTACGCGCATCGACGGCACTTCACGGGGATGGCATGGCGAAATTGGTCATATTCGACCGGAGATGCTTTCCAAACACGTAAGCAACCTGCGCGGTCCGATTTTTTACATTGCCGGGCCGCCGACTATGGTTGCAGCGACGCGCCGGATGCTCGTCGATGCCGGAGTGGATGAAGACGACATTCGGACAGAAGAGTTCGCGGGCTACTGAGCATGATCGAGCGAC
Source organism: uncultured Acidobacteriota bacterium (assembly GCA_963718505.1). Taxonomy (GTDB): domain Bacteria; phylum Acidobacteriota; class Terriglobia; order Terriglobales; family Acidobacteriaceae; genus Gp1-AA133. The sequence continues at coordinate 38,578 of CAVQZP010000005.1, read as the reverse complement.
CGTGAGGAGTGGAAACCCATTGTGACTCTTCTTTTTCCCGTACGAGGATTTCTGGGCACTGGCGCCCCATTCGCGGCCGATTTCAACCTCGTTATGCAGCTCTTCATGGGCACAGCTTTGATCGCTGGTGTGGTCTTCGCAAAATGCAAGCGTTACAGAGCTCACGGCATCTGTCAGACGACAGTGCTGCTCGTCAATCTGTTGATGATCGGGCTGGTCATGTGGCCCTCTTTTCACCAACAGTTGAGGCCGACACTTCCGAAGGTCTTTCATAGGTTGTACTACGCCGTGGCTACGATACACGCGCTCGCAGGTATGACGGCTGAGGCTGTCGGACTCTATATCGTCATTGTGGCGGGTACGAACCTTCTTCCGCAGTGGTTGTGCTTCACTCACTGGAAGCGTTGGATGCGAGCGGAGGCCGTGCTCTGGTCGATTGTTCTGGTAGGCGGAGTGGGGACTTACTACGTGTGGTATGTGGCACCCTTCGCGTAGCTGGCTACGAAGAACCCCGCGCAGGCGAGTAACCGCTGGGCGCGAACCCCAAAAGAAACTGAGACGCGAGAATGCTGGAAGCTACTAGTTACGGACTGATCGTCCTGGGTGTAATCCTGGTGGCAGCCTTCTGCTTTATTTGGATTGAGGAGAGGGCTGTCCTGCAGGCGTATCGCTCTTCCAGTCTGGTTGACGAGAGCAAGATCAATCTCCTTCGAAATGTCGGACCCCTGGAGAATCGGTCGCGGAGAGAGTCCGTTGGCAAACAAGGGATTACTGGGTTGGTCCTTTCAATCCCAATGACATCTCCTGCTCAAGGCCGCCCCAGCGGTTCCACCGGGAATAGTCTGCGGCGTAAACCGGGACCGGAGGTGATTTCCAATGGCTGATGCGTATGCTGCCGTCCTCGAACCACACGCACCAGCCATGCCTCTCCTTGCGCATCTGGAGGAGTTGAGGAAACGGGTCATTTTCTCGGCTGCAGGAGTGCTTGTTGGATTTCTGTCCTGCTGGTCGTTGGCTGACCGTATCTTCGGTTTGATGCAGCAGCCAATTATTCATGCGCTGCGGAACCACGGGCTCAGCGGCGGCCTGGTGTATCTCAACCCAACCGAACCGTTCAATCTCTATCTGGAGGTGGGGTTCGTCGCCGGTCTGTTTGCCGCCTCTCCATTCGTCTTCTATCAACTGTGGTTATTCATTGCCCCCGGACTGTATCGCGACGAGAGGCGTTATATTCTGCCGTTCCTGATAAGTACCGTTGGGTTGTTCCTGGCGGGGGGCCTGTTTGGCTACCGGATGGTTTACCCGGCTTCGCTTGATTTCCTGATTGGCTACAGTCAGCGCTTCCAGCCGATGATCACGATTGGGGAATATACAAAACTCTTCTTGACGGTCATTGTCGGTCTTGGACTAATCTTCGAAATGCCAGTCCTTATCTTCTTCCTTGCTCTTATGCGCGTGGTAACGGCCCGCTGGATGTGGCGGAATCTCCGATATTCCATCCTTGCCATTTTTGTTGTTGCAGCAATCGTCACGCCCACTACCGACATCTTGAATATGTGCCTATTTGCGGCTCCCATGATAGCGCTCTACGCTGTCAGCATCGGCGTCGCGTGGCTCGTAAATCGCTCCCAACACTCCAGGACTCCGGTGAGTTAGCTTGCCCGAGAATGCGAATCGGAACGGCGAAGTCGCGCGCGGATGGTCGCGTTCCGGGGCCTGAGGTATCCAAGAATTCGACCTGAGAACAAAACATCCACTAACTGATTCATGCTTTCCGCTTTTACCCCTGCCGATGACAGTCTTCAGATGTAAGAGCCAGCGCCGGTACTTAGGAAAGAAGTAATTTTCGTAGCTGGGGAATATTTCTTGCCTGCGCGAGTTCCACACAGTAGCAGGATCGCACGGCAAATTCATCAGATCAGAATTGGAGCGTAGTGCATGAAAGAAGAGAATCTCCCATCTACCGTGGTACCTGAGGTGAGTTCACCAGAAACTGCTCCTTCTTCGACGAGCGACGACGTTCAACGCCATTGGCAGGGCGTTGTTAAGCGACGTTCGTTTTTGAAAGGGCTCGGTATCGCGGGGGCAACGTTGTCCGCCGGTACGCTACTTGCGACCGAAGGCAGGGCTCAAAGCAGTTCGAGCAACGGCAGGCTTTCTCGAGGCGACGCCGCACTTCTGCAGTTCGCCCTCTGGGCTGAACTTGTCGAGAGTGATCTTTGGACACAATACGCTGAACTGGGTGGCGTCGGGCCTTCGGGCGGTGGGGCCGCCCAAGCGGATGAAGAATTCCAGGGGTTCATCGGCGGAAATCCAGGCTACACACTGGCGCTTCAAAATCTGGACGGCGACATGCCTCAGTACATTACAGACAACACCGATGATGAACTGAGCCACGCCGCCTTTCTGCAGGCTTTCTTGAAGTCCAGAGGCGAAGTACCTCTCGACCTGGAACCATTTCGGAAGCTGCCGAGCAGTCAGGCTACTGGGGCGCGGCAAATCAAGCGGATTACCAACCTCATGAACCTTAATGTGGACCTGAGTTGGTATACCCGGTATCGCAGCGGAAAGAACCCGGATCTAGGTGCGGTATTCAAGGGACCCTTCGTCATCACGAACCAACCCGCCATTCCACTTAACGATACTGACACTCCACCTACGACCAATCCAACGATTCCTATAACAGGCCGAGATGCCGAGCGTTTGCAGGCGATCGCCAACACCGCCGGATTTCACTTTGCATTCATTGAGCAGGGCGGTGCGAGCCTTTATCCGACGCTGGCATTCAAGGCAACCGACCCAACGGTCCTTCGGATCCTAGTAAGTATTGGCGGAGTCGAGATTGATCATTTCGGGTTGTGGCACGATAAGGGCGGCAACGCGGTATCGCAACCCCTGGCCGGTGTGGTCGATCCCGTAACCGGTCTAACGTTTCCGGATCTAAATAATCCTGCAACAGAACTTACTCAGACCAACAAGATCCTGCCTGAGCCATGCAACTTCATCAGCAAGAGTCTGCCGCGGTGTTCGGTAATACGACCGACCTCCACGCAGAACGGAGGAGCGGTGGCAACGGTGAAAGCTTTCTTCGATGACGGGCTCTTCATCGGTCAATCGTCCGCTTTTCTTCAGTTATCGATGCAGCTGGCGGTCGCAGCGGACTCGGTTCAACGCGGGTTTTAATTGTTGTGTGCTCTCCCCCTGCTCCACTGGCGGGCGCTGTAACCAGCGAACGGTCACAGCGCCTGCATTGTTATCATTTGCCGCTTGAGTGCTTGCGCTCATCGCCCAACCTAAGGAGCTTTTATGTTTGAAGGACTGTTTCAACCGATGCATCTGCTGGTTATTTTCGGAATTGCTTTGCTTGTATTTGGACCGAAGAAGCTTCCCGAGCTCGGCAAGGGAATCGGAGAAGGTATCCGCGGCTTCAAGGCAGCGATGAAAGAGCAAGAGACCTCTGACAGCACAACCACAAATACATTGCCCACGAGCAAGGCCTAAGCAGGAGGTGTTGTTTGGGTTTTGGCGCAGAAATCCTGTTCATCCTTTTGCTCGGACTCTTGGTCTTGGGACCGAAGCGCCTGCATTCAGTGCTCGCTGACGTGGCGCGAGCGAAAGCGCGGTTCGAAGAAGCGAGCCGCGGCTTCAAGTCTCAACTGACTGCAGAACTTGAAGCCGACTCTCAGGGCCCCGGGCCCCACATCGTCTCATCGGGTGAACCCTGTAGGGTAATGCGCTTGCCCAATGCCCTAGAATATGACGGCTCTGCGCCGATTTTGGAGGCTGATTCGGCGCAGTACGCAAACCCTGTGTATGAAGAAGGTCCGGTTACTGATCGCCGACGACCATGATACGGTACGCCGTGGCGTGCGCTCCTTGGTGTCTTCGCATCCGGACTGGCTGGTCTGCGGAGAGGCTGTCGACGGCGCCGATGCCATCGAAAAAGTACGGGAACTCCGCCCCGACGTCGTCCTGATGGACCTCTCCATGCCCCGCATGGATGGCGTGCAGGCCGCTCGCATCCTCCGCAAGGAAAATCCCGAAACCCGGATCATCATCGTCAGTCAGAACGATCCCAACGTCGCCCGACTTCAGGCGGCCGAGGTGGGTGCTCAGGATTTTGTCACGAAGGGAACACTCGCCCGCGATCTCTTGCCTGCCATTATCCGTGTCGTCGAGACCATTCCGTCCTCTCTGCAAAGTGACCAACCCTCGTCCGTTGCTCAGGCAGCCCGTCATACAAAGACCTCCGCCAACAGCCACTGGCTGCATGGTGGCGGCCCACTCGGCAAATTAATTCGCGAGTACGACTGGTCTCGAACATCTCTGGGCGACATCGGCACATGGCCGCAAAGTCTCCGCACTTCCATCAACCTGATGTTGAACTCCCAGCACCCGATGTGGATCGGTTGGGGCCGCGAGATGGTCTTCCTCTATAACGACGCCTACATCTCCGTCCTCAGCCTGACCAAGCATCCTCGTTCTCTGGGACGGCCTGCGCGCGAAGTATGGCCCGAAATTTGGGACGTCATCGGTCCCTTGACCGACAAGGTTTTCCTGGAAGCCGAGCCTTTCTTCGTCGATGACCTGCGCCTCTTTATGCGGCGAGGCGATTACCTCGAGGAAACCTACTACTCGTTCTCCTACAGTCCTATCTATGACGAGTCGGGCAAGGTTGCGGGCCTCTTCTGTCCGAGCGCTGAAACCACGGCCAAGAATCTCAACGGGCGCCGGCTCCGCACGCTCTCCGAGCTGTCAGCCAAAGCTCTCATCGAAAAGTCGATTCAGGCCGCGTGTCACTCCTCGCTCGCGACCATCGCTCTGAATCCTGACGACATTCCCTTTGCGCTCCTCTATCTTCTCGACGAAGATCGCAAAATCGCGCGCCTCGTAGGCACCAGCGCCGCCTCCGGATCGCTCGTCGAGATTGCGAATCCGGAACTCCCCGTCGACGGCGCCTCCTCGAGCCCCCAACTGTGGCCCCTTCACGAAGTTGTTACGACCGCGCAACCCAAAATCCTTCCCATCGGCACTTACAGGGACTTGCCCATGGGCCCAGCCGGTCAGCCCGTGTCTGAGGCGATTGTTCTACCCGTCACCAGCCCGGGCCAAAATCTGCCCGTCGGTGTGCTGATTGCGGGAGTGAACCCCACGCGTGGTCTCGATACCGAGTACCGTACGTTCTTCAAACTCGTTTCCGATCAGGTTGGCACCGCCATTCAAAACGCAAAGGCCTCCGAGGACGAGAAAAAGCGCGCCGATGCCCTCGCCGAACTCGACCGCGCGAAGACGGTATTCTTCAGCAACGTCAGCCACGAATTTCGTACCCCCCTTACCCTCATGCTCGGCCCTCTGGAAGATACGCTCGCCAACCCCGATCGTCTGTCGGTCGAAGATCGCCAGCGTCTCCAGGTGGCTCATCGCAACTCGTTGCGCCTTCTCAAGCAGGTCAACACACTGCTCGATTTTTCGCGCATCGAATCCGGGCGAATTCAAGCATCCTACGAACCCGTCGATCTTGCGGTTCTCACTTCTGACCTGGCCAGCGTGTTTCGCTCGGCCATCGAAAGGGCCGGCCTCCGCTTTTCTATCGACTGCCCGCCTCTTAAGGAGCACGTCTACGTCGATCGCGAGATGTGGGAGAAGATCGTCTTCAACCTCCTCTCCAACGCTTTGAAATTTACCTTCAGCGGGGAAATCAGAGTGTCTCTGCGCGACCGCCCCGCTGGCGTGCAGCTTCGCGTCAGCGACACCGGCAATGGAATTCCCGCTGACGAGCTGCCGCACATCTTCGAGCGTTTTCATCGCGTCAAGGGCGCGCGCGGACGTACCTTCGAGGGCAGCGGCATCGGACTCGCCCTCGTACAAGAACTCGCCCAGCTTCATGGCGGCAAGGTCGAAGTCGAAAGTGAACTGGAGCGCGGCACCGCGTTCACGGTGACTCTTCCGCTCGGTTCCGCTCACTTGCCCGAAGAGCGTGTGGGTGGGGCGCGCGCCCTTTCCAGTACCGCTGTTCACGCGCAGGCCTACATTCACGAAGCGCTCGATTGGGTCTCGGGGATCTCCGACGAAACTTTGCCGGTCGTGCCCGTTTCTGCTCCGCTCCCGCCATCCAGCGCCGACGCGCGTCACCGCATCCTGTTGGCCGACGACAATGCCGACATGCGCGAATACATTCGCCGCCTCCTTGCTGGCGCTTACGAAGTCGAAGCCGTGGCCGATGGCCAAGCCGCCCTCGAATCCATCCGCCGCCGGCGGCCCGACTTGGTGCTCTCTGACGTCATGATGCCCAGGCTCGACGGCTTCGGGCTTCTCAAGGCTCTGCGCAACGATGAGAAGAACGCCACTGTCCCCGTTATCCTGCTCTCAGCGCGGGCTGGGGAAGAATCGCGCGTGGAAGGTATCGGCGCCGGCGCCGACGACTATCTCATCAAGCCCTTCTCGGCGCGCGAACTCGCCGCCAGAATCGAAACACATCTCAAACTCTCACAGGTGCGCACCGAGGCCGAACAACGCTCACGCCGCCTCGCCGAGTCCCTCGACATGGAAGTACGCGTCCGCACTCGCGAGCTTGAGCAGCGCAACGCCGACGTTATCCGCCAGTCCGAAATCCTTCGCGACCTTTCCCATCGCATGATGCAAATGCAGGACGACGAGCGCCGCCACATCGCGCGCGAGCTCCACGACAGCGCTGGCCAGACCCTCGCCGTGCTCGCCATGCGTCTCACGCAACTCGTTCAGCAAGCCCAGTCTTCCGCTCCACAGTTTGTGAAGGACACGCAGGAAACCGCCGACCTCGTCCAGCAACTCAGCCGCGAGATCCGCACCACCTCGTATCTGCTGCATCCTCCTTTGCTCGACGAAACCGGCCTCGCCCCCGCCCTCAAGTGGTATCTCGACGGCTTGAACAGCCGCAGCACCGTCTCCATCACGCTCGAGGCTGCCGACGACTTCGGTCGCCTCCCCAGCGACATGGAACTCGTTCTGTTCCGCTTGGTGCAGGAATGCCTCACCAACATTCACCGTCACTCCGCCAGCAAGACCGCCACCATCACCCTCGCTCGCGACGAAGCCAGCGTTTCGCTCGAGGTTCGTGACCAGGGAACCGGCATCCCTCCCGAGAAATTGGCCGAACTTCAATCGCAGGGCTCCGGTGTCGGAATTCGCGGAATGCGCGAACGAGTCCGTCAGTTCAAAGGCGAAATGAATATCGAATCCAGTCCCGCCGGCACCGCCGTCCTTGTGACGATTCCGCTCCCGGTTGCGAGCTCTTCCGAACCGGACTTGGTTCCGGTTCGCGCGGCCGTTTGAAAAGGGAATAAACTTACAGAATGAGAATTCTCATCGCCGACGACTTCGAGCCGATCCGAACCGCGGTCGCCGGTATCCTGTCCGAGCAACCGGATTGGGAGGTTTGTGGCGAAGCCTGCAACGGTACCGAAGCCTTGCGCCTGGCCACCGAGCTCAACCCCGACGTCGTGCTGCTCGACATCAGTATGCCCGGCATCGATGGACTTAAAACTTCACGCCTGATCCACGAAAGCGTCCCCAGCGCAAAAATCATCATCCTCAGCCATCACGATCCCGCGCAGTTGTTGAAGGACGCGCGCAAGTCAGGCGCCCAGGAGTGTGTCGACAAAGGACGCATCGCTGCCGACCTCGTCGCCAGCATCCGGCGCGTGCAGATCCAAGAAAAACCCGCCGCTTAATCGCCCGCAGGGCGCAAATGTGCCGCCGGCGTCCTCGCTGGCTGTCGCGAGAGCCTGCCCTGAGCCTGTCGAAGGGGCGTCTCGCAAGGCTCACCCGGGAAGGGCATGGCTTGAGCCATGCCGTCCCGTCGGCTGGAGATCAAAAGAAAGCTCAAAAGCAGCACACCGGTCGTCGGCCAAACGCCAAGTGCTAATTGCTAAGTGCTGAGTGCCGAATGCTGAGTGCTGAGTGCTGACTGCTGGTCCCGGGTGCCCCAGGTTCGCGTCGTCCTTTAGACCCTACCCAGGGTGGTACCCTTTGTCGCAGTGCTCGTGCGTTGAAACGCAAAACTCTGAAGCTCGAAACACAATGATTGTCGAGTCCCCAACTCGGCCCTGTCATCCTGAGCGCAGTGAGGCGACAGCCGAACGCGGTCGAAGGACCCCTTATTGTCTAACGAACCACCAGCTCGAAAAGGAATCTTCTCTACGACGGTCTGAGGCCAACACACCACCCGGGTGCCCCACCCAAAACGCGTTCTTTGCGTTACGGTGGGGACTTTCATCTTCAGCGCGCACCCGAATCTTCTGCTTCCTGTTACTCGCCCTTCTCCCCACCCCCGCTTTCCCCCAATCGCCCGCGCAACCCTCCGTCCCCACCCTCCACGTCGACACCAATCCCCGCCACATCCTCAACTCCTTCGACCCCGACCAATCCCTCGGCAGCTCCATCGACGTCCTCTCCCGCGCCGCCATCGACCACGTCTACACTCCTCACATCATTCAGGAAGCTCTCTCCGCCGGATGGGGTCCTCTCACGTACCGCAACAACACCGAGCTCCGCATGGCTGCCTGGCACTGGAACGACAATGGCACCTGGAGCGATCCCGCCCACCACGGCGGATACTTCACCGGCAGCACTGATCTCAAAGATCCCATCCGTTACATCCTCGCCTACGCGCTTCCCCATCGCGGATTCTCCACCAGCGGGGATCGTCCCATCGAAGGCCCGCACCTCTCGTACTGGAAAAGCAATCCCTATCTGACCAGCAAATTCACCGGCGAAAGCGACGCCCTCCACCCCCAATGGGTAGTCGAAGACCTCCAATCCCCACGCCCCGTCTCCGCCGTCCGCATCCCGTGGGCCTCTCCCTATGCCACCACTTACCAAGTCGAATACTGGATCGGCAAAGACGCTCTCGACTTCGACCACGGGCCCGACGGCGAATGGAAGCTCTTCCCCCATGGCCATCTCGACCACGCCACCGGAGGTACCGTCACCCTTAACGTCGCCGACACTCCTGTCGCGACACGATACATCCGCGTCCTCATGACCGAATCCTCCAACACCTGCGACGACCACGGACCCTCCGACATCCGCAACTGCGTCGGCTACGCCATCCACGAAATCCGCGCCGGCACCCTCGACGCCAACGGCGCCTTCGCCGACGCCGGCCCAACCGTATTCTCGAACGCTCCAAGCGCCGCCCCACTCGCCACTCCAAGCCCCGCGCCGAACTCCACGCAAACCGTTACACCCTCCGCCCCAGAACTCCAGCCCACTTTCACCTCCTCCTCCATCGACCCCTGGCACTCCGCCGACGATGTCAAAAACGACGGCCTCTACCAGCACACCGGCTTCGATCTCCTCTTCACCAGCGGACTCACCAACAGCCTCCCCGCGATGATCCCAGTCACCCTCCTCTATGGCACTCCCGAAGACGCCGCCGCCCAGATTCAGTACATCCAGAAGCGTCAATATCCGATTTCCTATATCGAAATGGGCGAAGAGCCCGACGGCAAGCACATGCTGCCCGAAGACTACGCCGCCCTCTATATCCAGTGGGCGACGGCCATCCACCGTGTCGATCCCAAACTCAAACTAGGAGGCCCCATCTTCGAAGGCGTCAACGAGGACATTCACGTCTGGCCCGACGCGCGGGGCCGCACTTCCTGGCTCGGCCGCTTCATCGCCTACTTAAAAGACCACGGCCGCCTCTCCGACCTCGCTTTCGTCTCCTTCGAGCACTATCCCTTCGAACCCTGTGCCATCACCTGGCGCACGCTCTACAGCGAGCCTCATCTGATGAAGCACACCCTCGACGTCTGGCGCGAAGACGGCGTCCCCAAAAACATTCCGCTCATGGTCACCGAGAGCCATCTGTCCGCCAACCTCACCGGCCCCATGTCCACGATCTTCGCCTCCCTCTGGCTCGCCGACAACGTCGGTTCCTTCTTCGAAGGTGGCGGCTCCGCTTTCTATCACTCGCCCATTCAACCCGAGCCGCTTCAACCCAGTTGCCTCGGATGGGCCACTTGGTCGAACTTTCTCTCCGATCGCGACTTCAACATCCGCGGCTACACATCGCTCTACTTCGCCGCGCGCATGATCAATTTCGAATGGGTCGAGCACCGCTCGGGCCTCCACCACATGTTTCCGTCGGCGCTCGCCATCAAAGATGACGACGGCAATCAACTCGTCACCTCGTACGCCCTCCATCGTCCAGACGGAAACTGGTCGCTGATGCTCGTCAACCGCGACGAGTCGAGCCCACACTCCATTCGCGTCGCCTTCGATAACATCGAAGCTGGCCATCCCGCAACTCACGACCCCGCAGCCCACAACTCCGCAACTGACAACCCCGTAACTCACCCCCTCTCGACTCACCACCCCTCAACCCACGACCATGCTTTTTTCTCCGGACCGGTGAGCGTCGTCACCTTCGGCAGCGAACAATACGAATGGAAAGACGATGGCCCCAACAGCCGCCCGGATCCTGACAACTTTCCTCGTGGTTCTGCCGTGATCGCGAACGCCGACACAGTCTTCGTCCTTCCCAAAGCCTCCATCACCGTCCTCCGCGGCCGAATCCACTAGCCATCCGAGCCTGTGTGGCGCGGGCGCCCTCGCCCGCGAGAAGCCCGGTGCCCCAGGTTCGCGTCTGCTTTTTGGACGCTAACCTCGGTGTTGACAGTGTGGCGCGCACTCTCCTGTGCGCGAGAATGCTTGTCTGGCGAGGATCACCGGCCCAGATTGTGGCGAACAAACAGCGCAAGCTTCTGAAATCGCCTTAGCGTCAACGGTTGCTGCCTCCCGCGTTATACTTTCCGAACCGGATTCGTTGCTGGAAAGCGAGGCTACTCCATGCTAAGACGGCCAGTCAGGTTGATTCTCGCTTGCCTCTTTATCGCTTCTCCTTGCTTACCACAAACAGCAAAGGCGCACTCTGGAAACAACGGTTCGCTCGCGGTGCAGCGCGACCGAGTCTGTCTTAGCGAAGTGTTGATCAGTGCTCCCCTGTCTGATCACCTGGCACAGGTCACCGCAGCGAACCATAAAGCCGAGCGATTGCGCAACGTTGCTCAGAAGGGTGGTTCGTTTGCCGATCTCGCCAAGGCCAACTCCCACGGGCCAACGGCGGCGCAAGGAGGGCCAATTGGATGTTTTACCCGGGGTCAACTCTCCAAGCAACTTGAAGAGCGGGTTTTTCCGGTGCAGGTTGGTGAAGTATCCGACGTCTTGCGTACAAAGCAGGGCTTCGTGATCCTGCAAGTGACCGAGCGCGGCCCTCGTTGACCAGTTGATGCAACACATCACGATAGTCGCTCATAACTAAATGGTTCTGAGCGTAAGCGCCTTGATTACAACCCGTACCGCCTCGATATGCTACGCAATCGAGAGCAAGGGAGCACAGGACACACTGCGGTCACTGTGGCGTTGTAAGCGTCTGTGGCCAATTCGTCAACGAATCAAACATGAAGGTTAGTTGGATTTCGACATTGCAAGTTGGAAAACTGCAAGCGCGATCACGGGGGGAATGGGGTTGAACGCTGGTGTGATCGCGAGTGTTGCGGCATGTCTTCTGGCTGGGCAACAGCCCAGTCAGACCAGCACTCCGCCGTCGCGTCCTCCGTTATCATCTACCGCTGCCCAGTCGCCGGGGCCCAAGAATACAACACCCAATGTGCGCGCTGACTATGTCGGCGATGGCGCCTGTAACTCATGTCATCAAGAGAAGGTGGACACATTTCATCGAACCTCCCACTACTTAACCTCGCGGCTACCCGACCAAAATTCGATACTTGGAAGTTTCGCGCCAGGCGCAAATGTGCTCAAAACATCCAACCCGGACCTGTTCTTCAGAATGGATATGAAAGATGCTTCCTTCTTTCAAACTGCGGTCGAAGGCGTGCCACCCTACATCGACTCACACACAGAAAGAGTTGACTTAGTCGTAGGCTCCGGCGGGAAGGGACAAACATATCTGTACTGGAAAGGCGATCTACTCTTTCAGTTACCTGTTTCTTATTGGAGGGAAATCGGCTGGGTAAATAGCCCGGGATATAGCGATGGCGTCGCAAATTTCAATCGTCCCATTATTCCGCGTTGTTTGGAATGTCATGGGACATTTTTCGAAGCACTCCCGCCACCTCCCAACCGTTACAGCAAGAGCGATTTTACTGTGAGTATCGTTTGCGAGAAGTGTCACGGTCCGGGGCGTACCCATGTCGAGCATTTCAAGTCCAAAACTGCCGGATCGTCGGATGCAGCGATTTTGAATCCGGCACGATTCTCGAGAGAGCGCCAGATAGACCTTTGTGCCTGGTGTCATGCAGGTCATGGCACGCCCCATCAAGCTTGGTTTTCCTACGTGCCCGGAGAGCCTCTGGACAAGTACATCGAGTTGCCGCCTCCCGATCCCAACGCACCGATCGACGTGCATGGCAGCCAGGTAGAACTGCTGACCCGGAGCCGCTGTTTCGAATCATCCACCATGACATGTATGACGTGCCACGACGTACATGTGCCGCAACACGATCTGGCAGCATTTTCGCAGCGTTGTTTGAGCTGCCATAAGGTGGAAAGGTGTGGAGTTTTTGCCAAGCAAGGCCGAAAAATCGAAAGCAACTGTATTGATTGCCATATGCCCAAAGAGGAGACAAATCTCATTGTCTTCGAATGGAAAGGGAAGAAAGCAAGGCCTGAGGTTCGCAGTCACTGGATTAGAGTTTATCCCGAACGGGGGGACACATCCGACCTTCCGCACGTGCAAGACGGGTCACGTACGGAGGGGTTTGCTCCCACTAAACAATGAGGACGGTGTCTTTCTGGAAGGTGGCGAAACATCTTAGTACCCTATCGACAAGTGCGCCGGCGCCGAGTTGTTCGGTGGGCCCGAGTGTGTTCCGCCAGGGCACTTGCGATAGGGGGATTTGGAGGAAGCCGCTGGCGTTTGCGGCGGACGCGGAGGGCTATATAAATATTAAGGTATGGGGATTCAATGGCCGTTTCGCCATCTCATCGCCCTCAGGCCTTGCTAACTGTAAATTCTGTTGAAACGTAACTTCATGCACAGACGCATATTATCACCTGCAGTCGAGCTCTTGCATCATCCCACACAACCTGCCGCCCCCGAACACGCGATAGCGTCCGCCGCGCCAGCGGCTTCGTGCAAATCGCCGTTTCACTCATTGACCCGGTTTTTGAGCGAACAAACGGCGCAAGCTCGTGCAAACGCTGTTCTCGACAGCTATCATTCTCCTTCGCTGACCAGCCTGTTATTCCTTCCGGTTGGATTGCTTTCTCTTCCCTATGGGCAATGGTCAAACCGCCCCGGGCGAGTAGGCTGCTCCTTCGGCAAAACTTCCTCCCCGCAACGAGAGATTATTCCCCGTGATTTTATTGGGTACAGGGCCTCATTCGGTCAACCTTGGGAGGAGGGACATTGCAAGGCTCCTCACTGTGATACAATGTAATTGAGTTGGTTTCCACTTTCTCCTCTTTCAGGTTCCCTGAACTAAGTCAGATCATCTGAAGTTCTCTCCTCTTAGCAGCTAACAAACCTTTTAGGAGGTTTCTATGTTTGCACGCAATGTCTCTTTTCATCTGAAATCGAACATGTATTCTGATTACACACAGACCTTTGAGAACAACACGCTTCCTTTGCTCCGCAAGCAGAAGGGCTTCAAAGACGAAATCACGTTGTCAAATCCCGGCAGCCAGGATGTGATTGCTATCAGTCTGTGGGACAGCAAGGCCAATGCAGAAGCCTACAACACCAACACCTATCCAGAAGTGTTGAGAACACTTGGACGAGTGATCGACGGAACGCCCAAGGTTCAGACATTTGAGGCGGTTATTTCGACCTTCCACAACGTCGCAGTAACAGCGTAGAAGTCTGTAAACATGTCGCGCGGGAGGACGGTTAACTCCGTCTTCCCGAGTGACAAGTGCTTAACTTGTCGTCGCCCGAACTTCCGGCAATGCCGCCGCGCGGGCGGTTAGGTTCTCAGGAAGCAGCGTGCCCTATGCATCCGAAATGCAATCCTGGACGAAATTCGGCAACTCAACAAGGAGAAGAAGAGAATGGCGCGAAACATCCTGACCCGACATTTTATCTTCCTCCTATAAATGACCGCGGGACGCCAGCTCAAATGGATCGAAGAAGGCGTCTTTAATGGTTGGGGTTGCTCCCAATGCGCTTGGGTGTTCAACCCTTCTGATCCGCCCACTGGCAAATCTCTTGGTGAGATGATCCAGAACTTTGAGGAGCAGCGCGACAACGAGTTCGCCTCCCATGTTTGCGCCGAGCACACCCGAACCAAGACCACGAAACGCTGAACAATTCAAACTCTGCGCGCTCCCGCATCAATCATCATATTAGAACATCGCCTGACAGCGAAGCCGGACTACTACGGTCTGCAAGCGAAGGCTGATCGCGACCTGAATCGTACGTTCGTGACATGGCACCGGCAACAAATGCAAACTTCTCGACGGTCCTGAAACAGATTGTTTACGAAACATCCCCATTACGCTCACGACCCTCAGTGACAATGCGAAAGGAAACCATCGAAGCGGCAGGCTGGGTTTCATTCTTGGTTGCGTGTATAACTGCCATCTTTATCTCCCCGTTCACGCGTTGCTGGAATCATCGCCCTGACGACGTGGGGAGCGGTGATTATCATGCGTAGCTCTCGTCGTCGAAGGTCGAAGCATCAGCGAAAAGAACGTTCAAACTGAGACACTGTTATTGATTGGTTCCGCCTCTGCCCTTTGGACGCCGACCTGGGTGCGAAACTGGCCACTGGCCACTAACCACTGGCCGCTGCTTTTCTGCATTTCCTGTGCCCTCACTGTGGAAATTTCTCCCCCTCGCGAGAACTCACACCACACTCCGCGTTCCTCCATCTCGGAAAGCAAGCAACCATGCATCTTCCCGACAACGTCTTACCCTCGCCTTCTCTCTCGTTCCTCTGTTCAAATTTCTTGCCGACCCAACAGCACTGCACCAACAATGTGGAATTGACCATTCCCCTCGCCAGCGAGTAGATTCACGGAACCCTCAGCGATGTTTCACGTTTGCGTGCGCGGTGCCGCCCAGCCCGCTCCATCCGCACGCGGGCAGTCCAGTCGTCGGAGTTCGCGACTTCAGAAAACTGAAATCTGAGTGTTCGAAATCCCTTCCTCCCCCGAAGGATGAGTATCTGTGAAACGAATGGCCAGTGAATGGACAACCTATCGCACGCGCTTCCTGATCACCGCCAAGCAACTTGATGAGCCGCTTACCTTCGTCGACTCCATCGGCCGCGAACACTCCGGCCAGAAAGGGGATTACCTCGTGCTCTCCTCCGACGGTTCTCGCCGCATCGCGCCCCGCGAGATCTTCGAGGATGTCTACGTTCCAATGGGCCGCGCGGCCGCCGATCCCTGGCCATCGCTGGCGAACGCGCCCTCGACCCCAACGCTGCAGCCGCCGATCCGCCGCCGCTCGAATGGCAGTGGGCGCGATTGCATCGCCTGACCGCGGAACCTGATGCCGGTGCCCCAGGTTCACCTCCGTTCGTTGGACGCGAACCTGGATTTGCCGGGGACGATGACTGCCAACAGAGCCCGTGTGGCGCGGGCGCCCTCGCCCGCGAAACTTCGTATTGCTCGAGGCGCTGAAAGCTTGAGATCTGAAACCCGAAACCCGAAACCCGAAACCCGAAACCCGAAACCCGAAACCCGAAACCCGAAACCCGAAACCCGAAACCCGAAACCCGAAACCCGAAACCCGAAACCCGAAACCCGAAACCCGAAACCCGAAACCCGAAACCCGAAACCCGAAACCCGAAACCCGAAACCCGAAACCCGAAACCCGAAACCCGAAACCCGAAACCCGAAACCCGAAACCCGAAACCCGAAACCCGAAACCCGAAACCCGAAACCCGAAACCCGAAACCCGAAACCCGAAACCCGAAACCCGAAACCTGCCCCGACTCGATAGCGTGTTTCTTTTGCAAAACCAGCCCCGTAGGGGCGCGGCGATATGAGCCCAGCGCTTTAGCGCTGGGGGAGGCACGAAGAAACGATCGAGTCCCGTAGGGACGGCACAACACAAATCCAATGAAAATTTCGAGAAGGGAGACGCAAGCAAGAAGAACCGAGACTCCGCCTCGCCAATACAAAAAATGACCAAGCTTTTCAAACACTGAGCCGGTACGCCTCGACCAACGACCAACGACCGACGACCGGAGAGCCCAGAGCCGAGAACCCAGAGCCGAGAACCCAGAGCCGAGAACCCAGAGCCGAAAGCCAGCCCTGTGGAAATCCGGGGCACCCGGCTCGTTAATCGCTTGTTATACAATAGGTAGTGCTACCCTCTTGACAGCCCCAACATACGGGCGTAAGGTTGCACTCCCATAAGGCAATGAAATCTTGCCGCCGGCATCGGGGCAAGTCAGGGAACAACGTGGACGACTGTCGGCCGAGGTGACCCAGTCGCCCCCTTTTACCGGGTTTCTCGTTTCACCGACCTGATTCGAGACGCCCATCGGGAGTCCGCCCCTACGGACGGACTGGCTTGTGCGGTGGCCGTTCCCTCGGTTCGCGAGAACCTCCCCTGGGGGAACGCACAGCTTTGAAAACCTGAGTTTTGATGTCCGCAGTCTCAGTTTCCGTTCATGAAGCCGGGCTGATTCGCCGTCCTCGTCAGACGGAGTTTCAGCTACTCATCGGTCGAACAATGAAGACTCGCGACCTCGTGCGCTGAAATTTGAAAGGTGCGCTGAAATTTGAAAAACGAAGAAGCCGAAATCGTAGTCCCGTAAGGGACGGCAGGTATTAGCCCCGGACGTAAGTCCGGGGAAAGCATCGATAAAGAAGCACCGAGTCCCGTAGGGACGGCACAGATTTTGCTTTGAGGGGGTCTCGTTCTCGTGTCTCTGCTCCGCAGTCGACCGCAACGCGATTCCATTCTTTCAACTCGGAGCTAGTCCAAGCCGAAGCGTAGAGCGAAGAGCCGAAGCCCAGAGCCCAAAGCCGAGAGCCGATTTCTATTCCAGGAGCCCCTCATGGAAAATCTTGATCGCATCGTTGCCGACACGATGGCCCAAAGCGGTTTCGAGACGCCCGTCTACCTGCGTCCGATTCCATGGTCCCGCTGGTTCCGTTGCGAATCGAGTTTCAGTTTGCTGCTCGTCCCCAGCGCACCCGGCCTGTACGCTCTCGCGGAAGAAATCGTCGCGCCCGGTGAAGCATCCGCTAAGCGCATGCTGGCCGTCTTCGACATCGGAGAAACCGATGACCTGTGCGTTACGCTCAGCCGTCAGTTCGCACCGCGCAGCCCGCTCAGCGAGCGCCTCTCCACCGGTCGCTGTTTCGTCCGCTTTGCGCAGCTCCGCGACGCCGAGCGCCGGCGCATGGTTTGCAATTCTCTGAAGCGCTGGCTGGCCGCCTCCTCGCAAGCCGCCACCGGCCTGCCAGGCGACACGTCCTCACACGACATCGGCATCGCCCGCGATTTTGCCAAGGCCGATACCGCCATCTCCGAGAGTTGTCATCCTGAGCGAAGCGAGGCGACAGCCGAGCGCAGTCGAAGGACCCCTTGCGACTTCGTCTCGTCCCAGACCTCAACCGGCATTCCCGCCACGGATCCGGCCGCCGGAGTCTCCGCGTCCTCGCTGATCGCGACGCGCGAAACGGCGCCCGAAGCCCCCGATCGCAAGACAGAATCAAGAAAAGCAGCCGCGGGAGACGAACCGCCGCCCTTACCCTCCGGTTTCTAGCCGCCTACGGTCTGGCTGGCCGGTGAAGGTGCCCCAGGTTCGCGTCCGTTTTTTGGACGCTAACCTGGGAAATGGTAGCCCGTGTGGCGCGGGCGCCATCGCCCGCGATAAGCCTTGGGTAGTCGCAAACTGTGGAGACGAAAACTTGTAGCACCGGCGTCTCGTCGGTTGTCCCGAGAGCCTGCCCTGGGCCTGTCGAAGGGGCATCTGCCCTCGGCCTAAAACTGAGCCGAAAGCCGAGAGCCGGGAGCCGAGAGCCGAGAGAACGGGAACCGAAAGCCCAGAGCCCGAAGCCGGGAGCCGAGAGAACGGGAGCCGGGAAACGGGAACTAGGAATCGAGAGCCCAGAACCGAGAGCCGGAGCCGAAAGCCGGAGCCGAGAGCCGAGAGCCGAGAGCCGAGAAACCCAGCCCCGGAGGGGCGTCGCAATTTTAGCCCAGCGCTTTAGCGCTGGGGAGACACGAAGAATGAACCAGTCCCGTAGGGACGGCCGAACATGTTGAAACCTAGAGCTTTGCCAACGACCAACCACGGTTCCAATGAATCTAATGTAGGAGAACGAAATGCCCGAAATCACTGAAAAAAAGAAGAGCCCCGAATCGGTTGCGGCCCCGGCCACACCCCCTATAAAGAAGAAGGCCCCCGGCCTCCAGTTCCGCCGTCTCTTCACCAAGCCCGGCGTCTCCCCCTACGACGAAATCGAGTGGGAACAGCGTACCGCCCAAATCACCGACGCCCAGGGCAACGTGATCTTCGAGCAGAAAGATGTCGAAGTCCCCAAGGACTGGTCTATGACGGCCACCAACATCGTGGCCTCCAAGTATCTCCACGGCACTATCGGCACGCCCGAGCGCGAAACCGGCGTCCGCCAGCTCGTCACCCGCGTCGCTGAAACCATTCGCGATTGGGGCAAAGCCGACGGCTACTTCCACAGTGACGAAGATGCGGCCGTCTTCCACGACGAGCTCGCGCACATTCTTCTCCGTCAATACGCCGCTTTCAACTCGCCCGTCTGGTTCAACGTCGGCTGCGATCGCATCGAGCCCAACTCCGACGCGCAGAACTGGCACTGGAATCACGAGGCTGGGCGCGTCGAATTCGGCGTTACCGGGTACAGCACTCCGCAGTGCTCTGCGTGCTTCATCAACTCGGTCAAAGATTCGCTCGACTCGATCCTCACCCTCGCCAAGACGGAAGGCATGCTCTTCAAGTGGGGCAGCGGCACCGGCACGAATCTTTCGCCGTTGCGCTCGTCCACCGAAGGTCTCAGCGGCGGCGGCACCGCCAGCGGTCCCCTCAGCTTCATGAAGGGCTTCGACGCCTTCGCCGGTGTTATCAAGTCCGGCGGCAAGACGCGCCGCGCCGCCAAGATGGTCATCCTTAATATTGACCATCCCGATATCGTCGACTTCATCGACTGCAAGGCGAAAGAAGAAGCCAAGGCCTGGTCGCTCGTGCAGGCCGGATACGACGGCTCCTCGCCCGACTCCGAAGCCTACAGCTCCATCTTCTTCCAGAACGCGAACAACTCCGTCCGCGTTACCGACGACTTCATGTACGGCGTCGTCCGCGACACCGATTTCTCCACCCGCGCCATTCGCGATGGCGCCGTGATCACGACTTACAAAGCAAAAGATCTCCTCAAGAAGATTGCGGAAGCGACCTGGCAGTGCGGCGATCCTGGCATGCAGTTCGACACCACCATCAATCGCTGGCACACTTCGAAGAACACCGCCCGCATCAACGCGAGCAATCCTTGCAGCGAGTACATGTTCCTCGACGACTCCGCCTGCAACCTCGCCAGCCTCAACCTGCTGAAGTTCGCGCCCAACGGAACCTTCGACGTCGGCTCGTATCGTCACGCGGTAGACGTCCTTATTACTGCGCAGGAAATTCTCGTCGACAACGCCGGCTATCCCACCGAGATGATCGGCCGCAATTCGCACGACTACCGTCCACTCGGACTCGGCTACGCAAATCTCGGCGCGCTCCTGATGGCCGCAGGCTTGCCCTACGACTCCGACGCCGGACGCGACTACGCCGCCTGCGTCACCGCCATCATGTGCGGCGAAGCCTACCTGCAGTCCTCGCGCATCGCCGAACTCTGCGAGCCTCTCGCACCCGCAACCGACCCAACAAAGAAGAACCTATCCGAAACCAATCTCGGCAGTGCCCGCGTAGGGACAGCCGCCTCGGCTGTCCAGGCGGAGCGAAGCTCCGCAGATTTTCCCGGAGCAGCCTGCCCCGGTTGGTACATCAACCGCGAGCCCTTCCTCGACGTGATCCGCATGCACCGCGCCTCCGTCAACCACATCAACAAGACGAACGTCCCCACCTCCCTCTACGAAGCCAGCAAGGCCTGCTGGGACGAGGCCCTCGTCCACGGCGAGAAATTCGGCTACCGCAACAGCCAAGTCACGGTCCTCGCGCCGACCGGCACGATTGGGTTCATGATGGATTGCGATACTACGGGGGTGGAGCCGGATCTGGCGCTGGTGAAGTACAAGAAGCTGGTGGGCGGCGGGATGATCAAGATCGTGAACAACACTGTGCCCGGGGCGCTGTTCAAGCTGGGGTACACACACGAGCAGGCGAATGCGATCGTCTCGTACATCGATGCCACTGGAACCATCGAGGGAGCGCCGCATATTAAGGATGAGCATCTCGCGGTGTTCGATTGCTCTTTCAAGCCTGCGAAGGGTACTCGCTCGATTTCTTACATGGGACACCTGCGGATGATGGCGGCGACGCAGCCATTCATCTCGGGTGCGATCTCGAAGACGGTGAATCTGCCGAATCAGGCTTCGGTGGAAGACATCATGGAAGCGTATCTGCAGGCGTGGAAGCTGGGCCTGAAGGCGGTTGCGATTTATCGTGATGGCTGCAAGCAGTCGCAGCCGCTGTCGGCGGCGGGATCGGCCACGGCTCTCTCGAAGAAAGAAGATGGATCGCGGACGGGGGCGTCCGCGCCACACGCGCAAGAAGAAGAGAACCTGAATGCTCCGCCGCGCGCGGTGCGGCACAAGTTGCAGGAAGAGCGCGCGTCGATCACGCACAAGTTCAACGTGGGCGGGCACGAAGGCTACATCACGGTGGGCTTGTATCCGGACGGCGAGCCGGGCGAGTTGTTCATCACCATGGCCAAGGAAGGATCGACGGTCAGCGGACTGATGGACAGCTTCGCGCTGGCGATCTCGATCGCGTTGCAGCACGGCGTGCCATTGAAGCTGTACTGCGAGAAATTCGCGCACACGCGCTTTGAGCCGAGCGGGTGGACGAACAATCCGGAGATCGGCTTCGCGAAGTCGATCATGGATTACATCTTCCGCTGGCTGCAGGTGCGATTCCTGACCGGGCAGCAGCAGATGCTGTTCGAGAACCTGCGGCTGAAGGCGGGCGGCGCGCCGCGCGCGCCGGAGACCGAGGGCGTCGGCGATCTGCATGCGTCGACGGAGACGAGGACGCCCGAGTCGCGCGCGGGATCGGTGCACGCGTCGGATGCGCTGTCGTCGATTGTGGACCTGGGCGATGCGCCGAGCTGCCACTACTGCGGTGCGATCATGACGAGAAACGGATCGTGCTACCGGTGCATGAGCTGCGGATCGACTTCCGGATGTTCCTAAGGGTCGGTGTTCGGTATTCGGTTTTGGTGTTCGGAACTGCTAAGAACTAAACCTCAGGAACTCAGCCCTCGCATCGGCGAGGGCTTTTTTTGGTTGGGGTGGGTGATCGCGAGTGAAGGGTATTGCGGTTGGGAGTTGAGGTGAGAGAGTGTCCTGAACCCATGTTAGCGTCCAAGAGTGGACGCGAATTTGGAGTGGATAGGCTGAAGGTGGCCGAAGGAGACTTGGAAAATCGTCGGCTGCATCATGACCCCACTCAATCGCACAGAACGCGATTGAATGGGCCACCCAAGAATTGAGTGGGCTACCCGCCCATCGCGACTCGGTTTACCAGTTCTAAGCTGAACCCACGCATACGGCGAATGTGCCTCCTCAATATTAAAAATAAGACATTGACCCGCTACATGCCGAGTGCTAAATTCTTAGCATTCATGGTTAAAAATTTAGCATCTACGGAACTAAGTCGAAGGGAACGACAGGTCTTAGACATCCTCTACCGGACTGGACGGGCGACGTGTGCGGAAGTGCAGAGGGCTATGACAGACCCACCTAGCTATTCGGCAGTCCGGACCTTTCTGCGCATTCTGGAAGACAAAAAGCTGGTTCGCCACGAGGAAGACGGGGCACGGTATGTTTATATCCCCACCGTGGAGAAAGAGCGGGCGAGCCGATCGGCTCTGCGCCATGTGCTGAATACTTTCTTTGGAGGTTCGGTAACCCAGGCGATCTCCGCCCTGCTTGATGAAGACTCGAAGCATTTATCCGAAAAAGATTGGCAACGACTGAGCGCAATGATTAAAGAGGCACGGGAGGAAGGAAGGTGATGTCCGGAGTCCACGTATTTCCACTTCTAATTGGATCTGGTTTCCGGGCCAGCCTTCCTGTCGGCCTAGCCTGGGCTGCAACGCGCCTAGCGCCTCGCTCATCAGCTGCGACTCGTCATTTCATCTGGGCATGTGCAATCGCCTGCGCACTCTTTTTGCCGATCGCAACAATTGCGACGCCCCGCTGGAACGTTGCCGCCCCGGCGCCGTTGGCGCGGCTCGCGCCGACCGCGCGCTCAGAAACCGCTCCAGTGACAATTCCGAGTGTTTCCACGATGGAACGAATTCGGATGGATGCAACGTACAGGCCAGATGATCGTTGGCTGGGTGGACTGACACCTTGGACGATTGCGACCTGGATCTGGATGACCGGAGCGATTGTATTTTCGTGCTACGTGCTGATTGGTCACTTCGCGGCGCGGAGGTTCTACCGAACCACACGAAGTATACAGAGCTCCTGGGTCCAAGAAGCTCAGCAGCTGGCGAAAGATTTGGGATTCAATCGGACATTGCGAATCGTCGAATCCGATCGGGTTTCTGTTCCCATCGTGCTCCACCTGTGGCATTCGATCATCGTCATGCCTGCAGCGGCCACCCAGTGGCCATGGATCCGCATTCGTGCCGCACTGCTTCATGAACTCGCGCACATCAAACGGAACGACCTGAACATGCAAAGCCTTGCTCAGCTTGCGTGTTCTGTCTACTGGTTCAATCCGCTGGTGTGGTTTGCTGCCCATCAATTGCGTGTTGAGCGTGAGCAAGCGTGCGACGACTTTGTGCTTCGGTACGGCACGAGCGGAGCGGACTATGCGACACACTTGTTCGAAATCGCCCGCGCAGGTTCAAGGTCGACTGCCACGTCTTTCGCAATTGGACTGGCCGTTCATACTTCTCAATTGGAACAAAGGCTCGTCGCCATTGTGAATCCACGAACACCACGACACGCGACAACAATTCCTGGCCGGTTCATCGTCGCAGTTCCCATGCTGTTCGTGGCGCTTGCCGCCGGTGCGGTACAGGTTACAACCAGAGCGATAGAGGTTCCTCTCGGAGCGATCAAGATTCCCGCTCCAGCGATACAAGTTCGCGCTAGCGCGGTAGATCTTCTGACTGGCGGAGCACAGGCGAAGATGCGTTCCGTGCCAACGGTGTCGAATGCAGGAAGCAATTCGCCGCCGCAAGAGTTCCATTGGGCCGGTACGATGCATGAACATCAGACGGTTGAAGTGTACCTGGGGCGCGGGTCGATCCAAGTTCTACTGAGCCGGGACGATACCGTTCACGTGGAGGCACGTACTGACAATCCCAGCCACAGCGAAATTCAGGCAGTCTCGACACGGAATGGAGTGAAGTTTTGCAACATTGTTACGGGGGTTCGTGAATCACGCAATTACTGCGAGCCCGGTCAAAGCACATCACGGATTCAGGAAGACCAACCTGCAACGCAGTTCGTAATTTACGTACCCGCCCGTCTGCACTTTGCCGGGAGCACAAAATTCGGCGACATCACCGCCGGGCATCCCGGTGCTGATAGCGATTTGGCGACCATCAACGGAAACATCATATTGGAACTGGCCGCCGAAGATGGCGCCGATTTCAATGGAAACCTGATTGAAGGAGCGATCGACTCCGATTTTCCTCTGAACGACAACACACCAACCTTACCAACTGGCGAGAGACCGGCCATGAATGCGCCGAGGATCGTTCACGCGATTCTTGGGGCAGGAGGTCCGCATTTGTCAGCGATGGTCGTAAACGGCAACATTCGACTCATTCGCCGGTTGACGGAATAGCGCCGGCGTTCGTAGCCAGCAGAGATCACGGCACATAACGGGAGCTAAAGAAGAACTATGCGTGCAAAAAGAATCGACGTACCTTTAGGTGCTAAAAAATTAGCATTCACATTGATTCTGTTCTCGATTGCAACCGGGATTGCGCAAACCAGCCAGCAAGGATCGCAGGACGCACGGATTGATCGTGTCCTCAGCGGATTGCGGCCGCCGATCGCGATCAAGGGGCAGCCTCCGGAGAGGTGGACGCTGGCCGAAGGGATGGCTCAGAGCCATGTTCCGGGAATCAGTATTGCGGTGATGGACGGGGATCAGATTGCCTGGGCACGAGGATTTGGGATCAAAGAGGCGGGTAGAACCGATCCAGTGACCACGTCAACGCCGTTTGAGGCGCAGTCGATCAGCAAGGCAGTCACCGCGACCGCCACTCTCGTCTTAGTAAATTCCGGGCGGCTCTCGCTGGAGGAAAGTCCCAACGTCTACCTGAAATCCTGGAAACTTCCTGACAACGAGTACCAAGCCCAGGAAAAAGTGACTCTGCGAAGAATTCTCAGTCACAGCTCAGGACTGACTGTGGGCGGATTTGCAGGGTATCGAGCCGGCGACCCGCTGCCCAGCCTCTTACAGATCCTCGACGGCAAGAAGCCCGCCAACAATCCGCCGATTCGCGTGGATTTCATTCCTGGCTCGAAGTTCCGCTATTCGGGCGGAGGGGCTGAAGTGATGCAGCAGCTCTTGATGGATGTCACCGGCGAACCGTTTCCAGAACTGATGAAACGGCTAGTACTGACACCTGCAAGAATGACGTTAAGCACCTTTGAGCAACCGCTTCCCGAAGCGCGATGGGTCGAGGCCGCCAGCGGTCATGATGGCGAGGGTGCGGTGGTGAAAGGCAAATGGCCGATTCAGCCCGAGATGGCGGCAGGGGGTCTGTGGACGACGCCGACGGATCTTGCGAAGTGGGCGCTTGCAATTACCAGAGCGTGGAAGGGAGACAAAAACGAACTCTTCTCAAGACGGATTGCGAGCGAGATGCTTACCGTTCAAAAGGCGCCGTACGGCCTGGGAGTGGAAGTTCAGGGAACTGGTCCAAGCCTGGAGTTTTCTCATGCAGGTTCGAACTCCGGATTCCGTGCGCTGGCGGTGATGTTTCCGGCAATTGGGAAGGGAGCTGTGATCATGGCGAACGGCGATCGGGCCGATTGGGTCATCGGCAGCCTGATCATGAGTATTGCCAGTGAGTACCACTGGCCTGCACGCATGCAGACGGAGCGAGAAGTGGTTTCTCTGAGCACCGCGCGACTGGATGCTTTAGTCGGAGTTTACTCGTTGCCGCCGGGGCCGTCGGGTGAGGCAGTCACATATGAGATTTCACGCACCGGGAGCCGGTTATTTGCGGAGCTGAAAGGGTTGGGGTCTTATCCCAAGTATGAACTGTTTCCATCGAGTGCGACGTCGTTCTTCAGTACGAGCGGACTGAATGTTGATTTCACTCTCGACGCGGGACGGGCGAGCAGCCTGAAGATGGGGGAGATTCCGGGCATTCGCAAACAGTAATAGTGCGAGGGGTATTAGTGGATACCGGATGCTGCAGAAGCAGGGAGGCCGGTGGCGCTTGATCAAGAACCAAATGTTCTAAGATTGGACTACATAAGCTCTCGCCGACACTTATGATCGCGCTTTGACTGTTCGTCGAACGATGGTTGGAACCCTGGGGCACCTAGGCTGAGAGGCGAGGGATTTTTGGAGAGTCGGAGCGTATCGTGATCCCACTCAATCGCACAGAACGCGATTGAATGGGGCACCCGAGATTTTTTCGTGGTAGGCGTGATTGATCGCGAACGAAGACGTGTTGCAGTTGCGCGTTGCGGTTCAGAAGTGTGCTGAACCCAGGTTAGCGTCCAAAGAGCGGACGCGAACCTGGGGCACCTGGGCTGTGAGAGGCGAGGGATTTTTGGAGAGTCGGAGCGTATCGTGACCCCACTCAATCGCACAGAACGCGATTGAATGGGGCACCCGAGCCGTCTTTCGAGCTCCGCCCGCCGCCCGTCGCCAGTACTTCCGCTGAAACAGCGCCAGCTCGATGTTTCTTCGCAGCACCCCGTTGCGGTCCCCCGCTTAATTCTTTCTCACCACGATGCTGTTTGCGTTGGTTGTCAGCGTGTACCCGGCTGTGAAGCTCGTGAACGATCCGCTGAGCGAGCCGAATGTCAGAGCGGTGTAAGTCTGGCCCGATTTCGGGGGATGCTTGGGGTTGACGGTCACGTTCAGAGCGCCTGACAGCGTGGCGCTCAAATCGACCTGGAGCGTCGAGCCGAACTGCTCGGTCAGCGCACCGCCGCCTGTCTGGACGTAGTTGCCGGTCACGGTCAGGATCCCCTGGGGCGCTACGGTGCCGCTGTCCGTGACCGAACTCTCGACGGTTCCGTTTCCTCCCAACGTCGATCCCGATTGGACGATGACCGAGGTCGCGCTCAGCGAGCCGCCCATGTTCGTCGCGGCTCCCGACGCTTGCGTGTACGTACCGCTGACCGTCAGCGATCCCGACACATCGATGACTCCCTGGTTGGTGAGAGCCTGAGCAACGGCGACCGAAGCGCTATCAAAGAGCGCGAGCACCGCGGTTGAGCCCACCGAGGTGAGCGTCGCCAACGCGTTGTGGCCGGAAGCGTCGTGCACGGCAGAGCCCGTGCCGTCGAGCGATACCACGGTGCTGTACGGGTTGGCGGTGCTCGTGATTTGTGAGATGTCGCTCGGGACGATCAGTACGCCACTGGAGACGAGCCAGTTGCCGCCGCTCAGGTTTCCGTTTTGCAACTGGACCGGGTTGTCTGCGAGTCGCAGAGTTCCGCCGGCGCCAACGGACACCGTGCCGGTGGCGTTCGAGAACGCTGGACTTGTGATGGAGCTGTTGTCATACGAGTCGATCTCTCCCGTACCCGGGAGGCTGATCGACGCCGCCGACAGCGTGGTCCCATACAGGGTGATGAATCCCTGGTTGGTCAGCGAGGTCGCAATCGAGACCGTCCCCGATCCGAAGAGGAGCGACCCACCCTCGGCTACCTGAATCGAATGGACAGAGATCGACGACGAGGAGCCGTCAAGCCCCGCTCCGTCGGCCGTCGTGAAGGTCGGGATGCAGACGTTGCTCGTCGGGCCTGGCACCTTGCGCGGGCTCCAGTTGGAGGCCGTGCTCCACGAGCCGTTCCCCGCATTTCCAGTCCAGGTGGCGCTACACGATTGCGCCTGGGCGAGGATGTTTCCACCATAAATGATGACCGCCAGCAAGGCAGCCGCGCGCAGGAACTGGTCTGTGCAGTGGATTTTCATAGTCTTCTCCTGAACAGTTTTTCTTTTGGGAAAAGCCTTTGGCCTTGGGGAGGAGCGAAGCTAGCGCCGCATTATGGATAGAGTCGGACCAAGACTTGTCAGCGAATGATTAAAGATTTGTAAAACCTTGGGTGAAGTCCGGTCCGACACGAACCGAGCTTCCGGCTTCGAGCGAAGGCTCGTGGTAGCTAGCGCAGTGTTAGCACAAGCTCGCGCTGTTTGTTTGCCAAAATCTGGGTCGGTGAGTGCTATGGGGATTTTCTGTCAATTGACAAATGCTTGCCTATGGGAGGTCGCGATGCAGGCGAGCATCGAAATTTCGAGCAGGGTCACGGTGCGACGGCGAGTTGATCTGCGGGTACATTAGCGGGGCGCGGGCGCCCGGCCTTATGGTTGGCAACAGCGCAGACAGTTCGAGCAGCATCGGCGGGTGACGCCTCGAAGGTGGAGCCATCGACGGACCATTTCCATCCGTCAAGCAACACCATGCCAGCGATGTAGGTTGCGCCATCGGTTGGCTCGGAGCCGCGCGACAGTGTGAGGCCCCGGCATTCGGGCGCGGTGACGAAGGTCCGGTCGAAGTCCAACTGATCGAATGCGGCACCGATTATGTTGAGTACTACGAGATGCGGTCTAGGGGCGAAAACGCTTTTCAGTGTGTCAAGCGCTTGATTCTCGCGGAATACAACAGCGGCGATCATGAAACCGAATAGGGCAGCGCTTGAAATGGTGAGGCGCCCTAGCGCTCTTGAACTCTTCTGAGACATGGACTTTGGTATCGATTCCGTCATCCTAGAGCCCGGCATCACAAACCCCCATTCTTGCAGCTCACAAGCCAAGCGAACCAACACCGTTCCGGGAATCACCTATGCTTGCGGGTGCTATTCAGCGCAAGCGATTCCGATCCATAAGACAAAACCATCACCGTTGATGAATCACAGCCGGAACATCCGGCGAAGCTCATAAACCTGTCCAGACTCATCGGACGGGATGCGCGCTGCTCTCTCCTCGTATGCGCTGTACGCGAACGCTTCCGTCTCGTTTCCTACCGCTCCTTCGACCTTGATTGCTTCATCGGGATTCATGGCATCCTCCTACCATTGCCTCAAGCAATCCAAACACCAAATCTGGAACTTGCTCTTCAGATTGTGGTCAGATGACGAGAACTGACTGAAGCACAAGAAGATACGCGATCTGCTGCAATTTTTTCATTTGTGCTGCGGAGGAAAGCGAAGGATTCCCGGCCCCGTATCTGAAGAGTTCGGCGTGTGTCCAATAGGATAGACAATGCCGATTCCTGCCAGATAACGTCAATAGCCGCGCCGGCATTCACCGGTGTTTTTCCAAACTGGCACCGAATAGCAGGCAATTTGCGGAGGGATGCTCAGTTGATGAAAAACGCGCGATTACGCAGGCTTGCGCGGTTTGTTCGCCAAAATCCGGGTCAGCGAGCGTAACTGCTATGTTTCGCCGACAGCCCAAGAGCGGTACGAAGACCCGGCATCCGAGAGGAAATGGATGCCGGGTCCTGATTTGTGATCGTGGAGAGCAGCTGCGGAACAACTCGAGAAACGAAGCGAAAGAAGACCTCAGGCGCTAAAGCGCTGACGTATTTTCAGCCGCTTACGGCACGAATAAATTCGTGCCCTTCCCGTTCTTTCGC
Source organism: uncultured Acidobacteriota bacterium (assembly GCA_963718505.1). GTDB lineage: Bacteria > Acidobacteriota > Terriglobia > Terriglobales > Acidobacteriaceae > Gp1-AA133. The sequence goes on along the minus strand of CAVQZP010000005.1, from coordinate 9,613 downwards.
CGGACAGCACTCTTTCCCCAGCCTGTTAGTGAAGAAGGTCCAAAGTGTTGTCGCCATCGTCGACGAAGTAGACGCCTTTCCCGTCGAGAGTGACGACGAGGCCGAACAGAGTGCCGGCACCCGCGCCACTGGTATCGATGTTCATGACGGTGATCTGGGAACCAGCAGGAGTGGTTTCGACAATGTTGCCGTCCCCAGCGTTCACCGACAGAATGTCGCCGTTGGGAGCAATGGCCAGCCCAAGCGGCTGGTTCAAGTTGGCGCCCACGGAGACGGTGCTACCCGTCCCAGCGCTCGAGAAGCGAAACACTGCTTTGGGAATTGCCGCGATGCGATTGAGGAGGGTGTCGGCTACATAAAGCGTTCCGTCAGACGCCAATGCGAGACCCGTGGGGCCGATGACGAGCGCAGCGGGGTCGGTGCGCTCCTGGAAACCGGAACCGATGACGGTCCGGAGTCTTTCGCGCGGCGCGTGCCTATCGTCATCACCTGCCTCTTGCTCAGGAACCGACAACAGGATTCGTACGACGGTTCCTTTGGTGACTACGTTGCCGTTGGCAGCTACTGTGCCGTTCAGGACATTCGCGACAAAGAGTTCGGCGAAGTCTCCGAGATCGAGGGCGGTCATGTCCCAGGGTCCGTTGATGCGTACGCCGAAGCGGGTTCCGGAGAAGGTTTCTACGACCTTCCCCTGGTTATTCAAGACCAGCAAGCAACCGGCCTTGGCGGTGGCAGAAGTACCGTCGGTGGTGGGAAGGCTACCCACGATCACCCAGCCATGGCGCAGCACAGACAAAGCGGTGGTCAGGCCGACGCCGCCGGGGCAGCGGCCGGGCAGTTTCGTGGGGTCGATCTGGGCGAAAACGCTGAGCGTGCCGTTGGGGGCAACGTCGACGATCGTGGTGCCCGTCCCCTGCAGATTCTGGCTGTTATTAAAGTTGCTTACCAGGATGTGGCCACGCACCAGCTTTCCCGAGCTGCGCGGTACGACAGCAACACCGTAAGGATTGATGTCCCCATTGGCGGGAACGGTGGAGGGGCCAGGTGTGACGCTAAGTGGACCGATGAACGAGCTGGCAGTGGCGAGCGCTGGCAGCAATGCGAGGGCGAGACCGATCGAACACGCAAACCTGCAAAATCTGAAGCGTTTCATATGCTTCTTCTCCTGGGAGACAAAGTTGCCGAAAAGAGCTCATCTAGGATCCTTTTGTTTTTCTTGGTGGGTCAGCCCGAGTGTGTTACCAGTCGGCGTGGACGGGGAACGCCGAGGAAGATCTTAGGGACTCGCTGCGCGGGCGGGTGTCATCGAACTGTAAAATCGCCGTCATATCTCGGTGACATCTGATGGCTGGGTTGCATCGCCTGGGCGATATTTCGGGAGGCATGGGCGCGGACGATCGGCCAATGTGGCAACGACACCAGCTACGGCCCGCTGGTCTTACTAAGGACTGGCAAGGTCCTTCTCGCCGGAGACGAGATCACGTACAGCGGTCATACCTCCCCAACCGCTCGGTGCGCCCTCTACGAACCGTCGGCAAATACCTGGACGCCTACGGGATCATTGTTACAGGCGACTCGCCGCACGGCGACACTGCTTCTGAACGGGAAAGTATTGTCCGGTGGTAGCAGCAATGCCGAGTTATATGCGCCTTAGTATCGTGCAGCGCGTGCTTACAAATTTTGCTAGTTCCCGTTTTTCGGGGCCTTCTCTTTGTAACAATCGGAATGATGGCGTGGTCAGGTTTCTACGTTTTGCGTTCAAGGTTTCGGTTTGAGTGGTACCTCGGGATAGCCGGCGAGACGCCGGCGCTACCTTGAAATCGTCGCGGCCGCATTCCTGACGACATCCTCGCCCAAACTCATCCTGCTTCGCGATCTGTCAGAAACCTGTCTGGCGATCGCCTCGGGCCTCGATGGCGGCTGATCCACTATCATGAGGGCGTGCTGCGCGCCGAGACATCGACCGTGATCGGTATCGTGCAGCAGCGGTGTCCGCGGTGCCGCGACGGGAGGATCTTCAAGTCGTCCATCTACTGGGGTTTTCCGGGTATGCACGATTCCTGTCCGAACTGCGGTCTGCGCTTCAACCGGGAGCCGGGATATTTCCTGGGCGCAATGTACGTGAGTTACGGTCTGGCGCTCGTGATGATTGCTGCGATCGGAGTTGTGCTGTGGGGTGTGACGGACTGGCGCGTGGACAAGATCGCAATCTGGGCGGTGGTGTTGTTCCTGCCCTTCGCGCCCATGCTGACTTTGTTGTCTCGCGTGCTCTGGATCTATCTCGATCAAACGCTCGATCCGGAGAGGTGAGAGCAAGTACCGACGTTGCGAGAGCGAGTATCGGGCAAAAGCATTGAACCGCAAAGGGCGCAAAGGAAGGCCGTGAAGGGCGTAAAGAAAAGCACGCGGGCGAGGGCGAACACAAGTTTCAGGTTTCAAGTTTCGAGTTTCAAGGTGTGGGGCTGAGTGCTGATCGTGATAGCCGGCGAGATGCCGGTGCTACGAGGGAGTTCTGGCGGACAGGAGTGTCCGCGCCACACGGGTTTCTCGCGCCACACGCGTCGGGTGAGGTTGAGTTAGAATGCTGGCCCCATTCGGAGGATGCGCGCGCGTTCTCCTACCGGCCCCGTAGGAATTTGCACGCAGGGGGGGGATCCCATGAACATGATGAAAGGCACTTTTTCCCGCGATGCGCGAGTCGCGGAGGCGTCCGGAAAATCGGCGCGGCGATTAGTGTGGCTGAGACAAAAATTTGGAAAAGCAGCGAGGCTTGCGGTTGCATTGCTGCTCGTCGTCGGGTCGGCGGTATTCAGTGCGGCACAGCAGTATGAAATCATGCGCGCGGATTACGGCGCGGGCAGCCAGCGGCGCGATGTGACGTCGGCGTTCCGGCAGGCGGTTTGCAGCCAGACACGCTTTCGGATGGGCAACAGCACCTTCGGATTCGATCCGTCGCCGGGGAACAAGAAGTCGCTGCGCGTGTATGTTCGTGGGCCGCGCGGTCAGCAGACGATGCAGGAATTTCCGGAGAGCAGCACGATCGACGGGTCGCAGTACATGTGCCGGGGAGGTGGCGGGGGCGGGTACCGGCCACCACCACCACCACTGCCTGGGCCGCCGGACCGCGGGTCGTGGACGATCATGCATGCCGCGTACGGGACGGAACGAAGCAATGTGGACGTGACGCAACGGCTGCGCGATCTGGCGGGCCGAAACCTGACGTTCCGGATGGGCAACAGTACCTTCGGCGTGGATCCGGACCCGGGGCGCATCAAGACGCTGCGGATTTACGCGCGCGGGATGGGCAATCAGCGGCGAATGTTCGAGTATCGCGAGGGGAGCACGATTGATGGGTCCCAGTTCTCCGGGTGGCGGAATGGAAACTGGGGACGGGATCCGTGGAACGGGCGGTGGAATGATTCGGATTATCGGTAGTTCTTGGGCTCTGGGCATTGTGAGGCATTAATTTTGGTTGCCTCTATTCAGAGCCCGATTCAGTTTTGCTGGCGACAGCCTTCGCTTCGGCGACGGCTTTTTTCTGGAGATAACCACAGGGGACACGGAGAGCACAGAGGTTGAGTTCTCGGTCGCGCGTCTAAGTTGCGAGAAAAGCTTTTAACCGCAAAGGGCGCAAAGAAAGCCGCAAAGGGCGCAAGAGCCGCAAAGGGCGCAAAGAAAAGCCGCAAAGGGCGCAAAGAAAAGCCGCAAAGGACGCAAAGAAGACACGGGAGGAGCCGTGCGTCATCGGTCGTCGGTCATCGGTCATCAGACGTTGGCTTTTAGTTGCCCTCGTTCCGGAATTCTCTCTCCGAGCCGGATTCAGGCACGGCTCGAATCTTTTCCTACACGCGGGCGAAGCGAGTATGATCTGGGGCGCGGAGGGCAGCAGCCTGGCGGGTGTCGGGAAGTCCAATGGTCGGCTCGGGAGGGCGATCGGCGGGATCCCGGCAATCGGCGGGCGATCGGGTTCGCACCTCAGACTCACCCTGAAGCGCACAGCTCTGTGTGCTTTGCTGAGCCATGATCAACATGCGATCCGCGTCAGGAGAATCCAATGCATTCCCAGAAAATTCTGAAGTTGTCGACGGTGTTGGCGGTCTTCATCGTTCTCTCGGCAATCGTGGCAAGCGCGCAGAGGTATGAGATTACGCGTGCCGATTATGGATCGGCTAATCGGCGCATCGATGTAACGCAGCGGCTGCGCGAAGTGGTGTGCAGCGGGCAACGTTTTCGCATGGGCAATAGCACGTTCGGCACCGATCCCGCGCCGGATCAGAAGAAGTCGCTTCGCATCTACACGAGGGGGAACGGCATGCAGGAGTTTCCGGAGAGCACCACGATCGACGGCTCCCAGTACGTGTGCCAGAACGGAAACGGCAACTGGAACGGAGGCGGCGGCGATACGGGGCAGTACACCATCCTGCATGCCGAATATGGCACGGAGCGGAATCATGTGGACGTGACGCAGCGGCTGCGCGAGCTGGCGAATGCGAATCGTACGTTCCGCATGGGCAATAGCACGTTTGGCGTGGATCCGGATCCGGGACAGATCAAGATGCTGCGAATCTATGCGCGCGGGTCGGACGGGCGTCCGCGAATGTTCGAGTATCGCGAGAGCAGCACGATTGACGGCTCGCAGTTCGCCGGATGGGGCAACGGGAACTGGGGCAATGGCGGCTGGAACGGTGGGTGGAATGGCGACAACGGCGGGAATGGCGGCAACGGCGGCGACTCGGGGCAGTATCGCATCGTGCACGCCGAGTACGGGACGGAGAGAAATCATGTCGACGTAACCCAGCGGTTGCGCGAACTGGCGAGCCAGAACCGCACATTCCGGATGGGCAACAGCACGTTCGGCGTCGATCCCGATCAGGGGCGGATCAAGACGCTGCGAATTTATACGCGTGGTCCGGACGGGCGCCCGCGGATGTTTGAGTACCGTGAGAGCAGCACGATCGACGGCTCGCAGTTCAGCGGTTGGGGCAACGGCGACTGGGGCCGTGAAGGCTGGAACGGACGGTGGAACGGGGACGACGACCGGAGGTAAAGTCCCGAGTCCCGGGCACCGGGTTGCGAGTCAGAGCAGGGGTCGCGACGCGATCAGAATGTCCTTTGATGGAAGGGAAACGGCGCTATGATGTCGGGCGCCGTTTCATCTTTTTAAGGAGATTTCACATGAAGAAGATTCTTGGTTTGCTCGTGCTGTTTGCGGCGGTGGTGCCCATGACGTTTGCGCAAGAGCACTACACCGAAGGACCTGTGTGGCGGGTGCAGTTGATCCGCGTGAAGCCAAACAAGATGGATGCATATCTTACGAGCCTGCGGCAAGCCACGAAGCCGCTGATCGAGGAAGAGAAGAAGCAGGGGCTTGTCACCGACTACAAGGTGTTCCTGAAGCAGACGAAAAACGGGCTGGAGGATTGGGACATCTGCGTGGCCATTCAATACAAGAACTGGGCTGCGCTCGACGGAGCGACGGCGAAGGCGGAGGGAGTGCGCGACAAGATTCTTGGGGGCAAGCAGCAGGGGCAGGAACTCGGGGAGAAGCGGGCGGAGATCCGGGAGATTATCACGTCGGACTTACTGCAAGAGATTTACCTGAAGTAGTGGGGCGAGCACGCCAGCGCCACGAAGCGGGTATACCCAGGTTAGCGTACAGAAAACGGACGCGAACCTGGGGCACCACGCGTTGGGAAGATGAAAGTTTTATTGCTGCAAGGCGCTGCCGACTTCGCTAAATATGGTGGAAGAATTGCTGCCGATCATTCGGACCGTGGAGATCACAATGACGAGTACAACCGCCAGCATGACGGCGTACTCGGCGATGTCCTGGCCGTTCTCATCCTTCCATAGGTAATTCAGCATGAGTGCCTCCCGTGATTAACGAACTTGGCGAAGACAAAAATAGATGAGCCACGCACAAGCAATGCTCACAAGTTCAGCGGTGTTGTACGGTGGCGTGTAACTCCAGGCCCAGGGCATGGGCACCTCGAGGTACAGATAGATTGTCAGGTGAGCAGAATGCGGGGAGGGAGATCAAAGAAAATATACCTTTGGCCATATCGAACGGAATGTAACCTGCGTCACGCCGGAACGTGATAAGAAGGCGAGGGCCGAGTCCCGAGTACTGAGTACTGACAACCTCATCAATAGTCTTGGGAAGGGCACAGCTTGAAGCCGCGTCTCTAGCGGCTTTTTAGCGGAATGGCTGAAAAGACCGCGAGAAAACTCAGAGCGGACCTCAGCCCCTGAAGGGGCGTTGATGTTACAGGGCTTACGGCGCCGCTAAAGCGGCGCCCTTATACGAACCTCGACTTTTTCAGCAGCCTGTTCAGCCGTGACGCTGGAACCGCCAAACATGCGGCTTTTAGCCGCTGAGGTTCAACAGGATCCTCCTTTCCTGGTCCATTCTGAGACTGCCTCTGGGTACTGTCGAGCGCCATGCGAGCAAAAGGTTTGCGGCCGGACTGCACTTTGCCAGATTTGTGACGCAGATCACGTGTCAAGATGGACGGGCGTCACAAATCTTTGTAAGTAACTGTGGGAGCACGAGTAGTTCGTGAGGGTGCGATGACTCATTTACCCTGTGCGAATTGATATCCTAAAAATAAAGGGCAATTCCCGACGCAGGCGCGAGGGATATGTCTCTCGCGGGAAAGAGCACGCGCGGCAGCGACGTTCGGCGAAGAGTTAAGGGGAGGTGTCGAGAAACAGGAGTCAGGGCGAAACAAAAGGTGACATTCGAGCGGTGATTCAAAGCGGCCTTTAGGCCGCTTCTGTTGTTTTCGGCGAATTACGAGAACTTACCGGGATCTAATTTGAATGGAGAAACGAAATGACCGAGCAGGAGATTGTTGAGGATATTTTTGCGGTGGCGGAGGAGGTGGTGCATCAAGAGAGGCGACGGAGGCATGAGATCCGGAGAGGCGCGGGAGAATTTGCGTTCCGGACATGCAAAGAGCAGGGCGAGTGGGCGGAGTTGTGCTTCATGGCGAGGGCGCGGCAGATGGGTCTGACGGTGCTGAAGCCGTACGGGGATTCGTCGGCGTACGACGTGGGGATCGAGGTGGGCGGGAGGTTGCTGCGGGTGCAGACGAAGTCGACGACGTTTCGGCGGGGTGGAACGTTCACGTGTAACTTGGTGGGGCCAGGAGGGAAGGCGTATCGCGAGGGCACGGTGGATTATTTCGCGGTATATCTAATTCCGGTGGATGTGTGGTACATCCTGCCGTTTGAAAAGACGCGGAAGACGAGCGTATCGCTGCAGTTCACGCCCGGGAAGGCGGGGCATAAGTACGAGGCGTATCGGGAGGCATGGCATTTTTTACGGGAGGGCAGTGAGCAAATCTGATGCAACGCAGAGAAAAGCCGAAGGGCAAAGCTGCGGAGCTCAGGACCGCGAACAAGAGTCCCGGCGCCGGGCCCCGCGAGCAGGGGCCGGCTCAGATCACGACGGTGTCAATCGGGCGGCGCGGGCTGGCCCGTGCTGTCAATGTCGGATAGCCCATATAGAAGAGGAAATTAGGCTGCCAAGAGGTGTCTCGGAGCAACTCCGCCAAAAGCCCGGCGCGTCTGGCCGGGCGATCGAGGGCCTTCTCGTGGTCAATCATCTCAATTGCCTCGTTGCATGGGCGGCCGGCCAAGCCGCGAGCTGTGGCTAACAGGTGCGCGCGTTGCCAGATACGGCCCGTGGCTGCGCAGTTTTGGCGATCATAGCGGTCTCGCGCAGCGATGATCCCAATTAAGGGCGCGCTCAACATCAGATTTTGGTAGCCATTTTTCTCGCTGTGCGATCCTGCCCATTTCAGCATCCACAACGGCATCATCTTGGCGACCGCCGTGTCGATAGGGGGCAGTCCAAAAGCATCCACTGTAAGTCCATCGCGATGTTTCTGAACCTGGCTCCAGTCGATTCGAATCCATCGATCGCTACCCGCCTCAACCGCAGCATCGGAATAGAGTTCAGAATTCGCGGCGGAGCTGATCTCTGCGATCTTCCTTCGATCGGCGTCAGCAGTGAAGAGAAAAAGTTTGATGTCGGGCTGATCGGTAGATAGGCCGCTCAAGGCGTCAAGAAACTCATGCGAGAGCGGTTTGTGTGGATCGTAGGGTCCGCGATTCGTATGACGATGAGGGATGGCGCGGTAAAGTTCGCTTGGATCGCGATTTCCGGCAGAGAGATCGACACGAGCCAGAATTTGCGGTGTGGGATCGGACGGTATCGGTCCCAGCTTTCCCGGAAACAATGTCATCTGGGCCTGATAGCCATTGGCTGCCGCCGCCAGTAGCAGGTTTTCCAAAGCACAACCCATGCCGATATGCTCTTCGCGCAGATACGGATCGAGCGGCCCGACGTTCCTGCCGATGTCGATGTACAGCTCGATTGTGGAACCCGTTACTTTGAAGAGCCAAGGCTGCGTGTTGTGCGGGCTTGCCGCTAAAATCGCGGCTCGCACTAACTCCAGGGGGCCGTTATCGGGTTTCGTGCGCCAGTCTTTCCAGGGTTCATAAGCAGGTCCCTGCCCGACACTGAAGACGCCCTGATCGTAAGCGCGCCAGACTGCGCCACCCACAACCGCCACGGTAACGAACCCGGCGCCTTTCAGGAACGATCTGCGTCGCATGTGATACCTCGGGCGCCTGCTGCCCGAGCGAACACGGCAACTCTACAACAACGATACGCCTGTCGATGGTATCAGTTGCATTGCGCTTCTATCCAGCGCACGGAATGCAAGTACCTGTCGCTAGTCAATCAAGTAGACAGCGAGGCGACGATTGGCAAATTGTTTTAGCACGAGTTAGGCTCTCTTTTTGCTTCCCGGCGAACAAAAAGTCGCAAAGTTGCGAGAACGCCAGTTAACAGTACAGAAAAACGATTGAGTAAGTGCAGTGGAAGGCCTTAGGGCTTTGCGGGCAGCGGCTGCCACAGCTCAATCTTATTCCCATCCGAGTCATAGATCCAGGCAAAGCGACCGTAGGATTCATCCATTCGCTTGGGGTCGATCTTGACTCCCTCTTGCTTTAAGCGGTCGAGCAAAGCATCCATATCGTCCACGATGTAGTTGATCATGAACGGTGCGGGACTGGGATCGAAATACTTCGTGGAAGCGGGAAAAACAGTCCAAACTGTAACGTGTTCCTTCTGCGGGTCGTCGTGTTCGCGCCACGGAAGCATCACGCCTTGGCCTTTGTCAGCGAGTCCAAGATGCTTCGCATACCATTCGCGCATCTGATCACGATTCGCGGACTTGAAGAAGACACCGCCGATTCCAAGGATCCGCCCGCGCTGCTCCATTTTGACAGGCGGCTTCGACTTTTCAGGTTGTGGAGATTGCACTTCCCGTCCTCCTTTTGAGCCGGCCGAGATGAGCAACAGCGAGCCGAGCGCAATTGTGAGCCAAGGTATTCCATGCATGCGGGGAATTATACAAGTTTCGATTCGAGCGGAGAAAATGGTTCGCTCAAGGTTCGCTGCGATTCACCCTTCCTGGATCGCGCATGAGGTCGCGAACTGGCTTCGCAGCGCTCGTGGAGAACCGGCTTGCGCACTCATCAACACGGATTTTGACGAACAAACGGCGCAAGCTTGCGGAATCGCCTGCTGACCTCAGCT
>CAVQZP010000004.1:0-107723 GCA_963718505.1 uncultured Acidobacteriota bacterium | reverse complement strand
CAGGATTTTTCTGCGGCCTAGTCGGATTCATCCAGAGGAGTGAGACACCTCTCACACAGCAGAGCCTTGGTGTACGCCCAAACCTGCTCGCGGACGTAGGGGAGTATACCGGGCCCCTCCTCTTGCACCACGCGCAGATCGTTTTGCCGGAGAAATTCTGTTACGGCCTCGCGGGTACGCAGCAGGTCGTCGCCGCAGATGTCGGCCAGGAAATCATGACAGCAGATGCAGAGGGCTCGCGTCCGCTGAATGGTCTCGGTCATGCCCCGGATAGCAAGCCGTTCGCCTCCTTCGATGTTCATCTTCAGGAAGTGAATCTGCGTCAGCCCGAGACCCGCGGTGATGGAATCGATCGTTCTCGCAGGCACGCGAAACCCTTCAGTGCCACCCACCCGGTTGCGTAGGTATTCGGATGAGTCCTGAATCATCGCTTCCTCGCAGCCGGGTTCTGCCACGGCGCAGTGAATTGGGATGACATTCCAGAGCCGGTTGTATTCGACGAGTTTTTGCAGGCACCGGAAGGTACGCGGATGTGCTTCGACACAGATCACTCGACCACTGTCCCCGACGGCGCGAGAGAAAGTTAGCACCTCTTCTCCAGCTCCAGCCCCGATGTCGAGGATGAAGTGGCCCGGCTTGGGCTGGTAATTCCGTAGAAAAACGGTTCGCACCCATGTATCCAGCCCCGCCATATTCAGCCGGATGTAGGGATGGTGGTAGGCGAAATAGCCGTGCGACGTTTCATGGATCCAGATCCCGTCGTCGTAAAAGATCCTCCGCACGCCATGCCGGGCCATGATTGCCAGCTGATTGGCGGCAGCGGTGAGAAGAAATCGCAGGCTTCGGCGATCCAGTTGAGCTTTGAGACGGTCAAGAAGCGGCATGAAGACTCCCAGAGCGGTGGTTCGTCGCATATTTAGTGGAACGGCTCCCCGGCTTTTGTCACGGTGACGACTGAACAGGTGTTGTGCGTCATGTCCCAGAGTGGGAGCGCCGGTGACAAGGCCGGAGCGCGGGCTCCCGTATAATTGAGGTTTTCGCTATGCCAGTCGGACTTGACCAGATCGTTGCCGCTACGCGTCGTCGGCTCGCCTCCACGGCGGCATCGGAGCGTGCTCTGTGGGAAAAACAGGTGGCGGAGCATCTGCCTAGGGGCTTCCGGCGCAGGCTCGCCGAGGTGGCGATGACTCAGGCCGCGGTAATCGCCGAGTTGAAGAAGGCGTCTCCGTCGAAGGGGCTCATTCGCGAGCAATTCGATCCCGCGAAACTCGCACGAGAGATGGAAGATGCGGGTGCGGCCGCGCTTTCTGTGCTGACTGAGCCGGAGTTCTTCCAGGGGGCGATTCAGAATTTGCGGCTGGCCTCGGAGAGCACGACGATCCCGTGTCTGCGGAAGGACTTTATCGTGGATGAGACGCAGATCGTGGAGGCGCGGGCCTATCGTGCGGACGCGATCTTACTGATCGTTGCGGCGCTCACGCAGACGGAACTGGTGCAGTTGGTGGCGAGGGCTGGGGACGCGGAACTCGACGTCCTGTGCGAGACGCACGACGAAGAAGAATTGCAGCGAGGGCTGGACGCCGGATGCGATCTGGTGGGCGTGAATGCGCGCGACCTGCGAACGTTTCACGTTGATCTGCAGACGTTATTTCGTTTGGCGAAGAGGATTCCGCGTGGCGTTTTAGCGGTCGCGGAGAGCGGGATTGGGTCGGCGAGCGACATTGGCGAGCTGCGAGCGGCAGGATACGGTGCGTTCCTCATTGGAGAGTCGTTGATGCGGGCGCCGAGGCCGGGAGAAGCGTTGAGGAGTCTGTTGGGGAAGCCCGTCTCGATCGCTTGAAGGGCTCTCGGGGTTTTCTGGCGACTGGCCACTAATGACTGGCGACTGGTTTTATGACGTGGGTCAAGATCTGCGGGATCACGAACCTGGAAGACGCGTTGCTCGCGGTGGATGCCGGCGCGGATGCGCTAGGGTTCGTGTTCTATGAGAAGAGCCCGCGGAGAGTGGACGTGGCGACGGCGCGAGAAATCCTTGCCAAGTTGCCGGAGAAGATCGAGAAGGTGGGAGTGTTCGTCGATCAAGACGTCGATGAGGTGAGCACGATTACGCGGGAGGCGGGGTTCACCGCAGTGCAATTGCACGGAAAAATGACGGAGCAGGTGTGGAAGGATCCGCGGTCTGTGACGGACGCTCTGGGCGTGTCGAAAGTCATCCCCGTGGTCGCAGGAAGTTCATTGGAAGATGGCGGCGTGCTCATCAATCAACGCCTAAAAGAGAAAATCTTCGCCCTGTTGATTGATGCGCAGAGCAACGGGCTTGTCGGAGGCACGGGAACGAAGTTCAACTGGCAAGCGACACAGGGGATGGTGCAGGGTCTCGGGTTAATGGTGCCGGTGATCGTCGCAGGCGGTCTCGACCCTTCCAATGTTGGGGAGGCCCTGGAGCTGTTTCAGCCTTTTGGCGTGGACGTGGCTTCTGGCGTTGAGGTTCGGCCAGGGAAGAAGGACCCGGAGAGAGTCCGTGCATTTGTGCAGGCCGTGCGGGCGGCGGAGAAGAAGGTATAAATGGCAACGGCAAGAGTTCAACCAAGAAATGGCCGCTCGCTCCAGCCGGTGTCGCCTTCAGGCGGCCAAGGGAAGTCTCCGCGCGGAACAGCAGCGAAACACGTGCAGGTGAAGCCTCAACCCGGCCGCTTCGGTGTCTACGGCGGACGCTATGTTCCCGAAACGTTGATGGCGGCGCTCGAAGAACTCGAGCGCGAGTACGAGAAGGCGAAGAACGATCCCAAGTTCCAGAAGCGGCTGGATGTTTTGCTGCGAACCTTTGCGGGGCGGCCGACGCCGTTGTTTTTCGCCAAGCGGCTGACTGAGAAACTGGGCGGAGCGAAGATCTATCTGAAGCGAGAAGACCTGCTTCACACCGGCGCCCACAAGATCAACAACTGCCTGGGACAGGGCCTGCTGGTCGAGCGCATGGGCAAGCACCGCGTGATCGCCGAGACCGGTGCCGGCCAGCATGGTGTGGCGACAGCGACCGTGTGCGCGCTGATGGGATTCGAGTGCGTGGTCTACATGGGCACCGAAGACATGCGCCGCCAGGAACTGAACGTCTTCCGCATGCGGTTGCTCGGTGCCGAGGTACGCGGCGTTTCGTCGGGTTCGCGCACGCTCAAGGACGCCATCAACGAGGCCATGCGCGATTGGGTGACCAATGTCCGAACGACGCACTACCTTCTGGGCAGCGTGCTCGGCGCGCATCCGTATCCCACGATGGTGCGAGATTTTCATCGCGTCATTGGGCGCGAGGCGCGGGCGCAAATTTTGAAGGCGCAAGGAAGACTTCCGGCGGAGATCATCGCTTGCGTTGGTGGCGGCTCGAACTCGATCGGCATTTTCTATGAGTTCATCAAGGACAAGAAGGTCCGGCTGGTCGGAGTGGAAGCCGGCGGACGAGGCGAACGGCTCGGCGAGCACGCGGCGCGTTTTCGTGGGGGCTCTCCCGGCGTTTTGCAGGGAACGTACTCCTATGTGTTGCAGGACGGCGCGGGCCAGATCGCGACCACGCACTCGGTGTCGGCGGGCCTGGACTATCCCTCGATCGGACCGGAGCACGCGTGGCTGCAGGATATCGGGCGCGCCGAATACGTTCCGGCATCGGACCAGGAGGCGCTTGAAGCAACCACGCTGCTGGCCCGCACAGAGGGCATTATTCCTGCGCTTGAGTCGGCGCATGCGGTGGCGGAAATGATTAAGCGCGCACCCAAGATGAAAAAATCGGAAATCTTGCTAGTGAATATTTCAGGGCGCGGTGACAAAGATATTGGGATTCTGCGCGAGAACCTGAAACTGGATTGAGGACTTAAGAAATCACGGCCGACTCAAAGACCACTGGCACCGGTCTGCGGTGACGAGTCTGGAATCTGCAAGCGAAAAACAGAAATCAGGGACCATGCCTTTTCACTTCGTCAACAAGCCGTCGCTGGTAGCCTACGTGACTTCGGGCGATCCCGATCTTGCGACGACACGCAACGTCGTGCTGGCTGCGATTGACGCAGGCGCCACCGTTATTGAACTGGGCGTGCCCTTCAGTGATCCGGTGGCGGACGGTCCGGTGATTCAGAGGGCCAGCGAGCGGGCGCTGAAGCATGGGACATCGCTGGAGCAGGTTCTGAAACTGGCGGCCGAAATTCGGGAGCGCTCGCAGTCGGTGGGGTTGATTATTTTTTCTTACTTGAATCCGATGCTGCGCATGGGGCTGGAGAAGTTCTGCAAAATCGCGAGGCTTGCGGGGGTGGATGGCGTTCTCGCAACCGATCTTCCAGTGGAGGAGGCCGGCGTGTATCTGTCTGAACTTCGGAAGAACGACCTGGTGCCGATTTTTCTGGCCGCGCCCACCAGCACCGACCAGCGTTTGAAGCGTATCGCGGAGGCGTCGGGCGGGTTTGTGTATGCCGTCTCCCGCACGGGTGTAACGGGGCAACAAAAGAGGGTGTCCGATGATGCGCAAACTCTCGTGCGGCGCCTGCGAAAGTTCACAAAGTTGCCGATCGCTGTAGGCTTCGGAATTTCTACGCCGGAACAATTCGCGGCGGTGGGCGAGTATGCGGACGCGGCGGTGATTGGCAGTGCCATCGTGGAGACAATCGAACGCAATCCCGGAAGGGAGGCTGCGAGTGTGGGAGAATTCATAAGACACCTCTCAGCCGTCAGCATTCAGCAATCATCGACTGCTCGCCGGTCGACGAAAGCTGTGTGAGATCTGTTTTCATGATTTTCGTTCCTGGTTTGGTAACGCTGGCAATGGGAGGACGTGAGCCGCAGGCTGATGGCTGACGGCTGACTGCTTCGATGGATATCGCAGATTGGCGCAAGAAAATCGATGAGATCGACCGGAAGTTGGTGGAGATGCTCAACCAGCGCGCCGAGGCGGCCCAGGAGATCGGGCGGTTGAAGCGGGGGTCGGACTTGCCAATTTACGAGCCTGATCGCGAGCGGATCGTGCTGGACCAGGTGCAAGGAGCGAACCAGGGGCCGCTGCAGCACCGTCATCTGATGCAGATTTACGAGCGCATTATGGACGTCATGCGAAATATCCAGAAAGACGAGATCGTTTCGAATCGTGAAGTGGCGGTAGGTGATACAGAACTGGATGCGGATGTTCAGGATTAGCGGGTCTGCACGATATTGGCTGGGCGGATTCGTATTGTTTGATTTGGCGCTGCGTTTGATTTAATCAGAGAAATTGAAAGTAAATGGCGTCACTCTGAGTCAAGATCCATGAACTATGAGCCATGAGCCAATAGCTTCCTTCTTATGATTGTTGCGATGCAGGAATCGGCGACGGAAGACCAGATCCAGGGGGTCATCGACCACCTTGTGACGCTGGGCTTCGAGGTGCACCGCTCGACGGGTGCCCGGCAGACCGTGCTGGGGGCGGTGGGCGCACGCGCGGACGTGGACATCCGCAACTTTGAATTACTTCCCGGTGTGCAGGAGGTACACCGGATTAGTTCGCCCTACAAGCTGGCGGGCCGGTCGTTCCGGCCGGAAGGAACCATCGTGCGACTTCGTAACGGAGTTGACATCGGCGGCAAGGAAGTCGTGGTCATGGCCGGCCCATGCTCGGTGGAATCGCGGGACCAGATTTCTCTGGTTGCGCAACAAGTGGCCGATGCGGGGGCACGATTGCTGCGTGGTGGGGCATTCAAGCCGCGATCGTCCCCGTACTCGTTCCAAGGTATGGGCGAGGAAGGCCTGCAGCTGATGCGGGAGGCCGCAGAGAAGACGGGGCTCCTCGTGATCAGCGAGGTAATGGAGATTTCGCAGATTCCCCTGATGCAGCCGTACGTCGACATCTTCCAGGTGGGGGCGCGCAATATGCAGAACTTCAATCTGCTGCGCGAACTGGGAAAAATACGCAAGCCTGTTCTGTTGAAGCGCGGCATAGCCGCGACCATCGAAGAATTGCTGCTGTCGGCGGAGTACATCATGGCGGGCGGGAATTACGACGTAATCCTCTGCGAGCGCGGAATCCGCACCTTTGAGACGTACACGCGCAACACGATGGATATTTCAGCGATCCCGATCATTCATAAACTGTCGCATTTGCCGATGACGGCTGATCCCTCGCATGGAACCGGGCGCCGCGATAAGGTTGCGCCAATGGCGCGCGCTTCTGTGGCTGCTGGCGCGGACGCGCTGTTGATCGAAGTACACAGCAATCCGGAGAAGGCGCTTTCCGACGGGGCACAGTCCCTATTCCCGGAGCAGTTCGCTACCTTGATGAAAGAAATACGGGCGATCGCGCCTGCCGTGGGGCGAACGATCCAATAGGCCCGATCGCGGCGCAGTCGCCGACCCGTATGCCCATTCGACAAATCACCATCATTGGCAACGGCCTGATCGGCGGGTCTTTAGGACTGGCGCTGAGAAAGCACAAGTTTGCCGGCCGCATCATTGGTTCGGATCGGACACCGGCGCTGGAGCGCGCGCAGGAGAAGGGCGCCATTCATGAGGGGCATACGAATCCGGCGGATGCGATCCACGGAAGCGACGTCGTAGTGCTGGCTACGCCGGTGGTGGCAGTCATCGATTTGATTGAACGGCTCGGCCCTGGCCTGCCGGCTAAGACGTTGCTTACAGACGTGGGCAGCACCAAGGCCGAGGTGACGGCGCGCGCAAGCAAAGTCTTTGGAAAAGCGGCGGGACAGCGTTTCCTCGCGGGGCATCCGATGGCGGGCAAAGAGCAAGCCGGGGCGGAGTCGGCCGACCCGGATCTTTTTCAGGGCGCGGCATGGTTCTTCACACCGTTTCCGGGACAAGATATCTACAAGGGTTTGTGCGGCGAGTTCCTCGAATGGGTTGAGAAAATCGGTGCGCGCGTAGCCACCCTTCCTGCTGCCGAGCACGACCAGTTGTGCGCCTGGATCAGCCACCTGCCCCAGATGATTTCCACGGCCCTCGCTGCTTCTCTGGTGGACGAGTTTGGCCCAGACACGCCGCTGCTGGAAGCCGGTGGACGCGCTCTTCGCGAGATGACACGAATTGCGTCAAGTCCATATTCCATGTGGCGTGATATTGCCATCACCAACAAAGCCAATATCGCCGATGCTCTGCTGAAGCTGGAGCAAAGACTCGCGCACATCCGGGAAAACCTCGACACGCGAGAGCTAGCGGCGGAATTCGAGCGCGCGCATGAATTGAAAAAACCCTCACCACAGAGACTCGGAGGCACGGAGAAGAGAGAGGACTGAAGGTCGCCGAAGCTTAAAGAATTTAGATGAATGAGGCAGGCTGCTCTGAATTGAACGCCCCACCGTTTTTCTCCGTGCCTCCTTGCCTCCGTGGTGGAATATTTCCGTTACAATCTCCCTGCCATGAACAAGGTTGTCGCCAGTGCGGAAGAGGCGATTCAGGATGTCTTCGAGGGAGCCACCATCATGGTGGGCGGCTTCGGCCTCTGCGGGATGCCCGAGAACCTGATTCGCGCCCTCGCCCGCAAAGGAGTGAAGAATCTCACCACGATCAGCAACAATGCCGGCGTCGATGGATTTGGCATGGGATTGCTACTAGCCAACGGTCAAATCCGCCGGCACATCGGAACCTACGTGGGCGAAAACAAGTTGCTGGAAACCATGGTGCTCAACGGAACCGTTCAGCTCGACTTGGTGCCGCAGGGGACTTTCTCCGAACGGATTCGGGCCGGTGGCGCCGGCATCCCGGCTTTCTTCACGCCGACCGGTGTCGGAACGATTGTGGCCGAAGGAAAAGAGACGCGCGATTTTGATGGCCGGCAATATGTGATGGAGCGCGCTCTGAAGGCGGATTTCGCTTTCGTGAAAGCCTGGAAGGGCGACAAGTGGGGCAACCTGGTTTATCGCAAGACGGCGCGCAACTTCAATCCGATGATGGCGACGGCAGCGAAGGTTACCATTGCCGAAGTGGAGCATCTCGTCGAGGTCGGCCAACTGGAAGCGGACATGGTCCATACTCCCAGCGTGTTCGTGAAGCGCATCTTTCAAGGTGAGTTGTTCGAAAAGCGCATCGAACGTAAGACGACGCGCAAAGCAAGTTAGAAGCTGGAATTAAGAAATGGCCACGGTGGCAAAAGCCGGCAAGGACATCGAAAAGCGCGACCGCATTGTGCGCCGCATTGCGCGCGAGTTGCGCGATGGATTCTACGTGAATCTTGGCATCGGCATGCCGACCCTGGTCGCCAACTGCGTCCCGGAAGGAATGCACGTCATCCTGCAAAGCGAGAATGGCATGCTTGGGATCGGGCCCTACCCGATCGAAGGTCAAGAGGACTCGGATCTCATCAACGCGGGAAAAGAGACGGTGAGCGAGATTCCGGGCACCGCATATTTCTCGAGCGCCGAATCGTTTGGGATGATTCGTGGTGGGCACATTGACCTGAGTGTTCTCGGGGCGATGGAAGTGGACGAAGAGGGCAATCTCGCGAACTGGATGATCCCCGGCAAAATGGTGAAGGGTATGGGTGGCGCGATGGACCTCGTCGCCGGCGCGCGTCGCGTTGTCGTGGCAATGGAGCACACTACGCGCGAAGGTCAACCGAAGATTCTGAAGAAGTGTATGTTACCCCTCACGGGAGTGAAAGTTGTGAACACCATCGTGACTGAGATGGCCTACCTCCAGGTCACGCCGCAGGGATTGGTGCTCGAAGAAGTAGCGCCCGGGTTGAGTGCCGAGGACGTGCAGCGGGTGACCGAACCCAAGTTAATCGTGGCTGCGAATCTCAAGACAATGTAGGAATAGTTTCACCGCGAGTCTGCCGCTCCGACGCACCTATATGTTCTTGACGTCCGGGTTTGTGGCGGGTCTAAGCGTCGCGGTCATTCCAGACGAAAGCAATTGCAAAAGCAAAAGAGACGCCGTGAGGCGTCTCTTCCCAATCAGAAATGGTTTGCCTTCTTACAGCCGAAACGGAGCGCTCAGCAGTCGTGCCGGGAACATAATCACGGCTGCAATCAGTGCCAGGACCCCATGCACAGCAATACCCACAATGCGGAACGGCAGCAGGATCAGCCAGACGAAGGGGTAGGCGATCAACGCCAACAGCGCCACCGGCCAGCAGACCACGAACAGAATGCACCAGGCCAGAAACGTAAACATGAAACACCTCCGGCGCGTTTTCAGTTTATGGTACGCGAGGCAGGCGTCAAAAGTTCCGCCATCACATCTCGTTGTTCGTCAGGTATTTCTGCAGGAAAGCCAGGGTGCGGCGGCGGGCATCGTCCCAGACGTCGCCGTGGAAGTCATGGCCAACGCCCGGATAGATCTGCATTTCGTAAGGGACGTTCCTTGTCTCGAGCATCTGCTGCAGGTGATGGGCTTCCTCGACGGGAACAGTAGGATCGGCATCGCCGTGCAGAATCAGCGTCGGGCAAAGACGCCGCATGAAGAACTTCATCTCCCTAGGAAATCCACCGAAGAAGTCGATGACTGCTTTCACGCGCGTGTCAACCGATGCGACCGAGAGGGCGAGGTAGGCGCCAAGAGAGAAGCCGAGCAGTCCAATCCGTTCGGCATCAACTTGTGGCTGGCGCGCAACGTGGGAAATGGCATCCCAGAGCGTTTTGCCCCAAGCCGGGAAGTTGCGAATGGCGGTTTGCTTGTCGGCAACGCCGGTGGTCCCGGTGCGATCGAAGTAGTGAAGCACGTAGACTGCAAACCCCTGCGCCGCCAACATCGCGGCCGGGTCCGACATCGTGGCGTATCCGCCTCCCGAACCGTGCAGACCGATCACGGCCGGATGACGGTGGCCGTTGCTCTCAGGCAGAAAAGCGTCGAGTGCAATGGATCGGCCGCCGGAGTCGAACGACAATTGTGACTGTTTGACGGGAAGCATAAATGTGAATTTGCTCAGGCTGCCTGCACCCTAGCGGCTGACGACGGCCTCCTCTGCCAATCGCTTCAAGGACTCCTCGTAAGGAGCCTTCGCGACGCCGCGCTCGGTAATGATTGCCGCAACATATTTCGCGGGCGTGACGTCGAACGCAGGGTTCTCGATCTGCACGCCATCCGGCACCATTTGCTTTCCCGCGATGTGCGTGACTTCCTTGCTGTTGCGCTGCTCGATCGGGATACCACTGCCGTCCGGAGTCTCGAGGTCGACGGTGGAGATCGGAGCGGCAACGTAGAAGGGAATTCCGTGCTCTTTGGCGAGGACAGCCACCGTGTAGGTCCCGATCTTGTTGGCGACGTCGCCATTGGCCGCGATGCGGTCGGCGCCGACCACGATCGCGCCGATCTTGCCTTGCTTCATGATGGCGCCGGCCATGTTGTCGGAGATCACCGTGGTGGGAATTCCATCCTTCATCAACTCCCACGCGGTGAGGCGCGACCCCTGCAGGAAGGGGCGGGTCTCGTCGGCGTAGACGTGAATCTTCTTGCCTTGCTCGACAGCGGCACGAATCACTCCGAGGGCAGTGCCATATCCTGCGGTCGCCAGCGCGCCAGCGTTGCAATGCGTGAGCACTCCGCCGCTCGAGGGCATGAGAGTTGCGCCATGACGACCCATGGCCTGGTTGGCCGCGATATCTTCCGTATGCATGCGCTGCGCTTCTTCAACCAGGGCGTGCTTGATCTGAGTGATCGGCCGCACTCGGAGGGATTCGAACTTGTCCTGCATCCGGCGGATCGCCCAGAAGAGGTTGACGGCGGTAGGCCGCGTCTCGCCGATGACTTTACAAATCTGATCAAGTTCTTTCTTAAGTGCGCCAACTGTCTCAGCCTTGGAGTTATTGATTCCAAGCGCGATGCCCATGCCGGCGGCAACGCCGATCGCGGGCGCTCCGCGTACGACCATGTTGCGAATGACGTCCGCCACCTGCTGATAGGTGGTGCACACAACGTAGACTTCTTCCGTGGGCAGCTTCGTCTGGTCGATGAAGCGAACGCCTTGGTCGGTCCATTCAAGAGTAATGATCACGGTTGTTGCTTAATCCCCAAGTTGTTTTACGACCTACAAGCCTGACGGCGATCGGCGGTCACAAACGCATCTCACTCGGCCTGAACCTGACCCAGAAATCCTGACTAGATTTTATGCGCTTCGCAGCGGCTGCGTGGATGGTACGAGACCGCAGGCTGTCCGCAGATTTCGCAACTGGTATTGATGGCAGGCATTTCGGTCGTGTCGTCGGTTTGCAAGACGTGCTCCTGGCGAATGTCGTTTGCCTTAAAGATCGAAACAAACGGAGCCGGCACGGCCGCCTTTTCGACATTGGGCCTGCCTCCGGCTTCCTCTCGTTCCACCAGGCACATCGCGCCGACAACTACGAATCCGAAGTCGCGCGCGGCTTCGATCGCCTCGACCGTGGAAGCGCCAGTTGTGCAGACATCGTCCACAATCACCACACGCGCGCCTTTCTCGCGGAAGCCTTCAATGCGCTGGCCGGTGCCATGCTGTTTCTCGGCCTTACGCACCAGAAAACCGTTCAGCTCGCCACTCGTAACGGAAACCGCCACCACAATCGGGTCCGCGCCCATTGTGAGTCCACCGATCGCCTGCGGCTTCCAGCCGCGCTGCCGGATTTCTTCGAGAAAAACCTGTCCGGTAAGTTGCGATCCACGAGCATCGAGAGTGGTCAAGCGGCAATCGACGTAATAGTCGCTAGTTCCGCCGGAGGAAAGTTTGAATTGCCCCAGCTTGAACGACTTGTGGGCGAGAAGGCGAAGGAGTTCCTGGCGCGCTGGAGACATCAAATTTTAAAGATAACACATGGGGTGAGTGAGAACCGAAGCGCTGCACTACTGATTGAACCTCTCCATGTGGCGAAAACCATCGGTCGCGATGAACGTGACGATGAAAATCGTTCCGTTATAAGCCATGTGCATCAGAACTGTGGCGGCCACCGATCTTTTAACCGCGCG
Source organism: uncultured Acidobacteriota bacterium (assembly GCA_963718505.1). GTDB lineage: Bacteria > Acidobacteriota > Terriglobia > Terriglobales > Acidobacteriaceae > Gp1-AA133. Next base: position 95,831 of record CAVQZP010000004.1, on the reverse strand, counting down.
AACCGTCGTCAGCGCGAGTCCGACGATGAAGATCACCAGCACCGGCCCCCACGAATACTTGAGTTGCGTCGCGTGGATCGAGGCGAAGAACAGCGCCGTCACAACGATCGAAACGCCCATGCCCCAACGTCGGGCGAGCACCGGATAAAGGAAACCGCGGAAGAACAGTTCCTCAAACAGCGGCGCGAAAAAAATTCCGAACACAGACAAAATGTAGGCGTCGCGAGCTGTTTTGAAGAATTCATCGAGAGGAAGATTCTTCGGCATCGGCAGAAGATACGCAAAGGGCAGAAGGCAAATCTCCAGAATGAAGCCAGCCAGCAGGTAGTTGCCAGGACTCCTTGGCCAGTTCCACCGGAGCGCTTGAAAAACGTTTTGGTCCGTGTGGTTTCGAACCAGCCCATACATCAGGAAGAAGAGCAGGACGTAAGCCAGTAACTGACCGCACACGATCACCTCAGGCGTCGTGATGACGCTACTCCATGCGGCATGCGGTGCCAGGTAGGGTCGCAGTGCGTAGCCAACGACTAGGATGCACAGCACCATCGTGACCAGGGTGATGATCGCCAGCGCAATCACTTCCCAGCCGCTCCAGGGCGGATTCTCTCCCACTGGCGGTTGATCAGCAACTGCGGCAGCCGGGACCAACGGCGGAGCGGGCTGCGGCGACAGCCGCTCGGTAAGCGGATTGTTTGGAGAACTCACGGTTTCACCGCTCTCACGCGCGCCTGCGATTTCCGTTGCCGTTGAAGTAGTGGGCCAGGGCTTGTCCTGTGTAGGACCTCTTGATGCGCGCCACCTGCTCCGGGGTACCTTGCGCCACGAGCCGGCCTCCGTCCTCGCCGCCCTCGGGCCCGAGATCAATCAGCCAGTCAGCGTTGCGAATCACGTCGAGATTGTGCTCGATGATGATAACGGTATTGCCAAGATCGGTTAGGCGGTGCAGGACGTCGAGCAGCTTCTTCACATCATCGAAGTGCAGGCCTGTAGTTGGTTCGTCGAGCAGGTAAAGTGTTTTTCCGGTCTGGCGCTTCGAAAGCTCACGCGCCAGCTTGATGCGCTGTGCTTCACCACCTGAGAGCGTGACGGCCGATTGCCCAAGATGCACGTAGCCCAGTCCTACGTCCACCAGCGTTTGCAGTTTCTGCTTCACCTGCGGAATGTTTTCCAGAATCTGCAGCGCGTCGGAGACCGGTGTTTCGAGCAGATCGGCAATCGAGTAGCCCTTGTACTTCACCGACAGCGTCTCATGATTGTAGCGGCGTCCGTTGCAAACCTCGCAGATAACGTACACGTCCGGCAGGAAATTCATCTCGATGCGCCGCTGTCCTTCCCCCTGACACGCCTCGCAGCGGCCACCCGAAACGTTGAAGGAGAATCGTCCCGGCTTATATCCACGTTCCCGCGACTCGGGGAGCATCGCATAGAGATCGCGAATCTGTGCAAAGACTCCTGTATAGGTGGCCGGATTCGAGCGTGGCGTGCGGCCGATCGGCGACTGATCGATGCGGATCACCTTATCGATCGCGTCCGCTCCAGAAATCGCCTTGTGCTGGCCGGGTTCTTCCCGCGAACGGTAAAGCTGGCGGGCCAGTGCTCGATAGAGAATGTCGTTGACCAACGTTGATTTGCCCGATCCCGAAACGCCGGTCACAACCGTCATGACAGCGAGCGGGAAAGTGACGTCGAGATTCTTGAGATTGTTCTCCCGGGCGCCGAGAATTGAAATCGCGTGGCCATTCGTATGGCGACGCTCGGGGCGCATCTCAATTTGCACTTTGCCCGCGATGTAAGCGCCCGTTAGGGAGTCCGGTGCCTTCATGATGTCGCCGGGTGTGCCCTGCGCCACGAGGTTTCCGCCATGCCGTCCCGCGCCGGGGCCGAGGTCGATCACGTAGTCCGCCCGACGAATCGTTTCCTCGTCGTGTTCGACAACCAGGACGGTGTTGCCGAGATCACGAAGATTTTCGAGAGCTGCCAACAGACGGCTGTTGTCTCGGTGATGCAAACCGATGGAAGGCTCGTCTAGCACATACAACACTCCCCGCAGCTTCGAGCCGATTTGCGTCGCCAGACGGATGCGCTGGCCCTCGCCTCCCGAGAGCGTCGCCGCTGAGCGATCCAGCGAAATGTAGCCGAGTCCAACCGCATCCAGGAATTGCAGCCGTTCCACAATTTCGTGAACGATGCGTCCGGCGATGATTTCTTCTCGACCGGTGAGCTTGATTTTCCTCGCGACCTCCAGTGATCGCGCTACAGAAAGCGCGGTGAAGTCCGCGATCGACATGCCGTTGACCTTCACTGCCAGGCTCTCTGGCCGCAAGCGCTTTCCGTGGCACGCCGGGCATTCGGTCGCCGACATGAAGTCGAGCAACCATTCTCGATAGCTGTCGGAACTAGACTCCTCGAGGTTCTGTTTCAGGCAGCCCAGAATGCCTTTGAAGCCCGTTTTACCGCCCTTTCCGGCCTCGCCGTAGAGCAACAGGCCCTGCGTCTTCTCGGGAAATTTCTCGAAGGGTGTGCTCAGGTCGATTCCGTGAGCGGCTGACACGATTTGGAGCATGTGTAGAAGATTCTGCGATGCTGAACCGGGCCCAAGGCCTCCATCGAGCAAGGGCTTCGACCAATCCACGATGACCTTGGCAGGATCGAAGTCGTATTTGCTGCCCAACCCATGGCACTCCGGGCATGCACCGTATGCGCTATTGAAGCTGAACGATCGCGGTTCGAGCTGTGGAACGTTAATTCCGCAATCCGGACATGCCAGGCGCGACGAGTAAAGCGTCTCCTCGCCCCCAACCACCGCCACTTGTACCAGCCCGCCAGCAAGCTTCATCGCCAGTCCAACCGACATTTCCAGCCGATGCTCGATTCCGGACTTCACCAGCAGGCGATCAATTACGACTTCTATAGTGTGGTTTTTGCGTTTGTCGAGATCGATCTCGTCCTCGAGGTTCACGAGTTCGCCGTCGATTCGGGCCCGGGTGAATCCGTGCTGGACAAGCTTTTCCATCTCCTTCTTGAACTCGCCCTTGCGTCCGCGGACGATCGGGGCCATCACCATCACGCGATCTTCTGGCGTCAACGACATCACGCGCTGCACGATCTGTTCGGCAGACTGGCGTGTAATCGGGCGTCCACACTTCGGACAATGGGGAACTCCAATGGAGGCGTACAAAAGGCGAAGATAGTCGTAGATTTCGGTGATCGTGCCTACGGTCGATCGTGGGCTGCGGCTGGTGGTCTTTTGCTCGATCGAGATCGAGGGGCTCAGGCCATCGATGCCGTCCACATCGGGCCGTTCCATTTGATCGAGGAACTGCCTGGCGTAAGCCGACAGGGTCTCGACGTAGCGGCGCTGTCCCTCGGCGTAAATCGTGTCGAAGGCGAGCGACGATTTGCCCGACCCGCTCAGCCCGGTGATAACCGTGAGCGTGTTTCGCGGGATCTCGACGTCGATGTTCTTAAGGTTGTGCTGGCGCGCCCCGCGCACCGAGATCTTGGTGATGGCCATTCGGAAACCGACGGTAACGACCCTTCGTAATGTGGACGGGTCCCCAGAATTGTTGGAAAGTGGGTGTGCGCACTTCTACATAGGTATCTTATCGGTCAACACTGACCAGCGTCAACGCGGCTAGAGTAGGAAAGTTGCCGCGGCGAAGCTTGGGAAGCGACCCCTAAGTTATTGTAGAAGGCGGATTTAAACGAACATTGGGACGGGCCGAACTTGAACGCGTTGATAGCGACACTTGTTCTCTTTTCCACAGTGATTGCCTCTCTGGGCTTAGGGGTTTGGGCCGCAAATTGGGCGGTCAACGCCATCCTTGATGCCCTCGGCCACCGGTCGCACGCAGAAGCGACGCCGGTGCTGGTACAGACGCACGCCAGCGGCGACTAGCGGCGACTTAGGCGCTGCTGGACTCAAGCTCGCGGTTTCCTCGAAATCCTGCCATTTCCCATTCAGTTCCAACCCAATAGAGACAGATCAGTCCCTGCTCTTAGCTTAGAGGCTGGGGATTAAGCCCACCGAGCAGTAGGAACTCCCGTATCAGTCTGGCTTGCTGGGAGCAGTCGTCGGCGGCTGATTCGGGAAAAGGCCTCCCTGCGGAGGCGTTGCCGGCTGACCGGGCTGTTGACCTTGTTGCTGTTGCATCTGTTGTTGCTGACGCTGGAGTTCCTGTAGGAGCTGTTCCGGGGTCTTCGGTGTCTGCTGGCCCTGGCCCTGATCGCCTTGCTGCTGCGCCTCCTGACCGTCAGGCTGATCCGTCGCTTCTTCCGGAGGGTCCGTACTGTCGTCGTCCGACGCAGCATCGGCGGGAGGAGTAGCGCCCTGCCCCCGGAGGTGCCATGCCGGGCTGGAAAACTCGCGGCGGCACGCCTGGGCGATTCGGCGGCGCGGCCGAAGCCGTTTCGGTTCCGCCGGTTTTCGGTGTCAAAGCCAGACTTTGCACCGCGGTTGGATCACTCGCCGATCCGACAATCACGTAATTGAAGTGCGTACCATTCAAGAGATCGGTGATGACCTCACGCGGCGTTCCCGGCCCGAGGTCCGCCACCACACGCTCGGTAGCGTTGGGCGGAACGTCCAGATCCGCCCCGAGTTGCTTCTTCACAGCTCGCAGCACGTCAGCCAGGGTGCAGTTGTGCGCCACAATGGATAGCTGACCGCCCTCGTACGTCACCTTGGGAGCGACCGCAGGGAGCTGATCCAGCGGAAGCGGCTGAAGGGGAGTGGGTGTGTATGTCGGAATCGCCGAAGGATCTGGCTTCTGGGCGTCTTGCTTTTTCTTGGCGGGGGATTTTCGAACACCACCGCGCTGCGCCGCCGCCGATGGAGAAAAACTGGACAGACAAAGACACAGCACCACCGCAAGCGGCGCGAACTTCAACCAAAACCCCGACATGGATCCCCTCGACCGAGCCATGGAAGACCCTTCCAACGGCATGCTTTCCGAGTGGCGCGTTGACCCGATTATAGCATCGTAAGATGCGGCCTTTGGCCTGCACGTCGCCTTGCCGGCAGTCCATTCTTGACTGCTATCCCAAGAGCGAATAAGTTGCCCGTATCGCCGGTTTCCGGCGAGGGCAACGGAAAGCTGAAAACGATGCATCTTTTTGAGATCGCACGAATAGGCGTTTCTTGCGTACGTAGGATTCCGTTACTTCTGGGGCTTCTCTTACTCGCCCCGACCGCGACGCTCTCGGCTCAAACCTGCCTCTCTGGCGAGGACGTCGATCCCTCCACGAAGAACGCCTTGGAGACCACGGCGCGGAAGTACTTCGACCTGGTGGCCAAGGGAGACGTCGCTACGCTTCGTCAGAATGCGATTCCGAGTGTCGCGGCCGACTTCTCCGGGATCGAAGCGGCAGTGAAAGACAACCAGGCCAATTTCGCCGGGGCACAGGCAACGGTGCGTCCTCCGTACGTGCTTCAGGCGGAAGGCAAGGAATCATTCCCGCGGGCTGAGTTCCTGTGCGGTGTGTTTGGGAAGTCTGGGCAGACGTCGAACAGCGCGGTCTTCGTGCTTCAGAATCTGCCTCCCGGCGACTACGCCGTAGCGATTCTCGACGTCGCCGCGAAAGCGCCATCGACGTTGTCGTTTGTGCTGCAGAAATCTGGGAACGATTGGAAGTTTGCGGGCTTCTATGCGCGCTCGACGCAAGTTGCGGGACACGACGGCCAGTGGTTTGCGAACCAGGCCCGGGAGTTCAAGAGCAAGAATCAGAACCGCAACGCGTGGTTCTACTACCTGGAAGCCCGTGAATTGCTGGTTCCCGTGCCATTCATGAGCACCATGGTTACGGACAAGATCTATGACGAAATGCAGACGGTCCAGCCCACAGATCTGCCTGCGGGTGGAAACAGTGCGGATTTTGTCGTAGATGGAAAAATCTATAAGCTGACGGCTGCGTTTCTCGTCGGCGTTGGAAACGACCTGGACCTGGTCGTGAAGTACGCAACACCCGACATCTCAAATGCGAATCAGACGTACCAGCACAACGTTTCCCTGATCAAAGCATTAGCCGCGAAGTTTCCGGAACTTCGGAGTGGCTTCATCGCGATTGTGGCGCGTGGCGTCGAGCCGTCCGGAAGGGATTACGGTACGATGACGGCGCTGAAGGATTTGAAGTAAGCGCGGTCATCAGGCTTCCTGTTCCAGCACGCACTCGCTGGGATCCTTATCCTCCCGCAATCCTAGAAACACCGGCGCCCGCAGTTTGGGACCTCCTTCATCGGTGGCATGAGTCCATTCCGTGAATTCAATCTGGGCCACCAGTTCCGGTTTTACCCAGTGAACTTTCTTCAGGGCCTCGACTTTGCCGTGAAACGGATTGGTCTTCGTCTCCAGCGGCTTGAGCAGCTTCCAGACACTCGCCAGAGTCATCTGGGTGAAGCCGCTGCCCGCCTGTCCGACGTGCACCAGATTACCCTCTTTGTCGTAAAGGCCGAGCACAATGGAACCGAAATATTGCCGGCTGCCTTCAGGCTCGGTGTATCCGCCCACCACGGCTTCGAGTTGATGACGAATCTTGATTTTGAGCCATTCGCGGCTCCGGCGCTCTTCGTAGTAACTGCCGCGCCGTTTGGCCAGAATGCCTTCGAGTCCTTTCTGCCGCGCAACCTCAAAAAGAGCCTCTCCATTCTCCGCGAAGTGGCCCGACAAGCGAAGCGAATCATTCTCTGTGATGATCGATGCCAGCAACCGTTTTCGATCCTCGAGCGCAACGCGCCGCACGTCGTATCCATCGAGATAGAGCAGATCAAAGACGTAGTAGAGAACAGGAACGTCGGGTCTGGGCGCAGCTCGGCGCCCTCGCTCGCGAAATCCGGTGCGTTGCTGCATCAGACTAAACGACGCGCGTCCGTGCTCGTCGAGGACCACGATCTCCCCGTCCAGAATTACCGTCTTGGCATTCACCGCATCGGGAAGATCGCTCAAGTCGGGATATTGCGCGGTGAGATCGTTCTGGTTACGCGATACCAGCCGCAGGCCACGTTTCTCGATGAAGGCGATCGCGCGGTATCCATCCCATTTGATTTCAAAAAGCCAATCGGGACTGTCGAAAGGCTCTTCGATCGCAGTGGCCAGCATCGGGTAGATCGCGGTCGGCATGGGCGCCCGTTTTGCGCCCGGTAGATCTTCGACGGCGGCATCAATGTCGCTGCTGGTGCCGGAAGGTGAAGCGGCCTTTGCTTTGCCGATTTTCGCACCGTCGGACTTCGCGTTGCCGGCGCCTTCGCGCAAAAGTGATGGCTGTTTTTGTGCCGCGGCTATGCTGACTTCAGCTTCTTCGTCTTTGCCGTTTTTTTTTCGCCCGCCTCGCGAATATCGACGGGAGCCGCCGTTTTGGCTTTCTTTGTTTTGGCCGGAGCTTTTGCAGCAGGTTCCTTCTTAGCCTCGACTTGGGTCGCGGACTCGGCGCCCTGTTTTTTCTCTGTCGCTTTCTTCTTGTCGTATTTTGCGATCGCGTCACTGAGCCACGCAGCCTTCACGCGGCCGCCCCCGGCAGGACGGCTGCGCCATTCGGCGGAACCTGTGTCTCCGGCGATCTCGTCCATGGTGCGTTTGGTGAGGACGGAACGGTCGTACTGATCGATGTCATAGTCCTCGACCTCGTTTGCATCATGTTTTTTTATGAGAAGCCATTCGTTGCCTTTGCTCCCTGGACGCCTTCCGCGCATTTTGACCAGCGCGAAGTCGCCTTTCAGTTTATTTCCATCCAAGCGAAATTTAAGGTCGCCCTTGGCAAGCATGGTGCGCGCCTCCTGATCGCTCGCGGGGACGTACTTTCCATCAACCGTGACGGGCGACAGTGGCTCCCACGTTCCCATGTCCCAGACCATCACCGAGCCGGCGCCATAGTTGTTCTCTGGAATGATGCCTTCGAAGTCGTAGTAGGAAACGGGGTGATCTTCCACCTCCATCGCCAGCCGTTTGTCGGCGGGGTCGAGCGACGGCCCTTTTGGGACGGCCCACGACTTCAGGACACCGTCGAGTTCGAGGCGGAAGTCATAGTGAAGCCGCGTGGCGCGGTGCATTTGTACAACGAAGCGGTGCCCTGACTTGGTGTCCAGCTTGGCCGGAGGCTCCGGCGTTGAATCAAAGCGCCGCTTGCGTTCGTATTCCTTCAGCGACATGCGGTTATTGTAGCCAGAGCAGCGCGGTTCGACTACGCTTACAATCCCGTAGTCGGAACCGGATCATGAAACGTTACGTGCTCCCGCGACCAAAAGCGCTGGCTTTGCTTTTGATCCTTTGTGCCCCACCATCCCGTGCGCAGGATGCGGGAAAGCCCCCTGAAAAAAGTGCAACTCCTGCCTTCAGCGAGGCGGATGCGATCCGTGTCCTGAGCGACCTGCGCCAAGCCATAGAATCGGACAATTCCGGCCGCTTCCTCAAGCCCTTCGATGCGAAGAAGATGCCGGGGTTTGCAGCTTTTCGCGATCAGATTGCGGAGTTTTTCGAGACATACAGTCCGGTCAGGATGAACTACCACGTTACCCAGGTCACGACCGAGGGAGATTTTGGAGCGGCGGTGGTCCAAGTGATGCTTGATGGCTTGGCCCGCCCGGGCTCTACTTCGAACATCCGAAAGACTGTTGCAACCCGGGTTGTATTTGGCTGGGACGGAAGAACGTGGAAGATCGTCGATTGGTCACCGAGGGAGATGTTTCGCTAGTGGCATGAGCATCAAACGCGAGTACCCGGAATCGCCTCTGGTGGGCGTCGGCGCGATCATCATCGAGGGCGATCACGTTGCGCTGGTCAAGCGGGGCCGCCCGCCACTCCAGGGGAAATGGTCGATCCCCGGCGGTGTCCTCGAAGTCGGCGAGACTTTGCGCAAAGCGGCGATCCGGGAGGCGCTCGAAGAAACCGGGCTCACCATCGACCCCGGCGAACTGTTGGGCGTGTTTGAGCGCGTGCTTCCCGACGAGCAGGGAAGAATGAAATACCACTATGTGCTAATCGATTTTCTGTGCAGGCCGGTCGCGGGAGAACTTGCCGCCGGCGATGATGCTGACGAGGCCCGCTGGTTTCGCCGGGACGAACTGGCTCCTCTTCAGCTCGCGCGCGAAACCGAAGAAGTCATTCTGAAAGGGTTTGAGAAGGCCGCGGCAAGCGGCAAGACGTAGACTGCCTTCCTCAGAGCGCTTCAAGTTCCTCTGCAATGTCCATCAACCTCAGAACCGTGTTCCAGTTTCGTGACGTTCCTTCGTTCTTCAGCAGCTTCCCCGACAGCGCAGAGAACAATTTCGACCTCCCAGCACCGTCGGGGAAGTAGGTATAGATCTCCCGGCCGTCGAGGTGCATCTCCTCGGGATCGGCGTTGAAATTACGAATCTGCTCGGAGACGTCCGCGGCGAGTTTCTTCGGAAGAAACGTAACCAGCAGCTTGCCGGGGTGAATATCCTCGCGCTTCCCAAACGGATTGCGGCGGATCACGTCGCGAAGTTCTGCAGTCGTGCGGACCAGCACGTCGGCGTGGAAGCCGCACTTTTTCTCGATCGCCCCCTCCAGTTTCTTCGCGACAGCCCCGAGATCGCGCTCCGCCGTGCGAAACACGACGTTTCCGCTGTTGATATGCGAGCGCGCGTCGCAGTGGCCGAGCGACCCGTAAAGCGCGCACAGATCGCTCATCTTGATTTTGTGATGGCCGCCGAGGTTGATGCCGCGTAGCAGCGAAATTACGACCTTCATGGCGCGGATAAGAATACTGCAAAAATCAAACGGCCCGCGTACGTGAAGCACGCGGGCCGCCGGTGGTACTGTTGGGATTGACCAAGAGGTGGTCACTCTACGTGGCCTCTTCGGCAACTCCGGGATCCCAGCGCGACCTGAGCGCCGGGCGGATCGCAACCCTAACTCACCGGTAGTGTGCGGGCTGTAGCATCCGCCGAGCTTTTCAGCCCAGCAAACACCCCGCTTAGAGCGACCGCTCTAAGTCGCAGCCACCTCACCTGGTCTTTTGGTACTACTGCCATCTGAACTTGTCATCCGACCACCTCCTTTCCGGTGTAATCGCAGACTAGTACGGAATCGCCTCCGGAGTCAATCGGCACGAAAGTGGGTACCACGGAAAGCATCAAACATCCTCGGAATGTTCACCCGCTCGTCCTGGATCTCGCCATCCATGCCTCCGACGGACATGTCCGAACGCTATCTGGTTGATTGGCCTAATGCGTACCAAACTGGAGATCCCTCCCCGGGGAAAGCCTCGCTCCCCGCATGTTGCGCCTGTCAGGCTTTCCAGCGGTAGGCACCGGGCTGGGGTAAGCCAAGATGCGCCAGCACGCGATAGGCAAATTCGCGCGCCATGTCGTCGAGAGTTGCCGGGCGGTTGTAGTAGGTGGGAATCAGAGGGAATACGGTCGCCCCTGCGTCGGCGGCGCGGTACATGTTGCGGATGTGGATTTTGCTGAGTGGCGTCTCGCGCACGCACAACACCAGCGGACGCCGTTCTTTGAGTGTTACGTCGGCGGCACGCTCGATGAGTTGGGCAGCGATGCCATTAGCAATGCGGGCGAGGGTTCCCACGCTGCACGGAATCACGACCATCGCATCCGCCGGGTACGACCCGCTGGCCACATTGGCGCCGATATCGGCATTGGATTGCAATTCGATTTTTCGGCCTTGTTTGCCAAGGATTTGCGCCACGAGCCCATTGCGTCCTTTGAGTCGAAGTTCTTCGGCGAGAACGCGCAAGGCGCCGTCGGATGCGATGAAGTTCACGGTTTTGATGCGGGCGTCGCGTTCGACCGCTTGCAGGAAGTGTTTCAGGAAGATGGAGCCGCTTGCCCCGGTCGCAGCTACAGTCAGGTTTTGCGCCGGATACATGGGCGATTGAGGCTCCTTCGGGCGAAGCACTAGCAACTGGTGAGCATAGGGACGCGTCGGAAGAATAGTCAAGCCGGGAACCGCTTTGGCGAAACGGTTCTCAAAATGCATGCACCACGTTGCAGTTGTTCGAATGAAGTATGGCGAACGCCTCACACTTGCGATCTCGACGCTCGGCAGCGCAATTGCATGCGCTCGAGGGCGTGGAGCGCGAAATCCGTGCCAACGATCCGAATGGCCGCCGTAAGTATCTGAGGGATTTCAGTCAGGCTTACCGCTCCTACGAGGCGGTTCTCGACATCGGTCAGGTTCACGCCCAGGTTCAGAATGCCGACATCGTTTTGATCGGCGACTATCACGCCTTGCCTGCTTGCCAGCGCTTCGCTGGATCGCTGCTCGAGCATTGTGCGTTGGCGGGTGAGCGTCCAGTGGTTCTAGGCCTCGAGACGATCTTTGCTCGCGATCAGCACATCCTTGACGAGTGGTGGCGGCGCGAGATCACCGAGAACGAGCTACGGGAACGCATTCGCTTTCATCTCGACTGGGGATACGACTGGGAGCCGTTTTACGAACTGCTCGTCGCAGCTCGGGAACACACTGAGGCGATTTACGGCCTCGACTGCATGCCGCGCGAGGACCTGCGCAAAATCGGTGCCCGCGACCGCCACGCCGTCGACAAGATTGCCGAAATTCGCCAGCAGCATCCCACGGCGTTGGTCTTGGTGTTGTTCGGGGAGTCCCATCTGGCTCCGGGTCATTTGCCACGCACCTTGTGGGAACGCCTGCCTGATGAGCGGACGCTCACCGTTCTGCAGAACGTCGATGCCCTTTACTGGAAGGCCGCCGGCGAGCGCCTGGAGCGCGTCGATGCGGTACAAGTTGCAGATCGTGTCGTGTGCGTGTTCAACGCAACACCACTCGAGAAGTATGAAAACTACCGGCTGTGCCTCAACAGTTGGAAGCGTGAGGACTCGGACCCGCCTGACATCGCTCCGACGGTCTACAACCTGATTGACGGACTGGTGCAGTTTCTGCGGATCGATCGCTACTCATCGCACAACACGACACAACCGAAGTTCCTCGTGGATTTGCTGCCGGAAGTCTACTTCCGCCACTCGGATGGCTTGCTTCATCGCCTGCTCAACCGCAAAGCCGTAAGCGAAGAGGAGCGCACCGCGATGCTGCAGCGAATCCAGGATCGCGGATGCGTGTACCTGCCGCAGGTGAACGCGTTCTACATGCACGAGCTGCAGATGATGTTTGCCGCCGAGGAAGCTGCACGTTTCCTGCATCATGCTTGCCGAGGCTTGCCGGCTCAGGTGACTGCGCGAGAAGAGGCCGCGGACGAGCCCGGGGATTTCTTCTACGCTCGCGTGCTCGAAAATGCCTTGGCCTATGTGGGATCACGGGTCTTGACTCCGGCACGGCCGGCATTGCGCGAAAGCGATTTGCGTGACCTGAGCGATCAGACGCGGGAAGATGTCGAGCGGCAGACCGGGCTCAGCTTCACCGAGTCGAATCGCGCGGTGAACTTTCTGCTGCTGCATCGGTTGCTGGAAACCATTCCGAAGCAATGCGATGATGTTCGCGGTTCGCTCGATGACGGTATCCGCAGCAGCGGAGCTAAATTCGAATATGTCACTCAGCAACTCGGCTACCTGCTGGGCTCCGATCTCTATGATGCCTACCTGGAAGGCCGCGCCACGCCGCGCTACATTCGCGGCCTCTTTCTGACGCACGTAGAAGAACCGGGCGCCGCGCGCAGCGCATATTTCGATCTCGTTCACAAGCTACGTGGAAGAAAAGCAGTTAGAGCGCGTGCTGCCCAGAGCGGTTGTTGAGGTCATCCTCCGAACTCCCGTTTCTTCGGAGTGCTAATCTAGGCATTGTCGGCCAAATGCCAACGGCCAAGTGCTGGAATACTGAATGCTAAGCGCTGACTGCTGAATGCTGATTCCTCTTGAACGCTGACTCCATCCGGAAGCTGTTTCAGGAAGTCCGATCGGGATCTCTTTCTCCCGACGACGCGGTCTCGCGTCTCCGCCACATGCCCTTCGAAGACCTCGACTTCGCCAAGGTGGACCATCACCGTGCGCTGCGGGTCGGCATGCCGGAGGTCATCTTTGGAGAGCGTAAAACGCCTGCTCAACTCGCCGGTATCTTCAAGCGGCTTGCCAAGCACGGTGGCAACGTGCTCGCCACCCGTGCCGACGAGAAGCAGTTTGCCGCCGTCAAGAAGATGCTTCGCGGCGCTGAGTATCGGGAACTTGCGCGGGCGATTGTCTTGCAGCGCGATCACAAGATTCACGGGAAGGGAACCATCACGGTTGTTTCCGCGGGAACGAGCGACATCCCGGTTGCCGAAGAGGCCGTCGTCACCGCCGAGATGATGGGTAACGACGTCCAGCATCTCTACGACGTCGGTGTCGCCGGAATCCACCGCTTGCTGGCGAATCGAGAAGCTCTCGGGAAGGCGCGCGTGATCGTCGTCTGTGCCGGTATGGAAGGTGCTCTACCGAGTGTGGTCGGCGGCCTGGTAGGCGTTCCCGTGATTGCCGTGCCCACGAGCGTCGGCTATGGTTCCTCGTTCAAGGGAATCGCTGCGTTGCTGGGAATGATGAACTCCTGCGCGTCGAACGTGAGCGTCGTGAACATCGACAACGGTTTCGGCGCGGGCTACGTCGCTTCGCTGATCAACCGTGCGTGAAGACGGTCTCCGGTCGTCAGCTCATGGCTCATTAGACGCGATCCAGATGAGCTAGCGCAGATTTTTTTGCGCCCTTCGCGGCGTTCTTTGCGATCTTTGCGGTTAGAAGCTCTTCTTCACGTTTGTCATCTCACTTCAAGTTCTCCCAACGACCAACGACCCCTCAAAAAAAGGGCACGGCTTTTGGCCGTGCCCGGAGAGAGGAGTGGAAGCTTACAACCCCTGTTTCGAACTGTTCTCGACCACCAGGTTGTTCTGGACGCTAAACGCTCCGAACACCTGGTTGGCCCGCATTCCCGCGATCTGTCTGTCCATATCGTTGATCACCGTGCCGTACAGGGTGATATGCCCGTTATCAACGATGATCCGGATCGGACGCGCCGGGTCAATCGCATACTTGTTCAGCACCGAGGCGCCGTAGATCGCCCGAAACGCATGCCGGCGAATGCTGTCGTCGAACATCGAGACCGGTGAAACTTTCACCTCGCTCACGATGTCCTTCACGCCTTCGGTCCGCTGAACCAGTGCCAGCGCGGAATCGCGGCCCACATCGTTGTATGTCTGGCCGCCCAGCGTCACGACGCCATCCTTCACGTTCAGCGTGAAGTAATTGAAGGCGCTGTCATACCAACCCACGCGGTCGTAGTAGAGCTTGCGCGACAGCTGTTCCGTCAACTGCGCATCGGTCACCGCGGCTCCAGCTACCGTAATCAGATTGCGAACGCCCTGCGCGTTCTTGATCTTCTTGGCCGTCCTGGCCGCGTCAAGCTTGTCCTGGTAAAGGTCCACAGTGCCCGTAAGGGTCACGATGCCGTCCTCAACCGTGGATTTCACGTTCTGAAACTTTTCGTTTTTTGCTAGCTTTTCTGTCACGGCCGTCTGGACCGTCGCATCATAACGAGATGCGCTGCTCGTCTGCGCGACCATGCTAATGCTCAGCAACCCCACCAACAAAAGAGAGAAAGCCCCAGTCATTAACTTTCTAGCGTTCATTTTTTCCATCCTCAAATAAGAAGTAAGTTTAATTAACTAACCGTTCAGTTAATTATTGGATGGCAGTACCTCGGTTTGGGATGCTCGAATCTTGCGATTTTTGGCGTGAGATATAAGTGGCTTTAAATCAATTGATTACAGGATGATGTTCGGGGGATTCTGCCTCCTCGGGCTACGCTTTCGATGGACGGGGCCTCGGCTCCCCGGCTATCTGTCTCGGCGGGTGAGCCGGGCGGGAGTCTTCTTCTTCCGGGCCGAAATTTCCTTCGGCTTGGCAGTTCCGCTTCTATCCGTGAACACTCTCGCGAAGATCTTATCGATGTTGCGGAGTTGTCGTTTCAGATCGAAGGCATGCTCGATCTGCTTCGCCGGGACCCGGCTGGTGATGTTCTCGTCCTGCAGCACGAGTTGGCGGAAATCCAGATCTTCCTTCCACGCGCGCATGGCATGACCTTGCACCATGCGGTAGGCATCTTCGCGCGAGACGCCGTGGTCGACCAGGTCCAGCAGCAGTTGCCCGCTGAACACCAGTCCGCGAGTGCTCTCGAGATTCGCCTTCATGCGGGCTGGATACACGAACATCGTGTCGATCAGGTTGGTCGTCTTGTTCAGGAGGTAGTCCACAAGCGTCGTCGAATCGGGCAAGATGACCCGCTCGACGGAGGAGTGCGAAATGTCGCGCTCATGCCAGAGTGGAACGTTTTCGAATGCGGCCTGCGCGTTCGACCGCACCACCCGCGCCAGTCCGCTGATCTGCTCGCACGTCACGGGGTTCCGCTTGTGCGGCATGGCCGACGACCCTTTCTGCTTCTCGCTGAAGAATTCTTCCGCCTCTCGGACCTCCGTTCGCTGCAGATGCCGGATCTCCGTGGCGATCTTGTCCAACGTGGACGCGATTACCGCCAGCGTGGCCAGGTAGTGTGCGTGCCGATCGCGCTGGATCACTTGTGACGAGATGTCCGCCGCCTTCAGGCCAAGGCGAGCGCAGATCTTCTCTTCCAGTTCCGGAGACAGGTGGGCGAACGTACCCACGGCTCCAGAAAACTTTCCGACTCGCATGCCCTCCGCGGCCGCCTTGAAGCGCGCGATATTGCGCTGCGCCTCCGAATACCAATTCGCCAGCTTGAACCCGAAGGTGATCGGCTCGGCGTGAATGCCGTGGGTGCGCCCGATCTGTGGGGTATCCTTGAACTCCCACGCCCGCCGCTTCAGGACCTCCGCCAGCTTCTCCAAATCCCCCAGGATGATTCCCGACGCCTGCTTGATCAGAAGGGCCTGTGCTGTGTCGACCACATCGTTTGATGTCAGTCCGTAATGGAACCAGCGGGCGTGCGGGCCGACGATCTCCGCGACCGCCGTGGTGAAGGCAATGACGTCGTGGCGGACTTCCGCCTCGATCTCCTGGATCCGTTCCAGTTTGAAGTCAGCACGCTCCCGAATCGCCTTGGCTGCCTCCTTTGGGACCATGCCGGCCTCGGCCATCGTCTCGGTTGCAGCCACTTCCACGGCGAGCCAGGTGCGAAATCGGTTGTCTTCGCTCCAGATGCGTCCCATTTCGGAACGGGTATAGCGAGGAATCAAGGAGCAACTCCAAGTAGTTGAAAATTCGGAACCGAGGATTGTAAACGAGGCCGGAGCAGGCGTCCAAGCAAGCCGGGAGCCCGGAAACGTACACATTTTCATGCCGAAAAGCTCAATCCCGTTCAGGAAATAAACACATCGTGTTACGATACAAAAAGGGAAACTTGTCTTGCTACGATATAATCCGCGGCATGGAAACACTCACCCTGTCGGACTACACTTCATTGGCGGAGCTGCGTTATCAGATACGCTGCTTCCTCTCTTTCAGTGAACAGGCGGCCCGTGCCGCGGGCCTGGAGCCAAGACAACACCAACTCTTGCTGAGCTTGAAGGGGCTGCCGGATGGGGCGCGGCCCACCATCGGCGAAGTAGCGGAGCGTTTGCAGATCCAGCACCACAGCGCGGTCGAACTCGTCAATCGCCTGGCGGTCGCCGGATACGTGCGGCGGCATCGCGGCGGCGACGACCGCCGCGAAGTGCTGCTTACCCTGACGCCTCGCGGTGAGAAAGTGTTGCGCGACCTGTCGTTGCACCACCGGGCCGAATTGCGCTCGGCTGGTCCGGCGCTGGTCGCTGCGCTTCGTAGGGCAATGCGAGGAACCCGAAACTCCAACGGCTACCACGCCCAAGCGGCCGTTCGGAAGAGGGGACGCACTACCTAACAAATGGCTTCAGAAAAACCTCGAGACGGCCACGAAGCAGCGATCGCTTCCGCCGACGGCGGAGCTTTGCTTCCTTTGGGAACGGACGGCACGCGTCCGTTGCCTTCGCTTGCTAAGAGCGAACCGGCGCAGTTTCGCATCGTGCTCGTTTCTTTTCTGGCGGCCGGCATTGGCCTCGTCGCCGGGGGAGTCGCTTTCCTTCTATACAAACTGATCGGCCTGTTCACGAATCTGTTCTTCTTCCATCGCTGGGACGCCACTTTCGTCAGCGCTCGCCTGAATCATCTCGGACTTTGGGTCATTGTCACGCCGGTGGTTGGCGGCATCATCGTCGGCATCATGGCCAAGTACGGAACGCCCAAGATAAAAGGCCACGGCATCCCGGAAGCCATGGAGGCCGTGCTGGTGAACCGCAGCCGCATTGAGCCTCGAGTTGCGATCCTCAAGCCGATTTCCGCCGCGATCGCCATCGGTACCGGTGGTCCCTTCGGCGCGGAAGGCCCGATCATCCAAACTGGCGGCGCTGTCGGCTCACTGGTCGGACAGGTCTTTCACACCACAGCTTCCGAGCGCAAAGTTCTGCTTGCTTGTGGCGCGGCGGCAGGAATGTCGGCGACCTTTAACACGCCTATTGCAGGCGTCATTCTCGCCATCGAGCTTCTGCTCTTCGAGTTCAAATCGCGCTCCTTCATTCCCCTCGTCATCGCGAGCACATTGGCGACCGCGGTTCACATGCAACTGCTGGGCGCTGGGCCCATGTTCTCCGTCGCGCCCATGGACTTCGGCATTCCCCGTGCTCTTCCGTTTTACCTGGTGCTGGGCGTTCTGTGCGGACTCGCCGCCGTCGGCTTCAGCAAGCTGCTGTATTGGGTCGAAGATCAATTCGAGAAGTTACCCATTGACGACATGTGGTGGCCGGCGATCGGTGCCCTCGGGCTCGGCATCATCGGTTACTTCGTGCCCCGCGCGTTGGGCGTCGGTTATGACACCATCGGCGACATCCTGAACGCGCAGCTAGCTTTGAAACTGCTGATCGTGGTCATGCTCGCTAAGGCCGTGGCACTGGTGATCTCCCTCGGCTCGGGGACTTCCGGCGGCTTGCTCGCGCCCATGTTCATGTCGAGCGCTGCGCTCGGCGGTGTGTTTGCGCTAGTGGTGAACCGCCTGTTTCCGTCCGCGAATCTCGCCGCCGGAGCATTCGCGCTGGTCGCCATGGGAGCCGTCTTCGGCGCTGCTTCCCGCGCCACGTTCTCCTTCATCATCTTCGCCTTCGAAATTACGCGGGACTATAACGCCGTCCTGCCACTGATGCTGGTCAGCGTGATTGCTGACGGCATTGCCATGCTGTTCATGCCCAAGTCGTCCATCATGACCGAGAAGCTGGCGCGCCGCGGCCTGCGCATCCATCAGGACTACGAAACCGACGTGATGCAGCAGGTCTCGGTCTCGGAAACGATGGACCAGAACGTCCCTACGATCCCCGCCACGATGCGGGTTGCTGAACTCGCCGAGCGAATCGCAAAACACGATCCGGCCGTGAGTCAGCACCAGGGCCTGTTCATCGTAGATGAAGAGGGCAAATTGTCCGGCCTCATCACGCGTGGAGACATCCTCCGAGCGCTGGATGGGGATCCTGCGGGTGTGAATAGTGTGCTCGAAGCAGGATCACGCACATTGATCGTGACCTATCCGGACGAGCTCATCTCAGAGGCTTCCGAGAAGATGCTGCACAGCGACATCGGGCGTCTCCCGGTTGTCGACCGGAACGACCCACGCAAGCTAGTGGGTTATTTGGGACGCCAGGGAGTCATGTCGGCCCGCCTGCGGCGTCTGCACGATGAACACGTGCGCGAGCCCGGATGGTTCCGCGGATTCCAAAAAAAGGACGCGGCGCTGTAGACCGATGAAGGCTACTGGGATTTCTACTTCTTCGCGCTGGCCGGAACGACCTGTAGATCGCTCGCCGGAACGCGCCTCTGCGCAGCTTCAATGAGGGGCCGCAGCGCGTCCACGGAAATCCCAAGCGTGCCACCCGAGAACCCGTCGATATAAGCGGAGTTAATCCCGATCACCTGGCCTGACGAGTTGAATACCGGGCCGCCGCTGCCGCCGTGTGCCGTCGGAGCGTCATAGATCAGCTTGTCGCCAACTGCATCTCCGAGGTGTCCCACCGTCGCCGAAGGACGAATCAATGATAGCGCAGCGAGTTCGCTCGCGGCATTGATGTCATCGTGGCGGTAAGCCAGCCGTTCATAAACCTCCGTCGGCGACTTCGCCACCATTCCTGCGACGCCCATTGGATATCCAATCACCGTGACCAGTTCTCCGGGCGGTGTCGCATTCGTCGCCAACGGCAGCGGCGCGAGGCCGCGCGTCACAGGCGTAAAGTCCAGGTGCAACACTGCAAGATCGCTGTGAGCCGAAACAACAGTCGGCGTAATATCAAACGGCTCCGGCGCCCCCGGGAAAAATGCGACCAGCTTTTCCAGCTTCGGCGTGGCGCCCTTCTGGATCAGGGCATCGGCTTCCGAATCGCCGTACCAGGGCTCCGCCACGTGACGGTTGGTTGCCAGCAAACCCTTCGCCACGACGAACCCTGTCCCCGAAACCCGCGCGCGCAACCGCGGAGGCTGGTTTGGGAAGCCCACCTGATAAACGCCAAACACGTAGCAGATCGAATTCCGATACCGGTTCAACACCATCACCGGCATCGCCTGCTCCTGCTTCATTTGCTGGACCTGAAGGCTCAGATCGTGCACCTGGTCCTGCAGGTCAGTGTTGTTTGTTGGGGTGGCGTAAAAGTGCAGGGCGACGGCCGCTCCGACCAGCAGAAGTACCGCCGTAGCGACTTCCACCAGCCAGGTCCAACTTTCGGCAGCTTGGTCTACTTCAACCTTGGTCTCTTGCTCTGACATATTTCGGTTCCCCGCTGCCGGAAACCTATTGGGGAGTCACTAAGGGCCCGTGGCAGTCTGTCTTTCAGGAGCTATCTTGCCCCGCTGGTCCCGTTTTCCCTAGTCACGGAAGGAGATGTACCGGGGAAATCGTCCTCGTCTCAATGAGTTACACGGAAAGGTAGCCCGAAAGGGGGGCTTTCGTGCTCAGGACAGTGACTGGCCATTCGACTCGCGCTGGAATTTACGTTCTCTTCAGGCCCAGCCGCTTGGTCATTTCGTCGTAGAGGAAGCCTTCGCCGGGCCGATAGGGCTGGACCCATTCGCCGTCGATCACAAACTGGGGAATGGCGCGTTTCCCGGTCTGCCGTACGACCTCCTCGGCAGCGCCGGGTGTGGTCTCGATATCGATCTCTTTGAAGGGCACCTTGTGTTCAGCCAGGAAACGCTTGGCAATGCGGCAGTCCGGGCACCAGAAGGCGGTATAGACGGTCAGTTGCATGGGTTCCGATTTGATGTTGGAAACACGTAAAGGATACTGGCTTTCGCCGCTTCAGCTCAACCGAACATCTTGACCAAAAGGTCAGGATGTACGTTCCCACCAGTCAGGACAGTAGCCAATCGATCGCCCGGAAGATCATGCGCCCGAATGGCTGCGACGCCCGCGGCGCCTGAGGGTTCGAGAATGATCCCTAACGTGGATACCGCAAGTCGCATCGCCTCTAAAAGCTGCGAGTCCTCTACGAGCACGATATCGTCCACAAGGCTACGCATGCGTTCCAGCGACCGGGCGACGGGTGCGCCGACAGAAATTCCGTCAGCGATCGTGTTTACCCCAGTCATGTTAACTACTTTGCCCGCGCGCCAACTTCTCTCCATTGCCGGGGCCCCCGCAGGGCAAACACCGATGATCTTCGATTTTGGCGAATGGTGCTTCACCCACGCACCAACTCCCGTGATCAGCGCCCCATCGCCCAATGGGATCACGAACGTGTCGATCTCTCCCATGCGCAATAGCTCGCGACCAATCGTCCCAGCGCCCTCGCTGATTGCCGGATCCTCGCCGTCTTCCACGAACACGGAATCAGATTTTGCGGCGGCTTCGTTGCGCGCGTTCTGTTTCGCGGAGTCGAAGTCTACGCCCGAGATCGTCACTTTTGCACCGAACGACTCCATTCTCTTCACCTTGATGGGATTCACGTGGGTCGGAACGAATACCTGCACCGCCATTCCGCGACTGCGCCCGACGTATGCCACCGCCTGCCCGAAGTTTCCGGCGGATGCACAGATCACCTTCATTGTCGGATCGAGCTTACGACACAGATAACTGGCTCCGCGTCCCTTGAAGCTGCGGATCGGATTGGCCGTCTCGACCTTCACGGCGACCCGGCGTCCCAATGCGGCGCACAGCTGCTCGTCCTCGAATTGCGGACTGTCGAGGAATACCGGATCGATGACGCGCGCGGCCTCCTCGATGTTTTCCAGTTTCAAATCACTGATAGCAGTGTGAGCCATCGGTCGAATTCAGTCTCCTTCGTGAAAGTGCAAAGCTGGATCGATTCCGCAAATCTGCGGCGAATCCCTCTCCTCGTCGTGACAACCCTTAACCGTGACAGGAGCCTTACACGCGCTCCAGTTGGTCCAGTGTACGTTCGTTCCTGATGTTTCCGGTGTTGAGCGTCGTCGCCGGCTCGAACAGAACGATCCACGCTTCCTCCTCAGCCACGGGCCTATGCTCCACGCCCCGCGGCACCACGAGGAACTCGCCTTCCTCGAGCCAGATGTTCCGATCGCGCAGTTCCATCCGGAAGCGTCCCTTCACTACCAAGAACAACTCATCTTCGTGCTCGTGATGATGCCAGACGAACTCGCCCTTCAGTTTGTCGAGCTTCACCATCTGGCCGTTGAGTTCCCCGGCAATATACGGCTTCCAGTACTCCGTGATCTGCCCAAACTTCTCCGCGAGGTTGACCTTCTCCATAGAGCTCCTTTTCGACCACTTGTGAGGGTATCTGTCCGAAACGTCAACGCCAGCCCGCGACAGGAACTAGGATTCCAAACACGCCGCGCCGGTCGCAAAGAAGTATGAAGGAAGGCAATTTTGCTAACAGAAGGCGAATCTCACTTACAAAAACAATTCCACGCACAAGTTGTGTCGTGCAGCGGCACCGACCCGCAACATCTCCACAAGCCATCGGCGCCTTCGGACCCAAACCGCGCGCCTGTTGCCCATGATTGAGTAACCCGGAGGTATTGCGGTACCTTAGCTGCGCATCGTTCAGCATCTCTTGGAGAAACGAACTCATGCGCACGACGCCCCTCCCCTTACGACCCTTTGCATGCATCCTTGCAACCACCCTGCTCTTCGCTACGCTTGCCTTCGCCCAGGATCTCCCTACTGCCAAGCCCGAGTCCGTCGGCCTCTCATCCGAACGCCTGGAGCGCGTGGGCAAAGAAGTCCAGCAAAGCATCGACAACAAGCGAATCGCCGGCGCCGTCACGCTAGTCATGCGGCATGGGAAAGTCGCATGGTTCAAAGCACAGGGCATGGCCGATCGCGAAAATTCCAAGCCCATGCGCACCGACGCCATCTTCCGCATCTGCTCCATGACCAAGCCTATTACCAGCCTCGCCGCCATGATGCTGTACGAAGAAGGCTATTTTCTCCTCGCCGATCCGGTCTCGAAATACCTTCCTGAATTCAAGAACATGAAGGTATTTGTGAAGCCCGCAACCGGCGACCCGTACACGATTCCGGCGACGAAAGAGATCACTATCCGCGATCTTCTGCGCCACACGTCGGGAATTACCTACCAGTGGAATGAGGTGCTTGGACCGCTCTACCAGAAAGGCGATGTCACCAGCGGCCTGCTTCAGTACGACGGTACGATTGCCGATATGACCAAGAGTCTCGCCGCTCAGCCGCTGCTGTTCAATCCCGGCGACCGCTACGAATACGGTCTCGGCATCGATGTCATCGGGCGCCTGGTCGAGGTGCTCTCCGGAAAACCACTCGACCAGTTTTTCCGCGAGCGCATCTTCGAACCACTCGGGATGAAAGATACGTACTTCTATCCGCCCGGTAACAAAGTCGACCGCCTCGCCACCGCTTACACCTACTACGCCGACAAAGGTCTGCAGCGCTTTCCCGATTCGCCGATTGTCGAAAGCCCGTTCAGCTACTCTGCTGACTATCCGTACAAAGGCCCTAAAAAGCTCTTCTCCGGAGGCGCTGGCCTCGTCTCTACCACCGAAGACTATGCGCGCTTCTGCCAGTTCATCCTCGACGGAGGCAAGGTCGGCTCAACCCATCTCATCAGCCGCAAGACACTTGAGATGATGTCTCACGATCAACTTGGCCGAATCGATAATGACATGGGGTTTGGGATTGGCTTCGGCATCGACGGCAAAGCCCCACTGAAAGAAATCGGCTCTGCGGGCGCCCTGGGCTGGGGAGGCTTCTTCTACACGACGTTTAAGATCGATCCCAAAGAGGAGATGATCGTTATCTTCATGGGACAACTGCATCCGACCGGCGACCTGACGCTCGATCGCGAAGTGCAGGCGCTTGCGTACCAAGCGATCAACGACTGAGCGGATAGGACCACCTGTCAGGATCGCCACAAGCCGCGTGGGGACAGGCGCCGTCGCCTGTCCAGCGGAGCGAAGCAGCCGGGTTTTTTAAACTTTGTCATCACGCTCACCGGTTACCTTTGTTACCACGATTCGCGCCGTTGGTCTGCATAGAATCTCTATATGAAGAGAATGCCGCCTCGATTTCGCTCTGCGATCGTTAAGGGATCCTCTCGCAACCACTTGTTGGTTTGTTTCGTTGCCCTGATGTTGGGCGGGCATGCCAGAGCTCAAGTCCGCACTGTTCCTCAACTCGGTTCTCGAGCTCCAGAGCAGGTGCTGAGGGCACGAAATCATGGTCAGTAGTGCCTGACGCATGTGGGCCACTACGATCCCTGCGCCTCGATTAAAATTAGAAGTGTTCATTTTACGATTGCTTGGGACGCGAACACGAAGGCGATCTCGTACCTATTTACGCGAGATGAGCGCGTGGTTACGGACAGCGAACTTGGCGTAGGGGGGAGCTGCAGTGTAAGACCAGACGATTTTGGTCCCGTACCTCCAGTGGTTCGTTACGCCCAAATGGGCCGATACAATTCAAGACTTTTCCGGCGACGCAGTCTGGTTCGCTTTACTCCAAAAGGACGGCACAATCGCTGCATTCGTACAAAGTCAATATCTGAAAATTCCCGCGAAATTCTAGAGCAACCTTCATAGCGTCACTCACTCCCCCAAACGCAAAAGCCGCCGACTTTCGCCGGCGGCTCGTTTGCTAGAAACCAGTAGCTAGCAGCTAGTTCTCGTACAACAACACACCCTCAGTCTCCTTCGAGTCCACCGGACGGTAGTACAGCTTCTCCCCATCCAGGAAGACTTCGATGAACGCGGGCCGTGTCGTGATCGTTCCCTGAATCAGTGCTTCCGACAGCGGATCCTCGATGTATTTCTGCAAGGCTCTCCGCAGTGGACGCGCGCCGTAGCTGCGGTCCGTGAGCGTCTGGTTCAGGATCCACTTCTTCGCCTCGTCCGTCACGGTCACCGTGATCGAGCGCTGCGCCAGGTTCTGATTGAGCTGGCTGACCATCAGTTCGAGGATCTGGATCAGGTCGTTCTCGCCCAGAGCGTTGAACAGGATAATCTCATCCAACCGGTTCAGGAACTCCGGATTGAACGTGCGCTTCACCTCGTTCTTCACGAGGTCCTCGACCTTCTCCGACACCATCTCTTCCTTCGACGACTGGAAACCCAGGCCCTCGCGTCTCTGCAGGTGACGCGCTCCAATGTTCGACGTCATGATGATGATCGTGTTCTTGAAGTCGACCGTGTTGCCGAGTCCGTCGGTCAACTGCCCGTCTTCAAATACCTGCAACAGGATGTTGAACACGTCCGGATGCGCCTTCTCGATTTCGTCGAGCAGGACCACCGAATACGGCGCCCGCTTCACGCGCTCGGTCAGCTGGCCGCCCTCTTCGTAGCCCACGTATCCCGGAGGCGAGCCGATCAGCTTCGAGACCGAGTGCTTCTCCATGAACTCCGACATGTCGAAGCGCACCAGCGACTTCTCGCTGCCAAACATGAACTGCGCCAGCGTGCGGGCAACTTCCGTCTTGCCGACGCCCGTCGGTCCCAGGAACAGGAACGATCCGATCGGCCGGTTCGGGCTCTTCAGCCCGGCGCGGCTGCGGCGGATGGCACGCGCCAGCGCCACAATCGACTTATCCTGCGAGATGATCCGCCTGTGCAGCTCTTCTTCGATGCGCAGCAGCTTCTGCGACTCCTCTTCCTTGATCGACATGATCGGGACGCCCGTCCAGCGGGATACCACGTCCTCGATGTCCTCTTTGCCGACCACTCCGGTGGAAGATTCGTCGAGATGATATTTTTCGCGAAGAGCGCGCAGGTTCTCGCGCTCTTTGCGTTCCTCGTCCGAGTAGAAGCGCGCCTTCTCGAACTCGTGGTTCGCGATGGCGTTCTCCATGCGGTGAACGATGAACTTGATTCGCTTCTGAACCTCGGTGATCTCCTCCGGCAGCGAGGTCTGGCGCAGCTTCACGCGCGCGCCCGCCTCGTCGATCAGGTCGATCGCCTTGTCCGGAAGGAAGCGATCCGGGATGTACCGGTTCGAATGCGACACTGCGAAGTTGATCGCATCATCGGTGTAGGTGACCGCGTGGAACTTCTCGTAGCGGTCCTTGATGCCGAACAAGATCTTGGTAGCGTTGACCTCGTCCGGCGGCGGCACCTTCACCGCCTGGAAGCGCCGCTCGAGCGAACGGTCTTTTTCGATTGATTTCCGGTACTCCCCCGGGGTCGTTGCGCCGATGCACTGAATCTCGCCGCGCGACAGCGCCGGCTTCAGGATGTTCGCGGCATCCAGTGATCCTTCCGCCGAGCCCGCTCCCACCAGCGTGTGCAACTCGTCGATGAAAATGATGGCGTTCTGCGACTCCATCAACTCCTTCATGATGGTCTTCAGCCGCTCTTCGAACTGTCCGCGGTATTTCGTGCCCGCCACGATCAGCGAAAGATCCAGCGCCAGGATTCTCTTGTCCGCGAGGAACGACGGAACTTCGCCATCCGCAATTCGCTGCGCCAGGCCCTCCACGATCGCCGTCTTTCCAACACCCGGCTCGCCGATCAGCACGGGATTGTTCTTCGTACGCCGGCACAGGATCTGAATTACGCGATCGACTTCGCCTTCGCGGCCAACCAGTGGATCGAGCTGGCTATCCATCGCAGCCTGGGTCAGATCCCGCGAAAACTCGGCCAGCAGGGAAGACTCACGCTGCCGCTGCGGCTGCGCCTTCTCCTGGCTGCTCCGCGCCAGTTCCTCCCGAATCGTCGGCAGGCGCAATCCGCGCTCGTGCAGGATCTCCGCCGCAAAGCACTTTTCTTCGCGCAACAAACCTAACAGAAGATGTTCAGTCCCGATGTGCTTGTGCGAAAGCCGTTCCGCTTCCTCGGCCGCATATGCCAGCACTCGCTTGCATTCGTTACTCAATGGCAGATCAACCGACGTCGAAACCTTTTCCCGGATCGTAGTATGACCTTCAATCTGCTTGCGAATGGATTCAACCGAAGCATGAGAGCGCAGGAACCGATTGGTTAGGGCCTTGTCTTCGCGCAGAAGTCCCAGCAACAGGTGCTCGGTCTCAATATAAGGAGACCCGAACTGGCTGGCTTCGTAGCGCGCGAAAAAGATGACGCGCCGTGCTTTCTCCGTATAACGTTCGAACATATAGCCCCTTCCCCCCGAGTTCCTCTAAGGCTACGCCTTCGCAGCGCCCCCAAAGGAACTCATGGCCCTATACAACATTATGCAATCAAGAGGCCACGAAACAAACCCCCTGAAACGATTTTCTGCTCCCGAAGTTACTAATGGCACTCCGGTGCTATGGTTTTTCCTTCCAAATCCTGACTCGCGTCTCCGCTGTCAGGAAGCTTGTCCTCTCGCTCAAGCGCAAATTCCCGAATTTGCCTGCGCCGCCTCATACTGGAAGCGTCTCCGGCGCGACTTCTTCTATATGTCCATGATGCAGTCGCAGCACTCGGTGACAGCGCCGCGCAAAGGCAAGGTTGTGGGTCGCGATCAGAGAGGTCAGCTGGTACTCGCGATGGAGTCGAGCGATCAATTCAAAAACCGATTCGGCTGTGCGCCCGTCCAGGTCCCCGGTCGGCTCATCCGCCAGCAGAACCTTCGGCTGGGTGATGAGCGCACGTGCCAAGGCTACCCGCTGTTGTTCGCCGCCCGAAAGTTCTCCCGAGCGGTGATGCCCGCGTTGCTCGAGCCCCACCTCGCGCAACCAGCGCTTCGCGTCGTCCTGTACCGCGCTCCATTTGCTTCCGCGTAACAGGAGCGGCATGGCCGCATTTTCCAGCGCCGTGAACTCGGGAAGCAGGTAGTGGAACTGCCATACGAACCCGATTTCCCGATTGCGAAAGTCCGCGGCTGCTTCGTCCGAGAGCGTATTCAATTGCAAGTTGGCGAAGTATACGTCACCTTGAGAAGCGCCTTCAAGAGCGCCCAGGATGTGTAACAAGGTGCTCTTGCCCGCTCCCGATTCGCCTACGATCGCGAGCATCTCTCCCTTCTGGACTTCGAAGGACAAGTTCTCAAAGAGCACGAGGTCCGACTCGCCTGAGCGAAAGACCTTCTTCAACCCGACGACCCGCAGCAACGGGTCTTCTGCCATTAGATGCAACCGGCTCCTCCCCCGATACAGGGACCAGCTGCAACCCGCGTTCGCCGCGCATCAAACCTGCGCACACGTTAGATGCGACCGGGTTGCCCTGCTGCCCATTAAATCACGGAGGCCGCCCGGGGCGGACTGCCCACTTGGGCAGCCCTTATTCCGCCGACTCTATACCCGTTTCTAACCATTGCAATGTGACGTTGGTCACGCCTGTGGTGTTTGGCCCCGGCCGGGGCACGCAATTTGAACCCCTTGCAATCGGGAATGGCCCGCCCGTACCGCCGCAGGAATTACTCGTAGCGCAAGGCCTCTGCAGGAAGGATTCGCGCCGCCGACCACGACGGATACATCGTCGCCACAAACGAGATGCCAACCGCCACGATCGCCACCAGCACCCCGTCCATCAGCCGAGGCGCAAAGGGAACGTAGTCGATCGAATATACCTCCGGCGCGAGCGAAATCAGGTGATACCGCGCCCCTGCCCAGGAAAGCGCGAATCCAACCACCAGCCCGATCCCCGTGCCGATGACCCCGATCAACACACCCTGCGTGATGAAGAGTCTCCGGATTTGCGATTTACGGGTACCCATCGAACGAAGTACAGCGATGTCCTTAGTTTTTTCCATTACCATCATGGTCAGCGAAATCAGGATGTTCAGCGCCGCAACAAACACGATCAGCCCGATCGTAATAAACGTCACGAGTCGCTCCAGCCGCAGCGCGCGAAACAGCGCCTTGTTCTGTTCCATCCAGTTCGTGGTCATGAACCCCTGACCCGCCGCGTCTTCCAGTTCCTTCGCGACCTGGTCCGCCTTATAAATATCGTCGACCTTGAACTGGATCACCGAGATCAGATCGCCGAGCCCGAACAGCCGCTGCGCATCGCTCAGCCGCGCAAATGCCCAACTCGTGTCGTAGTCGTAAAATCCGGAATTGAAAATGCCAACCACGCGGAACCGGTTGTACTTCGGCACCATGCCAAATGGAGTCAACTCTCCCTGCGGACTCGTCACCAGCACCACCGACCCGACCGTCGCGCCCAGTTCGTCCGCCATGTCTTTGCCCAGGATGATCGGCGGCATCGCCGCCACCCGCGCCTTCACCCCTTCCATCGAATCCGGCGATTCATCCGCGGCTGCTTGTGTGGCGCGGGCGCCCTTGCCCGCCGACCTTTGAGTTTGTGTCGTATCGGCCGTCTCTGCGGCACCTTCCTTTGCACTTTCTGCCGACGAACTCGCCGATCCCGACCCATCCGCCGTTCTTCGCGATCTTTGCGGATTCTCTTCGCGACCTTTGCGGTTATAATCTTTTTGTTCCGACTCAGCCGCGTCTACCCCGCCAGTGTCCGAGGCCGCCTTCTCCTCCAATGCCTCCGCCGACCCGATCTTTACCGTGTTCAGAAGGTCGCTTACCTTTCGCTCATACGCCGGAATCATTCCCTTCAGCACGGCCCCGCGAGCCCGCGGTCCCCGCGAGATCAGCACCTGCTCATAAATCGCCGGCGCTGCCGCCACCACGTGCGGCTGCTTGCTCAGCCGCTCCAGCAGCGCGGGCCAGTCCTTGATCCCATCGCTCTGCACGCGCAGCAAACTCACATGCGATGACGATCCCAGCAGCCGCTCCTGCAAGTCCTGCCGGAACCCGTTATTAATCGCTAGCGCCACAATCAGCGACGCCACTCCCGCCGCCACGCCCAGGATCGAAATGGCCGTAATGACCCCAATGAACGCCTGCCGGCGCTTGGCCTTTAAATACCGTGTTGCGACAAAAAGTTCAAAGCGCATACGGAGGCTACCGGTCGCGATTAGCTATCGTTTTCAACTTCTTCTTTATTTTGGGGGACTCTCGCCTTCGATTATAGCGACGCGTAAGCGGAGATGATCTCACTCGATTCCTTCGGGCTTAGGCTTGATAAGAAGTCGGACCTTCCCACCGTCGGGTACGTCTCTCACCTGCTGATGCAGATCGCCAAGGAAAGAGACAGCTTCATACAGATCGACGAGATATGGCCGATTGCCTCTCGATGCTTCCTTAAACATGATTGGAGTGGTGAATGCGATACATTGGTCGGCGTTGGGAATCAGTCCGCGAAGCGCACCGTGTTCTTCATCCGTTTCCACGAACCAAAGCTCCCGCAATTCCCTCGTCAGCGCGCGGGCTCGAAACTCAGCTTCGGAGTCGGCCACCTTACTCAACTGTCCTCCGCTCACGTCCAGCCAATAGAGGCCTCCGGCTTCGTCGCGCAGAAATAAGTCGCCGAATGCATTCCTCGCAATCAATGACAGCTTCTGCGGACACAACCAGCGCCAGGCTACAAGAAGGCGCTCGACGTCGAGATGGCTCACCGGGAAGCCTTCATCCACTCTCTTCAACTTGTTCTCTTCAGAAAGAACGTACATGATCATTAGCGCAGCCAGGAGATGTAAAGGATGATGTTCTTCAGGGCGTTCCCATAGTTCCCCTGAGCTTTGGAATCACAGCCGGCACACTATGTCGATATGCCTGGTACTCCTGCCCAAACCTCCGCTCCAACTCCGCATCTTCCGTCCGAATCATCACCGCGCCCGTGACCACCGCGAACGCCGTCAGCCCATAGCACACCGCAAGTCCCGTTCCGACGGCCCACGCAAGCATCTCGCACAGATGCGCCAGGTACACCGGATGCCTGACCCGCGCCCGAATCCCCGACGTCACCAGCCTCTGCTCCACCCCTCCCGCCTTCAACTCCGACAAGCCATACAACTGCTCCCTGCTGAAATCGACTCCCGATCCTCGATACAACCAGATCCCGGCGACAAAAAGCCCAACCGCGGGCACCCACATCCACCACGCGCGATACAGCGCAACGTCCAGCCATCGCATCGTGATCAGAGCCATCACCACCCACAGCGCCATCCAACCCGGCACGATGATCGAATACGGCCCCCTGCCCCGCGAGCGCCAGTACTCGATGCCTGTGTGAATCACCAGCCAGAACGCCGGGATGGTGGAATACACCACGCACGCAAGCCACCCGATGGTCCTGACCCACGTCAACATTCGCTCATTCTAGCCCCGGATCCCGCTACTCCCCGACCGACGCAATCGACGACCCTACCTTCCCTATTCGTCATCCTGTCCTATTTGTCATCTTTGTCATCCTGAGCGGTGGCAGCGCAGCCGCACAAAGTCGAAGGCGCCCTTGCCCGCTGGCGCCGAGAAAAGCGTGAAAAGGCATTTCTACGAGCGACTCAGCGACTCGGTACTCGCCACTCGTTACTAAAAACTGAGAACTGAGAACAGGGAACTGCTTTTATGGCACATTAGAACCCACATGGGGGAATCCCAACTCTTACCCACGCAAGATCGCTCTCTCTCTTATCCCGACTTCACGCTCTACCAGATCGCGCGCTTCTTCATCGTGGCCGCGCTCGAGATGCAGTCGGTCGCCGTCGGCTGGCAGGTCTACGAAATCACGCACCGACCGCTCGACCTCGGCCTCGTCGGCCTCGCACAGTTTCTTCCCGGCGTCCTGCTCTTCCTCGTCGCCGGGCACGCCGCCGACCGCCACGACCGTACGCGCCTGCTCAACATCTGCTACGCCGGCTTCATCCTCTGCTCGGGTCTTCTTCTCGCGCTCACCCTGCGCCACTCACGCTCCGTCTACGCGATCTACGTGGTCCTCCTTTTCCTCGGTGTCGTTCGCTGCTTCAACTGGCCCGCCAGCCGCGCGCTGCTCCCGCAGTTGGTTCCAGCGGATTATTTCTCGAAAGCCGTCGCCTGGAACGCCAGCCTCTTTCAGGCCGCTACAATCCTTGGCCCTTCCATCGGAGGCATTCTCTACGCGCTCGTCGGCGGACCCTCCGTTGTGTACGGCACCGCCACGGCCGCCTGCGCCATCGCCCTCGTTGCCTCGCTTCGAATTCGCACCACGACGCCAGCCAGACCCGCAGAGGAGATGTCGCTTCACACCGTGATGGTCGGCTTCCGCTACGTCTGGCGTGAGAAAGTCGTGCTCGGCTCCATCTCCCTTGATATGTTCGCGGTTCTTCTGGGAGGCGCAGTCGCCTTGCTTCCCGTCTATGCCAGCGAAATTCTGCGCACTGGCCCGTGGGGACTGGGCCTGCTGCGCAGCGCGCCGGGGGTCGGCGCTGCCATGATGGCGCTCTTCCTCGCCCAGCGCCCCATCCGCGGCCGCGCAGGCTGGATTATGCTGACTTGCGTTGCCGGCTTCGGCATCTTCACCATCGTCTTCGGCATCTCACGCAGCTTGACGCTGTCGCTTCTCGCGCTCTTAATGGTTGGCGCAACCGACATGGTCAGCGTCATCATCCGCGCCACGCTTGTGCAGATCGCCACGCCCGACCCGATGCGTGGCCGCGTCAACGCTGTCGACATGCTCTTTATTGGAGCTTCAAACGAACTGGGAGAGTTCGAATCCGGCCTGACCGCGCACTGGTTCGGCACCGAGCGCGCCGTGGTTCTGGGAGGCATCGGGACGCTGATCGTGATTGTGCTCTGGGCCTGGCTCTTCCCCGACCTCCGCAACGCCGACCAACTCCACACCGTCGAAGAGAGCCGGATAGCCTGATCTGTGTGATTATCGTGTGGCGCGGCGTCCGCGTGCCCTTCCTGTGACCTGATAGCTGACGGCTTTCTCGGCTCTGTCATCTCGAGCGGAGTGAGGCGGCAGCCGAGCGCAGTCGAGAGACTTGTGGTTTCTTTATGGGGTTATCCCCGCGCGAGGCGGGACACGAACCACGTGGGTGCAGCCAACCTCGGCTGTCCGTCGGAGCGCAGCTCCGAAGTTTTTCATGATGAAGCAGGCTGTCCCCCGAGCTAGGCTTTCCGACGACCGACGACCGACGACCGACGACCGACCCGAGACCCGAGAGCCCAAAGCCAAAAGCCCAGAGCCAAAAGCCCAGAGCCGAAAGCCTCACTTCCCCCGAATCACCGTCTTCGCTGCGCTCATGTTGTCGAAACGGTCATACACTCGCACCACCACCACATGTTCCATCTGACCCGATACGGATTCCCGTCCCTTCCTCTTTGCACCCGCAGTCGCCGCGGCTTCCACATCCACCGGCACAGCAGCCCGGAAGTCGTAGGTTTCGGTCTTCGAATCCGAAATCTGGTCCGTCGGCTCCACGTACTGCCAGTCATTGGCATCGATCGAGAACTCCGCCCGCTTGATTACCGAGTAGCCGTCCACCGCGCGGAAGCTTACGTGAATCTTGTCGCCTTCCGCCGACGCGGTCAGATTCTCGATTCGCGGCGGCGTTGTGTCCACCTCCACGCGCGCGCTCTCCTTTTCCGCGGTCAACTCTTCACCGGGCGAATGCGACGGCGCATCCGACGCCACTACCTTGAACGTATACGCGCCATCGGGCAGCAGGCTCGCGTCGAACGAGTAGAACTTGTCCGTCAGATCGTCCTTCAGCAGCAGCCACCGGGTCTCGCCATCGGTACGGTAATACAACGCATACACCAGTTGATCGTCGTTATCGTCGTGTGCCACCCACTTCACGCCCACCGAGTCCCGATCTCGCGTTGTTGGAACAGGCGCCTCAAAATGCGGCTGGGTTGGTCCAGATGGCGAAATCCCGCCGCTCATATCGACTGCACCGCCGATAGGCTTCGGCAGTGGTTGGTACCGATAGCCCACCTGCACGCCGATGTCGTCGATCTCGGGCGCGACGTTCTTCGAGAGGTAGTTCATCGTGACGCCATCCACGCGCGGCGCGGTGCTTCCCGAGTGCAACACCGCCTTCCACTGCACGAAACGCGCCGCCGGAATTCCCGTCTGCCCGGTCTGTGCGTCGATCTTTTTCCACGGGCTCCAGTTGCGGTCGGGATTATCAACGTTCCCGCTGCGCGCGAACAACTCCACGTTGCCCATCGTGCGCGATTCCGCCCGTCCCCAGCGCGAGAAGACCTTCGCATCGAACACGTCACTCTCGTACGTTCCTTCGGACTGCGGTCCCGGCCCGAGCACAAAGACTTTGCCCAGGTTCGAACCTGCCGCGTACAGTCCGCCGCCCGGAGCTTTCGCGAAGGCCGTTACCTGCGACGCGCCCGCTTTCAGCAGATCGGTGAAGTCGTCATCGCTCTTCATCGCGAAGACATGGCCGCGATTGCCCGTTCCCGCCAGCAGTCGTCCTTGCGGATCGAAGGCCAGCGCGTACACGATGTCTTCCCGCGATGTCCACAGCCGTGTCGGTGAACCATCCGGCGCAATCTTGTAGATTTCTGAGCCGCCCGTCGCTCCCGCGCCCGGAGCAGGGAAGTTCATCATCGCCGCTCCCGGCGGCTGCCCCGGTGCAATGACGACACCCGGTTGCAGCGTAACTCCCGTAGCCGGCGTGCCGACGCCGGAAGCAGGCTGCCCGAACCCGAGGCCGACGCCCGCGCCCGCGCGCTTTTCGCCCACGCCCGCCGCGTAGATGTTTCCGGCATCGTCGAGCGCCAGTGCGGTAATTTCTTTCTTGGGCGCGCTGTATAGCACGAACGCCTCACCCGACGGCGCGATCCGGTACACCAGCCCGCTGCCATCCGAACCCGCAATCAGGTTCCCCTTTGCGTCTACGGCCAGTACGCGTACATGCGCTTCATCGCTCTTAAAGAAAACCGAATGGTCGCCCTTCGGCGTCACGCGATAAATCTCCCCGCGATCACCGGTCGCCACAAAGAGATCGCCCGACCCATCGAGCGCCAAATCCCAGATGTATTTCGTCTGCGGATCGAAATACACCGACGAACTCCAGTTCGGATCGACTTGTCCCTTCGACTTATCTGACGAATTCGCCTTCGCCGACTCCGACTTCCCGCCTTTGTGCTCGATCTTGTAGACCTTGCCGTCGGGAGCCGTGCCCGCGTAGACCGCGCCACTCTTGTCGACAACCAGCGCCTGCACCTGCAACTCGGTCGGTTCGAAAATCGTGGTCGCCTGTCCATCGGGCGTGATCCGGTATACCTTCGCCGGCGAGCCCGACGCCGCGTAGATGTTCCCGGCATCGTCGGACGCGATCGCCCAGATGTAGGTCGACGGCGCCGTGTAAAGCGTCTTGAACGCAGGCGCGAGTTCCAGTCCGCCGGTGCTACGGATCGCAACTCCGGTCGCGGTGCCCTTGGTCAGGTCTTCGAATTTCGATTGTTCCCAGGTGCGGGTGCCTTCTGCAAAGGCGGTGATGGCGAGGAAGAGAGACAGCATGAGCGCAGCAAACTTCCGCAAGTCAATGAGCAAGTCGTTACCTCGTTCGCAAGTTCGTGGCGGAAAATTCAGGTTAACATGGCTGGCAGAACTGACCAGCGACGAAGGTCGGCGCGTACCACACGGTTGGCCCTGTTTCCCGAAAGGTCAGAGTCGGCTTGAAGTCGCCCAATTTCCTTTTCTCGACTCTATATATCCAGAATAGCAAATTGCACAGGGTGTTTGGGACACCAGGAGGACACAAATATCTTCCCTGAATGCTGTAGCTTACCGGAAATTTGAGGGTTTTGGGGGCTTGACAGAGAATCAAGCCCCATCCATTACTTGATCGTAATTGTGAGAACCTGCGCCCCGGCCACGGCGAAGTCGAGCGGCGGTGTTGCCGCTTCGTTCACCTGCGATTCGCCCAGGACGACCATCTCCTGCGTGCCGCGCATGCCTTCCATCACGTTCATCACGGAAAGGGGGAGTGCCGGCATCACCTTGTCGGCGACCATCGCTTCCGGGTCCGCTTCCAGCAGCGAGACATAGACGCGGTTGTTGGAGTGTTCTTTGTTGAGCAGCGCGATCGTCGAAGCTAAATCGAGTTTGCGTGCCGCCATCGGCATTCCGCGCCGCATCCGGTCCAGAGTGTCGCCGTCGCTCACCAGGATACGCAGAGGCCCCTTGGATGCCGAGGTCGGTATCTTGATCGAGATCTGGCGGACAACGCGCTCTCCGCGATACGGAGCCAGCACGGTCTCGACGGTGATCTCGTCGCCGGGGCGCGCTTCGGTGAGGTCGGTGCGCGCGCTTTCGAGCCGCGCCCAGCGGCGCTCTTTCACGAGATCGAAGTCCAGGTTCACGCCTTTGACCGATGGCACATCGAACGGATTGTCGTAGATGCGCCCGAAGCGCTCTCCCAGTGCCAACGCCGCGATGAACGCGGCCGGCTGGCCCGCATCCGTGGGCGCGAAGATGTTCTGCAGGCTCACATCCGGATAGCCCTTGACGCTGATCACGCCCTTCAGGCGGTAGGTGGTTTCCTCGCCGTAGTCGTTGATGCCATGGAGGGCGTTGAAAACCGTAGCCATCATCGCGACCGGGCTAAGCCGCGGATTGTTCAGCACTTCGTAGTGAATCTCTTTCAAGGCCGCGCCGTTATGAATGCTGAGCGTAACCGGAATCATGTCGGGCTGCTTGTTCAGCAATCCCATGATGCCGGTGTGGCGATCCTGCACGAACGATCCGACCGGCTCCGTGGTGTTTACGATCTTGAAAGCGTTCAGCGGAGAGGGAAGCGTGGCCAGAACTTCCGCCTTGTTCATCGGAAGATCGACGCTGCCGAACTGCAACAAGGGGTGTCCGCACGCAAGCAACTTCTGCGGATCGAGATACGTGATCGTGCAAGTGGCCGCGATGTCCATGTCGCCGCGCACCAGAATCGCGCTGATCGCCGATCCGGGTTCCAGAGGTTCGGGCTGTTTCTGATCGCTCACCGATCCCACGCCCATCACTGGGATGATTCCGGCGGAAGCAAACTGTGGCGCGAACATCTTCACGGCTTCTTCGCTGAAGCCGTTAAACACCAGAGGCGCTTCGATCGGCTTCAGGTAGTTGGCATAGCTCTGCACTTCCGGAGTTTGGGCGAGTCCGGGTCCGGAGGTCTTGGTCACGGCCTTGGTCGGCTCCGTGTTCGCGGCGTCCGTAATGCCGCCCGGGCTCTTGTCGAACGCGTTGATCTCGAGCATGTCGGCGATCGGGGTCACGCCAGCAATCGGTTCCTTCGAGAACTCGCCGATGCGAAACGCGAGTGCGCCCGCCAGCTTGCCGTCGAAGTAGACCGGGCTGCCGCTCATACCGGCCACCACGCCCGTGTACTCAACCTTCGGCCCATGCAGGCGCACGAGGATGATGTCGCCCTTCGGTCCGTTCATGTTCTTCAGCACGCCGAGAACTTCAACGTCCATGGGCTCGGGCTTGGTTCCCTCGAACACCGTGTAGGCAACGCCGCGCATGCCCGTGTGAATCTGGCTTACCGGGATGGTTTGAGTTGTCTTGGGTGCTTCGGCGGCCGGTGTTTGGGCCGCAATCGCGCTGAGGGTGGAAAAGACGGCAAAGGCGATAACAGCGAGGACAGTGTTACGCATGTAGTTAGCCCCGTGAGCCTGGCAACGCGGCTCGAAAACCCAACTGATCACTTAGACTCCTTACGATGGCAAGTCGTTGCCGGGAGAGGAGAAGCTTTAGGACCTAGCAAAACATCCCAATCGTGAAGCTTTGCGTCTATACTACCATCAAGCAAGTTTCCGAGTGAAAGTTTACTTTTGTAATCGCGTGCTTCGGCGCGGTGGGAACCATGTCTAGACCGTCCTTTCGTAAAGTATTGTTAGTGCTGATCTTCGGAGCGTTGGCCGTGGCTCCGGCCGTTTCCCAAGACCAATCGTCGCAACCGCCAGCCAACTCCCAGCAGAATCCCAACAAGCAGGACGCTCCCCCGGACGCTGGAGGGCCGGGCAGCGACGTCGGCCCCTACGCGATTCCGAGGAAAAAAGACGAACCGCCTCCGCCGCCCGCTCCCGAGAAGCCCAAGAAAATCGAGGGCATGCCCGACTATTCCATCAAAGTCGACGTGCCGTTGGTGAATCTAGACGTACTGGTGACGACGAAGGACGGCCAGTTCGTTCCCGGGCTGCACAAAGAGAATTTCAAAATCATGGAAGATGGTGTGCCGCAGAACATCACCAACTTCAACCAGGCGACGGCGCCGATCACGGCGGTGCTGCTAGTTGAGTTCGCCTCGACGAATTACTCCTTTGTCCGCGACGCGGTCATTGCGTCCTACACATTCGCGCAGACACTGAAGAAGGACGACTGGGTCGCCGTTATCTCCTACGACATGAAGCCGCAGATCCTGACTGACTTCACGCAGGACAAGGGACAGGTCATGGGCGCGATCTCGCAAATGACGATTCCCGGGTTCGCGGAAACCAACCTGTTCGACGCGCTTTACGACACGCTCGATCGCCTGGACGGAATTGAGGGACGCAAGTACGTCATCCTCGTCACGACCGGTGTCGATACATTCAGCAAGATCAACCTTGACCAGATGATGAAGAAGATCAAGGCGACCAAGGACATCACGATCTATCCGGTGAGCGTAGGCTGGGCGCTGCGCAATTACTGCGAAGTGCATCAATGCGGTTACACCCACGGCATGGGAATTCCGGTCGGGCAGATGGATTATCTGCAGGCCGATAACGAAATGAATACATTCGCGCGGATGACCGGCGGGCGCGCCTATTTCCCGCGTTTCCAGGCGGAATTTGGCGAGATCTTCAACGCCATCGGCCAGGACATCCGCAACGAGTATTCGATCGCATACCACCCGACGAA
This sequence comes from uncultured Acidobacteriota bacterium, assembly GCA_963718505.1. Taxonomy (GTDB): domain Bacteria; phylum Acidobacteriota; class Terriglobia; order Terriglobales; family Acidobacteriaceae; genus Gp1-AA133. Next base: position 57,823 of record CAVQZP010000004.1, on the reverse strand, counting down.
TTCCAAGCTGGATGGCAGCTACCGCAAGCTGAAGATTGAGTTGACGTCACCCGAGGGCGGACAGCTCAAGGTGAAAGACCAGAAGGGCAAAGACGTAAAGGTCGTGGTCTACGCCCGCGACGGGTACACCGCGAAGCATCAGGTGGAGTGAGAACTACAGTTCTCAGTTCTCAGTTCTCAGTTCTCAGTTCTCAGTTCTCAGTTCTCAGTTCTCAGTTCTCAGTTCTCAGTTCTCAGTTCTCAGTTCTCAGTTCTCAGTAGCGGAAGTTTGCACAGACAGCAACTTGGTTGCTTTTCCGCCATCGATTTGCTCACGTTTTCTGAGAATCCTGGGCAAACTGCTATGATCGCTGAGCGAAATGTCGCCCATTCCCACGGCCATCTTGCTTGGACTGACTGCAGCCAGCGCAAATGTGTTCGGTGGCGCGATCATCGTTCAGCGAAACTGGGAGCGGCGGTACCTGCGTTACTTCGTAGCTCTCGGTGCTGGGTTCATGCTGGCTACGGCCATTGTCGAGGTCGTTCCAACAAGCCTTGAACTGGGCGGACGTTACGCGGCATTCCTCATCCTGTTGGGATACCTGATCATTCATTTTTTCGAGCACACAGTCACACCGCACTTCCACTTCGGGGAAGAAACGCACGAAGAAGAATTCCTGCATCCGCACAAAGGCTATTCGGTTCTGATCGGCCTGATTATCCACACCTTCTTCGACGGAATCGCGATTGCCGCGGGATTTCTCGTGTCGAACTGGCTGGGCTGGATGATTTTCCTCGCGGTTTTTTTGCACAAGATTCCGGAAGGCTTTACGGTCGCGTCGGTGATGCTCGCCAGTGGCCGCAGTCGGTGGTCAGCATGGCTCGCTTCGGTGATGTTAGGCGCGGCCACGCTCGCGGGTGTCTTGACGATGGCGGTGTTTCGGCACCAGGTGAATGCAGGACTCCCGTTGGCTGCGGGCGTCACGATCTACGTGGCAGCGTCCGACTTGATCCCCGAGGTGAACAAAGAACCGGGCGTGAGGATGGCGCTGGTGGTCTTTTTGGGAGTGGGAGTGTTGTTTGTGCTGGATAGGGTGTTTCGGTAAAGCAGTTCTCAGTTCTCAGTTCTCAGTTCTCAGTTCTCAGTTCTCAGTTCTCAGTTCTCAGTTCTCAGTTCTCAGTTCTCAGTTCTCAGTTCTCAGTTCTCAGTTCTCAGTTCTCAGTTCTCGAAATGTTCACAGGTCTGGATTTGGTTGCCTTCAGAGATGTTCAACGGTCACAGATAGCTTCTCCCGATCTCGCTCAGAATAGTCCAAAGAGGTCGACTTCATGGGTCAGTTCTATCGAGACTTAATCGCTTGGCAGAGAGCTATGCAGCTGGTGACGGACATTTATCGCGAGACCGGAAAATTTCCCCTCGGAGAACGGTACGGCTTGACGAATCAGCTCAGAAGAGCCGCAGTTTCAGTTCCTAACAACATTGCCGAAGGGCAAGCCCGGTTTTCAAGTCGGGACTCTCATCGCTTTCTGAGCATGGCCCGGGGTTCTTTGGTCGAGATCGAAACGCAGCTCCAGATCGCGATGAATCTCGCTTATCTCGCTAAAGCAGAAGGCACGCAGTTGATGAAATCGGTCGCCGAACTCGGTCGAATCCTCAACGGCTTGCTTTCATCCATCAAAGTTGTTGCATAGTTTTCAATCATCGTTTTGCTCTTCTCTGAGAACTGAGAACTGAGAACTGAGAACTGAGAACTGAGAACTGAGAACTGAGAACTGAGAACTGAGAACTGCTCTCGTCATCCGCTGTGCCGGATGTGCATCACGTCGCCGTCCTGCACGATGTAGTCCTTGCCCTCCAGACGCAGCTGTCCCTTGGCGCGGGCGTTGGCTTCCGAGCCGGCTTCGAGCAGTTGGTCCCAGCGGATCGTCTCGGCGCGGATGAAGTGCTTTTCGAGGTCGGAGTGAATCGCGCCTGCCGCTTCTACCGCGCGCGTATTGACGGGGATCGTCCAGGCGCGGCATTCGTCTTCTCCGATGGTCAGGAACGAAATCAGCCCGAGCAGGTGGTACGTATTGCGGATCAGGCGAACGAGGCCGCTTTCCGTGAGGCCGTAGCTGGAGAGAAATTCGGCGGCATCGGCGTCGGACATCTCGGCGAGTTCCGCTTCGACCTTCGCGCATACCGCGGTTGCGCCGGCATTGGGTCGGGACGCGACTTCGGTCAGGTTGTATTTTGCGACCGCGGCTTCGAGCGCTTTCCCGAGTTCCTGCGTCTCACTGACGTTTAGCACGTAGAGCATCGGCTTTTCGCTGAGGAACATAAAGCCGCGGATGCGTTTCTTGTCCTCAGGCGTCATTTCCATTTCGCGAAGAGGCTTTTCAGTTTCCAGATGCGCTTTGGCTTTGAGGAGCAACTCGTTTTCTTTCTCGAGCTCGGGCGAACGCATCTTCTTGAGGTCTTTGACGAGGCGCTCCAGACGTTTCTCGATCTGCCCGAGATCGCTCACCATCAGGTCAAATTCGACGTTCTTGATGTCGCGCAGCGGATCAATGGGGCCGACGTGCGGGATGGAGTCGTCCTCGAACGCGCGAAGTACGTGGACCAGCGAGTCCACCTGGCGCAGATGGCCGACATAGGCAGTCTCCTTGAGGGATTCTTGGCCGACGGCGCCGACGTCGACGTATTCGATGGTGGCGTGGGTGAGCTTTTTGGGCTTATAGACGGCGGCGAGGCGGTCGAGGCGGTCGTCGGGAACCTTGGCCACGCCGATGTGCGCTTCGCGCGGGTTGGCCATTGCCTGGGCGGAAAGATTCGCCTTGGTGAGCATGCGAAACAGGGATGTCTTGCCGACTTGCGGGAGTCCAATGATGCCGGATTTCATGAGGGCAGCTTTCAGCCGTCGACGTGACGCGGTTGGCGCACAGACGAGGGCGGAGCGGTATGAATAACATTTCAGGATAAACGAAGAATCCGGGACGGACCAAGTACGACACACACGCTTCGACGTAGTGGACATGCATGGTAAGCTCGGATTCCGATCCCATGCGACGGTTTTGTCATGGCTTCTTCTGTGTGACGGCATTGGCCGTTACGTTCAGCGCGCTCGCCGCAAGCGCACAGATTCACTTTCAGTTGCTGAAGCAAGAGGTGGTGGAGGAACGGCTGCGGGCCTACAAGGGCACGGATTTCGATCGCGAGACCGAATTGAAGAAGCTGTTCGCCGAGTCGGGTTGCAAACCGGAGCAACTCTCGGAGCAGGCGGTCAAGAGCAAGCAACCGCCCAATGTGATTTGCACTCTGCCGGGGTCGACGGATGAGGTCATTCTCGTCGGCGCGCACTTCGATCATATCGACGCGGGTGACGGCGTCGTCGACAACTGGAGCAGCGCTTCGCTGCTGCCGAGTTTGCTGTTCAGTGTCCGCCAGGAACCACGCATACACACCTTCGTCTTCGTGGGCTTCATGGGCGAGGAGCAGCATCTTGTGGGATCGAACTATTACGCGGAGCACCTGTCGCAAGAACAGCGCCAGCGCATCAAGGCGATGGTGAATATGGATACGCTCGGACTGGGGCCGACCGAGGTTTGGGTCACGCACGCCGATGACATGCTGGTGCGGTATCTGAATGGGGTTGCCAAAGCGCTGCAATTGCCGCTGTCGGGCGTGAATGTCGACAAGGTTGGGACGACCGATTCGGAGTCGTTCGCCCGTTACAAGATTCCGCGAATCACCATCCACACCCTGACGCAGGACACGTTGGCGGTCCTGCACTCTCCGCGGGACAGGCTGGACAAGATCAAGATGGGGGACTACTACGACTCGTACCGGCTGATCGCGGCCTATCTAGTGACGCTCGACAAATTTCTCGGCGAGAGGCAGGTAGCACCTGCAGCCACAGGTGGGGACGCGGCTAAGACTCCTGCACAGTAGTTTTGAGTATTCAGGAAAATTGGCGCGCCGTGAGGTAGACAGCGGCCAGTCCCAGCAAAAGAACGACGACTTCCAACCGCACCGACCACTGGTGCAACGACTCAAATTGAACGCGGCTGGGATCGTTGGCCGGCACGGTGTCGATGTCGCCGAACTGCGCGCGCAGCGTGGCCATCTTCGGCGAGATGCCGAATTGCGAGATCACTGTGAGGAGCAGCATTCCGCAGAGCAGAATGTGGCGGGCTGCCAGGGGTTGCGCGGATCCGGTGACCAGACTGTTGAGCAGCATCGAGCACCCGAGGAAAATCACGCCGGAGAACAAGCCCATCCAATGCAGGATGCTGAGCGTGTGGCCGACGAGCGTTCCGGCCATGTGGCGGCTGGGGGCGATCGAGAATGCCGATGGCGCTTCGACGAACGACAGGAAAATGATTCCGCCGACCCAGACGATGAGGGACAGCAACATCAGGAAACGGAGAATGGACATAAAGGCAGGTCTCAGGTGTTAGGTATTGGGTCTTAAGCTCAAGTTCGCGAAAACTTAACATCCGGCACAAGTCTTTATCTTGCGTTCATGTTTCGACCGGCGACAGCTCGACACGGCGATAAGAGTATTGAGTGAAGGACGCGATTGCAAGGAGGGAAGAGCCCAAGACCTGAGACCTAACACCTGAGACCTAAGGTTTCTAGACCGGTACCGGCACGCTCTCGGCGATTTCGCGCATGACCTGCTCGGCCTGGTCGGTTTTCTTCAGCGATGACGAGTAGGCGCCGCTGACCACGACGCGGTGCGCGAAGACAGGAACGACGAGCGGCTTGATGTCTTCGGGGATGCAGTACGTGCGGCCTTCGAGGAAGGCCATGGCTTGCGCGGCGCGGTAGAGCATCTGCGAGCCGCGGGGGGAAACGCCAAGTGACAAGAATTCGGTTTCGCGCGTCTTGCGGACGATCGAGAGCGCGTAGGTCACAAGCGAGTCGTCGACGCGAACCTTGGTTACTGCTTGCTGCATTTCGAGAATGTCTGCGCCAGACACAACGGGATGAAGCGTATCGAGCTTGGCCGCGCCGGCGGCGGAACGAAGGATTTCGCGTTCGGCGTCTCCGTCGGGGTATCCCATGTGCACGCGCATCAGGAAGCGGTCGAGTTGCGACTCGGGCAGCGGATAGGTGCCGTGGTGCTCCACGGGATTCTGCGTCGCGATCACCAGGAACGGCTGCGGCAGCGGGTACGAATTCACGTCGACGGTGACCTGACCGTCGTTCATGGCCTCGAGCAGCGCGGACTGCGTCTTGGGCGTTGTGCGGTTGATCTCGTCAGCGAGCAGAATGTTGGTGAAGACCGGGCCACGCTTGAATTCGAATTGCTGCTCGACGGCGGAGTAGATCGAGATGCCGAGCACGTCGGAAGGCAGCATGTCGCTGGTGAACTGGACGCGCTGAAAGCCGCAGTCGAGAGCGCGGGCGAGCGCCTGGCCGAGGGTCGTTTTGCCGACGCCCGGGACACCTTCGATGAGCAGGTGGCCGCGCGCGAGGATCGAGACGAGAGAAAGACGGATGACATCGTCTTTGCCGCGAATGACCTTGCGCAGGGCTGCTTCGAGTTGAACGGCGCGGCTAGTGGCCGCGGTGGCAGTTTCAGGAGACATGCAAAAAGCGATTCTACTATGCGCCTCGTGGGGAGGGCTGTTACGAACGTCACAGAAGCGCAGCTAATTAGCAAACAAACCCGAACAACACATCAGACGAACGAACCAGAATCACGACCTTGCACGGAGGTGTCAGTTAAAGAAAAGCGAGGGCGGGACGCCCTCGCGACAGCCGGCAAGATGCCGGCGCTACAAACGAAAAATCCGGGGAGGAATCCTCGGATTTAAGTTCGTGTACAAATTGAGCGCGCTACGCTCCGACGCGACCGCTTTTCTCTACGCAACCCGGTTGAGTTCGGCGGGGTGGCCGGTGAGGCGCTCGATCCGCTTGGCGATGGGCGGATGCGTCGAGAACAGGTTGCCGACGTTGAAGCCTAGCAGCGGCTGCACGATGAACAGGTGCGCCGTCGAAGGGTTCGCCGCCATTGGTATGCGTTTGGAATACGCGTCCAGCTTGGCGAGCGCGCTGGCGAGCGCGTACGGATTGCCGGTCAGGTGAGCGCCGGATTCATCGGCCTGATATTCGCGGGAGCGCGAAACGGCCATTTGGATCAGCATCGCTGCCAGCGGCGCAAGAATCATCATCGCGATCGCGCTCAGGCCGCCGCCACGGCGTTCTTCCCGGTCTCCACCACCGAAGAACATGGCGAAGCGCGAGAGATAGGTGATCGCGCCGGCGAGAGTCGCGGCGATCGAGCTGATCAGAATGTCGCGATTGCTGACGTGACCGAGTTCGTGCGCGAGTACGCCTTCAAGTTCCTCGTCGGTGAGCAGGTTCAGAATACCCTGCGTGACCGCAACGGAGGCGTGCTGCGGATTGCGTCCGGTGGCGAAGGCGTTCGGCGAATCGCTCGGGATGACGTAGATCTTGGGCATCGGCAGACCGGCCTTCTGCGTTAGCCTCTCGACGACCTGGTAAACGCGCGGAAGTTGTTCGCGCATGACGGGCTGCGCGCGGTAGCTGGCCAGGGCAAGCTTGTCGGAGAAGAAGTAAGCGCCAAAGTTCATTACGCCCGCGATGATCAGGGCGGTCAGCATGCCGCGCTGTCCGCCGAAGTAGCCGCCGATGAACATCAGCAGAAGTGTCATGCCTACGAGCAGGAACGCGGTTTTGAATGTGTTTCCCATACAGAAAATCCTTTAGTCAGACAACTCATTGGATGTTGCGGGGAGCGGCGGGATGCTTGGGAAACGCGATGGTGACTAAGTCATTCAATCGCAATGGGATGGAGGTTGTATGGTGATTCGGCTACCGGCAAATGTGAGTGGCGGACGCTAAGGTTTTCGCGGAGCCTTGCTCCGCTGGACAGCCGAGGGCGACTGTCCCCACGTGAGCCGTGACGGATCAGTTCCTCTGGGCGTCGCGCTTGAGGGCGCGCTCGAGTGTTCCGTCGAGAGCGGCCTTGGCTTTCTCGTATTCCTGCTGCGAAATCTTGCCCTGCTTGTGTTCCATCTCGAGCTGGAAGATTTCTTCTTTCAGCGCTTCCAGCAACATCGAGGGCCGCGAACCATTCGCCACAGCGGCGGCAGCCGGCGCAGCGGCTGCGACTGGGGTTGGCGCGACAGGCGCCGCGACTCTCGTGGGAGGCGGCGGCGTTGGACGTGAGACTCGCGGGGTTACGGGCCGCGGTTCCGGTGCGTCGAATTCCACGCTGCCCGCATTTCCGGAAGCGAGCGCGGCGCGCTGGCGTTTAGTCATGTAGACCGCGCCGCCGGCGAGGACGAGCACGAATCCGCCGATGATAGGCCAGCGGTATTTCTGCAAGGGGTCGGGTGCGTCGATCGGCGGGCCAAGTCCTCCACCCGGTCCGGAGCGGGCTTCAGGTCCTTGTCCCATCGAAGAACTCCCGCCGCCGGCAGACGCGCCGCCTCCACCGCCGCCGCTGCCTTCCGCGGCGAGCGTGCCTGTGCCCGAGACTTTAAAGCTCAAGGGCTGCCCGGCCGTCGTCATCGTAGCCACCTGAATTGTGGCATCGGCCTGCTGGGGATCGTTCATCGACTCGAAATGCGCGTTCGGGCCCGCGGTGAACTGCATCGACTTCGGGATCATCACCACGAAGTGTTGCGCGGAGTACGGCAGCTTTGGATCGACAGTCGCCTCTCCGGTGTAAGGCAGCGTGAACTGCACCTGGAACTGGGTTTCGCCGGGGCGCAACGGGAAGATGAAAGCGTACTTGTTCTTCTCGCCCTGGGGCACGGCCGACGAATTGATGGGTTGGCCGTTGGCGGTGCGCGCCATGGATTGGGTAACCTTCGCGCCCTCGGGCAGATAGAACTCGAAGTTGTGGTCGTTCATCTGCGTCTTGGGGGGATTCGACTTGTTGTCGACCGCGAACAGGCGAACGATTTCGAGCTGGCCGTTCTCGGCCTGGAAGCGCATGACGTCGGCAGTGACGGAGATGCCCTCGATTTTCTTGGCGACGTCGTTGACCTCAACTTCCACGGAAGTCGTTCCCGGAGGCGCCATGCGGTGATAAGTGACATCCTGGTGAATGACGCGGATGAGGTGCGGGCCCTGATCGTCGAGATTGAAGCTGAAGTTGCCCTTGGCGTCAGCCTTGGTGCGAGCGGCTTCTTCCATGCCGTTGCCGAGCTTGATCAAAATGACTTGGTCGCCAGCGCCGGGCTTGTTTGTCGTGCCGTTCTTCACGGTGCCGGTGAGGGTTTCGGCGGCAGCGTAAGCGCCGAGAGCGAACGTCAGAATTGCGATGGCAAACTTGGGGGAGAATCTCAAACTCTAGCTCCTTTTCGATCGCGGAGATTGACGGGATTGGCGGCGGCTTCTTCGAGTCGCGCAATCTCGGCGAGGATGGCGGCAGCTTCATCCTCGAGCGACGTCTTCATCTCCTGATAGTCGGAATCAGGGAACTTACCCGCTTTGTATTCAAAGTTCAGGTCGCGCAGATTATCGTAAACGGCTTCCTTGCGCTCGCGCAGATAGGCGAGACGCGTCTTCGCCGCCCCGGTGTAGATCTGACCGGGAACGTAGAAGACGTAAAAGAGTGCGCTGAGAGTGACGAGACCACAGATGATAAGGGTCACAGGTCGGTCTCCTTGTCGGCCTGCTCGCGGTAGCGTTCGAGTTCAGGCCCTTGCACAGGTTGGATGCCATCGGCGATTGCGGGCGCGGGACGTGATCGCCAGGAACGGACAAGCCATACAAGCCCGGCCATGCCCGCCAGCAGCGCGGCGAAGGGCATGATCCACGCCACGCGGCCGAAGCCGGAAGTAGAGGGCGCGGCGACCACGGTCGGTCCATACTTCTGCACGAAGGACTGCAGGGCAAGGTCGTCGTTGTCGCCACGATCAATGGCGGCGGCGAGTTCGTTACGCATGCGGTCGGAATACTGACAGCCGACGTGATTGCACTCGAGCAGTACCTGGCCGCATCCGCAGGCGCAAATCAGATGATGGCCCAGGTCGCGGAAGCGCGCGTCGTCGTCACCGACGCCGAGGAAGGTGAAAAGGGCGAACACTACCAAAGCGCATTGCGCGGTGCGATTGAGGAGCGATTTCTTTGGCAATGACATCAATCGCCTGCTCCTACAGCTGGAGCCGTTTGTACGCGCGCCGGAACCGTAGCGCGAACCGGCGTTGCATTCGGCACCAGACAAGTGATCGTGCCGAAGACCATGATCACGAGGCCTATCCAGATCCAGGGCACCATGGGGTTCAGATGGGCCTTGATGATCGGGCGACCGGTATCTTCGTTGCGGCCTTCATAGACGATGTAGAGATCCTTTACGAGGAAGAGATCCTGATACCAGGTTTCCCAGATGCGCGGAATCGTCTGCGGCTGCGAACTCGCTTTGTAGAGCCGGCGCTCCGGATACATCGTGGTGAGCTGCTCGTTGCCCTTGAAGACATTGATGATCGCCCATTCGTTGCTGAAGTTCGGGATTGTCATCCTGTGTGTAGGACTGGCATACGAGCGTGTAGGGACCGATGTTCATCTTGTCGCCGAAGCCCATTTCTTTTTCGGCGTCGCGATTGAACGGCGTACCAAGAATTCCGATGATCACGATGGCCACACCGTAGTGCACGATGTATCCGCCGTAGCGGCGCGTATTGCGATGATAGAGATGCAGCATCGAGCCGAGCAGACTGAATCCGGTGTGACGCTGGATGACCTGTCCGCCGCGGACGAATTCGGAGATGACCGTGAAGATCACCAGTGCGGCGAGCATTGCTGCCATCAACGAATAAAAGTACGCGATGTCATTCCATGGGCGCACACCGAGAATGATCATCAGCAGGCCGATAGATAAAGCACCGGCGGCGGGCCATTTGAAACTACGTTTGAGACTTTCAAACGATGTTCGGCGCCAGGCCAGAGCCAAGGTCCTACGGCAGTCAGCAAGCAGCAAGAGCAATGCGATTGGCACGGCGACATTGTTATAGAACGGTGCACCGACCGTGACCTTGTTCCCCTGGAGCCATTCAGAAATCTTCGGAAAGAACGTCCCCCAAAAGACCGTAAAACACGCCGTCACGAACAGAAGATTGTTGAACAGGAAACTCGATTCGCGCGAGATCATCGACTCGAGCTTGTGTTCACTCCGCAGAAATCGGAATGATTCAAGATGTAAACCACGCCGAAGGCGATGAAACTGATGAAAATGAATACGAGGAACCACATTCCAATCGGCGATTGCGCGAAGGCATGCACCGAACTGATCATTCCGCTACGGGTAAGGAACGTTCCCCAGATGGCCAGCCAGAAAGTCAAAAAGACCAGCCACATATTCCACGACTTCAGCATGCCGCGCTTCTCCTGCATCATGACCGAGTGGAGGAACGCAGTGCCGACGAGCCAGGGCATCAGCGATGCATTCTCAACCGGATCCCATCCCCAATAGCCGCCCCATCCGAGGACCGAATATGCCCAGTGTGCGCCCAGGAAAATGCCGATCGTGAGGAATCCCCAAGTGACCATGGTCCAGCGGCGCGTGATGTGAATCCACTTCTCGCCCGGATACTTCATGATCAGCGCGCCGAAAGCGAAGGCAAAGGGCACGGTGAATCCGACGTAGCCGAGGTACAGCATCGGAGGGTGGATCACCATCTCCGGATATTGCAGGAGAGGATTCAGACCGCTGCCGTCTGGGGGAACGCTGCCTTCGAGAATTGCGAACGGATGGGCCGCGAAGTTCAAGATCAATAAGAAGAAGACCTGCACCGCAGCGATGACGACCGACGCGTAGGCAAACAGCTTCGGATCCGTCCTATAGCGAAGGCGCAAAACGAAGCCATACGTCGCAAGCAACAGAGACCAGAACAGCAGCGAACCTTCCTGTCCAGACCAGAGCACGGCGAACTTGTAGGGACCGGGAAGGTCTTTGTTGCTGTGATGGAAGATGTAGGCGACGGAAAAGTCGTCGGTGAACGCGGCCGTGACCAGGACGACAGACGCAAGCAGGACCGCGGCAAACGTGGCGATGCCGGCGCGGCGGGCGGTTTCGCCAAGGTAGTCGGAATCTTTACCGCCCAGGATGAGGGCGAACACTCCAACGAGAAACGAATATGCCCCGAGGGCGAGCGCTAATAAAAGCGCAAAACTACCGATTTGCGGCAGCACAGCACTACTGAATTGAGACATGGGGAAACCCTTGCACTATTTTTTCAGAAACGCGTCATCAGAGCAACCGGCAAGGTGCAGCCAGACTCGTCCGAATCGTGGACTTTCCAGGTGCTCCGGGACGGCCAAAAGGGGCCCGAAATCGAAGTAGACGGCACTCAGCGAGAAGGTTTGGCCGGATGATCTATGTTGTTTGTCTCACGCGCGAGGCGCGGAGGACAAGTGCCAGAAGGGCAATCCGTGGGTGGTCGAAAACCGTGATGGTCAGGGCTTAACCGCGATGTTCAAAGTATCGGACGTGGCTTGAATATCCCCCTTTTCCTCGCCTGTTGATTAGCGCGAGACGAACTGGGCGAAACGCCCGTCGGTCCACCGTCAAAATTGTGCAATTGGAGCGCTAGTACCCGAGCGCGACCTGGACCTCGTGGATCAAGTTCTCCGGCGGGCAAGGCTTGCGAAGAAAGATCGCGTGCAGGCCGTCGTACTCGCCTTCGGCTTCGGCCATGCCACTGATGACGAGACCGGGCACGAGCGGGGAGATCTCGCGTAATTGGCGCACGAACACAGAACCGCTCGCGCCGGGCAAGACATGATCGGTCACGATGACATCCGGCCCGGACGCAAAGGATCGGAGCAGGGCGAGCGCGTGCTCCGCCGTACAGGCGCGAGAGACAGAAAAGCCAGCCTCGCGCAAAACCACTTCGCGGATGCGCAATTGGGTCAAGTTATCGTCGATGAGAAGAACCAGGGCCACGTAACTTCCATCAGACGCGCGAGTCAGCGTGGACTCGCCAGAACCTACACCCACAAACGGGCGGTTAAGCAGAGTGCTGCCGCGGACTGCTATAGCGGGACAGAACCTCGGTCTCAGCGAGCAGCCAGTGCTCGGTCTCGTGGCCCGGTTCGTATCCGCGTTGCTCCCAGAGTTCATAAGCGCGGCGGCGGATCTCTTCGTCCAGATTGATGGGGAAGACGTTCTTGCGGGCTTCCGGCAGCGCTTTTTTCAATTCCTGAATTTCCGTCTGGGTTTCGGAAGCGGCGGTGACGAGGGGAGTTTGAACGGCCGCGCCATTCTTGGGTGTGCGTGGGTTTTTCGATTTGGCCATGATTGGGTACTCCTTGCAATCTCCTAAATGATGAAGTGAGTCGAACTGGTGAAAACAGATAGATACACGTAACCCGCAACGAGAGTCCGACTTTTCCTGACGGTGCGGGTGATGTTTCTACTATAGCGCGTCCGTCTGTGGAGATGCAGGAGAAAAAGAAAAATTGCGCCGCGAAATGAAAAAGTGACTTTTATTTTCTACGGTGGATTCTGTAAACGATTTCAGTGGAAATCGTGCGAGGTTGTCTCAGCTCGAGTGACGGTGAGTGGAAGAACGCGCTCGGCTTTGACGGAGATGACATTGTCCTGATTCTGGAGTACGCCCTCGATCATCAGGAAGCGCTCGGAGACGAGGAGAATCCGATTTTTCTGAACAAGATCGGGATGCACGATGGCATTGGCGATGCCGGTTTCGTCTTCAATGCTGAGGAATACGAATCCCTTGGCGGTGCCGGGGCGCTGGCGCGCGATGACGCAACCGCCGATTCGCAGGCGTTGTCCGCTGCGAAGAGATTTGAGTTCTGATGCTGCATGGATGCCGAGAGCCTTCATTTCGGAGCGGTGGTAAGCCATGGGATGTGGTCCGACGGTGAGGCCGGTGCCGTGGAAGTCGGCGACGAGACGCTCTTCGTGCGTCATCTGCGCGAGTGGAGAAGGAGAATCGGGCTCGGGAAAGTCTTCGAGCAACGGGCCAGAGCGGCGGACGGCTTTTTCGACCTGCCAGAGAGCGTCGCGGCGGTGGAGTTTGGAAGGCAGTTTCGAGTTTCGAGTTTCGAGTTTCAAAGAATTCAGTTTCAAGTTTCGGGTTTCAAGTTTCGAGTGTTCGGGGAGTTCTTCGGGACTCTGTTCGCTCGAAATTTGAGCTCCATCGTTCTGTACTCGGCACTCGGTACTTGCGACTCGGGACTCCTTACCCGAAACCTGAAACTTGAAACTGGAAACTGAATTCAGCGCTCCGATTTCGGCGAGAGTGGTGAGTTCGTCTTTGCGAAGCTCGGGGACGCGTCGTGTGAGGTCGTGAATGGATTGGAACGGCGCGAGGCTACGTTCGCGCACGAGCGCTTGTGCGGCGGATTCGCGCAATCCGCGAACGTAGTTGAGGCCGAGGCGAAGAGCGAGCGTGGGGGATTTCGGAATTTTGTGTCGTCCCTCCGGGACTCGGGATGTATTTTGCGCATCGACCCTGGACTCACGTCCGGGGCTAATATCTTCCGCCCCTGGCGGGGCTGCTTTGTTCGTGTTGATAAGAGCTGGGATGTCACTTTCCTCATTTTGAGGACCGGTATGTCCAGAATTGCGAGAATCATTCGCTCGTGACGGCTTGGATGATGTGATGTTGGAACGTGGTTGAGGGTAGGCGCCGATCTCATTCCAGGTTGGCTGGTGGATTGAGGAGGGTGGATGGCTGGTGGCTGTTGCCTCAGCGGCTAAAGCCGCGTCAGTGTTGGCGGCTTGTTCGGCGCGACTGAAGTCGCGCCCTGATACGAAGCTCACGGCTGAGGAATGATGATTGGTGACTTCTGCAGTGGCGATGGACGTCTTTGAAGCAAACGTCTCTGGCGGAGGGTCGAAGCCTTGTCCTGCGATGAAGCGATTGACGATAACGGCAGTGGGTTGGTTGATAGTGGATGGCTGATGGCTGGCGGCTAGAGTTTCCCGATCGCCAACTGAGAACGGAGAGCTGGGAACTGAGAACGGGTTTTTCCCAACGACCGACGACTGGCGAGCGATGACTGATTCTGCGACTGGTTCGAGCGTGCACAGCCAGTCCGACTTCGTCACATCCACGGGCAGAATTTTCAGGCCGTGACGTTGTGCGTCTTTCACAATCGTTGCGGGATGGTAGAAGCCCATCGGCTGATTGTTCAGCAATGCCGCGGTGAAGGCGCCGAGGTAGTGACACTTCAGCCAGGCGCTGGCATACGCGATCAAAGCAAAACTCGCAGCGTGAGATTCTGGGAAGCCGTAAAGGGCGAATGACGAGATCGAAAGGATGATCTGTTCCTGGGCTTCTTGGGTGAGGCCGTTGCGGGTCATACCGGAACGCAGACGCTCTTCGATCTCTTTCATGCGCGCCTGCGAGCGTTTGAATCCCATGGCGCGGCGCAGTTCTTCGGCTTCGCCTCCGGTGAAATTCGCGCTGATCATCGCGATGCGCAGCAGTTGTTCCTGAAAAAGCGGAACGCCCAAAGTGCGCGCCAGCACAGGCTCGAGCGAAGGGTGCGGGTAGGTGACGGCTTCACGTCCCTGGCGGCGCTGCAGGAAAGGATTCACCATCTGGCCCACGATCGGGCCGGGGCGGATGATGGCGACCTGCACCACGATGTCGTAGAACTTCTGCGGTCGCAGGCGCGGCAGGCACGACATCTGCGCGCGGCTTTCGATCTGGAACATGCCGACCGTGTCGGCTTTTTGCAAAGTGGCGTAGACCTCTGGATCGTCGGGCGGCAGGTGCGCGAGATCGACTTCTTCGTGATAGTCGTTGCGGATGAGTTGGATCGAGTCTTCGAGCACGGCCATCATGCCGAGACCGAGAAGATCGACCTTGATGATCTTCATGTCCGCGCAGTCTTCTTTGTCCCATTGCACGACCACGCGGCCCGGCATGGAGGCGGGTTCGAGCGGGACGACGGAGTCGAGTTGTCCCTGGCAGATGACCATGCCGCCGGAGTGCTGGCCGAGATGGCGAGGCAGGTCACGCACGGCGACGCAGAGCTCGAAATATTTGCGCAGGCGGGGGTGGTTGAGGTCGAGGCCGGCGTCGTGAAAGCGGCGGTCGAGGGCGTCGTTGGCGTCCTTGTATTCCCAAGTGGCGACCGCAGCGGAAATTTTGTTGAGCGTCTCGGGATCGAAGCCCATGGCTTTGCCCATTTCGCGAGCGGCCATGCGGTTGCGATAGGTGATGACGTTGGCGGTCATGGCGGCGCCGCGCTGTCCGTAACGCTGGTAGATGTGCTGGATGACGCGCTCGCGCTGATCGCCGGAGGGGAGGTCGATGTCGATGTCGGGCCACTCGCCGCGTTCTTCGGAGAGGAAGCGCTCGAAGAGCAGTTCCATGCCGACGGGATCGACGGCGGTGATGCCGAGCGAGTAGCAGACGGCGCTGTTGGCGGCGGAGCCGCGTCCCTGGGCGAGGATGCTCTGCTCGCGGCAGAAGCGGACGATGTCCCAGACGATGAGGAAGTATCCGGCGAGGTCGAGCTTCTCGATGAGCTGGAGCTCGCGCTCGATCTGGCGGCGGGCGCGCTGTTGCAGGTCTTTGTTGTGAAAGCCATTCTGCGGAACGCGATCGCAGGAGAGGGAGATGCCGTAGCGCCAGCGAGCGCCCTTATCGGTGCGCTGGCGCAGAAACGAGTTCATGGTCTCGCCTTCCGGGACCGGGTAGCGTGGGAATTCGTAGCCGAGTTGGCTGAGCTTGAAGTCCAGACGCGCGGAGAGTTCGACGGTATTGGTGATGGCTTCGGGCAGATCGGCGAAAAGCTGCGACATTTCCTCGGGCGATTTCAGGTGGCGCTCGGAGTTGCGGGCGAGCAGGCGTCCGGCGGTCATCAGGGTCTGATGGTGGCGGATGGCGGTGAGGACGTCGCATAGTTCGCGCTCCTGCGGCGTGGCGTAGCAGACGCCGTTGGTCGCGAGCAGTGGAAGTTTGAGATCACGGGCGATTTCGATGGCGACGCGGTTGCGGGCCTCTTCTTCACGATGCAGGTGGCGCTGGAGTTCGACGTACACATTGTTGCGGCCGAAGATGCCAACGAGGCGGTCGACGACACGCCGTGCCTCGGCGGGCCCACCTTTCTTGAATGCGGCAGCGAGCGGACCTTCGTCGCCACCGGTCAGGCAAATGAGCCCGGGAGCGTGTTGCTCGAGTTCGTGCTCGAGGACGGCACCTTCTTCTTTTCTCTGCGCACGCAGCTTCATGCGAGTGATGAGCTGGCAGAGATTTTGGTATCCGGTGCGGGAAGAAACGAGGAGAGGAAGTTTGAATTCACCACAGAGACACGGAGACACGGAGGAAGGGCGGAATTTCTGATTTTGGGATGTCGATCGAAAATTGGTTGAGAACGGCGACAAAGCAGATTCTTCGCTGTGCTCAGGATGACAAGTTTTCGAGGGATCGGTGCTTTCTTCAACTACATTGTTATGTTTTTGTGTATTTCTTTTTTTCTCCGTGTCTCTGTGTCTCTGTGGTGAACGATTTTGTTTCTGGAAAGCTTCACAACTCACCTCGGCGCCGATGTGAGCTTTCAGTCCGGCGCGATCGGCGGAGAGATAGAAACGCGGTGAGCCATAGACGCCATCGCGATCGAGCAAAGCCATGGCCGGCATGTGGTGTTTGGCACAGGCGGAGATCAGGTCTTCGGGCAGAGTAGCGCCTTCGAGAAAGCTGAAAGCAGAACGGGCGTGGAATTCGATGTACATCGGAAAAACAGTTCTCAGTTGTCAGTTCTCAGTTCTCAGTAAAAAGCGAATCCACCACAGAGCCGCAGAGGCACGGAGAGAGCCCGAATGGGAGTTGTCTGTGCGAATCTGTTGCAATCCGAAAACTGAGAACTGGCAACTAAGAACTGTTTTCAGTCATATGTTCCTTCCACGAACCAGTGGCCGCTGAGCAGGTTGTGTACAAGACGATAGAGAGCCATAGTGCATTTTTCTTTCTCAGCCTCAGCGGCTAAAGCCTCTTTGGAATTGGAGGCGTGTGCGGCGCGGCTGAAGCCGCGCCCTGATACGAACCGCGCTGGCCACTGGCCACTGGCTACTGGCCACTGCAGAGCGATATCCCATTCGTCGCGGGCCCAGCCGTCCTGCTCCCACCAGTCCCCGGAGGAGCGCCAGGGGCCAGCCATCCAGAGAATGTCTCCGCTGATTTCTTTTCGCTTGAGACAAACCACGTGTTTCGGTTTGCCGTCGTGCAGAGTCACTTTGGCGCGCAGCGGCGGACGGAACATGCGCAACGCCGTGATGGCAGCGGAGGAAGAGGTGCCGTCCGATTTTTCTTTCTCTCCCTTGGGGGCCAATGGCACGAAGCGCTGCATGCGGAAGGCCTCAGGACGATGCGAGTCGAGCAACTGCAGCGAGCCGACCTTGTCTTCGCCGACCATGCCGGCGATGCGGGCCAGAGTGAGTTCGAGCTTTTCGGGTTCGGGCGTTGGCGGAAGAAACAGTCCGCTTTGCACATTGCGAGGCTGCGCCGGTTCGGCCGCGAGGTGAATTTTCAGGATGGGCGCGCCCGGCGAGTGTGCCTTGAGATCGAGTTGCAGGAGTTTGAGAAAAACCCTGGCATCGAGCATGGGAACGGGGAGTTGCAGGGTGCGCGTGAACTTCGAGTTTCGAGTTTCGAGTTTCAAGTTTCGAGCTGTGGGTGGGGCGGCAAATGCGGACTGCGTGGAGACATCGGGCCTAGTGATGGTGTCGGCAAGTCTTTCGCTGTGCGAAGGAGTACTTCGCTCAGAATGACAAAGCGAATCGAATAGAGCGGCGGGTGTCCTCACCCGGTCGACGGGCGAGACGCCCGTCCCTCCAACGTCATTACTAAGAGATTCTTCAGGCGGGGCATCTTCCACGAAATGAAATCCGCTATCGAGTTCCAGCCGCAGACGAAGTTCCTGCGCGGCGAGAGCGCGAGCGGCGAGGCGGGCGCAGAGTTGATCGAGCATGTGCGCAAGGAGGAATGCCAACGGCTCCAGTAGAACGATGGGATGCTCCAACTCGATAGCTTCTTCGAACACCAGCGGCGGGTCGACGGGCACCAGCGTGCGGGAAGTTGCGCCGCGTGCTAGTTTTTGCAGCCGGACCCCTTGCTGGCCGAGCCGTTCGCTGAGCGCGATCTCGGGAAGCGCGCACAGGGCGCGCAGATTGCGCACGCCCCAAAGATCGAAGGTTTCAAGCAGACGGGCGGTTTCCTCCGGCGGATTGGGCGCCGTGAGTTCGGGGAACAAAACATCCAGCGGCAAGTTTCCCAGCCGCTCGGACTCTTTGCCCTCAGGAACAACGGTGACTCCAGAAAAGCCACGCGCGGCGAAACGGGCGGTGTCGGGATTGAAAGCTGTGGCGACGTTGGCTTCAAGTCCCAGATCGGAGGTCCGACGGCCGATGTCGCGCGCAATCTTAGGCAACGATCCGAAGAGGGATTCGAGCCCAGAGAGATCCAGCAAAACCGTGTCGGGCGCCGTGTCTTCGATGCGCGGAGAGAACGACTGCGCGCAGTCCAGCAAAGCGGCATGCGCCGAAGTTTCCTGAAGCGGCGAACGGGGACGGAGCACCAGTTCGGTCCACGGCTCTACCTGAATTTTAGTCATGCCGACTTCAATGCCGAATTGGCGCGCTCTTTCATTGGTAGCAAAGATCTTTTGCAGCGGAGGTTTGCCTTCGAGCACAGCGACGGCCTGGGAGCGCAGTTCCGGTTCTACGCGCAGGATCGCTTCCACCGGAAAGTCAGGCACGAAGATGCAGGCGAAAGGCATGGGGAAAAACCAGTTCTCAGTTGTCAGTTCCAAGTTTTCAGTTAATCGATCAGCTATCAGCTATCAGCTCTCAGCGATTAGTTCGCTCATGCGGTCCACGCAGCTTTCGTAGTTAACTGACTTACCGATTGCGCCGGCTTGCGTTCGCTACGGGAATGCAGGATTTCTGCCTGAATTTCGATTTCTGTGAGCAACTCGACGTGCGAGGGTTTTGCTACTGAATTGACATCGTTGAGAACACGATCATCACGATTGTTGTTGGGAGAAACCCCTTCACTTAGAACTGAATTTTGGGAATTGAAAACTGAGTCTAGCTTCAACGACAACGATGCGCACGATTGCGCACACGATTGTTCTCCGATTACCAGCAGGATCGTAGGCGTGTTTTCCACGGTGCGGCGAAAGCGGAACCACGTAGTCAGCGGAATGCGCCGCGCCATCCTCACCGGAACCCCGGCAAGATCGATCGCCACCATGCCGAATCCGCTGCTCTGCAAAAGCAGGTCGGTCGCGCGCAGAGCCTGCTCCACGGGATCTTCCATGCGCTGGCGTTCCCATTCTTCGAGGCTGGCAGGTTTGCGCCGTTTGCGCACCAAAGATGATTGCGCATTTGTTCCACAACGAATCCAGAGCAGGCGTTCCAATTGGATACCCGCGGCGGCCGCCGATTGCGGGTGAAACGAATCACTGGCATCGATGAGCGTGCAGACTTCTTCCCGACGGGTAGCCGCGGCCAGAGCGGCGAGCAGCACGCTGGTGCGTCCGGAAGAATCTGGGCCACAAATTTCGGTGAGGCATCCGCGAGGCAGGCCGCCGGTCAGGGCATCCAATTGAGAGATCCCGCTGGATGCAGTTTCCGGGGCGGGACGAACCTCAAGCCGAGAAGCAGGGGTCACGCCAGTAAGCTTCGGGGCTCCAGACAACCGTTTCAGGAGAGCAGCGGCATTTTTCTGGGCAGAATCCGGTTCGGCCACCACCGGAAAAGGAAATGCTGCCTCGACATCAAAAATCAGGGAAGACATAGATTCCTCAGGGAGCGCAGGGAAGTTGGGGACCCCCAGCATCGGGCTGAATTAAACGGAAGCAGAATTACTTTCGCTTTTTATTCGCCTTCGAGTGGGATTTTGCTCCCGCCCCGAAGAATTGTCAAGCGAGGAAAAACCGGAGGAAATGGGCAACGTCAGCCCCGAAAAACGCGAAGAACCGAATTCTTTATTTCGATTTTTGCAGGCCCAGGATGCACAGATCGGAACGGCATAGTAAGGTAAATCGAATACCTCAACACGCGATGAAGCTTTCTGTAGTGATTCCGATCTATAACGAACGCGCCACGCTACGCCGGCTGGTGAATCGCGTTTTGTCGGTGACAGTGCCGTTTGAACTCGAGTTGCTTTGCGTGGACGACGGATCGACCGACTCCTCGCGCGAAATCCTCCAGGACTTGCAAACACAGCATCCGGAAGTGCGGGCTTTTTTACAGCCTCGGAACATGGGCAAAGGAGCTGCGCTGCGCCGGGGGATCCGGGAAGCGACCGGCGAGTTCGTGGTGATTCAAGACGCCGACCTGGAATACGATCCGGCGGAATACCCGATTCTGCTTGAACCGCTGATCGACGGTAAAGCGGATGTGGTTTACGGATCGCGCTTCATGAGCGGCCGTCCGCATCGCGTGCTGTATTTCTGGCATTCGGTCGGGAACTGGCTGCTGACGCTGTTTTCGAATGCGCTCACTGACTTGAACCTCACCGACATGGAGACCTGCTACAAGGCGTTTCGCCGCGAGGTGATCCAGGCGATCCCGCTGGAAGAGGATCGCTTTGGTTTCGAGCCGGAAGTAACGGTGAAGATCGCCAAGCGGCGATTGCGGGTGTACGAAGTCGGAATCAGCTACTCCGGCCGGACCTACGAAGAAGGCAAGAAAATCGGCTGGAAAGACGGCGTGCGCGCCTTCTGGTGCATGCTGAAGTATTCGTGGAAGGAACCGCGAGTGAAGACGACGCAGTTGGCGCAGGAGCGGCCTCAGGGAGCCCGAAGCGAAGAGCAGACGAACTCTCTCGAGGCGCCTCGCAATCCCAGCTAAGCGCGAACAAACTTGGTCCGGTCGATCCCGATCCATCGAACCCGGGACCGGACGTCCGAGTCCGGTTCGGGTTGAATCCGTCTCTTTTCCCCGCATAAAATTTCAAGATCACAGTCCAAGCAGGAATCCCGACTTATTTCCGGTGTGCGTTCGCGAGAACGATCCCAGTCCTGGCGGCAGTGTGTCTGGGACTGCCTTGTGCCGCGGCGGGGCAGTCGAGCGTTGCCATCAGCCCAGCAAAGATCAATGTCCGGGCGGGAGACAGCCGGAGGTTTTTTGCGCGAGTGAGCGATGGTCTCGAGGCGAAAGTGACCTGGCTAGTGAACGGAGTTCGGGGTGGAGACGCGAAGTTCGGAACGATCGATAAAGACGGAACGTTCCTGGCGCCAGCGATTCTGCCGGCAAACAACGTCGTGGAGATCGAAGCGGCGAGCGGAGGCGCTTCCGGCAAAGCGAGTGTCACGTTGCTCAATCCGACGCCGGTGATTTCTTCGGTAAGTCCCAAGAGCCTGACCTGTGGCGAGCAAACGGTGGTGATCGATGGGAGCGGATTCGTCAGCGGCAGCCAGGTGAAGATGGGCAGTGCCGTGTTGCTTCCCAAGTTTGTTTCGAACAAGCAGGTCAGCGTGATTGCAAAGATCGGCCTGGTAACGGGGAACACCGTGGCCCTCACGGTGGTAAACCCGGATCCGGGTGGCGAGGCTTCCTTACCGGCGGCAATTGTGGTTGTACCTGTGTCGTCAAAGGTGAGCTACCTCGCAGCCGCCCGCTTTCTGGAGCAGGCATCGTGGGGACCTTCGGCGGAGAGCATTGCGCATTTGCAAGACGTGGGTTTCGAGGCCTGGCTGAGCGAGCAATTCGCTGCGCCCCCCACGTTGTACAAGGCGTCCAATAGTGCAGCCGACAATCTTACCGATCAGCAAAGCGAATTTTTCGTGCACGCGATTGCGGGACCAGACCAGCTTCGCCAGCGAGTGGCGTTCGCGTTGGGGCAGATCTTGGTCGTGTCGGGATTGAAGACGGGACAGGGGCGGCAGATGGTGCCGTATCAAAACATGCTGCTGAACGACGCATTCGGCACGTACGCGAATTTGCTGCGCGAGGTCACCTTGAGTCCGACCATGGGCGTGTATCTCGACATGGTGAATGACGACAAGGGCGATCCCGCGCTCAATACTTCGCCGAACGAAAACTACGCGCGCGAGATGATGCAGTTGTTCAGCATCGGAACGGTTGGCTTGAATCCGGACGGGAGTGCGACGGGCCGCGCTACCTACGATCAGACTACGATCACAAACATGGCGCGGGCGCTCACCGGGTGGACATTTCCGGGAAAGGCGATCACGAGCGGACACAATCCAGCAAACTTCGATGGGCCGATGCTCGCGGTGGAAGCCAATCACGATGAGGGAAAGAAGGCCATCGTGAATGGTGTCACGGTTCCGGCTGGGCGAACTGCCCAACAAGATCTGGAAGACGTGCTACACGCGCTGGCCACTCATCCTAATACTGCACCGTTTATTTCGCTGCGGCTCATTCAGCATCTCGTGACGAGCGATCCGAGTCCGGCGTATTTGGGGCGTGTGAGCGCAGTATTCAGTGCGAGCGGCGGCGATCTGAAAGCCGTGGTGCGGCAGATTCTGCTCGACCCGGAGGCGCGGCGGGGTGACGATCTGAGTGCGACGCTTGACCCCAAAGATGGCCATTGGCGCGAACCAGTGCTGGCGACGATCGCGATGACGCGTGCGCTTGGAAGCAGCGTGCGTCCGGACAATCATCTCGAGCGTTTTCCGACGAACCTCGGGCAAAGAGTGTTCTATCCCGGCAGCGTGTTCAACGACTATTCTCCGGATTACCGCACCTCTAACGGGTTGCTGGCTCCGGAGTTCGAGTTGCTGGGCTCGGGGACGGCGCTAATGCGTGCCAACGTCGTGCGCAATCTGGTGGAGAAGGGTTTGAATGGCGATGCCCAATTCGATCTCTCTCCATTCATCGCGCTGGCCGGGTCGCCGAGCGACATGGTGGACGCTGTCGATCGCGCATTCCTCTATGGCAGGTTGCCGCAGAACGTGAAAGAGCAGATTGTCAACGCAGTTTCGGCAACGCACGATTACAACTTGCGCGCGCGGAACGCAATCTACCTGGTGGCGACCTCAGCGCTGTACCAGGTGCAGCATTGAAGGATTGGGCGAATCGATGACTTCAATTACCAGACGATCGCTGTTGAAGATGACGATGCAGTCGCTTGGAGCGCTGGGTACGGCTTCGTGCCTGGGGCGGCTTAGTCGGGTCTATGCGGCGTCGGCAGGGGAGGCGGACTATAAGGCTCTGGTGTGCATTTTTCTGTATGGCGGCAACGACGGCAATAACTTGATTGTGCCCTTCAAGACCGATGCGCAGAGTTATGACGAGTATCTGAAGGTACGCGGCACGACGCTGGGCTTGCCGCAAAAAGAACTTGGACTGGTCGACGTAGCGAAGGGAAAGGAAGTCTACGGGCTGCATCCGAAACTCGGTCTGTTGCGGGAGGTCTATACACAAGGCAAGCTAGCGTTCGTCGCGAATGTGGGGACGCTGATCAGGCCGATCACGAAGGCGGAATATCAGAAGGGCGGCCCGGTTCCCCTGAATTTGTTTTCGCACTCCGACCAGCAACAACAATGGCAGATGGCGTCGACTCCGGGAGCACCGCACAACGGCTGGGCGGGACGAGCCGCCGATCTGATCGCAGCCATGAACGCACCTTCGACGTTTCCGGTTGGCGTCTCGACGGCGGGCAACAGCCTCTTCCTGACAGGCGAACAGCCGGTGGCTTCCATCATCAATGGTCAACTTGGACTCGACGGTTCCGATGGATCGGTGGCGGAAAATGCCCGGGATGCGGCTTTCCAGCAGATCCTGAAATTCAATTCCGGCATGGCTTTGATCCAGAAAGTGAGCCGCGTGACTGCCGATGGCCTGGACGCGGCGCGGCAGTTGAACGCCGCACTTTCGATGGGATCGCCGCTGACGACCGCCTTTCCCGCGTCGAATTTAGGGCAACAGTTGGAAGAAGTCGCAAAGATCATTCATGTACGAAAAAAACTGGGCGTGAATCGCCAGATCTTTTATGTGTCTCTCGGGGATTTCGATACGCACAGCGACGCGATGGCGCGGCAGGACGCATTGCTCGGAGAAGTATCGGCGGCGATGTCGGCGTTCTACAACGCGACGGGCGAGATGGGCGTGGAAAAGCAGGTGGTGACCTTCACGGAGTCGGAGTTTGGCCGAACATTGCAGCCCAGCAGCGGGGCCGGTTCCGATCATGCCTGGGGAAGTCACCACATGGTGATGAGCGCCGCGGTGAAGTCGGCGGATGTCTATGGGAGCTTCCCGACTCTGGCATTGCAGGGCCCGGAGGACGTTACCGGCCGCGGTGTGTGGCTGCCGTCTATCTCACTCGACCAATACGGTGCAACCATGGCCTCGTGGTTTGGCGTCGCCGATGACTCGCTGACCAAGGTGTTTCCGAACCTCGCGAACTTCTCCCCGCGCAAGTTGGCGTTTCTGTAGCGGCTGGCCGCCGGGACGGCCAGCACTCCAGGCATCAACGTCTCCCGGGAAGCAAGGTCAATTTCGTCGCAGCGGTGTTGATCCACAGTCGAGCCTTTCACAAGAATGAAGACTCCGGGAGCGAACGTCTTCCATGCAACTATGCAAGGTGCCGCAGGAGCAAGACATACAGTCCATTCTGTATTGCCATTGCGGGCTTTTCTATCCTCGCGAACAACACAGGAATGGTCTCTCTCTGCTAGGTGGGAAGGTTCAGTTCGTGTGTCAATCGCCTGAATCTTGCTTGATCGCGTATTGAATCGTAGCCCGGGAAGACATTTAAAGATCCCAAGTACGGTTCGCGTTCAGACAGTGCCGTCTCTAGCCAATCGAGGGCCGCAGCCGTTTCACCCAGGCCGAGATAGGTCCACGCAACCGGCAAGGCAGGGATGTAACCCTTTTCTCGACGGGCTTGCAAATTTCCGATCACAAAACGAGCTTGGTCTGTGTGTCCCAGCGTTCCCGCAAGATACCCAAAGTAGCCCTCGCCCAGGGGCAGTCCATCGTTGAGTTTCTCAGCCATATTCGCCATGCTCCAAGCTTCGTCTTTGAAGCCGAGCGCCGCCAAAGATAAAGCCAGGTAAAAACAGGTGTAGGGAGAGTCTGGCGTCAGCTCGACAGCGATGCGGCCGGTTCGAACTGCCTCGTCGTAACGGCGTGCATAATAATTGGCCTGCAGGAGACGGTAATTAGTCATCAAGTCCAGCGGATCGAGTTCGACAGACTTGGCTGCATGCAACACGGCTTCGTTATGGCTGCGGCAGAAACTATATAGGACGGCGCACACCATATGTGGATGGGGGTTCGTCGGCTCCAAGCTGATTGCTCGCCTGTGGGCCTGTCCCGCCTCATCCCAACGCCATTGGAACATCCGTAGCATTCCCAATGTGCTGTGGAGACGTACTGAATTCTCGTCCAGAGCCAGACCCTTCGAGACCAAGTCTTCTGCCTCGGAAAGCGCGGTTCCGGGAGGCATCGCTCCAAATATCGCATTGATGATATAAAACATTGCCGCACCGTAATACGGTTCTGCATAACCGGGCTCCAGCTGGATCGCTTCCCGAAAGTACTCAAAAGCCCGCTGCACATCGCTGGGTCGTCGCTTCTTAAGAAGGTAGCCGCCCTTCAGGTACTGCATGTACGCATGGACATTGCGCGGACGACTTTCTTGAATGCGAGCCGCCAGATGCACGTGGAGAGCTTCAGCCACCGCAGTGCAAACCTCGTCCTGGATGCCGAACAAGTCTTTCAGATTCCTGTCGAAACAGTGTGCCCACAGGTTGAATCCATCCTTCACACCAACCAGGTTGACTGTGATGCGAATGCGGTCTGCGGATCTCCAAACTGATCCTTCCAGTACGGCTTCGACCCCCAGTTCACGTCCAACTTGTCTGGCATCGCGGGGCTGCCCTTTGAACCGAAACACTACACTGGGCGCCGTAACCCGCAAGCATTCGACCCGCGAGAGCACTCGGATCAATTCGTCCGTCAACCCATCACTGAAATATTCATCCTTGGCGTCTCCGGTTTGGTTCAGGAAGGGCATCACGGCCACAGTAGGACGTTTGGAAATGGGGATGACAAAGCGGTAGCCGCGCTTGGGAATCGTTTCGATGAAGCTGGGTGAATTGGCCGAGTCGCCCAGGGCGTCGCGCAACCGGCTGACTGCGGAATTCAGTGCTACCTCGAAATCGACAAACGTGTCTGACGGCCATAGTCGGCGGCGCAACTCCTCGCGAGTCACGATCTCGCCAGGGTTTTCCATGAGAGCAGTGAGCACCTGAAACGATTGCTCACGGAGGGGGATCGGCGCGCCCCTTTTCAATAGGCGGCGGCCCTCTAGATCAACTTCGAATGCTCCGAAACGAACGCTCATGACAGGCCGTTCGAACATTCTTGCTTTCAGTCATTTGGCTGTCAAGGTTTTGGTCATGTGGAAACCATTGTCATGTCCGCGGTCGCAATTAATCTAGCCGTTGTAACAGCGAGCAATGGGGGAATAGCTGACTGGCCAAGAAGCAGTAATACAGCCGCCTCGGGTATGGACGAGAAGAAGGATCATGTTGGGGACCGACCTGCGGACTCTGCTGCACGCTTTTGCAACGGCATGCGGTGCGCTTCCACCAGCTTTGGAGGCAATCGATACACCACAGGGTGTTGCAGACGAAGCCGGTGAGAATCGCACAAACATCCAATGTGCGAGTGGGCGGAAGCGAGACACTGATCGGAACTTGATGCCGCAACACGACGTCAGATACTTGCGCCCGCCAAGGCTGGGCTACTTCATGGGGAGGTGAGCATGGAGAACAAGCCTCTTATTCGCTCAAACGCAATCGCAACGGCGACCATTCGTAAACTCAGAATCAGGCTGCTACCGTTCCTGTTTGCACTCTACGTAGTTGCCTTCATCGACAGAATCAATCTTGGGTTTGCGGCGCTGACGATGAATCAAGAGCTGGCCATCACCAGCCAGCAGTTCGGGTTTGCAGCCGGAATTTTCTTCTGGGGCTACTTTCTGTTTGAGATTCCGAGCAACCTCATCCTGCACAAAATCGGAGCACGTGTTTGGATCGCACGCATCCTGATCACGTGGGGTGCAGTCGCGATTCTGACCGGCTTTGTGCGATCTGCTAATCAGTTATACGTCGCGCGCTTTGCCCTTGGGCTTGCGGAAGCGGGATATTTCCCCGGTATCGTTCTGTATCTCGGCTATTGGTTTCGGCAGCGCGACAAGGCACAGGCAATTGCGTTAATCCTGGTGGGCATTCCACTGGCCAGCGTTCTCGGTGCGCCGATTTCAGGCGTCATTCTGGATCATGCGCATTGGTTCGGTCTGAGCAGTTGGCGGTGGCTGCTCATTCTGGAGGGACTGCCAGCTGTAACTTGCGCATATCTGGCGAAGCTGCTGTTGCCGAACGGACCTGACGAAGGCTACGTTTCTCAGGGGTGAGGAAAAGGCATGGATCACTGAACAGTTGGAACTGGAAGAGCGGCAGAAGACAGAAGCGCAATCCCTGTCGGTCATACGAACTCTAATTAATCGAAGAGTGTGGCATCTGGCTTGTATTGGTTTTGCTAGCGGCTTTGGAGGTTACACCTTCAGCTTCTGGCTGCCGCAGATCATGAAGGCCGTATTAAGCGGGCGGTCCAATACAGTCGTTGGGCTGGTTGTGATGGTTCCCAGTCTTGTCGGCCTGATCGCAATGATCCTCGTGTCTCGCCACTCCGATCGCACGCTAGAGAGGCGATACCACATTACAACGTCGGCCGCATTGGCCGGCGTCGCTTTGCTGTTACTCGGCGCGCCTCGCTCGCCGTTCCTCTCTGTTGTTCTTTTTTCCGCCGTGGCCATCGGGTCATACAGCTCTTTGCCGGTTTTCTTTTCGGTCCCTGGCGAGTTCCTTAGCGGCTTCTCGGCCGCTGCAGGAATTGCCCTTGTGACATCGGTGGCCAACTTAGGGGGGTTCGCTGGGCCTTACACGGTCGGACTTATACGGCAACGAACAGGCAATTCGTACTACGGCTTAATCTGTGCAGGAGTTTTCTTCCTTGTCTCAGCGACCCTGGCATTGGCTTTGCCCAAGCGAGTTCAGCTAGCTCCGCAACAACCATCTGCAGCGATCGACGCAGCTTTCGAAACGGGTGTCTGAAGCAGCATCCGGAGGGAACATGACATTCATTAAGCCTATTCGCATCGAGCCAGCATTTGACGACCGCGAGCAAATCCGCGCCATGTTTGAACGGTATGCTCCCTACCGCGCGCTCGCAAGCTACGCTCCAGAGGGGCTTAAAGATGAAACGCATGAAGAGACCAAGCAGTCGGTTGATCCGTGGTTTCGGGGAGACTGGGCATTAGCCGGCGAGCCGCTTGTCGAGGGCGCGGGGCTGGTTCTGCACAACAGGAGGTTTCTCGAGGCCGCAAGAACCGCTTTTGGCACCGCGCTCGTCTATCCTGAATTCGTTGCCGTCAACATTAATGGTCCTATGCCCGCTTGCAGAACGCACGTCGATAACCCATCCTTTTACGGGGCAACGCGCGTAAATTATCCCTTGCCGTTTCTCAGAGTGATGGGTGGTTCCGCGCTGTTCGAAGCGTGGCGCGTAGTCCGAGCCAGCACGCTCTCATGGTTTTATGAAGGTGTCGGTGGTAACTTCGATTACTGGCCAGGTGGGATCGATGGTCCCATGTCGAGCGAACAGCCGCCGTTCGGCAATGTTGCTCTCTGCGCAGACACCGATCGGATCTACCACCGCATCGGTCCCATTGGAGATGGCCGTGAGGAATTACCCCAGATGACGGACTTAGCAAAGATCCAACCGGATGGTGACGGCAACTGGACCATTCTTGAGAACGGAGAAGTCCGTGCCACTTACCCACGCCATGCGATTCGGTTTTCTGTTCTCTGGAAGGCCGAGGTTCGGAACGGAGAGTCGAGGCCCGAAAATCTAACTCTTGATCGGGTCATGGAGATTTTCATAGCCGACCTGCGACATCGGGGCATCAACTTCCAAGTACCGTCCGATCCATTATCCGACACCGCATGGATTCTTTTGTTGCAGCGAGTTTATGTCCATCCAACGGTCACTCCGGCGAGCAGCTTTTGACTAAATGGAGCTCCCCGAGGGGTGACCAGCATATGCAGGAATGTCAGGAGATGGCAGCAGGAAGTTGGTAGCGCTACCGGGAATCGAACCCGGGTTTGAAGATTGAGAATCTTCCGTCCTAACCCCTAGACGATAGCGCCACTCGGCGGACTGTGATTATAACAAAGCCCCAGCGTAAGATCGGCGCACCATACCAACGCTAAATACGGCGCTCGCCGAGCATAGCAAATACCCGCAGCGGACGGCGGCATTGCAAGATCCTCGCTGCACACGCGGTGAGTAGCCGCTGGCGTTCCGGCCGAAATGTTCGGGAAGTTGCCAGTGCCTCCGAAGTTATTTGGGGCTTTCCAGCCGATATCCGATTCCCCGAAGCGTCTTCAGATAACGGGGATGGCGCGGATCGCTTTCGATCTTCTCTCGCAGGCGCCGCACGTAGACGTCGACCGATCGCGGAGTGACAAATGCCGTTTCTTTCCACACGGCGTCGAGAAGTTGGTCTCGCGTAAACACACGTCCCCGATGGGCGGCGAGGTATTCCAGCAGCCGGAATTCGCGGACGGTGGTCAGAACGGTGCGGCCCTCGACGCGCACCGTCATCGACGAGACGTCAATTTCCAGATCTCCCAGGCGGAGAGTTTCGGCGGGAGACACTTCCGGAACCGCCCGCAACACAGTTCTAACCCGTGCGACCAGCTCCCGAGGGCTGAACGGCTTGGTGATGTAATCATCTCCGCCCAATTCGAGCCCTTTGACGCGGTCCGCCTCGTCGGTTCGTGCGGTGAGAAAAATGATGGGGATTTTAGCCAGTTTGGGGTCTTGGCGGATTTGCCGGCACAGGTCGAAGCCGTCGGAACCGGGGAGCATGACGTCGAGCAGAAAGAGAGACGGCTGCTCGCGCTGCGCCTGCGACACAACGTTGTTGCTGCTTAGGAAATTCCGGACGTCGTAGCCGGCGGCCACCAGGTTGTGACGGATGAGGCGCCCGATATCTTCGTTATCTTCAACCACGAAGATACGTTGCCGGCTGGCGGCCGGGCGCTCCTCAAAATCTGACACGTCGATCGAAGGCTGCATAGCATGCCGCCACCGCGTGGCTGGATGGGGATCCGCGCTCGCAATCCGGCCAAGCACTCGACCCTGTCGGGAACTGTATGGGACAAATGTTGCGACATTGTTGCTCGTTGGTTAATGGGAGGTTAATTTTCAGAACCGATGGAGCGGCCAAGACCCCCCACAACAGGTCCTGCGAGTCGACTGTGGAAGGATTTACTGTGCTGCGGTTCGTTTCGGCGAGTGCCGGAGAGTGTGGCCTTCGATCAGCCCATAGAGTTCTTCCGCCAAGTTCTTGGCGTGATCGCCCGAGCGTTCGAGAGCCTGCGCCATGAGGAGAACATCGAATCCCAGGGAGTCGTGCTCGTGGACGTTGTCGGCGAGATGCTTCTGAAAGAGCGTATGGCAAATGCGATCCAGATCGGCGTCGGTGCGCAAAACTTTCCGGGCCTTTTCCACGTCCAGCGACACGAATCCGCGATGAATGTCCTCCAGCATCTCCCGGACGATGACTGACATCTGCACGAGATACCGCACATCACTGCCGGGGATCTGTCCGCTGCGCGCCTGAACGCGGTGCGCGACACTCATCACCAGGTCACCGATGCGTTCCAAGTCGGTGATGCATTTGAGGCAGGCGAGAAGTTGGCGCGCCTTTCGTTCATTGACGCGCGTAATCGCGCCCGGAAGTTGCTCGTCGATGCGTCGCTCGATCTGGTCGAGTTCTTTTTCACAATCGCGAATCGCCAGAAACGCCATGCGTGAGGAATTCGTGAGCAGGTCCTGAATATTGAACGTCGCGTCGCGGGCGATCAGGCAGGCACGCAGGGTGATCCGCATGAGTTCGCTCTGCGTAGCGTCGGGTCGGTCGGCGCGGGAAAGCTTTGTCTTTTTGGCAGAACCCTTCGCGGATGCAACAGGGGCCCGTGTCTCGGACTCCTCGTTGACCTCACGCGACGGCGCTTTTCGAGGCATAGCTGCCGAGCTCATGGCGCTTTGAGTTAGATGCGACAACGCAGATTGTAGACGCCTTTGTGTGAATAACGGGTTAAAAGCGGCCGGATCGGCCTCGAGAGCAAGCACTTTCCCGCCGGAAGTGCGAGGCCGAGCCAAGCCCCTTGCTGCGGCGGCGGGCCCGCAGGCGTGTATAATTTTGCGATCTAACGGTGAGGTTCGCCATGGTTTTCCGTAGGCCCCGTCTTGCTTTAGCCCTTATCCTGCTGGTCGCTGCGCCGGTATTTGCCCAGAACCAGAGCTTCGCAAAACCGAAGCCCAAAGTTGTTGTCGTTGGCGTGAATGGCATGGAATGGGACATCCTGCGTCCCCTTCTCCTGCAGGGAAAACTCCCGAACCTGTCGAAGGTGATTAAGAACGGCACCTACGGCAAACTCCGGACCGTCTCTGCGCCAAACTGTCCGCGCGTCTATTCCACGATGTTCACGAGCACCAAACCCGAAGAGCATGGTGTGACCGGATTTATTGTTGGCGGGATCACGGCGAACACCAACATGCTGAAAGAGGAGCCGATCTGGTCGTATCTCTCGAAGAGTGGTGTGACGGTTGGTATGGCAAACGTTCCGGCTACATTTCCGGTAATGCCGGTCAACGGCTACATGATCAGTGGCATGCTGACGCGGGGGAAGGATTGCGAGGACGGCGTCCTGTGTGCGCCCAAGCTTTCCGAGGTGCAGGGTGGCGACCCGGTTTACCCGGCCACGATGAAAGCCGAGTTGCTGAAGAACGTCGGCGACTTCTACATCGACTGCGAGCGCATGCCGTCGGCCGAACAGTTGCGCGGGCATGAGCCTGAAGTGATCGACGCGTGGCTGAAAAAGGTGGACGTGATCCGCGAGCAGCAGACTAAGTTGTTCGACTACCTGTTGACGAACCATCCCACGGACTTCACATGGGTCGTGCAATCCTGCGAGGACCGCACCGGGCACTGGCTATATCCGATTGCCCCCTATAACGCTGGCTACAACCCGAAAATTAATGCCATCCGCACGGACGCATTTCCCAGCCAGTACATTGCGTTTGATGGAGTGCTGGGATCGATCCTGAAGCACGTGGACGAGAATACATATCTGTTTATCATCTCGGATCATGGCATCAAGCCACTGCGTGAATTTGAGGAGACGGATCCCCACGCGCACATGGACCATGAGAAAACGACGCCTGTGATCGCCAAGCACGACTTCGCCGACGGAGACGACGTGCCCGGGTCATTTGTGGCGATGGGTCCGGGGATCAAGCATGATCAGCGATTGATGGGATTCGAGGCCAGCGTCTACGACATCACGCCGACGATTCTTCATCTGTATGGGATCGAGCAGCCGAAGCAGATGCGTGGACATGTGCTGACCGAAATCTTCGAGACATCGCCGAACAAAGTTGCGCAAAAATAGACGCGGCGGCAGCAATTTGCGGCGCACACAATCCACTCTTGCACTGATCGAATAGAGAGGCAGTCTATGAAAGAGACTCCACAGGAGTACACCAAGCGCATTCGAGGGTACGTCAACGGGAAGGACCCTCTGAAGATTCAGAAGAACACGGCCAAGAAGCTGCAAAAGTTGATCAAGCCGCTCAGCAAGAAGCAGATGAAGCGACGTCCCGGGCCGGGACAGTGGTCGATCGCAGAGATCCTGGCTCACCTGGCCGATGCGGAGGTCGTTGGCAGTTGGCGAATGCGTCTGATTCTGGGGAACAGCGGTCAGCCCATCCAGGCCTATGATCAGGAAGTCTGGGCGGACACTTTCAAGTATTCGAATCGGGATCCGAAAGAATCTCTGAAAGTCTTCCGGGTGTTGCGCGAGAACAACCTGTCGCTACTGAAGCGCGTGCCTGCTCCATTGTGGGACAACCACGGAATGCACGCCGAGCGGGGCAAGGAGACTATCTCTCGGATCGTCGAGATGTTTGCCGGCCACGACCAGAATCACCTGCAGCAGGTCGAGAAGATTGTGAAAGCTTCGAAAGGATAACTAGTGATTCGCGGCGCGCGCCTGGACAAGACCGGCCTTCGCCTGAGCATTTTTGGCGTCGACTAGCAATGCTGCCTCGAATTGATCAGCGGCCGCCGCGGGATTCTTCAACTGCAGATAGACATGCCCTAACAGAATCCTGGCGGCCAACTGCCCGGGGATCAACTTCAGACTCGCCTCCAGCGCATCTCGCGCATCCTCGAACTTTCCCGTCTTGACCAGCGCTTGTCCCAGTTCGTACGCGACGGTGGCATCGGCGGGCTGATTCGCTCTTGCAGCTTTCAGGTGCTCCGCCGCCCTCGGATAGTCCTGCCGCTGCAACTCAAGCTCTCCCAGTTGGCGAAGCGCGGTTGCCGATTGCGGATTCAACTGCAAAACTTTTTCGAGATCGCTGTGTGCCTGCGAAGTGTCGCTTGCGTCAGACGCGAGCATGGCGCGGTGCAGGAGATTTTGCTCTTCGATTTTGTCCTTAGGATCCGGCAAGAGCGAGGGTTCGGGAACCGTCGTCGAACTTCCCGCGTCGGCTGGGCCCAGATAACCCAGGGCGCGTAATTCCGAAAGGGTACCTTGGCCAACTGTGGCGCTCGAGGGGGCTTTTGGTGGCAACTTCGATTGCAGATCAGCAAGCAGGGCGCGTGCTTTCTGCACGTCACCGTTCCACGGAGCGTAAGTATTGTTCGATTCGCCCGGGTCCGCGTGCAGGTCATAGAGTTCAGGACGCGGCGCCTCGATGAATTTGAATCCGTCGCGGCGGACCGAGCGCAGCGGAGCCCATCCAAAGCGCAGAGGATAATCGGTTTCACCAAACGCTACGCGCTTCGTGGACACAGTGCCGGCGAAATATGGGGTCAACGATTCGCCGTCGAGATGCGAGGGCGCAGCCGCCCCGGTCAGATCGAGAATGGTAGGAAGTATGTCGGTAGTACGGACTTGCGCTTCAACTACTTCCGCGGCCTTTACCGGCCCCGGAAGCTTTATTACGAGCGGCACGTGAATCGTGCTGTCGTAGAGGAAGATTCCGTGCGTATCTTCGTGGTGCTCTCCGAGACCTTCGCCATGATCCCCAACGACGATCACCGCGGAATTCTCATACCAGCCGTGCGCTTTCAGGTAAGAGACGAAGTTCGCGAGAGCTGAGTCCGCATAAGCGATCTCGCCGTCATAAAGGCGGTCTTTGTACGTCGTTGAATATGGGGGCGGCGGCTCATACGGGTCGTGCGGATCGTAAAGATGTACCCAGACGAAGCGAGGCCCGCGAGGATGCGCGGTCACCCATGCTTCGGCGCGCTTCACGACGTCGCCACCACGGCGCTCGACGCGCCCCCAGCGTTCCTTCGTGGATGAATGCTCCGGGAAGTTGTCGTAGAACTCAAAGCCGCGGTCGAGTCCGGGAGCAAGCGAATGGCTGTCGAGAATGATGGCGCCGATAAATGCCGCGGTGTGATAGCCGTGCCGAGCCAGCAACTCCGCCGTCGTGGGATGCGATGCGGCGAGAGGAATGCCGAAATCAGTGACGCCGTGGGAACTGGGCAGCAGCCCGGTCAGGATCGTGGTGTGCGACGTATTCGTGATCGGGCTGGCTGTGAACGCCTGCGAAAAGCGAATCCCGGACTTGGCAAGTTCGTCGATCGCGGGCGTTGCGATCTTCTCGTATCCGTAGCAATGAACGTGATCGGCACGGAGCGTGTCGATCGTGATGAGGTAAACGTCGGGAGGATTTTTCTTCGGGGCGTCGGCGGCGACCAGCGATAGGGTCAATAGTGTGCCAAGAACAAGGCTCAGCCCAAGCTTCATCGCGTCTTAGGCTAGCACACTGGATTGAGTGATTTTTCGCCGTTGGCACGGCATCGCAGGCTCATTGCACCGGAGGAATGTCGGCCGGTGATATGAAGATGTGCAGTCCGAGGCTGCGGCCCACGCGGACCATTTCATCGGCCCCGGCAGAGGGTCCGCCAACACGCAAGACTGCGTCGCATTTTTCCAGTAGGCGAGTCGCGATGGGATGGAAGATTTCATTGAACGCTTCGTCACCGATCTTTTTCGATCCCGCCAACTCCACTAGAGGAAGCGCCAGCCATTCGCCGAGCATCGGGATGTGTCCGGCGCGAAAGATAGGAAGCGCGTAGGACTCCATCTGCTTCACGTTCTTGTGAATCAGCGCGGGATCGTCATTGGTACCCGAGCGGTAGGGGCCGGCAATCAGGATCATCATCGCTTTGCTGGATGTTTCTTTCACGGATTCTCCGACGCGTGCTTGGAAAATTTGCCGATTGCGGTCCGCGGCAACCCCAACTCGTCTTCCAGATTACAATCAATCGCGAGGACGATCATGGAGGACCTTTTACTGCACTATTCAAAATTGATCGCCTACGAGGGCTGGGCGAACCTTGAGGTCATTGCGTCCCTCCGCGCGGCGGGAACGCCGCCTGAGCGCCCCCGCAAGTGGATGGCGCACATTCTTGCCGCGGGACACGTCTGGCATTCTCGTCTCATCCAGCAACCTCAGCCATATCCCGTGTGGCCCGACTTCACGCTCGACGAATGCGAAAGGGAGGCAAAAAACCTCACGACGTTGTGGCGAGCCTATCTGGAACGCATTGGGGCCGGCGGTCTCAACCAAACTGTTTCCTACAAGAACACCAAGGGAGAACTCTGGAGCAACACGGTACACGATATCCTGACGCATGCTTTCATGCATTCCGCGTATCACCGCGGCCAGATTGCGGCGGACATGCGCCAATCGGGACATCAGCCCGCCTATACAGATTTCATTCACGGCGTGCGTCAGGGGTTGGTCGGGTGACTGGCTTGACGGAGTGGAATCGGATGACTGACTTGAAATTTAGCGCGTACATAGTCTCGCAGGTCGTAGCCACCCTGCTGCTGCTCGCGTTCATCGTGTTGTGGCCGGGTAGCTGGAACGAACAGCGGATCGCCGGATCGATACTGCTGATCGTCGGAGTGGGACTGCTGTCTCTGGCGCGTTTTCAGCTGGGCGGGTCGTTCTCGATCACGGCGCAAGCTAAAAAATTGGTTACGCACGGTTTGTATTCCAGGATCCGCAACCCGGTTTATGTTTTCGGCGCCATTGCCATGGCGGGATTCTTCATGATCGTGCAGAGGCCCGTGTTATGGGTTTTGTTCGCGCTTCTCGTGGGGATGCAGATCGTACGTGCCCGCAAAGAAGCGCAGGTTCTTGAAGCAAAATTCGGCGACGAGTATCGCGCCTACCGTGCTCAGACATGGTTCTGAGAAACCGCAATTCCCAGCCCTCAGCAGCGCCCTTTCGAAATCTCTTGCCGGAGTGTAAGCTTCGCAGTTTGCCATGACCCAGAAAACCTGCCGTGTCTCCATCGTTTCGATTCTGTTTTGCTTGTCCAAACTTGTCGTCGCGCAAATTGCCATCCCACCCCTTCCGGCTCCCGTCTCGAACAACGCGGTTGCAAGCCTGAGGGCAGGAAAGCACGAGCGGCTTTATTCCTTCATGGGGATCGGGCCGAAGAAAACCTGGGACGCCATTACCAATGACGCCTACGCGTTCGATCGGGGCTCCAAGCAGTGGACCAAGTTGCACCCCGTCCCCGGGCCTGCGGGGCGAATTGGCGCGTCGGCCATCGGCGTTCGTGGCGAGATTCTCTTGCTGGGTGGATACACGGTCGACGGCCGTGGCGACGAACTGATGGTCCGCGATATCTCCGTCTATTCGCCCATGAACAAAAAGTGGCTTCGCGGCACGGACCTGCCGATTCCTGTTGCCGACGCTGTCGTGGCCGTGTATCAAGACCGGTACCTGTACGTGATCGGCGGTCGGTCCGGCCGGGATCCGGTCCCCAATGTGCAGGTGTATGACATCGCGAAAGACCATTGGGAGCAGGCGACGCCACTCCCTGGAGCGCCGGTGTTCGGCCACGCCGGCGCACTCTACGAAAATACGATCGTTTACGTCGACGGCGCTAAAACGAATCCGGCCGGCAACCCGCGCTACATCGCGTCCGATGAATGTTGGGTGGGAAAGATCGATCACAAGAACGTAAAGATCATTCACTGGTCGAGCGTCGTTGGCCATCCGGGCGGTGGGCGCTTCCGCATCGCGTCGGGCGTGTCGGAGAAAGATCGGCGAATTTATTTCTCGGGCGGAACGGACAATCCTTACGATTTCAACGGCATAGGTTATGACGGGCAGCCGGCCGAGCCGGTCTCGACGACCTTCGACTTCAACGTGAAAGATGGCGAGTGGGAGATGGTGACCGAAGACACGCCGAATCCGACCATGGACCACCGCGGCTTACTGGAAATTCACGACGGCCTCGTCGTGATCGGCGGCATGGAGAAGGGACAAAAGGTTACGGACAAAGTAGAGGTCGTTCCGCGCAAAGAGAAATAGCAGGTACGGCCCTAGGTGATCTGGCGTGTTTCACGCCGCTTCCCTAAGATCAGCTAGCAATAAACGAACGGAGTCAAGACCTCCTGATGAAAGGGCGGCTGGCGCGAGCTGACCGCCATTTTTGTGCGACAGCGCCGTTTCGTTTCGCAGAAAAACCGTGGCTTGCCGCCCTTAGCGTCCCCGACCACTGCCGAATATCGCGAGGCGACGCTCCTCGAGGTCGCTGGCGTCGACATCATTAGCCTTGAGGAAGGCTTCTTCTCGGGCCCACACCTGCGATTCCGCTCGCTGCAGAGTATCGAGTAGCTTTGCAGCGCAAGACCGGCAGCAGAATCCTTTTCGCGGTTGCTGGCGGATCCCCTCATCGACGGCGTACTCGTAGTGAAACATGGGTGGCTGCGAGGCGCATACATCACATGTGGAGGGTGCATCGAACAGGATTGGATCGAACGCCGAGAACGTCACTTTTTCACTCATCATGCACCTCGAGAAGAAGTTTCAGCTCTTTGCTACAAATCACGCCTTACCAGACGCCACTTATCAAATAGTCGTGGATCGATTGCGCCGCTCGTCTTCCGGCACCCATGGCCAGGATGACCGTCGCGCTTCCGGTCACGATGTCGCCGCCGGCGAAGACACCCTTGCGCGATGTCCGCTGCGTGCTCTCGTCCGCCTGAATGTAACCCCTCTTGTTTGTTTGAAGTCCCGGCGTGGTGCTTTGCACGATCGGATTGGCGCTGGTCCCGATCGCCATGATCGCCAACGACAGCGGCAAATCAAAATCCGAGCCGGGGATGGGCACAGGACGTCGGCGCCCCGAGGCATCGGGTTCGCCGAGTTCCATGCGGACACAGCGCGCGGCCTTCAGCCAGCCGTTTCCATTCGAGAGGAATTCGACTGGCGCCGTAAGCACCTGGAAGTCGATGCCTTCCTGCTTGGCGTGCTTCACTTCTTCGGCGCGGGCAGGCATCTCGTTCTCGCTGCGGCGATACAGCACATACGCTTTGCCTGCTCCCAGGCGCAGGGCTGAGCGAATCGCGTCGAGAGCCGTGTTGCCGCCGCCAATCACCGCGACGTGCTTCCCGCCGAGATCGACCATCGGCTCGTCGTAGCGAGGAAATTCGTAGGCATGCATAAGGTTGATGCGGGTGAGAAACTCGTTCGCCGAGTAGACACCGTTCAGATGTTCACCGGGAATGGCCATGAACTGCGGAAGTCCGGCGCCCGTGCCGATGAACACGGCGTCGTATCCCTCTTCGTTCATCAGTTCATCGATCGTGACGGTTCGGCCGACGACGACATCCGTTTCGAATTCGACGCCCATCGCTCGCATGTAGTCGACCTGCTCGCAAATGATTTTTTTGGGCAGGCGGAATTCGGGAATGCCATAGACGAGTACGCCACCGATCTCGTGCAGTGCCTCGAATACGCGCACCTGGTGGCCTTTCTGAATGAGATCGCCGGCCGCCGTGAGTCCGGAGGGACCGCTGCCAACGATGGCCACTTTCTTTCCCGTAGGCGGCGCTTTGCGGATCTTGGTGAAATCGAGATGCTGTTGCTCGTAGTCAGCGACGAAGCGCTCGAGGTATCCGATGCCGAGCGATTGCACCTTCTTGCCCATCAGGCAGCCGCCCTCGCAGTGATCCTCCTGCGGGCAAACGCGTCCGGTGATGGCGGGAAGAACATTGTCTTCGCGAATCTTGCCGGCGGCGCCCATGAAGTCGCCCGCCACGATCAGTTGCACGAACTCGCGCACTTTCACACCGACCGGGCACTGGTCAGTGCATGCGGGCTTGGCGCATTCCAGGCAGCGTATTGCTTCCTGCCGCGCCAGTTCAGTCGAATAGCCCAGATTCACCTCGGTGAAGTTCGTGGCGCGCAAGTTCGGAGCTTGCTCGGGCATATGCTGCCGAGGGACCTTCATACGTTCTTTGAGAGGCAGTACATTCAACGAAGGCGTTTTCACCGGCGGCGTCATCGGCGGCCTCCATTCCCCGCGCACGCATGTTCCAGTTCCTGCCGCAGCGCTTTCAATTTGACGGTACCGAGCTGGCGGAATTCTTCCATCGACCGACGCTCGGCCTCGCGGTACATCGCGTTGCGCTGAATCAGGACTTCGAAGTTGACGCGATGCGCGTCGAACTCGGGGCCATCGACGCAGGCAAACTCGCTTTTGCTATCGACCAATACGCGGCAGCCTCCGCACATGCCGGTGCCGTCAATCATGATTGGGTTCAAGCTGACCACAGTAGGGATTCCCTCTTTGCGGGTCACGTCGGCGACGGCCTTCATCATCGGGATCGGGCCGACCGCCAGAACCAGATCGATGCGCTCGCCGTGATCGATCAACTGACGAAGCTTGTCGGTGACGAAGCCCTTCTCCGCGTAGCTTCCGTCGTCGGTAGTGATCAGCAGTTGATCGCTAACTTCGCCCATTTCGCGTTCCAGGATCACCAACTCTTTGTTTCGCGCGCCGACGATCGAGATTACCCGGTTGCCGGCGGCTTTCAGCGCTGCAGCCGTCGGATATGTCATGGCGGTCCCGACGCCACCGCCCATGACCACGACAGTGCCGAAGTTCTTGATCTCCGAGGGCTTGCCGAGTGGCCCGACCACATCGAGGATATGATCGCCCGTTTCCAGGCAATTCAGAAAATGGGTGGTCTTTCCGGCCGATTGCACCACGATGTTGATGGTGCCCTTCTGCGGATCAGAACGCTCGATGGTGAGTGGAATGCGTTCGCCCTGCTCGTATAGCCGCAGAATGACGAACTGGCCCGGTTTCTGCTTTCGGGCGATTCGTGGAGCTTCTATGACAAAACGCTTGATTCCAGGGGCAATTGAAGCTGCGTGAACGATTTTGAACACGGACACCCGCCAGTAGCTTACGAGCCATTGTCGGGGAGGTTTGTCCGTGGGGGCTGTGATGCGAGTCACACGCAGGTGCGAGTGAAATCACCGCGAATCAGGCGGCCGGGGCCGGCTTGAAGATCATGCCCTGGCTGGTCTTGCCGTTCATTACCACGGTAATCGGATCGTTGAAGCGCACATGGCGCACGCAGCCATCTTCCTCGAGTGCCGGCGTGGATGAGAGCCACTCCCAATCCACAAAACCCTCACCGGCGTCCGGATTTACGGTGAAATATCCCACCTGAAACGCAGCGAGGTTCTGGAAGAAGTGGCTGCCCTGGGAGGGTGTGACCCGGAAGTCGCGGAAACCCGCCTCCACGATGACGCGCGCACCCGAGATCTCGTCCCACGCAACCGGGATCCCGAGCCAAGGTTCAGTGGACCCCCAACGCCCAACGCCGACTAACAAGTACGGCCGACCCTCTCCGCAAAGTTTGGCGTTGAAATGCGCTACGCCCCGGGCAACTTCTGCGCTGCGAGCACGCTCGAAACGGTGGAAGTCGACGACCACAGCGTCGCACATGTCGGTGACGCGCCCGTTGCCCAGAACTTTGCTGCTGTGACACACGAGTCGCACCGGGTCAATTTCGTCCATGCGTAGTTCTTCGCCTTCGCGGGAAAGAACCAGCGGCCGGATCTGGAGAAATCCGAAGTCCGCGGCTTCGCCGGGACGCTTCGGCAAACGGACAGCGAATTCGATTTCGACGGCGCGGCCGAAGGCATCCTCGCCGATGGTCATCAATTGATCGAGAAGCGGGGCTAGTGGGAACACATCGTGCTTCAAAACAGGAGCGAATGTGACGATGCGAGCCCCGGGCCGACTCACGCCGTCATACACGGCATGATTGTCGGCCGAGTAAGTGGAGCAGACGGAATACAGGGTTCCGTCCACTTCGGCCGCGTCCAGACCGAACCGTACCTCGCGCAAGTTGGCGGCGGGATCGGCTTCTCGCTGGCCGATGTGGTTCATCTCGAGTGCCCAGAATTCTGACTGCGAGTTGGTCAGGATGTCTTCAACTGACGAGAACTGAACAATATTGCGTGGGTAGCGCGGACAAAAGGTCAGGCACTTTCCGCCATCCACGACGGCGCGTCCCAATCCGAACGCCACAGCCGCGACTCCATCTTCGTATTTCATCGGTGGCGCTGGATAGAAGTTGTAAGAGCGCACCACGCCTGAGAAATCCGGATAGAACCGCTCGCGGTGCGGCGTGCCCACGACTTGCTGCAGGATCACCGCCATCTTTTCTTCTTCGAGACGGTATGGAGTGGCACGTACGTAAGCCTTCGCGTGTTGGCTGAAGGTGGAAGCATAAACGCGTTTAATGGCTTCCATCAGCTTATCAAGGCGGAGGGAGAGGTCTAGCTCCTGGTTCGCCAGCATGAATGTTTCGTACACGCCGGTGAATGGCTGGTACTGCGAGTCTTCGAGTAGGCTCGACGAGCGAACTGCCAGCGGATAACGGATCTCGCCTAAGAACTCGAGCAGGCTATCGCGGACGCTGGGCGGGAGCGATGCTTCCAGGAAACGCTGCTCGATTTCACGATCGTCGGAGCAGTGCAACGCGAAGTCTCCCAGATTGTTCTCTGCAACGAAACGGTCGAAGACGTCAGTCGCCAGCACGACGGCTGGAGGGACAGCGATGCGCACATCCGGGAACTGCCTGGGCAGTCGATGCTTGTGAAGCAGGTGCCGCATGAAGGCGAGTCCGCGGGCCTTCCCGCCGAGAGATCCATTCCCGATGCGCAGAAAGAAAGCGTCGGTCGATCCAAGAGCCGTTGGGCTGAAGTCGCCGATCAGGACGTCGCTTTGCTCGCTGCGGTAATCCGCGATGGAATGGATCAGGTCGCGCCGCAGGTGCTCGAGGCTGGCGAAGTCGGAGACCTTGCGCGGGCGGAGTTTCTGCGCGAGCGCAAATTCTGTTCTCGCCATCAACCAATGCGAGAAGTGATTGCTCTGCGCGTGATAGCCCAGGCTTTCCGCCGGGACCTCTTGCAGTGCAATCTCCAGCGCGCCGAGATCCGCGGCTCGGCCCACCTCGGTGTGGTCAGGAAGCCGGAACACAAAATCGCCAAAGCCGAATTGTTCTTTCAACAAGCGGCGAAGATCGGCGAGCAGAGTCGGCGAGCGCTTCCGCAGGAACGACAATCCTTCGCTATGTGCACGGGCCCGGAACTGTGTTCGGCTGGATTGCAGAACAATGGGGACATCGGGCACGGCATCACGAATCATGCGCGCCAACTCGAAACCCGCTTCTGCGCTAAGTTCGCCGCCATGGGGAAATTCGACATCCGAGACGACGCCGAGCAGGTAATCCTCGTACTTCGCCACCAACTCCGTTGCTTCTTCGTAGGTTGAAGCAAGCAGGATCTTCGGTCGTGCGCGCATGCGCAGCAGTTTGTGCGCGACGTTGATTCCTTCGCGGATCACGCGGCGGGATTGGGTAATCAGTTCTGTATAAATGACCGGCAGAAACGACGAGTAATAACGAATGTTGTCTTCGACTACAAGGATTACAGGCACGCCGATCGCCGCGCTGTCGTGCTGCGCGTTGCGCTTGTCCTCGATGTACTTGACGATGGCGATGAGCATGCGCACGTTGCCCTGCCACAGGAAGACACGCTCGATGTCGCTAACGTCATTGCGGGCGACAAAGTTCTTCAACTCGCGATAGTCGTAAGCGAGGACAACGACTGGGATATCTAGCCCTGATTTCTTCACCTCGCGGGCGAGCCGTGCGGCATCCATGTCGCCGACCTGCAGGTTGGTCACGATCAGGTTGAAGCGGGAATTCGAGCGCGCGATGGCGAGCGCTTCCGCGCCGGTCGAGACTTGCGTGATGCCGGGAATCTGCTGCAGGTTCAGTTCGAGCGATTCGCCGATGAGCAATTCGTTCAGGCGTCCATCCTCACGCAGAATGAACGAATCGTAGAGGCTGGAAACGAGCAGGATGTCGCGCACGCGGAAAGGCATCAGGTTCTCGAAGCCCTCGAAGAGTCGCTGTGCGTCGATCTCGGCGTCCAGTGCGAATTTGACGCTCATGGGAGAAATCCTGCGTCGGTTCTCACATATAGAAACAGGCGGGGAGGAATTCGTCCACCCCGCCTGAAATAGCGCATCGCCAGAGCCTAGACGAGGCCCTGGTCCAGCATGGCATTGGCAACTTTCAGGAAGCCGCCGATGTTGGCGCCATTCACGAGATTGCCCGGGGTGCCGTATTTCTCGGCTGTCTCAAAGCAATTCTTGTGAATCGCGATCATGATCTTGTGCAAACGATCATCGACTTCCTCGCGAGTCCAGCTCAGGCGGGCGCTGTTCTGCGCCATCTCGAGTCCTGAGGTTGCGACGCCACCGGCATTCGCGGCCTTCGCCGGGCCATAGAGAATCCCGGCTTCCAGGAACAGCTTGGTGGCTTCGAGAGTGCTTGGCATATTCGCGCCTTCCGCGACAACCTTCACGCCGTTCTTGATCAGGTTGGCGGCGTCCTTCGCGTTGATTTCGTTCTGGGTCGCGCTTGGGAACGCGCAATCCGCCTTGATGTTCCAGAGCGGGTTGTGATCGGACTTGATGTCGGTCGGGAGGAAAATGGCTTTCTTGAATTTGTCCGCGTAGTCGCGAATGCGTCCACGGCGATTGTTCTTGAGGTCGAGGATGTATGCCAGTTTCTCGCGGTCGATGCCATCCGGATCGCAGATCACGCCATTCGAGTCGGAAACCGTGATCGGCTTTGCGCCCAGATCGAGCAGCTTCTCGACCGTGTACTGCGAAACGTTGCCACTGCCCGAGACCAGGCAGAGCTTGCCTTCCAGCGTCTCTTTGCGAGTCTTGAGCATTTCGGCAGCGAAATAAACGCAACCATAGCCAGTTGCTTCCGGACGAATGAGAGATCCGCCCCAGCCCAGCCCCTTGCCGGTCAGCACGCCGGTGAATTCGTTGGCAAGCCGCTTGTACTGGCCGAAGAGGAAGCCGATTTCACGTCCGCCCACGCCGATGTCACCCGCGGGAACGTCCGTATCCGGTCCGATGTGGCGAGAAAGTTCGGTCATGAAGCTCTGGCAGAAGCGCATGACTTCGTTGTCGCTCTTGCCCTTGGGATCGAAATCCGATCCGCCCTTGCCGC
This sequence comes from uncultured Acidobacteriota bacterium, assembly GCA_963718505.1. Taxonomy (GTDB): domain Bacteria; phylum Acidobacteriota; class Terriglobia; order Terriglobales; family Acidobacteriaceae; genus Gp1-AA133. The sequence goes on along the minus strand of CAVQZP010000004.1, from coordinate 13,398 downwards.
CGCCCATGGGGAGGGTGGTCAGCGAATTCTTGAATACCTGTTCAAACGCGAGGAACTTCAGGATGCCCAGCGTAACCGATGGATGGAAGCGCAGGCCGCCTTTGTAGGGGCCGATCGCGCTGTTCATCTCGATGCGGAATCCGCGGTTCACCTGGATTTTTCCCTGGTCATCGAACCACGGCACACGGAACATGAGCACGCGCTCGGGTTCCACGATGCGCTCGAGGATCCGGGCTTCGCGATACTCGGGGTGGCGCTGCAGCACGAGCCGCAGCGAGTCGAACACTTCCTGCACAGCTTGATGGAATTCAGGCTCGGCGGGATTCTTTGCCCTCACCTGGGCCATGACTTGTTCAATGTAATCGCCCGAAACTCTTGTCTCGGACGGTGTCAGCGTACCTGCGCTCATATCAATAACCTCCTCAATCCATAAGGGCTGCGGTTAGTAACTCTACACCTTTCAGACAACACGTGGCCGGGCCGGGGTTGTCCTCCGTCCGCAGCCATGAACTTCCGACTCCCAGCGAGTCGCAATCACTCTTTTCGGGTTCCTGCGCCACATGGGCAGTTGCGGATTCCAACTATGTACGTCTTCCTGGAAGTTCCGGCGCACTGGACCTCCAGCTGCGGTCTCGACCAGGTCAGATTCCTTGTCGTCGGAATCGCAAGCACTTGCGAAGCAAGCGTCGATCCTCAGCTGAATCTCTTGTTGTTCGACAAGCTCCAGCAGACGAGCGCGACGGATTTCTCCATGCCCCTCGCACAGCGGGCACTTCAGCAGGTCATGATTGTCGGCCATGAATCGTTTCCTCGGCAGGACTTGGGGAGCCCTTGGGCAGGCAAAATGGACGCCAACCCATGGGTCATTAAACGATGGATGCACAAAGCAGGCTGTGATTGGAACCACGCTGCGCGGTGAGGTATCTCACACGCGTATGTCTGTCCAAGAAAAGGCAGATACGGGTCTGTCGGGTTTTTCCGCCGGCTACCGCGCCCGTGCCAGGACGAGAGTGATGTCGTCGGGTTGTTCCTTGTCGCCGATCCAGTCATCGACGGCAGAAGTAACCAGTTCTGTGATCTCGGTCAGGGGAAGTTCGCGGTTCTCGCGAACGAGATCAATCAAACGCTGCTCGCCGAACTCCCCGAAGTCGTTCTCTGGCTCGGTGACACCGTCACTGTAGGCCATGATGATGTCTCCGACCCTGAGGTGTACCGAGGCTTCATCGAAGGTGAGATTGTCGAACAGACCAACAACGGTGCCGCCCTGTTCGAGGCGTCGCAGTGATCCATCCTCGCTGATGACAATCGGAGGCAAGTGACCTCCGTTGCTATAGGTGAGCTTGCGCGTGCGGCCATCGTAAATCGCGAGAAAGAGCGTGGCGTATTTTTCCTGCGGGGTGCTCTCGTACAACTGATGGTTAAGCAACGAGAGCAGTAACGCCGGCGAGACTTCGGCGCCATCAAAGCCGGACGCCAATGTCGTCTCGGCACCGGCCGCCATGCCGACCGCAACGGACTCCCGCAGAATGGGGATGCCTTCAATGCTATAAGCGCGCACAGCAGAGTGGATGGTCGCCATGAGCAGTGCGGCTGAAATGCCTTTCCCGCTCACGTCGCCGGCCGCGAAGATCATCTTGTCGGCATTAATCGTCACGAAATCGTAGTAGTCCCCGCTAACCGTGCGGGCGGGACGGCAGTATCCGTGAACCTCCAGAGACTTCAATTGCGTGATTTCGCGCGGGAAGAGCTGGGCCTGTACCTCCTGCGCGATCACAAGTTCGTTCTCCAACCGCTGTTTTTCTTTCTGCTCGAGAATCAGCTTCTCGATTGAAGCTGTCATCGAGTTGAATGAATTCGCCAGTTCTGCCAGTTGGTCTCTAGATTTCACCGGGATGCGATGGCTGAAGTCGCCGCGGTCCACGTGCTGAGTTGCCCGGTACAGTTGGGCTATCGCTCCCGTGATCGAACGCGTGAGGCTCGTGCCGATGATCAGCGCCAAGGCCTCGATGATGGCCAGCACAATGGCGATCCCGAACAGGATCGTTTCAACGCCCTTTGCAAAGTCTCCGAGCGCTGCAAACAACCGCGTGTAGAGAACCGACGGCCGCGTCTGCACGCGCACGAGTGGCGATTGCGATTCGTGATTGCCTGATTCCCAATTAATCACTGGCAGAGGCGTGCCGAAGGTGATTTGGGAATCGAACATGCTGGTGGCCGGCGGCACCGTCCCCGCAGTAAAGGTCGCGCGCAGCGGTTCTCCGCCGGTTTCGACGCTGACGCCGTGCTCATCCTGCTTGTACGAAAAATCCTCCTTGGAGGATGCCTTCGTGGCGCTTCCTTGCTGCTTTCCGTTAGCCGCAGGGGCTGACTGCAACTGCAGACCCGAGGTGTATAGCGTGATTTCGCCAAGATTGTTGGCGATTTCCTGAACAAGTTCTTGGTCAAGTGCTTCGCTCGAGACCACCATCAACCGTTCCGATCGTGACGGCACAACAGTGGCTGCGCGGAGATAGAGTTGGCCATGGTCGCGAACGATCTCGCTGAATGGCCCATGGATAAAAGAGGGAAAGGCAAAAGGAAGCTGAGTGTTCGCATCGCCGCACACCGGCAGTGCCTTTGTGCCGCTCCACGCGCAGACCTGGCGGTCCTTCCAGATCGCCTCACTCTTGCGGAGGCGTTCTAGAAGTTCGACGTTCGGAGATTCGCCGCGCTCTAGACGCGCCGCCAATTCATGAGCGATGGCGGCATTGACTGCTTCCACGCTGTGCAGTTGCAGGTGGATTTCCGACGTGACGATGAAGTTCGCGAATTGTCCCGCAAACAGATACAGGGTCGCGAATGCCATTGAGATTAACAACAGCGTCGGCACGACCCCGATGAATATGTACGTTACGATCAGCCGGTTGCGCAGCCGCCAAAGGATCTTTGCCTTCAGCCAGCGAAATGCCAGGATCGTAAAAAGCAGAATAGAGACGAAGCTGAGAAATCCGACCCAGCCGCCGAGACTCTCCCCCCAGGACGATTTGAAGATTCCCAGGAAGGCCTGCAGGAGAAAAAGGACAGCGGCCATGCCCAGCGAATACCAGGCCCACCGCGCCACGCGCCCGGTTGGCCAGAGTCCCCATTGCTGCAGCTTGGCTCGCCAAGATAGATAAAACGATTTCATGCGTCCGGGCCCTGATTATGACAGAAAACAGAAACCGCCGAAGCGGCGGTCAGTGAATCAAACCTTGTGGTACTGGCACGGGTTAATCCGGTCAAGGCTTGAGCGCGGCGCGCGTTTCCACGCGGTGCCCGGTTTCCACCCTGGGCTCCGTGACGGTACCGGTTACGTTGATCGTGGGCGAGCCTTCCTGAACCAGCTTGAAGTCCAACTCGCGTGCCATTGAGGCCTTGCCACTGACCAAGAAAGTCGCGCTCGGGGATTGCAGAGTTCCATCCTGCATCGTGATTTCGCCGTCGGCAATGGTGAACCGTCCTGCGAAGCGGCGCACCTTCATCGGCCCGCTGGCGAGGGAGATGTGGGGCAGAACTCCATCCTGCATGCTGAAGTCGATGCTTCCGTGAGTGGACTGCAGCAATTCGCCTCTTTCGCGCCCCGCCATCTCGACCGTGTAGTGGCCGCTGGCAGTTCCGCTGATCCAGCCGTCATGCATAACGTCCGCAAGCTGGGAAAGAGTAATACCTTGCAGCACGCCCTCAAGGGAGTAAGCAGGTAGTTTCGTGGTGAAGTCGGCCCGCCATTCGCCGCGCTGCTTTCCGCCCAGAACGTCTGCACGCAAATCGGAAAGAGCGAGCTTTCCGTTGGCCGCTTTCAACGCGGCCGAGGCGTGAGCAGCAACCACAGATCCGATCACAACTCGATTCGCAGCGATTTTTCCCGTGGCTTGAATTCGAGCCAGGAATGATGGGCCGGATTGCGTATCGGAGGCCAGAAAGCCATACCACTTTTTCTTCGCCGGCTTCGGAGTGAAAGCGGCGCCGAGTGCATTCGCGTCGATCTCATCCGAGTGCAAGCTGAAATCCAGCGGGCAGGCCGGAAGCGTTCCGCACATGCGCGGCATGGAAAGGGATCCGGTCCAGCGCGAACCGGCGGCAGTTGCGAAAAGCGAATCGACCTTGACCGCATCCTCCGTCAGATTGAGGTTCGCCGACGAAATTTCGAGCGGGCCCTCGAGTCCACGGATTTCGGCGCGCACAGCATGCAACTGGGCTGACCCGGTTACTGTAGATCTGGCAAAGCCCGCCCATTGTCCCGAAACGTGAAGATCGATCCTCGCCGATCCCTCCGCGGGCGGATTCGAGGCCGGCAGCCCAATCGTGCGGGCCAGCTGCAAAATGCGTTGAACGTCCGTCTCGCCATTCAGGGAGATGTCATATCCCAAGCGGCTGATTCGGGCCTGGGTTGTGACCGGCGCGGGTCGCCCTAGCTTCAAAGGAAACGGGCCGACCGTAAGAGCCGGCGATTCGGGCAAAGAAATTGTGGCCTGCCGCGACTGGCTGGGTGGCGCGGCCGTCTTCTGCGCAGCGGCAATCGCAAACGGCACGGCTCCGACGGCAAAGTCCGCTTTCATGGAGCTGGAGCGTAGGCGCAAGTCCGTAGTTTGACCGCTTCCCGTAAGCTCGGGCTGCGATTTCGCCGCATCACCGCGGAGATTGAATTCGGCAGCCAGCGTTCCCGTTACTGTCAGATCATCCGGCATGTCTCTCTTTGCGTGACGAAAAAGGGAGAGCACGGCCTGGAGAGGAACCTTGTCTGCCGCCAGCTTCAGGTCATATTGGCGGGGTCCTGGTAGGTTGACGACGTCTCCCAATAGGGCGATCGCTCCATCTCCGCTTGGCGTCTGACAGAACAGCTGGTGCAGTCCTCGATCGACAGTGCTGTAGTGAGCATCGCAATGGGTGTGCAGAGTCAGCATTCCTCCGCCCGGGATGTCGTAGCGACGAAAGTCTTCGAGAGCAGCATCACTGCGGACTGTAAGGTCGGCCGGTGTTCCCGAGAGATCGGCCGATACTGTAATGGCACCGCGCCAGCCCTTATCATGACCGGACAAGAACTTCGTAACCTGCCCCAGTTGCGCCCCGTCCCATTGCAGGGTGAATTGCACAGGCGTTTGCCGTAGGGAACTCGCGCGCTGCCAGGCTCCGCTGACCTTAATCTGTCCGGTGTCGCTCAAATTGAAATCTGTGCGCACTGGCCTGGCTTTGAGCCGCATACCCCACGCATTCTCCGAATCCTGCCAAAAGGAGTAGTCGGCTTCGGTGAGAGCAAACGGCTTTTTCTCAGGCCCGAGCTTGAAGTTGATGCGGCCGCGATCGGCCTCGATGTACGGAAACGCAGGCCGCGATTCGTGCGAACTCTTCGCTGTGGGTGCGACCGTTGTCGATGAGGTGCGCTCCAGAAGGTTCTCAATGTTCCAGCGGCCATCGGTATTGCGGGTGAGATTCAGGCTGGGTTCGGTGAGGCTGAGCTGGGAAATCTCCAGTCGTCCGCGAAACAAAGAACTGATCCGCAACGATGCGCTGACCTCCTGGGCGCGTAAGACTGGCTCCGCACTGAACGCTGGGTCGTCGTGAACCACGAAATTCTCGAGATCAAATCCCGGACGCGGAAGCAGGCGAACATGCACACTGCCGATCTCCACCTGGCGCTGCAGAGCTGTTCCAATCGAGTTGGAAATGCGCGCCTTCAGACGAGAGGCTCCGGGCCTCACAACGAACATGGCAAGCAAGACAACGGCACACAAAATCACGATGCCGCGTTTTGTTCGAAAAAAGCTCACTGGACGACCCGGAAGGTGCGACGCCAGCGCGTCTCGTCAAAGAAATGAAAAACCACATGGGCCAGGAAACCGATGCGGTCGCCGAAATCCGTGCGGCGATACTGATCCGCCGGCGTGTTGAACGACCAGTAGATAAACATCGGCCGCCCGATCACATTTTCTTTGGGAATGAATCCCCAATAGCGGCTGTCGAGGCTAACGTCGCGGTTGTCGCCCATGCCGAAGTAGCTGTCTTTGGGAACGACGATATCTCCGCTCTCGACATGGGTACGCATCAAAAGCTGCCATTCGGGCGAGACGTTATATGCCTCTGACGGTGGGACAGCGGGGAAGTTGTCGCGATACGGATCGTAAAAGACAGGCCCTTTGTGCATGACATAGGGCTCGGTCAACTTTTCGCCGTTGCGGTAGACGGCGCCATCGATCAGGTGAATTCGATCCCCGGGGACGCCGATAATTCTTTTCACCACGTACAGCCCCGGTTCGGCCGGCGACAAGAACACCACGATATCCCCGCGTTTGATATCGCGATATGGCAACAACGGGCCAACCCATGCGGTTTTCGGGGCGAACTGCTCACGGTTCACGAATACGTGATCGCCAATCAGCAGGGTTTCTTCCATCGAACTGGACGGAATCTCAAACGCCTGCAAAATGAACGTGATGATGAAGAGCCCCGTTACCAACACGGCTGCCAACGAGGCCAGGAACTCTACCGTTGTTTCACGTTGTTTTTCTTCCTGAATCTGTTCTTTCTTCGCCACTTGTTGAGTCCTGGAAATCCAAGTCGAACTGCGCTAGCTCACCAGCCGGAACGTACGGTCCCAGCGCGTAATCTGGAAGAAATGCGTCATGGCACGAGCAAAATGATAAAGCCTGTCGCCGATCGACGGCGTACCAATCATTGTAGTTTCCGGGTCCTTAATGGACCAATAGATCAATAGCGGCCGCCCAATAATGTTTTCGCGCGGCACGAATCCCCAATATCGACTATCCAGGCTGTCGTCGCGGTTATCCCCCATGGCGAAGTAATGGCCTTCGGGAACAATCAGTTGTCCGTCCTCCACCAGTTTTGGCATCGCCAACCACCAATCGGAATTAATGCCCGGATCCAGGAAATCGAGCCGGGGAAAGTCGTCTCGGAATGGGTTGGGATCGAGCCGGAAGTAGCGGACGTATGGCTCTTTCAACGGCACTCCATTGATAAATACGCGTTTCTTGACCAGCTTGATGCGGTCTCCCGGCACGCCGATCACGCGCTTCACAAAGTGCTGCGCTGGGTTGACTGGATAGTGGAACACAATGATGTCGCCGCGGCGAATCTGCCGGTAAGGAATGATGTGATCGGCGACTCCGCCTCCCCCGTAACACAGTTTATCGACCAGGAGGTAATCACCGATCAGCAGCGTGTTCTCCATCGACTCGGAAGGAATCTGGAACGCTTGCACGACAAAGGTAATGACGAAGACGGCGATCACCACGGTTCCCAGCAGTGACTGCAGCGAGGTCAGCCAGTCGGTGCTCGCGTCTTTCAGGTTCGAAGCCGTGGTCATGGATGCTGGCGAGTTGCCGGGGGTTCCTTCTCGTCTTCTTTTACCTCGGCAACTGCGACCAGCGAGGAAAGGTAATCGAGGACCTGGCGGGCGGCATCTTGCTCGGCTCTTTTCTTGGTCGAGCCTTCTGCCCGCCCCGTGAACTCCACTTTACCCTTTCCGGCGAGCCCGTGCAGGCGGGCTTCCACGGTGAAGGTCTTATTGTGCTCGGGACCGGTTTCTTTCACGAGGACGTATGAAGCTTGCAGACGGCCCATTGCCTGCAGCGATTCCTGTAGCGCGGATTTGAAGTCCATGACGGGGACGCCGCTGGTGGCCGGATTCATTCGCTCCAACTCGGGAATGACTACGCTCTGCAGAATGAGTTTACGGGCCGCCTCTAGTCCTCCATCGAGATACATTGCCGCTAGAACGGCCTCGAAGGCATCGACCAGCAGCGCGGTCTTGCTGCGGCCGCCGCTTTTTTCTTCGCCCCGTCCCAACCGCAGGAAGTGCCCGAGTTCCAGCGTCTGGGCCACGCGAATCAAATGCCTTTCGCTAACGAGATGAGCGCGCAGCTTGGAGAGTTCACCCTCGCGGAAGTTGGGAAAGCGCCGGAAAAGCTCCTCGCTGGTGACCAGCGCAAGCACCGTGTCGCCCAGGAACTCGAGTTGCTCGTTGTCGCCGGTCTTCGGGCCATCTTTGGACGCCTTCAGCGCCTCAAGCTCACGAGCCTGTGAACTGTGCGTGAGTGCCTGATCGATGAGCTCGGGTTGCTGAAAGTGATATCCCAGCAATCCTTCCAACGCCGCGATTTCTCTCGCTTTCATTGGGTGAGTAGCGGGCTCCTCCCCGATTCTGTCGCCGTGGGGGAGAACTGCACAGCCCGCCGATCCTTGCGAATCGGAGGGCCGCGTCCACAACTGGCGGGCCCGCCTTACTTGGGCTGATCAGGCTTGGCAGCGCCCGGGACGAGTTGCGTCAACCGGTCACGCTCTTGTCGGGCGAGCTTTCCGGCCCCTGTACCATCCTGGGTCAGTTCCACCGCGTGGTTTGCTTCTTTCAGGGCCTCGGGATACTTGCTTTGACGATCCAGAGAGATCGCCAGGCGCAGAACGACGACCGGATCCGGCTGCGACGGGTACGCATCGATCGACTTGCGAAGATCGGCCTCGGCTCCGGCGAAATTGTCCTTCTTGAACTCCAGCGTCCCGATGATCGAGTAAGCGAAGGAGCGCAACTGGCCCTTGTATGCGTCTATCTGCTCCTGTGGAGTGTTGGCGGGAATGGCTACGTCGGTGTCGACGGTCTGCAGCGCCTTCTGCGCCATCTTCATCGCCTCGTCCAGCCGCTGATCCTTGTCGAGATCGGTATCTCGTGTCTTCTCGGCGAGCTCGCCGGCGACCGTCACCAGCAGTTCGGGATCGTCGCCATCGAGTGCAAGCCCCTTTCGTGCGGTTTCCACCGTCTTGTCGGAATTTCCTGTCCGTTGATAGTTCCGCATCACGGCTTTCCAAAGGACCACGCGCAACTCACTGTCCGGAAACTTAGCGGCAAAGTCATCGGCGGCCTTTTCCTGCGCAGCAGGATCGGTCAGGGCGTTGGCCGTCTTGTAGGCTTCGAATTCAGCCTGCGTCTTCGCCTGAGGCGGACGCTTACCGGCGGGCGCGGCTGCCTGCGCCGCAGGTTGAGTCTGAGTAGCGGCCTTGTCGGCCTGCGCGAAACTCCACGTGGTGAGTACCAACACCGCGCCGATCATCGCTAGTTGCTTCATGCTCTCTCCTTGGGGATGCGATTCTCCATTGCGGAGAATCGCGTTTCTTGCGCTTCTTGCAGTACTTATTGCCGGCTGGCCGGAGGCTCGTAGGGCTGGCGCAAGCCGCGCTCCGCAGCTTCCTTTACCTCAGGCAGTATGCCACCGGTGCTGAGGGCGGCGCGATAATGATCCAGAGCCGTCTCGCGCTGCTCCTTCAGGTCATAAATCCGACCCAAATAGATGTGCGACCAGGCAATCACCTTCGGCTCCTGCGCGACCTTGAGCGCCTGTTGGAAGTAGTCGGTCGCACCATTCATGTCGCGGTTTGCCGTTGCCACGCGAGCCATGATGAAGAGGGCCCGTCCTTGGTCTTCCGATTTTTCTTTAAGCGCTTGCTGCGCTAAATCCTGCGCCGTTTTGAGGTCACCCGCTGCCAGGTAGTTCTCCGCCGTCTGCAACAGACGTTTCTGTGTCGGCCGTGAGAGATGCAAAAGTTCCGGTGTGGCAACGCTGGCAAATTGCGTGTCAGCGGCTCGCTTCTCCTCTTTCTTGAGGTCGATGTTCATCAACCAATCGGGATAGTCGCTCTGAATGCCGGCGGGATCCTTCTCAAACGCGACGAGCGTGTCATAGAAATAGTGCGTCAGGATGAATCCCTGCTCCATGGACTTCTGAACATCCTCAGCCCGGATCGCCTCCGGCGTGGTCTTGTTTCCCTCGGTTCGAATCTCGATGGCGCGGATCAGGCACTCGTTGATCAGCAATGAGATGTCCGACTTGAAGCCCTCATCCATGGGCGCGCGCCGGACTGACTCCAGCAGAGGTTCTGCTCTTTTCACGGCAGTGGGATATTTCAACGACAACGGGTCGAGCAAGTAATGCAGGTACGTATGCCGGATCTGGTCCGTCTTGACTTCGGAACCGCCGGGAGAAAGGACCACGTAGTAGTCGTTGCCGTAGTTGCGCGCGTTGACCTGTCCGGGAGCGCCCATTGGTTCGAGAAACACTGTGAATCCGCGCCCCAGATAGCCCGAAGGCAGTTTAAGGTAAACCTCGGTGGAGACCACCATCTTCGACAGCGGTTCATGGTACCGGTCGGCGAGCCGCGCGTAGGCTTCGCGATGTCGTTGCCACATTCCGTGCAGTGCGGCTTTTTCGTAGAAAACTGCTGCCATCTTTGCAAAGCCCACCACGTTCATCGCGTCCGGCGCCAGTTCCGATTCCGCAACCCGTGGCACGAAATTCGGCGGACCCTCAAGATACAGGGCCAGCGAGACATACTGAGCGAGGTTCCGTCCCGGATCGGGCCGCATGTGATCCCGATAGAACTGGCACATCACATTGGAGGCTTGCAGTGCCTCGTCGGAACTGTGCGTTGCCTGATTGATTTCTGCGCGAACCTGCTTGCGAAGAGGATCGGAACCTGTCAGTTCATCGTCGTATCCGCAGGCATTTATCGACGACAGGATTGTGAAAACGGTCTCGCTCGTCTCCAGCGTAACCTTGGGAGTGTTCTGGGCAAAACACACCGACGCCATCAGGGCGATCGATGCGACCCATGCCGAACGTCGCAAACCAAAAAGCAGGAGAGCCTCCAGCGGGACGGACAACTGTGGGAGATACTTCGCTAGTTTAAGAGGTTCCGCGCGGTCGGTCAAACGCAAGGGAATACTCGGGTTAGCTCTTGCCTGGCAGTTGCATGGAAGGAGACGAGAGAACGCGAAACTCGGAGAATTATCCTCGAACGTTGATCTTGGCGAACGACAGAACCGCTCGGCTCGCAGTCGGCCGCCCCATAGACATCGCCGGGCGGAAGGTAGTGAAGATCAGCATCCGCTTTACTTCCGGCAGCAGCTTCTGGGAATTCTGCGAATCCGACAGGATTCGATAGTCCTGAACGCGTCCATTTGCGTCCACCAGAGCTTCGATCACCAGAGAATCGTCATTGACCGCGCTGACTGTAGTGGCGAACGACGACTCCTCCAATTCGGGCCCGGTGTAGAGCATCAAAGGCACGTCGTTCGTGTTCCGGGCTTGCAATTCGGGCATGGTGACGCCAATCACGAAGGCAAAGATGACGATTGCGGCCATCAAGCCAGCCGTTGCGGGAACCATGAAGGCGCGCAGCGCATTGTCCAGACGCAGGAGGATTCCCTCAAGACGCGAATGGCGCGCATGTGCCACCTCGCGCGAGATGGCCAGCCGTAACTTTAGCGGCAGATCTGATGGAGCCTTCTGCCTTCTTACTGTGGCCAGCAATTCCTGTGAACGACGGAGCAGCGCATACTCCCGGTTGCAATCTGAACACTGATCCAGATGGCGGCTCAGACCGTGCATCTGTGTTCCGGTAACAGCTCCGTCAAGGTACGGCGAGAACATCGACTTGGCCTCGGCGCACTTCATGACGTCACCTCGAGTTCCTCCCCACCTACCATCCGGTGGCTGCGGCAGCGTTCCGGTTCCTCCGGAGTTCGCAATCCGAGCTCTGTGCCCACTTCCCGGATGTAACCCGTGAGACGCTTCTTGAGCGCCTCGCGACCTCGGGTCAAGCGAGACTTCACTGTTCCAAGCGAGACCTGTGTAATCTCTGCGATCTCTTCGTACGACATTTCTTCCAGATCGCGCAGGATCAACGTACTGCGATAGGGCTCCGGCACCTTTCGCAATTCCTGCTCGACGCGCAAGCGCACTTCCTCATGCGCCATGTTGTCGAAAGGCGATTCGCGCCCGTCGACGAGAGTCTCTTTCGCGGCCAAATTGCTTCCTTGCGTATCGTTGTCGAGCGGCTCCATCGACGTCTCATGAGCCTTGTGGCGAAACCACCAGCGCCGGCGATTCGACGCTTCGTGCACCGCGATCCGATAAATCCAAGTCTTCAGTCTGGACTCACCGTGGAAGTGCTTCATGCCGCGGTACACTTTCAGGAACACTTCCTGCGTGGTGTCGGCCGCATCCGCCGGATCGGTCAGGATGCGATAGACCAAGCCATAGATCGGCTGGTTAAACTCGCCGATCAGCCACGCGTACGCTTCTTCCGATCCTGCCTTTAATTCGGTTACGATCGCAGCTTCCTGCTCGCGGGCTCCGATCGCACTTGCTAAATCACCCAAGGTGGCTGCTCCCGCCATGACTCTCACGGCGCACCCCGTATTATAGGATTTTCGCGCGACTGAACCGACAACAAAACGCTCGCCTACCTCGTCCCAGTTCCAGCCCGATACAGGAAACGGGTCACTCCAGATATAGACCCCGTACAATTGTCCTGAGTTCCCAGAGTAGAGGGTTTGTTTTCCTTGAGATACAGGCGAACGCCTGTTGAACGGACCCACAGACCTGCGTCCCCGAAGTTACCAACCAGGCCTTACACCCGTTTCTAGGTCGCGCCGGATTACTGTGGCTTCGTCTGGTTGGCAGGTGGCGAGGTGGTGTTCGCCGGAGCTGCGGAGGAATTCGACGCCGACGGCGGCTTCGGTACGAGTTTCTTCTTCTTCGGCGCAGGCTTCGGCGGTGCGTTGTCATCCACGATGATCTTCTTGGGCGCCGGCGGCGGAGTGGCGGCCGCCTGCAACGTCTTCACCTGTGTCCGCAACTGGGCCAGCTCCGCCTCTTTCGCATTGCTCAAGTTTTCCATGCGGTCAGCGAAGGCGCGCCGGCTGCGCTCGAAGGAGTTGAGGTCGTTGGAGAGCGTCTGGAACTCGTCCTTCGAACCGAAGGCACCGGCTGACTCCGCCACGCTGCCAAGGACGTCGTAGAGCGCGTCGAGGTTGCGATAAAGTTTGAAGCTCGCCCCCAGGTCCTCCGGCGAGTTGCGCAATTGCGTCATGATCTCGGGAAGAGCGGACTCGAGATTCCTTTTGACGGAATCCACGTTCCCTAAGGTTTGCTTTTTGTATCCGGACTCCATCTTCCACTTCTCGATGCGGAGTCTTCCCAAGTCCGTTTGCGTCGTTTGGGACGCTTGCTCAAGGCCCGCAAGCAGTCCGTTCAGTTCGCTCACCGAGGCGTAGGGCACCGGCGCAGGGCTCACCGGGGTGATTTGGGAGGCTGCCAAACCTGAGGAGAGAAGGGAAGCAGCTAGAAAGAGAGTGCGAAACCGGTTTTGTTTCATTTTTGGACAGGGCGCGTCCCAGTCAGGATACCGACTTTTCCGTTATTTCTCAAAGGCATCGCAAGTGTTTGACTATCCGCATCAGCTGCGGGAGAATGAACTGGCTCGGTATCCTCCCAACGCGAAGAGTTTTCGCGTGTTGTGGGCCTGTGGCGCAGTTGGGAGCGCGCTTCCATGGCATGGAAGAGGTCGTCGGTTCGAACCCGACCAGGTCCACCA
>CAVQZP010000003.1:0-102973 GCA_963718505.1 uncultured Acidobacteriota bacterium | reverse complement strand
GTCCTTGGCAGCCTGTCATCGTGATGATGGAGAAAATTAGAAGAGTGACTGCGATACGATCCCAACGCGAGCTGAGATCCATGGGCGCCCCTTTATCAGCCGCACTCGCGTTCGTACGGCGGGAGAGTTTTTACCTTCGTTATTGTCGGCTTTCTTTGAACGGCAAACTTCAAACGGACAACTGCGGAATAGCTGAGTCATTCTCGCGAAGAAGATTGGGGCTCACCAGATACCAGAAGGGCAGGGTGGACATGATCAAAGGTTCAACACGTGGTTCGTTTCGACGACAACTGCTGAAATTCGCAACACTTTCGCTTCGCTTATGGTCTCCGTGGCCTCGAGACGGTGGCATCCGTTAAAAGACTCTCGCCCCGCATCCAGAGACGAGACAATGCGGGGCGAGTTCTTTGCCCATTACAACTACCCCATGGGCAAGCTTGTTTTCAGCGTGTGGATCAGTGGCGCGGGCAATCGGGTTGAACCACCCGGCTGACAATGCTCATTCTCGTTTCCCTTCCGCCGGGTCCACTGGCGCGAAGATCATGTTTCCGGGCATTCACAGCGATCACTCGGTTCGGTGAAAACATCGGGTCCGGCTGATCCGACCATGAGTCGTAGCGTGCAACATAAGTCACGCAATCCACCCGCAGCCACACTTTGTACGAGTAAGTTGGGGACGACAGCGGAGCGTCGCTTGGATTACTCCCGACGTACGTTGGCTGTGTGTCCACTTCTTGAAGTTTGAGAACAGTTGCTTGCTGATACGTCTGCGGCTTTGAGGCGCTCGCGGAAGCCAGAGCGGCCAGCGATACGACCCAACAAACGAATACTTTCTTCATTCCATGCCTCTCATTTCATGCTAAGGTTGCCGCATTGCATGTTGACGATTCACGCCGAGGTACCCGGTCGCCGCAACCGATCGCTTATGACGGAGAGATCGGCACGAACAAAATGCAATACCGCAGCGGTTTTCAGTCAGTGAAGATTTGGAGAGGTGTCAGGAACGAGGTGGGGGGCGGTTGTAGCGGACATCATCCACACGGACATGGAGCAGTGGATCGCTTTCGCTTTCAACCGGGCGAGGCGATACTGCGAGGTAGAAAGGCTCAGAGGTTGCAAGGGGCGGAGCCCATCGTGCTCCATCTTTGTCCCGATGCTGAATTTTTGCTTTTTGCGCTTGCGACGTGACGGTCGTTTGGCGATGGAACGTAACGTCGACGGTGCGACTCGCGAGAGTTGCGCATAGAACAACGACCGCCGCGACTGCGATCAAACATCGCCATCGAGGGAAAGCTCTTTTCCTTCCGGTGTCGCGCGGTTTCGTGGTCATGACTGTCTCTCTTCAGAGTAGCACGGTGGCAAGAGTCTCCGGCAATTCATGCGATATTAACCCAACTTTTACACATTTGTAACAGAGCGCAACTAGCATCCGTGTTTCCCGAGCCTCGGTCGCCTAGCGTCACTACGTCTCGAGTCGTTTCGGATGCGTTTGCCTTGTCGAACTACCGGATTGCAATGACGGTTTGAGGAGAAAATGATAATGAAACGAACCCTTGCCCTAGTGCTTTTGTTTGCGTTCGTGGGAAGCACCATTGTAGCTCCCGCCCAAAACGCACCCAGCAGCACAACGAAGGCGCGAAAATCAACCAAGGCAACGACCCCCAGCGTTGCCAGCCAGTTGAAGACAATGTCCGAGGCACTCGAAGCACAACAGAAACAGATCGAGGCACTTCGGCAGGAACTTCAGACTCGCGACCAGGCTGTGCAGCAGTTACAGCAACGCCTGGATTCGAGCCAGGCGGCCGCGTCGCAGGCGCAGGCGAAGGCCGATTCTGCCAGCGCAGAAGCGAGCAAGCAGGAGCAGTCCGTCACTGAACTGCGAAGCGACGTTAATGACCTGAAACAGAACGCAGGCACCACCGCCCTGACAATTCAGGAAACGCAGAAGAGTATTAAGGATGCCGTTGAAAGTCCCGCGGCCATACACTACAAGGGCATCACGATCACGCCAGGCGGGTTCGTGGCTGCTGAAACTGTGTGGCGCCAACGTGCGACGAGTTCAGACATCAATACGCCGTTCAATAGTATCCCGTATCCCGGCAATGACCTTTTCCAGATGAGCGAGAATAACTTTACAGCTCGTCAGAGTCGCCTTTCGTTGCTCGCCGAAAGCAAAGTCGGCCCTGCAAAACTCACGGGCTATTACGAGGGAGACTTTCTGGGCACAGGAGTTACCTCCAACAACCGTCAGAGTAATAGCTACGTGTTTCGCCAACGCCAGTTATTCGCACAGGCTGCGTTTGATAACGGGTGGATTATCACCGGTGGTCAGATGTGGACTCTGGCGGCAGAGGACAGGAAGGGCATTCTGAACCGGCAGGAGGCTCTGCCTCAAACTATCGACCCACAGTATAACGTCGGCTTCACCTGGGCTCGTCAATACGGGTTCCGGATTGTGAAGGACTTTGGCGGGAAATTCGCCCTCGGGTTGTCGGTCGAAGGTCCACAGGCAACGATTGGCGGCAGGGGTTTCTCTTCCGTATCGACGACGACGGTCGGTTCCGCTTCGACCGCGACCATCGGCAATACGTTCCTCGATGCGCCGGGTACCGGCGGTGGTCTTTTCAATTTCTCCGACACCACCGGGTACAGCGTTAACAAGACACCTGACTTTATTGTCAAAGCGGCGCTCGATCCAGGATGGGGCCACTATGAAGTTTTCGGTGTGGTGAGCACCTTCCGGAATCGCGTTTACCCCTGCGGTGTGGTCGGCACGAATTCGAAAGACACGGCACCACCCGCTACCCCCACGACGATTTCGTGCGGGGCCAGCGCTTCCACGACCCCAAGCGCGGCGGGCGCATATGACGATACTCGAACGGGTGGCGGAGTGGGCGCCAGCTTCCTGGTTCCGCTTTTTGCCAAGAAGCTGGACGTTCGCGCGAAGGGCGTCTACGGAGACGGCATCGGTCGCTACGGCTCAGCGCAGTTGGCGGATGTGACCTTCCGCCCGGATGGTACGGAAGCTCTCATCCGCGGTGGTCATGGACTGGCTGGCCTCGAACTCCACGCCACCAAGAAACTCGACATATACGCGTACTACGGTGGAGAGTATGCAGCGCGCGCAGGGTACACAGGGTACACCAGCATCACCGTAACGAAGACACCGGCGATTCCGGCAACGCCACCGACCGCAACCTCGCCTGGCTCGCCTGCGATTCCTGCAACGACCACCACCGCATTCAAGCTGAACCAGATCGGTGGCTACGGTAACCGTGCCGCCAACAACTCCGGTTGCGGTACCGAGATGCCCCCGTCGAACCAACTCACGCCTTCTGTGGCGGCACATGCGCCGGCGATACGCGCCTGATCACTGAAGGTACGATCGGGTTCTGGCACCGCTTCTACCAGGGGCCAAAGGGTGGAATGCGTTGGGGCCTGCAGTACTCTTACTTTGACAGGGCAGCGTGGTCGGGTGCGAGTGGCATCACGCCGAAAGCCGTTGACAACATGTTCTGGACGTCCTTCCGCTATTACTTCCCGTAAGCGCGGAGAATTCGCGAAGAAACTTTCGCCCTCGTGAGTGGAATGCTCACGAGGGCGCTTTTTTGTTTGATCGCTCGACCGAAACCTGTTCTGCAAGGCACTCCGGCATGCTCGCTAAGGAGCCCTCGGAGTAGAGAACTCGACCCCAACGCACACTGGCTCTGCTGAATCTCGTACCCTAGATGCCCGTCGTTTCGTACCTCAAGACAGCGAGGCTGAGGCGGTAGTCGTAACCGGCCTGGGCAAAGGCAATCTCTGCCTGCGTCTCTTGAAGTTGGGCCTGACTAAGCTCGACGATCGAACCGAGTCCAAGTTTGTAACGGGACTGTGCGAGATCTAAAGCCAACTTAGCCTGATCCAGCAACTGCTGTGTGACTGCCAGCTTTTGATAAGCAGCATTCGCTCCGAGCCAACTTGTGCGCACGTCGCGGGAGATAGTGTTCTTTAAATCACGCAGCCGTTCATCCGTCGCCTGCGCGCGCAGACTCGCCTCCTTCGAGCGGGCAAAATACTGGAACCCGTTAAAGATCGGGATTTCCATATTCCCACCAACCGCGCCGTAGGTATTGCTGAAGACCTCGGGACTGGGCGCAACGGCAACATTGCCGATCGGAGTCACCCCGACGGCACCGGTCGCACGGATCGAGGGAAACAGCAAATCCCGTTCAGCCTTCTGAAATTTCGTTGCAGATTGATACTGAAACTGCAGAGAACGGACCTCCGGACGCGCAGCAAATGCCTGAGAGATCAGATCATCCACATTACCGGGGGGCGCCGCAGCGGGGCTCGTGTCGTCGCTCAACGTGAAGGTCTCCACGTTCGGAAATCCCAACACCATGGACAACGTCGCTTGCGCCGCATCCTCGTTGCTCTGTGCATCAAGAAGTAGGAGCTTGGCCTGAGCAAGGTTCACGCTGGCGAAGCTGAAATCCAGCTCGGACTTCAACTTGCTCTTGAACAGAGCACCAACCTGGTCGGCCACCGTCTGGCGTGCCTTCACCGTCTCCTCGGCAACCGTCAAGACGGCTTGTGCCTGCAGTGCGTTGAAGAAGGCCCGGTTCACTGCCAATAGGATCTGTTGCCGTGTGGCGAGGGCACTTTCGTTTTCCGCCTTCGCCGAGTAGTTCGCACTGGCAACAAGGTTGGTAGTGCGTCCGAAATCTGTAATCAATTGCGTGACCATCACGCCAGCAGCCGCGCGTTCGTAGATGATCGGGTTGTTCAGGAGCCCCGCAGTGATTCGGGTTCCGGATTGTGCATCGACCCCCGTAATGTCTCCCGTGGCGGTAGGCCAGAGGTTCGAGCGCACTTCCCGAGCAACCTGCTGGGATGCCAGCGCGAGTAAATGCGCGACGGAGATCTGCGGGTTGTTCTTGATGGCCAGGGTCTCGGCATCTTTCAGCGTCAGCGGAGTCGCTCCCGCCGGAGCAATCTGCGGAGTTGGCGTTGCCTGAGACTGACCCGGCATGGCTTCGCTCTGATTGGGCGCCGTCTGCGGCATTGGTGCCGACGGCAAAGAGTTAATGTTTCTGGCTGTGACTGTCGTTTGAGCCAACGCGCAGGCAGACAAGGCGAGGACAACGACGCCTGGAAGAATGATCTGGTGTGCTCTCTTCATGAGTGCGCCTTTTGCGATTGCGATACCGCCGTCTCCTGTTTGCGCCGGCCATATACCAGCAAATAAGCGGCGGGAACGATGAAAATGGTCAGAAGGACGGAGGAGGTGAGACCGCCGATGATCGCCCGCGCCATGGGCGTGTACTGCTCGGCTCCTGTTCCAAGCTTCAGCGCCATCGGAATCATGCCGATGATGGTCGCGAGCGACGTCATCAAGATCGGACGCAGCCGCACGCGGCACGCGGTGATGACGGCATCGGCCGGGGACAAACCCTGGCGTTCAAGGCTGTGCGCAAAATCAACAATCAGGATGCTGTTCGAGTCGGCGATTCCCACCAGCATCAGAACCCCCATCAATGACATGACATTGAGGGTGCTGTGCGTGAGCGGCAAGATGATCAACACTCCAACGAATCCCATCGGAATCGCGAGCATAATCAGCAGCGGGTCGACGAACGATTTGAATTGTGCGGTCAAAATCAGAAATAGCAGGACAAAGGAAAGAAGAAATCCAAGGCCGAAGCTCTTGAATGACGCGTTCATCCCCTCGACCATGCCCCGAAGGTTGACCCGAACGTTGGCAGGAATGTGAGCTTCGCTCACAATGTTCTGAATTTCGTGCGTAACCCGGCCAAGGTCTTCTCCGGCGGGGGTCACGTATAGGTCAATCACTCGCTGGATCTGGTAGTGATCTACTTCGGTTGGAGTCTGAACGTAGTTGACCTTGACAACGTTGCGCAACACGGTTGTAGGGCGTTCCGACGGTGCGATCTTCGGATCATCCACTTTGGAAACGGGCAGATTCTGACCACAAGTCCAGGTTGGCTTTGGCGCGTCGGCAAGTCCAACTGGACGAATCGAGGGGGCGGTGGGTCGAGTGGGACCACATCCCATGCTGTTGGGATTGCTCTTTTGCTGTGCGCGCAGCGGAATCTGCCCAAGATCGATCATGTTCTGGATAGCGCCTGGACCATGCTCGAAATACTGCACTGTGAGGTAGTAGTCGTTGCCACTTTTGCGATCCACCCAGTAATTCGGTGCGATCATGTAATTGGAATTCAGGGATGTGATGACGTTGTCGACTACATCCCTCTGAGTGAGACCGAGTTCCGCGGCATGGATACGATCCACATCCAGCCGCAGGGCGGGATAGTTCATATCCTGTGGAATATAGATTTCACCGACCCCCGGAACTGATCGAACGCGTCCCGCAAGATCCTGCGCGACGCTATAGATCTGATGTAGATCAGGACTGCTGACCTGGATGTCGATCGGCGCCGGCATTCCCATGTTCAGGATGGCATCAACCATCGATCCGCTTGAGAAGAACGTTCGAATATCCGGGAACTGACGGGTCATCTTGCTCTTCACGCGGTCCATATATTCGAAACTGCTCAGCGTGTGCGGTTCGTTCAATGCGACCTGAATGGTTGCCGTATATGGTCCGGCATTGGTGGTGTACAACGAGGAAAAATCAGGCGTAACTCCGATGTTCGAGACAACCATTTTCAGGTCTTTTGAACCGACTTCATCCCGAATCAATTTTTCAACGCGCGATACGTATTGTTCGGTGTTCTCAATGCGCGTTCCAGTTGGCACCTTCAGATTGATCGTGAACTGGCCAGCATCTGTTTGCGGGAAAAAAGCCAGGCCGAGCAGAGGATAGATGGCAAGACTGAGAACGAATATTCCACCTAAAACCGCTACCGTGAGCGCCGGCCGTTTTAGAGCGCGACGCACCCAGTATTCGTAGAAGTCGAGCACCTTGTTGAAGTGGCGATTGAAGCCAGCATTGAACTTCGTCCACCACGAGCCGGTAGCCGTTGCGGTGGGCTCAACTTCGTACCCATTTCCCTGTCCTTGTTCTTGGGCAGCGTGGGGAACGGCTTTCAGAAAGCGCGAGCAAAACAGCGGGATCACCGTCATCGCCACGACGAAGGACGCCAGCAGCGAGAGACAAAACGCAAGCGCCAGAGCTGAAAACAGGAACTTCGCTACGCCGTACAGAAAAACAACGGGGAAGAAGTCAACCACGTCCACGAGAGTCGCTGCCAGAACCGCCAGATTGACCTCTGACCCGCCAACTTCGGCTGCCACGAGCGGGGTCGACCCCATCTCTAAATGTCGATAGATGTTCTCCAGCGAGATGACCGAGTTATCGATCACGCGCGAAAACGCGAGGGCCAATCCGCCGAGAATCATCGTGTTGATCGTGCTGCCCATCATGAACAAGACGACAAATGTTGCCAAAGCCGAAAGCGGAATGGACAGCAGGACGGCGGATGTCGCACGAAAGCTTCCCAGGAAGATCAGAATCATCAGGCTGGTCAGAATCAGTCCCAAGAGACCTTCGTGCAAAACCGTCTGGATCGCTTCTTTGACGTATACCGACTGATCAAATACGACGTTGGCGACCATTTGCTTCGGGATGTCGTAAAGATGACCAACCAACGTGCGAATACCGTTTACCACGTCGATCGTGTTGGTATTCCCTCCCTGCTTCATGATGGGTATGTAGCAGGACCTCTGGCTATCGACGCGCACGACGTTATATTGGATTTGGTGAGCGTCTTCGGCCTTCCCAACGTCATTCACAGAAACCCAGGCGTCCCCAGCCGTTTTCACGGGCACTTCCCCGAGTTGCTTCATCGTGTCGACCAGACTGTTCGAATACACGTAGTAATCGTTCAGACCGATCTTCACGTCGCCTGCGGGCAGAATCAGGTTGGAATTGTTCACCGCACCGACCACGTCCATCGGACTCAGTTGCCGTGATTGCAACCGGTACGGATCGACATAGACCATGATTTGGCGGTAATTCCCACCGAAGGGAGGCGGAATCTCCGCACCTGGAACCACCGCGATCTGATTGCGAATCTGGAACTGCGCGTAGTCGTGAAGTTGGGTCTCGTTCAGCCCTTCCCCCTTCACCGTTACCAGTGCAACAGGAAGGCTCGAAGCATCGAACTTCAGCACAACGGGCGGCAAGGTTCCTGGCGGCAGGCGCTTCAGGTCCGCAAGCGCAAGATTGGAAAGCTCGGTAACGTCGGCGTCAGCGTTTGTTCCGGGCTGAAAATAGACGCGAATAATACTGACCCCCAGCAACGACCGGGATTCCATATGGTCGATGCCGCTTGCCAGCGTGAAGAACCGCTCGAGCGGATCGGTAATGTCGGTCTCAATGTCCTGCGGCGGCATTCCGGAATAGAAGGTAGCCACCACCACCTCGGGCAAGTTAATCGGAGGAAACAGGTCCACGGGCATTCGCGCAACGCTCATGACGCCAATCACAAGCAGGCCAAGGCAGACCACGATAATGAAATAGGGATTGCGAATGGAAAAGCGCGGCATTAGTCCCTATCAACTCCGCAATTCGATTCTGTGTTCATCTCGATTTCCATTCGCAGCCTACGCAGGATCAACTTGTTCGGATCTGCGATATACAAGCAGATAAGCGGCCGGCACGATAAAGACGGTCAGCACGACAGAGGCCGTCAGGCCACCAATAATCGTGCGCGCAAGGGGAGCGTACTGTTCACTTCCCGTGCCCAGCTTTAGCGCCATCGGCACCATGCCAATGATGGTGGCCAGAGACGTCATCAGAATCGGGCGCAGACGGACGCGGCATGACGTAATGACCGCTTCCTCCACCGACTTCCCTTCCTCTTCGAGGCGGTGTGCGAATTCGACAATCAGGATGCTGTTCGAGGCCGAGATTCCGACCAACATGAGGACTCCCATCAGCGACATCACGTTTAACGTAGTCCCCGTGAGCGGAAGTACAAGTAGCACGCCGATGAAACCCATCGGAATCGCAAGCATGATGAGAATTGGATCTTTGAACGACCGGAACTGCGCAACCAGAATGAGATACAGAAGAACGACGGATAACGATAAGCCGATGGCAAAGCTGCGAAACGACTCCTGCATCCCCTGCACCATCCCGCGCAAATTCACGCGCGCGTTTTCCGGCATCTTCATCTCACGAATTACGCGCTGCACCGCATCCGCGACCTTGCCAAGATCCTCGCTCGCCGGAGTTACGTAGACGTCTGTGACGCGCTGAATCTGATAGTGGTCGACCTCTGTGGGGGTCTGGACATTTTGCAGCTTGACGACCGCGTCGAGCGTGGTCGGTTGCTTCAGGTTGGGAGAGCGAATCGGAATGTTGGTCAGGTCTTCGAAGTTCTGGATCGACGGTCGGCCCTTCTCGTAGTACTGCACCGTAAGGTAGTAGTCGTTGCCAGTTTTGTAGTCGACCCAGTAGTTCGGCGCGATCATATAGTTGGAATTGAGCGCGGTGATGACGTTATCGACTACCTCCTTCTGCGTCAGCCCGAGCTTGGCAGCATTGATGCGATCGACATCAAGACGCAATGCCGGATAGTTGAGGTCCTGCGGAATGAAAACTTCGCCGACGCCCGGAATCTGCCGCACGCGGCTCGCCAGGTCTTGGGCGATGCCATAGATTTGATGTAGATCAGGACTGCTCACCTGAATGTCGATCGGTGCCGGCATGCCCATGTTTAGAATGGCGTCCACCATGGAGCCGCTCGAGAGGAATGTTCGGACGTCCGGGTAGCGTTTGGCGATCTCTCCCTGCACCCGGTTCATGTACTCGAAGCTGCTACGCCGATGAGGTTCGTTGAGGGCAACCTGAATCGTGGCCGTGTACGGTCCCGCATTGGTTGTGTAAAGCGAAGAGAAATCCGGAACGACGCCGATGTTCGAGACGACCATCTTGAAATCTTTGGGATCGACAACTCGCTGTATCAAATCCTCTACCTTCGCGACGTACTGCTCCGTTACCTCGATGCGCGTGCCGGTTGGCACTTTGAAGTTAATTGTGAATTGCCCGGCATCTGTCTGGGGGAAGAAAGCAACACCCAGGAACGGATAGATCGCCAGGCTCAGAAGAAAGGCGCCACTTAGAACCGCTACCGTCAAGCCGGGTCGAACCAAGGCTCGCCGCACCCAGTATTCGTACGAATCGAGCATGCGGTTAAAGATTCGGTTAAAGCTGCGGTTAAACTTTTCCCACCAGTTGGCTTTGCCGGTTTCAGAATGCGTCTCTTCTTCGCTCTCTTTGACCCCGTCGACATGAGGGACAGCTTTAAGAAATCGAGAGCAGAACAATGGAATGACGGTCATTGCAACCAGGTACGACGCAAACAAAGAGATGACGACCGCCTCCGCCAGCGCAGTAAACAGGAACTTGCTCACGCCATAAAGGAACGTCACGGGGAAAAACACGACCACGGTGGTCAACGTGGCCGCCAACACCGCAAGGCTGACCTCATTGCCGCCGACCTCAGCAGCCTTCACGGGCGGCGCCCCCATCTCGAGGTGGCGGTAGATGTTTTCGAGAGAAATGACTGAGTTGTCGATAATTCGGGAGAACGCCAGGGCCAATCCGCCAAGAATCATCGTGTTGATCGTACTGCCACTGATATTCAGCACGACGAACGTAGCCAAAGCAGACAGAGGAATCGAAAGGAACACTGCGGTTGTTGCCCGAAAGCTGCCCAGAAAGATGAGGATCATCAAGCTGGTAAGCAGGAGCCCAATCAGTCCTTCGTGGAGCAATGTTTTGATTGCTTCCTTCACGAAGGCCGATTGGTCGAACACAACGGAGGCGCTCAACTGCTTTGGAATGTCGTAAAGGTGACGGATCATGTCGCGAATCCCGTTCACCACTTCAATCGTGTTCGTATCGCCGCCCTGTTTCATGATCGGCAGATACACAGATCTTTGACCGTCCACGCGCACGACGTTGTACTGGATTTGATTGGCGTCCTGTGCCTCGCCAATATCGTCGATCGAGACCCAGGAACTGCCCTCCGTCTTGACCGGGATCTTCCCGAGCTGATCCATGTTGGCGACGAGACTGTTCGAATACACGTAGTAATCGAATGGGCCCATTTTCACGTCGCCGGCTGGGAGAATCAGATTGAAGTTGTTGACCGCACCAACAACATCCATCGGGCTCAGCTGCCGGGACGCCAACTTATATGGATCCACGTACACCATGATCTGCCGGTATTTCCCACCGAACGGCGGAGGAATCTCGGCACCCTTCACCACGGCGATCTGATTGCGAATCGCGAATTGGCCGATGTCGTGCAACTGCGTCTGAGATAAACCCTCCCCTTTCAGGGTCACCAGGCACACCGGCAGGCTCGACGCATCGAACTTCAAAACCACTGGGGGGAGCGTCCCGGGAGGAAGGCGCTTCAGATCGGCCAGCGCCAGATTCGAGAGCTCCGTCACATCGGCGTCGGCGCTGGTGCCCGGCTGAAAATAGACGCGGATGATGCTCACACCCAGCAGAGAGCGCGATTCCATGTGATCGATGCCGCTTGCCAAAGTGAAGAAGCGTTCCAGCGGGTCTGTAATGTCCGTTTCAATATCCTGGGGCGGCATGCCGGAGTAGAAGGTCGCGACCACCACTTCCGGCAGGTTGATCGACGGGAACAGGTCCACCGGCATGCGAGCCAGACTGGTGACGCCGATGACAACAAGCGCCAGACAAACCACAATGACGAAATACGGATTACGGATGGAAAACCCTGACATTAATTCTCGCTTCCAAACCCCGCCAACCGAGGCTCGCTATTCCTGCTTCCCTTCCTGGTATTGCATGATCTGCACCGTCTGAGGATGCACTTTCTGGCCGGGTTTCAGTCCGCTGCGATCGCTCACGACCACCTGGTCTCCTTCGTTCAAACCCGTTAGGACTTCGGCGTCAGTGGCGGTCTGGATCCCCAGTGTGATTGGCCGGTCTTCGATCTCACTATTGGCGGCGACAACGAACACCGTCGTCTTTTCACCCTCGTGGTTGATGGCTTGTAGCGGAATCGCTGGGATGTCCTGCCGATGCTCAAGAGAGACGTCCGCCTCCGCGTATAAACCAGGCATCAACATGCGATCCCGATTCTGCACGTCGACCTCGGTGTGCATGGTGCGAGTGTCTTGCCGAACATCTACAGAGAAGCGCGTGACTTTGCCAGGGAAGCTACGATTCAGGGACGGGACGCGGACGCTCACTGGGTCTCCAACCTTGATGTACCGGACGTAAGACTCAGGAACAGGAATCACAAGCCGGAAAAGATCGTCCTGCGACAGACGCACGATCGGCATGGCCTGTGTGCTGGAGGTGGTACCGGCCTGGACCAAAGCGCCGAGGTTGGCGTAGCGCTGTGTCACAACTCCGGAAAACGGCGCGACAATCTTCGAATAATCGTAGAGAGTCTGATCGCGTGCCAAGCGAGCCTTCGCTCGAACCAGGTCGCTCTCTGCGGCTTCCAGTGCGGATTTCCCGGCGTCCACTTGCGACGCTGCAGCCAGATCTTTGCCCTGGGAATCATCGACCTCCTGCTGCGCCACGATGCCGGGTTGCGTTTGAAACACAGTATTCAGGCGCGTGTATTCGAGGTGCAGCGCGTTGTATTTGGCCTCGTCACGCTTCAATTCGTTGGCAGCCCGACTCACCTGATTATTGGCATTTTTGACTTCGGCTTCGTCTTCGTTGAGTTGGGCTAGCAATTCGGGAATTTCGAGTGTTGCCATGACTTGCCCCTGCTTCACGTGGCTGCCGTAATCGACGTTGAGCTTCTGCACGTAGCCGGACTCTTTCGCATAGACATCGATCTCCTGGAACGGTACTAATTCTGACGACAAGGTGATTTGTCGGCTGAGTGTTTTCTTCGTCACCCGGGTGACGCCCACAGTAAGCGCCGAAGCCGTATTTGCTTCGACTTTCGAACCGGCTCCGCCAGAGCAAGAGGAAAGGCCAGCGGCCAAGATCGCAACGAAGGCGACCGGGATGCGTTGGACCCATGAACTTGCTGTCTTAGGTTTTCTCGGATAGTGTTTGTGCATCAATCTCTCAATACCCGCCTTCTCCAGCACAAATGCCGGGCAGCCTTCGCCTACAACTCCTTCATAATTCGAGAAAGTTGATCGACTGAAAAGGCTCTGGATCGACAGAAATCGATCACTCGTTGCTCGGTGCGTTGCAACCTCTCCGCTGTCGCCGGAATTTCTGCTGCGATTTCGATTGGAACCGTCAGAATGCCGTGCCGATCTCCGTGAAGCAAGTCGCCTTGTTTTATTTCAAGGCCGCCGATTTTGACCATGCTGGCGAAATCGAAAATGTGAGCGTAGGCGTGGGAAACAGCTACATTCCCAGCGAATAATTGCAGCCCAAGATCGTGTACGCGAGGCAGTTCACGAACGGCCCCGTCGGTGACAAACCCGACGCAACCCAGCGCCTTCAGAATGGCGGCGTGCATGTCGCCCAGAAAAGCACCGACACCGGGGGGTTTATCCATGTCCTCCAGGACGACAATCCGAGGGGCTGGCACCTCCAGAATGCTTTTCCACCAATCGGCGCGGTCGTGATAGAAGCGCCCGGACATCGGCGGGGTTCCAGCGCGCAGGCGTGCAGTCGCAGCGTAGCCCACCAGCGGCGGGAAGTCCTGGAAGATGCAGCGGATGCGGGAGTCGGCAAAACCCGCGTTCCGCAGCCTGAGTTCAAACGTTTCAATTGCGTTCGATACGACGCACGTATCGATGCGCCGCAGAGTATTGAGCACATCCTCATGTACCAAAGGCCCAAGCACCATGCGAATCTCCTTCGCACGACTTCATCAGCAACTATCTGTGGCCCAACGTTCCTGTTATCGGCTTCAATAAAGCATTCGACCGAACGAGAAGCTGGTTAGATTTTGGAAAAAAGTTGAACGCCCGACGGGCTAAATGAGAGCCGGAGGCGGTCGGTTGCTAAGACTGGAAGGAAGGATGAGCGTAGAAAAGAGACGCTGAACGTCGACGATATGGGTACCACTGGGAGCTGGCTCAAAAAGCTCAGAAACTGGAACCGGGCCCACCAAACGAGAGGCATCCCGATCGAGGTTCTGGCGCTTTGGCTCAGCCGACCTGCTATCGAACGACTTCGCGGTATGGGGTCGAGTCGCCGTTGGCATAGAAAAACGCGTTGCCAAGCTCAGGGTGAGCGAGCAAACTGCCGCGGCAATTAACAGGATGCGAATTTTGTCGATATTATGCTTCGGCGAAGATTGCATCTGTTGGTGTGTGCAGTGACCCCAAAGTTACTGGGATTATAGCACGCGTAGAAATGGTTTCCTCGGATTACGATGTAAGCGAAAGGTTTTCAACCTTCGAAACCTCACACCGGGTCCGCCCTGTACTCTGGCTTCTGATAGGTGCCTGTAATGCTTATCGGGAACTTTGCGCCACCGCGATGATTTTTCTTCAGAAATGGATTTAAGGCCTTCAGCAAGAAGGATTTCACGCCTGATGTGGCCTTCGGAAGATTGGCATCCATGGACAGAATCCCGTGCAGGTCGATTTTTTCACTGATGAGGTTGAATGTTCCGTGGAGATGCGCGTGCGCTCCGGGGACACGAAACGAAAGGTCAGAAAAAGTGGCAATTCCGCTGCCTACCACCACGTGCCCTTGCAGGTCTGAGACCGCGGTTTCGGGGTCGTCCACTTCGTCGGGTTTGCCTCGGGCGCTTGCACTGAGTTTGTCCAGACTCTGTTGAGTATCGGGTTTCGAGAAAAGCGCGTCGGCTATGCCAAAATCGCCAGCCATCCGTAGCTTCTTCAGAAACGGCATCTCTCCCGGGGGGACGAATGCGTTGGCTTTCAAACTCACCGCCCCGCTCAACGGAGACTGCTTCTCGGACACAAACAGCAGTAACAGGTCCTGGATGCGACCGTTTTGAACAGCGAGGTCGATTGCTGCAGTCTTGCCGTGATTGTTCTGCCGTCCCGCGACCCGGCCTCGCGATTGAACCGTGGTTTGGCGGACACGAGCGGTGACATCTTGTAATGCCAAGTCGCCATTTGAGGGGTCAACAAAGGCCTTGAAACCGGTGTCTAGGGGGACTTTGTGAGAGCTTCCCTGAACCTGAAACTCTGGTGTCTTCGTTTCGCCTTCAACCGAGATACCTTCCAGCGTCCCCTGAAATTTCCCACTGGACGACAGAATTCCGTGGATTCCCCTAAAAACACCAAGGTTGGCCTGTCGAAACACGTAGGTGCCCGAGACTGGAGTCGTACTTACGTTGTCCGCCTTCCACGGGCCAAACGAGCCGTTTGCTTCCACCTCGCCGGGCGGAACCGGATTTTGGACTCGCACCTTGAATTTCATTGGCTCGCGCACGGCCAGCGGGTTCCCGCTGAACTCGTGCACCACAAACCTGAGCGGCTTCTCATCCCGCGGATCCGAAGAGAAGTCCAGCAGGGCGTCATTGGCAATCAACTGATCAACAACGACAGTGGACTGAGTCGGCGTCCATGACGTGCCGTTTCCAAGTGTTGGAAACACAGCATGCGCTCCCTGCAGCCGTATCAAAGCAAGATGTTTTGTGACCAATCCCGTGAGATTGCCAACGATCGTCAGCCTTTCGACCGTCATGACAGCCTGATTTTCAGGACTGGAACCACGCTTCAATACCACCGCCTCGGCCACGCATCCCGGATGAGGAAAGAAAGTAGGACGAAAGGCCCCGATTGTGACCGCGCTGGTCGTGGCAAGCTCGAGTTGCTTGATTACGTTTTCTCGCGTGAAGGGCCAGGCGAGCGAGAGACCAATTACAGCAATCAAGATGGCGATGCCACCGAATCCGGTGACCAGCAGTGTCCATCGTCTCGAAGACTCTTTCCGTGTTTGTTCCCCACGGCGACCACTGTTCTGAGCTTCGGCCGACTCAGCAAGCCCCGATCTCATCGTTCCACCCTCGAGTAAGCCATCGCATTTCAGATGCTTATGTCTGCCCTATCGGCGAGAAATCAGCGGTAGGTGTTTTACCGTGTTGACAAACGATGCAATCTTGCGCACGTTTCAAACGAATGCGAAGTTCAACACAAGGCTCAAAATGCCTCAGGCCGTATGCAGTTTGCCGTAAAATGTTCAGCCCGAGGACTGCGGTTCACTTCATCATCGCCTCTCGTCTGAAATTGCAGCGAAGGAGTCCTGAACGTGTTAACCCGACGTAATTGGTTCGCCGCTATGGGAGTTGCGGGCGCTGATGTTCTACTGTCTTCACTGCTGGGTAGGCGTGCAATTGCCCAGATGATGACGCAAGGATCAGGAACAACGTGCCCATTCCGAATCGCTGTAATCAACGACGAAATCACGCAGGATTTTGAAAAAGCCTGTCAGATTGTCGCGAACGACTTTCAACTGCATTGGATCGAGTTACGCTCCATGTGGGGCAAAAACGTCACCGATCTGAGCACTAAAGAAGTGGTCGATGCTAGGAATATTCTGGTTCAGCACAAACTGCGGGTCACAGACATCGCGAGCCCCTTGTTCAAGACCGACTGGCCCGGCGCTCCACGATCCTCGCAAAGCGAAACGCGTGATCAATTTCACGCAAACGTCGACGCCAATGCGCAGAATGAACTGCTCGACCGCTGCATCGCGCTCGCGAAATCGTTTGAAACCGACAGGATTCGTTGCTTCGATTTCTGGCGGCTTGACGACCAGAAACCTTACCGACGGGCAATCAATGTGAAATTACGAGATGCAGCGGACCGGTGTGCGAAGAGTAACCTCATCCTTCTGCTGGAGAATGAAATGTCGTGCAACACGGCGACAGGTGAGGAGGCACTAGCGGTCCTCAACGCAATTCCGAACCCAAACTTTATGTTGAACTGGGATCCCGGAAATGCCGCGGCGCTCGCGGGTACTCCATATAAGCCCGGTTACGATCCGCTGCCGAAAGACCGCATCGGACACTGCCACTGTAAAGATGTAATACGCCAACCCGAAAACAAGTATGAATGGGCGCCGGTCGGCGCCGGAATGGTCGACTGGGTGGGACAATTACAGGCGCTGATGCATGACGGGTTTCACTACGGACTGAGCCTCGAAACTCATTGGCACGGCGGGGGCACGCCCGAAGCCTCGACCCGCATCAGCATGGAGGGCCTTCGGAAAGCTCTCGCGGCTGCCGGAACTTCGTGCTGACCCGGTCTGTCACCCGCTCACCACAACTGCTTAAGATTCGCCGAACGAGGGTACCGAAATGACGACAAGACGTGAGTTCCTGGACGCGCTCGCATTCACCACGGCCGGAGTCGCTACAGCAATGACAGCGAGGAGCTACGCTCGGATCCTCGGATCGAATGACCGGCTCAACTTCGCCGTGATTGGCCTCAATGGCCGCGGTTACGCTCATCTTTCGTCGATCAAGGCGAACAAGAACAGCGCGCGACTTACGCATGTTTGCGACGTCGACAGCGACATCCTCGCCAAATTCGCGGAAACGGCGCAGAAGGAAACAGGCGAAACGGTTACAGCAGAAAAAGATTTTCGCAAAATCCTTGCCCTAAGAGACATCGATGCGATCTCGATCGCTACCCCGGATCACTGGCACGCACCCATGGCCATTGCCGGTCTGCGCGCCGGGAAGCACGTCTACGTCGAGAAGCCGTGCAGTCATAACCCAGCGGAAGGGCAAATGCTCGTAAAAGCCCAACAGAAATACGACAAGCTGGTTCAGATGGGAACGCAGCAGCGCTCTTCTCCTCACACTATCCAGATCGTTGAGAAGATCCACGCTGGCCTGATCGGCCGCCCCTACCTCGCAAAGGCCTGGTATTCCAATGTGAGGAAATCAATCGGAACGGGCACAGAAGTTCCAGTTCCCCCCCGGCTCGATTGGGATTTATGGCAGGGGCCCGTGCCGCGACGGCCATATCAGGACAACCTTCACCCCTACAACTGGCACTGGTTCCGAGTCTACGGAACCGGGGAAACGCTGAACAATGGCACGCATGAGGTAGACGTTTGTCGTTGGGCGTTGGGAGTGGATTTCCCACAGCGTGTGACTGCCGCCGGTGGCCGCTACCATTTCAAGGATGACTGGCAGTTCTATGACACGCTGGTCACGAATTTTGACTACGGAGAGAAGTTGATTTCGTGGGAAGGACAGAGCTGCCAAGGGATGAAGCAATACGGGCGCGACCGTGGCGCTCTCATCATGGGAACAACGGGAGCAGTGCGGGTCGATCGTGACGGATTCGAAGTGTATGACCTGAAAGGGATAAAGACCGACGAATTCCGGACGGGTTCGACAACTTCGTCGGCCGATGTGCTTGGCCGCGACTTCATGACGGACGCCCATTTCGCCAACTTTATCGCTGCGATTCGTACGGGCGAAAAACTCCATGCTCCAATTTCGGACGGCAACATCTCCGTTACGATGCTTCAGATCTCGAACATTGCATGGGAGGTCAGTCGGGAGTTGACCTTGGACACACGAGACGGTCGCATTCAAAATGACGACGCCGCCATGAAAATGTGGACTCGAACGTACGAAAAAGGCTGGGAACCCGAGGTGTCGTGAACGGCGGCCGCGGATGTTCAACACATGGCGGTCAAGCGCGATGATCGTAAACGGGTGTTTTTCGCACAATCTCCGACGCCGTTTCATTTTCGTTCTTTTGGAGGAGCTCATTCAACTTGGTCACCAGTTCCATGAACCGCTCCGGATCTCGCTCGGAAGCTATCGATTCACACAACCGCTTCATTTTCTCCCTGACAGCCTCTTGCATCCGCACTCCTCCAAGCGTTGCTTTTTGTTGAGGTACGCTAATGTCGCAAACTCCAATCGCTCGGGGTAGCGGGAGATTTCCGAAATAAAATCAAGTAGATAGGGAATTCCCCGACAAGGTGTTTCGAATAAATAGAAGATAATTCAGCAATTCGGGTTCGAGTCTGTCTTACCGGGCGAAAGCATATTTTTGGGATGAGCACCATTCTCAATGTCGACGATACCGAAGCACAAAGGTATGCAACGTCGCGCATTTTGAGGTATGCGGGCTTCGATGTCGTCGAAGCAGACACCGGACAAAAGGCTCTGAAGTGCCTTCTTGAGCGCCCTGACCTCGTGATCCTCGATGTCAATTTGCCAGACATGAGCGGGTTCGAGGTTTGCCGGCAGATTCGATTAGACGAGCTCAGTGCCCGTGTTCCTGTTCTCCACCTCTCGGCCACGCTTGTCTCCACGCAAGCCAAGGTTGCCGGACTCGAAGGTGGGGCTGACGCCTACCTGGTTCAGCCGGTCGAGCCTGAGGAGCTTCTCGCGACCGTGCGCGCTTTGTTACGCGTGCGAAAATCTGAGGAAACTCTCTGGCAATCTGAACAGCAATACAGACTCTTTTTCGAGGCAAATCCCCTGGCGTGCTGGATTTTCGATGGCGCGACGGGCTCCATCCTCGCCGTGAATGAGGCCGCGGTGCAGATGTACGGATACAGCCGCCCTGAGTTCATGAGTATGACGGTCGGTGATATCAGTCGCAATGGGGCAGGAAACAGGGTTCCGATGGAAGGCTCGATGTCTTCTGTGCACCAGGCTCTGAGGGTCCAGAAACACAGAACCAAGAGCGGAAGTCTCCTGGACGTGGAGGTGCTGTGGTCGCCGTTGCAGATTGCTGGGAAAAAAGCTCGTCTGGCCATCGTGCAAGACATCACGGAAAAGCGGGAGCGCGAACAAGCGCAGCGTGAAGAGGAGGTTCGGCGGCTCCTCTTGCACAGAGTTCTTCAAGCGCAGGAAGAAGAGCGCCGCCGGGTCGCCCGGGAGCTGCACGATGAAGCTGGACAGCTCATGACTTCCCTGCTCGTCGGACTTCGCAGCATTGATGACGCCAAACGGCTGACACAGGTGAAGCAACACGCGAAACGACTCAGGAAGATCACCTCCGATACGATCACCGAGCTGAGCCGAATGGCTCGTGGATTGCATTCGGGCATCCTCGAAGACCTCGGATTAGAAGAAGCTCTGCGAAAAGTGGTTGATGACTACGCTGCCGCACACAAGGTCGAGGTCAAGTTTGATTTCGGCAAGCCGGATTTCGCGATACAAGAAAACAGTTTTCAGCTGGGTGTTTTCCGCATTGTGCAGGAAGCTTTGACGAATATCGCCCGGCATTCGCGAGCGAAAGGCGTAACGATCAAGTTCGCGTGGAACAAAGCAGAGTTGATCCTGAGCATCGCAGATGACGGCCAAGGATTCGAAATTGCAGACGTGACACGCCACCCATCTCGTCACATCGGGATCGAAGTCATGCGGCAGAGAGCGACCATGCTCGGAGGTACCTTGGAGATCGATTCCCGCCTGGAAAGGGGCACAAGAATTCTCGTAAAAGTTCCGCTCCGAGAGTACAAGCGCATCCAGGCTTAAGTCGACTCTAGTGAATGGCGAAGAACAGCAAAATCCGAGTTCTAATTGCGGACGATCATGCGATCTTGCGCGCAGGTCTGCGCATGCTCATCGATGCCCAGGCAGATATGACTGTGGTGGCCGAGGCCCAGGATGGCATTGATGCGGTCGAGAAGGTTCAAAGACAACGACCCGACGTGGCTATTCTTGACCTGACGATGCCCCGATCCGGCGGCCTCGATGCCATTCAACAGATCCTGAACGCTAAATTGCCAACTCAGATCCTGTTGCTCACAATGCACGAGGACCCAGCTTACCTTCGAACTGCATTGGCTGCGGGGGCGGCGGGCTACGTGCTCAAGAAAAGCGTGGACGCTGATCTGCTCTCGGCAATTCGCGCCGTGCACAAGGGCCGGAGGTATGTGGATCCGGCATTGGCCGATGTCCTCGTTCACGACGCCTTGGGCGGCAAAGCGCACAAACTGGAGACCGCAACGAGCAATCTTTTGAGTGACCGCGAGCAACAGGTTCTGAAACTGGTCGCGGAAGGATTCAGTAGCAGGGAGATTGCCGACCAGTTATCTATTAGCACGAAGACCGTGGAGGCATACCGTGCCCGATTTGCCGATAAGCTTGGCTTACGGTCGCGCGCCCAAATCGTCCAGTACGCTTTGAACGTGGGATTTCTATCCTCGGAGAGATTTACCGTCAGCAAAAAGCCCACGTGAGTTTCGGAAGAACTTAAGCGACCGCGTCAGTCGAGACTTGATCCTGCCGGCAGGGCAGCATCACTGAGATCTCGGTTCCTTCCTCGCTGGAGTATATCTGCAGCTTGCCATCGAGTTGCCGGACGCGCTCTCGCATTCCCCGCAACCCGACTCCCACCCGGCTTCCAGTCTTCAGTTGCTGTTGCCTCTCTGCGGGAATACCGACGCCTTCGTCTCGCACGCTCAACCAGACATTTCCGTCTTCCAGGTCAAGAGTGACATACGCTGTAGGACTCTGCGAATGACGCAAAACGTTGCCGAGACACTCCTGCACAATTCTGAAGATGGCCATTTCCAGTTCGCTCGACAACCGACCCACTTCCGGCGAGCACTCAAAACCAACTTTGACTCCACTACGCTGGCCGAACTCGTCCACATACCACGACAATGCCGTGGGCAGTCCGGATTCGTCCAGCAATGGCGGATGTAGCAGGTGGGAGATTGTTCGGATACTTCGTACGACTTCCTGCACCATCGAGGTACTGTCCGATACAGCGTCTTTGCCACGAGGCGTGAGTTTGTCGGCCTCCATGTTTACAAGCGACAAGTTAATCGCGATCGCCGCCAGCAATTGCCCCACGCCATCGTGCAACTCTCGCGCGATCCGACGATGTTCATCATCCTGAATGACAAGAAGCCGGTGGGAAAGTTCGCGCAGGCTGTTGTTGGCCGCTTCTAGTTCAGCGGTGCGCTCCGCTACCCGTTTTTCGAGGATTTCATTCAACTCGGCGAGTTGCTGCCGTGCCTGCTCCGCCTCCTGGGCCTGCACTTTCGCAAACCGCTCGGCGCTCTTGATGCGCAAGAGCGCGCCGACGGTGGCGACGAGTTCGGCCCGGTTCGCAGGCTCGGTGAGGTAGGCATCGGCTCCGCCCTCGAGCCCACGGACGCGTGAATCAGCGTCTACAAATGTCGCCGAGACCTGCAAAACCGGAATATGGGCTGTCGCCTCGTTGTCCTTAAGCTTCCGACAAACCTCGAGACCTGAAATGTCGGGAAGATTCACGTCAAGCGTGATCAGATCGGGCAACTCTGCCGCCAGAGCTAGTGCCTGGGCCCCATTGCGAGCCTCGACTACTTCGTAGCCAGCCTCGCGTAGAGAGCGCATCACCGCGTATCTTAGAGAATCGTTATCGTCGACCACCAGAACACGGACGTTCGTCGGACTGTTGGCTCCTGCGCTATACCTCTCCACTAAATCTCCTGACCGACCTGACTTGACGCGGGAGCATGATGCTTTTTCTGCAATAGTGGCGGATGGGCAAACCCCGCCTTCGTTAACGCAGCTTCGAAATGCTCTATCAGTTCCTCGCGCGACTCATTTTCTTTGGGGATGATGGCGATCGCGTCCTGCAAGGAGTGCCTCTCCGATGCATCCAGTTTCTTCGACGTATGGATAACAACCGGGATCTTTGATGTTCGAGGGTTGCCCTTGAGGCTGCGCAACACCTCGATTCCAGACAACTCCGGCATCACCACATCCAAAACGATGAGGTCAGGTAACGCCTCCTCCGCTTTTTGCATGGCGTCCTGCCCGTCGGCTGCTTCTACAAACTGAAATCCTGCCGGGTCGAGCAGATTCCGCACCAGGTAACGGGAGACTTCGTCGTCGTCCACCAAGAGCACCCGTTTGGACTGGGTCAGTTCCGAGCTCTCCAGCCGGTGAATCAAC
This sequence comes from uncultured Acidobacteriota bacterium, assembly GCA_963718505.1. Classification (GTDB taxonomy): domain Bacteria; phylum Acidobacteriota; class Terriglobia; order Terriglobales; family Acidobacteriaceae; genus Gp1-AA133. Next base: position 80,174 of record CAVQZP010000003.1, on the reverse strand, counting down.
CAAGTGCGGTCGACCGGCTTGGCATGGAAACCGTCTGCGCCAAGGATCGTCGCTTTGTCGCGGTTGTCGACGACAGTAACAACGAAGACCGGGATCTTGGCCGTCTCAGGGTTTTCCTTGATTTCCTGGAGAAGGTCCCAGGAATGCTCCGTCTCCAACAAGACGTCAAGCACAACGGCTCTGGGTCTGAATTCTTTTAACGCCGCGCGAGCCTCTTTTACGGTTCGCGCAGGCACGACCTGGAAGCGGGTGTTTTTTAGATATTTCTCGTAAATGAACAGTGCTTCGCGATTGTCTTCCACGACCAGCACCGGCAGCTTGTCGGCATCCAGCTCGCGCCTCACCTCTGGAACTACGGCCACCGTGGTGGCACCGCTGAATTGGACCGGGATCCTTGCAAAGAATGTTGACCCAATCCCCAGTTCGCTGCGCACAGAAACATCTCCGCCAAGTAGCTGCGCAAATTTACGGGACAACGGGAGGCCGAGGCCCGTTCCTTTGACTTTTTTCTGAATCTTGCCTTCTACCTGCGTCCATTCTTCAAAGATCAGATCGCAGTCCTGCGGCGCGATTCCGATTCCGGTGTCGGAGACGGTAAATACAATCACATCCCCGTCCTGCGTCGCAGACACCCGCACTTCTCCGCGTTCGGTGAACTTCAATGCATTGGAGATGAAATTCCTGAGAATCTGGGACACTTTCGCCTCGTCGCTGAACATTTCAGGAAGCCCCACCGAATCCTCGAAAACCAGGTTCACGGATGAGTTCTGTATCAGCAAAGGCCGTAACATGCCGCGAAGCGCAGCGAACAAACTCGGGATCTCAAACTTGGCCGGCCGGATGATGACTTTTCCAGCTTCCACTTTCGCCAAGTCGAGCAGATCGTTCACGAGATCCGTCAAATCCTGCGCAGATTTGCGTATGAACTTCACTTGCTTTTCCTGTTCAGCGGTCAACTCGCCGTCCAGGCGATCGACCAGAATCTGGCTGAGCGCGGTGATCGAGTTCAGCGGCGTCCGAAACTCATGGCTCATATTCGATAGAAAATGAGACTTCAGTTCAGAGGCCCTCTGCAGGAAGTCGGCCCGGTCGTTCAACTCCGCATAGAGCGCCACCACTCCTCGATTCGTTTCGTCCAGTTCGCGATTCAGCTGAGCAAGTTCGTCTTGACGACTCTTCAGCTCTTCCAGAGTGCGAAGAAGCTCTTTGTTTTGCTGTTGGAGTTCCTCGTAGGGGCTCTGAGCGGCTTTCTCGATCCTCGAAAGAAGGCTATCCAGATGCGCGGGGCTGATTTTGGAAAACTTCAGCGGTATCGACTTCCCCAGCTCAACGATTGTGCCGCTGTGGGACGTCTCGATGCGGAAATGATCCATAAGCCTCTTGGCCCCAATGATGCCGACGCCCATGCCGGTCTTGGAAACGTAGGTGCCATTCAGGACGTCATCCAGTTGAGCGATTCCCTTCCCCTCATCGCGAATCGTCACGACCAGGATTCTGTCAGGCCCGTTCTCGATTCGGAACTCAGCGCGGCCACCGCCGCCGTACTCGAAGGTATTTCTCGCGATCTCCGACACAGCCGTAGCAATCCGCGTCTGGTCCTGAACATCGAAACCGATGGCAGCGGCGACTGTGCGCGCTTTCTGTCGAGCCAGCACAACGTCATTTTCGAGCCGTATTTCGATCGTGAAGAGATTTACCGGCATAAGAAATCAAAGGCTTTTGGCGACAAGAACAGTTACATCATCGCGACCGCGGGAAAAATCGCGATGCAAAATTGCAGCAATGATGCTCGGGTGTTTGCTCCATATGCCCGGATACTGCTGCAGGTTCCATCTCGTCGCCAATCCATCCGAATGCATGATGAGGACGTCTTGCGCATTCCAAGGATAGGTAAACTCCTGAACCCGGCTTGCAATTTGTCCCAAAGTGCCGTTGTGAGACGGCAAGCCGCGGCTAGAACCAGCGGAGACGATTCTCGCGGAGATATTTCCAACACCGGCGAATTTCAGAATCCGGTTATCTAAGTCAAGCTTCGCAATCGCCATCGCAGCGCCCCGCGTTTTCTTGAGGGCAGCGTGCACATCGAGAACGATGTTATGGGGCTCGAAACTACGCGTCTCTGCCAGAACGCGCTTCGCTTCCTGGGCCGCCTCGTTCGCCAATATTCCATGCCCCAGGCCGTCCACCACTAACATCAGCGTCGATCCAGCAATCGATCGGATCGCCCAGCCGTCACCGCATACTTTCTCGCCCGTAATTGGTTCGGAAACTGCGCCAATCTCGACACGCGCAGGCTCTTTCCCATGTCCCGAGTTGCGCGCCCGGAAATCCACCTGGATGATCGTGCCAACCTGGGGTCCAGAATAGATTTCAAAGCTGTCGGAGAGCCGCCGGATAGCCCCTAACCCGGTTCCCATCGAGCCCGCGGTGGAATGGCCGTCGACCATAGCCTTGCTCAGATCCGCAATACCGGGGCCACGATCAATTGCCATGACGCGAAGCATCGAATGATCGTCGTCGTGAATCGGCTGAAGGAGGATACAGCCTTTACCGGCGTGCTTCACCAGGTTCGAAGCCATCTCGGCGGTGGCAATCGCCACCGCGCCACGTCGCGCCTCATCGAACTCCAGTTCCTCGGCGCACTCAACCGCCCTGCGGCGAGCTTCCCCGGCCTGGCTGGATTCCGAGACTTCGATCAGCATCACTTACTCTCGCCATTTCCATCGGGTGATGGTGACTTTTGTTCCCTGGCCTACGCGGGAGGCAATTTGGAACTCGCTGGCCAGTCGCTTGGCGCCCCCGAGACCAAGCCCGAGTCCTGATCCCGTGGTAAACCCGTCGCGTAGCGCCAATTCGATGTCTGGAATGCCCGGTCCGTTGTCCTCAAATGTCAGCCTGAGACCGGTTCGTGGTCCATTAAGGGTCTCGGCCACCATAAGACCGCCGCCGCCGTGAATGATCGTGTTGCGCGCCAACTCGCTGGCCGCAGTGACCACTTTCGTTTGATCGACCAGGCTGAACCCGAGATGGGCCGCCAGATCGCGCACCCGCCGCCTCGCGGTGACGACATCAATTTCTGCCCGGATGGGCAGCGTTTCACTGGAGAGAAGCGCCATACCCCTGCTTGTTGCCGTTGACGGCTGATTTCAGAAGTTCCATTCCCGCATCCACATTGAGTGCGGTTCGCACGCCCGCAAGCGACATCCCGAGTTCTACCAGCGTGATGGCCACCGCCGGCTGCATCCCGACAACGACCGTCTCAGCGTCGAGCACGCGAGACATGGCCGCGATGTTGCCCAGCATCCGGCCGATGAATGAGTCCACGATCTCCAGACTGGAAATGTCGATCAGGACACCACGGGCTTCCGTGTCGCTAATCATTTGGGTCAGATCATCCTGCAGAGCTAATGCAAGGCGATCGTGCATATCGACCTGAATCGTCACCAGCAGGAACCGCCCCATTCGGAGGATTGGGATTTTTTCCAATGAGTCCACCTACCCTTTCGGAGTTTCCCGGACGACCTGTAGTCCCAGCCGCTGCATCGCGGTAGAAAAAGCTGCGGCGAGGGTCGCCTTGGTTGTGACGTCAAGCAAATTGATTCCAAGGTGCACGATAGTTTGCGCGATCTGGGGCCGCACTCCGCTGATGATGCAATCCGCGCCCATTAGTCTCGCGGCGGTTACGGTCTTTAGGAGGTGCTGGGCAACAACCGTGTCGACCGTAGGCACGCCCGTGATATCGATGATGGCGACTCGCGAGTTGGTCTGCACGATGGCCTGAAGTAGTGACTCCATCACTACTTGGGTGCGAGCGCTGTCCAGAGTTCCAATCAACGGAAGCGCGACGATTCCATCCCACAGCTTTACGACGGGCGTCGACAATTCCAGCAGTTCTTCCTGCTGGCGGCCGATCACTTCCTCCCGAGACTTCTGGTAGACCTCAGTCGTGTACAAACCCATGTCATCCAACAACTCCGTTGCCGCCCACATTTCCGCCGCAAGCGCGTCCGGCTGTCCCTTATATTCTTGCTGGAATCGCGCAAATAACGGACGTTTAAAGGAAAATACGAAGGTGGCCGTGTCCAACGGACTGAAGCCCTGCAATGCGCGGCTCCTGGAGACTTCGGCAAGCATCTCGCGGACAGGGCCCCAAGCGGGAGCTTTGAAGTTCGTTCCGCCGGTCTCTGATGCCTGCCGCAACAGTTTCAAGAATTGCGCACACTGCGAACGCAAATCAGACTCCTTGATCAGATCAGCGCGACGAGTTCCTTCGCTCATCGCCTTCAGCCAGTCATTCAGAATCGTTTGCTCGTCGCGGGCAAGAAGCGTCGAAATCGCAAGACCCACCGGGTTCTGCGGAAGAGCACTCATAGTTGAGACCCCCCTGGAAGTCAATACGGGAAATTTAGAAAAAACCGGCTCAGGCGAGCTCGGGCTACAAGAACGGCCCTGGGAAGCCGGTTCCCTGATTATCTCAGAAACGTAGACCCCTTTGGGCTGCGGATTTGCGAGGTTGTCGCGGGGTCGTCCTAGCCGCACGGCATCGCAGCGATGCAGCGACCAGGAGGCGAGTTCATCAGCCAGTCGCTAGAGGCAACCGGTTCGATGGTCTACGCTTTCCCTAAGATAAGGAACGAATCCGGCAGGGCCAGTCTCGCCGATACAGTAAACCTCTTAGGAATTTCCTAAGGTTGCTAGGTCTTTGAGACTATTTAGCGAGAATACGTGCGCCGAGAAGAAGAGCCAGTGCGATGGCTGCCACGCTATTTAGACGAATCGTCCGGTAGCTGGCTGGCCAAGGAAACATCAAGACGTCGAACAATGCCATGAACTTCTCCGGCCAAAGGAGCCCGGCCACGCCAAACGCCAACGCGGACTGAACGAAAAGAATGACATCCAGATTTTTCATATTCCCAAATACGCGATCGATTGCTTTATTAAAACCCAATACTTCCCGCACATCACGTTACTGAAGTGCCAGGTCCACCTAATAGGGTCCTCCATCCTGACGTTGCGAGAAAGTGTTGCCCGCCTCAGCGCACCACAAATGGCCGTACCGCAAAAAACGCATTGCGAGGCCTCAGAGCAATTGTTTGCGCTGGAGCCAGCCTGGTTTCTAAGGGGAGCTTTTCTTATATCACGAACGATATGGGGGTACTCGCCGCCTAACCTCCAGGAGTAGGACCACGTTGGGCGGCGCCTGCCCGAACAGGGCTACCACGGCGCGGGAGTTAGGCGGCGGCTCCAAATGCTAGATCAACATGCCCGCGCGGGAGAGGATTCCAAAGGCGGAGTCCGCCAATTCACAGGACTGCAGTATCGGCTACCAAATCCAGGGAACCAGTCGATATGGCGTGCGAACGCAATACTGTGCGTAACCGCGCAGATGCTGTCGGAGCGTTCGCTCCTCGTGGACCAACCGAAATATCAAGGTCGGAACGAGCAATACGAACAGAGGAACGGTCACATACGAGCCCAACGCCACTGGCACGGCCAACATGGTGACGATGAGGCCGAGATACATCGGATGGCGCACAAGAGCGTACGGCCCCCGGTCGATCACGGTTTGTTCTGCTTCGACTCGAATCGTGCTCCCGGCGAACGTATTGGTTCTCATCACCCAGTAGATGAACCAGTAACCCATTACGACGAAGACCTGGGCAGTGAGCACCAGTGCCACAGGGATGGGTCCAAGCGTCCGGCGAGTCCAGCCAAACCGAAAATCCAACCCTACCAGCGCCAAACCCGCGATCGTAAGTCCGCTCCACAATCTCTGAAACCACTTCTGTTCCGGTTCGGTTTCCTTGCCTTTCAACCGGCGCTCAAGCAACTGAGGGTCACGCCGCAGGAACTCTATCAGGAAGAAGGTCCAGAACCCGGCCTGCAATGACAGAAGAAACCATGCCTCCCAGAAGCGCATCGAACCGGCAGACAGAAACAGAATCGCGCCGAGCACGATTACTGTGATCGCCAACCGGCGAATAGACCGCAGCGCAATATCCGAAAACCTGTTCATCGTGAGGCCGTCAATTAGCCGCAGTTGAATTTCCATCCGCCTTTACTTCCGGAAGATTCGACGTTCACGAGCAAGCATCCCCGAGGCCCACTTCCAAACACGAACAATGTCGTCGGGGTCTACGAAGAGTATGTATGCCGACAGGATGTCCCATTGAAAGAGAGGGATGTTCAGAGAGTAGTCGAGCCAAAGATGAAGCCCGACCCCCAACCCTAAAATTGGATATCGCAAGCGCCTCACCCAGATCAAGATACCCAAACAGAATTCCAGCCCCAACGCCAGCCAGGTTTCGAATCGGAGAACCGTTGGCCGCAACGACCACGCCGGTATCGGAAATCGTCGCAACTCGTCGAGATGATAGATGTAGAAGAGCGCGGAGCCATGCAACCAGGGCTCACCTTTGATCTTCACCAGGAACGTCACGAGGTAGACCAAAGAAAGCTGAATCTGAATCATTCTCTGAGCCCAAGGACTTCGTCGGCGGACGCCAACTCCCTCCCTTCCCCGCCACTTGCGAATCAGACGGTCCAACGACAAGGCCGCACCGGCAGGCGCGAACATTAAGAAGAATCCGGCTAGACGAAGAAACGTGTCGCCGCCATGAGTGATGTACAGGTTTCTTTGCTGGATGGAGGCAAGGCAGAGAAACACCAGTACTGAATTGATTCGCGTGAAAAGGCCAACCGTTAACAGTGTGGTGGACCCGATCGCAACCCAAAACAACCCATTAATCCAGCGGTCATCCTGAGGAAGGATGGCGAACAGATTCAGACGCGTACCAGGCTCGAGTGCTCGGGCAGTGGGATTAGTTACCCAGGAGTGAACGCCATACCAGTTGAGCCAATCCGGTCGTAGCTGACACAGAGTAGTCACGACCATCACGCCGAAGACGATTCTGAACAACGCGATCGGTAGGGGCGATTGCTCTGCAAAAAAGAACTCGTTCCAGGCCTGGACGAAACGCCGCACCATCACCTCAGATCCTCAGGACGCACGCCATACCCGAGCAGCACGTGCTGATCCCACGGTTGGGAGACAAGCGATCCGTCCGGACCCGGAGCAATGAAGGAAAAGTTAAAAACGAGGACAACTAATTTGACCGGATTTCGAGGACTGCTCTTGGTGCGTGCGATGTGCCTGGCTACATCCGTCAGCAGCAAATCAAAACGTTCGTCTACCAGGTTGTCGGTGAACTTGCGATATCGCTCTTTGAAAAATTTCTCCGACAGGCTAAGACGTTCCATCCGTGGCAGGGTGAAGACTTCCCTCGTCCCATCCTGGTAGACGATCTGCGCCTCGACGTAGGTGTTCGCAGATTTCGGAGACGGGGCGAACATGTCCCACGACTGAAACAGCCCTGACCAAAGAAAATACGGTCGCACCAATTTTCGGACGATGCCAATCGCGGGAATATCAATCGGAATGCACCAGCAGGTGATTGCGACAATATGGAAAGCCAGAAAAATGCTGATCAGGGGCCTTTTCAACGCATTCATGCGAGAGCGCGCTTGATCCATGAACGAGTCCTTGGCTCGTGGTCCAGAGCCCTTAGGTGGGTGATTCACGTTTGATCGCAAAAGTTCCTCGTCCGGTCTCGGTATTTATCTCGCTATTTCAAAGCGTGGATTTTAATTTCAGCATCCTTGGTCACCGCTGGGTCGTCGCTCTTGTCATGGACGATTCGGCGCTTCTTCCGCACGCGCCACCCGTCACGATCAGATCGTTGCTGGAAAGCATTCTTGCAGCATTCCGGTTCATGAGTAAAATGTCCACCGAAGCATTCAATTTATCGGCTTGTTCGACCCTCGGCTATCGCGATGAAAGTGATTCCCTTGTTGCTTCCCATATTGATCCTTGCCGGGCCCGCGAGGTTTGCCGAAAAACCCGCCCAATTCGACGCCACGACAGCAGACCGCTTTGCGAAGCTCGCGCTCGCCTGCGTTCACAAGGAATATCCGAACAAGATCAGCCATTTTCTTAACAGCGATGCAGATGTCGCGCCGCCGCGCAAGCTCACGCCCGCGTTTTACGGATGTTACGACTGGCACTCGTCGGTGCATGGACACTGGTTGCTTGTCCGGCTTGTTCGGACGTTCCCGAACGCTGACTTCGTTCCGCCCGCGCGTGAAGCACTGCGGCAATCACTGACAGCCGACAACATTGCCCAAGAGGCGGCATACCTCCGGGCGCCGGGGCGCTCCAGTTTCGAGCGACCGTACGGGCTTGCATGGCTGCTCCAACTCACATCCGAACTGCGCGAATGGGAAGACCCACAGGCCAAGGAGATGGCGACCAACATACGCCCGCTGGAAGATGCTGCGCTCGAGCGTCTCAGTTCGTGGCTTCCCAAGCTGTCGAATCCGGTCCGCATCGGAGAGCACGATCAGTCCGCCTTTGCACTTGGCCTGATGCTCGACTACGCGCGCAGCACCCAGCACCAGGAGTTCGCCGACCTAGTAACTTCCAAATCGCGACAGTTCTATTTGAATGATAAGAATTGCCCGCTGGCATACGAGCCCTCCGGCGAAGACTTTCTCTCGCCGTGTCTTGGCGAAGCGGACCTCATGCGGCGCGTGTTGCCCGCCCCCGAATTCAGCACATGGCTCCGCGCATTTCTCCCGCAGATTCCTACAACGGGCGATGGAAGCTGGTTACGGCCCGTGGTGTCGCCAGATACAAGCGACCCGAAATTGGCCCATTTGGACGGCCTTAACCTAAGCCGCGCGTGGATGCTCGAAGGAGTTTCGTCCGCTTTGTCGAAGGACGACAAACGTCTGCTGGCAATTAACTCCGCTGCTCAGGCCCACAAAGATGCGGGATTGGCTGCCGTCACTGGCGAGCATTACGAGGGCGGTCATTGGCTTGGCAGTTTCGCGGTCTACCTGGTCACCCGGCGCGGCATCTCCAGCCACGCGAGCAACGCTGGAAAGCAATAGCTACTCGCTCGTATACCATTCTGAATGGACGGACCACCGGAAACAGACGTGGCACTGCGTTGAGGTCCACTGGTGAAGGCACGCTGGACAAACCCCTCCGGTGTCGAAGGTATTCCATTGGTGACCGCAGGTACACGCCCAGCGATCGTCCTTTCTCGGCCTCCAATTGCACAGCGGGCACCGGATGCGAGGACTCAACGGTTCGTTGCTTTTGTCCCCCTGTATCTCTTTGTCGGGCGCTGCGAGTTCGTCAGCGGGAGCTTCTGCGACTGCGCACATCAGGAAAATTATGAACGAGAGACCGCTGTCATGCCATAAAATCCTCAAGTTTGCGCACCGGATCTTCGGATCCGACGCGCCCGCAGCCCGAGACTCGCAATTGGAGCACGAAGCGTGAAGACAATCAAAGGTCCGGCCATCTTCCTTGCGCAGTTTGCCGGGGACGCACCACCGTTTAACGACCTCAATCAGATTTCGCGATGGGCTGCTGCCCTTGGATACAAGGGCATCCAGATTCCCACCTGGGACTCACGACTCTTTGATCTGAAGCGTGCGGCGGAGAGTCGCACATACTGCGACGAACTGAAAGCCATGGTCACGAAGAACGGCGTGGAGATCACCGAGCTGTCAACGCACCTGCAGGGTCAGTTGGTGGCTGTCCATCCGGCGTACGATCTGGCATTCGATGGTTTTGCTCCCGAATCTTTGCGAGGATCACCCTCCGCTCGCCGGGCGTGGGCTGTGGAGCAGCTGCGCTTCGCAGCCAAGGCTTCCGCCAACCTGGGCCTCAATGTACACGTAACATTCTCCGGAGCGCTTGCGTGGCCCTATTTCTATCCCTGGCCGCAACGCCCTCCCGGCCTGGTTGATACTGCATTCGACGAACTCGCCCAACGTTGGACGCCGATCCTCCATGCCTTTGACGAGGCCGGAGTCGACCTGTGTTTTGAAATCCATCCCGGCGAGGATCTTCACGACGGCGCATCGTTTGAGATGTTTCTGGACCGCGTCAAAGGCCACCGCCGCTGCAACATCCTCTTCGACCCCAGTCACTTCGTTCTTCAACAGCTCGATTATCTCGAGTTCATCGACTTTTATCACGCACGAATCAAGATGTTTCATGTAAAGGACGCCGAATTCCGGCCCAGCGGACGCCAGGGAGTCTATGGCGGATATCAGCCGTGGATTTCGCGCGCTGGCCGATTCCGGTCGCCCGGCGACGGCCAGGTTGATTTCGGCGCGATTTTCTCCAAGTTCGCAGAGTACGATTTCGATGGATGGGCGGTACTCGAGTGGGAGTGTTGTATCAAGAGCTCAGAACAGGGAGCCCGCGAGGGCGCGCCGTTTATTGCCCGCCATATCATCCAGACTGCGCAACATGCCTTCGACGATTTCGCTAAGTCGGGCGCCGATGTTGAAGCGAATCGCAAAATGCTTGGTCTCGTGAATCGAAAGGAAGGCTAAAGATGCCCATTGGATCGGCGGATCGGAACGGGTCGCAGCGCCTGCGCCTCGGAATGGTGGGAGGCGGACCGGATGCATTCATCGGTGCTGTGCATCGCATGGCCGCTCGACTCGACGATCGATTCGAACTCGTCGCAGCTGCACTGAGTTCCAATCCCGAGCTGAGCATGTCCGGCGCCAAGGATCTGCACATCGCGCGTCCGTATCGCACCTACGAGGAGATGGCGTCTGCCGAATCCAAGCGGCCGGACGGAATCGAGGCCGTCTCTATTGTGACGCCGAACCATTTGCACCACGCTCCGGCAAAGGCCTTTCTCGAGGCTGGCATTCACGTGATCTGTGACAAGCCGTTGACTACCACGCTCGCTGATGCGGTAGACCTCGCCGCCACGGTTGCAAGAACCGGTCTCGTTTTTGGCCTCACTCACAACTACACCGGTTATCCTCTGGTGCGGCAGGCGCGTGCGATGGCGACCGGAGGCGAACTTGGCCCGATCCGCGTCGTTCAAGTCGAGTATCCCCAGGATTGGCTCGCTACGGCGCTGGAGAAGACAGGCCACAAACAGGCGGAATGGCGCACCGACCCCGCGCGTAGCGGCCCGGGCGGATCACTGGGCGACATTGGGACGCACGCCTATAACCTCGCTTGCTTCGTGACGGGCCTGACATGCGAAGCACTGGCCGCCGACGTCACCACGTTCGTGCCGGGCCGGAGGGTGGACGATAACATTCAGGTGATGTTGCGGTTCTCGAACGGCGCGAAGGGAGCGCTCTGGGCGAGCCAGGTCGCTACCGGCAACGAAAACAACTTGCGCCTGCGCGTGTACGGCGAAAGAGCTGGCATCGAGTGGGGGCAGGAGGATCCGAACGAACTCGCCTTCACGCCGCTCGGAGAACCGCAGCGTACAATTCGGCGAGGCAGTGCCGGAACCGGGCCCGCGGCCGCTCATGCAACTCGCGTGCCGAGCGGGCATCCCGAAGGATATTTGGAGGCGTTCGCCCAACTGTATACCGACTTGGCGGAGCAGATCGTCGCTCGAAAGGAGGGCCGTCGACCCGATTCCAACGCCTTGCTTGTCCCCGGAGTTGCCGACGGCGTTGATGGGGTGAAGTTCATTCAATCCGTGCTTGAGTCTTCACGAAACGGGTCAGCCTGGACGAAAGTATAGGTCTAAAGCGAATTTCGACGCCGCAGACCGTACGGATTCGCATTTCTCTTTTTACCCGATTGAGAAATTGCTGGGGCGGGGATTATTATTCGAGAACATGCAAGGTCCCAGGGAACCCGCACTACGGATCCTATCCCCTTCATCCCCGCTGATCAGTCGTCGCGAACTGATTCGCGCCGCTCTGTACGCGGGCGCCGCGGCGGCACTCGGTCCGGCATTTTCATTCGCGCAGGCTGTGCACTCCGACATCACGGCAGCGGCGCGTGGCGAGGATGGCTCAGAATTCCTCGCGAACCCGAACTGGAAGCCCGTTTTCCTCAACGAACAGCAAAATACGACCCTCATCGCTCTCAGCGAAGTAATCATCCCAACAACAGATGGCGCTGGCGCAAAAGACGCGCTCGTCAACCGCTACCTCGACCTGCTGCTCTCTGTTCAGCCCGCGGAGTTTCAGGAACAGTTTGTCAGCGCGCTCGCATCGATCGATGCAGAAGCGCAAAAACAATTTGGCAGTGAATTCCGCGCTCTCACACTCGACGATCAGATCTCGTTGCTCACGCCGTGGGCATACTCGCGGGGAGCCAGTCACTGGACGCGGCGGGGCGAAACACGCGAAATTCCGCCCGATCCCGAACAAGAACATTTCGACCGCCTGAAGTCGCTGATTGCGGTCGCCTATTACGGGTCTGAAATCGGCTTGCGAGAACTCGGCTGGGATGGATCCGCAATGAACGGTCCCTACCGGGGATGCGAACATCCAGTCGAGGACCACACATAAACCTCAATGCCAGAAGACCCGCTTAAAAAGACATACGACGTGATTGTGGTCGGCTCGGGAGCCACCGGAGGCTGGGCGGCGAAGCGATTCGCCGAAGCCGGACTGAAGGTCGCGCTACTGGAAGCCGGACGGACGGTGACGCCCGCAGAGTTCACCGAACACATGCCGTCCTTCCAGCTTAAGTACCGAAACCATTCTCCCGAAATGCTGCGCACGCGCGCCATCCAGAAACAGTGCTACGCGTGCATGGAATACAACTACGAGTGGTTCGTGAATGATCTCGAAAATCCTTACAGCACGCCAGCGGACAAGCCGTTCTCATGGCAACGCCTGCGCGTCCTCGGCGGACGATCATTGGTCTGGGGACGGCAGAGCTACCGCCTGAGCGATGTGGACTTCAAGGCCGCCAGCCGCGACGGATACGACGTCGATTGGCCGTTCTCGTACGCAGATCTGGCACCTTTCTACGACATCGTGGAGAGCTACGTCGGCATCAGTGGCGCCGCAGAGAATAACGGGATGTTGCCCGATGGCCAGTTCCTTCCGCCGATGAAGATGAGTTGTGGCGAGATCCGGTTGCGCGAAACCGTAAAACAGAAGTTCGGACGTACACTGACAATCGGCAGAACAGCCATCCTCACGCAACCTCATAACGGTCGTGCAGCCTGTCACTACTGTGGCCCGTGCGAACGCGGTTGCGGCACATTCTCGTATTTCAGCAGCCCATTCACCACGGTGAAAGATGCGTTGAAGTCGGGCAACTGTACGCTGATCACGGACGCGATCGTCAGTCACGTCGACATGGACGAGCACAGTAACAAGGCGCGCGGTGTCACCTTCATCCAACGTGCGACGAAGGAGACCAAACAGATTCGCGGCAAGTCGGTTGCCCTGTGTGCGCAGGCTCTCGAGTCGACTCGCATCCTGCTCAATTCCTCCAGCCGCGAATATCCCAAAGGACTGGGAAATTCGAGTGGACTCCTCGGCCACTATCTGATGGATCACGTGGTGGGAGGCGGTGCCAGTGGAACTTTCGACGACCTGCGCGTGTTGCCTTCGGCCAATCCTCCTCATCGCGCAAACGGAATTTATTTGATCCGTTTTCGCAATACCCCTGCGGAGGGCAAGCATCCGCACTTCATTCGTGGCTACGGATTCCAGGGCGGCTCGATGCCCGAGTTCAATCTCGACGCCCCGGGACTGGGAACCGAGTACAAGCAAGCTGTCAAACTCGGTCGCTACGAAGTTTCCTTAGGCGCTTTCGGCGAGTCCCTCGCCAACTTCGACAACTTCTGCGAGATCGACCCGAATTTGAAAGACGCATGGGGAATTCCCGCGCTCCGCATCAGCATGGTTCACGGAAAAAACGAAGCAGCCCTGATGCGGGATGCCGGTGTTACCGCGGCTGAGATGCTTGACGCGGCGGGCGCCAAGAATATTCGCGTTCGTACCGGCGTTGAGATGCCCGGCATGGCCGTCCACGAAGTCGGCACCGCGCGCATGGGGACCGACCCCAAGAAATCCGTACTCAACGCCTTTTGCCAGTCGCACGACGTTCCAAATCTGCTCGTGACTGACGGATCCTGTTTCGTCTCATCAGCGTGCCAGAATCCGACGCTCACGATGATGGCGATCACAGTCCGCGCATCTGATCATCTGGTCGAGCGTTTTCGACGGAACGAAGTCTAGCTCTTGCGCACGGAGAACGGCTTTCTCATGAACGATCTTCCCAACCGCCGCGAATTCTTGCAGACGATCGCTATGGCAGGAGCGAGTATTCTCGCCCCCAACGCGGTTTTTGCGGTACAGAAGAAGTCCGTGCTCGTGTTTACGAAGTCTTCCGGCTTCGAACACGATGTTGTGAAAATAAAAGATGGCAAACCCAGCATCGTTCAGAGCGCTGTAACGATGCTCGGCGGCAAGCATGGCTTCGACGTTGTGGCAACCAAAGACGGTAGAGTCTTCGATTCTGGCGACTTCCGAAATCATGCTGCCGTGCTTTTCTTTACGACTGGCGACTTAACCACCGTGGGCACCGACAAGAATCCGGCGATGTCTCCCCATGGCAAACAATCGCTGCTCGACGCCGTCCACGAGGGACTTGGGTTCATCGGAATCCACGCTGCCGCCGACACGTTTCACACTCCGCCCGATACCCCCGATAACGCGAACCGTTACATCGCTCACGGGGAGCAGTCGGATCCTTACATCAGGATGCTGGGTGGCGAGTTCATCGCGCATGGACGGACGCCGAGGTTGCAGACGGCAAACATCATCGTCGACGATTCCAAATTCCCCGGCCTGGAAGGCGTCTCTTCCCCTGTCAGCCTCAATGATGAATGGTATTCGCTGAAAGACTTCCGCACCGACTTGCACGTGATTCTTACACTCGATACCAAAGGGATGACGGGTGAACCCTACCAGCGCGCTCCCTACCCGATGACGTGGGCTCGGATGGAGGGCAGGGGACGAGTGTTCTACACCGCGATCGGCGACCGCCCCGATAATTGGTCGAACACATTTTTCCTCGACCTTCTCGCCGGCGGTATTCGTTGGAGCATCGGTGATGCGCAGGCTTCGCTCGGTCAAAATCTAACCGAGGCGGCGCCGGGCTATGCGGAAATTCCGCCAAAACCCAAATCCTAGGATTCCAATATAAGTCTCCGAATAGCCCGTTCGCGCTGGCCCGAGCCATCTGCCACGGCTGTTGAATCCCACGCCGGTTTTAACACTTGATTAACAAAGTCAGAGTAGACTTCGGCGGGGTCTAGCCTCGTACGCCCATGCGCACCAGCCTTTCGGATCCGCGCTTTTACTTTAACCGCCATCAATCCTGGCTGGAATTTAATCGGCGTGTCCTCGAAGAGGCGCATGACGACACGAACCCATTGTTAGAGCGCGTAAAGTTTCTCGCCATCACCGCCAGCAACCTTGATGAATTCGTTGAAGTCCGACTGTCCGGACTGCTCCAGCAGGTAGAGCATGGCCTGCGCGAAACCGGTCCCGATGGTCTTAGCCCGGACCAACAGTTGCAGCGTATTTCCGAGGAACTACACCGCTTCGTGGCGGATCAGTATGATTGCTGGAACCGACTCCTCCTGCCGGCACTATCGAAAGAGGGGATTCGCGTCCTGACGGTTGCATCGCTGGATCATGGCGCGCAAGACGCGATGGATCTCTATTACATGCGCCAGGTCGATCCCCTGCTCACGCCGGTCACGATCGATCCGTCACACCCGTTCCCTCATGTCATCAATAAAGCTCTGTGCGTCGCCTTTTCGTTGCGTCCGCGTCGGCGCCCCACCACCAAATATCTGGGAGTTGTGACGGTCCCTCGGAAGCTTCCCCGCGTGGTGCGTGTTCCCAACCGCTCCGAGCGTATCGACTACGTCTTTCTGCATGACCTTATCGAAGGGCACACACGCAATCTCTACAAGGGATTTCAAGTGGTCTCCTCCGGGGCATTCCGCGCCACTCGCAACAGTAATTTGTACCTGCACGAAGAAGAGAGCCGTAGCATCCTCGAGTCCGTCGACAGCCTTTTGCATAACCGGAGGAAGGGCGACGTTGTCCGGTTGGAAATTGAGGCCGACGCCGCTTTGGAGATTGTCGAACCACTGACCGAGCAGTTCATGCTCGATGGCTCGCAGGTCTTCAAGACTGCAGGACCAGTGAATCTCTCGCGGCTTTTTTCTCTCGCGGAACAGACAAACCGGCCGGACCTGAAATTCCCTCCCTTCGTTCCGAAGGCGATGACTTTCGCCCCGAAGGTGACGAACCTGTACGACCAGATTCGACGCGGCGATCTTCTGCTGCACCATCCTTACGATTCCTACCAGCCCGTGGTCTCTTTTATCGAGGCCGGAGCCCGGGATCCGTCTGTGCTTTCGATCAAACAGACTCTATATCGCACCAGCGAGGACTCGCCGATCGTGCGCGCTCTGATGGAAGCTGCCCAGAGCAAGGAAGTTGCAGTGGTTGTCGAGCTAAAAGCTCGCTTCGACGAAGCCTCGAATATCCGCTGGGCCAGATCGCTGGAAGAGGCCGGCGTACAGGTCTTTCATGGGGTTGTTGGTCTGAAAACGCACTGCAAACTGGCGCTTCTGACGCGCAGCGATCCCGATGGCGAAATTCGCCACTATGCGCATCTGGGGACCGGGAACTACAATCCCTCAACCGCGCGCTTCTATACCGATCTAAGCCTGTTAACCTGCGACCCGGAGGTTACGTCGGCGGTCCATGCGGTCTTCAATTACCTGACAGCGCGTTCCGAGCAGAGGAGCTATAAGCCGCTTTTAGTGGCGCCCGTCGATCTCGCTCGTAATTGTGTCCAACTGGTCGAACGCGAGGCCGCTTATGCCCGGCGGCGGCGCCCCGCGCGGATTATTGCCAAAGTAAATGCTTTACTCGATCAGCCGCTAATTGAAGCTCTCTATCGCGCATCGCGCGCAGGCGTTGAGATTGATTTGATCGTCCGTGGCGCGTGTGCTCTCCGCCCCGGAGTCAAGGGACTGAGCCATCGCATTCGTGTCCGCAGTATCATCGGGCGCTTTTTGGAACACAGCCGGATTTTTTATTTCGAGAATGGCGGCGATCCCGAAGTGTTTCTTGGCAGTGCCGACTGGATGCCCCGTAATCTCTATGAACGCGTCGAGGTCATGTTTCCTCTTCGTGAGGCCCAGTTGCGCGATCGCGTTACAGAAATGCTCACAAACTATTTGAAAGACACTGTGAAGAGCCGATATCTCCAGTCCGACGGCAAGTATATTCGGGCGTATCGTGCCGATTCAGCGCGAACCAGCCGCAACGGCCATCGCTTTAGCGTTCAGCGATTCTTCATCGACGAACCAGCCCCAGTTTCGATCGACGTTGCAAACCAAACGGCTGAGGTGGATGCAGCGTAAATCGCAAATCCGGGTTCAACAGTTTGCTGAAACAGGAATTTACATCCCCTCACGCTTAATTTTTTCCGCATTCCTCGAGCTGGCTCAAAGGGAAGCCTTGCCTGGAATTTTATTCGTCCGTAAACGACACAGAACCCTCTAGGCTGGTCGTACGTTAGAAGTCGAGCGGGTCACTCGCTGCCTCGGAACATGTCCGCACCTGCTGCGAAGACGATAACCAGAACTCCGAGAAAGATGCTGTAAAGCCATCCTCTTAGTACTGGGCTAAAAAAGACCGTCATCTGAACGGCTGCCGCCGCCGACGCGAGCATGAACATGAGTCCTCGGGTTTGCTTCTTGGTCATGGATGCATCTCCTGACATTCACCCTATGCCTGCCAGGCCACTTACCCTTTCAAGGGCTTAACCCAGCCGCAGAAGTGAACTCGTATTCAGGAGAATAAAGCGGTCTGCTTCGATTGGAACCTCATGATTCCGCTCCGGTCAGCACTTTCGTGCAACGTCTTTAGTCACTTAGGAAGAATCAGGCTGAGTTCGGCGCGATTCGAGAATGGCGGTCCCGTTACGCCTCATCCGGTGGCCCGGCAGCTCCGGCGAGATCCTGTGGCTTGATCTTGTCGACGTTAAATTTGCCCACTCGCTCACGCATCGTTTTCAATACATCCTCGATCGGGGGCGGCTCGTCTTTGATCCACCGCAACGGATTCACACGGGCCACCACAAACGCTCGCAAGTATGGGCTGACAAGTCCGCGCTCCTTCAATTTGCTCACGACGGCCGCGACTTTTTCATCGAGATCAAGCACCTGGCCGGCGATCTTCTCGTGTTCCTTGACCGCGGAGCGCAACGGTTCGTCGCTAAATGTTTCAAGTCGGCGGAGAATCGAATGGTAGACACCGCCTCCGAACCGCGGCACACGTTCATAGCAAACGCCAAGTGTGACCAAGGCAGCCTCTTCCAGATAGAACGCAAACTGCGATTCAGGACGCTTCGCATCCTCATCCACCAGACCTCTGTAGATGCGGATCACTTCCAGCGATCGCTCCTTGAGGTTGTGTGCCTTCTCGGTGTTTAACGCCAGAATCTGCCAGGCAACCTCACGATCCGCAACAATTAACGCAGTAATGGATCGCGCCCCAAGTCGTCGCATCGCCTCCAGCCGATGGCGGCCGTTGGGCGTCCAAAATCCACCCTGCGGAGCAACCACGGCAATGACGGGGTCGAGGAATCGGCCGGTCTTGTTGATGACGTCAGCCAGCCGCTTGTGATGTGTATCAGACAGATCCCGCTGAAACGGTGTCGGCTCAATCGCGTTGATTGGCAGAACTGCGAGTAGTACGGGATGTCCAGCCAATGGCTCTTTGTACGATCCAACCAGGCAGCCACCGCTCTTTTCGATGGCATCGGTGGTCTCGGGCGTCACCGCAGAGGGATCTTCGAGTCGGCATTCCGCCGGCTGCAAACCCTTGGTCCCTGGTTTGGCCTTTCGAGGCCTACGACGAGCCGGTGCGCGCTTCACCATTCTGAAGAATGTACTCTACAACTGGACTGAGGCTCAAACTCATATTCTCTTTTTCTCGCACGACCGATAAATCTGTGCCATCAGTTCCATATCGCGTAAGCCTTCCTGGCCTGAAGTCTTTGGTTCTTGGTTCTGCAGGATGCAATCGGCCATGTAATCTGCCTCGCGCAGGAATTGCACCGGATCCGGCTCGTCTGGTGCCATCTCGAGCTTTTCGCCGCTCGCGAGTTGACCCGACAGATGCACATTGTCATAGTTGAACGCCGGCTCCATGATCATCGTGCCCTTCGATCCGCGCACGCGGAAGTAGCCAGGCATCGAACTGCCGTATGTGCATGTGCAACTCGCCAACGTTCCATTTGGAAATTGCATGGTCCACGAAAGTGTCTCTTCCACCTGCGCAAAACGTCCGTCCTGATCGACGACAGACGAAAACCCCGCCAGATCGCTCGGCTCCTCACCCGTGAGATAACGGCAGGCATTCAGGCAGTAAATTCCCACATCCATCAGCGGTCCCCCTCCTGCTAATTTCTTGTCGAGACGCCATTCGTTGGGGACGATCGGGAAACCAAACGCACTTTCAATGGATTGAATCGAGCCAAGCCTCCCTTCCCGAATCAGTGCGATGGCGCGCAGGTGCGCCGGCTCATACTGGCAGCGGTACGCGATCATCAGCTTCTTATGCGCACTTTCACAGGCCTGAATCATCGCACGTGCATCTTCGACACTTGTTGCCATAGGCTTCTCGCAAAGCACATGTTTGCCGGCTTTCGCCGCACGGATCGTGTACTCCGCATGCATGCTGTTCGGCAAGGCGATGTACACGGCATCAACGTCAGGATTATTCCTTATCTCGTCGTAGTTCTCGTAGCTATAAATGCTGCGGGACGGCACGCCGTATTCGGCAGCCATGCGCTCCGCCTTGCCTCGGTGACCGCTGACCAGAGCCGTGATCCGCGACTTCTTCGACGTCTTCACCGCCGGCATGAAGTGTTGCATCGAGATACGTCCCAATCCTACGATGCAGTAGCCGATGGTCCGGTCTTCTCCGAATGCGCGAATTCCGGGAAGCAGCTGTGTCCCGATACCGAACGCCACGAGACGGCTGAACTCCCGGCGCGTGATTTTCATGTCAACCTCACTTCCGCAAAACAGTTCTGAGCCCCTTGATAAAGTGTGCACGTTTATAACACACGGGACAGACTCAAAGACGGACACTGCCGACAGGAAGACGTAAGGCGATTGGATGGAAATCGGACTCCTCGTTTCAGGAGCTGGTTTTGTACTGCTAGTTATTGGGGGGCCCACTGCGGACGACCGGACTTTTGGGAGGACAATGTCGGGACACGATACACTCAACTTTGGCCGGCTCGGTTACTCAAAATATGTCCCAAAGATCACCGGCCTCGGATACCATTGTTTTCGCTCTGTAACCTTCGTGGCGATATGAACAACGTTGCCACGGAACTGAGATCGTCCTGGCGCAACGTGACCCTGCATCGCGTCAGTACGCGACAGGATAGCGTGTCAGAAGGGAGTTGTCTTAGGATTGATGCGAGGGGTGACCAGCTATTGAATGGCGCTTCCTATTTGCGAGAAAACAGTGTTAGCGCTCGATCCAATCATGCGAATGACGCCCGCAGTAATGCCGAGAATCACAGCCAGCATCACCGCGTACTCGGCGATGTCCTGACCGTCCGTTCCCAGACCGAGCTCCAAAAGCTGACGGGTAAATGTCTCCATCGTGATTACTATGCCCCGAAAAGGGTGCGATTAGAATAGCCCCAAGGTGGGGGGTAGGGTTACTCGAGTTCGAGATAGAAGAACGGTGGTACCTCAGACTTCCTTGCAACCTTCCTGCTGAAGTCTGAGGAGCGATAGAAACCGTCGACGTCGGGCCATACATCGGAAAACATTGGCCACCGAAGATCGGCCAGGCGGCCTGACTGGATGATCGACCGCACGTCGGCCGCGGACTTATTCAACTTCTCGGACGGGCGCGGCGTTGAACGCGCATTGCGGACGTCGGCTTGTTCTGACCGGTAGTGGTAACAGAGGCAGTAACAACGAGCAAAAGACCCAGACCGCTCAAAGTCACCATTCTCCGGCACCTTTGCATTATCCGAGGCAAGCTGCCTTATTCAAGAAGACCCACTTGCCCCGTGATTAGCGAGCGCCGCGAGTCACACCAGCGGCCATTGTCTTGATGATGGTCGCATTGCCGTCGTCGTCCTTGAGAGCCCAAACATATGCGCCACCCAAACCGAGGCTCTTGATGTAGATGGTTTTGAGCTGAACCGTGGTGGGATCGTCGTAAGACCAGAACGTTTGCGTCGTTGAATCGTAGAGCCAGGCGGCGATACGGCGGCGATCAAGATAGCTTTTATATCCCTGAGCTGTGGCGCTAGAGAGAGTGAGGTAGGTTTCGACGCCCGGAGTCTGCAGGAAGTCTGAAGGTGCAAAGGGCGCCGGGGCGGTCGATGTCTGATAAAGGCCATGGTGGGTATTGGGCACGCCGGTCCAGCCGCGTCCATAGAGGGGGATGCCGAGAACGAGCTTGCGGGCCGGAACGCCGGCTTCGAGATACGAAGTAATGGTGTAGTTGATGTTGAAGTTTTCGGATGCCGCAGGATCCTGGTTGTCGTCGAACAAAGGGGAGGCGTGGTTTGTCGATGTCTCCCATGTGCCATGAAAGTCGTAGCCTTGCACGTTGTAGTAATCGAGGACACGGGCGACCTTGCCTAATTCGATGTTTGAGAAATTCTGCTGCCCTGCCGGCCCAAACATGGTGAGCAGATAGTGGCGGTGGTGGGTAGAACCGAGAGCATCGAGTTGGCCGCGAAACTCACGCATGAGTAGCGTGGCGTTCTGAGTGTCGGCCGCGGCAGGAAATTCCCAGTCGATGTCGATGCCGTCGAAGACCCCAGCAGCAGAAATTCCTGGTGCCACATTTCCATTAATAAAGAGATCGATACAGGACGCGACGAAGGCCTTGCGACCAGCTGCCGTACTGGCCGCCGTGGAGAAATTCGCGGCGCCACTCAGCGAGACCAGCACTTTGAGATTGGGATGAAGCTGCTTGAGCTGTTGTAGGGCGGCGAAGTTGCCATAGAGTGGCCCGCTGTATGGGCCGGTAATCGTGGGCAGATAAGGGCTCTGATAATCAGCCCAAGCGTCCGCGATGAAGCAGCCCGTACTTGAAACGCCGCCAAAGGCGTAAGTAAGGTGTGTGAGCCGGTCAGCCACACCATTGCTCTGAAGGTTGGCGATGTTGAAATTCGCGAAGTAGATGCTCCATTCCTCGAAGTAGCCGCCTACTACCTTCCGGCTGCCATCCTCGGCAAGCGCAGTGGTGCGGGCAAGCAGGGCGACAGCGCTGATCATAACGATAAGTAGCAAGTTTCGGCGAAGGGAGACGAGGGAGTGTTGCGGCATAAGCAGAACCTCGGAGGGAAAATCGCGAGCGCAGGGAGTATAGACCTATATAGCGGTTAAGGGCAATAATTTACTGATTATTGATAAAATGTACATGTTATGCGGCGAGAGCTATATAGCACAGCCTCCCCATTTCGAGATAATCGCGCTTGCATCGTTCGCTGATGCCGCCACGAAATAAGAAGGGGGAGGGCTCACAGTTTCGACCCTCTTCCCACTCGAAGGAATTGTCAACGCACTCACAATTTCTCCCATGAGCGATAGGTTGGACGCGGAGTGATCATCTCGCATCTTGCCTCACAATGTGGCTGCGCGGGAATCATTGGGGCGGCGGAGGCGGTGCCAGCATCTGCTTCTGGAGAACAAACGGACCCGCTTTTTCGTCGACAATCTTGTAGTCACTCGGCACTCGGAACAGTGACGAGTCTGGCTCTGACGCACTGACGTTCGTAAACTGCGTTTTTAGTTCGCCGGCCCATGGATCCGTGTGCTTCGTCATCACGGTAGCCTTTAGCTCCGAAGAGTACCAACGTTCTGAGGTGACAAGTATTGGCTGTTCATTCCCCATTTGCCCTGCGGGGATGGTGGTCGTCATTCGGGTGCCAGTGGCGTGAATGCCTTCGATCGTTTGATCGCCGAGATTTTCCGTGGCCGGAGCGGGTTCGTCCGGCAGGCGTCCCGTGCTCCTGAACATCACATTGCCCCCCACGGCCATATTCGGGCCAGCCGTGCCTACACGCTGATAGAACATCACCCGCTCACCCTTGTCGGGAAGTGCGGCCGAAGGCCCGTTCGTGCTCACACCCTTGGCGTTGGATCCGATCGGAAACTTGTGAGCAGTCTTGTTCTCGCTGTCGAGCATGTAGCGATAACCCGCCACCGTATCCACAATGGTGACCAACTTGGGTGCGGGGTTTTGGGCACCAGCACCGAGCAGATTCAAGCTGGCCTCGCGACGGGTGCGGCCTTCGCCATCGCGACAGACACTGGAGCTGTCGGTGGTATGAATCCGGTTACCGTCGGCAAAAGCCTGATTATGTTCGGTCGTGACCGTGGCGCAAAAGGGCGCTCCCTTTGCGGGCTCAACATCCGTGTCGTCGACACGCATTGTGACCATGCTGGCCTTTGCACCACCGCCGGTTAGTCCGATTGCTCCTGCGACGGGAGCCTGGGCAAATGCCGGGGTTCCCGCCAGAATGGATGTGAAAACGAACCCAAACAGTATTCTCGAATACATCTTGACGCTCCTCACAACTCTGGAATCTTATTCGACTACCCGAATGCCACGAGCGATCCCATCCGGTCCCACCAGAACGTCTGCGTACACAAAGTCGCTAGCCTTCGATGATGTTGGACCAAAGGCCACAGCCGCCGAGGGCAACTGCACCCGTATGACGTCCATGGCCCCAGGGCAACTAAGCTGATCGCAGTACATCAGTGCTTGGAACCCCGACGAAGACCAGTTTTCGGGTAGAGCGACTGGGATCGTGGGGGTCGCATGTTTGGCTGACTTCACGATCGAGTTCGGCTTCTTGCGAACAGGCTCCAGCGCTGCCGATTGACTGTTCGCACGGGCAAGTGGGAGTGGAGCCATAACCGACCGCCCCTTAGTTGATACCCGGTCCACACTACTGCGCTGGGCGGAAATAAACAGCAAAACCGCACCAGCGGCAACAACTGCAAAAGCAACAGCTGCAGCCCATCGGAATGCTCCGAGCAGGCCGGTCCGGCTTGCACCTGGGAGAGCAGTAGTCGATGGCGGCCGTTGTGAGATATAGCTGCGGTAATTAACAAGGACTGAGGTATCAAGCGAAGCGGGCATCGCTGGAGCACCCTCGCGCAACAGAAGCAAACACGTCGCGAGTTCCGTCTGTTCTTCAATCAAACGACTACACTCTCCGCATTTGACGACGTGTTCCAAGAATGCTGCAGATTTGCATAAGGGGTTGATTGCGGCGAAGTGATCGCCCTGGAAATGAGCGCGGATTTCTTTGCAAGTCATATGAGGCATTCCTCCGTGCCCGAGGCTCGCAGCTCGGGCTGAGGTTTTTTCGTTTGCTTCAGTTTCTGCGCGAGCATTGCGTGTGCTCGATTTAAACGTGAACGAATCGTGCCCACGGCACAGTGCAAGCGTGAGGCGGACTCGGCGTAGGTGAGCTCACAAAGATCGCACAGTATGATCACCTGACGGTAATGGTCCGGCAGCGATGCAATCGCCGTCCGCACCCTTTCGACGCCTTGGTCGCGAATGACCTGGGCCGACAGATCTTCCGCTCCCGGTCGGAGGCGAGATTTTCGCTCCAGCGCTTCGTTCCCTGGAAGCGCCTCTGTCACGCTTTCACGTTTCCTGATGCGACGAATCAGGTTGCGAGCGATCCCAAAAACAAAACCGGACAGATCGCCTTGGGCTGGCTGATAACGATTTCCATTCTTCAGAAGTGAGATGAAAACGTCCTGCACCACTTCTTCGGCGCTGGCCTGCGAGCCCGTCATATAAAACGCGTAGCGGAATAGGGGCGCCTTCAATCGCTCATAGAGCGGAAGAAATGCGCTCTCGTCTCCTGCCATAGAGAGCTTGAGAAGCTCGGCGTCAGATCGGCTTTCGACTCTGTCCGTCATTGTTACCCGGGTCGTGAGGATTGGACGTGTCAGACTTCAGACTGTCTTCGCTCCGACGAGCCAAAGGGTTCCATCAAATTTTCTCAGGGGGCACTGATAATGTTCATTTGTGATGCGGAGAGGCTAGCGAGCGTTACCCAGCCGAAATGAACTTCCGATTGGGGGCCGATCGCCCTGCGAATCGGGTCAGTTCCCTGCACAAACCTCGACCCTCCCTGCAAGAATGTCAGGCTTATCGGACTTCCCGTGGATTGACTATCGTCTCAAGGCCAGAGTACCGGCATGAGACGCCTTCATTGGACCCTCCTGGCTGTGTCGCTGCTACACATGGCGCTTTGGGCACAAGCGAATCCGCACCACGTTCTGCGCGATGCCCTTAACCCTCGAAAATCAGGGAAATTTCGGACGCGCCGCCAAAATGGGCAAGCTTGCCATTGACTCTGGGCAGCTCGCCGGAGCTGAACTTGGCCGCGCTTACATCATCCTCGGTGTCGCTTATCAGGGAGAAGGAAGCCTGATTGACGCTCATATCGCTTACGAGCGCGCAGTGCTCCTTGAGGGCGATCCGGAGCACCTTGAAGAATACGCCGCGGCGATGGAAAACTACGCCGGATACTACACCGATCTTGGAGAGCTTGAAGTCGCGGTACCCCTGTGGTCGAAGGCTTTTCACCTGCGCCAGCAAATCGGCGACCACACGGGCCTTACGCTCGCGCTGATACATCAAGCGGGCGTCGCGCTTGCTCGCACAAAAATCAGCGATGCCAGAGAATACCTGAAAAAAGCCTCGGACGAGATGAAGCTTGCGCACGATCTGGTGGACGGAGATGTGGCACTCTTCTTTGAAACAAATGGGTGGCTTGGACTTGCCGAGCGCCGACCGTCAGAAGCGCTGGGCGGCTGCTGATAGCGCAAGTGATCTACCAAAGAGAAACTCATTCAGCGCGATTACAAGCGATTGAAACCAAATTGAGACCGTCGTCTGAGGAAAGGCGAGTGTCGGAAAGTGTCGAAGAGTGATTCGTCACGTGTCGACAAGTAGCGACAGGAAACTAGGAATGTCATAAAACGAGGAATGTCCTGAAAGCAGTTTTCTTCCCAAGGACGTGTGGTCTTCGAGCGAGTCACGAGACTCGCCGAGCATCGATACCGTGCTTCTTCATGCGTGAGATCAGAGTCGTGCGCTTGATGTCTAAGCGGGCAGCTGCACCTTTCGGGCCGGCAACCCGGCCGCCTGTCTGCCGTAATACCTCAATGATCTGGTCCCGTTGCGCGGAGTCCGTTGGTGTAACCACTGGAGCAATCTTCGCGTGATTCGTGAGTTCCCCGACGGGCACTTGCAAGGCCGGACCCTGGCTGAGGATGACCGAGCGCTCGATGAAATTCTCGAGCTCGCGGATGTTTCCCGGCCAGTGCCATCTGGAAAGTTTCTTCATCGTGGCGGTAGGAATGGATTCAATCCGTTTTTCCATTCTGCGCGCGTATTTCTGGGCAAAGTAGCGCACAAGCAGCGGAATGTCCTCGGGACGTTCTCTGAGCGGCGGGATACGAATCGGAAAAACATTCAAACGATAGAACAGATCCTCCCGAAATTCTCGTGCTTCAATCATCTTCTCCAGATTGCGGTTGGTGGCCGCCACCAGTCGTAAATCAACCTTCTTGGTTCGCGTGCTGCCGAGACGCTCAAACTCTCTCTCCTGTAACGCTCGCAACAGCTTTGGCTGGATCTCAATCGGAATATCTCCGACCTCATCCAGAAACAACGTACCCTGATCCGCGAGTTCCAGACGGCCGACCTTCTGGGTGATCGCGCCGGTGAAGGCTCCTCGTTCGTGACCGAATAGTTCACTCTCCAAAAGCCCGGTGGGAATGGCAGCACAATTCATCTTGACGAACGTGCGATCCTTGCGGCGACTCCGTTCATGAATGGCGCGGGCAATTAGTTCCTTTCCGGTGCCCGTCTCGCCCAAGAGCAGCACGGTGGAATCGCTGGGGGCAACTGTTTCTACGAGTTGCAACACATGTCGTAAAGCCGAACTTTGCCCCACGATTCCTTCGAAATCCAGGTCGCCGCGGATCTCGTCTTCGAGGTAGACCTTCTCCTGCGCCAGCTTGTCTTTAAGTTCGGCGATTTCTCCGTACGCAAGCGCATTCTCGACCGCGATTGCGATCTGGTTCGCCACCTGGGCCAGGAAAGCGACCTCTTCGCGGTCGAATGTATTTTCTTCGTGACGAGCGACTGCCAGAATTCCAAGAATCCGATGCCGGCTGATTAAGGGCACATCGCAAAAGGAGTTGAGTCCTTCCGCCTTTGCCTTGTCGTACATATCCGGGGGCAACTCTGCCGCATCGAGTTGATTGATAATCATCGGACTTCCGGTTCGGAACGCATCGCCAGGCATCGTGTCGGCGATCGGGACCACATGCCCCTCGACGAAAATCCCGTGGCTGTCCGGAAAATCGAGGGCATGCACGCGCAAGGAATTGCCGTCCGATTCTGGCAGCATGATGGCCGCCGCATCGCAGTGCATCACGTTTCTGATATTGGCCGATGTGATGCGCAGCAACTCCGTGAAGTTCAGGTTTGCGACTAGATGATTCGTAAGATCCAGGATTAGTTGTAGTCGGTCCTCGGCTCGCTGTGAAACATAAAAATTCACTGCAGCATCGATAGCCAACGCCATTTGATCGGCTACTAGAGAAAGGAACGAAACCTCTTCCAAGTAAGCGCCCGCTTCTGAGCTTCCAAAACTCAGCACACCAGTGCGCCGCTCGCCTCTTCGTAAAGGAAGGATGCAGCCAGACACGATACCGAGATTGGCCATCGTCCTGGCATGGTCCGGAAAATCAACTTCCCTTTCCCAATCGTTTACCACCAGTGCTTCTTGGTGTTCATGCACAAAGCGAAGCGGGCCGCTAGATAAGACGGACGGCTCCATCGGACCACGACTCTGCCGAATACCGCCTATATCTGTAAACCGCCAAGCCATTTCATTGGTCGCGTTCTTGAGAGACACAACCTCGAGGTAGTCAAACGGAACGATCTCGTGCAGTTCACGGATCAGGCGGTCGGTCGCAGCATCGCAGTCTATGCACGCGGCAATCATGGTCGCCGCTCGCAAAAGTCGCTCATACCTGGATGCGTCGATGCCTCTTGTCGGAATGATCGCCCTCATTGCCACCAGTCTCTTGGCCTCCTCGACACCCACGTACCGCGGCACGAGCCGTTCAGCTTGAGCTGATTCAATACCCCGTTTTCTCCATGAGATGACGCCAGGTGCCAAAGGATGCGATTAAAGTGTCGTGAACCGTCGTCAGTTGCCGGAAATCTGTCGAGACGCGGCGACAGTTCTACCCTCCAGGGAATCCTCACTGGCCAAAAACTGTTCATGCACTAACCGTTTCGGGGCGACTCGGCCCGGTCGGGCATGTTGGCACGGGCGATGCAACTCCGTCGGTAACTTCGTAGTCGCAATAACGCAAGGCTGCGAAAACAGGAAATCGGGGAGGGAAAATCATGCGACCAAAATTCCTTATCGCACTTGGTATCGCGTTGCTGGCTACATTTGCAGCAGCGCAGGAGAATCGGTCAGAGATCAGTCTCCAGGGCACGGGCTTCTTTACAAAAGATGCGACCGGTAACGGCAATTTACAGCGTAGTAGCGAGACCGGCGGCTTTCTTGTTGGTTACCGTTACCACTTCAATCGCTGGTTTGCAGCGGAGACCGTGTATGGTTACGACCGCAATACCCAGCAATTCTTTGCACCCGCAAGCGTCTCTCGCATCCAGTCCAATGTTCACCAGGCCACCGGTGGACTCGTGGTCAGCTTGCCGACCCCGCGCAATCTTCGGATCAGCCCCTATGTACTGGCAGAAGGAGGAGCGTTGGTGTTTGATCCGACCCACAACAGCTTCGGCACGGTCGTGGGTGCCCAGCGCCAGGCAACCGGAGTGTTCGTTTACGGCGGTGGCGCCGACTTTCCCATTGTGCGTCATCTCTCCTTGCGAGCAGAGTACCGCGGACTTGTCTACAGTACACCGGACTTCGGCCTTCGCAGCCTGAACACAAACACGATCACTCATGTTGCACAGCCTTCCGCCGGTATCGTCTTTCACTTCTAACTGATTTGGCTGGCGAAGTGGAGATGTTTTCCAGTTCTCGCCAGCCGCCTCTGTCGATCCACATTTTCGACAGTATCGACACTCCCAATGACATTCACATGACACCCTCAATTTCCTGGTCGAAAATTCAGTGAGTTACAGCGTCTGAACTTTGGCAGCTGCCTTGCCTTTCTCGCAGGCGGAAGGGGCAAAGGCTATGTCTAGTTTCTTTCGCATACACTTACTTTACGCGGCTGTAGTGGCCATCGTGTTCGCTCGCTCCACAACTCTGCAGGCACAGAGTGTGCAGGCCACAGAGACGAAGACGGCAACCGTCATAGGCACCGTCACCGACCTCAATGGCGATACGGTTCCCGGTGCGACGGTTGTGCTTAAGAATCCCGAACAAGATGGCCAAACGGTCGTAACGCCGGAAAACGGCTCGTTCGAATTCCATGATGTCAAGCCAGGTATCCCCTATCAGATCAGTATCAGTGCGAACCAGTTCGCAGACTGGACATCTCCCACCATCACCCTTGAGCCGGGACAGTTCAAAATTGTGACAGGGATCCGGCTTACGATTGAAGTCGAGCACACCACTGTCGATGTTCATTACGACCCGGTCGAGGTTGCATCCGAGCAAATCAAGAACGAAGAGAAACAGCGCGTTTTCGGCGTGATACCGAATTACTACGTCTCCTACGAGAAGGATCCAGCACCGCTGACCGCGAAAATGAAGTTTGGGCTTGCTCTCAAAGTCGCGACCGACCCGGTTACGGCTGCCGGAGTGCTGGTTGTCTCCGCCGCCAGGCAGGCTGGTAATAGTCCCAAATACGGGCAGGGGTGGGGACCCTACGGAGAACGTGTAGGCGCAACCACGGCCGATGGTTTTACTGACATAATGATCGGAGGGGCCA
Organism: uncultured Acidobacteriota bacterium; assembly: GCA_963718505.1. GTDB lineage: Bacteria > Acidobacteriota > Terriglobia > Terriglobales > Acidobacteriaceae > Gp1-AA133. The sequence goes on along the minus strand of CAVQZP010000003.1, from coordinate 50,313 downwards.
TCCTGCCGTCACTCTTACACCAGGATCCACGCTACTTTTATCAAGGGACAGGGACCACGGGCTCTCGAATTCGTCATGCCGTGTTCAGCCCTTTCATCACCAGAAGCGACAACGGAAGATGGGGGCCGAACTATTCGAGCCTGGGTGGAGATTTAGCGTCGTCAGCCCTCTCGAACGTGTACTACCCGCAATCGAATCGCGGTCCGGGACTCGTGTTCGGCAATTTTGCAATCGGCACAGCTGAACGCATCGGCGCCAGCCTGGCTCAGGAGTTTCTTATCGGAAAGTTCACGAAAAGAGGTGGTCACGTGAAGTAAGGCAGTGAGACGCGAGAAAGTCTCGCGGCTGACGGACCTCCAGTCCTGAACGAAACAGCCGGTAAAAAATAAATCACCCCGACCATGTTTGATCAACTGGCGCACTGGTACGGGTTTCGCTCCGCATGCGATCAGATCACGGGTCACGCACTACGACTTTTGCGCTGTGTCCGCGCCTTGCGGGCTACCCATCGCGTTCATTTGAGACTGCGCGCTTCTACACAAAAGGCTGCAATTGCCGAATTGATGAGTGAACAAGTTCCGGCGTTCTTCTCTTTAGCTTTTCAGTGGAACGAGTGCACGCAGGCTTTGATCACGCAAATAAAGTCCTAACCAAACCAAGATCCAAAGAATCACCGTGACAACAAATGATGGATCGCCGACGCGCACGTTGGCAGCCGTCGCCCCTCCGAGATAGCCGGTTATCAAAATCGCGCCGAGAATCGTGGTGCGCGGAATCACGTAAACGATAATGCTGGCGATTTCCAGCAAGGCTATGAGCAAGATAAGCCGCTCCCCGGCGGATCTGGCTTTGGCCGAGTGTTTGCCATAAAGGCGGCATGGACCATCGTCGACAGCATTCGTTTCAGCGGAACCAATGGGAGCTTTCGGACGGGCGGATTGATCCATAGTCACCAACGACACCATATACGGAATTACTATCAACGAAGGGACGCCCTCGAGCAGGACGGCCGCGTCAGGGGTGATCTATACTCTTTCCGGATTGCCGCCCGGATAGCTACCGAGAAGCCCGGCTTTCACGCCTCACGTGCCCGTGACCTCGCTCACAGCGAACAATTCGTCTAGCCGTTAAAGTCGTTAGGCGGGTGGTCCATGCCGAACGCGTCTGCTTTTCCAGCTAGAGCGCCGCAATTCCCAACCGATCAGCTTCGCACTGCACTCGCAGCTTTTGTCCCGCAAAATGCAACTCATGAGGAAGGATTGCTGCGATAGAAACGGGGCTACGCAGCGCGACTGGGCGTTCGCTACGAGACGCGATGGCGAGATGGATCGTCGATGAAATTGTTCCGGTGAGCAGGCTAGTTCCGGAATCGTACATGAAGTGGCGTTGGCCGGTCCGGGACGCAATGACATTCGTGGTCGCCCGGTTATCGCCACGACGGTTGGCGCCAAAGCTCCTTGAACAGCTTGAACTGCCCGGAATACTCCCGCAGAGACGCGGCTTCTTCGTCTGATCGCGAAAGTTCCGGGCCTACAGAAGCTTGGTCAGGTCATTGCGCGCAATCAGCATCTGCGCCCCGCGTTACGCAATGCGCTTGCGCGATTGGAAAACGGCATCAGAGACGTCAGACCTGAGGATATTCGTTCCATCATCAAGCGCGAACTGGGGCCACGTCTTGAAAAGTTTGCCGTGAGAACCTCGCCAAAGATTCTCTCCGAGGCAAGTGTTAGCGCGGTTGTCCAATTCACATGGCGGAGTCCCGAGTCCGGCAAGCGCGAGCGGGGCGTATTCAAGGTTCTTAAGCCGCATATCCTGAATACTTCGCCGAGGACATGGATTACCTCCGAAAATTGGCCGGATATTTTGGCGATCAGCATCATACGTACGGGTTCCCGCCGCGCCTCATTCCTGACACGTTTGAGAAAGTGCGCGCCTGTTGCGCCACGAAGTGAATTTTCGGCGCGAGCAGAAAACTCTGTTGGAAGCCGCGCACCTCTACCGGAACGTGGCGGGAGTACGCATACCGCCTGTAATCCGACAGCTGTCCACGGGGCGGGTTACAGCACTGACGCAGGAACCTGGTACCAAGATCACCAACGCTGCCGCAAGGCTTTCCCAGGAGCGCCGACGCAGGATTGCAGAGCAACTCGTCGAAGCGTTGGTTGCGTACCCTCTGTTGTCGGCGGAGGAGGATGTGGTTTTTCATGGCGATCCTCACGCCGGGAACGTTCTTTACGACCAGCGAAGCGGAAAGATGACGTTCATTGATTGGGCTTGCAAGAACGTCTTAGCCGCGAGCAGCGTAGGCATCTGGTGCTGTTGTTTGCAATGCTGACCCTACGGGATTCGGTTGGTACGTGCACTGAGGTGTTGGCACTGTCGCAACGCGGAACCCGCGACGCCCGTTCACATCGGGAGATCGTTACTCAGACCGTGGTGAAGTTTTTCGAGGAACTACCGCTGGCCCGCTTGCCGAGCATGGTCGACGCCATGCAACTGCTGGCGTGCGCTTCCCGAAGTCGCTGATCATGTTGTCGAAGGTGATGTTCACCGTCGATGGAATTCTCGCGGACATCGGGGGCTCGGGCTCTGGAACGGGATTTACGATCGCTCGTGATCTGACACAGCGATGGCTCAACGATCGGAAGGCGTTTCGGTCACCGCTTCTTGCGAAAGATTGGATTACGCTCCAGTGCAGCGCTCTGTTGTACTCGAGCCGTCTATGGATGCATTGGGAACAGGCGTTGCTGGATCGCTTCCTGCCGGCTGATGCGTCTACCGCCGTGCCCTCCTAGGACCTCGCTGCATCGTCCCATGTTGCCTGAGAAGCTGGCGGGATGAAAGTCATGGCCCGTTCAGCGAGCGCGGTAATGGTCAGGCTGGGGTTGACCCCGAGATTCGCCGCGACCACTGATCCATCGCAGATGTACATGTTTGTATAACCGAACGCGCGGTGGTGTGAGTCCACCACGCCGTGAGTCGAAGAGTCGGCAATCACACAGCCTCCGATGCAATGCGCGGTTCCTGGGATATCAAAGAGGATCTCGGGCAGCATACTCATGGGAAAGCCACCGGCGATTTGGGCGAATTTTTCCGCGAACCGGTTGGCTCTCGGAATGTAAGTGGGAACCTTTGCACCCCAACTCACCAGATAACGGCGAAAAGGCCAGAACCAGGGCCGCTGCCAGCGCATTTCGATCTCGCCTTCGAGTGCTTGCATGCAGAGCAAAATCACGAATTCGCGCGCCCATCCGTACGGCTGCAGAACCCGAATCGTTTTTAGCGGATGTCGGAGTAGCGAACCAAAGATGTTGTTCAGCCACGCTCCGATGCGTCGCAGACCAGGCTGGCTGTTGGTCAGAATCGTCGTCAGGAATCCCATGGCATCGGAGCCGCTGGGGTAGCGAACGGCCTCGATGTGGGTGTGTTCATCGATGTAGACACCCGAGCCGATGGCGATGCCTTGCGAGAGATCCTCATGGTGACCCGGCATGCGTGCCCCGATCAGAGACTCAGAATTCGTGCGGACATGCTTGCCAAGCTGTGCGCTGAGTGCTGGCAATGAACCTCGCTCTCGCAAACGAAAGAGAAGCTCCATTGTTCCCAACGAGGAGGCGGAAAAAACGATTCCACGCGAGGTAAAACGACGTGGTCGTTTGCGAATCCAGGCAGTCGAGCGGACTGTGTCAACCTGGTACCCGTCCCTTCCCGTGACAGAGCCCGGCAGAGGTTGGACGTTCGTGACTCGTGTCTCCGCAAACAACTTGGCGCCGTGTTTCTCAGCGAGGTACAAGTAACCTAGATCGAGAGTGTTCTTTGCGCCGAACCGACATCCCATCATGCAGCCACCGCATCCGACGCAGGTAGTGCGCTCTGGACCGTGGCCACCGAAATAAGGGTCCTGGAAGGTTTCGTTGCCCGGCCGGTCGCCAGAGGGCTGAAAGATGCCGACGTTGGTACGGTAAAACGTATGCCCGCAATTTGCGGCTTCTGCGGTTTGTTTGAGTAACAAATCGGCGGGTCCAAGGATTCTGTTTTCGGTCGCGCCAAGCATCAGCGCGGCGGTTCGGAAGTGCTGCGGCATCTCAGCCGTCCAATTCGCCAATCCAGTCCATGAGCCGCTTTCCCAGACTTTGTCGGGGGGTGTCAGCAGCGTGCAGGCATACGTGATGGAGCCGCCGCCAACGGCGCAACCATGAAAGATCGTCGCGTGCCGAAAAAAGCGCATGTTGAAGAAACCACGAAGACCGAGCTTCGGCCGCCAAAACCAACGATGGAGCGACCAGCTGCTCTTGGGCAGGGTGGAGGGAGTCCAGCGCTTGCCCATCTCCATCACTCCGACCCGGTAACCTTTCTCAACGAGACGATGAGCACAGACGCTGCCACCGAAGCCGGAGCCGATCACGATGAAGTCAAAATCGAATCTGTTACCGTCGTGCGGCATGAGTGTCAGTGGACCAGATGGATTTCTGGAATACCGTCCATCAAGCGCGACTGTGTGGTGCTTGGCCGGTACATGGGAGGTTTCAGCTGAATCAACAGCTGGGGTGGCGGGGGGGTGACAATCGTGCGAATGAAGTCGCTTGTTTTTGAGTGAAAACCCACAAAAATATTTTCGTTCGGACAAGAAACCTGAAGCGGATGCCACGAGGAGTCGCTCACTTCTGTGTCAGAGAGGTTGACGACTGCAAGTCGCGTATCGAGCCGGAGGCCGAGTCTAAGCGCTTTAAGGGCGCTTTCCTTGGCGCTCCAAAGGAGAGCCAGCACCAGCCATCGCTCCGGCGGCAGAACGTTTCGTACGCAGGCTTGTTCCGTGGCGGTGAAGTAGTCAGTCACAAAAGCGTCGTGACGGACCTCAGCAACTTCCAGATCGCAGCCTACTGATGCGCCGGATAACGTGATCGCGCACAAGGCTCTACCAGAGCAATGGCTCAGAGAGAGATTCAGTGTCTGCCTTCTTCGCGCGATGAAGACTTCGGGCGCACCCGAAGGTGTCGCATGTATCTCGATCTCCGCGAGAGTCTGAGGATCGGGAGCAAGACCCAGACAGCATGCAAGTGCGCGCTTCGCAGTCCAGCGGCCCAATCGCCAGTCAGCGCGGCGCTTGGCGAACTTCATATTTCTCAGGCGGGCGGCCTCAGTCAGCAACAGCCAGTCATCCTCGACCGCCACGTCCTGTTCGGACTGTTCGAGCCAGTACACTGCCATGGAATCATCTCTTCATCGGAGCTAGGCGGCTTCAACACTCTCGGGCTCCGTTGCCTCTGGTGCGCAGCCTTGCGTTCTCTGAATTCCTCTGTTGACGGCGTCCACTAAATACGGGCGCAGATCAGCCGCCGGTATGATGCGATGCAAGGCCCCTACTTTCAGAGCCCGTTCGACGCTGTGAACACGATCAAACTCGGCGGCCATCTGGCCAAGCTTTTCCGAATGCACCGCCTTGAAGATTTCTTCCCACTGGGCGTATAGCGCCGCTTTCTTTCCTGCCTCAGCCGACGCGATGGCAGCGTTCAGCGATTGCAGCCGGGGATCCTTGCGGGCCCGAGCCTCCACTTCTCCCGCGAAGACGACCGCGGCGGCGGGAGCACCTCCGATGACCGACGCGTAAGTCCCCTCAAGCGCCGCGACTTCGATCTGTGGATTCAAAGCGCGCGAGAAGACAACATATGCTCCACCGTGGTAGCGCGAGATCACACAGAACACAATAGGGCCTTTGAAATTCACAACGGATCGGCCGATCTCGGCGCCATATTCAAGCTGCAACCGCCGCATGGATTCGGGCGAACCGTCGAATCCCGAGAGGTTGGCCAGCAGAACCAAAGGTCGATTGCCGCTGGCGGAATTGATCGCGCGAGCTACTTTTTTGGAAGACTGCGGGAAGAGAGTTCCCGCAGACCAATGATCGGGTCCATCCGCAGGAACAAATCCGAAGCGTAACATCGGACGCGATTCAATCCCGACGAGACACACGGGATTGCCGCCGAGATGCGCGTCCCAGACCACGGCAGTTTCCGCAGCTCGCATTCCAGCCCACCTCTCCAGCGGGGCGTGGTCCTGGTCGATCACGGCCATCATTACCCTGCGAATGTCAAACGACTTCTTGCGGCCAGGATTCATCTCGTCCGACAAAATATCGCCGACCCGCGCGAATCCTTCTTCGCCATTCTGGCAGTGCGGATAGTCGCGCACGTCCCTTTCGACGGGATCGCTGGACGCTGCAGGCCTCGGGAAGCGTTCGCCGGGGGCAACGTAGGTGTGTTCGTAGTGACGCATCAGGATGTGGCATGCTTCGTCGATGTCTCGGGCCCAGTATTGCGCCTGGCCGTTGAGGCCCATGATGCGGTCGTACCCGCCGATACCGAAGTTGTCCTCGGCGGAGATGCTGCCAGAGTACTCCAAGGCGCGCTTGCCGGTTAGCACCATAGCTGCCTTCGGAGTCATGACGAGGATGCCCCGGGTATGCATCAGCATCGTGGCTTCGGCATTCCAATAAGGTTGCGCGCCCACATTGATTCCATTCACGAGGAGATTTACTTCGCCGCCTGCCTGGGTGAATTCGATCAGGCGACGGAGAACCTTGGCGATCCAATCCATGTTCTCGACGCCACTGTCCATGGAGATTTTGGCGCCAGCGGAGATCGGGAACCATTCGAGAGGAATATGTTTTGTCTGGGCGAGATCGAGCGCAGCCATGATCCGCTTGCACTCAGGCTCCGCGATAGCTCCGAGGTCTTTGCTGGGATCGCCTAGCAGAATGACGCGCTTCATTCCCTCGGGATAGCGGTTCGTGAAATTGCGAATCACGCCGACAATGATGTTGGCTTTGTTCTTGCCATGGGGACGCAGGACCGGCACCAGGCGATCGTCGGCGTCGAGCTCATGCTCCACGAATTCGCCGGGCGGGAATTCAGCCCGAGTGTTGTCGGGAGACGGAGTCAACATCTTGATAATTTCGTACGGGTAAGTCATGCCACGCTGGCGCATGCGAACCACTTTTTGTTCATATTCTTCTAGAGGCTTGATGGGCAGCACCTTGTCGGCAGGGCGGAAGGTGATCAGAATGCCGCTTCCGGCGGGGGTCGAAATGCGCACCACCATATCGCGCAATTCTCCGGTCGCCGGATTTGGGATTCTCGCGCGCACCACGACCAACTCCAGTCCCAAACCTTCAGTGGAGGGGGCAAGCCGGCGAACGATATCGCGCAATTCGTCGCGCTCCAGGTTGAGCGGTGGCCACACATAAAGCATGACGCGGTTCCAGTACAAGCGTGCCTGGGGCTTGCGCCGAGACTGGAAGAGACGGATCGCAGCGAGTGCTTCCATCAGCATTCGCTCCAGATGTGGTAGCCCGACCACACGGCCTTTTTCATCTCGTATCGGTGTTACATCGCGGACCTCCGCGCAGGCGAAGAGTCGCTCATCCTTCGGATTGTCGCGGGCGACCGCATGCAACAGATACACGTCTTCGACGGACGGCAAGCGTTCAATATTAAAGTTAGTGAGGCGCCAGAGGTGGAGGCGCTTGCCCATCATCGGGTGCAATCCGCGATAGAGCTTCTCTTCTAGGTAACCGGAGCCATTCGGCCGATAAGTGAAATGCAGCATTCCGCCAATGCCCTCGCCCCGGCCCGGTCCGCAGACCGCAACTACGATGCGACGAATGGCGCGCGGGAAACCGGCTTCATTCAAAACACGTTGTATCTCGGCCTGAATGGAATCCGTACCGCCGAGCGGTCCTGAATGCCACGTATAAAAATCGAGAACGATGTCGTGTTCGTCCGGAATATCCGTGAGCAGAGCCAACGTCTTGTGTGCGGCTTCGGCGAGCTGGGAGTATTCCGTTTGGGTCGCGAAGAGATGGATATGTCTCCCCTCGAGGTCGTACTCCGCCATTGCCCACGGTGCATCGCCGACTATCGTGGAGTGGAAATTCGTAAGGTCCCGAATCCTGTAGTAGCGAGACGTAATGACTTCGAGCATGAAAGCTTGGGCCGCGAGGGTTGCAGTCGCGAAACGGCTGGACAGCAAGGTCACGAGCGGCTGCGGACACTCGACGAGAGCGCGCAACCGTTCGTGTTGGTCGGATGCGTGCGGATTTGCGGCCATGTATGCGAGATGCCCCTCGGCCTTCTCGTATACTGCCTTGCGAGCCTGGTCGAACAGAGGCTGATCGAAATACCGGTAGCGCACCTCACGACCAAGATCACTGACGGCGGGCATGCTTCCTGCAGTCATCGACACCATCCGATCGAGCAGGGCACGGAAGGATTCGTCACTTTTGGCGTTACCAGTTTGGAGGTAGTGGAGCCGACGTTCGAGCAGCGCCAGAATTGGAGCGATTTGCCGTTCGATTCGCTCATGTGATTTGTAGATTCGAACGAGGCTACACTCGAGTTCGACCGTTCGATCAAGAGAACACACTCCATAGTGTCTGAGGGCCCGCCGGAGCGCGTCGACGAAAGTTGGCGGAAGCCCTTCGCCGTGAGTGTCGAGTATTCGTAGGTAATCGAAGAGGTACGCCTCGGCGGTCGGTTCTTCACCGCTCGCACGGTGGTTGACCTCAGGCTCGCGCTGGAATAGACCGCAAATATCTACGAAGATGTTCAAGACTTCGTCTTCAAGTTGCCGGATCTCGTCGCTGTCTGTCGGGCAGCTTTGTGTCCATGCAGCAAGGAGTTGGCTGCTCTGCTTCGCTTCCAGATCGAACCCCAACATGAGTTGACGCAGTTCTTCCAGGCTTCGCTGACAGGTGAGCGAAACCGTAGCTGCAGGTTCCTCGGAGGTTTGGGAAGCTCCGAATTGCACGCGTTCACCATGCTCCGTGTTTTCGCTGGATACTTCAGGTTCAATCTGCAAGAGTGGCGCCCCGGCATCAACCTGAACATTCGCCATCGTCATCACTTGCCGGACTCTGCCGGAGAAGGGTGCTACGACGCGCATTTCCATCTTCATCGCTTCCAGAACCGCCAGGCGCTGACCGATCGAGACATGATCTCCCGGCTTCACGGCGATGGAGATGACCACCGCTGGGGAAGGAGCGTGCACGATTCCACCGTCGCCCCGCTCAATCTTGTGCGCCACGCCATCTACTTCGATCCTGGAACTATTTCCCTGGGCACTAGATACGATGTGAAAGTGGCGCCCGAAGACTTCAAGCCAATACTCGAACTCGCCCAACCGATCGAGGCTGGCATCGACTCTCTTGCCGCACATTTCAACCTGGTAGTGATGGGGTCCAGTCTGGCAGACCAACGTCGAATACTTCTGGCCGCGATAGCGGAGGTCCACTTTCGAACCAATTTCGCTTTGCACGTGCGGGCGACCACGGAGCGCGGAAGCATAGAACTGGGTCCGTTCGATTGCCCAGTGAGCTTCATACACTTCAATCGCGCCATGTATGAGAGCCACATCTGCGTAACATTTACTTGTGTGTTCGCCATTGGCTGCTAAGCAGTCTAGCCATGCCGTGTCGAAGTCTGCCTGCTGAATCTCGGGCCGGCTGAGCAGATCCAAGAGAAAAGATTTGTTGCTGGCACCGTTCTGGATGACGACCACGCTGCCGCGAAGAGCTCGACGTAGGCGTGAAAGAGCCTCGTCGCGAGTCCGGCCGTGCGCAATAAGCTTCGCAATCATCGAATCGAATTCGGCCGGTATCGAACTTCCCTCGGCCACACCCGTATCGATGCGCACACCCGGTCCCGTTTGAATCCGGAACGCTTGAATCGTGCCGGGCGACGGTGCGAACCCCGCTTCCGGATCCTCTGCGTTCAGTCGAACTTCGATCGCATGTCCGGTTGCGCGCGGTGGGGATCCTTCAAGACAGCCGCCTCTCGCCACATGGATCTGCAACTTGACCAGATCGAGGCCGGTGGTGCACTCAGTGACCGGGTGCTCCACTTGCAAGCGCGTGTTCATTTCCAGGAACCAGTAACGCTTTTTGTCCGGATCGTAGAGGAATTCGACTGTGCCGGCGTTTGTGTATTGGGCCGTTTTGCTCAAGCGGACCGCGGCCGAGCACAATTCCTCTTGCTGTTCGCAACTGAGGGCGGGTGACGGCGCCTCCTCCAAAATTTTCTGGTGACGCCTCTGTGTAGTACAGTCCCGAACGCCCGCGGCCCAAATCGTCCCAAAGTTGTCGGCGATGATTTGCACTTCGATATGACGGGCACCTGGAACCACCCGCTCCAGGAACACAGTGGGATCACCAAAGGCCTTGAATGCCTCCGATTGCGCGCTCTCAAACGCTTGCGGCATTTCGCCCGGGGAAAAGACCTGGCGGATTCCACGGCCTCCGCCGCCCGCAGTGGCCTTGATAATGACGGGGTAACCGAGACTATCGGCATGTTGGTGAGCTTCCATCAGTGTCTCGATTGGGCCTTCACTCCACGGGACGACCGGCACTCCAGCGTCTTTGGCGAGGTGCTTCGAAGCGACTTTGTCTCCCACGCGCCGCATTGCTTCTGCGGTGGGCCCGATAAAGACAATCCCCATCTCCCGACAGAGGTCCGCGAAATCAGCATGTTCGGCAACAAAGCCCCAACCTGGCCAAACCGCATCCGCATGGGTGATCGTCAGAGCGTGAGCGAGAGTGTCGTAATCCACGTAGCGGCTCTTGGGTTGGCCATTTCCATTGAGTACGTGAGCCGATCCAAGGTCGAAAGCTTCGTCTGCCTCGCGAACAAATAATGAGAGGCGGTCGGGATCCGTGAAGAGCGCGATCGTGCGGATCGTTGTGCCGTGTTCGTGATTGAACTCGCGGGCGGCGTGAATGAAGCGCATGGCGGCTTCTCCGCGATTGACGATCGCCACGCGTTGGAATTCGTGGTTCATGACATCTCCATGCAACGATGATCACCACGGTCTGAATCGAGTCGATCAGGCTGCGACGGCGGCGGGTGACAGCAACGCCCGCAGCACTTTCAGCTGTTCAGTATTCATAGAAATTGGAGCGGTTACCGTTCGATAACCGCTAAGGTGCACAAACCGGTTCCCGCTCGCATCCAAAACGTCGGCGTCGAAGGAGTTGTTAGCGGGATTCGGAGTCACGACCGCATAGAGGCGAAGGTCGATTGGTTCAGGGATAGACCGAACCACCACAGAATCAATGTGGCTCGGCAGACCCATCCGTTGCTGCGCGCCCATCTCCCAAAGCCCTGCGGTCTGGAAGCAGCCTTCGATCCATCTTGGCGACATTTGTGTCGGCATCTCGGATGGGAGGTGATTGCAGGGAAGATCATTGGCCAGCAATCCAATCATCCGATTTCCGTCCCACCACGCCTTCTCCAAGACCTGATAGGCCGGGCCATGGAAGTAAGTCCGATAGATGTCGGCAGCATCGATCGAGAGTCCGCTAGGCGAACCAGGGTGTATTTCTGGCGCCAGGGCGAGGGGTTGTTTCGTCAGACGTACTTGGCCAGTGAAGTGTGTGGTGAGTTGTGGCTCGAGTTGATTGGGGAGCAAGCGTCGACCAATCAACCGGCAATGCGCGATGAGTTCGTCGCCGGCGGGACGAATCGTGGCTTCGACAGTAACGGTACGAGGCTCATTCCGATAGAACTTGCACGATGCGAGGAAGTCGACGTTCTCAACCGCCTGGACATGCCAGCCAGGAAGCAGTTTCAGGGCGGTTTCTGCGAAGGCTTCGATGCCCATTACTCCCGGAAGAAGCGGCGTTCCGTCGATCTTATGGTCGTGCAGGAAGGGCTGAGTTTTGGGATCGAGTTTCGTTTCAACCGTGATGCCGTTGAAGAGGCCTGCACTCGCGATTGTGCCCGTCATCGGTCCGGAGTTTGGCAAGGTTTCAGGCGTTTGCGCGGACGCCGACGCGTCTACTCCTCCAGTCTCGTCCCATTCCTTCATTAAGACACCGAGGCGCTGGCCGATGACGACTTCGCCGCGTGCAGCTCCAGCCGTCAGTTCACGGCGGATCAGCGGAACGCCGGCGTCGGGTGGCAACATGTCGATGCCTGCCTGCTCCATCACCTTTGGAATGGAACCACGGGTCGCCATGCCGATTCCGCCCCAAGCAGTCCAGTCGATGGCGATGCCGCGGGTTGCCGGCCGGGTCGTGCGGAAGCTCGAAGTTATCTTGCAGAGCAGGTCGTTCGCAGAGCTGTAGTCGGTCTGTCCAGGATTGCCGAACCGGCCGGCGATCGAACTAAAGGCGACCGTCGCACCTAGCGGCATGTCGCCGATGTTGTGAAGGAGATTGAAAAACCCGTCGGCCTTGACATCGAAGACCAAGTCGAATTCGCGCGCATCTTTGTCGGCGAGTGGTCGGCTTCGCTCCAATCCAGCGGCATGCAATAGGACATCGATGCGGCCACTGCGTTGGCGAACAAGCTCAATGATCTTTTTCACGCCGTCTGAGTCGGTGAGATTCACGCTGAAGTAGTGAGGAACGCCGCCAGCGGCACGCACGGCCTCGATGGCGTTGAGTGCTGCCTGGGCTCGCTCGAGAGCGGCGAACTCTTTTTCGACTAAGGTCGGCGTTGCGCGCTCTCCGCGTGCCTGAATGCGGTTGAAGAATTCGCGTTTCAAGCCTTCCTTATCGGTCGCAAATCGGCTAAGGTCCGGGTTCCTGGGATCAGGTTCGGGCACCAAGTCGAGCAGATAGAAGGTGCCGCCGGAGGCGGTAGCCAAGTCCGCCGTGATCGCTGAGACGATGCTTCCCGCGGCGCCGGTCACCAGGAAGACGGTGTTTTCGTCGAGGGTCAAGCCGGGCTGGTTATCAGTTGCAGATTGCTCCTCGAGTCCGATCGTCCAGCGCAGGCCGTCCTGGTAACCGACTTCGATGGCGCCGGGATCGCGCAGGGTTTCATCGACCAGCAGTCTTGCGACTTCAGCTGCAGCGCATTCAAGACCGAAGTCGACAGCTTTAACGAACACATCGGGACGCTCCCGCTTGTAGGTTTTGGTGAATCCAGTGACGGCCCCGCCCATTGGCGCGAAGGCTCCGGCGTCGTCGTAACCATGCTGTCCCCCCAGTCTGGTGGCCGAGACGAAGAAGGTGCCGGGCTTCGAGACGTCTTCATAGAGGACGCGCATGGTGGTGTAAAGAGATTTCAAACGCAGACGCGTTCCTTCATGCCACTCTGCGGGTTCCATCTTTCTGAGATCCCCTTCGGGATCAAGCGCGGGCAGCCAGTACACGCCCGTGACTGGCCCGTCTGTTTTCCACTTGTTGAGGCAGTCGATCAGTGCCTCAACACCGAGGGTCGGATCGATGCGGAGTACTTGCACCCCCTTCCTCTCGAGGAGTTGCTCGATCGCAGCTGCCACACCGCCTTTGTCGGGCATGATGACGACACGAAGGGTGTGATCAAGAGCAACGCAGCTTGGCTTGCAAATGGTGAGCGAAGGCCGCAGGAACGGGACCGGCACACGCCGTGGGATGCGATTAGCCGCGTCAAGGCTCGCCGCAATCGGGCGTGGTTTCTTCACGGGCGCCGCAGCTGTTGGCTCCGGTGAAGTTGGCGTTAGCTTCGAAGCCGCTTCGGGGAGCTTGGCAGCGTTACGGCTGATCGCCGACCGCTCCTGCGCGAAACGGATGACATGCGCTAGTGTTGGAAAGTCCCGCAGTTTCAGGTTTTCATCTCGTGGAATGTTGTAGCTCGCCCGTATCGCGGCGAACATTTCGGCCTGCTTGACCGTGTCGATGCCAAGGTCGGCCTCGAGGTCAAGCTCGGGATCCAGCATGTCTTTCGGGTAGCCCGTTTTCTCGGCAACGATGTCCAGTACTTTTTCTTTGATTGAGTCGGCTGTGAAAGATGACGGGAAGGTGGGTTCTTTACCCGTGCCTGCGTCTGCGGGGAGGGTGCCCGACTCGCTGCCGAGCGCTGCGACGGAAGAACCCGGGGTTGCTAGGTCGGGGCGATTCTCGTAAACGAATCGGATTACATGCGCAAGGGTGGGGTAGTCGCGCAGCTTGCGCTTTTCATCGCGCGGAATGTTATACATTGCGCGAATCGCCGCGAACATTTCTGCTTGTTTCACGGTGTCGACACCGAGATCCGCCTCGAGGTCGAGGTCCAAGTCCAGCATGTCCTTGGGATATCCGGTCTTTTCGACGACGAGCGCAAGGACGCTCTCTTTCACCGGGTCACTGGCGTTTCCCCCGGGTCGGACAGAGTCGGAAGACACCGCGTCTGCTTCCTCTTTCCTAGTGGCGACTGGCTCGGCGTTCGCCGGCACAGGTTGCGAGACTGACAGTTCACTGCTCAGATCAGGCCGCATCTCATATACAAATCGAATCACGTGCGCCAGGGTTGGGTAGTCGCGGAGCTTCCGGTTTTCGTCGCGAGAGATGTGGTACATCTCGCGGACCGCGGCGAACATCTCCGCTTGTTTCACGGTGTCAACACCAAGATCCGCCTCAAGATCGAGTTCGAGATCAAGCATGTCCTGCGGATAGCCAGTCTTTTCGACGACCAAGGCCAGGACGCGCTCCTTCACCGGATCGCCTGCTACAGTTGGCACAGTAGGCCTGACTGGCTCAGGAGTCGCAGGCGTCTGAGCCTTCGGAGTGGCCACCTCCGCTGTAGTTTTCCTCGGCGCTGGGGCCACCTTGGCGAGATCTTGCCGCTTTTCGTACACAAACCGGATGACATGAGCCAAAGTTGGGTAATCGCGCAGTTTGCGATTCCCGTCGCGTGGGATGTTGTAGGCCTCGCGAATTGTCGCAAACACTTCCGCCTGCTTGACGGTGTCGACCCCAAGGTCGGCCTCGAGGTCCAGGTCGAGATCGAGCATGTGGACCGGGTACCCTGTCTTTTCCGAAACGAGTGCCAATACCCTTTCCTGTACGCCATCGCCGATCTTCGACGCTATGGGAAGAGGGGCGACGGGTGTCATGACCGGAACTTCGGCGGCCGGGATGGCAAGGACTACCGGCGGCGTCGCGCCGGTCACTTTCGTCTTCGGAACGGTTGCGGGGATCGGTGTTGCAGCCACGGAGACGGGCAGCGGAACGGCACGACGTACGTCCGAGGGTTCCGCAATCTGCGTCGCCTGCTGTTGATCGTGGATCCGTAGCGTGCGGTGCAGCACCTCCAACGTTGAGCCGGGATGACCTGCGATGCTGGTCAGCCAGGAGTTCCATGCGGGTGCGTCGGCGATACGATAGGAATACCCAAGTGCGTCGGGGCTTCGGCGGATGCCGTCGCCAGTCTTCACCCAACGCAACAGCATCATACTGATCTGGGAACCGAATCCAGCGCCCAAGTGCAGCGCGTATTCAACCGGGTAAGAGCCCCCTTTCGAGAGGTTCAGCGATCCCAACTCCGGATCGACTTCTTTGAAATTCGCGACGGGTGGAACGAGGCCGGTCTCAAGTGCTTTGACGGCGACGACATCCTCGATCCCTGTTCCCATGGCGTGACCGGTGAGACCTTTCGTGTTGGCGATCACGATGCGATCTGCCATGTCGCCGAAGATTTTGCGAAGAGCGTGGATTTCAGCGGAGGCACTCCCTCCACGCGCCGGAGTATAGGTTTCGTGCGAGACGAACACCGTTTGCGGCGCGATCTGATGGCGAGTCGTACCGGTACGGGCTTCGGCTTTGGCGACCAAGTCTTCCATCACCTGACCGATGTGTTGGACATCGAGCCGGGTGCCGTGGAATGCGCTGTTGTTGGTCACTGTCGATATCACTTCGCAGATGGGCTGAATTCCTCTCTGTCTCGCAGCCTTCGCACTCTCAACGACGAGGGCTGCGGCGCCCATGCCGACGATCAGGCCATGCCGGCGGCGATCAAATGGAACTGCGGCTTCGGAGACTACCTCGTCGGTGGCGGCTGCGCCGCTGGCGAGGAACCCGGCACCCATCCATTCAATGAGGTGGTCGGATGTAACGTCGTCGGAGGAAATAACGATCACCCGATTGCATCGGCCAGCATGGATCCAGTCTTCTGCAAGAGTCAGTGCTTGCGTGGTGCTCGCACAGGCGGCGTTGACCTGCGTATTCGGGCCGCGGGCGCCGATAAATTCGGCGAATTGCGAGTGCCCCATGGATAAAGTACGAAGCAGGAAGCGGCGATCAAAAACATAGGGTTCTTTTTCGATAACTGTGTGAAGATTTTCGATTTTCTGGTTGAGTTCGACCGCCAGGTCGGAATTTGCGTTCGCACGAGCGCGCAGGCTTTCGAGGGCAGCCAACTGATCGAGGCGAGCGTGATACTCGTAGTACCGGCGCATTTCGTCGGAAAATGAATCCAGACCGGGAAATGCCGAAGCAAAAATGACTCCGGTATCGTCTCGGAGTGCGTCCGGCAAGGCCCAGCGATCGGGAAGGCGAGTGCCCTTGCTGGTGGTTTTGTAGCGCAGGACGAGCGGTATACCAGCGTCGCGCAGAGCGTCGATGCCAGCGGCGATTGCAAGTTGCGTGACGCGATCGAGGGCAGCCACGCGGTCAGCCGGAACACCGAATTCGGCTTCAAGATCGAATTTGCCACCTCGACCCGCCAGCTTGATGACATCGGCGACATTGTCGATGGTTTCGAAAGTAGCACCGCCGTTATCGCTCTTCACGAGTCGTGTGATGTGCTTGTCGAGCATGGCCTGCCGGAAGCGCATCGGAATCGAGTCGATGAACTGGTCGCCACGCAGGATGCGAGTGATGTTTGTGTCATCGAAGATGTGGTCCGTACCGGGAAGGCCCAAGGCTGCGCCCGTAATGACCACAGGGGCATTGGGCGAGATTTCAGTCTTGCCGCGATAGATTTGCCATCCCTGTTCGAGGACGCCGGCGAACAGTTGTCCGAGCTCGGCGTACCGATTTCCGTTCAGGGGTACGGAAGCCGATGTTGTAGATACTGGCGGTGCTGGTGCGCTCGCCGCGACATCTGGAATGTCTACCTTTCGGACCGTGGTAGGTGCAGAGACGGTGGACGCAATATCGTGCTTCGTTCCTGACACGCCGCGGCCCAGTCCAGCCGCATAGAGACAGCACAATGCTTGATTAAGTGCGATGACGTCTCCGGTCTTCGGGTGGTTGGTGAAAATGGAAACGACATCACCACGCGCGCCCAGAACATCCTCGGCAAATCCCTGTAATGCCTTCTTCGGCCCCACTTCGACGAACATGCGCGCGCCCGCCGCGTATAGCGTGCGGAGACCCTTTATGAATTGCACGGGCGCTGCGACCTGCTTCGCGAGAATGTCGAGCATCTGCGGAACGACATTCGGGCCTGTCGGATAAAACTCGCCGTCAACATTCGCTACGATGGGCAGGCGTGGCGATTGCAGGCGCAACCGTTCGAGCACCTGGCGCAACGGTTCGCTTGCCGGGGCGACAATTGAAGTGTGGAATGCGTGGCTGACCGAAAGCGGCGTCACTTCGTATCCTGCGGAAACCAGGGCCGCCATGGCCTGTTCCACGGCAGGACTGGCGCCGCCGATGACAGACTGATGCTCGCTATTGATATTCGCAATCACAACGTAGCCGTTAATTGTCTTGAGCACACGCTCAATTTCCTCCAGCGGTGCAAATACTGCTGCCATACGACCTTTGTCTTGCGGCGAAAAGCGGGTCATTTCGCGGCCACGGGCGCTGACTGCTTCAAGAGCGTCGGCGAAGGGAATTCCACCGGCCGCGATGAGCGCGCCATATTCACCGAGGCTGTGTCCCATCGTGAAGTCGGGCTCGATCCCGTAGGCTGAGAGCATACGGGTGAGTGCCAGGTCGGTAGCTAACACGGCGGGCTGAGTGATCGCCGTTTGGCGCAGAGCTTCTTCTGCCTCCGCGACCGCAGCGGAGTCCGCCCGGTCGACGAAGATGAAGTCACTAAGCGGCTTGCCGAGGATCGGTGTCATGATCTTGTCGGCCTCGGCAAACGTCTCCGAAATGATCGGCTCAGAGTCACGCAGAGGTTTCAGCATGTTTACGTATTGAGAACCTTGGCCGGGGTACAAGAAGGCGACCTTCGGCGCAGGGCCGTGCCCGCAGTAGATCCCTTGTGCACGCAGGGCCTTCCACATCGCCGGTTGATTTGCGGCGAGGGCCTTTAGGGCAGTGGCCGACTTGCCGGCTAGTTCCGTTGCATCCCTATAGTCGATGGCCAGACGTTTTGGGGCACGCAGATCCGCCGCAAACGGGGCGGTGGGTGCAGGTGCATGACCTTGTTTTGCTTCTTTCTCGATAGTACGGAGTCGATCTATGAGCTCCGCATCGGATTCGGCGCCAATCACGAGTGCACCGCGTAAAGGCGACTTGAATGAAGGTTGGGAAATCTGAGTTGGCGTGGTGCTTCGTGCATTCATCGTGGTCTCCGTGGACGCGGGCGGAATCTCGCTCACCGCGACGGTTCGCTTTCCATTTCCGTTAAGCCGATGTGGAATGTATTCCTCGAGCACGGCGTGAAAGTTGGTGCCACCGAATCCGAAGGCGCTCAAGCCAGCGCGCCGCACCCCGTCCGCCGGCACATCCCACGGACGAAGTTCGGTGTTCACATAGAGCGGGGAGTGGGCGAAGTCGATGTCAGGATTGGGGTGTTCGCAATGCACGCTGGGAGGTAGAACTTTGTCACGAAGCGCCAGCGTGAGCTTCAACAACCCCGCGGCGCCCGCGGCGCCTTTTAGGTGGCCGAAGTTGGACTTCACCGAGCCCAGCGCAACGGAATGCGATGGCAACTTGAAACCGCCCAAAACATCGACCATGCTCTGTACCTCGACGACGTCGCCGACGCGAGTGGATGTGCCATGGCCTTCGATGTAGCTGGCGGTGGCTGGGGACAAGCCTGCATTCTGCCAAGCGCGCTCAATGGCGAACTTCTGTCCGGCAGGATTTGGCGCAGTGATGCCCTTTCCCTTTCCGTCGCTGGACCCACCCATGCCGCGCAGCACCGCGTAGATCTTGTCGCCGTCTCGCTCAGCGTCCGCCAGGCGCTTCAGCAGGAAGATGGCCGCGCCTTCCCCCATGACAAAGCCATCGGCCCCTTCCGCATACGGGCGCGTGCCAGTCGCTGAAAGCGCGCCGATCTTGCAGAATTTCACGAAGGTGGATGCGCCCATGTTGCGGTCGATTCCGCCAGTCACAGCCAAGTCGTAGTAGTTTTGGACCAAGCCCTCGGCGGCCGCGCCGATTGCGGCCATCGCTGAGGCGCACGCCGCATCGCAGACATAGTTCGGGCCGTGGAAGTTGAAGACGTTAGCGATGCGTCCGGCAATGCAGTTGGCAAGCTCTCCGGGCATGCTGTCTTCGGTAATTTCCGGCAAGTGCTTGCCGACCCGATCGTGCAATTCGTGCATGATCTTGTCGCGCGTGGCCGCTGGAAGAGAAGCGAAGCTCGCACTCGCGGTCAATTCGCGAGTGTATTCAGGAAAATATGCGCGTAAGACGGTGAAGTAATGCCGCTCTCCACCCATCGCGTTGCCAAGAATGACCGCTGTGCGGTCAGGATCGAATGCACGCTTCGGATAACCGAAATCTTCCAGCGCCGCGCGCGTACAGGCGATGGCCCACTTTTGCGAACCATCCATCGCATCGGCGACGCGCGGCGGGATGGGCAGATGCCACTTGATGGGATCCCACGAGTATTCGCGCACCCAACCGCCGATCTTTGAGTAGGTCTTGTCCGGAGCCTTCGGGTCAGGATCGTAATAGAGGGCCGGATCCCAGCGATCCGATTGAACCTCGGTGACGCTGTAGCGACCACTCTTTATGTTGTTCCAAAAACACGTGACATCGGGCGCGTCGGGCAAAATCGCCCCCACACCGACGATCGCAATCGCGCGATGGGAATTGTTTTCCATGATGACATCCCTCTATGAATGAAAAAGAAGACGCGAGGGACTGGCGCACGAAGCGCAGCCTCCGGATGACGATCTTGCTCTGTGCGTTCTATGCAGCGTTTTCCGCGCGCTTGGTCGCGCGGCCATACAGCACGTTTGCCACATAATCCATGTCCGAAATCAATCCTGCTTGAGCGTGGTGAATCGCTGGGAGTTTCAAGTTCTTCTCGAAGTCGGCGAACTCAACGGCTCCCAGGCCTCCGGCACCAATGACCCAGCGCATGCCTTCCTCGCCGACCTTTAGCGCCGCATTTCGCGCGTAGATCCGACTAATCGCAGCAAACGAGGTTGCAGCGAAACGGCGATTTGCTTTTTCGTTCAGCTTGTTGTCGGCCACCAGGGCAGCGCGGCGAGCAAGACAGCCGGCGCATTCTGCATACGCGATCAACTCGCCCAGGCGCAGCAGGACGTGCTGGAATCGAGTGAGGCGCGCGACGCGGGCTTTTTCCATGACTTCGGCGAGGGCGTGCAAGGCTATCGCCGCGATGTCCGCGCCGACGTCTCTATGAGTGTTATGCAAAGCCTCAAGCTTCTTAGCTTGCTCGTGATAGTGTTGCCCGCGCGTCTTCAGGTGAAGCTGCCAGCGGTCACGCGCGATCGTCATCTCCATAATTTCCGACGTGCCTTCGTAGATCGTCGTGATACGCACGTCCCGCTTGATCTTTTCCACGATGTACTCGTGGGTATAGCCGTATCCGCCGAGGGCCTGAATGCTAGCGTCGGCGGCAAGATTGCCGGCCTCCGTCGCCATGTACTTGGCGATGGCGCCTTCTGTGTTCAAACTTCCTTCGCCCGCGTCGATGCGCTCCGCTGTCTCTTCTATATAGGCGCGAGCCGCCTCTAAATTGGCGACGTGGGGCACGATTAGCTTGTGCGTGTAACCCTGTTTTTCCGAGAGGGGACCACCGGCCTGCAAGCGCTTAACGGAATAAGGGATGGCGCGATCGAGCGCGGCCCAGCCCGCTCCCAGCCCAAACGCGGCCACCATGAGCCGCGTGTAGCCAAACACGGCCTGCGCCTGGTTCAGCCCCTGGCCTTCCACTTCGCCTACGAGCCGATCTGCGTCGACGTAGACGTTGTCGAGAGCGAGAGCAGCGGTGTTGCTGAGGCGGATACCGTGCTTGTCTTCGGGTTTGTCGTGGGTGAAACCCTTCGCACCTTTTTCGACGATGAACCAGCTGGGGCCGCTGGGTGTGTTCGCGAGGATCGTGTAAGCGTCGGCGACGCCACCGTTGCTGATCCACTGTTTGTTGCCGGTGATCTTGTATCCGACGGTACGGCCGTCCGTGATAACCGGTTCGGCCGTGGTGCGGAGCGCGCCCAGATCACTACCGGCCTCCGGCTCTGTAGCGCCATAGGCGAACAAGATGCCTTCGTCAGCGATCCGCGTCAGCCAAATCTTTTTCTGCGCAGGAGTCGCCCCGACAAAGATCGGATCGCTCCCAAGAAAAGTGGCTAGCACCGAGGTGGCGACACCCAGATCGATGCGTGCCATCTCTTCGCATATGCAATAGACATCGAACGTACCACCACCCATGCCCCCGAACTCCTCGGGGATGAACAGGAGTTGAATGCCAACTTTGTCGGGGCTGCACAAGTGGCGGACGATCTCCAGTGGACATTCGTCACGAGCATCGAGGTCGATCAGTTCCTGGTCGGGCAGGCGTTTCTTCGCGAACTCGCGGAGAGATTTGATACTCAACTTCAGTGTCTTTTGGGTAATCATGGGTATGAGTCCTCACTTCGCCGAAACGCTCTGCATTTCGCGGATTTTTTCTGTCAGTTCAGGCAGGAATTCGAGTAGGTCGTCGACAAGCCCCACGTCAGCCACCTGGAAGATCGGAGCCTTTGGGTTCTTGTTAATTGCAATGATGAACGGGTTCCCTTTGATGCCAGCCAGATGCTGGAATGCGCCGCTGATACCGCAGGCGAGATAGACCTTGGGCTTTACCGTCTTTCCAGACGAGCCTACCTGTCGGGATTTCTCGAGCCACTTGGCATCGACAACCGGCCGCGAGCAGCTCACGGCCGCGCCGAGCACGTCCGCCAGTTCCTGCGCGATTCCGACGTTGTCTTTCTCTTGAATGCCACGTCCGATGGAGACGAGGATCGTGTGCTTGGTGATATCGACATCGCCTGCCTCGGCAACGACCGTTTGCAGGTAACGTCTTCCGGCGCAGAGCTGTCCAACAACGGCCGACTTATCGACGATTACACCTTCAACGGGCGCAACGGTGACCGGCTTAAACGCACCCGGTCGAACCGTGATCACCGCCCCCGACGATACGTCGCAAGATACATGCGCGCTGACTTGACCCCCGAATTCCTGGCGGACGAATGTGATCGTGGTCCCTTCGATCTGCGTAATCTGCAAAATGTCAGGCACGAAAGCGGCGTTGAGTTTGATCGAGAGTCCGGGGGCGAGCTCGATGCCAAAGTGATCGTGAGGGACCAGAACGATGCTGCCAGCCGGCAGGACCTTCACCAGCGCCTTCCGGATCAACTCTGCATTTGGATGTGAGAAATTTTCCTGAGCGATCTTCCAGACTTCTGCGCAGCAAGAACGCAGGGTCTCGCAAACGGAGTCCAATTGCGGGCCATGGCCCTCCACAAGGGCTGTGGGTTGTTCCGTAGCGTCGATTGCGCGCGCTGCCGCGAGGAGTTCCGCCGCCGACTCGTCGGCTACGCCACCTTTGTGCGCGATGTAAGCAAAGATTCGTGACATTACTTCAGCCCTCCTTTGGCGGCGATCAGTTCTAGCACTTTGTCGATGTTTTCTTCGCGGCTGCCGGCCAGAATCTCTGCGCCTTTGTCCAGAGTCGGCAGGAAGTAGTCCAGACGGTTTACTCTGGCCCCTGATTCGCCAACCGTGTTTGGATCAACCGCCAGGTCTGACGCGCCAAGAGTTGGAATGGGAACCGAGGCGACAGCACGAATGCCCCGCATACCGACATATCGGGGTTCATTGATGCCGGTCTGGATCGAGAGCACACAAGGAAGGTCGATTTCGCTGATCTCCCGATTGCCGCCTTCAATCTCCCGGCCGATCTTCAGCTTGTTGTTGTCGAGAACTTCGATGGAGTTCACCAAGGAGGCGAACGGGTAATCGAGCATGGCGGCGACCATCCCGCCGACCTGCGCTGCGCCATCTTCGGCTTGAACGCCGGTGAGGATCAGGTCGTATTTGCCTTTCGCGGCGAACGCCTTGAGCACGGCGGCGATGCCTCGCCCGTCGGATCCCGCGAATGCCTGATCGGAGAGCAGAATTCCGTGGGAGGCGCCCATGGCCATTTCTCTGCGCAGAATCTCTTCGTCCTCTTCTTCCCCGACGGTGACAACGCTCACACTCCCACCGACTTTGGCAACGATCTGCAACGCCTCTTCGACTGCGTAGTTGTCCGCCTCGTTTACGGAGTAAACCAATTCTTCACGCTCAATATCGTTTCCAGCACTATTGAGCGTGATTTCGTTTTCTGAAGTGTCGGGTACTCTTCTTGCGCAAACTAAGATCTCCACTTTTCATCCTCCCACCTAGCTGGTTGGTGTCGATGTCGAATCATGGCGAACCATTTGTCGATCCACCAACTCGGCCAAGTCGATCGCCGTCATCTTTCCTTCAAATCCTGCGACCTTGATCGCGTCTTCGATGTTGACCATACAAAACGGACAAGCGGTGACGATCACGTTGGCGCCAGCTTCCGCTGCCATCTGCATGCGCTTCACACCCATGCGCTGTTCTTCCTTCGGTTCATAGAAAAGCATCAGCCCGCCGCCACCACAGCAGAAGGAGCGGTCACGTGAACGTTTCATTTCAACGCGCTTGAGTCCGGGGATGGCGTCGAGCACGTTGCGCGGATCGTCATAGACTTGGTTGTGGCGGCCGAGATAGCAAGGGTCGTGATAGGTGTAAACCTGGTCAAGGCGTTCGACAGCATTGAAACGGATCAGGCCCGCCGCGCTGGTCCGGGCAATAACCTGGCTGATGTGCTCGACCGGTGGAACATCTTTATAGTCGTGGCGGAGCGCATTGAAGGCATGGGGATCGGCGGTAACGATCCACCTCACTCCCGAAGCGCAGATGGCGTCGGTGTTGTGGTCGCGCAATGCTGTGAATAGTGTTTCTTCGCCAAAACGGCGAACTTCATGGCCACTGTCCCGCTCCGCGCCTCCCAGAATTCCGAAGTCCTCACCAATGTTCGCGAGGATCCTAGCCGTGGAGCGCGCGATCGACTGCATGCGATCGTCGTAGGAGGTAACGCTATCGACGAAATAGAGGGTATTGGCGGTGTCCTTGGAGAGCGTCTTGACCGGGCAGATTTGCTGGAACTCTTTGTTGGTGGCCCAGTCGGCTCTCTTCTTCTCCATCTTGCCGTATGGATTGCCACGGCTCTCGAGTGCCTTCAGCGGCTTTTGGAGGGATTGCGGAACGTTGCCATCGTCGATCATGCCCCGCCGCAAGTCCACGATCTTGTCGATGTTCTCTATCAGCAGCGGGCATTCTTCCTCGCACGCGCCGCATGTGGTGCAGGACCACACTTCGTCTTCGGAATAGATGCTGCCGACGAGTGCCTGGTGATTGTTTGACCTGTCGAACACCGGATAGTGCTGAAACGCATAGTCTCGTGCCTTGATGCTCAGAAATCGCGGTGACAGCGGACGTCCGACGGCATTGGCAGGGCAATTGTCAGAGCAGCGGCCACAGTCGGCGCAGGAATAGAAGTCGAGCATGTGCTTCCATGTGAAATCTTCGAAGGTCTTCACTCCGAGGGTTTTGACCTGGTCCAACGCGGCGTCAGGAATGTCCCACCGCACAGGCTTCACGGTGCCGCGATTGAGCTTGGCAAAGTAGACGTTGAAGAGCGAAGTCTCGACATGAAACTGAATGCCAAAAGGCCGGTAGCAGAGCAGAAAGTAGAAAGCTGTCTCGTGAACCAGATAAGCGCCAAAGCAGCACTTGCCGATTGCGGGCAAAGAAGCCGACCCCAAGGCAATCTGCAGAAGCCATGGCAACGAGAGGAAGGCTAGCTGTTCGCCAGCTTCGCCGACTTTGAGTTGTCCCACTGCGACCGCTGCCGAAAACATGCCATCGGCTGCCATCAGGATGGCAATCAGTGCGAGCAGGAAGACCGCATCGGCGGTATGCGGTTTGCCGTATCTTGCTGGCACGGCATAGCGTGCAGGTGGAAAGACAAGCCGGCGAACGATGGCCACCAGCATGCAAATGAAGACGATGGTCGCCGCATAATCGGTGATTGCGTTGTAGACGCGCACAATCTCGCTGGGTGGGCCTGGAGCTGCGAGGTTGCGAAAAACACCCACCAGAAGAGTTGAGAAGGATCGAATTACAAGGAAAATAAATCCGACAAAGATAAGGATGTGAAGAATTCCGGCGCCGCGGTAACGCAGGTGCTTCCATTGTCCGAACCAGAATTTCGCGACGTTGGCCAACCTGGCGAGTGGACGGTCGAAGCGGTAGTCGGCCTGCGCGCGCGTTAGAGGCAGCAAACGTCGCCACGCAATGTAGGCGAAGCTCGCGACACCGAAAAGGTGAACGAGGACGAATAGGTGTCTCCCGGGCTCCAGCCAGGAGCGGACCAGCGAAACCGCTGAACTGCTTTCCATGTTCTTTCCCAGTGCCTGCAATTGCTAGGCAGTCTGTTGAAGGACGGTCATTTCCTCTTTGGCGATCGACCGGTCCGTTGGCGAAGATTCCGCCATGCTAGGTGGCAGCGGAATTGGAACAGGCGCCTTGCTGTTTCTCGGCTCTGCCGTTTTAGGCGTGGGACTAGCGGCTGCCGAGATGGAGGCTTTCTTTGTGACCTTGGGTGAACGTTGGCGGGTGGGTCTATTCTTGGACGCTCGGATCCCCGCCGCTTCGCAGAGTTCAGTGAAGTTCCCTTGCAGAAGTTTTTCCAACCGAGGGAGATCTTGCACAGCGTGAGCATCGCTGCTGAACCCGAAATACACGTTTCCGTCGTAACTTAGGATCGCGCAGTTCAGCGCCAGTTCTCCGCCGACCGGGACATAGGGATACCACTGGAGCATTTTGTGGCCGAGTAGATAGAGCGGAAACTGCGGTCCCGGAACGCTCGTGCAAACCATATTGAAGGGCGTGATCGGCAGCTGGCTGATATAGGGCCCGGCCAACGCCTGCAGTGGGTTAGGCAGGACTCCGAGCAGACCGGCTGTAAGGCCGATGAGTTCGGCGGCATGCGTGCGTTTCAAAAACTCCGTTCGTCGGTGGACCGCAGCCAGCAGTTTGCGCGGGTCGCGGATGTCGAGCGGGATCGTCACCGCAACCAGCGAGATGTGGTTCCCGACGCCTGGCGCCCCGTCGTGGCCACGTAGATTGACGGGAACCATGATGCGGATGAACCGCCCCTTTAAATGATCGCCGTGAAATTCTGAGTAGCGCCGGATTGTGGCGGCGACCAGCGTCAGTAGTACGTCGTTCACACTTGTTCCGCGCGCTTGCCGGATTTGCTTCACGTCGTCGAGAGGAATTTCCGTACATGAGAACTTCTGCGGCCCGCGATAAATAACGTTGAAGCGAAGCCGTTGGGTCGGCGCCGTAAGTTCAGGCATGAGTTGCGCGATCTCTTCACTGTCGGCGTTCCCACCGCCTCCGAGTGTCCTCTCCGTCACATTGAGCACATCTGCCCAGGTCGACAGCACACGATCCACGAAATTGGAATAAGAACTTGCTAGCCCATCCACCAGAGAACTCACGGTGTCGCGCGGTTGTGGAACTCGGAAATGAGGTTTCCGCTTCGGAAGCGATGGAGGCGTTGGGCTCGCTTCCATAAAGACGTTTATGATCCCGACGCCCGCAATTCCATCCGCGAGACAGTGATGCATGCGCGCGATCAGTGCCGTGCGATCGCCTTTCAGTCCATGGACCAATGTCATATCCCAGAGCGGATGTCGCCGATCCATAACGGTGCCCAGAATCTTGCCAGCCAAGGCTTTCAGTTCTGTGTTTGTTCCGTGCTTGAGCGTGACTTCGCGAACATGGTTCCGAATGTCGAATTTCGGATCGAATTCCCAAGCCGGCAAGGCCGCGTTCAGGGGCGGGGCGACTACCCTCTTCAAATAGCGCGGGATCAGTGGGAGTCTGGATTCGACCAAGTCCAGAAAGTCCTGAAACGGGATTTCGCCTTCCAGAACGCTGACCCCGGCGACATTGAGCGGCATGCCGGCTCTTTCAAGGTTCAAGAACACACTGTCTCCCCAGGACAGGCGATCAGCGCTCTCGTAGTTCGGCATGGCACTTGTCTCCTTAGCTGACATCAATCACATCCACTTTCATGTGCGGAAGTTGAACCGCGCTACCAGCTTCGCCAACTTCAGCACCTTGTAAATTTCGACATTTACGTGGAACAGGCAGATCTTGTCGCCGCTTTCCTGTGCCAGAGTGGCCAATGCTTCCATCTCACAAAGAGCGGGCGGATCGATCCGCAAAATGGAAGTGAAGTCCAGCACCGTCTCGACGTTCACGCCATCGAGCTTCTTGCGTGCTGCTCTTAACGACTCAACAACATGCTGAGGATCAATTTTGTGAATCTCGGCAATCTTGGGCATAGGCACAGTCATCCGTTACACCGTTTGCTGCTGAGAACTGTTGATCGAGTTCGCCGCGCCGCGTCCGCGGTAGGCGCACCAGAACAACTCCACGAGTTCTTTCACCAAAGGCATGCGAGGGTTCGATCGCCAAGACGGGTCATCGAAGGCGATCTTGGACAACTCGGGCATAGCTCTCTCAAATTCCTCGACCGAGATTCCTAACTCCGCGATGGAGCGGGGAACGGCGAGCTGGTCGAGCAGACTTTCAACCGCGGTAATGAGCCTGGCTACTTTTTCGGGAATGGTGCTTCCGCCCAAGCCGAGCAAGTCGGCGATGGTTGCGTACTTTTTATGAGCCACATATCCGCGCTGATTCGGCGACGGCATGAACTTACTCGGCACCGCCGCGTTATAAGCGATCACATGGGGCAACATGAGCGCATTGGCCCGCCCATGAGCAACTCCGAAGCGCGCGCCGAAAGCATGGGCCAACGCGTGGTTGACTCCCACCGCCGCATTCGAGAACGCAATGGCGGCGATGCACGCCGCGTTGTGCATCATGCTGCGCGCTTCTTCGTCGCGTGGGTGTTCATATGCGATAGGCAGGTACTTGAACGCCAGCCGAATGGCCTGCATTGCATTGGAGTCGGTATACGGCGATGCGTAGATCGACACGGCCGCTTCGAGCGCATGGGTCAGGCAATCGATCCCCGTATCCGCTGTGAGCCCTCTCGGCATGGACATGACAAACTGCGGATCCACAATGGCCACGTCGGGCGTCAGCGAATAGTCCGCAAGTGTGACCTTGCGTCCGGCCGACTTGTCCGAGAGAACGGCGAAAGGCGTGACTTCGCTTCCCGTTCCGCTTGTAGTCGAGATCGCGATCAAGCGTGCGCGCTTTACCTTCTCGGTTGGGTACTCCACCACACGTTTGCGGATATCCATGAACGGCGCGGCCAGTTCTTGCAGGTCCGCATCCGGAGACTCGTACTTCAGCTTCATGATCTTGGCGGCATCGATCACCGACCCGCCGCCGAGCGCGACGATCTGGTCGGCTTTGTGGAAGTTGATTACCTCGACTCCCTGCATGACGGTGTTGACCTCGGGCTCGGCGTCCGGAATGACGAGGACATGGACCAGCGTCTGGGGAGGAAGGTTTCGCCGCACCACCTCGACGTGTCCGACCTGCTCCATCGCAAGGTTGGTCACGATAACGGTCGAGCTCGATTTCAGGTTTCGCAGGTTCTCCGTGGCATTCAGGTTGAAGTAAATCTGGTTCGGAACGCGAAACCACATATGCGCCTGAGTCCTGCGGGCGACCCGCTTGATGTTGAGATAGTGATAGATATTGACGTTGTCGGTTGTGCTGTTCCCGCCACCGGTTCCGCATCCGAAAGAAAAGGTCGGAACCATGTCGTTGTAAACGCCACCGAAAGCACCCACAGATCCCGGCGAGTTTACGATGATTCTTCCGGCATTTATCGCTTCGCTGAATCGGCGGATGATTTCATCGTTCCGCGAAAAAACGACCGCTGTGTGTCCAAGTCCACCCGCATGATTCACATCGACACAGACCTTGAGGGCTTCGTCGGCCGACTTTGCCCGATAGACGGCAAGCACTGGAAACAGCTTTTCCACCGACAATGGGTGTTTGCTGCCCACCCCATAAATGCGTGCGATCAGGAGCTTGGTATCCGGCTTGACGGAAATGCCTATCATGCGGGCAATGTCTGTAGCTGGTTGCCCGACTGCCATCGGTTGCATGCAACCTGTTTTCGGATCGATGACGGTGTGCTCCAGGATCTTGGTTTCCGTTTCGTCGCAGACGTGGGCGCCAAGTTCGACGAACTTGTTCAGCGCACGGTCGTAGATCTCGTCGTCGATCACGACCGTCTGCTCGGAAGCGCAGATCGTTCCGTTGTCGAAGGTCTTCGAGGTGAGAATGTCGACGACCGCCATATTCAGATCGGCTGTTTTTTCAAGGTAGACTGGCGTGTTGCCGGGCCCAACTCCAAGGGCAGGTTTACCCGAACTGTATGCGGCCTTCACCACTCCCGGTCCGCCGGTGGCATCGATCAGGCCGACGTCCTTGTGGTGCATAAGGTAGGTGTTGTCCTCGAGATCGTGGGATTCGAGGCAAGTGAAGACGCCTTCGGGAGCGCCATGCTTTAAAGCGGTCTCGTACATGATCTTCACGGTTTCGAAACAGCACGCCCATGCGCTCGGATGCGGACTGAAAATTACGGCGTTCCGCGTCTTGATCGCCATGATGCATTTAAAGAGGACGGTGGACGTGGGGTTCGTGATCGGAGTAAGCGAAAAGACGACACCAATCGGTTCCGCGACTTCGACGAGTCCTCGCTCAGGAAACTCGTGGATCGCACCCACTGTGCGTTTATCTTTGACGTAGTTGTAGACAAACTCGGTAGCAACCATGTTCTTGAGGGCCTTGTCCTCAAGAACTCCGAGTTTGGTTTCCTCGACCGCCAGCCGTGCCAGGTGCTGTGCATGCTCCAAACCGGCGACGACCATCGGTTTGACGATGCGATCGACGTCCTCTTGTGTGTATTGGGTGAAGACGGCTGCGGCGCGTCTCGCTTGGCCGAGCAAGCCCTCCAGGTAAGCGATGCGATCTTCGCTGAGGCCTTTCGTGACAGGGAGGGCTTGTGCGCGCCGCTGTCTCGTTTCGGTTGTGAGCATCCACCGCCCCCTTTATCAAGGTGGGGCGAGGCACTTGAATTCAGGAAGCATTCCCGCTTGGACTTCCGCGCTTACCTTGGACTTCCGCGCTTACAAAGATGAGCAGAATGAACCGATGACCTGCTCGAGAAACGATATTTAGTTTCTTCACTGCTAGGCGTAGTCGATCGGATGTCTTTCCAGCCAATGCTCATCTCGGACTCTACCGATACTCCCTAAAGCAGCGCCGGTGACACACACGGTGAGATCCCGGCTCCGCCAAGCCATGCCCAGGCCGAGGCCGATCGTCCAACCGAGAAAACCGAACACCACCGCCTTGCAGGCGGACTGTCGGTCTCGCGGCTGACTTGCCAACACACCGACCAAGGCGCCGAAGGCTGCCGGCACAGACGCGCTTCGAACTGCTTCACTAAGAAATGGAGTAAGGGGTCTTCCATTGAGGAATGCTTCTCGACCGGTACGTGCTCCCGCCAGTCCAGAATCTAGAACCCTTCGACCGTACTCAACCTCGGACTGTGACCACTCGCGGAGATTCATGTGAGTTGTCCTGGTTGAACCTGGAACCTAATTCAAGGTAGTCGCAGCTGTTCTTCCAGTCCGTGTTGTGGGTCACGTTCGAACGTGATCCAGCCCCATTGTGACATTTGAAGGTTGAATACTCCGGACTGCGGGAAGTGGTTTGACGCTGGATGAAAGGGACGGATCTCAGGCCCGGTTTACGTGCGCGCGCGCCGCAGCCCATCGGAGCTGCGCCTGAGATCCGTCCTTCGACACAGGCGATGACGCTCGATGGTCGAGTCGCGAGCGTCCGGCTTCGCGGGAGTAGGCCGGCCTGCGTCGTTCATGTCTTAGCCGGGTGTTTCCTTAAGCTAAGACGAATTTTCCGCTTTCAATGACGCGTTGCGCAACGATCCGGCGCAATGCAATCCGGTTGAACAGTTCGTACTTGCACAGCCGTCTGAGGACGGCCAACTGTTGTCTTAAATCGTCTCCCTCGCTGGACGCCGCGAGCACGGTTTTGGCAGCGTTCTCGATTCTCTCCATCGCATCCAGCAAATACACCCGGGTCGCCGCAACCGAAACCACATTCGTTGGTCCACCGTTTTGCAGAGCCATCTTCCGCGCCCGCAACAACGCAGATTCCATGGCATACGTCTCGATTGTCATGTTCGCGATGGCGCCCATGATCTCCTGCTCGCTCTGCATGGCCTGCATATATTTCTGACTGGCAACGCCGGCAGCGAAAAGTGCAACTTTCTTCACGTTGGAGACGAGTCTTCGTTCTTCCGAAAAATCTCCGCCTGTGGAATCGTCGCGGGTTCCAGCGAGCACCTCGTCGAGCAGTTTCTTGATCGCCGGCATCAACGGGAGATGCCCAGACATCGCCCGCTTCAAAAGAAAGCCAGTAATCACAAGACGATTGATTTCGTTCGTGCCTTCAAAAATCCGGTTCACGCGCGAATCGCGGTAAATGCGTTCGGCCGGATATTCTTCGACGAAGCCGTATCCGCCGTAGATCTGCACCATCTCATCGACGACGTAGTTGAGGAATTCCGATCCCCAGACTTTCAGAATCGAGCACTCGACCGCATATTCGTCAATGACTTTGCGAACCTGGTTCATGCCGGATTGATGGTCGCCAAGGCGGGCGATCACGGCATCCATCATGCCGACAGTGCGATAAGCCATGGCCTCGCCGACGAAAATGCCAGTAGCCATATTGGCGAGCTTCTCGCGAATCAAGCCGAAATCTGCGATCGTCTTGCCGAATGCTTTCCGCTGCTTGGCATATGCGATCGCACTCTCCAGACAGTTGCGCGCAGAACCGACGCAGCCGGCTCCTAACTTGAAACGTCCGACGTTCAGTACGTTGAATGCGATGACGTGCCCCTTGCCGATCTCTCCGAGCACGTTCTCCACTGGAACTTTGCAGTCATTGAGGATCAGAGGGCAAGTGGAAGATCCGCGGATACCCATCTTGTGCTCTTCGTTCCCGGGCGAGAAGCCAGGAAAGTTGCGCTCGATGATGAAGGCTGTGAATTTCTCGCCGTCGACCTTGGCGAACACAATAAATACGTCCGCAAATCCGGCATTCGTAATCCACATCTTCTCGCCGTTGAGGACGTAGTATTTTCCATCGGCCGAGAGCTGTGCGCGCGTGCGGCAGTTCAGTGCGTCCGAAGCAGAGGAGGACTCGGAAAGAGCGTATGCACCGACTGTTTCGCCGCTTGCGAGGCCAGGGAGATACTTCTTCTTCTGATCCTCCGTGCCGAAGTAAACGATGGGAAGCGTGCCAATGCACGTATGCGCTCCCCAGGTCGTACTGAAGCTGCCATATTTGGAAAGACGGTCGGCAATCAGTGCCGACGTGACTTTGTCGAGTTGCATCCCGCCATATTGCTCCGGAACATCCACGCCACTTAGCCCAAGCTCGCCGGCTTTTCGGACTAAGTCGCGCAGGAGTGTGAAATCTTTATGTTCCAGCTTCCCGATGTTGGGGACGATTTCTTTGTCGGCGAACTCCTCTGCGGTTTGAGCGATTAACAGGTGTTGTTCAGTGAAATCTTCGGGAGTAAAAACCTCATTCGGCGTTCGCTCCTCAATCAGGAAGCTGCCACCGTGGATCTCAATGTTGGGTGTAGCAGTGACCGAGGCCATGATTCACTCCTCCTAAACCTGCGTTGGCTAGGAAACGGCCCTCTTGCGCGCCATCGCATATTTCTGTTTCAGATCGCGTTTCAGGAGCTTGCCGGTCCCCGTTTTGGGCAGGCTTTCGAGAAATTCAATGGAATGCGGACATTTGTAATGGGCGAGGTGCATGCGACAGAATTCAATCAGTTCCGTAGCAGTCGTTCGCGCGCCGAGTTTAAGAACAATCACTGCCTTGGGAGCTTCTCCCCATTTCTCATCCGGGATTGGGATGACCGCTGCCTCGTAAACGCTGGGATGGGCCAGCAGAACTCTTTCGACCTCCAATGACGAAATATTCTCGCCACCGCTGACAATGATGTCCTTCCTGCGATCTACGATACGAAAGTAGTTGTGTGCGTCGACGGTTGCGATGTCGCCGGTGTGAAACCAACCGCCTTCTAGGGCAGCTTTGGTAGCGTCTGTCTGGCGCCAATAGCCTTCCATGATACCGTCGCCACGCACTACGATTTCTCCCATCGCAACTCCGTCATGGGCCACGTCATTGCCTTCGGAATCCACCACGCGCAACTCGACGCCAGGGATTGCAAAGCCTGTCATCGCCTGACCGGCATAGCGCTCTTCTCCCACCCAGGGCACGTTCGCCTTCACCGCCGATTTGGCTAACGTCGGACAAGTTTCTGTAAGGCCATAGCCCGAAATGCAAGCGCACCCAAGCTTTTCTTCTATCTCTTTGACGAGAGCTTGCGATGAAGCGGCACCTCCAATCGTGATCACTTGCAAGCTGCTTAGGTCGTACTTCTTTCGCTCCGGAGAGTGCAGAAGAGCGGTCACCATCGTTGGGACCATGGCACAACTCGTGACGCGTTCGCACTCAATCAACCGAAAGACTTCGATTGGATTAAAGTGATGAATCATCACATGTGTTCCTCCCACCAGCGTGATGGTGTGGGCTGTTCCCCAGCCATTGGCATGGAATAGTGGAATTGTATGCAGCAAGACCGAGCGGCATGACATATCACCGAGAGTTGTGGGAGAGGTTTGTCCGGCAGCAATCACTGAGAGTGCATGCAAGTACACGTTGCGATGTGTGAGCATGACTCCTTTAGGCCGGTCGCTGCTACCGCTCGTGTAGAAGAGTTCTGCAACGGAGGTTTCGTCGATGTGAATGAAATCATCTGCGGAAGGCATTGAATTCGAAAGAAGCTGCTCGTAATTCTGTTCAGCAACCCATGAAGCTTCAGGTGTGCCATCTAGGAGTACGAACGCTTCGATCGACGGAACAATCGGCCGGAGTGCATCCACTAGCGGCAAAAACATGGGCTCGAGAAATAGAAAGCGGGCTTCGGCATCGTTTAGGACGAAGGCCAGCTCTTCCGGACTGAGTCGAATATTTAGCGGCAACAGGATGCAGGAAGCTTCTAGAACGCCGTAGTACGCCTCAAGGAGACGGTGGCAGTTGGTACTCAGAAAGGCGACCCGGTCACCGCGCCGCGCTCCGGCGGCGCGGAGTGCGGTTGCAAGGCGAGCGCAACGCTCCGCAAACTGCGCGTAGGTAAATCGCTGATTTCCGCAGATGACCCCGGGTTTTTCCGGAAATTGTTCACGTGCGTATCGCAAAAAGCGAATGGGAGTGAGCGGCAGCTGCATATGCGCCTCGCTTCTGAGGAGCTGTTGTTTTCTTCAGCGACCGCATCTTGCTGCGGACGTAGACGCATTTCGCTGATGCCGGCTTTCGACGTTGGCCGGCAAAGGCGCAACGGTTCACTGTGATCGGCGCGATCCGATCCGGTCGCCCGATGGTGGAGAGGAGTATTTCAATAAAACCCGGCGCGGCGCCCGATCCGCGACCTACGAGCGCCACTTCCGAGTTCCGACCAGATATTCGATCCAATGCCACCGGTCGAGGCGGCCCTGACGCACTTCGGATGAGCTTGCTGATCCGCTAGCGCGATTCCAAGCTCACGCCACGGCAGCCCTTACCTTTTCCTTCTTGCGCCTGGCTGGTGGACGACTCTTGGATGTAGGCTTGTGGTTCGCGGGCTTTACCATCACATCCATCAACTCCCTCTGCGCATCGACGTAACTCCTGACGCCCTCGCGCGTCAGTTCGCCCAGCGGCAGGAACGGAAACGGCTTCATCAGATCGATGACCTTGCCCGCCGCTTGCACGTTGGTATTCATCTGCTGTCCAGCCAGATCCACCAACTTCTTCTGCGCTTCGATAAAAGACTCGGTGGCTTCGCGGGCGAGAGTGGAAACATCGGTCTTCTTGATCTTCTTCGTCGTCTCAGTGCGCTTGCCGCCGGTGGCCCGGGCAGTCTCATCCGCGATGACGTCCATGAATTGCTTCTGCGCCCTGATGAACTTTTCCATCCCGTCGCGGGCCATCTCCACCAGATCCTCACCCTGATAGGGTTTTCCGGCTTTTGCCGCTTCCAGCCAGGTGTGAGTCTGTTTGCCTGCGATTTTCAGGAATTCCTGTTGCATCTGGACGAAGGTATCGACGCTGCGGCGCAGAAGGTCAGCGATAGCATGGGCCGCGGGCGAATCCCCGACCCGCTCCTTAACACCGGTCATCAGAATTTCATTTTGTTTCTGCCCGAGTTCCAGCAGAACTTTCTGTGCTTCAATGAAGTTCGTAACTCCCTCACCAGCGACCTCGCCGATGAGCGCGGTAGGAGAATGATGTGGATCGGAGAGTTGCTGCCGGACTGAGTGCATGATGCTTGCGTTCTGCCGCATTGCAAGGTCCAGAAGGATCCGCTGGGTTGCAAAGAAGCTCTGCACGCCTTGTTGCGCCCATCCCGTCAGGAGAGAGACGAAAGACGATTCTTTTGAATGAGTTCGGAACGATTCGGACCTTTCGGTGACTGGCATTTGGCACCTCCATGTGGGAGCCAGAAGAATTGCTGCAATGCAGCATCAAGGAAAATATAGTTGTCATCCCATTTTATGTCAATATGGAGATGATAATTGTGCGGCGCAACATAGCCCGAAATGGGAATCGCCAATGAGTGCGGGAACGGTGGTTATCAAAAAATACGGGAATCGGCGGCTCTATGACACGGCGGGCAGCCGATACGTCAACCTCGATGACATTGCAGCATTGGTTCGCGAGGGCAAAGAGGTTCAGGTCCTGGACGCAAGCACGGGCAAAGATCTGACCAGGGTTACTCTCACGCAAATTATTACTGAGGATGCGAAGGACAAACCCACAGGTCTTCCTCTGGAACTCTTACGGCAGTTGATTGTGGCCTCAGATGAAGTGCGGCAAGAGTTCGTGATGTGGTACTTGAAATCTGCCTTCGATGCGTATCAAAAGGTGCAAGACGCAGTCCAAACCCGGCTGGGCGATATGCAATCGGCAATACTGTCGCCGCTCGACACGATGAAGAAGTTCCTAGGAGGGCCCCTGGCTTCTTCCTCCGAGGCCACCCCAGGCAACCTAAACGAACTCCAGGCATTACGTGAACGGGTGGCGGAGCTTGAGGCACGAGCGAAGGATTCTGTTGTTAAGCGACGGTCGAACAAGAAAAAGTCGGCCAAGGCCCGTTAGCCGCTGCATCTCAGCCAGGGATTTTTGGCCGAGATTGGCCCGTAGCCAGTGCACCGAAGTGGTATAGAGCAGGCAAAAACGTGCGAGGTATAATCCTCCATGGATTTTGCCGGGATACTCATTGCGCAAACACAAACAGGCTCCGATTCGACCGAAGCGTGCTGCACGCAGGCACACCCCTCGAACCTATCCTCAAGCGGATAT
The DNA here is from genome assembly GCA_963718505.1 of uncultured Acidobacteriota bacterium. Lineage (GTDB taxonomy): Bacteria > Acidobacteriota > Terriglobia > Terriglobales > Acidobacteriaceae > Gp1-AA133. Next base: position 13,850 of record CAVQZP010000003.1, on the reverse strand, counting down.
CTCACCCTGGACTGAGGCGCTCTTTGCCGCCGAGATTCTTTTCCTGCATGCGAACCCGGTATACTACGGGTTAGGTGTTCCACACGGGGACTCGTCCGGCGTCGTCATTATTCCCGGATTCCTCGGGACCGACCTCTATTTGATGGAGCTTCATGGGTGGCTCGGCCGGATCGGCTATCGTCCGTATTTCTCGGGAATCGGGATCAATGCGGATTGTCCAAATCTCCTGATCCAGCGTCATCTGAATGAGACGATCGCCAGGGCGCGCGCTGAGACTGGCCGGAAGATCCACCTGATCGGACACAGTTTGGGCGGCGTCATCGCCCGTTCGGTGGCTCACCAGCGCCCACGCGACATAGCCTCTGTGATCACCTTGGCTTCGCCCTTTCGCGGCACGGTCACAAGTAAAGCCGTCCTGCACGCGGCGGAGGCGGTCCGCCTGCGCATTTTGCAGGAGCACGGACAGGGCGTCTTGCCCGACTGTTACACGGGTCGGTGCACCTGCAATTTTATTGACTCCCTGAACAGAGCTCTTCCCGAATGTGTGGCGGAGACCGCGATCTACACTCGGAATGATGGGATTGTCGATTGGCGCTACTGCATGACCCGCAACGGAAAAGACGACTTTGAAGTCCCCGGGACGCACATTGGCATGGCATTCAATCCATCCGCCTACGCCATTGTCGCGGAGCGTTTGGCGAAGGCGCAGTCGCTCGAGTAATTAAAGTCCAGCTGTTTCCAAAACGGCTCCGCTACCGGTCTCTAAAGTCTCCAATGGGAGGCTTGGGATCTGCAGATGAATTACTGCGCTCGCGAGACTGTTATTCGCAACATCGAAGGTTCCAGAGAAATCGGTCTTCACATAGGGCAGAATGTGGGTTGCGGGTGCCGCACCGAAAATCCTTGCATCGAGTCGCGATCCATCACGAGCAGCGCAAAGAAATTGCCATTGAAGTCCTTCGGGACTTTTCTGAACCTCGCCTTTCAGACGGCTGAAGGTACGCTGAACTCCACGATGCCAGAGCACCGCCTTCCGAAACACCAGTCCCAAAGGCATTTCATACTGCAGAGCTTCGAGCGTGGTTGGCGCCTCGCTACCCCGATCGAAATAAGCGTGTGTCCAGGCCCAGAACTTGCGGTGCCGGTAACCGCAATTGTGTCCCTGGAGCCCGAATCCAAGCGGCGATCCTTCAAAAGTGCGATCGTCGAACGTGATCTTCCCGGAAAAGTCCGCATCCGAATGAGGGGTTCGCGAGAAACCGATCCATCCCTTTGTGCTCAACGTAACGTGGAACGTGGAACGATAATTCAGATCCCATGAAATCGTGTGTCCGTCCACCTGCATTCGTCCACGGCATGAGTCTTCGTTGATTGTGTTATCGGCGATCTGCAAATGGAATGGGCTTTGCAATCTCTCACTCAATCGCAGGTTATCGGAAGGAAATCCTTGAATGAAGGTTCTGGGTGTGCCGCCTCGCGGAAACCACGTCGCCCATATCTGAACGGGCATGCCTTGCGGTTGTTGCGCGCAGCCATCACGGCCTAAATTCATCAGAAGGTAGCGCAACCACCAGGCGCCGCAGTGGTCCGCGAGGCCGAAACGAAGGAACCACACCTCGTATCGGCGGCTCATCGAGCGAGTCGAGTAGAGCGGGTTCAACGTCTTCAAGATTCTTCCTTTAGCGTCGAATCATACTCCGCTTGATCCGGAAGCACTGTGATCCCGCCGACCTCCGTCGTTGAGGTCCTTTCGTGCGTGCGATAACGAGAGGGGACCGCACCGAATTTGCCTATTCATTCCTATCCGCTCCACGGAGGTGTTGCAAAACGCCACGTGCTGCGACGAGGATGCGGAGATTCCCACCAATCTCGCGTATCGGAAATATCGATGTAGTAGAGCAATATTTTGAATTGCTAACACTCATTCGCCTGTTGACCCTTGCTTCAGAAATTGTCTAAAGTGCTAATGGATTAGTTTCGTCATCGCATGAATCCAGCTGCCAGCAACGCGAACCGAATTGGACGGGAGGTGCGACTGCGTCTGCTCGCCCTTAGCGTGGCCATTCTTGGCCTGGTGCTTGCACCCACAGGATTCAGCGGATGATGTAGCCATCACAACTTTACTTTTCTTCCATCGGGCCATCATCCATCACGGGTGATGGCCTTTTGGTTTTGGCGACAAAAGCCAGATTGCGCGACTAGCGATAGCGGATACAAGGGGGCGATTTTGCCGACACGAGAGCGGGTAATAGTCTTCGACACAACCTTACGAGATGGAGAGCAGTCTCCAGGCTGCAGCATGACCGCTGCCGAAAAAGTGCGCATGGCCAGGCAGATTGATCGCCTCGGTGTCGACATCATTGAAGCCGGATTTCCCATTGCGTCGGATGGCGATTTCCAGGCGGTCCAGGCCGTAGCCCAGGCTGCCCGGCGGCCGGTCATTGCGGCTTTGGCCCGCTGCCGTCGCGAGGACATCGAGCGAGCGTGGCAGGCTTTGGCGGGCGCAGCGCGTCCCCGCATTCATACCTTCCTTGCAACTTCCGATATTCATCTCGAGCACAAGTTGAAGATTTCGCGCCGCGAGTGCCTGGAACAGGCCCGTGACGCTGTGCGTCTCGCAAAGTCGATGTGCGACGACGTGCAGTTCTCTCCCGAAGACGCTTCTCGAACGGATCGGGATTTTCTGTGCGAGGTGTTGGAAGCTGTCGTCGAAGCGGGTGCAACCACCATCAACATTCCGGATACGGTCGGATACAGCGTACCGTCGGAGTTCGCTGATTTAATCCGGGCGATCCGGGCCCGCGTTCGAGGCGCTGAAAAGGTGGTGATTTCGGCGCATTGTCACAACGACTTGGGATTGGCAACGGCGAATACCCTGGCGGCCGTCGAAGCCGGTGCACGGCAGGTTGAGTGCACGGTGAACGGAATTGGCGAGCGAGCGGGGAATACGTCCATTGAAGAATTTGTAATGGCGATGAGGGTTCGACCCGATCGGTACGCTTTCGAAACGATGGTGGCGAGCGAACAGCTTTATCCCGCAAGCCAGTTCCTGAGCGAGATTACGGGGGTGCCAGTCCAGCCTAATAAGGCGATTGTCGGCCGAAACGCATTCGCCCACGAAGCTGGCATTCATCAGGATGGAATCCTAAAGAACGCTCTGACGTACGAAATCATGACACCCGAGTCGGTGGGAGTTCCGGGAACCAGCCTGGTTTTAGGCAAACACTCGGGGCGCCACGCTCTTGCCATGCGGTGCACGCAGTTGGGATTCGAACTAGACCGAAGAGAACTCGATCGCGTTTATCGGGACTTTGTCGTGCTGGCAGATAAGAACAAGTCCGTGAACGATGGTCAAATCGTCGAGCTGATCGCGAATGCGCGCGCAGTTCAAGCGAAGGGTTCACCGACGGATCCTCACTGCGATCGAGTGTTGGATGATCACGAATTCGCCCGCGTCCCAGCATTTCCATCGGCACGCGCTGAGGTAACGGGAGGTCTCCTGCCCCCGCTTCCCTTCGCAGCTGATCACGATGGAGAACAACAGGAAGATTATCTCTGGGGGGTGTAGAGACTGGCGCAGAGGGAGAAAAAAAAGGGAGCGACCAACTTGGCTCGCTCCCGAGAGAAGGAAACAGGGAGTTGCGAACGATCTTCAGTCCCCAGAGGGCAAGAGGGACTCCTCCGTTGACATGATTTCGGGCACGAGAGAAGGACAGTCGCCGAGAATCGGTTGACAGCCCGCATCCGGGCCATGCTTGGGCCGGGCCTGCGCTTTGATGTCTGCGAACTGCTCTTGCTCTGTCGATCCGTGGAGCGCCGTCGTGGAAGCCACTCCACCCGCGATGACCTGCGTAACAGCGTCGAAGTATCCAGTTCCCACGAAGCGCTGATGCTTCACTGCCTGGTATCCATACTGTGCCTCACGCGCAAATTCCTTCTCTTGCAGGCGAGAGTAAGCAGTCATCCCGGTGTCTTTGTATCCTCTCGCCAGTTCGAACATGCTGAGGTTGAGCGCGTGGAAACCAGCCAGAGTTACGAACTGAAACTTATATCCCATGGAGGCGAGTTCCCGTTGGAAGCTGGCGATGACTTTGTCGTCCAGTTTCTTCTTCCAGTTGAAGGACGGCGAACAGTTATACGCGAGCATCTTGTTCGGATACTTGCTGTGTATCGCCTCGGCAAACCGCCGCGCTTCTTCAAGATTCGGCTCGGACGTCTCGCACCAGATGAGATCGGCATAAGGAGCGTAGGACAGACCTCGGGCGATGGCAGACTCCAAGCCGCCACGAACATGGAAGAACCCTTCCGAGGTTCGGCCACCCGTGAGGAAGTCCCGATCCCTGGGATCGATGTCGCTGGTTAACAGAAATGCGCTGTTGGCGTCGGTGCGCGCCATGATGAGCGAAGGCACACCCAGGACGTCCGCGGCCAGTCGGGCCGCGACCAGTTTCTGTATGGCTTCGGAGGTTGGGACAAGCACCTTTCCGCCGAGATGACCGCACTTCTTCGCTGAAGAGAGCTGGTCTTCGAAGTGAACGCACGCCGCACCGGCTTCGATCATAGCCTTCATGAGTTCGAAGGCATTCAGCGTCCCACCGAACCCGGCTTCGGCATCAGCGACGATTGGTGCGAACCAGTGCGTGCCGTTCTTGCTATCCATATGGTGGAGTTGATCGGCTCGCATCAGAGCGTTGTTGATTTTTCGCACTACATTCGGGACACTATCTGCCGGGTACAGACTCTGGTCGGGATAGGTCTGACCGGCGTCGTTGGCATCGGCCGCGACTTGCCAGCCGCTCAGATAAATGGCTTTGAGTCCTGCCTGGACTTGCTGAACGGCCTGATTGCCGGTAAGCGCGCCAAGAGCGGGAACATAAGCCTCGTGATGAAGCAGCCACCACAGACGTTCTGCCCCAAGCCGGGCAAGGGTATGTTCAATGTGAATGGACCCACGTAGTTTGACTACGTCTTTGCTGCTGTAGGGACGGGTGATGCCGCTCCAGCGAGGGTCGGCTTGCCAATGATTGGCTAGTTCGGATTGGGTGAGTGTATGCATTCTGAGATGTCCTCCCGGTGCTCCGGCGCTAGTAGCAGTACATCTCACATTTGCGAAGTCGACAAACTGGGTCGTCCGCTTTGTGCAACTGGTCCACTTCGTCCTAGCATCGAACTTGGGTCGTAAAGAGCGCTTATTATGAATCGCATGACAACTACCGCTGTACCGTTCTCCGCGGTCGAGACTGAAGTCCTCACTCCCGAAGCTCGCGAATTCCTGAATTCTTTGGCCCGCAATTTTGAGAAGCGCCGGCAGGAATTGCTGGCACGCCGCGAGGTCCGGCAGAAGCAAATCGATGCCGGACAATTGCCGGACTTCCTTCCGGAGACGGCACAGATTCGCGAGTCCGAGTGGACGGTGGCCCCGATTCCAAAGGACTTGCTCGACCGTCGCGTCGAAATCACCGGTCCCGTCGACCGCAAGATGATCATCAATGCCCTCAATTCCGGCGCGAATGTTTTCATGGCGGACTTCGAGGACTCCAACTCGCCGACCTGGCAGAACAATCTCGAAGGCCAAGCCAATCTTCGTGACGCCGTGAATGGCACGATCAGCTTTGTGAGTCCTGAGGGCAAAGAGTACGCACTGAACCCCAAGGTAGCGACTTTGCTGGTTCGTCCGCGCGGCTGGCATTTGCACGAACGGCATTTTCTGGTGGATGGCGTGCCGATCTCCGCATCGCTCTTCGATTTCGGACTGTATTTCTTCCATAACGCGAAAAAACTGATCGCCAAAGGTACCGGACCTTATTTCTACTTACCGAAAATGGAAAGTCATCTGGAAGCGAGACTCTGGAATGACGTCTTTGTTTTCGCGCAAGAAAAACTGGGAATTCCGCGGGGGACGATTCGGGCAACTGTCCTGATCGAGACCATCCTCGCATCTTTCGAGATGGATGAGATCCTGTGGGAACTTCGCGAGCACTCTTCAGGATTGAACTGTGGGCGATGGGATTACATCTTCAGCTTCATCAAGAAATTTCGAAATCGTCTCAATTTCGTTTTGCCCGACCGATCCACGGTGACGATGGAGAAACACTTCCTCAAGTCCTACGTGGAATTGTTGATTCGCACGTGCCACCGCCGGGGAATTCATGCGATGGGCGGAATGGCGGCACAGATTCCCATCAAGAGCGATCCTGTTGCGAATGAACGTGCCCTGGACAAAGTGCGGCAAGACAAACTACGGGAAGTGACAGCCGGCCACGATGGTACCTGGGTCGCTCACCCGGGCCTCGTACCGATCGCGAAAGAAGTGTTCGACGCGCATATGAAGGAGACAAACCAGATCAACCGTTCCTTGCCCGACGTTCGCATCACGGCCAAGGATCTTCTCGCGGTACCTGATGGCAAGATCACTGAGGAAGGGCTGAAGTGGAACATCGACGTGGGGTTGCAATACCTGGAATCGTGGCTGCGAGGAAATGGTTGTGTTCCGATCTACAACTTGATGGAGGACGCCGCCACTGCTGAAATCTCGCGTGCCCAGGTCTGGCAATGGGTGCGACACGGCGCGAAGATTTCTGACGACGGGCGCCCCGTCACGCAGGAAATGGTGCGCTCACTAGTCGCCGAGCAGAAAAAGAAGATGGCGGGGGCGCGTAGAGAGGAAGCGGCAGCAATTTTCGACCGGCTGATGACCGACGCGCATTTCACAGAATTTCTGACGTTAGTGGCATATGATTACATCGACTAAGACGGGATCGACGTTCCAGTCGCAACATGAGCCTCGAAGCTTGTGAGATTTCGGATGAATTCCTGGCGCTGCTCAAGCAAGACCTGGTCCACCGCCGCGTAGGGCAGGGTATGACCAGGCTCCAGGAGCGTAGTTGTCTATTAACATCTCTCGATCCTGAACAAAAGAATGCTGCCCGCTTCGCGGGCTACCTCGCACAATGGGTGGACATCGGTTTTCAACGTCCTGCGCTCGTTAGGCAGGTCATCGCTCGTTTTCCCGCGCCTATTCGGTCGCGATTGCCGTTGCAGGACTATCTACATTTGCGTCTGGCGCAGGGAATGACCGCAATGGCAGACGAAGCTACCGACGAGGCAGTCCAGCATCTCGATTTCTTACTCTCCTTGCATCATGAAATGGAAGGGGATAAGTGGTTGCTCGCCATTGCGAATTTCTGGAAGGGCCGCTGTTTGCGCATGAAGGGTGAGTACGACGAATCGCTTGCCTATGCTATCAAGGGCAGGGATCTCGCAATCGAACTTGGCCATCAACCAATGGCCGCTGTCATGCGAGTTCTCGAAAGTTGGTTGTTCTTTCAGAAGGGGAGTACGGCAAGGGCGTTACAAATTCTGCACGAGGCGGAGCCGGTTCTGAGCGGGACGGACGACTATCTGACGCTCGGAAATATTCAATCGTCTTATGGACGAATCGCCCGCCGGCAGGGACGATACCATCACGCAATTGAATATTTCACGGCGGCCATTGATCAGTATCGGCAACGGGACCCGCGGCATCGCAACATTGCACGCTCTCTGAACAATCTGGCCAATGTAAAACGGCTCATCGCCCTGCAGCTTCGCAGGAAGATCGATGCAGACGCAGCGCGCCGACGAAAAGCCGCAACAAAAGGGCGAGCCAGTTCCAACGGTGGGAAGATTCAGCACCGAGGTCGATTCGAACAGTTGAGAGAAGAGGCGCTTACAGAACTACGGGAAGCTGCGGCGATCTACGAGGAGTATCGCAATCATCATGGACTCGGAAGCGTACATCTCAGCTATGGCTATCTGCATTTGGATAATGGCGATCTCGAACATGCAGACTCCGAGGCAAGAATCGCGTTTCGCCTGGGCGAAGAGAAGGGCGATCACATTCTGATGGCTCGGGCCCGGCTGCTGAATTGCATGATCGAAAATGCGCGGGTCGAGGAGGAGATCGGCGAAAGCGCCGAGCGCGGTATTCACGCACATGAGGCGCAGGATTGCGCGCAAGAGGCGATCGAGTTGGCGCGGCAAACTCAGAACCGTCGCCTGCTCGCGGATACTTACATCTGGCAGGGACTCACCCACTGCAACCGCTTTTTTGATGATCCGGAATCGGCGCGGCAGTCCTACGATCAAGCTACTGCGCTCGCTAAAGGCAATCACGCCGACGGCACCTGGGAAGATCTGGAAATCCTAAAGAACAAGGTGCTGCGGAGCGGTCGCGTCAGCCCGACGCTACGCGCGTGGTCCCAAGGTGCGGTCGGAGATAAGACCTTCCAGCAGATTACTGAAGAGTTTGCCGAACTTATTATTCCGAAGGTCTGGGAGAGAGAAGGCCGGAAGGTTTCGAGAGTCGCTACGCGTTTATCGATGTCGCCGAAGAAGGTGCGCCGAATTTTGAGCCGAGTCGGTCGGCGAAAATCATCTTCAGAATAATGTTCCAATTGCTGCTGACCGGAAGCCGGTCCAAGCGAGTTCAGTCGCCACGAATACGGCCCCGCTCTCGCGGAGCCATAAGGTTAATGAAGTAATTCACACGACTCGATCCCTCGCCATGCCTGCTCTCCGGGTGGCATTTGCACAGTGCGCTGCACATTATGCGGCCACTGTCTTCTACCGCATGGCCGATCATGCGGCAGGAACAATGATGGCAGGTCGGCGTACCGCCGTTGCGCCGCAGACTTCTCAAGAAATCCGCGCAACCGATTGAAAGGCTTGGCGTCCCCGACGGGATTTGAACCCGTGAGACTACTACTTGGCCCGCTGATTCCAAAGCACTTAGCATATGCCAACCACTCAAAATAGCCCCATAAAAGGGGTGGTTTTGCGGCGAAATGCGGCGAAAACCCCGCCTGTCGTCCGGGTACGTTCGTAAACTGCAACCGCTCAATATTCCCTTGCATCTATATTCCATGCAGGCTATAGTGACTCACGATGGCTTGCGACATCGAGGTCGCCGCTGAGTTTGAAGCTTGGTGGGACACACTCGATGAGGATGAACGCGAAGACATTCGATCTTGCGTGGGTCTTTTGGAGGAGCGCGGTCCGACACTTCCCTTTCCGTACTCGAGTGGAGTCGCTCAGTCGAAACACTCTCACATGCGGGAATTGCGGATTCAGCATCGGGGCCGACCATATCGGATTCTGTATGCGTTCGACCCACGGCGAAGTGCGATTTTGCTTATCGGCGGCGACAAGACAGGTAACGACCGCTGGTATGACGAAAATGTTCCCCGCGCTGATCGGCTCTTTGATGAGCACCTAGAAAGTTTGGAGCGCGACGGAGAAAAGTGAAGGGGGTTGCTATGGCACGGAAATTTGCAGATTTAGTGAACCGGACTATGTCGCGTGAGTCGCAAGAGCGAGCACGCCTTAAGACGGAGCACATGCTTGGCGAGATGGCTCTTGATGAATTGAGAGCTGCACTTTCGCTCACCCAGGAACATGTGGCTGAAACCCTGGGCATCAGACAGTCATCCGTCTCGAAGGTAATGCATGGCCAAGATATTTACCTGAGTACGCTCGCCAAACTTTTACGAGCAATGGGCGGCGAACTCGAAGTGTATGTTGCTTTGCCTGATGGGAAAGTCAGACTCAGCTTGGACCAGTTCAGGGCTGTAGCTAAAGCAACGAAGCATGATGTCCTCGTACGAGAAAGAGTGCCAGCAAAAGAAGTGGCGGCGGATTAGGACTGGTACGGCCACAACTACTTCCGCCTTCACCTCTGCCTTCACTTCCGCCTTCATGTCCAGCGCCACTTCTACCTCCAGATCTACCTCTGCCTTCACGGCTCAATCACCCTCATTGTCGTGGTTGTGATCGTTGTCGTGTTGTGATCGTTGTCGTGTTGTGATCGTCGTCGTAATTGTAATCGTTCCTAGTTGTACTCGCTGTCGTGGTCGTGATCATTGTCGCGGTCGTCGCCGTTGTCGTGCCCGGCCCGCGGCGGTGACGTGATCGAGATAAACATCACCTTAACGATGTTTGTGTGCCCGCAGTACGTAGAGTAGTATTCCGCAGACAACAAAAGCCCCGCTGGCGCGGTTTGTTGCACGCGCTGCTACGTCCGGGATTTGAACCCGTGTTACCGCTGTGAAAGAACGGCGCATACACAATTTTAAAGGACTTACAAGAGGCGGACGACCTCTAAGTCGTTGGCAATCTCCGGTAGCCGAAACAAAACCGTAGCGTAATCCGTAGTGCCGTGCCGCGGAGATGAAGGCAGGAATCAACGCTCGCCATCCTCACAGGGTTCCGCTGGTTTTTCAGGAATGCGAACGAGGAAACCCGCGACCTCTGCCGTGACAGGGCAACGACGACGTGCAACTTACTGGATTTCAACGGTACTGACGGCCCTGCCAGAGCGGCGGTCTGAATCCGCTGTACCAAATCGGCGGGCCTCGCTCGATCCAGGTGGCACTCAAACTTCAGTTTTAAACATCAGACTGCACGGCGCTCGCTCTGCGGGGGCAGTCTCGCGCTTTCTTCGGTGCGACTGGTCAGGAGGGTATCCCGGTCGGAAGTTAGCAAAAGCGTCGGGCGCCTCTCGCGGATTAGGCCGCACCGGGTACTCGCGCTTGACAAGTTCATCCTCCGAGAGTTGCAGGATCTCTGTGGCTGGGAAGTCGCCTCATTCTACGATGCAATGTTACGGCCCATCCGACTGCAGCCAGGACCTTGCAGCAGTTTCGAGAAGCCTCCGGAGCGATCACACCTACCGATTCCTGATTCATGAACGGGATTCGATCTTTTCCACGGACACGAACATCGGCTGGGGGAGACGGTCGCCGCGTGAGATCGAACGCACTTTCTGCGGATCACAGGGGATCGTAATTCGAGATCTTCGCTTTCGCTCCGATTCGGCCAGCTCTCCTTACTTTGGTCACCAAAGTCGCAGCAAAACTGTTGAAGATTCCACAATCGATTGCAGATGATGATTGCTCACAGGAGTTTGACGTGCTCCCTCTTTGGTCGAAACGGGCCCTCTCTTTTGCAGTCCTTGCCGCCCCGCTCTTTCTGCTTGAGCCACGATCCATTCGTGGCGAGGAACACGGCACTCAGCGCGAGGTAAAGACCAGAGTTATGCCTGCGTATCCGGAGATCGCCCGTCGCATGGAGCTCAGCGGTAAGGTTCGCCTCGAGGTCACCATCACCGCCGACGGCCATGTCAAGAATGTGCACCCAGTCGGTGGCCATCCCGTTCTGGTGGATGCCGCCACAAGCGCCATCAAAGGTTGGCGCTTCGCTGCCGCGTCCTCTGAAACTGTCGAGACCATCGAAATCACTTTTAAAGACCCCAAAAGCAACTGAGCTGCCCAAAACGCGCAGTCAAACACTGCATTATTGTTGCGATGAAGGGTCCTCAGCCAGACTGCCAGCCATTCATTCGCGGAATGGAAGCGCTGGAGCTCCCTGACCCCAACAATTCACGTGCGTTCGGAGTTGCCCCTGTGATGCGAACGTCGAGCGCTACTGCGATCCGTATACCTCTCGTCAATCAGCCTCGGGCGATTTGGGCAGCACATGCACGAACACCACTGCGAAATTAGGCCCGATTCCTAACGTTCGATTCGATGTACTTCTGAGTACAGGTATTTACATTCAACTTTGAGCCAGGAAACACGGAAAAGGCATTGAACACTCGCCTTGAAGGCGAAAGCCAAGACGTGAGATTCATTCCATCTGGTTTTGTGGGCCTGCGTCGCTGTTTCCCCTAACAAACACGCGCGCATTCTGTCTTCCCCGCCGCGACCATAGCTCGACAATCTCTTTGCATTCCGATGACAACTCCGGTTGCTCCCATTCGTTAGTGTCCACTCGACGGTCACTTCACGGAGCGTGCAGCAGCAGTAATTCAGACTTTCCGATGGGCTCGAAATGTGTCTCCATCGCAGGGCCCCTCACGCGGTCTGCACTGCCTACGGGCTGGTGACTGATACACAAGTGTGGAGGTGAAGTTGTGAAACAAATACAGTCGGAAGGGTTGCTGCGTCGTCGCTCGAATCGTCGTGCCTTCTTGCAAGACGGCGCGATTGCGGCCGGTGCTGCCACCATGGGAGCCGCGCTTTTAAGCAGTCCGATCGGCGCGTTCGCTCAAGGTCAAAACCTGGGCGGCCCGCCCATCACCAAGGGAGACATCGCCATTCTGCGTTTCCTCAGCGCCCTCGAACAAGTTGAAGAGGACCTCTGGCAGCAGTACTCGGAGCTCGGCGGCACTCAAGATAATGAAGTGTCGGGTGTCAACGGAGGGAATTCCCTCTACAGCGCCGCTCTGCAGATTCTTGACGGCGACATGCCGCAGTACATCCACGACAACACGGACGACGAGATCAGTCACCACCGGTTCTTGAACAATTACTTAGCGTCGAAAGGAGCGCGCGGCGTAGACCTCAGCCACTTCGCTACCCTACCAAGTAGTACCGCGGATGGCGCCCGCCAAGTCGGCCGCCTCACGAACCTCACCGACCTCACCATCGACACTAGCTTCTGGTCGCGTTACCGCAGCATCACCAATCCGGACTTCGATTCCGGCGCAACATTCGTGCAGGCCGTACCCAGTTTGAATCAGGGCCGCCACACCGCCATTCCCCGATCCAACGCCGACACCGCTGGCAGCTTCCTCTCTGCCGACAACACCCAGAGCATTACGGCTCATCTGCAGGCTATCGCTTTCACTGCCGGCTTCCACTTCGCCTTCATTGAGCAGGGTGGCAGCAGCCTCTATCCCACACTCGCTCTCAAGGCTACGAATCTGGAAGTGCTCCGCATCCTGCTCAGCATCGGTCCTAGTGAGGTCATGCATTTCCAGACCTGGCAGGACAAAGCGGGCAATGCCCTGCCCCTCACCGACGTCGACAACGGACCGGGGGGAACCGGCTCCACCGTCATCTTCACCAATCTTTCCGCCGCCCAGGGAGAAACCGATCCCGAGTCCCTGAACGGCGATACCCTCCAGGCTAATCTCATCATGCCTGAACCCACGCACTTCATCGACAAGAAGCTGGGTCCGGTTTCCATTGTCCGACCGGTCAGCGAGGCTTTCAGCGGCGCCGTAGACGCGGTGAAATCGTTCCAAGCTGATGGCTTGTTCATCGGTCAGTCTCCGAAATTCCTCGACGTGCTGTTCGATCTGGCCGGCGAGGCCGATGAAGCCAAGCGCGAATTGTAATGCCAGCAGGGTCAGCCCGGAGCATCTTGCCCTGCATTGGCTGCGACTCGCAACTCATTTGGAATGCCCCATTTCTTCCACCTGTTGAGGAGAAGTGGGGCACTTACTAACGATCTTTGAAATTCCGAGGAGGCAACTAAAATGTTGGAAGGTTTATTTCAACCCATGCACTTGTTGGTCATCGCTGGACTCGCGTTACTGGTCTTCGGGCCCAAGAAGCTTCCCGAGCTTGGCAAAGGACTGGGCGAGGGCATCCGTGGATTCAAGACCGCGATCAAACTCGAGCCGGCAGAGGCTGAGCGCGCAGTCGGCGAGAAATCCGAGCCGTCCGCGGTGTAGGGCGAGAGCAGCTCAGGTTTCTGTCCGATTCATACACCTGTGTTCGGGATAACAACTAATTGGACTATACCAAAACCAAAACTGATCTAGTGTCATGTAACTGAAGTGTTGTAAGCAAGTCGGGCCGCTAATCGTCTAAGATTATGGGACGATCTTAGATGCGACTGGGCGACCCATGATGGAGTTGATCTTGAAGGCAGAGGAGTAAGCCAGGTTCGAGGGCTGGGTGCGGCGCCGCAATTAGATTGCACAATGGTTCAGCCTCCGCCGGCTCATACCATCGGAGCTTTGAACTCTCAGTAGAACACGCCCGCAATCGGCGGGCTCCGAACGCAGATAATACTTCACCAAG
>CAVQZP010000002.1:0-89231 GCA_963718505.1 uncultured Acidobacteriota bacterium | reverse complement strand
TTGAGTCGCAGCCGCGACAAATTGCACCGGTGGAGTGCGTTGAGGTGCCCGGGAACAAGAATCTGTTTCTTCTGCCGGGTCACATTGCTCTTGCCGAATACGAAACGACGTTCAGTATGCCCAGAGGCTTAAGCGGTTCGCTATTGGCGCTGCGCAACCTTCCCGGATCGATCCGTTTTCTTCTGGATGAGACAGCGACCAAATACGATGCTAACTCGTCCTTGTAGACATGAGTCCTAGCTTAGGCCCGTTGAATCAGAACCTCCTCACGACCAGCGATTACTTCATCGTGCCGCTGCATCCTGATTACTTTTCTTCTATGGCACTCAGCTCACTCGCCAAGGTATTGCCGCGATGGAAGTCTCGGGCCGATACCGCCCATGAAATTGAAGCGTTGGTAAATGCGGACTACCCGTTTCCTAAGGCGCGCATCAGCTTCATTGGTGCCGTAGTCCAGAAATATCGTCCGCGACTTCGAACAGCCGTCAAGCGTTCCAGAGGTGGATTGACCAGCTTACCTTGGGCCTGAAAGATACACTTGTTCCCGTCTCGAAAAGGCGGGCATGGTGGATCCCAAAGCGTTCAGGGATCGCTTAGGCATCGAACCGTGGACTCCCCTACTCGAAGTTGCTGACTTCAATAGCTTGATCGCATTGTCTCAAGAATTTCAAGTTCCTGTTTATGCGTTAGCCGAAAAGCAAACTGGACAAGTAGGGGCAGTATGGGATCAGACAGAAGCCAGCATGAAGCGATTTGGAGATGCTTTCTCAGCGTGCGCCGACAAAGTTTTTCAGCTGACTCAATAAGACAACCGTGACACTCCCATTGGCGCAATTTGAACAGGTGTGGAGTAGGGTTCGCCAGCTGTCAACATTGCATGCGTACCTTGAAAACAATGTTTCCGGTATTCTGGAGCCTAGCGAGTTGCTGCGAGCCGAATGGGTTGCGCGAGTCAGCGCCCTCGACCTTTACATTCACGAACTTGTGGCTCAAAGGATGCTCGCAATCTTCGACGGACTGCGTCCACCCACCGCCGCATACTTAAGGCTCAAGTTTCGGCGGAAACCCTTAATCGGATTCGGGCAGCAGCTACCCCATCCGATGCGAGTGCGGCCTTCAACCTCTACGTCCGGACATACTTGAGTCAATTACCTTTCAAGCGCCGGATGACATTGCAGACGGCATTAGAATTTGTTCCGGTTGAGCTGTGGAATGAAGTTGCTGTGAAGCTTGGTTCAACTCCTACCACGAAAGCGGAAGATGCAAAACGCCTCAAAAAACAACTGTCCCTCGTGGTCCAACGCCGGAACATAATTGCTCACGAAGGCGACCTCCCAACAATCACCACTTCGGGAGCCTTGGCCTATAAGTCGTCCGGACCTTGAATTCGTGGGCGATCAAATTGAACGACTCGTGAGAGCGATAGATTCCGTTGTGTGATGTTCTGCGGCGTCGCTTGATGCCCGGGCAGTCCCGCACACCCGTTCTCCTGGCCGCCTGAGCGAGCGGAATTCTCGGTCAATTGACGGAGTATTTTAAACCTGTACTGACGTAATCACATCGGCGATACATGTATTTTTGAAGGCGCCGAAGAGAGGCTCATAAACTATGCAAGTGCTGTATTAACAATATGTTGTAATTAGATATCGGCTTGGCAAAAACTCGCTTGCGACGTTTACTGATGTCGGCGTATTATCAACATCAGTAAAAACAAAATGACTGACGACGCCGAGAGTTCGCCTACAGAGTCCCAGTGGCTCTTGGGAGTCCCTAAAGAAAATCATTCGCGCCTACCACGCCGCTGAGGATCACGACAATCCCACAGTAGATGAAGTCGCCAATCTGGCCGGCGTACAGCGTCCCGTCGTAAGTGCCAACAACAATTTTCTGCGCTCGATGGGAATTGTCCAAGAATCCCAAAACAAGCTAACGCCGCTCGGTACTCGATTGGCTCTTGGCTGAGCCTGAACAACGAAGCGCTTGTTGTCGACGCTCTCAAGGAACTCATCAAGGCGCATCCTTCGCTTTCCGTCCTTCTAAATATGGTGAAGGCTCGGGGCTCCATGACCTTGGAAGCGCTGCGAGGCGGGAGGATGATCATGCTGGCGGGGCTGAACCAGAACAGTCGAAACCTCCCATTCGTCAAAGCTATTGTCGAAATGATGCAGGACTCGAAACTGATTGAGGTTAACGACGACGATGTCATCTTCAAGGGGTTCTACATCGGGGATATGAACGGCCGCGCCCAAACAGCGCCGCCCTCTTCCTTCCCCGGTCGGAAACTCCCAGAGAAGCGACACGAAAATGGAGGTTGGCCGAACAATTCCAATTCCGCTTGGCGTTGGTCGATTGGTGCGAATTGAACTTCCGGAAGACTGGAAAGGTAAAAGCGATCTAGCAAAGCTGCTTAAGATGTTGGAATTGTCTTTGGGTGAGGACGAGTGAGATCGTCATGACTTTAGCTCTAGCCTGAATCCATCAACTTCTCACCGTGGATTTCAGCTGAACAACAAGGCTCATGTCAGGGCATCGGCAAAGATAACACTGACACGAGCCGTGGTGAGCTTCCGTAAGTCCATGCGGAGGACTGCCTAGCGGCTACAGCGCATGCACTCCAACCTCCGCCATTGTACTGCAAACGGAACGTTTGTTCCAGATTGGAAAATCTTCAGTGGCGCTGTACAAGTACACGAATCTGTTCGCCCAGTTTGACAATGCGGAATTCGACAAGCTGTACGAGCCAGGAATGTTTTGCGCCTGGTCAGGCATCTATCGATGCGAGGGTTGCGGTCGTGAAGCTGTTCACACGGTCGGTCGCCCTCTCCCTCCGCAAAACCATCATCAACGCTCGGTGACTCAAGGACGCATTCGCTGGCGTCTCGTAGTAACCGACAACACCAACTAGAATCCCCCAAGACCCCGCTTCGATGCCTGAGGCGGGGTTCCCGGTTACCTTGGGACGTAAACCTGTTCTTTTGCTTTACCGAGATCGCGGAAACAAGAATGGGCTAAGCAACGACACCAGTAGAGCAGCACGAAACGCCACGGACGGAGGGGCGAACCAAAGCAAGCTGGCTGTCATGACAAATTCATTTGGTGAAGAGCGAAACCGGATTAAGGTCAACTTCGCAACAGAGCGCGCTTCGTTTCTTGAAGGCGCTCGCAAATCGGCTGCGACTTTTCCGCTGTAAACCCGATACCTCTCCACCAGGCCAAGCCGTTCGTTTAGCGTTTGCATATGTCTCACATGGTTGAGCTCGACGTCAGTGACTGGAACGCATTCGGCGCGGAAGTTGGCAAACTGCGGATAGGTTTGGGAAAGCACGCGGCATGGTTGCTTCGAGGCCCGAGCGATTCGGACTGGAGGCTTGCAACTACACTAGAGCGAGCGGGTGACGGGATGTCCTCGTCGATTACTACCGGTTGGTGACGAGTACAGGGCCTGCGGTCGAAACCTTCGCCGGGATACACGTGCCCAATTTTAGACTCGAAATAGAAAAGTCATTTCAGGATCTGGAGTTGTTTTCGCTTCGCCGCTTCCGCCAAATGATCTTTATTCCTACATGGTTTATTTGCGGCATCATGGATTTCCGTCACCACTTCTCGATTGGTCGTATTCGCCGTACGTCGCAGCCTTTTTCACTTTCAGAAATCGTCCAGAGGAGGGCAGAAAGGTCGATCTACCTTACTGCGAATGCCGGAAGGTCATAAGCGGTGGAGCAGTAGGCGAGCCGACTATCCGTCAAATCGGGCCGTACGTGCGTAGCCACCGAAGGCATTTCCGCCAACAGTCTGACTATACGATTTGCGGCAGCTTTAATGGGATGATGTGGTGTTTTCATCCGCACGAAACGGTGTTCGGGTCTCGCCCGGCACAGGACACGCTATGGAAGTTCAATCTTCCCTCGACCGAGCGTCTCAAAATCTAAGTCTGCTGAACGAGTACAACCTGAATGCCTTCTCATTATTTGATTCTGAAGAATCGCTTTTGGAGACCATGTGGTTCCGAGAACACATTTTGAAGAAGCGTGACCCGCAGAAGGCTTGAATGGGGGAGGACTAGAGGCGAGCGTTTCATCAGGCCGCCACCCTTGCGCATCCCCGTTCCCCTCTCGTTTCCCCCGATACCCCGCTCCAGGGCTGTAGCCGAATTTTCCCGAAAGGTAATGCCCCGTCAAGCGCAAAAGGGGTTAGGAGATAGAGCTGTTTGAAACGACACAGTATAGTGATGAAGTAGTTAACTTTTGTAAAGACTTGCTGATGCTGTGAGACGTTGACGTTGATGTTGACGTTGCCTTTGACGTTGAGACGACGCTGCGCTCGCTCGCTTCGCTCGCTCGCGGAGAGGAAGCTGGAGCTGGAGCTGCGCTGGAGATGAGCTGAGTTGTGCTGGAGTTTGTGGCCTGGGCTGAGCTGATCTGGGCTGGCTGGACCCGGAGTCAACCCGATAAATACTCCATTTAGTTCAGTTCAGGGCTCATCGCGGCCTCCAAGGAAGTCATATTGGAGGTCATATTGTTTGTTTCTGTAACGTTTGGGCGGCGAGCGTGGAGCTCGCCACGATGAAACGTTTAGGAGAACGGCGATGAGGAGATGGGATCGGTTACAGGACTCATATGTTGAAGAGTACCGGGCGAGGGGAGTCAGTCCAGAGACAGTAGCGTACACGGAGTCACGGCTCGATCGGTGGGGACGGTGGCTGAAGAAATGTCGTCCCCGGATAGCAATCGAACACATCGATGCCGAGACGATCACCCACTACATTTCCAGCTGCAGCAGCTTCCGGTCGAAGGCGACGGTCTACGGAACGCTGAGCACGATGCGCGGATTCGGGGACTACCTCGGTGCGCCAGGGTCTATGGAAGATCAACCCCTTGCGCTGGATGAAGGGACCGAAGGTCACGCCCTACCATCGCTTGCCGAAACGGATCGACCACGCGCACATGGAAGCGATGTGGCGTGCAGCCGCGAACCGCGGCGGTGATTACAGTTCGCATTTATGGGTGATGGTGCTGGCGATGTTGTATGGCACCGGTCTGCGCCGTGGTGAGCTGTCGCGATTGAACATCGATGCGTTCGATCACCTCGAGGGCACGCTGCGTATCGATGGTCGAAAGACGGGACAGGAGCGCTGTGTGCCGCTCCCGGAGATGGTGCTCCGCTGCCTGGAAGCATATCTGCCCCTTCGTCATAACCAGCTGGAAGAGTGCGGGCTAGTTGGGGAAGTCGCCTTGCTGGTGAGCCGACACGGGAAGCGTCTCAGCGGGGGTGGCATCAGCAACGGCATCCACGACCTCTCGCGTGAGGCGCAGGTTCCTATCCACAGCCTTCATCAGTTCCGGCATAGCTGTGCCTCGATCTGCTGGAAGCGGGTGTGCACCTGGCAGAGGTACAGCGCATTCTCGGTCATTCAGTGATATCGACCACGGTGCGCTACGTGCACATCGCCGATCCACAGCGCCGCGCTGCGATCGCCCTCCACCCGTCATCAACGATTGGTTACAGCGACAGGGAGCAACCGCATGACCAAAGCCAACCCAGACAGGATGGATCCATTGATCGAGGGCTACCTCAGTTACCTCGATAAAATCGGGCGCAAGACGCCGCGCACCATCGTCGACGTGCGTTGCACGCTGCGCCGCGTGATCGCCGGACTGCGTTCCGAGGTTGCGCTGTGGCACTTGGAGCTGGAGGATTACCTGCACTGGCTCGAAGCCGAACGCCAAAACGGTTGCACCGAGAGCACCCTGGCGAAGTACCTCAGTCATGTGCGAGGACTTCTCGAATATGCCTGGCGCAGCGGCCGCACTGAGCGCAACGTGCTCGATGGATTCAGCTTGCAGCATACGGTGCGGCATACACCACCGAAGTCTCTCAGCCTGGAAGAAGCCGAGCGGCTGATCCAAGCCACAGCTGTGGCCGGATCGACCGCAAGACGAGACCGGCTGATCGTCCTGCTCCTCTACGGCTGCGGGCTGCGCACCGACGAGTTGTGCGCGCTCGATGTCGCGAGCGTCAACCGCGAACGACATGAGCTGCTGGTGTTAAAGGCGAAGGGCGATCGGCCACGTGCGGTTCCCATTCCGGAGGCTGTCTATACCGAACTGCTCGCATATCTGTTGGAGCACGGGAAACGCGGTCCACTGTTTCGAACCACCATCCGCAAGAGCCGACTTCGAGTCAACGACGTGTGCGAGATTGTGAGGACCGCCGCAGCGCGCGCCGGTCTGCCTTCGTACGTCACCCCGCGCACGCTTTCGCCATACGTTCGCGACCCATCTGATGGATCGTGGTGTCGATCTCGCCGTTATCGCATCGCTGATGGGACATCGCAGTCCACAGGAAACCGGCGTTTACCTGCACGTCCTGCCCGGCCGGCCGCAAGCCGCTGTGAGCAAGCTGCCCATCGGAGGCCGCTCATGAAATGGTCTTTCTGGATAGAACTCTACATTCGCACCCACTGCGTTGCCCGCGGATTGCGCCCGCTCACGCTCGCCGCATACGAGAACACACTCAAGCAGTTCCACGAATGGGTGCGAGTCACGCAAGCCGACCGTGCGCCGGATCAGATCACCGCGCGCGATGTGCTCACCTACGTGCAGCATCTGCGTGACGTGCGCGGCAACGGCGATTCAGCCGTCAACCGCACCGTGGTTGTGCTGCGACGGTTCTATGGCGCGATGGTGGCGATGGGATATCTCGATCACACCGCTAACCCGCTCGCTGCTTTCCCGTCGATCAGGGCGGTACCTCGCAAGCTTCCCGTCACACTCTCTTCCGAGCAGGTCAGTCGTTTATTGTCCGAGCCCAAGCCCGACACCGTGATCGGTCTTCGTGATCGGGCATTACTGGCGTTGCTCTACGGCACTGGGATCCGTGCCTCCGAGTGTGCGTCACTTCGTAATGGTCACGTCGATCTGAAACAGTTGACGATCACGGTGCAGGGAAAGGGCGGTCATGAGCGCAGCATCCCTCTAAACGCGGATCTCGCCGAGGTGCTGCGCACCTATCTCGCAGCACGCGGTCCCGCGCTCGCCAACGCGCCATTCTTCCGATCGCGTTTCGGACGCCCGCTATCTCGCTGGGGTATCTATGAACGCGTCCGCAGCTGGGGACAGCGCAGCCGTGTCGGGTTTCCGCTTTCCCCGCATCGCATCCGTCACACCTTCGCAACCCACCTGGTGCGTGCCGGCATCGGTCTGGTCACCATCCGCGATCTGCTCGGTCATCGACTGATCACCAGCACCCAGATCTATCTGCACGTGACCGCCGAAGATCTTCGCGCTGCCGCCGCACGTCATCCGATCAGCCGATTGCTCGACACCGTCAAGCATCTGCTCGTGCCAGGACCACTGCCGTTCCAGAAAGCGCGGCCGATTTACGGAAGCGGATAGATCTATCCGCTTCCGTAAATCTCGTCTCCAAACTCTCTGTCTTCCAACACCAGAACTCTGGTGATGGATTACTGCGCTTAGAAGACAAGCCCAACAACTACGATCAGCACATTTCTTGGAGCTTTCGCAGTCTCAGAGTTAATATCGGGCTAGTGCTGGCCTTGCACACACAGCTCGTAGACCTTGTCGGGTTTGTGGAACGAACGAGGACCGCAGCATGAGCGAGTCCCGAACTCGAACTAAATACACGTATGACACCACTACAATCAACTCCACAAACTATTACCGCACTACCGTCACACAGAACGCGCAATCCAGCCCAACTCAGACGCGAGCATACCTATACGACGGTCTCAATCGCCTCACCTCCGAAACCAACCCCGAATGGGGGCCTGGGACAGCCACATACACCTACGATGTCGCTTGTACCACGACTCCGGCTTCCGCTGGAGATCTAACGAAGAGTGTGGACGCCGCTGGAAACGTCACCTGTCATGGATATGACGGCTTGCACAGAGTGTTAGACGAAGGTCTTAGCGGACCGACGTGCCGCCACTTCAGATATGACACGACGGTGACCCCACCAACTGGTGTGACTGTAGCAACAACTCTCAGTCGCATTGAAGAGGCATACAGCGACAACTGCACTTCTGGAAAGATTACCGACGAATGGTTCAGTTATGACGCGCTCGGTAACCTCACGGATCTGTACGAATCGACGCCGCACTCAGGTGGCTTTTACCACACAACGGCGCAGTACTTCCCGAACGGCGCAGTCCAGTCCGTTAGCGGAGTTCCCAGTCAGAACACATGGAACTTCGGTGTCGAGGGAGAAGGGCGACCAAGTTCGGCGGTCAATGGTTCAACGACTTGGGTGTCGTCCGTGGCGTACAATCTTACGAGCAACCCTTCCACCATGACCATCACCTATGGCTCTGGCGACAGTGATTCGTATACGTTCGACCCGAATACCGAAAGAATGACGAACAGTACGTTCAGTATTGGCTCACCGACTAAGTCCTATGTAAACGGGCTAAGTTGGAACACCGACGGTACCCTGCTTCAGTTTGCTACTACCGACCCATTCAATTCCACAAACAATACCACCTGTAATTATCTATATGACGACTTGGGAAGGATCGGTCTGAAGCCCGGACTAACTCCGCCAACCTATTATGCAGCGAATTGTGGAGCTGGCAAATGGCAGCAAAACTTTACCTACGACGCCTTCGGAAACATCACCAAGACCGGAAGCAGCCAATGGCAGCCTGGATACAATCAGAGTACGAATCGTATCCAGCTCTCCGGTTCCACCTATGATGGCAACGGTAATCTCACCAACGATGTCGCCCACACTTATGCTTGGGACCCAAATTTTCAGAACCCTTCGACGATCGATGGCATCGGCCTTACCTACGATGCGCTCAATCGAATGGTGGAACAGAACGCGTCTGGAACGTATACACAAATCCTTTACAGTCCGCTGGGCAAGGTCGGCACGTTCAATGGCCAAACTGCCAAGAAGGCATCGATTCCTCTCCCCGGAGGTGCGTTCGCACTGTTCGTACCTGGCTACTCAGGTTTGATCGCGCACAAGGATTGGTTGGGCAGCACCCGGTTTATCTCGAGCCGCTCCACCCGCGCCTGGTGGGCGGACTACTCTTATGCCCCCTTCGGAGAGACGTCATACTCAAGTGGTTCCACCAGCAACGTGAATTTTACCGGCCAGGCGCAAGACACAACGACCGGTCTTTATGACTTCCAGTATCGCGAGTACAGTCCAGTGCAGGGACGCTGGATTTCGCCCGATCCCGTCGGGTCTACAACCGCAAGGTTTGAGGACCCTCAAAGTTGGAATCTCTACGTCTATGCACTTAACAATCCCATGATACTTGCCGACTCTCGTGGACTATATTGCTACTACGGCGATACCAGTGAAAATAGCCCGGATTGGGGTGATAACTCTCAATACGACCTTAACTCAGACAAAGGCACGTGTGAAGGAAACGGTCCTGAGGGTGGAGGAAAGTGGTTTGACGATCCCGTCACATCGATCACGGTTAACGGCGATACAAATGATGTAACCACGATCAGTATATCAACCGGAAACGACCAAATTGATCCCCTCGCAACCGTTCAGGTCTTGCACCAAAATTGCTCATCTGCACTTAACACTGCCCACCAGAATCAAGCCGCAGTTCAACGAGCTAACACTAACTGGTCTGATTTAGATAAAGCTGGCCATGCCAACAACGTTAATCCGGCCGTGTTGGCGGCAATCGGGATTAGGGAGACGGGGTTCTTGAATATAACCGGGGACTTCGGGCACGGGCACGGCATCTTCCAGATCGACGACCGTCACAATCCCGGTGCGGTTTCTATCGCGGGAAATCTTCCCCAAGCCGCAAAGTTTGCTGCTGGCCTTGTATCGTCAAACTATAATAGAAATATTAAAGCTGGTTATAGTCCGGATCTAGCGTTGGCAGGTGCCGTACGAAATTATAACGGCACCGGCGGAATCAGAACTCCCTTGTTAATGAAAACTGGTTATGCCGGCTATTTCGATCTAGGTACCACGCATAACAATTATGTTAGTAGTGTGCTCAGGATTGCCGCTAACTGCTTTTGAAAAAAATCTTTTTGTCGCATATAAGAGTTATGGACAAGCTCGGGAAGCGCGTGGGGATCGCCCTCAGATCGGCTATGCTTCTGTTGCTTGGTAGTTGTGCGGTCTACCAAGCCTCCACCGCTAGTAAAAGGGTACCCTCAGTTGATAGATCCTCGATTAATACGATCGAAGCTGGTGCGAGCATTGGAGAATTGAAATTAGGCGACACCCGTGAGAGAGCTCTTAGACTGTTTCGGCTCAGAGCTCATGTCGACCAGAAGTGGACGGATGCCTGTGGTGATGGCTACAACTGGGTTGACCAAGAACATGGCGGCAATATTTTCGTTCGGTTTAGAAATGGGCGAGTATCTCAGATCGAATCAACCAGCCCATACTATCATACGATGGATGGTGTCAAGGCCTATGATTCCCCCGAAGATGTGGCCCGTCGTTATCGTAATCTAAAAGCTTACGTACTGTTAAACCTTACAAACTCGGCGCTCGGAGATCGGCCATTGATATTTTGGCTGGATCGGGGTAGTGGACTCGCTTTCTCATTTGCTTATTATCCAAACGAGCGCCGTAGGTATTTGTATAAGATCATTGTTTTTCGCCGTGATACGGACCTTTGCGCTGAGGGTGAAACGACAAAGTCCCCGGACTGGAAGGAACTTCCTCCTTATTCGCTTGAGGCACCGGATCAGAGCAGTTGGTTTCAGTTGGACGGCTACGGAAGATTCGGGCTATGACCCACGAGAGTACGCGCCGCGCCCCGCCCCGGCGTAGCTGCGAGCTTGCGACCATTAACGCTAACGTGACGACATTCACAATTGTGAATGTTGCTGGTCAAGCTTCATTCAGCGGTGCGACTACTATGCGGCCTGTGGGAGCCGCAGCACTGCCGTTTGTAGTTGGCCTCTTTGCGCAGCGGCTCGGCGATCGCCCGCTGCCCGGTGTTTAGGCCGATCTGCTCATCGCCTTCCACCTTAGTTTGTCCAGCGCTTGCACGCATGATTGCCGAGAAGGCGGGGTAGGAAGGCGCAATCCTCCTCCCGTCTCCATGGCGGCTCCGTGGGAGGCCATCTCAATCACAATGGATCACTTCACATAGTCGATCTTGTAGGTAGACTCGGGACACGCCACGATTACGGGGCCGATATGTACTGATCTGCCCATCACCTCGGCAATTAGGCTGGCTCCTCCAACATCCCTCCCCTGATTGTCGTGCACCAAATCGAGGAAGGCGTGATTGCGTTTGACAACCCGATCTGGCCCCACTTTGATACTTACATTTGGCCCCACCTCATTAATAAGGATGCCTGTCCGGTTCGGCAAAGTTCTTGCGGTTCCAGCCAGGATGGGGTGCAGGGGAAGGAACGGCGTTTGAGTTTCTTCCCCTGCGCAGCGCTACAGAAGCAGCCGCCTACGATGCTTTCTTTTTCTGTCGCACCTCCAGGGTTCTGCGAAAGCGGTACGAGTCGGCGCCGGTTTCGATGATGTGCGCTCGGTCGGTGATTCGATCCAGCAACGCCTTGCACAAGCGCAGATTGGGAAACACCTGCGTCCACTCGGAAAACGGCAAGTTCGTGGTCACGATCAGGGCGGCTCGCTCGGCGCGTTCGGCGATCACTTGAAACAAGAACTCCGCTCCGATGTCGGCCAGAGGCACGTAACCCACTTCATCGAGCACGATCAGGTCATAGCGCAACCAGCGTGCCAGCACTCGCTTCACCGCGTTGTGTTGTCGCGCTTCCACCAACTCGTTGACCAGGTTTGCGGCCGTGGTGAATCGCGCTCTTCGTTTCTGTCGGCACGCGGCCACGCATAGGCCCGTCGCCAGGTGGGTCTTGCCGGTACCGCATTCGCCCATCAACACCACCGGTTCGGCGCGTTCAATGTAGCCGCCTTCGGACAGTTCGCGAATCTTCGCCGCCGGAATCTGCCGCGCCTGATTGAAGTCGAACTCTTCCAGAGTCTTCAACCGCGGCAGCTTGGCATCGCGCAGCCGTTGCTGAATGGCGTGTCGGTCGCGTTCTTCCGACTCCATCGTCAACAGCGCTTCCAGATACCCGATGTGACTGCGCTGTTCTTTGCTGGCCTGCTCCGCCAGTTGCACGAAGTGCGCTCCGATCATGGGAATACGCAGCGCCTTGCAATATTGCTTTACGCTGGCATGTTCGAGAGCCTGGGTTTGCTCTTTCATCGCGCCACCTCCGCACTGCTGGCAGCGATGCGGAGTAACTGGTCATACTCGTTCATCTGCGGCAACGGTCGCTCGTAGCGTTCCAGCCCATTCCACTCCAGTAACTCGGTGCGCGGACGACCCAGTTCCGTTGCCGTTAGCAGATGCCGCACTGCGGCCGCATCCGTGCAACTCAAAGCCAGCGCCTTCTCCACTGCCTGCTGCAGCCGCTCCCAGCCATGCCCCTTGCCGAGCATGAGTAACTCGATCATCTCCCGCGTTCCCGAGTGTTTGCCGTGTCGTTCTTGCAAGCTCTGCCAGAGCCGGTCGAAACTTGCTGGCCACCGTCCGCGTTCTCGCCACTGCCGCAGTGGACGCGATCCCGCCAGCGCTCCCGGTTTCTTCTCCAGCACGTCGAGATAGTGCTCCAGATCGAGCACCTGCTCATAGCGACCGAAACTGCGCTCGTGCCGCGCCACGCACTCCCGTTCCTGCCAGATCTCGACATAGGCCGGCAGCAGTTTCGCTTGCGGGCGCGACCCCGGCCTCAATGGCGTCGAATAGAAGTTAGTGCGCACCTTCACGCACCCCTTACTATCCACCGTCGGGAAACTGGTCTCCGCCAGCTCGAATCCTTCCGCGGACAGCGGCAGCAGATGCTCGCGTTCGATCCGCATCGCCTCCCCGACGGGCGTCGCTTTGCCTGCGATCCGGCGCTGTTCGTCTTGCTGGCAATAACTGCGCAACTGTTCGTTCAACTCTTCCAGGTTCTTCGCCTGCGGAACCGGTACCAGATGATTCCGGCGGAAGTAACCTACTTCGCCCTCCACTCCACCTTTCTCGTTGCCCCGCGCTGGATTGCAGAACTCCGTCTGGAATCCCCAGTGCGAGCGGAAGGCGATCAAGCGTGCCGTCTCCTCCCGCTGATGGCCGCGCAGAATCTTCTTCACCGCACTCTTCAGGTTGTCGTAGCGCAAGCACCGGAACACCCCACCGAAATAGCCAAACGCCAGTTCGTGTGCTTCCAGAAAAGCCTGCTGCGTGGCGTGATAGTAAGCCACGTGAAACGCTCCCCCACTCGCCATCGAGCGCATCGCGAAGTGATAAACCCACTGGCGCTCGCCCCCGATCTCGGCCAGGGCTTCGTACCAATCCACCTGCGCTTCGCCGCCCCAGTCGTAGACCTGAGGCACGAACGTCTCTCGGGTCCTGAGTCCTAACTCTTGCTTGCGCTCCCGCACGAAACGGCGCACCGTCGCTTCCGCCACAACGTCCGCCCGCTCTTGCCGGATCCGTTCCCAGATGCGATGCGCTGTGTGCCGCTGTTTGCGTGGAGCCATCTGATCTGCGCGCAGAATCTCCTCAATGAACTCCGCCACCGGACCCAACCTGGGCTTGTTCCGCACCGCCAGTTTGCGCTCCGGCGGAATCGCACTCGCCAGCGCTTGCCGTACCATACGCCGATGCACCCCCAGCTTTTTAGCTACCGCTCGAATCGTACCGGCTCCATGCGCATGTTCCCGCCTGATCTCTTCGAATAGCTCCACCTTGCGTCTCCTGTCCATCGCCCTCCCCGCCTGCTTCGCACACAGGGTAGGCCGATCTATCGGTTAGGGTGGGGCCAAATGTGATGATCGAAGTGGGGCCACTTCAGAGTAGCGAAATCAGTGATCAAATGAAACCCGTTTGCCAAGACCTTCTCCATCTCCGTTGTCAAGTCTCCAGCCTCCAACAACCTGCTTGGTTCCGCCCGACTCAATTCGCTGAGTCTGCACAAAGGAATGGTTTGATTTCAGTTCGAGGGTCACAGTTGCACACGGTGTCTCGCCCCGGTAAGTTCCGACGAGATTTGCGTCATTAACGAGACGACAGGCGGACAGTAGCAGCGTAAGAATAAGAACAGAGCCCGCTGTCATTCTTTCTTTTGGCACAGATCGGCCTCCGTCCAAGAGGATTTCTGAGTTATATTACGAAAAGGCCCTGTCGCCGGTATGGTTATCCTTTACCCTGTTGATCGGTAACAGCGCAACTCCAGCTAAGCTCCAGATCCAATCTCCAGATTCAACTCCAGCGCAACTTCCTCTCAGCCCGCGAGCGAGCGAAGCGAGCGAGCGCAGCGTCGTCTCAACGTCAAAGGCAACGTCAACATCAACGTCAACGTCTCACAGCATCAGCAGTCTTTACAAAAGTTAACTACTTCATCACTATACTGTGTCGTTTCAAACAGCTCTATCTCCTAACCCGTCAAGCGCAAAAGGGGAGAAGGGAAGGAGGGGGTCTCAGAGCGCTTGATAAAGTAGTAAACAGTTTGTGCTATGAGACGTTGATGTTGCCGTTGATGTTGCCGTTGATGTTGCCGTTGCCTTTGAACATTGACCCCGTGCTCGCTCGCTTCGCTCGCTCGCTGCCCGCTGCCCCTTGTGCTGAGCTGGAGCTGGAGCTTGGAGTTGCGCGGAGTGGAGGGGAGCTGGAGTGGAGTGGAGGGGAGCTGGAGTTTGTGTGTGTGCTCGGTCGCTATCGCTCGCTCGCTGAGGGGAGCGGAGAGAGGAGAAAAGAGAGCTTTGCAAGGGGCCCCTGGACAACCTGACAAGTGAACTTTCTACAATCCCTGCTGCTCAGGACTTAGGGCGCTCGCGACGCCGCAGAGGCGGTTTCAATCCAAACAACCAGTAGGCGCTCATGTAGAAAAGAGCTTGCTCCAAAAAGAGCACAGGGAATAACCAGATCCAACCTAAGAAAGCCACGATAACCACGACAACCGCGCTGTTGATAACAAGCCAGCCAAGAACGAACAAGACAAAGCGCGCGGACCGAAATTCCTTTCTATACTCTTCTCTGACCCCCGCAAAGAATCCAGCTGATATCAAACCAAGAAAGATCCAAATCGGGTTGACGTGACGAATTGAAGCTATTGCGAACGCTCCGACTCCGAGTACACAGATGACAAGCGCAGACGCTACTACCAAGCACAAGTCGAGAATTCGTTTCCAGAAACCGCTCTGTCTCAAAGTTGCCAACGCGATCATCCTTTTAGCAACATTAAGCAGAGTGCGTACCGAGCATAACAGTGACTAGTCACATTTGCCCTGATATGCTGCTACTGCTTCATTGCCAACTCCCCAAAGTAGTGCTGCGTCCGCCACCGTTAGGGCAACATAGGGGTTCCTTGCCGCACTCGCGATCGCACTAACTGCTGTTTGCCCCTGAGCGGCAAGAAATGTCGCCGTTGCGGAAATGGCGCCGCCCATCTCTAGCGCATTCCCCCTATCGGCTCCGTATTGCACAGTACTATAGAGACCGTTTGCAATTGAGGCGCCTACTCCGGGAAGTAACGGTACCAGAGGCGCTACGTAATTCTTGGCATAGTCTTGAGTCTTCTTAAGAGCATTAACCACCGGGTTGTAGCTATTAATTGCCACGGCGAGGCATGAACCTGGACTAGTGTCTATGGTGAAACCACCGAAGAACGACTTGGTGAAGTTCCAGGCCCAACCAAGAGTTGAATTTGGATCAGGACCGCTGTCCGATTCTATAGGGCCCAAATCGACTAGCACCGAGTTGGAAGCACCTATAGTTGACCCCGGGGTGTTCGGATTGTATGCAGGGTTAGGAGTATAAAATCCGTAATGCCCATACAATTCTCCAGCATGAACTCTGTACCATGGGATACTGGATAGGTAACTGGTCACGCTGTAGACGTTTGGATTGAGTCCGGCTTCGATCATCGCATGGTCAAATTCATCCAAGCCACCATTGGCATTGCCCGGATCATGCGTGCCATCGTCCTGGCTGGAAAAACATATGGGGATGGAATCGTTCGCTGCAGGACACAATCCCATCGAATCGATTAAGACTAGCGGGGGGACTGCAAGCTATACATATACCCCCACGGCATCGACGTACGATGTCACCGTTACTACTGGACCCGCGCCTACGAATGAAAACACGAAGAGTCGTCAATTCGAGTACGACGGTGTCGGCAGACTGACTTCAGTGTGCGAAATCACCACAGCCACTGGAAGCGGGAACTGCGCCCAGGGAAACGCGAAAACAGGCTACTGGACCAAATACGCCTACGACACAACCACTGTCAACTCCATAAACTACTACCGCAGCACGGTCACCCAGAACGCCCAATCCAACCCAACTCAGACGCGGGTATACCTGTATGATGGTCTCAATCGGCTCACGTCCGAGACCAACCCCGAATGGGGACCCGGGACAGCCACATACGCTTACGATGTCGCCTGTACGAGCACCCCGGCTTCTGCTGGGGATCTAACGAAAAATGTAGACGCAGCTGGGAACGTCACTTGTCATGGATATGACGGCTTGCACAGAATTTTGGATGAAGGGCTTAGCGGGCCAACGTGCCGCCACTTCAAATATGACAACACTGTTACGCCACCCACAGGTGTGACTGTCGCTACGGCCCTTGGCCGCATGGAAGAGGCGTACACCGACAACTGCACTTCTGGGAAGACCACCGACGAATGGTTTAGTTACGACGCGCTCGGCAATCTCACGGA
Organism: uncultured Acidobacteriota bacterium; assembly: GCA_963718505.1. GTDB lineage: Bacteria > Acidobacteriota > Terriglobia > Terriglobales > Acidobacteriaceae > Gp1-AA133. Next base: position 72,518 of record CAVQZP010000002.1, on the reverse strand, counting down.
CTTGTACGAATCGACACCGCACTCGGGCGGTTTTTACCACACAACGACACAGTACTTTCCGAATGGCGCAGTCCAATCTCTGAGCGGAGTTCCCGGTCAGGGCACCTGGAACTTCGGTCTCGAGGGGGAAGGGCGCCCGAGTTCCGCGGTCACTGGTTCCACCACGTGGGTGTCCTCCGTGGTCTACAACCTTACTAGTCAACCTCCCACCATTGCAATCGCGTATGGCTCTGGCGACGGTGATTCCTACACGTTCGACTCAAATACCGGTAGGATGACAAACGGTACGTTCACGATCGGATCACCCGCCAAATCTTATGTGAATGGTCTGAATTGGAACTCCAATGGCACGCTATTGCAGCTTGTTACTACCGATCCATTCAATTCTGGAAACAACGTTACCTGTAATTACCTATATGACGATTTGGGTAGGATCGGCTTGAAACCAGGGTTGGCCCCGCCCAGCTACTACGCAGCGAATTGCGGAACAGGTAATTGGCAACAGAACTTTACTTACGATGCATTCGGTAATATCACGAAGACCGGAAGCAGCCAGTGGCAGCCCGGATACAACCAGAGTACGAATCGTATTCAGCTGTCCGGTTCCACCTATGACGGCAACGGTAACCTGACCAACGACGTCGCTCACACCTACGCTTGGGATCCGAATTTTCAGAACCCGTCAACGATTAATGGGGTAGCTCTTACCTACGATGCATTGCATCATATGGTGGAACAAAATGCTTCCGGGACATACACAGAAATCGTCTTTAGCCCGTTAGGAAAAGTGGGCACGTTCAATGGCCAGACGGCAAAGAAAGCGTCGATTCCGCTTCCGGGGGGGCGATTGGATTGTTCGTGCCCGGCTATTCTGGGCTGATCGGCCACAAGAACTGGCTTGGCAGCACGCGATTCATCTCTAACCGCTCGACCCGTGCTTTGTGGGGGGATTATTCCTATGCTCCTTTTGGAGAGTCGTCTTATACCAACGGGTCCGCTTCGGGGCTGAACTTCACCGGGCAGACGCAAGACACGACCACGGGCGTTTACGATTTTCAGTACCGCGAGTATAGCCCCGTACAAGGACGCTGGGTCTCGCCTGATCCTGCGGGCTTGCAGGCTGTCGATTTCACGAACCCGCAGAGTTGGAATCGCTATGCCTACGTCTGGAACAATCCACTCAGTCACACCGATCAGGCCGGCTTGTTTTGCGTGTGGGACAACGGCAGTTACGACTCGGCGGACGATCCTGACACTGGCACTGCCAGCAATTGTGGCGCTGCAGGCGGTAATTGGTTTGATGGAAGTCCGTCCGACTGGGGACTGAGTGCCGACTGGAGCAACCAGCCGAATCCCGACTTGCAGTCCATTGTGGGACAAACAGGGGACTATACTTTCAACACCTCTGGCGTAGCCTATGCACCGACCGATCCCCTGGCAGTGCAAGCCAGCATGGAAAATTATTTGATTGGTGGGATTGAGTCGTCAATATGCTCTACCCTACCACAGGGTAGAACATTCGGAATCAGTGGAAGCGTCGGTGGCGTCGGCGGTCAGACCGGGAGCGTAGAAATTGTTATCAACTACAACACTGGTGAGATGAGTGGATTTGCCTCTGGAGGCCTACTGGCGGGATGGAACGGAGTTGCGCAGGCTTCTGTCTCCAGCGGATTTATATACGGCGCGCTCAACGGAGATAATAGCGGTTACTCAGGAGGCTTTAGCGCTTTTCAGGGGGGCGATGGACCGGGCTTCTTCCGTGCCAGTTCAAGCGGTGGTCTAACAGGGGGAGTCAGCGGAATGATTCCGGACGGCAACGTAACAGCCGCTGGCGCTAGCTTCGGAGTAAGTGCGATACCGCTGCCGACAGGCGGTTTCTCCGTTACCAACTATACTAAGCCGCTCTCTTTAGGGAGGAGTCGGGCGCTCTGGAGTCCGATAGACTATCTGTTCTACTGGGCAAGACGGGGTTGCTAGTGCCGGCGAATCTCAAAGTGGCAGTAATTCTTTTCGTGCTCGCTCAAACGTTCATTCTGCTTTCGGGATTCATTAGGTTCGCAATGATCGGCGAGGTTAATCGCCGCTTACCGGATGAGCAACAGATTTCCTATTTGCTCGGTCATTTTGCGAAGTACCGTCGTATTCATACCGAATACCAGCGGCTCTATCCTGAGGGTCGGCTTGGAGCGAATTTTAGGGCGTCACTTGCCTTGGGCTTCACTCTTTTGCTGGGATCCGCATGGCAGCTGGGATTTTTCCGTTAAGACCGACAAAATCCCTAGGGGAACGTCTTTGACGTCTCAAGATAAGAGTCCGCTTGTTGGATCGGAGCGCTCTGAGTTTGCGCTTCAGCGATCAGTTTGGAAGTGGTTTCTTGGAGCCGTTGTCATCGCTCTGCTGTTCCTTATGTGGCAATGCGGATCCGCGCTGAGGGACAGGAATCTCGCCGACGCAGCGGTCCTGCATTTTCACGGACAACTCAATAGTGGGCAGTACGAAGATATTTATCGGGAGGCCGACCGGGATCTCTCACAAGAGGCGAAGCACGATGAGTTAGTAAGGTTACTCCAGGCTGTACACACCAAACTTGGCAATGTGGGCACTGAGAAATTACTCAGCATTACCGTCAATACAACCACCAACGGCGGGACATTCACGGTCACTCAGTACCAGACAGCTTTCGCTCGTGGATCAGCGATAGAGACGTTTACCTGGAGAAAGCACAATGGCGCCCTAAAGCTGTACGGTTACAATATTCAATCGAATGACTTGTTTGAGGAAAAGTCGACAGTCGAGGGCAATTCGGGGAGGGAAGCGGAAATGTGACGCCGAACGAAATCACGCCTCACTCCAGTTCACACCAATTCCTTTGGCTCCAGGCATTGCAGCTTGATTTTCAGCTTTAGCCCAACTCGAGTCCAACACAGTTCACGCACCTGCGCGGAGCGCAGCGACGTCGCACAGGTCAACGTCAGCCCAACTGTAATGCAACTGCAGCTCCACTCCAGCTCCAGCTTCCGCTCAGTTCCGCGAGCGAGCGAAGCGAGCGAGCGTCGCGTCTCAACGTCAAAGGCAACGTCAAAATCAACGTCTCACACTGCACGCGTCTTTACAAAACATTACTACTTTGTCACTACAGTGTGTCGTTTCAAACTGCTCTATCTCCTAACCCGTCAAGCGCAAAAGCGCACGATTTCATTCCGGCACTCCGCGATCCGGACAACGCTGCAGCGCAACGCATTCCTTCCTCCCCAGAAGCGATGATCCCGAGCACGCAATAAGTGTCAATTACAGGCGATTCCGAAGTTTTATTCAATACGATAATATGCGAATTAACTGGTGGACCGAAGCTTGACGGATTGTTTGACCGGGGCCGCATCGCGACGGTACGATTCGGTTCCAAATGGCTCGTAAATCTCAAAAAGAAGCAGCACAGAATGAAGCGTTGCTGAAGCCCCGTGAAGCTGCCTTGGAGCTTCGCATCAGTTTTCCGACAATCAAGCAGTGGATCTACAAAAAGAAGATTCGTAGCATTCGGACGGCGGGAGGGCATCACCGTATCCCGCAGAGCGAAATCGATCGAATGCTGTTCCGGACCAGAGGGAAAACAGCTCCTGAACGCACCCTTGTGATGCGCCGACTCAGCGGCAGAAATCAGTTAGTGGGAAGAATTAAGAGTGTGCAAATCAGCGGCCTTATGGCTGAGGTGGTTCTTTCGATCGGTGAACAGCAAATCACGTCAATTATCACGGCGCGGTCAGCTCGCGAGATGAGTCTCAAGGCAGGTCAGACTGCTGCCGCACTCATCAAGGCTACGGAAGTCATGATTCTGCGAGTGTGAGTTACAAGGTGTAGTTGTCCGCTCCGCTGTTCTTCCTGTTTCCGGTGAGTTCGGTCTCCCTTTTCAGGAACTGATTGTTCACGCTGACGCGGCTAATCCCCTCCGCCAAGAGGAGCGAGGAATCGAAAAGGTTTTCCCGAATTCTGCAAAGATCACTTCATTGAAGGTTGTTTGCGGCGGTCTTATTTTTTCAGCAGTACGCCGGGTTCGTTCTTCTTCGACATGGCGTCCCAGTGCAGGAAATACTTCTGCTTCAGCTCGCCGACGGGCACGACTTGATTCAGATTAAATGTCTTGTACAGGCCGTTGAATAAGCCAGTGAAGTAGGTGGTCACCGTGGCGAAGCGCAGAGACTCGCTGATCACAGCGGCTGCCATGACAACGAGCTTGGTGTCGAGCTGACTTCCGGATTTGTATTTCGTCAACGAAGACAGGTTGTCGGCGGACATGACGTTCATCTCGCCGACGTCGGCGAGGACATTATAGTTGCTGCCGATCCCGCAACTCTTTCCCCAGCCGCCCTCCTCATTTTCGAAGTGATACCAGCCGTCCTGGCCCTGGAAACCGATCACGTACGCGTCGGAGCAGCGCAGCTGCAAATGAACTGGGGTGCCTACAGTGGGCAGCTTCAACTCGATGTCCAGGTATCCTTCGCGGAGGTTCTGAAGATAATTGCGCAGCGCGCCCAGGCTCGTCTGGTACTCATGCTGCCGCAGCGAGACTACGAAGTCGGCCATTGGAAACCTCCGGGAGTCCAGCAGGCAGGGCCCTCGCCCCGTGCGAGGGAGTATACAACTGGTGAAAGCGCGAGCACTCGGCCTTTGTGCGGGGGCTTCCTTGCACGACGCGGCAGTGCGCCGCGGTTTACTTAGAAGAACTCGCCCATGTCGGGCGCGGTGCTCGCCGAACCCGGCAACGTGGAGATTCCCAGGGCCTCCAGCATCAGCCGAAGGGTGCTCTGGTGTTGATACATCGTGGTCGACTGATAGCCTGGCTTTGCCTTCGTGCTGACAATGACTGTTGCCACGTGGCCCCCGCCGTTGGCTGTGTCGGTGCCGACCGACTCATCGAAGGTGATGATCAAGAGACCGTCCTTCTGAAACGTCGTGCTCGCGATCAGTGGGGCGATGTTGGTCTTCAACCACGCGTCGGCCTGCGACAGCGGTGCGTTGTGCGCGTCGTCATCGAGGTTCGGCACGATGAAGGAAAAATTCGGCAGAGAGTTGTTGGCCAGGTCCGTGGCGAACTCGGTGAACGAGACCAGGCTCTGCTTCTGCGTCGCGCTGCCCACTACGTCGGTGAAGTACGAGCACGGGTCGTGGCGCTGCACGTAAAGACTCGGGTCTCCGCGGCTCTCCGCGTACGACTTCCATGTCTTGCCCGCCGCGAGCACCTCGCGAACGATATTGTCGACGCTGATCGTTCCGGTGAACCCGTCGTCGGTGGTGACGAGCTGGCCGGTGGTCAGCATGAAGTAGTTGCCGATCGACGGATGGCTGTTGGCGTAATACTGCGTGGCAAGCCCGTACTGATTCGCGAGTCCATTCAGATAGGGCATGTCGGCACTGCCGATTACCTGCGAGTAACTGGCATTCTCCTCGACGACGATGACAACGTGTCCAAATTGTGGGACGTTTCCCCCTGAGATGGGCGCTGAGGAAGTTGTCGACATGCCATTTGACGAACCGCCGCATCCGATTGACGCGGCAAAGATGCACAGGAGCGCGGCGGTGGCCGAGCCGCGAACAGAAGTGTGCGCGCGACGGGAGAAGCCCTGCGCGATCCGAAATCTGAAGCTTGAGAACAAAGTCCAGCCTGAGATGCAGTCGACGCGGGAAGGGTTGGCGTGCGGCGGATGTGATCAGATGGATTTCGTGCGACGGCGAGGTGACGACTAACAAGTCCTCGCCGATGCTGGTTGCTGCTCGCCATCGAGTCTTTGCGTGGGTCCTTTGGCGTTTGGCAGGTGGAGAGTCGGGCGTCCTCTCCGACCCCCGATAGGCGAGACGCCGGTCCCTACGTCGCCAAATCATGTGCTCGCGTCTACATCTCAGCCTTCGACTGGAAGCAGAGCGAAAATCCGTCCGGATCGTGCAAGTAAAGCTGCTTCATGCCGTAGGGAGCGATTTTCGGGGGCTCCACACTGATTCCCTTGGAGCGGAGCTCGGCATAGATCGCATCCACGTCAGGCGCGTCGAAGTAGAGCGCAATGTCGTCGTGGCTGGCGACGCGGTTCGGGTCTGCGGCCGGAGGGCGCTTGTCATATTCATACGCGGTGTTCAGCATCAGATCGATGTCGTTAAGGCGCAGCCAGACCCAGTTGTGATTCGGGGCGGTGGTGTTCGCATCGGCCTGCACGATCTGGAATCCGAGCACGTCGCAGTAAAAGCGAAGAGACCTCGCCATGTCGAAGACCTGCAGCAGCGGCGTCATGCCGCGAACGTCGATCGCCATCTTTGCCTCCAAAGAGTTACACCAATGCGGTTATTTGCGCTTGGCATCTTTCTCGGGAATTACAGCGATGGCATCCACCTCAAGCAGATAATCCTCCTGGAAGAGGGAGGCCACTCCGACCAACGTGCTCGCGGGAGGGCTCGCGATGTTCACGTACTTGTCGCGGATGCCGCGGAGGATAGGGAGGTCGTCCGGCTTGTAGCCCTTCACGTACCAGGTGATTTTGACCACATCGTTGAAGGTCGCGCCCGAAGCAGCGAGTGCAGTTTTGAGGTTCGCGAACACCTGTTCAGTTTGAGCCTTCAGATCGCCCTTGCCCACCAATTGCCCGGAGGGATCGTTGGCCACCTGCCCCGAAAGGAAGATCAACTTGCCGGGTCGGGTCACCACCGCGTGCGTATATCCGTGCGCGAGAGCGAGGCCGGAAGGTTTCAGAAACTCGGTTTGTGCCACGAGAACGAGACCTCCGAATACCAGCAGAGCACACAACAGGATCTTCATAGTTGTCGGATTATAAATTGGCGAATGTCGCCCGGACAGCAGAGGAGGTTCCTCACACCTGCGAGTCAGATCGCGTGGATCGAATGAGATGACGCCGTGCCAGACGATTGGCCGAGGAGTGCTGAGGACTAACCTAACGCATCGACTCTTCGACTTCCGAGATCCAATCGGGACGCTTGAGGACTTCACGAGGCTTCGGGCCATCGGCCGCGCCGACGATGCCATCGTGCTCCATCAGGTCGATGAGATGCGCGGCTCGCCCGTAACCGATGCGCAAGCGGCGTTGTAGAAGGGAAGTGGACGCCTTGCCGAACTCGACCACCAGCCGAACCGCGTCGTTGTAGAGTGGATCGTTCTCAAGTTCGCCGCCATCGCCAGCTTCGCCAGAAGCACCGCCAGCGGCGTCGCGCTCCTCCGCGGGCGCTTCTGTGAACTCTTTGACATATTCGGCTGTGGCCTGGGACTTCCAGAACTCAACCACCGCGGCGATTTCCTTTTCCGTGACAAACGGAGCGTGCAGGCGATGGACGCGCGCTGAGCCTGATGGCAGGTAGAGCATGTCTCCACGACCCAGCAGAGCCTCGGCGCCGTTGGAGTCGAGAATCGTGCGCGAATCGACCTTGGTAGCTACGCGGAAGGAAATACGTGCCGGGAAGTTGGCCTTGATGAGGCCGGTAATCACGTCCACGGAAGGCCGCTGCGTCGCCAGAACCAGGTGGATGCCGACGGCGCGCGCCATCTGCGCCAAGCGTGTGACGGACTCTTCCACGTTGCCGGCATCGAGCATCATCAGGTCGGCCAACTCGTCGATGATGATGACGATGTAGGGAATCGGGCGCTCTTCGGAGTCTTCGCCAAACAGGCTCGGCGTGCCGTCCTCTTCGAAGAGTTTGTTGTACTGGTCGATATTGCGGACGCCTTTCTCGGCCAGCAACTTCAGGCGACGCTCCATTTCGCGGACCGCATTGCGAAGAGCGTACGCCGCTTTCTTTGGCTCGGTAATGATCTCCGTCAGCAAGTGCGGAATACCCTCGTAGTTGCCGAGCTCCAGGCGCTTCGGGTCGACGAGGATCAAGCGAACCTGGTCGGGCGTCGCCTTGTACAGAATCGACATGATGAAGGCGTTGATGGCCACGCTCTTGCCGGTTCCCGTCGATCCCGCGATCAGCAAGTGCGGCATGGTGGCAAGGTCGGCGACGGCGATGCGCCCGTTGATGTCTTTTCCAAGTCCGAGCGTGAGCTTGGATCTCGATCCGATAAACTCGGTGGCCTCGATGTTTTCACGCAGCCAGATGATCTCGCGTTCGCGGTTCGGCACCTGGATGCCGACGGTCGACTTGCCGGCCATCCGCTCGACCAGGATGCTTTCGGCCTTGAGCGCGAGGCAGAGGTCTTCGGTGAGGTTCGTAATCCGGCTGTATTTCACGCCCGCTTCGGGCTTGAACTCGAAGGTCGTAACGACCGGGCCGGGATTGATCTGTGTGACCTGCCCGTGTACATCGAACTCGGCGTATTTTTCGGTCAGAACGTGCGCGAGGATCTTGAGTTCGTCGGCGTCGACCGACTGCTTGCCTTCGGGCCGATGCAGTAGCGCGCTCGGCGGCAGCTTGTAGCCGCCGGCGATCTTCGGCATCGTGGTTTTGGTTTTGACGGCGCTGTCGGCCCGCTCCGTCACCTCGGGAACGATCACACCCGCTTCGGCGCGCAGTGCAGCTGACGCATAAGCAGCGGGCGCGGGAGCAGCCGCGGGCTCGGGATCGAGCATGCGATCGATGCCGGTCTTCGCGCGCGCAGAACTGGCTGCGGCGGGCGAGGGGTGGGAATAGAGTTCAGCCCGCGGACGCGCCTCAGTCTCTGGGTCAGGCTGCGCCGTGATCATGCGTCCAGGGATCAACTGCGCACTCACCACCGGCTTTGCAGCACGACGCTTGTCGAGTTCCTTCTGCATCTTCTGCTTGGCCCGGTCTTCGCGCCAATCGCGCCAACGATCGCGCAGGGCGATCACAAAGGCGAAACGCGTGGGAATCCACACCTGCATGCTCGAGAACGAGAATGCGGTGGTCAGATACAAAGCTACGGCCAGCACAGTCGCGCAAACGATGTACGCGCCAGCCAGGTTCAGGTAGTGAATGAGTGCGTCGCCGATCACTCGCCCAAGCAGACCTTCAATCGGGATCACTTGCAGCCAACGCAGGTGTCCGGGCAGCAGTGACAGAAACGCGGGTATGAAGACGATCAGCCATAACACGCCCAGGCTCTTGGCCACGGGCGACTGCACTCTGCGTGACCGAAACCAGCGTGCGCCTAGCATCAGCGGAAAGACCGGAAGCAGGAATGCCCCAATCCCGAATGTCTGTAGGCAAAGGTCAGAGATCACAGCGCCAACGATCCCGATCCAGTTGCGCGCGCCGCGCGCGGTGGTCAGAACTGAGGCGCTGTTGAACGAAGGATCGAGCGGCGAGTACGAGGCGATCGCGAGGAAGAGGAGGAGCGCGGAGACACACAGCAAAAAGCCGATCAATTCGTTCAACCGGCGGTTGCTGGTCGGATTGAAAATGCGCGAAAAAGCTTTCATCGAGGCGTATTCCGCACCAGTAGCCGCTTTTGGAGACGAAGCAGCCGCCAGTGTCCGAAGCGCGCCAGAGCCTTACGATTATGCCAAGAATGTGGGCCGCCGACAACGGAGGAATCCTGCGAGGAATCGGCGGCCCGTATCGAGTTAGCTTCGTGGGCGAAGGGAGAGCAAACGATCCACCGCCATGCGCCTGTTCAGAAAGACGTTAAGGGGATGTGCAAAATAGTTGCCAGACTCCGCGCTATCTGGCGATCAACCCGCTCGCTAAGCCCAAGACCAGGATTCCTACAATGATGCGGTAGATCGCAAAGGGAGTGAAGCCGCGTTTTCGCACCCACGCCATGAACCAGGCCACGCTGGCATAGGCCACGACGAACGACACCACGAATCCGATGGCCAGCACCAGCCACTGGTGGGGTGTGATCTGCGCCACGCCGATCGGATTCTCGCCCTTGCCGCGCAGGGACTTCAGCAACGTGTAGACGGTCGCGACGATCATGGTCGGCATGGAGAGGAAGAACGAAAACTCCAGCGCGGAAGCTCGCGACATACCAGCGAGTTGCCCGGCGGCGATGGTGGCCATCGAGCGCGACGTTCCGGGAAAAACCGCCGATAGGATCTGGCACGCGCCGATCCAGATCGACTGGCCGAGGCTCATGTCTTCCATATGCCAGGTGTGAATCGGACTGTTGGCAGCGCCTTGGCCTGCTTTCTCCCACGGCGCTTTTATCGCGTCCACGATCCACATCACGATGGCGCCTACCAGCAATGCCGTCCCAATGACGTAGAGGCTCTCGAGGTTCTCGCCGATCACTTTTGTCAGCAGAAAGGAGGGAACCGCCGTGACCACGAAAGCGATGAGCGTAAGACTGAGCGGATGAGTGAAGACAGTGCGGTCGCCCCGCTCGCCCTTGGGGAACGTCGACAGAAGTTTGGCAATGCGATCGCGGAAATACACCGGCAGGCACAGGATCGCGCCCAGCTGGATCACGATCGAGTACATCTTCCAGTAGCCGTCGCCGAGCGAAATGTGCAGCAAGCTCTCGGCGATGCGCAGGTGCGCGGTCGAGCTGACGGGAAGAAATTCGGTGAGTCCTTCGATGATGCCGAGCAACAGCGAGAGCAGGTAATCGTTCATAAAAGCAGGTGTCAGGTCTCAGGTGTTAGGTCTTAGGTTTCGGTCTCAGTATCGATAGACAGGCCAAGCTTCACGTTGTCGATCGCAACTTCTTTTCAGTTGACAACCCAGCAATGCATTTTCTCAAGTGAGGGAACTCTTATGAACGGGAAATTCAAGGCGTGAACCCAAGACCTAACGGTGGAGAGCTGATACCTGAAACCCGATACCTGAAACCCGACACCTGAAACCCGACACCTGAAACCTAACACCCAAGACCCAACACCCAAGACCCAAGACCTGGCTTCCTTACTCCACCGCATTCCCATACGTCGGCACGTCTTGCTCGACGAGGAACATCAAGGCCTGCGCGCGGGCGGCCCAGTCCGACTGCGGATACTGCTGAAGCGCTTTCTGCGCCAAGGCGATCGCCTTGGCCTTCGATTCTTCCGGTTTCTTCTTCTGCTCTTCGGTCTTGTAAATGTCCACCAGCGCCGCGCGGCGAACAGCCGCGAGGTACAACGCCTGGGGAGCCGCCGGCGACTGGGAGTGTTCATTGGCGTACTTCTCGTACATGTCGGCTTCCTTCTCGGGACACTTCGATGTGCCCTGCCAATCGCCGCACAGCTTGTTGTCAATCAGGCGAAAAGCCGCAAGATCCGCCCACTTGGTCCCGGGATACTTCTTGATCACTTCTTTCATCCACTCTTCGTTCATCTGCCCGCGCATGTAGGGATCGCGTTCCTTCGCCGACGGCCGCGACATGATGTCGTAGCGCTCCACCTGCCAGCGGATGTCGGCGGCGCGGTAGAGCGCTTCCGCCGCGAACGGGGAAGCAGGGAACAGGTCGAAGACCCGGTAGTAAAGCCGCAGCGCGTCCTGATCGGCGCCCCGGCGGCCGTGGCGTCGGCTGGCTTCGTCCTCCGAGTCGGCGCCCTCGCCGAATAGAATCCTGTCGCCGTCCTGGGTGGTGTTGCGCACGAATCCTTTATCGAGAATCCATCCCGCGACGGTTTTCTCCTCGCCGAGCAGCGCCTCTACATGAGCCCAATCGCCGCGCGTCGGCTCGATCACCACCAGTTCGCGCCCGCGCTCGATTTCCGCCAGCTTCGCAGAATTGGGGTCGGGTGAAAGATACATATTTGCGGCCCGAATCAGCGCACCGTGCTCGGCGGCAGCGAATGCTGTGTTGCAATTTGTTTTCAGGTTGGGAGCTACGAAGAAAACCAGGAACACGACCGCGGCGAAAATCCGCGTACTCGCGGAAACTGGCATGGATTAACCTCTGGACTGAAGGAATGAGAGCGGAAGTTGATTTTACACCGGCTGCGTGGTGGGGCACCATCGCCCGCGAAAGCCTACTTCTTCCGGATATCCTCGAGCATGGCGGGATCGATATTGCCCCCGCTGACCACGGCTACATGGGTCGTGGCACGAGGCAATTGATCGCCACGGAACAGGAATCCCGCCACTGCAACAGCCCCGCTCGGCTCTGCCACCGTTTTTGGGTTTGCCGCCAGCCGCCGCATCGCTTCCCGGATCTCATCTTCGGAAACGGTCACGATGTCGTCGACATACTTCTCGATGTGCTCAAAATTGATGGCGCCAATACTCTGCGTACGCAGGCCGTCGGCAATGGTCTGCGTCACCTGCTCGGCGGGGAAGTTGACCACGTGGTCCGCGCGCAGGCTGGCCTGTGCATCGGCCGCCAGTTCCGGTTCCACGCCGATCACGTGCACCGACGGCTTGCTAAGCTTGATCGCCGTCGCGATGCCGCTGATCATCCCACCGCCACCCACCGGCGCTAGAACTGTCTCAACGTCAGGGAGGTCCTCGAGAATCTCTAGCCCCATCGTGCCCTGGCCCGCGATGATCTTCTCGTCGTTGTAGGGTGGCACGATGACATATCCGTGCTTCGCCGCCAGTTCCTCGGCTTTAAGTTGCCGCTCCATGCTGCCCGGACCGACCGTCACGATCTCGGCGCCCATCGCGGCCGTGGCCTCGAGTTTGATGGCCGGAGCGTTGCCAGGCATCACGATGACGGCTTTGGTATGCAGAGCCCGCGCCGCGTAGGCCACACCTTGCGCATGATTGCCGCTGGAATACGAAATCACGCCACGCCGACGCTCTTTGTCCGAAAGCGCTGCGATCTTGTTGTAGGCTCCTCGCAATTTGAAGGCGCCGATCGGCTGCAGATTCTCGAGCTTCAGGAAAAGACGACGGGCGTCCGGGGCATTCCCATTGAGAGAGTGAGCGTCGAACAACGGCGTGCGTACGGCGACGCCGTGGAGCCGACCTTGCGCCTGCCGAATGTCGTCGAGGGTTACGATGACTTACGCTCCAAACGTTGGGTAATGCGAAAGCGCAGACGTCGAAAAGAATTGAGTAATTGGGAAATTTCGAAATTGTGTAATTGAACGGCCGAAGCGAGATGTTCTGAAGTTCTCAATTACTCAGTTCCCCAATTTCTCATTGCCTCCCCGAAATCCCTGCTCGGAGTCAGATCTCGAGTATCACTGGCATGATGAGCGGCCGCTTCTGCGTCTGCTTCGAGATGTAACGCTTCAGGTCGGCCCGAATCTTCTCTTTGATCACACCGTAGTCGGCTTTTTCTTCGTCGCTGGAAAGATCGAGCGTCTGCATCACGATCTGCTTCGCTCCTTCCACCAGCCCGTTTTCGCCGATGTTGAATCCTCGCGTCACGATCTCAGGCGCTGTCTCCACCTCGCCCGTCAGCTTGTTGATGGCGATAATCGGCAGCACAATGCCGTCTTCGCTGATGTGGCGGCGATCTTTAATGATCAGGTCCTCGACCACGTCGGTGCGCGAGCCCGAATCGATGCACACGCGGCCCACATTGACCCGGCCGACCTTGCGCGCTCCGAGTTCGTCGAACTCCAGAATGTCGCCGCTTTCAATCAGGATGACCTGCCCAACCGACCCACGCATCGCTCCGGCCATCTCCGCGTGCAGCTTAAGCTGCCGGTACTCCCCGTGCACGGGAATGAAGTAGCGCGGCTTCACCAGGTTGATGATGAGCTTCAGTTCTTCCTGGCTGGCGTGGCCGCTGACGTGCACCGGCGGCGACGATCCGTCCTCATAGATCACGTGCGCTTCGCGCCGGAACAGGTGATCGATCATCCGGTAGATCGCTTTTTCGTTCCCCGGAATGATGCGCGACGAAAGCACGACGGTGTCGCCCTTCTCGATCTTGGCGTGCTTGTGGTTGTCGACCGCCGCCCGCGACAGCGCCGACATCGGCTCGCCCTGCGTCCCGCTAATCAGCACGCAGACTTTCTCCGGAGCGTAATTCTTCATCTCTCCGGGATGGATCAGCAGCCCTTGCGGAATCTCGATATAGCCGAGATCTTCGGCGATCTCGGCCGAGCTGTTCATCGAGCGGCCGATAAACGCGATCTTGCGGCCGTGTTCGTAAGCCATCTCGACGGCGAGCTTGATGCGATGAATGGACGACGAGAAACAAGATATGAAGAGCCGACGCTCGGTTTGGGCGAAGACCTCATCGAATTTCCGCCGTACCGCGCGCTCGCTGGGCGTGTATCCCTTGCGCTCGACGTTGGTTGAGTCCTGCAACAGCGCGAGCACGCCCTCTTTGCCGTATTCGGCAAAGGCGTGCAGGTCGAAGAGCTTGTTGTCGGTCGGCGTCGGATCGACCTTGAAATCTCCAGTATGAAGCACCACGCCGAGCGGCGTGTGGACCGCTAGAGCCACGCAGTCCACGAGGCTATGCGTCACCTGGATGGGATGCACCGTGAACGCTCCCACCTTGAAGCGCTCTCCCGCGCGAATCTCCCGCAGATCGGCGTCGTCGAGCAGGCCATGCTCGTCGAGCTTGTCCTCGACATAGGCGAGCGTGAACTCCGTACCCCACACCGGAACATTGAGCTCCGACAGAATCCACGGCAGCGCGCCGATGTGATCCTCGTGCCCGTGGGTGAGGACGATGCCGCGAACCTTGTCGCGGTTCTCCGCGAGGTAGGAGATGTCGGGAACCACGATGTCGACGCCAAGCAGTTCGGCCTCAGGGAACATCAGGCCCGCATCGATGACCAGAATGTCATCGCCCCAGCGCAGGGCCATGCAGTTCATGCCGAACTCGCCGAGTCCGCCCAGCGGGATGATTTGCAGTTTTCCGGATGGCATTGGAGATGATGCTAGCACAGGCGCGCCGCGACTCGGCTTTCAGGTTGAGAATCTACCAATCAGCACGGTGATCTCAACACTGTCATCCTGAGCGACGTGAGGCGTTAGCCGAACGAGCCGAAAGCCTGCCCTGAGCAAAGTCGAAGGGGACCCCTGCCACTCCAACAGCAGCGTGACAGTCGAGAGGCATTTCTATCCGAATGTTTTTCCGTCTTCACACGGACGCTCTCCATTTTGCCCAAACGCCCTTCATGCGTTAACGTGAAGGAAGGAAATCTGGCTGCGCACGCGCGTCATTGCATCCAACTCACGATGGCCGACGAACGGCAAAAGTCTTGGCTTCGCGGAAAGATTGAAACCGCCCTGGTGCACGGACTCACCCGTGCCTACGAAACCGTGAAAGTGGACCCCGCGAAATTTTTGCTGCAAATGCGTGCCGCGTACGACCTTCCCGTCACCAGCTTTCGCGGCGTCTACAGCGTCGAACTTGGTTATCTCGACGAGGTGGCCGAATCAGTGATCCGCAGCAGCAAGAAAATCGCCCTGATTCAGGGAGCGGGCTTCGGCCTGGGCGGCATCGTGACCCTCATACCCGACATGGGCGTGCTCTCCGCGATCACCATGCGCGCAATTCAAAAGCTGAGCCTGGTGTACGGATTCGAGTTCAATACCGAAGAGGAAATGGCCGAACTCTGGATCGCGGCAGCCAGCGCCGCCGGCGTCGACATCAGCCGCGAACTGCTGGAGAAAGAAGTCATCAACCGTTTCGTGCCGAAGGTCATTCAGCGCATCGCCGTTCAGGCCAGCGGGGAGGTCGTCGAGAAGTGGGCGGGCAGGCTGATCCCGGTGGCCAGTTCGGTCATCGGTGCGGGTCTGAACTACTATTTTGTGCGGACCTGGGCCGAGCGGGCGCGAACGCACTTCCGGCAGAAACATCTGGAGGCGCGCAAGCGGATGCACGCGGAAGAAGCGCTGCCTTCGACGACGGCGACGGAGTTATCGTCGAGTTCGTAGGGACGAAGGCGAAATGCTGAAGTCGGTGACCTCCAAACAGCTTCGTCGAGGCGGGTTCATCCCAGAGACCATAACTCAGACGCGGATCCACGTCGGGTACAGGGTGAACATACAACTCTCCATCTCTATCGTTATCGTTGTTTCAACCACCGCCTAACCCGTTCATGGATTTCTGCCGGTCGAGCCCCCTCATGTACTCTTTTACAGATCATGCCCTCCTTCCGCGCCTCCGCCATCCTATTCGACCTGGACGGTGTTCTCCTCGACTCCACCCGCGTGGTGGCTGCGCAATACAAGCGCTGGGCGCTTGATAACGGACTCGATCCCACTGTAGTTATGCACGCGGCCCATGGCGTGCGCACTATCGAGGTGATCCAGCGCGTTGCGCCTCATCTGGACGCCGAGGCGGAGACGCGCAAGATCGAGCAGCGCGAGGCCGCCGCTGACGAGGTTGTTCGCATGCCAGGCGCGGTCGAACTGGTGAACTCCATTCCCAAGGGACGATGGTGCGTGGTTACGTCCGGGACACGCTTTCTTGCGACCACCCGTATGCGACGATTCGGCGTGCCCATTCCGGAGATCCTCGTCACCGCCGACGACGTTACACGCGGCAAGCCCGATCCCGAGCCTTATCTGAAGGGAGCGGAGCTACTCAAGGTCAATCCGGCCGAATGCGTGGTGGTCGAAGATGCGCCCGCCGGGATTCGCGCGGGCCATGCTGCGGGGATGAAAGTGATCTCGCTACCAAGCACCTATCCCGTACAAGAGCTTCACGAAGCGGATGCGATTGTATCCGGTCTGTCGAAAATCAAGGTAAGTTTGGACGGCGCTGGCCCGAATGGCCCGATGCTGGTGACGCTGGATTGAGCACTCAGCATTCAGGCGCTGTTGCATAAACGTTGTTGGCTCTCGTGCGGGTAAACCTCAGGGGCTAAAGCCCGCGTCTTTATTACGCCTGAGCGGCACGGCTGAAGCCGAGCCCTTTCAAAACGGACTTATGAGATGGCTTTTAAGCACTCATTGGCTCTTGTCTGAAATAACAGGGCTCGTGGCTGGTTGAATGCTAAGTGCTGAGTGCTAATTGCTCCATCAGACCTTCAGCTCAGGTCTGTCCCCATTCTCGATCCAATCTGCGACCCTCAGCGCAACCACTCCTCCAACTCAATCCCGCGATCGGTCTTCTCGTCGCGGTACTTCACGATGACGGGCGTGTAGAGCGACAAATTCCAGTCCGCTGCCGGACCTTTCTTCACCGCCCGCGATCCCGGAACGACGACAGCGTTCTCTGGCACTTCCAGCGGCTTGTCGCCAGTCGCGCGGTAGACCTCACCACGGACCAGGTCGTACAAGGGCGTCGAGCGCGTCAGGATCGTGCCCGCGCCCAGCACAGCCCGTGTGCGCACAAGCGTCCCTTCATAGATTCCGCAATTTCCGCCGACCAACACGTCGTCTTCAATAATGACTGGCGCGGCATTGACCGGTTCCAGCACACCGCCCACTTGTGCGGCCGCGCTGAGGTGCACTCGCTTGCCGATCTGTGCGCACGACCCCACGAGTGCGTGCGAATCCACCATCGTGCCCTCATCCACGTAAGCGCCCACGTTGATGAACATCGGCGGCATGCAGATCACCGACGGTGCCACGTACGAACCCACGCGCACCGACGACCCGCCGGGCACCACGCGCACGCGGTCGGCGACGCCAAAATGGCGGGCAGGGAAGGTGTCCTTGTCGACGAATGACAGCCGGGCATCGCCCATCTCGGTCAACTCGCCCAGCCGAAAACCGAGCAGGATCCCTTGCTTCACCCAGGCATTCACCATCCAATGCCCGTCGATCTTTTCAGCCGCGCGGATCTTGCCTTGCGTGAGCGCGTCGCGGAACTCGAGGAAAGTTCTGCGTGCCTCGGGCTTCTGCTCGACCTCGCCCATCGAGGCGAGCCGTTCAATGGAGGTTTTCAGGGATTGCATTTATGGCCGCTGTTGTTCTCTTTTGATTAAATAGCGGGCAAAGGACAGAAGCCCGCCATAGACATAATTAGAGTCCACGTAATGTTCGATTACGTAAAAGGCAAAGTAATAGAAACGGCAGAAAGCCCAGACCGCTGTGATCAAGAGAAAGCCCACGTAGAAAGTCGGATGCTGAATCAGTAGCAGAGCGCCCGCCATCAAACCCAAAACCAAAAAGAGACCGCCCTTGATCAGTATCCACGTGGGACTGGTGAGATCCTTCATGCTCGGGGAACAGTGTAATGGTACTTGGATGTAAAAGTAAGGGTTACGGCAGAGGTCGCGAAGAAGCCACAAAGAAGACGCGGAGAAATCTAGAACAGACAGCCGCTAACTGAGAACCGACAACTGAGAACTGCCCTTTCAAATGCACTTGCACTCGCTGCGGATCAGCACTCCTGGCATATCGTGCGCCACCTGGCGCGCCTCAGAGAGCGTCGCGTACGGGCCGTGCCAGCGAGCATGGTTCGCGTCGTGTCCGGCGGGACGTCCCTTGCCGTGATTGCACTGTCCGCACGTTGACCGGTGAACCACGATCTTGTGCGGTCCCGCCAGCCAGTTCTCGTAGACGAAGAATTCCGCCGTTTCCGGTGAGGGCGCCGCCGGCTTGGAGACCAATCCAACGTCGGTGACGATGCGGTGCAACTTGGAGCGCGTGTCGCGGCGCATGGGCAACAACGGCAGGCGGTAGATTTCTTCGATCTTGCCCATCATCGCCAGCACGGCTTTCACGGGCAGCGGGTTCGACTCGATGAAATTTGCCTGCATCAGCGGTAGATATTTCTTCTGAAGCGAGCGCGCCGTGGCCCAGTCGTTGTTCAACGCCGCGTGCGTCAACTCGGCCATCTCGCGGGGAATTTCATTCGATGCTACCGAAATGATCCCCACTCCGCCGAGCGCAATCACGGGCAGCGTCACCGAGTCGTCGCCGGAGAAAACCAGAAAGTGCTCCGGCACGGCATGACACACTTCGGCGATCTGTGTGATGTTGCCGCTCGCTTCCTTCACGCCGAGAATGTTCGGAATTTCGGCCAACCGCACCAGTGTCGTCGGTTCGATGTTCGCACCCGTCCGGCCCGGGACGTTGTAGAGAATCAGTGGCTTCTCGACCGCCTCGGCGATCGCCTTGAAGTGCCGGTATTGGCCTTCCTGGGTTGGTTTGTTGTAGTACGGCGACGCAGTCAGGATCGCGTCCACGCCCGGCCGTGCCGCGATTTCCTTGGCTTTTTCAACGGCGTCGAGCGTCGAATTCGAAGTTGCGCCCGCGACAATCGGTACCCGTCCGGCTGCGACCTCGACCGTCGTGTCGATCACGTGCAGCCACTCATCATGGGAGAGGGTAGGAGTTTCACCCGTCGTGCCGCAGGGAACCAGAAAATCGATACCCGATTCGACCTGCCACGCTACGAGATTGCGCAGGGCGGCATCATCAATGGAACCGTCCTGATGAAAGGGAGTAACCAGCGCTGTCCCGCATCCCCGCACTTGCATGTTATTAAGATAGCGCGAATCGAGAGACGATGTGAACCGATCTATCGTTTCACGAGATTCCCGGATCACAAGATGCGGTGACCCCGTGTTCAAGTTGTCTGAAGTTTGGAACGGCTAGAGCTCTCGCCAGATGTCCTTGAACTCGAAGAAGCCCTTCCGCGTGCCGAGCCATTCCGCTCCGAGCACTGCGCCTTCGGCAAATCCCTTACGCGACTTGGCGTCATGGCAGAGATAGATGCGGTCGGCGGGCGAGTCGAACGTTACTTCGTGCAGACCGACGACCTCGCCTTCGCGAAACGAGGTGATCTCGAGATCAGCACCCCCGCACTCCTGGATGATTCGGTGTAGGACAACCGCCGTCCCCGAGGGCGCGTCTTTCTTGTGATGGTGATGCCGCTCGAAGATCTGCCCATGGTAATTGTGACGGCAGGCCTCCGCCGAGGTGCGCACGATGTCGTAAAAGAGGTTCACGCCGATCGAAAAGTTCGGGCCATAGAGAAAGCCAGTTCCGGCCTTTTCGACATCGGCGCGGATCCGGGCCGCCTCGCCGTGCCATCCGGTCGTTCCCACGACCATGTTTTTCTTTTCACGAAGACACGCCTCGATGTTGGCCAGAACGGCTGTGGGAGTGGTGAAGTCAACGACTAGATCGATCTCCGCAAGAGCTTCTCGCGTCAAAGCGCTGCAGGCGCTATTTTCCTGCGCGCCGACCACCCGAACGTGATGCCGTCGCTCGCGCGCTACGTCCGCGACTAGCGCTCCCGTCTTTCCGCGGCCTAGAATCAGCAGTCTCATAACGTTCCGATATTGCGAACCAGTTGGCGAGCTTTCACTCCTAACAAGCCAACGCCACCTTAGTAGATACGTTGATTATCTGCGTTGATCCGAAAAATCTGCGGCCGGCTGAGCTTACCCTGCGTTGTTCCGCGAAATCTGTCGCCCTACGCAAACACCGCCGGATCCAGATCCGAAAAGAACGCCGTGTGCAGTCGCCGGATCACTCCTGGTACATCTTCTTCCTCGACGACAAACGTAAGGTTAATCTCCGAGGCGCCCTGCGAGATCATGCGGATCTTCAAATCCGACAATTCGCCGAACACCCGTGCCGCGATTCCCGGTGTCTCGCGCAGGCTCTCACCTACCAGGCAAACGATCGCCTTTCGCCCCTCGTACTTCACGTCGGCCAGCTTCGCCAGGTCGGCCGCCAGCGCCGGTATCGCTTCATTCGAGTCTACCGTTAACGAGACGCTGACTTCCGAAGTCGAGACCACGTCCACCGCCACCTTGTGCCGGTCGAAGGCCTCGAAGATCGATTTCAGAAATCCATGCGCTAGCAGCATGCGCGGAGCTGCGACGTTAACGATCGTGATGCGCTTCTTCGCTGCGATCGCCTTGAAGATGTTTCTGCAGTGCGGGGCACGCGCGGCAATCTTCGTTCCCTCGCAGGTCGGATTCCGCGAGTTCAGCACCCACACCGGAATATTCTTCTGGATGGCCGGCAGCACAGTGGCCGGATGCAGCACCTTGGCTCCGAAATACGCAAGTTCCGCCGCTTCGTCGAAGCTGATCACCCGGATGCGGTGTGCGTCCGGACACAAGTTCGGGTCGGTCGTCAGCATCCCGTCCACGTCCGTCCAGATCTCGATGGCCTCGGCATTCAGGCCTGCCCCGACAATCGCCGCTGAAAAATCCGACCCGCCTCGACCGATGGTAGTCGTCACTCCGCTGCGCGTCGACCCGATAAACCCGCCCATCACTGGTATACGGCCAGCATCCACCAGCGGCTTCACTTTCAAGGTCAGGCGCTCATTTGTCTCATCGAAGATCGGCACTGCTCGTGTGTAGGTCGCGTCCGTGACGATGCAGGCCCGGGAGTCCACCAGCGACGCGTCCAGCCCGCGGGCCGAGAACGCCTCCGTGACGATTCTGCTCGAAAGCAACTCGCCGTAGGCAGCCACGTGATCGGTTGTGCGCGGCGTCAATTCTCCAACGGCAGCAATGCCCATCAGCAACGCGTCCAGCGCGTCGAACTCTGCTTCCAGTTCGCCATGAAACCGCGTGAAAACGCCTGTGCCCAGCAGTTCTCCCGCCGTGTTGTAGTGCCGTTCGCGCAGAGCACGCGAAAGTTTCAGCGCGCCATCCCGATCGCCTGACCCGGCCGCCTGCGCCATTTTTAAAAGCGTGTCGGTGACCTTGGCCATGGCGCTGACCACCACCACCGGCTTTTTCTCGACCCGCCCTTTGACGATGGACGCGGTCCGGTCGATCGCCTTCGCGTCCTCGACGGAGGTCCCGCCGAATTTCATCACGATCATCGGAGAAGATCTCGTGAGAAAGTGTGCGACGAAAACGAGAAAGGCCGGCCCGCGCGCGCTCCCCGGTGCAGGGGCAAGCGCTCACCCGCGCCCCCACTCCCAAACGAAGCGCTTCGAAACGCTGTGAAGTCCGGATCGCCTCTCACCCCAGATACCCCTGGGCTTTGAGCAGTTCCGCGTTGAGCAGCGCGGCTCCGGCGGCGCCGCGAATCGTATTGTGCGAGAGCACGGTGAACTTCCAATCGAGAACCTTGCAGGGACGCAACCGCCCGACCGTGGTCGTCATTCCAGCTCCGCGATCGGCGTCGAAGCGGGGC
Source organism: uncultured Acidobacteriota bacterium (assembly GCA_963718505.1). GTDB lineage: Bacteria > Acidobacteriota > Terriglobia > Terriglobales > Acidobacteriaceae > Gp1-AA133. The sequence goes on along the minus strand of CAVQZP010000002.1, from coordinate 50,720 downwards.
TGCGGACGATCGTTGGCCTCCAGATACATCACTGGTTGCTCAGGCGCGCTCGGCAGTTTCATCTTCTGGGGTTCGGCCCTGTACGAGTTCCAGGCCTCCACGATCTCCTGCGGCTTCGCTTTATTCTTCAGCCGCACCGAAACCGACTCTGTGTGCCCGTCCTCCACCGCCACACGATTACACTGGGCGCTCATGGCAAAAGCCCCGGGGACGACTTTCGTCCCGTTCAGCTTGCCCAGCAACTTCTGCGTCTCCTCTTCCATCTTCTCTTCTTCTTTGGCGATATACGGGATCACATTTCCCAGAATGTCGAGGGACGCCACACCGGGGTAACCAGCACCACTGACCGCTTGCATCGTGACCGCCATCACCGTTTCCAGGCCGAAGCGCTGGTCCAATGGTGCCAGTGCCAGCACGAGTCCGATGGCGGAGCAGTTGGGGTTGGTGACCACAAACCCGCCCGACTTCTTCCGCCATGCCTGCGTCTCGATGAGCTTGACGTGGCAGGCGTTGACCTCGGGGATAACAAGGGGTACGTCGCTCGCCATGCGCAACGCGCTCGAGTTGGAGACCACGGCGCAGCCGGCGTCAGCGAAACGCGGCTCGAGTTCGGCGGCGATACTGGCGTCGAGCGCAGCAAAGATGATCTTGGGCGCGCCCTCGGGCGATGCCGGCGACACGGTCATCTTGGCCACGTTCGCAGGAATCGCTGTGCGCAGCTTCCAGCGCGCCGCTTCGCCATAGGGTCGCCCTTCGGAGCGGTCGGACGCGGCCAGCCACGCCACTTCGAACCACGGGTGGTGCTCGAGCATTTGCACGAAGCGCTGGCCGACGATACCGGTAGCGCCGAGGATGCCGACAGGAAGTTTGGTTGCCATTGGGATGCTTAGAATTTTACATCACTGCTTCCCGCGCCCCGGCAAGGAATCCGGTATGGCAGAACGACCGATGTCGCAACAGACACTTTGTTGGGAATTTAGGTGTTCGACTAAGTCACAGCCGTAAGTCGGGTAAGGAGCCAGCGGAATGCCAGAACTGCGACAGAATTTCTTCACCAAGGAATGGGTCGTCATCGCCACCGAACGCGCCAAGCGTCCTGAGCAATTGATCGTGAACCGTCCCCCGCGGAAACTGACGTCCTTCTCCCAGAACTGCCCATTCTGTCCCGGGAACGAGAATCAGACGCCACCCGAAATCCTCCGCCTGCCAAACGGCGACGGTTCCTGTAAGATTCGCATCGTCCCCAACAAGTTCGCCGCCCTCGCCCGCGAAGTCCCGCCCGCGCGCGCCATCCATCGCTCGCGTCGGACTATTCAGGGATTCGGCGTGCACGACGTCATCGTTGAAACGGCGGACCACTCACAGGCAATGGCGCTGATGTCTGACGCGCATGTCGCCGACATCCTCCGCACCTACAAGACCCGCTACGACGAACTGAGCCTCGATCCTCGCATCGCTCACGTGACCATCTTCAAGAACCATGGTGTCGACGCTGGTACGAGCCTTGAGCATCCCCATTCGCAGTTGATCGCCGCCCCGGTGATCTCGTATCAGGTCCGCCAGCGTTTCTCCGAGGCCCTGCGCCACCACGACGATTTCGGTGTCTGCATGTTCTGCCAGATGATCGAGGAGGAACTCGAACTCAACGAACGCGTCGCGCTGGTTAGCGAGCATTTCGTTGCGATGGAGCCATTCGCCTCGCCCGCGCCCTTCTGTACGCATATCTACCCGCGCCGTCACATGGCGAGCTTCGGTGATGTCAGCGTCCAGGAGATCGTCGATCTCGGCCGCGTCTTGCGCACGCTGCTTGCGAAACTATATTTCGGACTGAAGGATCCCGATTTCAACCTCACTGTGCGCACCGCGCCTGCCGAGTGCGTCGGAGTGAAATACTTCCACTGGTACCTGAGCGTGATTCCGCGCCTGACGCGCGTGGCCGGCTTCGAACTCGGCTCCGGCATGTTCATCAACACTGTGCTTCCGGAAACCGCGGCGCAATTTCTCTGCAATGTGAAAGTGGATGCGACGGTAGCCGGTGGTCAGGGGGTGGCTACAGTCAGCGCAAAGTAGAGGTATTTTGACCGATCTCTCCGGACCCCAAAGCCGAGAGCCAGAGCCGAAAGCCTATTTTCTCGGCTGCACCTCGGTGCCGAATGCGTACTCGTTCAGTGGCCCGAAGCGTTTCTTCTCGATGTAGATCCGTCCGCGACGCCACACAATGCGCAAGCTCGCCATCACCGGGATCGATAGATACACGCCCAATACGCCAGCGATCTCGCCTCCGGCCATCACGCCGAAAATCGCCGCCAGGGGATGCAGTTCCATACTCTTGCCCATCACTCTCGGCGACACCACGTAGTCCTGCACCAGTCGCCAGACGATAAGAAAGATCAGCAGCAATCCCCAATGTGGAAAGCTCATCAGAACCGCGACGCCCAAAATGATCAGCGCTGCTACCAGCGGGCCGACGACCGGGATGAACTCCATCACGCCGCCCGCCGTGCCTAGCACCAGCGCATAGGGCGCGCCAATCGCGCCCAAGAACGCGATGTACACAATCAACGACAACGCCGCCAGCGTCAGTTGCGCGCGGATGAACTGTGCCAGCATCTGGTTCATGTCGGCGAGAACAGCCTGCAAAAACTCGCGCTGCGGCCGCGACTGGATCGTTGAAAGCGCAACGTTGCCGAACGACTGCCCATCCTTCAGGAAGAAGATCGCGAGCAGCGGCACCAGCAGGATCAGCCACGCTTCTTTCGCCACGTTCGCCGCCCGCAGTCCAAACTGCTCCGCGTAGCTCTTGATGTCGTCGGAGTGGTTGCTCAAGAACTCGCGGAACCGGTCCTGCGTCTGCAAGCTCCAGCCATGTTCCTGGCCGATGTCATGCACGATGGCCCCCGAACTGACACGGTTCAGCAGGTCAGGCAACGACTGGCTCAGCCGAGCAGCCTCCCGCCCGATTCGCGGACCCACGGAGAGGAAGAATATTGCCAGGGCGATCAGAAGCAGCAGGTAAATTATGGCGATTGCTCGTCCCCGTCCATGCAGATACTTCTCCAGACGGGACACGGCCGGATCCATCAAGTATGCGAAGAAGATCGCAAACAGGAATGCGACGAGCGTGCGGCGGGCGACGTACAGAAAGCCCAATCCGACCGCAAACAGAAAAACAGTGAAGATCACCCGCGAAGTGCGCGTATCAATGATTGCCATTGTATCGCCGGCCCGTTCCGGCGCGGGTTACTGGCCAAGCCTGCGCTGCAACAAGGTCAATCTCGTATCACTTCCGTACTGTCACTCGGAATCAGAATCTTTTGCAGTTTGAACTGATTGTCGAGCCACATCGTCCAGTCGCCGCCTTCGCTTCGCAAAATGAACTTGTTGAGTTCCTTCTCGCTCCCGCGAATCGCAATCTTCTCGCGTCCTGTGAACTCCACCGTCAGGGGCATCGAACTGCGCTGGTGCGGATTGAGCGCCCCGAACTGCGTCTTCTGGCCTGCCGGACACTGCACGTCGCCCTTCTCCTGGCGGCACGCCGTAGCGAGATAGCGCCAGATCAGCACTTCGCGATGAATGAAGAAATAATCATCGAGAATATTTGTCGATAGGGGCAACAGGAACGGCTGCTCCTCCGGCTTTTCCTCCGGACTCTTACTGATGTGTTCCATCAGGAAATCGTTGTTTGGAGCGACAGTAGCCTGGGCTTTTCCCGGGCTCAATTCCTTCCACTCGTACTTGCGGATCTCTCCGTTCGGTGTGAGCTGCAACTCGGAGCTCTGCACGGACTTCTCGCCCTCATCGGTTTTGAACTGGGAGGTGATCACGCTTCCGCCCGCGTTCTGCTGGACCGAGAATGTCTCGGTCGCCACGCGGTGCCCGTTCATGAAAACGCCGAGCGTCCCGGAGTCCACCATCTGGCCTTCTTTGGCCTTGTTGTCCTTGTCGCCCGCGACTGCGATCCCGCTCAGAAGCAGCAAAACCGCTCCCGTTCGCGCCATGGCTCCAAACTTCACGTTACTTCTCCTCGCCCGCGGACCGCTGCTTCAGGCCCAGGCTGGTTGCAATTTCTTTTGCGATGTGGCCGACTTCCTTCCCGGCGGTGTCGACATGAACCTGCGCTCGCAGATAGCGCGGGCGCCGCGACTCATACAGTTGCCGGAATATCTGCTCGTCGCGTCGCAAAGGCCGCTCCGTCGGATCATCGCCGCAGCGCTTCCACAACTCATCCGCCGAAGCGTCCAGAAAAACGGTGGTCGCCATGCTCGCATCCAGCAGGGAAGTGTTCTCTGGTTGCGCGAAGGCGCCTCCACCTACGGCGATCACTCGCGGGCCGTTCTCCACTTCTTTCAGCAGTTCCTCGAGTGCGTCGTGCTCCGCGCGCCGGAACTCCGCTTCGCCCGAAGCTTCGAAAATCTCCGCGATCATGCGCTTCTCCCGTGCCTGCACACGGTCATCCAGATCGACGAACGGCCATCCCAGCCGCCGGCCAAGTTCCCGCCCGACGCTGGTCTTGCCTGCGCCCATGAAACCGACAAGCACGATGGCACAAACCGCCGCCTCGCGCCGGTCCGCGGGCGCCTCCATGTCCTGGCGCGAACTTTTCATGCTGGCCGCATCCCGGCTGCGCAAATCGCGTGATCCGGGCCTGTTTTCTAGCGTTTCTTGAGGTGGATTCTACCACTGAAGGTTCGCAGCCAAACCGACGAGGCCGCCTTGTTGATCGTGCCTGCGAAGGAACTCCCCTCTCGGGCGAGAAAGGAAGTGTGCGTCTTGGGCTGCATGGGAACGTCGTCCTGCACCTTGCCACGTACCGACTGCGCTTTTACGTCCACTGATGCATCTTCCGGAATTGTCGCATCGATGTCGCCGGAATGGCTGTTGAACCGGTACTCACCGGCGTATCCGAAATCGCCGTCATAGCGGATCTTGCCGCTTGTCGAACTCACGCGCACCAGCGGGCCCGTCACCGAAATCAGGTTCACATCTCCGCTGACCGAGTCGATCTCCACATGCCCGTCGTGGATATTGGTGAGCGTCACCGGGCCGTTCATGGTCTTAACGTGCACGTGGCTGTCGGAGATGTCTTTCACATCCACCGTTGCCGACGATCCTTCCATCTCCACGTCGCCATGCAATTTTTCCGCACGCAGAGGCCCCGTCGTCGATCGCAACGTCACACTCGCATCCGCCGGAACCAGCACTTCATAGTCGACTCGTGCGTTCTCCTGGGTGGCGCCGTCGAACAGGTGCGATTGCACGTCGACGCGATTTCCGCTCTGCGCCTGGTCCACTTCCACTTTGTCGGAATACGTGGTCGCGTTCACCACGACGACATTGCCGGTCGACGGATGCACCGACACGGCACCGTACGTGTTGATGATCGACACCGTCGCCTTGGCGCCTACGTTGTAGCGATATTCTTTCTTGGTTTCCGCGACGGCCAATGCGGTCAGGGTCACTAAAACAACGACGGTAAGCTTGGCCTGATGACTGCGCTCCATAAATCGTTTCCCCTCGTTGGGGGGCCCCGTGCGGATCGTGGCCGCCATTGTTTTGCCGCCTATTATTGCAGAGAACGGTCCAAAGCCATCTCGTAAATCATGGATTTTTGTCCGTACGCATCCATCAGCGCCTGCTGCGCGTCCTCGTCATTGGGATTGGCATTGACCGAGTCCTGCGCATCGCGGATGTAGGCATTCACGTCCCGCAGGTTCGTCTCATACGTGGCCCGCATCATGGGTGCGCGCGCCGAGACCTCCTGCAGAAGCTGGTCATCGGATGGGTCGTTGAAATTGGAGCCACCCGGCAACACCTGGACGTGAGAATTATCGGCAAGCTTGTGACTCTTACCGGGACGCTGATAAAGGAAAAACGCTGAACCCACCAGCAGCATCGCCGCCGCCGGTACCAGCCATGCGGCCATCCCCCATCGCCGTGTCAACGAGGGGAGGATTGAGCGATGCCCTGCGGGTTGGGGCTGACGGATCAGCCCCTCGCGCCGCAATGCGATCTCAATGGAATTCCAGACGCGCGGGCTCGGTTCTACCGAGGCCTGCAGCATCCGGGCTTCTTTGGTGATGGACTCGAGACTGGCCACAAGCCCCGAGCACATCGGGCAAACTTTCAGGTGGTCCTGCAGTTCACTGCCGCCGCCTTCTTCCAGAAAATCCGGTAACTCGTGCTGAAACTCTGCACAGGTCATACAACCTCTCTCCCCAATACTGCTCCCGTTTCACCACTGCTTGCGCCCCTGTCCTCACGGCTTATCCGGCCTTTTCGGCTCTGCTCGTTTTGAGGAAGTCGCGCAACTTCATTCGCGCCTTGTGTAATTGCGACTTGCTATTACCAATCGAACAACCGACCATCGTGGCGATCTCGTTGTGCTCGTATCCTTCCACGTCGTGCAGCACGAAGATCGTGCGATACCCCGGTGGCAACCGGTCTACCGCATTCTGCAACCTGAGCCGATCAACCGATCCGGATAGCACCGGATCATCGGCTCCAAAATCCTTCTTGGGCGTCTCATCGTCGCCCTCGGTCGTTTCCTCCAGCGACACTACCGGTAAACCTTTTTTCCGTAAATGCATCAGCACGACATTGACCGCCATGCGATGCAACCACGTCGAGAACGCCGATTCGCCGCGAAACGTCCCAATCTTGCGGAACAGCTGCAGGAACGCTTCCTGCGTCAGATCTTCCGCTTCTGCCGTGTTCGCGGTCATGCGCAGGCACAGCGAATATACCCGCCTTTTATGCAGGTTATAGAGAGCCTCAAACGCTTCTCCATCGCCCTGCTTGGCGCGCTCAATCGCCTGCGCTTCGGAAAGCCCGTCGGCTTTCTGGTTCTTTCGGTCGGTCAAGTCGCCTTTCCCGGCCGCACTTTATCGGATGCGGCTAAATAGCTGTACGTTGTACTGGTTGCGGGCCATTTTGGGATGTCCGCTCACGCCCCGTTCCCACTCAGAATAACAAAACCCTTTAAAGCGTTTGTCTTTGCCAGCTGGCCTCCGTTCCGCGATCACTTTCGTAACATTTCCAACCCTGATTAACGGTCAAATATTCCGCTTTTCCGGATACTGTCTTCCGTCTTTGGAATATTTGAGCTCGGTCGCCACCCGGTCGCGGGACCGAAGCCGAACAATCGAAGGCCCAAATCCGGAACACCGACAACCGAATACCGAGAACCGATCACCGAAGAGCTGAATATCGGATCCTAAGACCTAAGACCCAACACCCAAGACCTGCTATTACGCCCCAGTCTTGGTCGTGATCGTCTCCAGTCCGTGCCCCTGTGGGCCCGTTTCCCGTATGCGCAACAGGATTGCGAAGCCTAGCCCGACGAAACCTAGGACCGAAAAAATCCACATCCCCAGCGCGTACCCTCCAGGGTTTGCCAAACCAGCGCCCGCGTAGTCATTCGCTTTGCCGATCAGCAGATTCATGATGAAGAAGCCAATTTGTTGAATCAAGGTCATCAAGGCGTAGGCCGTTCCCAGCCGCGATTCCTTCACGATGTAGGCGACGGAGGGCCACATGATTGCCGGAATCAGCGAGAATACTGTGCCCATCATCGCCATCGTGATCAGCAACACAAGTGGCAACGTGGGGTGTACCAGCACGAGATGTCCATCGCTCACCCAGGGAAACGCAAACGTCACGTATTGCGACGCTGGAAGGTAAGCCATCATTAAGTAAACGGGCATGAGCAGGATCGAACCGGCCATCATGAACAGGGCGCGCTTTCCAACTTTGTCCACCAGCAATCCGAACAGCGGAGTTGCGATCATTGCTGATAGAGGAAGCAAACTATTCAGCACGCCCGCTCTTTGCAGGGCGAGTACGCGCACGGCCTCCGAAGCGCTAACGCCTCCCTGATACGCCAGGATCTTGTTGGTGAAAAAATCGATCGCAAACGTGCGGAAGGGAAAAATCGCCGAGTAAAACGTGAAGCAGAGTCCTACCACGAACCAGTACGACGGATTGAACTTCAGAATTCCCCGAAACTCCAACTTGTCGACAGCTCCGGCTTTGCCGAGCTGATAGCGTTCGGCTGCACGACTCTCAAGAAACCAATAAACCGCCGAGCAAACGACTGCGAGAACGCCAGCACCTACCGCTATTAAGAGTGGTCCTTGCCAATAGGGAGGTCCTGTTGGGCCCTGTGGATAGAACGCTGAACTCGCCCAACTCGGGGAATTATCTGCCGCCACCGACGCCAGCCGCGCGATTGTCAAATTCACGCCGAACGCAAAGCTCAGCTCTTTCCCCTTGAACCACTTCGCCAGCGCGGTGCTTACCGCGACAATCATCGATTCGGCGCCAAGGCCGAGGACGGTGCGTCCCGTGACCATGGTCGCGAAACTCCCTCGCGCGGCTGTCAGAAGCGCACCCAGCAGGCAGAGCACCGCAAACATAAAGAGGGATTTTTTCGTGCCGATGCGGTCGATGATGATGCCGCCAATCAGCAGCGTCAGGACCGCCGCGACGCTGTAGCTCGAGTTCAGCCAGCCGAATTTGGTTCCCGAGTACCCCAGATGCTCGATAAAGATCCGCTCGAGTGGATTGATGCTGTCGTAAATGTAGTAGTTCCCACCCTGCGCAACGCTGATGAAGATCAGCACGATCCAGCGGTACATTCGCGACGGTTCAGGACGCGCAATTTCCGTCATGAGCGCTCTTTTCCTGGAGCGATTTCAACTCAGTTCTTCGAGAAGCAGATGAAGATATCAGAAGCCCCAGCAGATACAAATCGTTCTAGGCGGTGGCATGACGGGTATGCCCGCGCGCCCGACAACCAAACGCGCAAAATGAGGCAGAGAATAAATTAGAGAATAAAACTGAGTTGTCATCCTGAGCGGAGCGAGGCGCAGCCGAACACAGTCGAAGGACCGCTTGCGAGCTCGAGTCACCTGCGACCTTAAGAGGCATTTCTACGATCAGCACAACTCACGTGCGGACGTCCGTCGTGGTCCCCAACGCCCTTGGTTTTGGCGTGTTGTGTGGAGTCGCCCTCGGCTGTCCAGCAGAGCATTAGCTCCGCAGCGCTTTTTGGCATAACAATGGACCAACGCGTCCCGCCGACCATCGCTTCCCCCTAACACCAATTACTCACTCAACGCTTGGCATCCTGAACGAAGTGAAGGACCTGCTTTTTGCTAGATGCTATGTATGCCCTAGCCTTCGATGGCATGGAGTTCTAGCCCGTCGACCTGTGGCGCCGCCGTCCCGGCGGCCGTTGGGCAGTCATCCTGTGCTCGAAGCTCAAATGACGCGGGATTAGCGGAACTCGACCTTCCGGACGGCCCTGACGAGGTTGCACGCAACGGACCTTGACTGGTATCCGGGCGGGTGGATTTTGAGCGTAACAGAGACGTTACGACAGTTATTGCCGTCCACTGGACGCTAGCGACAACAATTCTGCACATGGTCAGAGCGGTTACCAACGATAGCTGGCTGCAGTTTCCTTCTCGGTGTCCAATTTCAAGTATGAGACTGCCCAGGTTTGTGAAACGGGCCGCGCTGTTCACCGCCATGAGCGCGGCTATCCTCGTGGCCGGTGTTTCAGTCTACCTCCGGATTGAGCAGTACAGGTTTCGCAGACAAGCGGAGCGACTCTTGTCAGACATGCGTGAGTTGGAATTGGAGAAGGCGAGTGCAGAAAAGGTGAAGGTCGTCGTCAGCGAGTGGGGTTTTGAGCAGTGGCGTGATCCAAAGAATCCTTGCACCGAAGACGAGTGCATTTATCGTTTTCAACTCGTGCCGAAGCCCGCCCAAGGTCATATTTTCTCGGATCCTTTTATTTCGGAACTCATGGCTCTCCCTCTGGAGTGGCTCGGATTGCGTCCGGCTGTCGTTCATGCAAGGGCACAGATACGAGGAAGGATACTCACATCTGTTTCATTTTCGGTTTGGACACTGGGACGAGGGTGCGACGGACAGGGCCGACTAGAATGCACACTGATGGGTTTTGCGAAAACCGAACCGCGAGGGACCGGGTGGAGTTCGCACCAGCAACCAGATGTCAAGCTAAAGCAGTCCCTGTTGCATCCCAACTACCTCGTCGGGGCCTTTTCGAAGTGGTTGAACGCCGACACAGGGGGTTCTCCTGCGGTGATCGTCTGGGCGGAGTTTTCCCCAGATGCGAACACAGAGGACGTATCCCGTTTGATGCAGTTCGATCTGAGCTGTCTCACGAGACTCCTCTCCTGCAGTCAGCGTGATCTAATGCCGACTGTTTGGACACAATCGGTTGAGGATATCCGTCGGTCGCCGAAAGTCCTGACATGCACGCCGGAGTTATCAAAGCGCGTGGCGCAACTCGCGGATCTAATAGCAGTCGTCCGCCCTAAAACAGTCCAACTAAGCCCTCCACTCTACAACGGACGGTCGCCGCAACTCCGGGACCTCGAAATCGTCAACGTGCTCAAAAAGCCGGAGGAGCACCCGCCACAACTAGCAAACGTTGACGTCGACAAACCAGAAATGATGACTACTTCGGATACTATGTCTCCGCTCCGAGCAGATCAGGAATATGTGTTTCTTCTGCAGGTTCACTACACTCCTGAAACTGGCTGGATCGCGCTCTATCCCTGCGGCGCTCTGAGCTTGAACGAGGACAGTCTGGCAATGGTGCGCGAGGCGGCTGCAAACCGGAGCAGACTGAAGGTTCAATAACTGCAGGCGATACCACAAGCTTGCGCCATTTGCCCGCCTAACTTGCCTGACACTGGCGACCTCACCCGACAGCATGGCGTGCAAGGTCAGGCTTTGGCGCTCCACACAATGACAAAAACACAAATAGTGTTTTTTACGATTTCCGGAATTCGAGAAAGGCAAAAAGGCCCGGCATCTCTGCCGGGCCCATCCCTCAAGTGCGCTGCGATTATTTCTTATGGAAGTCTTCGCTCTTCGCGGCCACGCGGTTGATGTCGTCGTTCGTATACGTCCGTGCCGCATGCTTCATGTTCTTCGCTTCGGCCGACGCCGCTACCGGGCTCGCCGTCTCGGCGCGTCCCGCGTAGTAGGTCCAGCGATGCGCTTCTTCCCCTTGGCCATGTTCCATATGCATCATCTGCATCATGTGTTCCATATGCTCTTCATGCCCGGCCATCGGCGACTCCGGATGCGGCAACCGCACAGCCGGCGAAACCAGCGGGCTTCCGCCGCCTGAGTACCACACCACCTGCGTGTGCACCGCGTCGGGATTGCCGTCGATCAGCGACAGGGTCGAATTCCGCGCACCCGCGTGCAGGCCGCCGGTCGCGTTGCTCGCGCCCACCGGAGAGGGCGACACCGTCTCAAACGAAACACTCGGAGTCGAAATCAGAGGAACATAGGGTCCGCAGTTGTACGCGCAATATCCCGGAACGCCCCGCGCACCGGCCTGTCCGAACGCCATTGCCGACGAAATCGTGACTGCTAACGCTATTGCAAATACGCGCATACCAGCCTCCAGGGAGCAAATCTCACTCCATGAAAGCAGTTGTTGTGCCAGTGCACGCGAATTCGTGGATTTTGGGAGATTTACCGCGTTTTCCGGGTTTTCTTTGTATCGGCTGGAGACACTTCTTCACGATATGCGCAAGAACCTGCCTATAAACTGCAGCAAAATAATGCCGTTCTCTAGGCACTAGCCACTAGCCACTAGCAGGTACCCCAGGTTCGCGTCCGTCCTTTGGACGCTAACCTGGGATTCCATCAACGTTCGCACTCCTAGCCATCGCCATCTCAACTCCCCACATACCGCGCGTACAGGCTCCGCGCTACCCCCGTGTCGGTTGTCCCCTTAATAATCGCCCGTCCATCTGGGAACAGTGTCATCTCGTACGGTTCGTGCCAGAACTTCAAGACGAAGTCGTTGTGCCGCACGACGCCATGCGGCTTCAGCCGCTCATTCATCTCACCGAAATCCACCGGTCGATGCCGCTCGTGAATCTGCACCGAGTTCCGTCCGCACAGCGTAATATGCGGTCGCCCCTCACCGGCCAAATGAACAAAGTCGTGCTCACCGCACGCACGGCAGCCCGTCCTCGGCTTCGCGGCCTGCAACTCGGCTCGCTCATTCGTCCAGACGTCAAACGATAGCAGCGTCCGCCTCACCTTCTCCGTCGCGCCAACCAGCAGCTTGATTGCCTCGGTCGCTTCGATCGACGCCACCAGGTTCACCGCCGAGTTTAGGATTCCCGCCGTCTCGCACGTCTCGAACGTTCCCTGCGGAGACTCCGGAAACACGCACGCCAGGCACGCCGTTGTCCCCGGCAGAACATTCAAGGTGACGCCGTAACTTCCCACCGCTGCCGCGTAGATCCACGGCAAGCCCTGCTTCACCGCAAAGTCATTGACCAGGTAGCGCGTCTCGAAATTGTCCGTCCCGTCGAGAATCAACTCCATGTCTTCAAGTAAGACTTCAATGTTTTCTGGAGTCAGATCCGCGACCTTCGGCTCTACCACGATCTCTGAATTGAACGCCGCGATCTTCCGCGCCGCGGCCACCGCCTTCGGCAAAGACTCCCGCGCGTCGGTCTCGTCGAACAATGTCTGTCTTTGTAAGTTACTAGGCTCGACGTAGTCGCGGTCGATGACCCGGATCGTGCCCACACCGGATCGCGCCAAAAGCGACGCCACCGCCGACCCCGTCGCTCCGCAGCCCACCACCGCGACGCGTGCCTGCTCCAGGCGCCGTTGGCCCTCCGCGCCCACCCCTTGAAACAAAATTTGCCGGGAATACCGATCGTTGAGTTCCAAAGACATTACCAGTGCCGAGCCTCGAAACCATTATTATAAGTCGCGGTATCGATATAGCCGCGTGACTCTCAGGGCGAAACCAGCATCGGTCCGCTGCGAAGCGGATTCTCTCTCCGCGGATCGCGGCCTCATTGATTCGGATTTGGCTGCAGACTCTGGCGGGCACGCACGGGAGAAAATGAGAAGCCCTGGCTGGTTCGGAAAGATCGACCGCGCCAAACGGCGCGGTGTTGGGTTCAATAGAACAGTGTTTCTGCCGTCGAGCGAACGGTGAGCCTCTCAGAATCGGGCCGAGGAGTGTGATTGCGAGCGAGGGCAATGTGGTGCGCAGCCGCGATGGTGTGCTTCCTGCCTTCGCTGGCGCAAGCCTGGCAGCAGGGCAACCCGGCCCCCGCGGTTCATCAGTCTCCGCCTCCCACCATTCAGGAGCCGGCTTCGCAGACTGCCGCGCCTCCGTTCGGACCAATCTCCGGCTATCTTGGCTTGCCCGTCGCCGAGATTCGTTTCAAGGGAGTCGCCGAGCGGGAGAAAGATCATCTGCGCGAACTGATTCCCCAGAAGGTCGGCAAGCCACTCGACCGCGAACTTGTCCGCGACAGCGTGAAGCTCCTCTTTGATACCGGCCTCTTCGCCGATCTCCAGGTCGAGGCCGAGAAGAACTCCGACGACCGGGTCATCCTCACTTTTTCAACTGTCAGCAACTATTTCGTTGGATCCCTCAACGTCGAAGGTGATCCTGGGCGTCCCAGCGCCAACCAGATCGTCAGCTCGACAAAGTTTGAACTCGGAGAGGTCTATACCCCAGACCGAATCGAGCGTGCGCAGAAGAACATTCTTCAGCTCATGTCGGACAACGGTTTCTATCGCGCCTCGGTCACGTACGAAGAGCATGCGCACCCCGATACCGATCAGATGGATATTCTGTTTCGCATCAGCCCAGGTCCTCCGGCCAGCGTCGGGGTAGTCACGGTCAACGGCGAGACCGGAGGCTACTCCAAGGGGCAGATCGAAGACATCGCCAAGATGCACACTGGTGATCGCGTGACCGCCGACCGCGTCACCAACTCCTTGCAGCGCATTCGCAAGAAGTACCTGAAGCAGAAACGCCTGCTCGCGCAGGTTTCGATCGCCGACCGCGTCTACGTTCCCGACACGAATAAGGTCGACTACACCTTCCTGATCGCCCCCGGACCTACCGTCGAGATCCAAGTCGAGGGCTTTAAGATCCGTCAATCTGTTTTGCGAAAGCGTGTCCCCGTCTACGAAGAGAACGCCCTCGACGACGACCTCCTCAACGAGGGCCGCCGGAATTTGCTCGACTACATGCAAACCCGGGGCTACTTCGACGCGACAGTCGGCGTGAAGAAACAATCGGAGCCAACAAAGAACACGCTTCGCGCCATCTACGTGGTTGATCCTGGAATCCGCCACAAGCTGGTAAAAGTGATCATCAGCGGCAACAAATATTTTGATCAGGAAGCCCTACGCTCCCGCATGCAGGTGCAGCCCGCGACCCGGTTTGTAACCCATGGACGATTCAGCCAGTCGTTGCTCGCGAGCGACATCAATGGATTGCAGGAGCTTTATCGCGCGAACGGCTATCGCATGATTCAAATCAAGAGCAGCGTCGACGACAATTACGAGGGAAAAGAGCGCCAGCTTGCTGTTCGGCTGCAGGTAGAGGAAGGACCCCAGACTCTGGTCGGCGATCTGAAAATTGCGGGCACTAAGAAAGTCTCGGAAGACATTCTTCTCGCCAAGATCGATTCCGCGCCCGGCCAGCCCTATTCCGACTACAAACTCGCAGGCGATCGCGACACAATCCTCAACTATTACTTTAACAATGGCTTCCCCAACGCTACGATGGAAGTCTCAACCATTCCGGTTGTCGGATTCTCCGATCGCATCGACGTGACCTTCACGATTCAGGAGGGCGAACAGTTCTTCGTCGATCGAGTCCTCGTCTCCGGACTAGTCCACACCCGCCCCCGTATCGTGCAACGCAAGCTCAAGGTCGCCCCCGGCTCGCCGCTCAGCCAGGAGGACATGCTGGGAACGCAGGCCGCCCTTTACGATCTCGGCATCTTCAGCCAGGTCGATACCGCCGTGCAAAATCCCAACGGCGCCGATCCCACCAAGAACGTCCTCGTCGACATTCACGAGGCCAAGCGCTACACCTTCAACTACGGACTCGGCCTCGAGTTTCAGACGGGGCAGCCATCCGTAAGCTCGAACGTTCCTCAGGGAAGGACCGGGGTCAGCCCTCGTGTTTCACTGGAAATCACACGTCTGAATTTCCGCGGCATCAATCACACCATCACCTTCAAGGGCCATTTGGGCAGCCTGCAGCAGCGCGCGCTCGTGAGCTACAACGCTCCCGGCTGGCTGAATAACAGCAAGCTCACGCTGACCTTCACCGGCTTTTACGACAACACGCTCGACATCACGACCTTCACCTCCCAACGCCTCGAGGGTTCGGCGCAGATTCATCAGTGTTTCGGAACCTCCGATCAATGCACCAGCCGCCCGCCCAGCGAGATGGTCTATAGCTTTACCTACCGCCGCGTGCAGGCCACCAACCTGGTCATCAGTCCCAACCTGGTTCCCGTGCTGTCCCAGCCCACGCGCGTCGGCAGCCCCGGATTCACCTTCATCCGCGATCGTCGCGACAACCCCATCGACTCCACCAAGGGGACCTACACCACCGTGGACGCCGCTGTAGCATCCAGTTACTTTGGGTCTGAAGCCGACTTCAGCCGCATCCTCGTACAGAATTCCTCCTACTACCTCATCGGCAAGCATCGGCCTCCGTCCAAGCAATTCGTCATCGCCCGGTCGACCCGCGTCGGTGTGGAGAACCCTTTCGGCAGCACAGTGATCCTGGAACCCGCGGAGTTGCTCGTCGCCCCCCCCACTGTGGACCTCATCCCCCTGCCGGAACGGTTTCTCTCCGGCGGAGGCAACTCTCACCGCGGATTCGGGTTGAATCAGGCAGGACCACGCGACTTGAAAACGGGATATCCAACCGGGGGAAGCGGCTTGTTCCTCAACCAATTCGAACTGCGTCTGCCACCGCCAGACCTGCCCTTCGTTGGAAACAACATCAGCTTTGCATTTTTTCATGACATGGGGAATGTGTTCGCCAAGCCAAATGACATGCTGGACCACCTTCTGACCTGGAGACAGAAGAACCCCGGTGTCTGCATGAACCAGGCGACCTATACCCAGTGCGACTTTAACTACATCTCCCACGCCGTCGGACTCGGAGTGCATTACAAGACACCCATCGGCCCCGTTCGCCTTGATTTCGGGTACAATCTCAACCCGCCGGCCTTTCCCAGGTTTGACATCATCAACACGGTGAATGGCGTACCGAGCCAGTTCGATCCGCAACGGGCTAGTCATTTCAATTTCTTTTTCAGTATTGGGCAGTCATTCTGATGCGCAGAATTTTCTATTTCCTCTTATTTATGTCGGTGGCTATTCCGATCGCTCATGCTGGCGACGTCATCGATCGCATTGTCGCCACTGTGAATGGTCACGTCATCCTGCAAAGCGATTGGGATGACGCCGTGCGCTTCGAAGCGTTCTTGGAAGGACGGCCCCTCGGCCAGATCACCGATCAGGATCGCGGCCGCGCCCTCGACCGTCTCATCGATCAGGAACTTCTTCGGGAACAGGCCCAAGGCGAAACGCCGCAGGCGCCCGCCGACGAAGTGAAGCAACGCGTCGCGGAACTCCAGGCGCAGCACGAGTCCTCTACGCCCGACGCCTGGAAAGCTACGCTCGCACGATACGGCCTCGACGAGAATTCGGTCGAGACGCGCCTGGCTCATGACATCGCGACTCTTCGCCAGGTGGAAGCCCGGCTTCGTCCAACCGTTCAGATCGATAGCCAGAGTATCGAGTCCTACTACCGCGACCAGTTTCTTCCCAAACTGAAGAGGTCGGGGGCGCAGGCAATTCCCCTGGCCGCCGTGACCGGAAGAATCCGCGAGATCCTCACCCAGCAGAAAGTGAACCAGCTGTTCTCCTCGTGGCTGCAAAGCCTGCGCTCTGAGAGCAAGATTCACACTTCGGTCGCAGGCTCGACTTCGACCGCGCCTGCCGGAGGACAGGGTCAGTGACCGATGCCTCGACCCCGCCCAAGCGAGGCCGCTGGTGGAAGTACCTGATAGTTTTGTTTCTGATTGCCTTCGTCTTTCTCGGTGTTGCTTCCTGGTACATGACGACCGACTCCTTCCAGGCCTACGTGCGGAGCCGCATCGTCAGCGCCCTGGAAGAGGCGACCGGCGCGCGCGTCGAACTCGGCACTTATCACACCATCCCGTTCCGCCTGCAAGTCGAGATGCGCAACTTCACGCTGCACGGCCTCGAAGGTCCTGACCAGGTTCCGCTTGCGCATGTCGATAGCGTCACCGCCCGCATCAAGGTGATCTCGCTGCTCGAAACCAGCTTTGGCTTCAAGTGGATTGTCCTCGACCATCCGGTCGTCGACCTGATTGTCTATCCCGACGGAAGCACCAACCTGCCGCGACCGAAAGTGCAACGTGCCCCGTCTGAGAAGACTCCCATCGAGCAGTTATTCTCGTTTTCTATCAGCCGGCTCGAAGTCCATCGCGGCGAGTTTCTCTGGAACAACCAAAAGATCCCCTTCGACATCAAGGCCTCCGATGTCTCGTCCGACATGGCCTTTTCCTTCTTGCGCGATCGCTACGAAGGCAAACTCGCCCTCGGCCGCGTCGAAACGAAGTATCAGGACTTCCGCCCGTTCACCTGGAACACAGCCGCCCACTTCACGTTGGGAAAAAATGATGTCGAGGTGCGCTCCTTACGCTGGGCCTCCGGCAATTCCCACGTCGATGCGAGCGGCCACGTTACCGATTTCCGCGACCCGAAAATCGACGGGACCTACTCTGCCAGCCTCGATCTCGGAGAAGTCGCCGACATCACGCATCAGCCACAGCTCAAGCGCGGAGTGCTCGATCTCAGCGGCAAAGGCAACTGGGCCTCGCTCGCCAAATTCGCTGCCGATGGCAAAGCTGCGCTCAAGAACTTCGAGTGGCACGACAAGCACCTGAATCTGCACGATGCCAACCTGAACACCGATTTTTCCCTGAACGAGAAGGATTTGAAACTGGTCAAGCTGCAGGGCCGCTTGCTCGGCGGATCCGTCACCGGCGATGCGGAGATCACAAACTGGCTTCCGCCTCAGCCGCTCGCTGCCTCCAATGCGCGGAATGCACAAAAAGAAAAGAAGCCCGAAGAAAAGAAGGGCCTGGTTCGCCTCCGCCTGAAAGATATTTCCGCGGACGCTGTTGCCGCCGCTTTGACCACGCGCGAGTATCCGCTCGAGAAACTGAATCTCGCTGGCGGCACCGAAGGAAGTATCGAAGCCCGCTGGACTGGATCGCCTCTGCGCGCAGAAACAACCTTCGCCCTGAATCTGACGCCGCCATCGAAGCTTCAGGCGCGTCAGATCCCCGTCACTGCGAACGTCCGCGGCACTTACCGCATGGCGACCGACGAACTCGAACTCGCTCAGTTCGATCTGTACACGCGCTTCTCGCAGCTACATGCGAGCGGGAAACTGGCCTCAACCGCGACCCTTCAGCTCTCGGCACATACCAGTGACCTCGCGGAAATCCAGCCGCTCGTCGTCGCTCTGCATGGTCCCGACCGCCTCCCGATCTCGCTCCACGGAAGCGCAAATTTCACCGGGAACGCAAGCGGCAAGATCTCGTCCGCGCGCCTCAGCGGACATCTGCAGATCAACGACTTCGACTCGCTCATCCCCGCCACCAGTCGCACGTCCGAACAGGACGTTCACTGGGACTCGCTGGCCGCCGACATTCAGGTCAGCCCGCAGAATGTCGCCGTCCGCCACGCCACCGCGGTACACGGCAACACCACGGCGCGCTTCGAAGCCAGCGCCTCACTCACCAAGGGAGAGTTCTCGCCGGGTGACACCTTCACTGCGAACCTTGATCTGCGGAATGCAGACATTGCCGAACTCCAGGCGCTTGCCGGGTACGACTACCCAGTGACCGGTCGCATGGATCTCGGTGTCCAGGCCGGTGGCACCCGCGCCACGCCCCACGCCGACGGCCACCTGCACCTCACGAATTTCGTCGGCTACGGCGAGCCGGTCCAGCAGTTTGACTCCGACCTGCGCTGGAACGACGGCCAGGCTTCGTTCAACAACATTCGTCTCACTTACCGCGACGCGCTCGCGACCGGCGGCGCAGCCTACGAGCCCGATTCGCGCGCCTTTCACTTCAACCTGACTGCCCACAACTTTGACCTGACGCACATCCCGAAGCTCGAGAGCACGCGCATCCCTGTCGAAGGCCGCCTCGACTTTACCGCCCAGGGCTCAGGCACGCCGGAAGCTCCCTCCATCAACGCCAAAGTGCAGGTACGCGATCTCACGCTCGATCACGAACGCATCGGAAATCTCACGGTCGACGCCGTCACCCAGGGCGACTCTGTGCATGTCGCCGCCAGTTCCGACTTTGAGCACGCCCAGTTCAATCTCAACGGCAGCATTCAACCGCGCGGCGACTATGTCGCCGACCTCGTCCTTCACTTCGACCATCTCGACGTCGACTCCTTCTTGCGCGAGTACCTGAACGGCCGCGTGGAAGGCCACTCTGCCGTCAGCGGCGAAGTGCAGGTGCGCGGGCCTCTGCGCGATCCGCGCAATCTGAACATTGTCGCCAAGATCGACGGAATCGACGCCAACATCGATCAGGTCCGCCTGCACAACGAAGGCCCGATCCATCTCACCATCGCGCAGCAGGTCGCGCGCCTTGAGCAGTTCCACATCGTCGGCGAAGACACTGACTTCTCCGCCCACGGCACAGCTGCACTGCTCGGCACCCGCGATCTCGACCTTGCCGCCGACGGCCACGTGAATCTCGCCCTGATTCAGACGCTCAACTCCGACTTCACCTCTTCCGGAATGGTCGACATCGCCGTGACCGTCAGCGGCCCGGCGCGTGACCCGGTCCTGCAGGGATCGGTCAACGTAAGCCACGGGTCTATCGGTTATGTCGATCTGCCCAGCGGCCTGAGCGATATGAACGGCACGCTGACGTTCAACAAGCACCGCCTTCAGATCGAAAGCCTCACCGCGCACAGCGGAGGTGGCACCGTGACCTTGACGGGCGAGGCCACCAGCTATGCCGGCCAGATTAACTTCGACTTCGCCGCCAAGGCCCAGGACGTTCGCCTGCGCTATCCGCCCGGCGTGAGTTCCACCGCCAACGCTGATCTTCGCTTCGCCGGGACGCGCGACAGCGCCACCCTCAGCGGCGACGTCACGATCACCAAACTCGCCATCACGCCCGGCTTCGACTTTGCCGCCTACGCCGCCAGCGGCCGTCAGTCCGTCATCGTTCCGCCGGCGACCTCGCCCCTCTACCGCATCAAGCTCGACGTCCACGTGGTCACCGCACCCGACCTGCAGATGCAGACCGCGATCGCCCGGCTCTCCGGCGACGCCGACCTACGCCTGCGTGGCACCGCCGCCAAACCTGCGCTCCTCGGCCGCGTCGAAGTGCTCGAAGGGGAAATCAGCTTCAACGGCGCGAAGTACCGCCTGGAACGCGGCGAAGTCCTGTTCCAAAGCCCCGTGAGCATTCAGCCGGTGCTCGACCTGCAAGCCACCACGCGCGTGCGCGATTACGACATCACCGTCAGCGTCAACGGCGACACCAGCAAACCTCTCAGCGTGAAATACCGCTCCGATCCGCCTCTTCCCGAAGCCGACATCATCGCCCTGCTCGCCGTCGGCCAGACGCGCGAAGAGTCCGCGCAGCTCGCGCAGTCCGGCAGCACAACCTTCAGCGAGACCGCGTCGAACCTCATTCTGAGTGAAGCGCTCAACGCCACGGTGAGTAATCGCGTGCAAAAACTCTTCGGCGTGAGCCGCATCAAGATCGACCCGCAGGGGCTCAACACCGAGACCAACCCCACGCGCGGTCCGCAAGTCACCATCGAGCAGCAGATCTCGAACCTGCTCACACTCACCTTCAGCCAGAACGTCTCGCAGGCCTCGCAGCAGATCATCCAGGGCGAGTACTACGTGCGGAAGAACGTCTCCATCGTGGGGACGCGCGACCAAAACGGCGTGGTCAGCTTCGACGTCAAAGTCCGTCAGCGCAAAAAGTAACGATAGGCACGAACCACGTGGCGGCAGACGCGGGGCCCCCAGCACGCCCGCCTTTGGCGTGATGAGGTGGAGACGCCCTCGTCTGCCGGGCGGAGCGAAGCTCCGCAGCCCCTTGTAGCGCCGGCATCTTGCCGGCTGTCGCGAGGGCGTCTCGCCCTCGCACATCGAGGGGCTGGAGAGCCCCGCCGCAGCTCCTCTTGGCCACGGTTTTTCCAAACACCGAAAACCGAATACCGAACCCCGGGCGTTCGACGCTCCTTGCAACTCCACCCCCAACACGCGAAACTTTCCCCATGCTCAACGACCACTTCGCCGATCGCCGCCAGCGCATGGTCGATGCCCAGCTCCGGCAGCGCGGCATTCAAGACGAACGCGTCCTCACCGCTATGCACAAGGTACCGCGCCACGAATTCGTCGCCGCCCCTTACCGCGATCACGCGTACGAGGACAATCCGCTCCCCATCGGCGAAGGCCAGACCATCTCGCAACCCTACATCGTCGGACTCATGCTCGAACTGCTCCGCCTCGCGCCCGAGCACTCGGTCCTCGAGATCGGCACCGGCTCCGGCTACCAGACGGCGCTTCTGGCGGAGCTCGCCGCCTACGTCGACTCCATCGAGCGCCAGCCAACTCTCGCTGCCGATGCGGAGGCGATCCTTCGTGGTCTCGGCTACGCGAATGTCACAGTCCATACCGGCGACGGCAGCCTCGGTCTTCCGGATCGCGCGCCCTTCGACGCGATCATCGTCTCGGCCGCTGCCCCCGATTTTCCCGCCACCCTTTTCACGCAGCTCAAAGAAGGCGGAAGGCTCGTAGCCCCGGTCGGCCCGTCCGATTCTCAGCAGCTTTTGCTTGTCACCAAAGAGAAGGGAACTCCTGTCATCGTCGAAAGCGTCCCATGCCGTTTTGTCCCGCTGATCGGCGCCCGCGGCTACCGCGAGTAAGCAGCTCCGCGGCACAACTGCTCGTGTTTCGGCACTTCGGTGGAGAGGCGGGCGTCCTCGCCCGTCCAACAAACGCCCCGCTCAGTTCACAAACTAAGCTGTCATCCTGAGCGAGTGAGGCGCAGGTCGAACGAAGTCGAAGGGCCCCTTACCGCTTCGCATCGCTCGCGACTCAAAAAGGCATTTCTAGCAATCCCCACAGACCACGTAGGGATAGCCGCCTCGGCTGTCCGGCGGAGCGAAGCTCCGCAGTTCTCGCTCTCACATTCAGGAACAAGCTAATGATCAGACGTTGTAGGTGGGTGAGAATCCGTCGAACCAGGTTCTGCAGCTGGTTTCGCGTCAGAAAGGATCTTTCGCACAGACTCCTTCTCCATCGGATCGCTCTTGACGCGCAAGACGATCAACCCCAGAACAACCACTGCGATGATGGCGACGATCCCAAGGATGGTCATGGTTAGCTCGTCGCTCGCCGCGCGTAGCTCAGGCTCTACACAGCGACGGTGACAGACGTCTCGGTGCGCGTAACAGGACGGTAGAGCGTGTCGCGTTCGATCGGTTCGCGGCCGGCCTCGGTGATGAGGCGCATCAGCTCCTGCCGTCGCATACCTTGCGGAGTGGTCGCGCCCGCGTCGTGATAGATCTTCTCTTCGATGACGGTGCCGTCGATGTCGTCGGCGCCAAAGCGCAACGCGATCTGCGCGATCTTCGCCGTCATCATCTGCCAGTACGCCTTGATGTGCGGGAAGTTGTCGAGCACGAGCCGGCTCACCGCGATCTGCTTGATGTCGAGCATGCCCGTCGTCTTCGGCAGATGCTGCAACGGCGTATTGTCGGGATGGAACGCTAAAGGAATAAAAGTCTGGAAGCCGTGCGTCTCGTCCTGCAGCGCGCGCAGCTTCAATAAATGGTCGACGCGGTCTTCGTCATTTTCGACGTGCCCGTAGAGCATGGTCGCGTTCGACTTAAGTCCAATCTGGTGGGCGAGTTTCGCGGTGTCGAGCCACTGGTCGCCATCAATTTTGTGATCGCAGATGATGTGCCGCACCCGATCCGCGAAAATTTCCGCGCCGCCTCCGGGAAGAGAATCCACGCCCGACGCTTTCAGCTGCTCCAAAGTCTCGCGGATAGAAAGCTTTGCGCGCTTCGCCAGATACGCGACCTCGACCATCGTGAACGCTTTCAAGTGAACCTGCGGAAATCTCTGCTTCAATCCGGAGCACAAATCGAGGAAGTATTGAAACGGCAGGTCGGGATGCAGGCCACCGACGATGTGGAACTCGGTTACCGCCTCTGTGTAACCGGAAGCTGCTGTTTCGAAAGCTTCTTCGAGCGCCATGGTGTAGGCGCCGGGCGTATCTTTCTTACGTCCGAATGCACATAGCCGGCACGCCGCGACGCACACGTTGGTCGGATTGATGTGACGGTTGACGTTGAAATACGCCTTGTCGCCGTGCATGCGCTCGCGAACGTAGTTCGCGAGCCAACCGACGGCGAGGATGTCGCCGGTGCGATAGAGCGTGAGGGCATCCTGCTCGTCAAGACGCACGCTGGAAAGGACTTTCTCTTTGAGGGGAACGAGGCGCGCGTCGTCGGTCTGAAATGGATGCACGTTGGACATGCAAGTTGATGATAACAGAAGGAACAAAGCCGCCGTCAGGAGTCAGCGACTGTTGTTCGGACTGTTTCATTCGCATTCTCTGTCAGTTTTGAAAGATTCGTTTTGTCGCTTCTAAGTCGTGATAGAGCGAGGATTAACTCGCACGCGGCGGAGGCGACGGTAAGTAATTTTTGCGTTTCTCCGGCTGGAATTTCGTTAAGGTTTTGCGTTCGACGGAAACAAAGAAGTTAGAGGTTTACCGAATCTAACCATCTTTAGGCGTTTTGATGGTTAGAGAGCCCGGTTGTGATCGAGGCGTAACTATCAAACGGCGTTTCGACGGTTAGAGTTTTTTACCGCTCTTAATTTTCTGGCTGTTAGCGTTTTCGTTAATGCTTCATGAGTGATCTACGGAGGGATTTTCGTATGCGGCATTGCACTCCTCGTTGGCAACAGGCGCGTCATTCTTCTTTTTTCTATTCCTTGCGCGCCGTAGTTTTCGCAACTGCGATCGGCGCTCTCTGGGGACAGCCAGCGTTGTCACGCGCGCAGACGGCCGCGAGGCAAGACTTCGCCTCGGCGAAGGAAGTCCGCGAGTTGCGCGAACTCGTGCGAGAGTTGGCAGCGCGCGATGCGAGGATCGAGGCGGAACTCGCGGACGTGAAGGCGCAGCTACGGGAGCGGAAGTCGAACGATCTCGCGGAGGATCAGAGCGCAACCGGCGGACCCGTCGCGCCTGACGAATTCGAATCCGCCGTCTACGCACCGCGCGGCAGGCTTCCGTATTTGGCAGCCTCGGTTGAACAAGCACCAGCGAATCCCGCTCAGTCGAGTTCATTCATGACCGGGGGGGAGGCTCTGACGACAGCAGATCGCGCTGCACTCGACTTTCTCAAGAGCAATACGTTGAACTTCACGTTCGACGGGTATTACGCGTACAACTTCAGTCATCCCTATGGGCGCGTTAATTTCCTGCGAGCCTACGACGTGCTCAGCAACGTGATCAGCCTGAACCAGGCGGATCTGATCTTCGAGCATGCCCCTGACGTGGCGGCCGGTAAGCGCTTCGGCATGCGCCTCGACCTGCAGTTCGGGCAGGCAACGGAGACGCTGCAAGGAAATCCGGCGAACGAACCGCGCCCCGAAATTTACCGCAATGTTTTCCAGGCGTACGGAACGTATGTGGCGCCGGTCGGACATGGCCTGACGGTGGATTTCGGGAAGTGGGGCAGTTCGCTGGGAATCGAGGGCAACTACACGAAAGACCAGATCAATTACTCGCGCTCGTTCTGGTTCAGTGTTCTGCCCTTTTATCACATGGGACTGCGCGCGAATCTTCCGGTGACCAACAAAGTCGCGGTGAACTACTGGCTGGTCAACGGAACCAATCAGAGCGAGCCGACGAACGCGTTCAAAGATCAGCTGTTCGGACTGCTGCTGACACCGCACAAGGACGTCATCTGGACAGTGAACTACTATCTTGGAAACGAACATCCCGATGTAATGCAAGTGCCGAACACGGGGCCGACCCCGGTTCAACCAGGATTGGGTTTCGTGCCAATTCGTCCGGCACCGGATGGGCGACTGCACATTATGGATAGCTACGTGACCTGGCAGAAGTCGCCGAAGCTTTCGCTGGCGCTCGAAGGGGACTACGTGATTCAGCGATTGTGGCGCAAGGCGGAGCCGGGACGGTCGTCGGCGCCGAGCGAGGTGTGGGGCGGCGCGGCGTATGCGAAGTATCAGCTGACGCAGCGGGTCGCGCTGGGCGGGCGCGCGGAGTACATGTCGGATCGGCAGGGACAGTTCAGCGGTGTGGGCCAGGCGCTGAAGGAAACGACCGCGACGTTCGATTACAAGATTGCCGACGGTTTCCTGATGCGGTACGAGTGGCGACGTGACTTTTCGAATCAGCCATACTTTCAGACAGACACTCTGACGGGGCGCGATCGCCAGCAGAACACCGCGACGGTCGGCCTTGTGTGGTGGTTCGGGAGGAAGGAAGGAGTGTGGTAGCGGATCTGGTTGCTCACGACTTGGAGCCGACTTCCATCAGGCGCTTTGTCATCAGCACAAGGCCGAGGATCTGTGTCCACTCGGATACGATGTTGCCGACGACCTGGCCCCACTTGCTTTCTGGGTCCATGGCGCGGAAGGCCACGATCCAGCCGATTCCGGTGATGAGCAGAACGAGAGTGAGCGAATGTTCGCGCAGGAATTCCAAAGAACGGGAAGCTACTTGGCCGCGGGGTTGTTTACTCTCGCGGGAGCCTTTTTCGTAGAGATATTTGGTCAGGACGATGGTCACGAAGACGCCGGTCCAATCGGCGATGGCATTGCCGAAAAAAGAGCCCAGATGGGTCGATGGGTTGGAGCCACTGTAAAGCACGATCCAGAGAATAACCACAGCCAGTGCGGTGAGGCTGAGCGAGTGTTTGCGAAGGAACGAAGGCGGTTTGTCGGCCATGGCAGTTGGTTGTCAGGATCAGGCTCGCGGTTGTGTGACTCGCCGCCGCTACGAAGGCGGGGGAAGGCTCATTGCACCGACAAGAACTGCCGAATGAAGGCGCACCAATTACCGGCGCAGAAGAAGATCTCCGGCGATGAAGACAAAGAAGACCACCGAGATGACGCCGTTCATCGTAAAGAACGCGGCGTTGAGTTTCGAGAGATTGGTTGGGTGGACGAGGGAGTGTTCGTAGAGCAGCAGCACGGCCACTGCGATCACACCAGCAACGGCGAGCTTTCCCAAACCAAAAGTGAGAATCAGCGCGATCAACAGCAACAGCATCACTGCATGGAAGAGGCGGGCGACGAGCAAGGCACCTCGAATTCCGATGTAGCGCGGGATGGAGTGGAGGTTCGATTCGCGGTCAAACTCATAGTCCTGGCAGGCGTAGAGCACGTCGAAGCCCCCGACCCAAAACGTTACGGCAGCGGTGAGCAGCAGGATGCGCGGATCGAGCGAGCCGCGAACGGCGATCCAGGCCGCAGAGGGCGCGATGCCGAGCGCGAATCCGAGAACGAGATGCGACCAGCGCGTGAAACGCTTGGTGTAGGAGTAGAGCAGAAGAACGGCCAGCGCGAGCGGCGAGAGTATTAGGGACAGATGGTTCAGTTGCGACGCCGCGAGAATGAAGATCGCTGAAGAAACCACAACGAACGTGGTGACGAATGCAGGCGTCAATGTTCCCGCCGGGAGGGCGCGTGTGCGCGTACGAGGGTTCGCGGCGTCGATGGCAGCGTCGGCGACGCGATTGAACGCCATCGCGGCCGAACGCGCCGCGACCATCGCGACGATGATCCAGGCGAGTTGATGCGGAGTGGGCCAGCCTCCGGCGGCCAACATCGCGCCGCACAGGGCAAAGGGAAGCGCGAAGATGGAGTGCTCCCACTTGATCATCTCGAGCGTGGTGCGCAGATTGTGCAGGAGAGCCACGAGAAGATTTTAGCAGCAGGACCGATGTCCATTTTTTCATCGCTTTCGGCGGTTATGACCGGCTCGGAGATCAATGGTGCGAGGGTGCGCACTGGGACGCCACAAATGAGTTCGAGGATCGGCGTGCGCGGCGGCGGTTAGCTTTGACGGGGCGAGGGCGAGACGACCTCCTACCCCAGTAAGCCAAAACCGGGATTGCCGGGGACCCCGGCCTCGCGACAGCCGGCAAGATGCCGGCGCTACAAGGCGCTGCGGAGCTGCGCTCCGCTGGGCAGACGAGGTGTCCGCCCGCGTAGATTGTGGGGATTGTTGACAGGCGAGGACGCCCGTCGCTCCATCAGTGCGCCGAATGCCGAAACCGAACGCCGAACACCGAAAACTATCCAGCCGTTGGGGCGTGGGCCAAGTGGGCGGCGATCATGCGCCAGCCGCTGGCTTCTTTCTGATAGACGAGCGTGAATCGAATGTCGGGATCTGTGCCGCCAAAGCTGATGCCGCCCATTACGATTCCGGTGTCGCCGAAGACGCGGGTTGTTGTCTCGGTCAAGGTTGCTTTGCTCCAGCGCCCGGGATCTTGTCCGGGTTCTGGAAGGATGTCGGTGCGGGTCAGGACATTTGTGCCGAAGGCGGTGCCGATGAATTTCGGATCGATGAGTTGCTCCATTGTTTTTCGATCGAGGGCAGCTTGCGCGCTGAGCCACTTGTGAACGGAGTTGACGAGTGCTGCTTCAGTGTCGGAATTCGGATTTGTCGAGGTTTGTGCGGCAGCAGTGAGAGCAACGATGCACAGCAAAGGGAGAGTGAGCAGAATACGACGCATGCGGGGCCTCCATGGAACCGTTTAGATGAAAAGGTTAGACACCGGAGCGGGAAAAACGGCTCACGCCAATCAGGAATTTTTCGGATTTCGATCATCGAACTCCCCAGTTAAGGTGTTCGCCCAATACCGCAACGGAGCGTTTTCCGAAGTCGGTTGCTTGGCAAGTACATACGTCACAAATTACGGCACCCTGGCGGGCGGTAAATTTATGCAAAACAGTGCTTGCCAAGGTGCGAGCGGGTGTAGAATCCGACTTGTAAGAGAGAACTGAAAGCTTCAACGGGTCTGCTCCCGGTTTCCGAGGCTCTCATGAACGTTCATATCGGATACAAAGTCCGCAAAACTCCTGACATTGAAAAAGAAGTGCACCAGCAGGTGGAAAAGCTGCGTAAGCGTTTGCAAGCTTTCCGTCCCGAACTCGTTCACCTCAAGGCTCTGATCGAGGAAAATTCGCCTCGCGAGGGGATTGTCGTCTCTCTGAACCTGCGCTTGCCGTCGGGCCAGATGGCGGCCCAGAAGAAAGCCCCGGTGCCGTCTTCAGCTCTGAAGGCAGCCTTTGATGACATTCTGCAGCAGGTCATCCGTCATAAAGACCTGCTCCGGTCCGTGCACAAGTTTCCACGCTGGCGGCGAGGCAAAGAAACCCGGCCCACGCGGCAAGTGGCCTTCGAGGACACCCTGGCTTCGGTGCAGCCCCCGATGGTTTCCGGCGAGGACATTCGCGGTTACGTCAACGTAAACCTTGCTCGTTTCGAGCGCTTTGTCGAACGCGAACTCTATTTCCGCGAGACCTCGGAGCAGATCGACGTGGAGTCGATCAGTAAGGAAGAAGTGATTGACGAAGCCATCGCCTGGGCGCTGGGGGATGGCGGCGACAAGCCCGAGCGACTCGCGCTTGAGCCTTGGCTCTACCGGTTGGCCATGCGCGCCATCGACCAGATGGCCGCCAGCGCACATGAACATAATGGCAGTGTGCACCTGGAAGATTCCGCCCGCAAACGCAACGTGAGGGGCAGTGACGAAGCCGAACTACAGTTCCACCAACCGGACGAGGCCATCCTCGGCGCCACCGTGATTGCCGACACGCGCGTCTCGACGCCGGAACAGATTGCCTCCTCCGATGAAATGCTTCGCCTGGTGGAAGCCGCACTGCACGGCACCGAACGATCTGCCCGGGAGGCTTTCATTCTGCAGGCGGTGGAAGGGTTCACCGACGACGAAATCGCTGCCATCACGGACCGCAAGCCCGACGACGTTCGGGCCTCGGTGCGCGTGGCCTGCGAGCACCTGCGAAAGTCTCCACTGTTCGCCACTCCGTCGAGGCAAGTAGCTGTACCCAGCCTTCGCAAAGACCGCGACAGGCTGAACCATCCGCGATCCAATACGGCGTAATTTCACTTCTCAGCACGCAGGAGAAATCGTGATGATCACCCGCGAGGACATCCGAGAGCTGGCCGCATTCCAGTCCAACGGAGACGGTTGTGCCCTGAGCTTTTACTTTCAACCCCGAACCCCGCAGAACAGGTCGCACAAGGAAGAAACAATTCTCGCCAAGGACCTTGTCCGCCAGGCGCTGCGGGAGGCGGAGCAACACGGCAAGAATGGCTGCGCACGCGAGGACCTGGAGCGCATCCTGGAGATTGCCAACAATCTGCATGGAAGTCCCGCCAAGGCCAAGGCGATCTTTGCCGCCGGGCCGAACAAGATCTGGCGAGAGTTTGATCTGCCGCCGCAACTGCCGGGCACGCAGTTATTCGTGAACCGACGTTTTCATCTGAAGCCGCTGGCCGTGTTACTGGGAGCGCAGCCGAACGTATGCGTGACCCTGGTCGATCGCCAGCGGGGACGGTTCTTCGACCTGCGCCTGGATGAGCTGAAGGAGCGAGGCGGCCTGTTCCGCAACCTTCCGCGCGGGCGCAGCGACGGTTATGCCGGATACGATGCCGGGCACACAGAACGCCGGGTCGCCAACGAAGCCAAGCTGCATTACAAGCAGGTGGCCGATCGCTTGAAGGACGAGTTGGAACGGGGCGTTTGGGAAAAGCTGGTGATCGGCTGCCACGACACGAACTGGTCGGAGTTCGAGTCGAATCTGCATCCGTATGTGAAGCAGCGGCTGCTGGGACATTTTCCGGCCGATGTGGCATCGCTGACCTGCGAGGAGATCCGGGAAAATGCGAATCGTGCGCTGGAAAGGGCGTTGGCGCAGCGCCGGGATGAATTCCTGCGCGAGGCGTTGGGCCAAGCGAAAGGCAATGCGCGCGGCGTAACCGGATTGCGGCGCGTGTTGCGCTCGATTGAATTGGGGGAAGTGCAGACGCTGTTCCTGGGCGACAACTACATGGCCCGGGCGGTGGAGTGCACGGGCTGCGGGCGCATCGATTCGCACATGGTTCCGTACTGCCCGCTGTGCGGGAAAGCGACGCGCGAGTTGGCGGACGTGTGCGATGCGATGATTCCGATGGCGATCCGCAGGGACATCGAGCTGTTCTACGTGAAGAATCATCCGGAGTTCGACAGGGTCGGGAACATCGCGGCGCTTCTGCGCTTCCGCGCGGATCAGAGCAGGCCGCAGATAGCTGCGGCGTCGTAGGAGAGGCGGTTTTTCGGTCGGAGGCCCGGAGGCAAGACTTCCGGGCTTTCGTATTTTGCGTGGATGGTTGTTTGTGATCCCGAGGACAAGCTTTTAACCGCAAAGCACGCAAAGAAAAGCCGCAAAGGACGCAAAGAAAAAGCGATCCCACCATTGAGACGGCAAACAGCGCTTCTTAAGCCGGGCGCTTGCCATTCAGATGGTGGGAAGAGAGAAGTGAAAGACTGAGCCTCGGCCGACCTGGCTGACGACACTGATTTTTCCGCCGTGCAATTCGATGATTGCTCTGGCGATGGCTAGTCCCATGCCTGTGCCGTGGATTGTGGTTCGAAGATTTCGTCCACGGTAGAATTTTTCAAAGATCATTTCCTGGTCAACATCGTCGATGCCGGGACCGTGGTCCGCGACGCTGGTGACGAGTTCGCGGTGGCGCGCTTCGACGGTGATGCGGATGGGCGTGTCGGGTGGAGAATATTTGGCGGCATTGTCGAGCAGATGCACCAGCACCTCAGTGATGCGAGCCAGATCAATGCGCACGGCGGGGAGGCTGGCAGGCACATCCACCTCCAGCGGATGGTTTTGGAGTGCGGTGTGCACCTGCGCGGTCGCGGCATCGATGGCCTCACGAATCTGATGGGGCTGGAAGTTGAGCTCGAGCTGTTGGGAATCCAGTTGAGCGACTTCTGCGGCCTCGCCGACGAGCCGATTCAGGCGGTCGCTTTCTTCGTTGATCACGTCGAGCAAATCTTTCCGCTGTGCCTTATCAAGCGCCGCGTCGGAAAGGAGCGTTTCTGCCGAGGCTTTGATGGCGGTAAGAGGCGTTCGGAATTCATGGGTGACAGAATCCAGTAACACGGAACGAAGGCGGTCACTCTCGCGGGCAGCTTCGGTCTTGGTGAGTTTCTCGGCCGTGCTGGCGCGCTCGATCGCCGTTGCGGTCAGACTGCCGATGGCTTCGAGGGTCTCGCGGGAAAGGCCGCAGCCCGCCAGCCCGATGGCGCCCACGGGACGCACGCCCATGCGCAGTGGCATGAAGCAAATGCCGTGCTCGCGGTCGAGGACGGGTTCGCCGCGTCCGCAGATGGCCTTCAACTGTTCCGCGGGCAAGAGTGACTGGCTGGCCGGGTCGAGATAGTACGTTTCCTGCTTGTGGTCAAGAAACATGGCCGCGTTGGTCACACCGAAAGTGTCAACGATGTATCTTGGTATGGCGTTGAGAAGCCCGAAGATATTGTCACTTACAAGTAGTTGCTGGCTGAATTCGTAGAGGCGTTCGACCTCACGGCGGCGTCGATTGGATTCAAGGGCCTCCCGCCGGGCGCGTTCGGAGAGTTGACTGGCGACGATGGCGGTGAACAGAAACGCGAACAGGGCGACCCAGTTCTGCGGGTCGGCGATGGTGAAGCGCAGAATCGGCGGCAGAAAAAAGTAGTTGTAAGCGAGGGTGGAAAGAATCGCGAGAAAGATGGCGTAGCGCAAACCCCAGAGCGCAGAGACGATAAGGATGGCGAGCAGAAAGGTAAAACCTACCGTCGTGGGGTTGACGTGCAGCCAGCGAAAGTACACGGCGGTGATTACGCAGACTAACGACGCTGCGAATACGAAGCGTACGATCTGGTTGCCGATCGTTCTGTTCACGTGCCAGATTCTAGCTGATTCGACGTTTTAGCCGTCGCCAAGGAGCGCACAACGAAAATGGCGAAAACCCCCGAGCAGTGGCTGGAAGAAGCCAGTCCACAGAAGAAGCAAGGGATTTTCAAGCTCTTTTTAGGCTACGCCCCGGGCGTGGGCAAGACCTACAACATGCTAAGCGAAGGGATACGCCGCAAGAGTCGCGGCGAAGACGTGGTGATCGGGCTGGTGGAAACGCATGGGCGCAAGGGCATCCACGAACTCGCGTCACGGCTGGAGACAGTGCCACGGCGGACTATGGAGTACAAGGGAGCAGCGTTCGAGGAGATGGATGTCGACGCTATCATCGCGCGCAAGCCAGCGGTGGTGCTGGTTGATGAACTGGCCCACACCAATATCGAGGGCAGCAAGCACGCGAAGCGGTATGAGGATGTCATCGAACTGGTGGATGCGAACATCGACGTGCTGTCGACGATGAACGTGCAGCATATCGAGAGCCTGGTGCCGATCGTCCGCAATATGACCGGGGTGCAGGTCCGCGAAACCGTACCGGATTGGGTGATGCAGCGCGTGACGGAGATCATGCTGGTGGATCTGACTCCGGAGGCGTTGCAGACGCGCATGCGGCGCGGGGATATCTATCCGCTGGAGAGGGCCGAGCGCGCTCTCGGACACTTCTTTCGGCCCGGTAACCTGCTGGCGTTGCGCGAACTTGCGCTGCAACAGGTGGCGCGCGCGGTCGATCGCAGCCTGGAGTCGTTCCTGGAGAAGGAGGAGGGAGCGAAGAGCCCGGGGGTTCGCGAGAGGATCGCGGTAGGAGTGAGTTCCAGTCCGGCGGCGCAGTATCTGATTGCGCGGGCAGCGCGCATGGCGCAGCGAATTGATGGTGAACTTTACGTCGTGTATGTGGATATCGGCGCGGACGATAGTCCGGAGGACCAGCGGTCCTTGCGCCAGAACCTTCAGTTCGCGGAGAATCTCGGGGCGAAGATTGTGCGTCTAAAGGGGAAGAGCGTCGCGGAAGAGGTGGCGAAGATGGTGCGAGAGAAGCACATCACGCAGGTGGTGTTCGGACGCTCGGCACAGGTCGGATGGCGGCGATACCTGTACCTTTCTGTGATCCACAAGTTTCTGCGGGATGCGCCGCAAGTGGACGTTCATATCGTGACGCAGGAAGTGAAGTAGCGAGATCCATGACAGTACCTGGTAGCAAGGGAAACATCCTGGTGGTCGATGACGAACCGCAAATCACGCGGGTTCTGAAGACTACGTTATTGAGCCAGGGATACGGGACGCGCGCGGCGTCGGATGGATTTGAGGCGTTACAGATGATGAAGTCGTGGCCGCCGGATCTGCTGATCACCGATCTGCGCATGCCGAATATGGACGGGCTGGATCTGTGCCGGCAGGTTCGGGCGCAGTCGCAGATTCCGATCATCGTGCTGTCGGTTCGCGGGGAAGAGCGGACGAAGGTGGAGGCGCTCGACGCGGGCGCCGATGATTACGTCACCAAGCCATTCAGCACGAAGGAACTCCTGGCTCGGGTTCGTGCGGCGCTGCGACGCGCGGCGGTGAAACAGGAACCGGATGCGAAGGTGATCGATGTCGGAGATTTCCATATCGATGTCGAAGCACGAAGCGTGGAAGTGAAGGGGCGCAGCGTCCACCTCACGCCGAAGGAGTTCGATCTGCTGGTGTACCTGGCGCACCATCCGGGAAAAGTGGTGACGCATCGGGCGTTGCTTTCGGCGATCTGGGGAGATAACAGCCTGGAGCAGCCAGAATATTTGCGAGTGTTTGTCGGCCATCTACGCAAGAAACTTGAGACCGAAGACGGGCAGACGAAGTATATCGTGACCGAGCCCTGGGTTGGGTATCGCTTCGAGCCCGGCGACGAACCTTCCAAATAGGATTCCATCCTCTGCCGTCACCATTCGCAAAACCTAAGTCCTAACCTTCCAGGCAGTCCCGACCTTTACGAACAATTTATGCACCTTTTATTCGAGATTTATGGGCATTGATATCCAATCAATTGTGCAAGAAGGAAGTCCGATGAAGAAGTGAGAGGGTCAGCAGATGATTTTGATGGCAGCCATATCGGCGGTCTGCTTCGGATCGGTCGCGTTTTATCTGCGATTTCTTTTTGCACTTTGGAAAGAGTCTCGGAGGCATTGGATCTCTTACCTGGTGCGGTTAGAGCCAGAGTCCGAGTACGAAGAAATAGCCATCTACGAGGAACCGGCAGCGAGCGATTCTATACCGCACGCGGCGTAGGTTGGGGCGAAATGGTTTGCAGATGGGCGAAAAGCCCGAAAGGACACGTTGATGTCGATTGAAGAAGTATCGGCGGAGAAGCTGGCGGAACTCTTCCACCATTATCACCAGGCACTGGGACCGGACTTTGGATTTCCGCGTATGGGGAGCCAGGAGTCGTGGGAAAACCTGCCGCGAGAAGAGAAGAGCCGGATCGTAGCGGCTGCGCGGTTGGCGCTGCTGGAAGTTGCCGAGAGTTCGAAATCACAGGAGGATGCACGCCGGTATTTTGCCAAGCCCGGAGAGGCAGAGTGGGGTTGCTGACCGAAACGGGCAGGCGGAGACAGGACGGCGAAGAGTTATGGGTAAGATCTGGACAAGCCTGAAGAATGCGCTTGGGGTGGTTCGCGCAGGCAGGGAAGCGAGCCCAGCCGAGGTCCGCGATTCGCTGAGCATGATCCGGTCGGGGGACTTCAGCATTAACCTGGACCGCAGAACTGCAAGCCTGCTCGGACAGGAACTGGTTCTGACTCCGGATGAGTTTGATTTGCTGGTTTTTCTGGCAGGGCATCCGCGCAGCCTGATCACGCCGCGAACCGTGCTGGCGAGCGGGTGGGGCGATCAAGGGGTGAGGCGAACGGAACTTTGGAGAGCGCTGCATTCGCTGCGCGGCAAATTGAATGCGATTGCCGGCCCGGGCAGGCAATATCTGCGCACGGAGCCGTGGGTAGCGTACCGTTTCGATTGCAGTCCATCGACGGCACGGTGATGTCGGGTTCTGCAGGCAGCAAATTTATGGAATGTTTACGCACTCTTTAGAAAATCTTTACGAATCATTGTTTCCAATAGGTGGTTCAGGTTGCCAGGGAACGCCGGCTCAATTACCTAGCGCTACGGGCGGCCGGTGGATGGAACAGTTGAAAGGAACGATTTTCGTTCGCGCCCGCAGAATGCCTGCCAGGTGCCCCGTGTCTTCTCGAGACATGACGTCCTCCATGCTGAAGACGCATACGGGAGCGCGCGATGGAAGCTCAATCGAAATAGGCAGATGATCGTGCCCCATTCAAGGTCGAAAGGTGTCGATGGCCGCCGTACGGTTGTGTTCTGCAGGCCGGAAAATGTTGGTCGGGCAGAATGAGTTTCTGGGAGATGAAATGATGCAAGATGTTCTTTGGATCGCCGTCTCGGTTGCTTTCTTCGCAATGTCGATCGCTTACGTTCACTTCTGTGAGCGAGTGAAGTAGGAGGGACTGATATGAGTGTGGAAGCGGCCGTCATGTTGATCGTCAGTGTGCTGACAATGGTCTATCTGTTTTACGCACTGCTGCGTCCGGAGAAGTTCTGACATGACGCTGAACGGATGGTTCCAGATATTTCTTTTCATCGCCCTGGTCCTTCTGGTGACCAAGCCTTTGGGCGTCTTTATGACGCGGGTGTTCAACCGCGAGAAAACGTTCCTCGATCCGGTGTTACGGCCGATTGAGCGGCTCGTCTACCGGCTGACGACCGTCGATGAAAACCACGAAATGCGCTGGACCGAGTATGCGATCTCGATGCTTCTGTTCAGCCTGGTCTCGATGGTGGTTTTGTACCTGATGGAGCGGCTGCAAGGGTATCTGCCTTTCAATCCCCAGAAATTTGCAGCGGTGACACCGACGCACGTGGCGTTCAATACAGCCGCTTCCTTCACGACGAACACGAACTGGCAAGCCTACTCCGGCGAGAACACGATGAGCTATTTCACGCAAATGGCCGGGCTCGCCTATCACAATTTCACGTCGGCGGCAGTGGGAATCTCGCTCGCGATTGCGTTCATTCGCGGCATTGCGCGCCGCCAGATGCAGACGATCGGAAACTTCTGGGTCGACTTGGTGCGCAGCTCGCTTTGGGTACTACTGCCGTTCTGCGTAGTGGGTGCGTTGGTGTTGGTCTCGCAAGGCGTCGTCCAGAACCTGCGGCCTTACGACACCGCGAAGCTGGTTGAGCCGATGCAAGTGCAGAAGGTCGGTGCTGACGGCAAGCCTGTAGTTGACAGCCAGGGCAAGGCGGTCATGGATACGGTGACGGATCAGATCATCGCACAGGGTCCGGTTGCTTCGCAGGAAATCATCAAGGAATTCGGGACCAACGGCGGCGGCTTTTTCAATGCGAACAGCTCACACCCGTTCGAAAATCCGACGCCGCTTACGAACCTGATCGAGATGGTCTTGATCTTTGCGATTGGCAGCGGACTGACATACACCTTGGGAAGAATGACGGGCTCGCAACGCCACGGATGGGCGGTGTGGGCGGCGATGACGATTCTGTGGTTCGCGGGCGTCGTGGTGGCGTACTCGGCCGAGGCGCGTGGCAATCCGCTGCTGGCAGGTGTGGACCAGCGCGCGACAACGATGCAGTCTGGCGGGAACATGGAAGGGAAGGAAGTCCGCTTCGGAATCGCCAACAGCGCATTGTTCGCGACGGTCACAACGGACGCCAGTTGCGGCGCGATCAACGGCTGGCACGATTCCTACACACCGCTCGGCGGCATGGTACCGCTGGTCAACATCATGCTGAGCGAGATCATCTTTGGTGGGGTTGGGTCCGGGATGTACGGCATGCTGATTTATGTCGTGCTGGCGGTATTTATCGCGGGCCTGATGGTGGGGCGGACTCCGGAATATCTCGGCAAGAAGATCGAGTCTTATGACGTGAAGATGGCGATGCTGGTGGTGCTGGTGTTTCCGCTGGTGATCCTGAGCTTTTCGGCGATCTCGATGGTCAAGCCGTTTGGCGCGTCGAGCATTTCGAATCCCGGACCGCACGGACTGAGCCAGATCCTGTACGCGTTCACGTCCGGTGCGGGGAACAATGGCTCGGCCTTTGCGGGGCTGACAGTAAATACGCCCTGGTACGACACCACGATTGCGATCGCGATGCTGATGGGCCGGTTCTTCATGATCATTCCGATGCTCGCGATTGCGGGCAATCTGGCGCAGAAGAAATATGTGCCGCCGTCGCTCGGGACCTTTCCAGTAACCACGCCGCTTTTCACGATTCTTTTGATTGGCGTGATCCTGATCGTGGGCGCACTTACGTTCTTTCCGGCATTGAGCTTGGGACCGTTGCTGGAACACCTGCTCATGGCCGCGGGCAGGACTTTCTGAGGATCTCGATGGCAAAGAAAAAAAGAGCGCTATGGGAATGGAAGATTGTCCGGCGGGCGATTCTGGACTCCATCCTCAAGCTCAACCCGCGCAAGATGATGGGGAATCCCGTCATGTTCGTGGTGGAAATCGGCAGTGTGATCACGAGCGCTCTGTTGTTCAAGGGCGGCACGGACTTTAAGTTCAATCTGCAGATTACGCTGTGGCTGTGGTTCACGGTGCTGTTTGCGAATTTTGCCGAGGCGATGGCCGAGGGCCGAGGCAAGGCGCAGGCCGACACGCTGCGCAAGGCGCGTTCCGAGACGATGGCGAATCGCCTCACGGGGAGCGACGGGCAGGTGGAAAAGATTCCGAGCGCCAAGCTTCGAGCCGGGGACCTGGTGTTCGTGACGGCGGGCGAGATGATTCCATCCGACGGCGAGATCATTGAAGGCGTCGCGTCAGTGGACGAGTCGGCCATCACGGGGGAGTCCGCGCCGGTGATTCGGGAGGCGGGTGGAGACCGTTCAGCGGTGACCGGCGGCACGCGCGTTCTGTCAGACCGGATCAAGGTGAAGATCACCTCGAACCCGGGGGAGACGTTCCTCGACAGAATGATAGCCCTGGTCGAAGGCGCGGAACGTCAGAAGACGCCGAACGAGATTGCGCTGAACATTCTGCTGGCCGGATTGACGATCGTCTTTCTGCTGGCAGTGGTGACGTTGCAGCCGTTCGCGATTTATTCGGGGTCGCCGCAGACTGTTTTCGTGCTCGTATCTTTGCTGGTCTGCCTGATTCCGACGACGATTGGCGGACTGCTATCAGCGATCGGGATTGCTGGGATGGACCGGTTGGTGCAGCACAACGTGCTGGCAATGTCGGGACGCGCGGTGGAAGCTGCGGGCGATGTGAACACATTGCTGCTCGACAAGACGGGCACGATCACTCTCGGCAACCGGCAGGCGGCGCAATTCATTCCGGCGCCCAGCGTGAGCGAAAAAGAACTTGCAGACGCAGCGCAGTTATCGTCGCTGGCGGACGAAACTCCCGAGGGTCGCTCGATTGTGGTGCTGGCGAAGGAGAAGTACGGGTTGCGCGGACGGGAGTTGTCGTCGCACGAAGCGCGTTTCGTCGAATTCACGGCGCAAACACGCATGTCGGGCATTGATCTGAACGGATTCGAGATCCGCAAGGGCGCGGCGGAAGCTGTGCAGAACTACCTGACGCAGCACGGACACGAAGTGCCTGCGCCGGTAAAGAGCACGGTGGAACAGATTGCCCGATCCGGCGGCACGCCGCTGGTGGTTGCGGAGAAGACGCGTGGTGCGCTGGGTGTTATTGAGCTGAAGGATGTGGTGAAGGGCGGGATGCGCGAGCGCTTCGATCAGTTGCGAGCGATGGGCATCAAGACCGTGATGATCACGGGGGACAACCCGCTCACGGCTGCGGCGATTGCGCGGGAGGCGGGCGTGGACGACTTCCTGGCGCAAGCGACTCCCAAAGACAAAATGGACCTGATCAAGAAGGAGCAGGCGGACGGGAAGCTCGTCGCCATGACCGGGGATGGGACTAACGACGCGCCCGCTCTGGCCCAGGCCGACGTGGGCGTCGCGATGAACACCGGCACGCAAGCAGCGAAGGAAGCCGGGAACATGGTGGATCTGGATTCGAATCCCACGAAGTTGATTGAGATCGTGGAGATCGGAAAACAGCTGCTGATGACGCGCGGTTCGCTGACGACGTTCTCCATCGCGAACGACGTGGCTAAATACTTCGCCATCATTCCGGCGATGTTCGCCGGAACGTTCCCGGTGCTGAATGCGCTGAATATCATGCGGCTGAAGACGCCGGAGTCGGCGGTGCTCTCCGCCGTAATTTTCAATGCGGTGATCATCATCGCCCTGATTCCGCTGGCGCTGCGCGGAGTGAAGTACCGGCCGATGGGCGCGGCCGCGTTGCTGCGCAACAACCTGTTGATCTATGGCGTGGGCGGCATTGTGATCCCGTTTGTGGGCATCAAGCTCATCGACATGCTGATCACGCGGGTCGGGTTGGCCTAGGGAGAGTAAAGCCATGAAGAAGAATCTGGTGATTTCGCTGCTCATGACGGTGGTGACGACGATCCTGCTCGGGATTATCTATCCCCTGCTCGTGACTGGAATTGCGCAAGTGCTGTTCCCGAAGAAAGCGAACGGACAGCTGATTGAGGCGAATGGGAAGGTGATCGGGTCCCGCATTATCGGGCAGGCGTTCACGTCGGCCGGCCACTTTCACTCTCGCTTGTCAAGTGCAGGAAACGGCTACGATCCCCTGAATACAAACGGCTCGCAACTTGGCCCGACGAACCAGAAGCTGATCGACCGCGTGAAGGGCGACGTGGCGACGGCGCAGCAAGAGAACCCCGGTACGCCCGTCCCCATTGATCTGGTGACAGCATCGGCTTCGGGGCTGGATCCAGAAATCAGTCCGGCATCGGCAGCGTTTCAGTTTCCGCGGGTAGCGAAAGCACGCGGAGTGTCCGAAGAGCAGCTGCGGCAACTGGTCGCGACACATACTGAGGATCGCCAACTCGGCGTGCTGGGAGAGCCACGCGTGAACGTGCTGGAACTGAATCTTGACCTCGACCGGAAGTTCCCCGCTGGACCTAACAAATCGCAATAAGGCGGGCAGTTCCGTTGAAACGCGTCACACTTTCGCGAACGGACTCGCAGCAATGCCCGAGTTGACCCGCCATTCATGCCTCAGTTGACCGTCAGCACAAGCAGACTGCTTTTCCCCCCGCTCGTGCAGCCGAGATCGCCTGTATTTCCGCTGGGCGTAAGGACATTAATATTCACGGACCCCGGGCCCGTGATCAAGCTGCTGGTCAGTATGATTTTCAGTTGATCGCTATTCACGACGTTCGCCGCCAGCGCCTTTCCGTTGATTACGATCTCCGAGGACGAGACGAAGCTGCTTCCGTTGACGGTGAGCGTGGCTGTCCCTTGCTCCACTTGAGCAAAGGTGATCGTGCTGGGCGAGAGCGAACCAATCACGGGAGCCGGCCTGGCACTTCCGCAGAATGGGTTGAGGGTATTGTTACATCCGGGAAGGAACAGAACGGCCAGTAGCGCAAGGCACAGACGGGAGGACATCGAATACTCCTTGGTTTGATCAGCCCCGTCCTGGGTGGCGCGGTCTCGCATTGCTCCCACCCGAACTACGGGACTGACAGGGTCTGCTCATGCCGAACACGGGCCTGGAAGGGAAGTTTCGGGAACTGTAAATTTTTGTCAGAAGTGCGCGGGCGACGGGCGAAGGGACGTTGCCGACGAGCATTGCACGAAAATTCTAACAAATCCGGGGGTTCGAATACAGGAAACCCTGTAGAACCCTTACATTTTCAGGCGCTTAGGGTACCTTTTGGTTACCAGCGTAATGTCGTGTTCTTCAGGATTCTGCGAGCTTAAATTCAATTCCGCATTAACATCGTTGACAACAAATCATCCCCCTCCCCCAAAGCTTTGACCCTAAATATCGACTCAACCGGAGTATCGGTACGTGGAAGCGCGCTGGGGAAAGTGTCTGGGACGCTATGAGCTCGTCGCTGAGTTGGGGCGGGGCGCCATGGGTGTCGTGTACAAGGCGCGCGATCCGCGGATCGATCGATTTGTTGCTGTAAAGACCATCTCGCTGGTCGGTGCAAATCCGGAAGAAGCCCTCGAATATCGGGAACGTTTTTTTCAAGAGGCGCAGGCGGTAGGCCGGCTGGTCCATCCCGGGATTGTTACGGTTTTCGATGTCGGCGAGGAGCCGGAGAGCCGCACACCATACATCGTGATGGAGTATGTCGACGGGCCGTCTCTGAACGCATTGCTCTCGGAAAAGGGCGGTAAGCTTCCACTCGAGACAGCGCTACAGCTGACCGAACAACTGGCAGAAGCTCTGGATTGCGCGCACGGCCAAGGCGTCGTTCACCGCGACATCAAGCCAGCTAACATCCTGGTGAACTCCAACGGGCAAGCGAAGATCACGGACTTCGGGATCGCCAAGCTGAATCTTGCCCATCTCACGTTGCCGGGACACGTGCTGGGTACGCCCGCTTACATGTCGCCGGAACAGTTGAATGGCGAGCCGCTGGACGGGCGTTCGGATTTGTTCTCGCTGGGCGTGATTCTATACAACATGGTGTCCGGGTACCGCCCGTTTCAGGGAAACAGCGTGACAACGGTGTGCTTCAAACTTGCGAATCACGATCCGCTGCCCCCCAGTGCAATGGATCCGGATATTCCGCACGGAGTAGATGCGATCATTCTGCGCGCGATGGCCAAGGATCCGGCGGAGAGATACCAGAGGGGTCTTGAATTCGCGCTCGACGTACGGGAACTGAGAGAGCGCGTATCGAATAACGGTGTCAGGGAGCGGACAGCCGTAAGAGCGAAAACCACCGGAAGTCGATCGAGCAGTGCGCGTTCTGAAGCGATGCGACGTTTCTTCCGGCAAGCGGCGGAGTGGAGCGGTGTTACTTGGCGAAACGCCCTCAGCTACCTGCGCACGATGCGGCGGCTTCCCGCGCGGAAGCGACTGGCCGCGGTGGTCGTGATCGCGCTCGGTACCATGATGTTTGCACTCTCGTGGCATCGCGAGACCTACAGTCCCGTGCAGGCTCCACGAAATAACGCCGTGGCTTTTCGCGCGCCAAGCGGAGAGACTATGGCGGCGCCATCCACCGAAGCAATCAGTACAGCGCGGACCAGTAGTGCGCATGCGACGGCGGCAAAGCCAAAACCGGCACCGCACGCGGTCGGTTCGACGTTGTTGATCGGAATCGACTTTCCCTTTGAAGACGGAACCGTATCGGTTCTTAGCGACTCGCGCATCGTCTATTCTCACGCCTTGAAGGGCGACGCAAAAAAGCGTCTTGGCCTGTTTCGAACAGTCGAGGGTCGCGACTCAGGAACGATCCACCTGACCACCGGTGAACACCAGTTGGGTGTACACGTGCAGTCAAGCGCCGCCGCATACGACGAACTAAAAACGGTCGCGATTGAGCTGGGACAAGGACAGACGCGAACGCTCCAGATCAGCTTCCACGGGCACCACAAAGACATGCATCTGGATCTTCGCTGAATCTACCGGCGCAACCTAACAAAAATCCAACAGATAGACCTTCCTGCACATTCTCGGCTACATTTTTTGCCCGATCCTCGCTCAGATCATGAAGTCCCGCGTCTAGGGGTTTTACCCACCCATCGTTTCCAGAACAGCGCATCTGAATCACGTGAACGGTGAATATCCTCTGCCTTGTTGTCGAAACGGCAGAAGAAGCGAGGTATCCCTCCATGGCACAAAGTGATCAAGCGAGTTCGCTCCGCGGAAATCGATACAACGCATGTGAAGCTTGCGAATATTGTGACGGCATGGTCAATCAGCACGAGAGATGGTGTGCCGCAGTGAATCCCCTGACGAACTACGCATTCGCAATCGTGACAGATGCTTCCCGACTGACGGAGTGGGATCGGCTATCGCTGCACTCGCTGGGAGTGCTATGGAGTGCGCTGGGGAGGAGGTAAGCAGGCCAGACACGGGCGAACGCTCGCACGTACGGTGTATGTGCTTCCGTGGAAGGCGGTTGGAAGGCGGGCATCCTAACCTATTCCAGCAGCAAGGGCGCGTTCATCGGTGCGTCGCTGAATGGAGCCGAATTGCAGCAGGATCAGAAGGCAACACGGGAGTGGTACAAGAAAGATGCCTCATTCAAGGAAATTCTTCAGGGCGGCATGCCGATTCCTAACGCGTAGGCAAAGGCGTTCCTGAATGCGGTGGAAAACCCGAAGGAGACCGCCGCCGCGCGCTAGCGGAGCCAATCGCAGCCTGGATGAGAGCAAAAAACCACGCGGCAAACGTGGGGTTTCTTGTTGGTCTCGCAATGCGAGCAAATGTCAGCGGAATCTTCGAATAAACAGGGTATGACGTTCCGAGCGGTAGAAGCCGACGCCGTAAATCACGGCTTCCCCCTTTGTTGAATAAATCACCTGGCGGATGCGAAGCAAAGCTGCGCCGCGCTGGACGCACAGCAAATCGGCGTTGTGCGCATCGGCGGCAGTCGCGTCAACCTCTTCGTCGGCGTAGGCGAGCTCGACGCCGTAGTCGTGCTGCAGGGTAGAAAACAAAGAATTCTGGGCGAGCGAGGCGGCGATCAATCCAGAGAACTCGGGAGCCGGCAGATAAACAGTTTCCAGCGCGAACGGATCTTCGCCGGTGAGACGCAGGCGGTCGAGGCGGACGAGATGACTGGTTGCAGGGCGGCCCAGCCGGGCTGCGATTTCAAGTTGCTGGTCGATGATTTTTGCGGATAGAACGCGCGACCGGGCAGCCAGCCCACGGCTGGCCATGTGCTCGGTATAACTCATCAACTTGTTGAAGTGAATCTTCGGGGGCGCGACGAATGTGCCCGAACCGCGGCGCCGTTCAACGACACCTTCGCGCTCGAGGCCCGCCAGCGCGTGGCGCGCCGTCATGAGGCTGACGCCATGAATTCTGGCGAGTTCACGTTCCGAGTCGACGGCAGCCCCGATCTTCAGGTGTCCGCCTTCGATCCGTTTGCGGATGACGTTCTGAATTTTTTTATATGCGGGCGTGCCGTTTCGGCCTGGTCGCATGACTCTGCTCGTTCGCATAATCAATCTAACACCCAACCCGTAAAGCCGCTGTGATCTCGAAGCTCGAAAGTAAACCGATGGCTGCTATATAGCAGACTTGTGCTGGTTCCGTAAAGGGATAGTTTTCGGGAAAACGCTCTCCGGATGCAATTGCTATATAGCGGCTAACTGCTATGGTACTGATTCCGCCCCACTTGGCTCTCCCGGCGCCTCGAAAAGCCGTTTTGGGAGCGATCGGTAAAACCAGGGAAAAAACCGGGCAATACCAGAAAACATAGGCAAATTCCGTTTCTCATTTTTCTATGCACCTGTTGTGGGATAGGGGTCCGCCGCGCGTGTACCAAGTTCAAGTGCTATGCAGCGCAGTTTTGCCGGGTTGCAGTGGAGACTTTACGAAAGTTGTCATTTTTTCCTTGACGTAGTTTTCAAGGTGCTATATAGCA
The DNA here is from genome assembly GCA_963718505.1 of uncultured Acidobacteriota bacterium. Classification (GTDB taxonomy): domain Bacteria; phylum Acidobacteriota; class Terriglobia; order Terriglobales; family Acidobacteriaceae; genus Gp1-AA133. Next base: position 6,310 of record CAVQZP010000002.1, on the reverse strand, counting down.
TAGGTCCATTCTTGATGTGGGTGTCTGTGGGCTGCACTGCAACTTAAGCGCGTGGGAGGTTCTGTGATGAAACGAGCACTGTCGTTTGCTTCTTGTCTTCTCGTTCTGGCCGGGCTGCTTTCCTTTACTTTGCCCGCGACAGGGCAGGACGTTACGGCGGCTATCGTCGGTACCGTGACCGATCCGTCGGGCGCGCCCATTAACGGCGCAACAGTCACGGCGACGGATACGGAGCGGGGAACAGTCTGGACCGCGAAGACGAACGATTCGGGCGCGTACAACCTGACGCGAATCCCGATCGGCACTTACCGACTGCAGGTATCCACCCAGGGTTTCCAGGTCACCAACTTTCCTCCATTCACTCTGGTGCTGAACCAGACGGCGCGGCTGGATGCCCAAATGAAGATGGGTTCGGTCTCGGAGGCAGTCGAAGTTACAGGAGCTGCACCAGTCCTGCAAACCGAGAGCGCCGAGGTGAGCACGTTAATCAACGCCAACACCAACGTGAGCCTGCCGCTGGCTTCCCGGAATTACTTGCAATTGACGCTACTGGCACCGGGAGTCACGAATGTGGACCCGGACGGCATGAGAAGTCCCCAGACCATGCTGAATTCGGGGCGCCCGTACATTAACGGCAACCGGGAGCAGGCCAATGAAATCCTGCTGGACGGCATCCTGAACAGCGAAGACAAGAACAACGAGACCGCGTATACACCCAGCGTCGACGCGATTCAGGAGTTCAACCTGATTACGCAGAACGCCGGGGCCGAATTCGGCAACTACCAGGGCGGAATCGTAAGCTCGACCATCAAGTCAGGCACCAACCGTTTTCACGGAAATGTGTACGAGTTTTTCCGCAACGACGCGCTCAACGCGAACTTGGCGTCGTCATCGTGGTCGGAAGGCGTGAGCAACGGACAACCCGGTTTCAATGCCCAGGGAGTCGCCAACAAGCCGGAGCTGCGCTACAACCAGTTCGGGGCTACCTTCGGTGGGCCGATCATCAAGAACAAACTCTTCTTCTTCGCCGACTACCAGGGGCAGAGAATGGTCAGTGCTGGGGCAACCGCGGCTCAGTTGCTTACGTCGCGAGCGCGCAACGGTGATTTTGGACAGTTGTGTACGGATTTTGGCGGGGCCTTTAACACAAGTGGAATGTGCACGGGCGGTACCGGGGCCACACAGTTGGTGTATCCCACCGGCAGTACCTTGGGAACACCCGGGGCGCCAATTCCTAACAACAACCTGGCTGCGGCGGGCTTCACGATCAATCCGGTAGCCCAGAACCTCTTTGGGCAAACGAAGAATTATCCGCTGCCACAAATCGACACGCTGAAGAACAACAACTACACGTATAACAGTGGGTTCAATTTCAATAACAATCAGGGCGATTTGAAGGTCGATTTTGTCCCGTCGCAGAAGGACCACATTTTCGGACGTTGGTCGCAGATGGACCTGGTGCAGCCGACATTTACCGGTTGTATTTTTTGCAACAACTTTACCGGGGGAGCTTCCGGCGCGGAAGGCAGCGATCAACCTGTCCGCAATGCTGTGCTCGACTGGACGCACACGATTACATCCAACCTGCTGAATGATGCGCGTGTTGGTTTCAACGCCGTGGTTTTTAACCAGTCGCTAACACCCACATCGTCGTTGGGAGATATCAGCCAGCAGCTTGGAATTCAAGGAGGGAACGCCCAAGGGCCCGGGTTAGTTGAGATCGACATAGCGGGGGCGGGACCTACCGCAAACGCCAACCTGGGACTGCGCAATTTAGTACAGGAGTTTCACTCGACTCAAGCCCAGGCCGAAGACAACTTGATTTGGACCCGTGGACGGCATCAAATCAAGACCGGGTTCCAATATGCACGCGAGCGTCAAGACTTCATTTATCCCGGCAATAACGGCGCACTCGGTTACCTCACAGTTAACAGCCTAACAGGATCAGCGCTCGCCGATTTTTATCTGGGGAACGTCATTCCGTCTTCGGTATCAGCTTCGTTAAGAGATACTGGCGGCGAACTTGGTCATCCTGCCCAGCTTCGCGGGAACGTCTATGGCGCTTACGTGCAGGACGACTGGCGCGTCACGAACGCGTTGACCGTGAACCTGGGCCTTCGGTTCGAAGATCACACGCCGCTTTATGACGTGAACAACCACACGGTGAACTTCGGGCTCTACACCGGAACCATTTACACCGCAACCGGCGTGGATGGAACGGCGAAGTTCGGGAACCAGGCGCTCTACAACAACTACACGGGAATCGGAGACTGGCTGCCGCGAGTCGGATTCGCTTGGTCGCCGGCTGCCTTCAATGGCAAAACGGTGTTTCGCGGAGGGTTCGGTATCTCACAATTCATGGAGGGCGGCGGAGGCAACGAAGAACTTACGCAGAATCTGCCGTTCGGCTTCCTGCAACAATCAGCGGCGGGTGGACCGAATAGCCTGCAAAATGGCTTTGGTTCAACGTCGGCCGCGGCCTGCTCCGCCATCGATCAAGCCTGCTACGCGGGCAACCGCATTCGTGTTTTCGACCAGAACTTCAAGCCTGCGATGGTGGACCAGTGGAATTTCACGGTGCAGCATCAATTCAGCAATACACTCACCATGCAAGTCGGCTACGTCGGCCAACGCGGCGCACATCTGTTGAATTTTGAGGATATTGCCCAGCGTGTAGGACTCAATGCGCAGGGCACGGTTGCGCAACCTGGCGAGGTGATCGTCAGCCAGAGGGCAGGACCGTTCCTGGGCGGAGGCAATGTAGCTTGCTCTACAACACCAGGTGCACAATGCGGGGCACCAGGCTCGCTGTACGCCGCCGATCAGGCTAAGGTCAGCGCCACAGGGGCATTCGTCTGCTGCGGCACGCTGGCCGGAACCAACATGTCGAACGCGGATCAGAAGTACAATGCTTTACAGGCCGTTCTGCAAAAGCGGATGGGGACCGGACTGGAAGGGCAAGTCGCCTACACGTGGTCCAAGTGCGACAGCAATTCACCGGGCTACTTCGGCACCGGGTGGGGGAGCAGCAACGCTCAGAGTTCGGGCGGGCAACCTGGATGGGAGAACATCTACAATCCTCGCAAAGAATGGGGGCCCTGCTACTACGATCAGACTCACATTTTCACGAGCTATGTGACCTACCAACTACCGCTCGGTCGTGGGAAACAATTCGGGCATGACATGAATTCCGCGCTCAACGCAGTGTTGGGGAACTGGGAGATCGGTGGAATTGTCACCTTGCACTCGGGAAATGCCCTGACGCTGAATGAGTTCGGCGGATGGGGGATCGGTGGCGACACGTCGCACACGGGTGGAATCGAGCCCTTCACGCTCTCGGGACGCCCGAACTGCAACGGTCCGATCGCGATCGTAAATCACAGAGTGGCACCCAGCGGCGGTCAGAACGGCTTCATTCAATGGTTTGCGACCAACAACATCACGGATCCGGCGCCTTACACGTTTGGTACGTGCGGGGTGGGAAACATCCGCGGACCTGGATATGCGAACGCCGATATCAGTTTGCACAAGAGCTTCCTGATCACCGAAGGCACGCGGCTGGAATTCCGGGCCGAGGCGCTGAACGCGTTCAATCGCCCGGTGTGGACGTTCAATGGCGGGCCGGCGACTTCTCCGCCGCCCGGTTCATTCGCCACGGGGAGCCCGGCGTTAGGCGAGATCACTGGCTCGCAGGGTGCCCGGCAGCTTCAGTTTGCGCTGAAGTTCTACTTCTGACGAACAGGGCTGGCGAGTTCGAGCATGCAGGCGCTTCCCACAGAGCGCCTGCATTTTTTCTTGGACGGGTTGCGACGGGCCGATGAGAATTTCGACATATAATTGCTCAATGGCTGGGATGCTTCGCGTGTTGGTGGCGAGTCTCGTTCTTTCCGGCGCCATTTCCTTGCCCAGTCTTGCCCAGAGCCAGAAGCAAGTGACGCACGCTGCGACGGGAAGTGAAACCGAGCGTGCGATCGGCCTCGCTGAAGGTGGGAACTGCGATCAGGCCCTTCCGCTTCTCAAAAAAGCCATGCGGCTGCCAAACAGCGAAGAACTCAAAAAGCGGATCGGGCTGAACGGCCTCCGCTGTGCCATGGTGCACAGTGTTCCGTACGATGCCTTGGATTTTCTGTCTGCGTTGATCCGCCAGTTTCCACGCGATCCCGAGGTACTCTACGCTGCCACACACGCGTTTTCGGATCTGTCTTTGCGGACCTCCCAGGATCTGATGCACGAAGCCCCGTTCTCCTATCAGGTCCACGAACTCAACGCCGAGGCGCTGGAACTTCAGGGCAAATGGGACGAGGCCATCGTTGAATATCGCAAGATTCTCGACATCAACCCGATGCTGCCGGGAATTCACGCACGAATCGGGCGGGCTCTGCTAGCGAAGCCGCAACCTTCTGCGAGCGAGGTTGAGCAGGCGAAAAAGAATTTCGAGCAGGAACTGGAGATTGATCCCAGAAACGCTGCTGCAGAGTATGTTCTCGCGGAACTCGCTAAGGATGCAAACGATAACGCCACGGCGATTCGACACTACCGCCAAGCCACCAAACTCGATTCCGGTTTTGCCGAAGCTTATCTCGGGCTGGGCACGGCCCTCGTGTCGTCCAACCGGTTCGAAGACGCGATCCCTCCGCTGGAGACATATGAGAAGCTCGCACCCGATAGCCCAACTGGTCACTACCAGTTAGCTCAAGCCTACAAGGGTGTCGGACGCAAAGATGATGCTAACCGCGAGGCCGCTTTGCAACGGCAAACCGCCGAGAGTCTCGAGCAGGTCAAACGAAGGGTTGCCGAGGGTCTCGAACAGCAGAAGTCTGCCGGAGGAAATGCGGACCCCAAGTAATCCGCCCTCCCGACATGGCTTCGCGATCCCGAAGAGTTAACTTCCAGTGAGCCGAACCCCTTGGATGCGCCGCCGGGATTTCCTGCGATTGTCGGCCGGTACGATAGGCTCGAGTCTGCTCGCGCGCCATCTGCATGCTCTCGACAAGCCTTCCTACCCATTCTCTGAGGTCCCAGCCTCGGCAAGTGGCATTCAATTCGTGCACACGGCGGGGAGTTCCCCTGAAAAATATCTTCCCGAATCCACCGGTGCGGGTTGTGCTTTTCTGGATTACGACGGCGACGGCTGGATGGATATTTATCTGGTGAACAGCGGTGCGTGCGATTTCTTCACTCCTCCTCATCCCCTGCGCAACGCTCTTTACCACAACAATCGCGATGGCACCTTCACGGACGTTACGGAAAAAGCGGGCGTCGTAGGTGGCGGCTACGGAATGGGTGTCGCTGTCGGCGACTACAATGGAGATGGGTTGCCCGATCTTTACGTAACCCAATACGGCCGCAGCATCCTTTATCGTAACAACGGCGACGGGACGTTTTCTGATGTCACCGAGAAAGCCGGAGTCGCGGCGCCGGGATGGTCCTCGAGTGCCGTCTGGTTCGATTACGACAATGATGGCCGACTCGACCTGTTTGTGTGCCGGTTCGTAGACTTCGACAAATCCAAACATCATCGCTGCGGTGCTCCGAACATTCCTGCACTCGCAGGTCTGAATGAGTACTGCTATCCCAAGGTCTATTCCCCAAAACCCAGTTGGCTCTTTCATAACAACGGCGACGGCACATTCACTGACGTGAGCCAGGAAATGGGCATCGGCGACAACCCGGGCAAGGCCTGGGGCGTGGTCGTCGCCGACCTCAACAACGACGGCTGGATGGACTTATTTGTCGCGAACGACACGGTCGCCAATTTCCTGTTCATGAATCGCCAGGGTAAGCGTTTCGAAGAAGTCGGTTTTACGTCAGGGGTTGCTTATGGCGAAGGTGGCAAAGCTCGCTCAGGCATGGGTGTGGATGCAGCCGATTTCGATCAGGACGGATGGGTCGACCTGTTCGTAACGAACATGGATCACGAGTTTTACGCGATCTACAACAACCGGCATGACGAGACGTTTGATGACGTTGCAGCTCGCACGGGTATCGCGAATGTGACGCAACTCATGAGCGGATGGGGGCTAAAGTTTTTCGACTACGACAACGATGGCGACCTCGACCTGTTCATCGCCAATGGGCATCCGGACGACCTCATCGAGAAAATCTATCCGACCGTCACCTACCGCGAGGCACCGCTGTTGCTCCATCGCGAGAATGGCGGATTCAAGAACGTGAGTCCCGATAGCGGCCCGATATTCAATAAAGCAATGGCAAGCCGTGGCCTTGCGATCGGCGACTTTGATAACGATGGGGCGCTCGACGTGCTGATTTCGAATAACAATGAACCGCCCGCGCTACTCCGGAATAACAT
>CAVQZP010000001.1:0-59666 GCA_963718505.1 uncultured Acidobacteriota bacterium | reverse complement strand
AGAATGGCTCCTCAGGTAGGACTCGAACCTACAACCCTCCGGTTAACAGCCGGATGCTCTGCCATTGAGCTACTGAGGAGTATTGTGGCGGCTTCGTGAAGGAAGCCCCCTGATCTGTTGCATCTTGATCATACCAAAGCATCGCGAGGTCCGAAAGCGGTTCTTGCGCGATCACAGCGGCATTAATGCATCGACTGCCCGTGCCGCGTTGACCAATTTGTTTTTGTGGCACTGATGCGTCCGGGGAGGCGCTGCTTTCTTCCCCGGACCGATGCCTCCGTCGATTCACCACTGGTCAGCGTCCTCGCAGCGCACCATTTCGGGACAAACGGGGAGGGCTTTGGACATAATCGTGTCCGACGGCCGCATCCCAATCGTCCTGTCTCCTCGGACCCTGATGCCTGCGCTTGCCAACGTTTTCGACAAATGCTGATGAACTCTGAGCGTAAACTTGATGAATTAAACATAAATAGGTCTTGCGCTTGCCGTGCCGTTCGGCATCCAACGCCCCATGCCAGTCGCCGCTCAGTCTCCACACCATGCGCAGCATGGGCACAAAGCATGAGGTTCCACTTTGGGAAAGTCGCCGACCGATCGGTCGCTTCTCTTCTTTCGAGGGTTTGACCAGCCCTCCCCAACATGCTATAAAAGCCCGTTTTGTGCCGTGGCCTGTCCGGGACCGGTCGTACCTCCTTTCCCAAGGCTGGACTTGGCGCAAAACGTAAATCCGACGCGGCCAAGCTCAGGCACTCCATATTTTCATGTTTTGTAGTGGAAGCGTGTTCGGAACAGCGGCAATGCGCTTCACCCGGCGCCAACCTATCGGCGTGGGGGGACGCGACACGCCTATACACCGTGTTTAGACACGTATTGACCTCGTAACGCTCTCATACCGGAGGACTTCCTCTATGCTCACCTGGATCGCGACTCTTGCGTCCGTGGGACCCCGAATTCGCAATACAGCGGTTTCGATCGTCACCCTTCTTCTTATCGCCACCTCAACGGCCCTCGCACAGCCTTCGGAATCGCCCAGCGGCGAAGCCAGCCTCAAACTTCCCGATCTTTCCTCGGTCACGTTTCTGGGCGGAATCGACGGCCACAAACTGCTCCTGATTGGCATCTTGTTTTGCGTGTTTGGGCTTCTGTTCGGCCTGGTGATCTATACCAAGCTCAAGAATCTGCCCGTGCATCGGGCCATGCTCGAGATCTCGGAGCTGATTTACGAAACCTGCAAAACCTATCTCGTAACCCAGGGCAAGTTCATCCTTATTCTGTGGGCGTTCATCGCGGTGATCATCGCGCTGTACTTCGGATGGCTGGCACCTGTTCCCGGCAAATCAATCGCGGTTACATTGCCGATCATTTTGATGTTCAGCCTGGTGGGAATTGGCGGCAGTTACGGCGTCGCATGGTTTGGCATCCGCGTCAACACCTTCGCAAACTCGCGGACCGCGTTCGCTGGCCTGAGGGGAAAGCCGTATCCCATCTACCAGATTCCACTCGAAGCCGGCATGAGCATCGGCATGATGCTGATCAGCGTCGAGTTGCTGATCATGCTCTTCATTCTTCTCTTTATCCCTGGGGACTATGCCGGACCTTGCTTTATCGGATTCGCGATCGGCGAATCGCTCGGCGCGGCGGCGCTCCGTATCGCCGGCGGCATCTTCACCAAGATCGCCGACATCGGTTCGGACCTGATGAAGATCGTCTTCAAGATTAAGGAAGACGATGCCCGCAATCCGGGCGTGATCGCTGATTGCACGGGTGACAACGCCGGCGACTCCGTCGGGCCTTCCGCCGATGGATTCGAAACCTACGGTGTCACGGGCGTCGCGCTAATCACGTTCATCCTGCTAGGCGTCAAGGAGCCTACGATTCAGGTGCAGTTGCTGGTCTGGATCTTCGTCATGCGCATCATGATGCTGGTTTCCAGCGCGGCTGCCTACTTTATCAATGGCGCGATCGCCAAAGCGCGGTACGGTGACGCCCGCGAAATGAATTTCGAAACTCCGCTGACTACGTTGGTCTGGCTCACTTCGATTGTGTCGATCATCGCCACCTACTTTGTTTCGTATTTCATCATCCCCAGGCTTGGTGACGGTGTGCCAAACATGGTTCCCGACCCCTCGCAATGGTGGAAACTGGCTTCGATCATTTCCTGCGGAACACTCGCGGGGGCGCTCATTCCCGAACTCGTGAAAGTCTTTACGTCCGTAGATTCACGCCATGTAAACGAAGTGGTCACTTCAGCAAAGGAGGGTGGCGCCTCGCTCGGAATTCTCTCCGGTTTTGTAGCCGGAAATTTTTCCGGATATTGGCTGGGGCTTTCGATGGTCGCTCTGATGTCGATTGCCTACTTGTTTAGCCAGATGGGCTTGGCCGTCGCCGCTACGATGATTGCTGCCCCGGTCTTCGCATTCGGCCTGGTGGCCTTCGGCTTCCTCGGCATGGGTCCAGTGACCATCGCGGTCGATTCGTATGGGCCCGTGACCGATAACGCACAGTCTGTTTACGAACTTTCGCTGATCGAACAGGTGCCCAACGTCAAGGCAGAGATCAAGAAAGATTTCAACATCGATGTGAATTTCGATCGTGCCAAAGACTTGCTGGAAGAGAACGACGGCGCGGGTAATACGTTCAAAGCTACGGCTAAACCCGTGCTGATCGGAACAGCAGTGGTAGGCGCCACCACCATGATCTTCTCTATCATTATGGCGCTGACCAATGGGCTAACCACGAATGTGGACAAACTCTCGCTGCTGCATGCTCCATTTTTCCTGGGCTTGATTACCGGGGGAGCGATTATCTACTGGTTCACAGGCGCATCAACCCAAGCCGTGACGACCGGGGCCTATCGCGCAGTCGAGTTCATCAAAGCCAACATCAGACTCGAGGGTGCGGAGAAGGCTTCCGTTGCCGACAGTAAGAAGGTGGTTGAGATCTGCACCAAATACGCCCAGAAAGGGATGTTCAACATCTTCCTGGCCGTCTTTTTCGGAACGCTGGCCTTTGCCTTCGTGGAGCCGTTCTTCTTTATCGGCTACCTGATCTCGATCGCGATCTTCGGCCTCTACCAGGCAATCTTTATGGCCGACGCCGGCGCCGCCTGGGACAACGCCAAGAAGATCGTCGAGACTAAACTGAAACTGAAAGGCACCGCACTTCACGATGCCACGGTGATCGGCGACACGGTGGGCGATCCGTTTAAGGACACTTCCTCAGTGGCAATGAACCCTGTCATAAAGTTCACCACGCTGTTCGGCTTGTTGGCAGTGGAGCTGGCTGTGTCGCTGGCAGAGAAAGGCAGTGTGTTTACAAATATCCTGGCACTGGTCTTCTTTTTGATTTCGGTCTCGTTCGTCTACCGTTCTTTCTACGCCATGCGGATCGGAGCCGACCAGCCGGTTGCCAAGGCCGCCGCGCATGCAGCGGCAGACTAAGTCTTAGAACGCGCTGTTGGATTCGCGAACGCCGTCCGGATCACGGACGGCGTTTTTCTTTTTGCGCGGAAGATACTGCCCGTTCAACGAAAGCTAAGGTTTGGCAGGCGCGCTATCCGTAGGCTTGAGCGTGCGCAGAAACAGGACCAGTTGCCAACGTTGCAACTCCGGCAATTTACTGAATGACGGCATCCCGCGGTCCGGATTGCCGTTGGTGATCTTCCAAAAGAGCACCCCATCGGACTGTTGCTGAACCGAACTCAGCTTTAAATCGGCAGCGTGTTTCTTCGCGAGACCGCTACCGTCCGCGCCGTGGCACTCAACGCAGTTACGTCGGAATAGCTTCTGGCCTCCAGCGGCAGTGTCGGGCCGGCCCGCGAGAGGATTCGCACGGCTGGCGGCCTCTGCGGGTGCCTGCCACTTCGCATCCTGCTGGTACTCAGGATTCTGGCAGAAGGCACTCGTGGTCAGCGCAAAGCCCAGAAGTGCGGCGTATATCGTTCGCATCAGCGTCCTCCGAACCACTGGGTCAGCCTGCTTCCGAATCCGCGAATCTCATAGCTGTAACCAAAACGGATCAGGATCGGACTGCCCAGCCCGTTGAGTGCGATCCCGGGAGAAAAATGGATGGAGGCATTCTCGCTCACCTGCCAGGAAACAACCGGCGCCACGTAATGCGCCGAGTTCCGAACGCCAAAACCGTCTTCCGTGCTTCCCAGACCGCCGTAAAATTCGACGCCTGCCAGAAAATTCTCGCGGCAAAAGCGGCAGGACGCACCAGAAGCGAGCTTTGCCAGGGGCCGCGAAAAGCCAAAGGCATACCCGAATTCAAAGCCTTCAGACCGCGACAGATTTTTCTCCGTAATGAAATTCCCCGCGATGTTCCAGTCGTGGGCCGTGCCCGACAGGATCAGCTTGCCTTCGATTTCGTGGTTTTTCGTCCCCTGCAGGTCTGAGTTCGGCGACTCTACGTCCGGGGCGCCGCCCACAATCTCTTTCTGAATACGGCTGGCTTCGTTCGGGCTTTCGTACTCAAGATAGAGGACTGGATTGATGACGTGTTCGCGTTTGAGAGGGCGGAAGCGGTTCTCCCATCGCCAACCGGTGAACACGGCGCTATCCCCGGCAGTTCCCTGCCCTTCAATGTAGATTTCCGAAGTCCAGCGTCCGGTTACTCCGTATTCGATCTCCATCCACGGCGCGGCATAAAAGCTCTGCGCGGATCGTGGCACTCCCAGCGTAACGAATGTTTCGATTTCCAGATTTCCCGGCTCCTCGAGATGATGATCGTAGGTGACGATATAAGGACTCTCCTGCGCCTGCCCGATTCCTGATGCCCCTAGTATTAGCGAGAGAATGGCAATCGAAGATCTCAAATGTAAGTTTCTCCTTACATGCAATTCAGTTGCAATAAATGGGAAGCATCATCCTAGAAACGACCACGCGCGGGGTCAACCCTCTGAAGTATTTTTTGTTTCAGAATTCTTGCAACCAGATGCAACGGTCGCTTTCAGGCCGGGTTTGCAGAGCGGCAATCGCCGCAATAACCGCCGACTTCCAGGCGTGTCACAACGATGTGGAATCGGCAGTCGCGCTGAATCTGTCCCTTGAGCCGGTCGAATAGATGGCTTTCAAATTCCGTGATCTTGCCGCAGCGCAGGCATGCCATGTGAACGTGATCGCGCTGGGGCCGTCGCTCGTAGTAATGCTTCTCCCCCTGCAAATGCATCAGGTCGAGTTCGTCGATCAGGCCGTGGCGCTTCAGGAGATTCAGGGTCCGGTATACGGTGACACGATCAATCTGCGCATCGATCTTCCGCGCCTTGCGCAGGATCTGGCTCGCGTCCAAGTGCTGTTTCGCGGTCTCAACGACGCCCAGAATCGTCCGCCGCTGGCGAGTCATTCTAAGTCCACGTGCCATGAGTTCTGCCTGCAGGCGGCCGGGAACCTCGGTTTGCGGAAAGGGCATTTCGATCTCCAATTGCAACTGGGTTGCAATTCTACTATACGGTGGGTCGCGAGCGCACCCTGTCGAAGCCCCTTCTAGTTCCCTTTCATTTTGTCTTTGACGCTGTGAGCGAGTTTCTCGATCTCGTCGGCTTTCTTGACCACGTCCATGGAGAGCATGTTCTCGTTTGTTTTGTCGACGTACTCTTTCAACTCGGTGGCCAGCTTGAGCAGCTTGTCAGTGTCTTTTTTGAGCGCAGCCTGCCGTTCCTGATTGGCTTTCTTGGCCATCTCCTTCTCAAGCTTCGAGCGCGCCTCGTCCTCCTGGGACGGAGTTTGGTTCTCCGGCAGCTGAGAGGGAGGGATTCGCGAGTTCTGTGCTGCAGCCGAAAGGCTGAAAGATAGAACCACTATCGTAAGAACGAGACAGGCGAGCCGCTTGTAAGTCACAAACACCTCGAACAGGAAGAGATGTATCCTCAATGCATTCATTATAGGGCGAGGCTGCCGGGAGACAACGTGGCCGCCGATATCAGAGACTCTACGTACTCCTAAACTATGGAACGCTTAGCACTTTTCATTCTCGCTCCCAACGAGAGCGCCACAGTCTCCGAGCTCCTGCATAACTGGCGTGAGGACGCCCTCAACTTCCTCCACCACGATGCGCCGAAGCTGCTGGTGATTCTGATCGGTGCCTTCGTCACGATCCGCCTTCTCCGCGTCGTCACCAGCCGTATGACCCGCCTGCATCACCGGCTGCCCTCCGGAATCCGCTCCCAGCAGATCCAAACCTTGGCGGGCGTCATCAATGGTGTTGGCGTCGCGGTCGTCTTCTTCGTTGCGCTGCTGCAGATCCTGGCGCTTCTCGGGATCAACCTCGGCCCGCTGCTCGCGAGCGCCGGAATCGTGGGCCTGGCGGTCGGCTTCGGCGCGCAAACCCTCGTGCACGACGTCATCAACGGCTTCTTCATCCTGATGGAAGATCATTTCGACATCGGGGATGGTATTCGAACGGCAGGCGTCAAAGGAACCGTCGAACAGATGAGCCTCCGGCGAACCGTCCTGCGCGACGACGACGGAACCGTGCACATCATTCCGAATTCCCAGATCACGCTCGTCTCGAACATGACCCGCGACTGGTCACAGGTCGCTCTGAAAGTAACCGTGGCCTACGACGAGCCGAGCGACCGCATCGTCTCGCTGCTGCAGCAAATTGGTGAAGACGTCCGGCACGACCCGGCATTCGAAAAGGACATCGTGAGCGACATCCAGGTTCCCGGAATTGACCGGGTCGGAATCGGCGAAGCCGATTACCTGATGCTGGTCAAGACGCTCCCCGGAAAGCAGTATGCAATCAGCCGGGAGCTGCGACGCCGCATCAAGGAGGAATTCACCAAGCAGGGCATCAAGACACCCGGGCCGGGGCGGGTTTTCGTGGTCGATCAGAATGCACCAGCGACATGAATCCCCTTTGCCCCATTGCAGGGCGAGAAAGCGGTGCAAACTTTTGCTAACGCTGATTGCGACAATCAAGCTGAGGTAATCTTCACCACATTATCGGAATCGAGAGCGTACCCCTTCTCGTGTCAGCAGGATCAGCCACCATAGACTGAGGGGAACAAACAATATAAGAGCGTAAATACAAACGGGCAATGCAAGATTAAGACTGCCAGCGCCTCGGTGCTTGCCAAATATGGAAACGGGTTGGAAAGAAACCAAGAGCAAATAGATCGTGACGGGAGCTGTCGCAAGGAAAAGAGCTGCCCTGCGTCCCCACTCTCGGAACCGGAGAAGCCCAACGGCAGCGACGAGGCCTAGCAGACTGAAGGCTACGGGAAGAGCCATGAGTACATCTGACCGAACACCCATCAAGGCACTTAGAGTCTCCCCACGGTTTCCCAAGATTTGGACAGCGCCTGCAGCCTGTATCGCTTCACCGGCCAAAACCATCAAGCTCGTCAACATAAGAGCAATCGCTGCAGACGCGACAGAGGGAGATTGGTTCACGAGAGATTCCTTTGGCGTTTCATTCTAGCGCAGGCATTCTGACTCGTTGGGTATGGCACCAATTAGATAAAAACATCGCCATCGCACTCAAAACCAGCTATTCGCCTATCGGTTGCGCCATCCAGAGGAACATCATAACTAACGGCAATGCAGCTGCGTCAATCCGAAGCGGAGTTCCTCCCAAGTGGAGTGCCAAAGCAAAAGCGAGGGCCGAAGCCCTCGCTCTCACCTCCGACTTTCTTACTAATCTCTCGGCGAACCAGATCGGCGGGCTACAACTGGCTCATCTTCGCCAGGAACTCGCTGTTGGTTTGTGCTTTGGCGAGCCGCTCAATCAGCAGTTCCATCGCTTCCACCGGCGAAAGAGGATTCAGTACCTTGCGCAACACCCAGATACGGGTAAGGTCCTCTTTCGGAATCAGCAGCTCTTCCTTTCGCGTGCCGGAGCGCTGGATATCGATCGCCGGGAACGTCCGCTTGTCGACCAGCTTGCGGTCGAGGATGATTTCCATGTTGCCGGTGCCTTTGAATTCTTCAAAGATCACATCATCCATGCGCGAACCGGTGTCGATCAGGGCCGTCGCGATGATGGTCAGCGAACCGCCTTCTTCGATGTTGCGCGCCGAACCGAAGAAGCGCTTCGGACGCTGCAATGCGTTGGAGTCGACGCCACCCGAGAGAACCTTGCCGCTGGGCGGAACGATGGTGTTATAAGCTCGTGCCAGACGCGTGATCGAATCGAGCAGGATGACAACATCGCGCTTGTGCTCGACCAGGCGCTTCGCCTTCTCGATCACCATCTCCGCAACCTGCACGTGGCGAGCTGCGGGCTCGTCGAAGGTCGAGGAGATCACTTCGCCCTTCACCGAGCGCTGCATGTCGGTAACTTCTTCCGGGCGCTCGTCGATCAGCAGAACAATCAGCACAACTTCCGGATGATTCGTCGTAATGGAGTTGGCGACGTTCTGCAAAAGCATCGTCTTGCCGGCGCGCGGCGGCGAAACGATCAGGCCGCGCTGCCCTTTTCCGATGGGCGTCAGCAGGTCCATCACGCGGGCGCTGACGTTCTCGCGCGTCGTCTCCAGCTTCAGGCGCTCCTGCGGATAAAGCGGCGTCAGGTTATCAAACAGAATCTTGTTGCGGGCTTCATCGGGCGACTCAAAGTTGACCGCTTCGATCTTGACGAGCGCAAAATACTTTTCGCCTTCATGCGGAGGCCGCACCTGACCGCTGATGGTGTCACCGGTCTTGAGATCGAATTTGCGGATCTGTGAGGGCGAGACGTAGATGTCATCGGGCCCGGGAAGGTAGTTGTAATCCGGCGAGCGGAGGAAGCCATAGCCGTCGGGCAGGATTTCCAAAACGCCCTCGGCGAAGATGTGGCCTTCCTTTTCGCTCTGCGCCTGGAGGATCTTGAAGAT
Organism: uncultured Acidobacteriota bacterium; assembly: GCA_963718505.1. GTDB lineage: Bacteria > Acidobacteriota > Terriglobia > Terriglobales > Acidobacteriaceae > Gp1-AA133. The sequence goes on along the minus strand of CAVQZP010000001.1, from coordinate 50,851 downwards.
CAGATCCTGCTTGCGCAGACCGCTGGCCCCGGGCAGATCCAGAGATCGGGCGATCTTGGTCAGCTCGGTAATATTCTTTTCTTTGAGTTCAGCGATGGTCATTGATCACCTACAGGGAATTTACAAAGGGGGGTAGCGGCTGGAAGTGCTACGCGGGGCAGGAAGGCGGGGCTGGTGTTACGCAGCCCGCCGTTGCGCCTCGGCGAAATTTTCCGGCTCTGACAGAACGGCCTGCCGCTCCGAGCCAGCAATCCGGTCCAATACCTGATTCATCGTCTCTTGAATGCGGGTGCTAGGCCGGTGAAACTTCCGGGTGGCCTTGGAGGCAAGCTGACAAAGCATATACCGATTTCGCAAAGTATGCAAAGCCTCAAAAACTCGATCAGAACGCATGATGACATTTCTCCTTGGACTTCCAGCTTTCAATTTCCTCCGTGACAACCCACTCCCGCCCGGCTCGTCCCACATCGACCGAGCAAGCGTAAATCACTGATTTAAGATGGATTTACACGGATGAACGAGTCAACCGTATAGATGCTTCACCAACCCCGAAAGTTGCTCATTTTTCTGGGGTACAGGGACCCGGGCTCAACGCAGGGGCTACTTCCGGACGGCCAAAAGCGATCGGACGTCGTATGCTTTAGAACGCCATAATGTAGCGGCACTTGCATCTCAGGTCAAGAATTACTTGGACCCGATTTCGGTCGAGATTGAAACATCGGGTATCCGGAGGCGCCTTGCATTCCTCTGCGGGACCGGCGACCATGCTGGAGCCGCTCCGCATTATTAACTTACGTAAAATCAATTACTTACAAGTTGACACACTTGGGTTACGCCGAACCAAACGCAGCGCAGTAAGAAACGATTCCACGCATCGAGGTGAAACATGCAAAGGACGCGACGCGAATTCTTAGTCGGCTTGTCGTTCGTGACCGCGGCGGCCGCCTTTGCGCGAAATGCAGGCACCTCCGCGGTGCCAATTGCATTTTCCACCCTCGGTTGCCCCAAGTGGGATCTAACGCAGATCTTGAGTTTCGCCCGCTCGCATGGATTCGCCGCGGTCGAACTGAGGGGCCTCTTGGGGAACATGGATCTGCCCTCCCAGCCGGCTTTTGCGGACGCTCAGATCGCAGAAACGAAGCGCCAGTTTGCCGACAACCACGTCAAGATCGCGTGCGTCAGCAGTTCCGCGAGGATGGGGGAGGAGGACCCCGCCAAGCGATCCAAGGAAATCGCGGACGCCAAGAGATTTATCGATCTCGCGTCCGCGCTCGGCGCGCCTTACGTCCGCGTGTTTGGCGATGGCGCCACTCTGCCAAAGGGCACCGCTCCGGGAGCGGAACTGAAAGCGAGAGTCGTGGATGGGTTACAGCAACTCGGCGAATATGCCGGTCCGAAAAGCGTCACTGTGATTCTCGAGTCGCATGACAACTTCACGTCTTCTATGACACTCAAAGAAGTGTTCGAACGCGTCAATTCCCAGCACGTCGCACTGCTGTGGGACGCGCATCATACCTACGCCACGGGAGGAGAAGATCCCGAATTCACCGTGAAGCAAATCGGCAAGTGGATTCGGCACACGCATTTGAAAGACTCTGTTGTGAGCGGAGACGACCGAAAATACGTTTTGACCGGGCGCGGGACGGTACCGGTGAAAAAACAGATCGAGGCCTTACAGTCGATCGGATACAGGGGATATCTTTGTTTCGAGTGGGAAAAAGTATGGCATCCGGATCTCGAGGAACCGGAGATCGCGATCGCCGACTATGCTGAAGTTGTCCGCGGATACCTCGGAACCGCCACGAAGAACTAGAACTCAGGAGCGACGCACCGATGACCGATCCTTCGAACGGCGGAAACATCCAGCCGCAGGTCGCGGGCGAACGAAGCGCTGACTTCCCGGCCACTGCCCGCATTGACGAATGGCTGGGCCAACTTGTCGCCCGCCACGGAAGTGACCTGCTGCTCGTTTCCGGTGTACCGCCATGCATTCGATTTGAAGGAAACGTGCAGCCGATCGGTCAGTCTCCCCTGAGCGGGGCCGAGATCGAAAATGCGACACTTCCCGCCCTCACTCCGAATGCGCTTCAGCAGTATCGCGATCACCAGATCTCCGACTCCTCGCATCGCATCGCGGGAGTCGGACGCTTTCGCATCAACCTGCACCGCGAACGCGGGATGGCGGCCGCCACCGTGCGAGCCTTGCCCAACCGGATTCCCCGGCTGGAAGAGTTACGCCTGCCGCCATCGGTGGCAGCGCTCTCACACCTTCAGCGCGGACTGGTTTTGATCGGCGGCCCGGCGGGATCGGGAAAGTCGACCACGGTCGCAGCCATCGTCAACGAAATCAATCAGCGCGAAGCGCGCCACATCGTGACGATCGAGGATCCGGTGGAGTACGAGCATCCACATGTTCGCAGCGTCGTCGAGCAGGTTGAGATCGGCGTCGATGCCCCGGATTTCCCGACCGCATTGCGTGCCGCGCTGCGGCAGGCGCCCGACATCATCGTCGTCGGCGAAATGCGCGATCCGGAAACCATGCGCATCGCCGTTGCCGCGGCCGAGACAGGGCATCTGGTGCTCTCTACCCTGCACACAACCGACGTCGCTTCGACCATCTCGCGCATCTGCGACTCGTTCCCACCGGAGCGTCAAAACACGATCCGACAGGAATTGGCCATGGCCCTTTCGGGGGTGCTGACCCAGATCCTATTACCCGACAAGCGTGGGGGGCGCGTGCCCGCGGCGGAACTGCTGCTGATCGGCTACGGCGCGCGCCAGCATATCCGTCGTAACGCCCTTCAGCATCTGCACCAGGAAATCACGATGACGAAGAGCAAGGGGTCGACGACCATGGAGGAATCGCTGGCGAGTCTGGTTCGGAGCGGCGCTGTAGAACGTGAGGATGCCCTGCTATTCGCAGTGCACCAGGAAGATCTCGTCAGCCTACTGAAGTAGCGACGAAACTCTGCGTGCGAGTACTGCCGGGGAGTCAGAACTCGAAGTAGCCGCCGCGCACCGCGGAGCGTTGCCCTACTTCGTCGTCCGCTGACGGCAAAGAGCCCACCACTCCCCGCAACTCGTCCCATGCCGCCTGATTCAGCGCGGGATCCGCGCCCACGAGATCGCGAATCATATTCCACGCGGCGATGTTTAGCGCTCCCTCGGGAGGCGGGCCCATCGCCAAAGAGACCGAGCACTGTGGGCAGAAGCAGATTCGTTGCGCCGTCGATTTCTGCCGGGGCCGGATGCCAACTGTCTGGGCAAACATATACACGGCCACGGACTTGTTCCGTCCTTCGAGTTCGCGATTGCATCGAAGACAAAACAGATTTTCCAAGCTTTCCTTCCTCGGCAGGGATAATGACTTTCCAAATACTCATTCTCGAACGGTTTTGGCACAAGTGGGCAGGAAGATTCCCTGCCCCGGAACGGAACCAAGCTGTGCTCTAGCCAAAGATGAATGCGTCACGCACTCTACCTTCATGAGTGCTCGCGATTGGCACATTCGTCGAAGCTGGTCCCCCGAGAAGCCCAGCCCGATCCCGGCGCGATTCATTCCGCCCTCCCAGCTTCGCGAGATGCGCCGGCGGGACCAGGTGGCGGCCGTTTGCTACCGGATCCGCAACCGCAAAATCGAGTTCCTGCTGGTGCAAACCCGAGGCCGACGCTGGACCTTCCCCAAGGGAGGCGCAGAAGCTGGATTGACACCCGCGCAGGCCGCTGCGCTTGAAGCCTTCGAAGAGGCTGGTGTGCACGGACGTATTGAAGAAGCGCGCTTCGCCAGCTACGTATGCAAGAAGAGCGCTGCGCGGGCGTCCGGTGGAGGCGACATCGTGGTGAGCGCGCATCTCTGCGAGGTGCTATGGATGGGACCACCTGAGGAGTCGGGACGCAATCCTTCGTGGTTCTCCCCGGAAAAAGCAAAACGACGGCTTCGCGAGGACCGGAACGGCCCCGATGGAAAGCAGTTCGCTCGCGTGGTTGATCGAGCGGTCTCGAGAATCCAGCGCTTATCGTCGGGCACGCCGACAACAATCGACGCACTGCAAAGGGTGAATCTCTCTACCCGACATCCGAAACGCAACTCCGACAGCAGTCAGCTTTTTATCGTTCCCCGCAAGCCCCGCAAAAGCTGGTAAGTAGGAGATTCCTGCTCTTCAGTCCCCCAAGCCGAAAAGCAGGGAGCGCCACGCAAGTGCCGACATCGAATCGCGGTTTTGCAGATTCACGCGGACAAAGACTTCACTGCACAAAGCCCTCCCATTACCTACGTGCCTTGACCCTGCCCGGCGGCGAAGATTACTTTCGTTCTTTGCGGCAAAATTTTGCGTCCGGGTGTGTCCCGGCAGCGAGGAACTTGTGGCACGAAAGCCGATCATCACCCTGACCACCGACTTCGGACTGAACGATCACTTCATTGGCACGATGAAGGGCGTGATCCTGAACATTGAGCCCGAGGCGCAGATCGTCGACATCTGCCACTCCGTGCAGGCTTTCGACGTGCTGGATGGCGCACTGACCATCTCGCAGGCGTACACCTACTTTCCTTCGGGCACAGTTCACATGGTGATCGTCGATCCCGGCGTGGGCACGGCGCGGCGGCCGTTGCTGGTTACGAGCGAACGGCATCATTTCGTGGCGCCCGACAACGGCGTGCTATCGCTGATCTACCAGAACGAAGAGCGGCTATCGGCGCGCCATGTGACGGCCGAGCACTACTATTTGCAGCCGGTGAGCCAGACGTTTCACGCGCGGGACGTGTTCTCTCCGGTAGCCGCGTATCTTGCCAAGGGAGTCGACCCCGCGAAATTCGGGGAAGAGGTTTCCGACTTCGTGCGCTTCTCTGCCCCGAAACCGAAAGCCGCCAATGAGCACACGCTGCGCGGCGTTGTGCTCAAAGTCGATCGCTTTGGCAACCTCATCACCAACATCACCCCGCAAGACGCGCCCATGCTGTTCTCGGATACGCCGCCCGCCTTCAAGATTGTGGTCGGCAAACGCGAGATCACCGAGATCAAGCCCGCGTATGCCTTGGGCGCTCCCGGAGAGGTCTTCGGGATTCTCGGCAGCATGGGATACCTGGAGATCGCCGCCAACCGTGCCGCCGCAGCGCAACTGCTGGGCGTGAACCGCGGCAGCGATGTGAACATCATCCTCGGCGAGGCGGCTGCGGCGGGAAACGGGCAGTAAGGCAGGTGCCAGGTGTCAGGTGTCAGGTCTTAGGTCATAGCAGATCTGATCGACCGAATCTCACTTGATGCACGGCACTGTGCGGTCGAAGAAACCCCTTCGCTCATTCATCTCGCGCATCAAAAGCATCGAACCTTTACTTGTTCTCAAAATGATCGCCGAAGTAATACACCCTGTGATGGGATCCTTTCAGTTCGGCCGCATTAAGCGTTAAATCCGCGCGATCGAGGCGACGAACATCAGCGTGATGAACCTTCTGCTGCTCATTTACCCATCCGTCGATTGACTCCAGACCTGAGATGTTGGTCGTCAAGCCATTGAGAAAATAGTGGGCGGGAATTAGAGCCTTGGGATCATATTTCCGCACGATTGCATCCGCCTCGTCGCGGGTGAGTACAGTCTCGATCGGCAGAATGAGAACATCGACGTTTTTCAAGTAGTGATCCAGGGAGGGATCGGGCACTGCGCGATTGTCGCCCCAGACCGCGATCCGCAGTCCCGCAGTCTCAATGATCTGAATCGCATTATCCAACGGAATCTCGTTGTTCGGTGGACAGGTCTCAACATGGACATCTGCGGAGCCACTATTCGCCTTTTGATCGGGGGTGGCGTCACATTGGTGCTTGTCGGCGAGGCCCATCACTTCGATGTCGCCCAGCTTAAACTGCCCCACCAAACGCTCGAGAACCATCAGTCCTTTCGGGCGCTCGACCGCATCGTGGTCGAAATGAGCGTGGGTTGAAAGAACGATGTCGACTCGGATGGCGGGAAACTCATTCGGGAACCACTTTGGGTACACGCCCGTCGGATCATTCCGCCAGGGATCAGTGAGAACGGTCAAACCAGTCGGCGATGTGATCTTGAATGCGTCGTGTCCGTAGAATTCGATCTTGATGTCTCCCGAACGAGTAGGGTCTCCGCCGTCTCTTTGAATGGTGATTAAAGAATTGTCATTCCATATACGGGAGAGAGGCGCGGACCTCTCAGACTGTTGCGCGTATGCACCGGAAATCCAAGCCAAGGGGACTAACAGGAAGATCGGGCCGAACGTCTTGAGACGCATAATTTAAGACCTGGTGTTTGCCTTCGGATGCGCGTAGCGCTCCATCTCTCCTGTCCACTTGAGAAAGCGCCACAAATTATGGCGCTCGCGCCAGGAGAACCCCCAGAACTCAACGAACCCGATCTGGGTCATCTTGACTCCGGTGTAGGTCTCTATGCGCCAGAGCAAATACGGACTCCGCCACGGCGTGAGATGGTGGCCCTTGGTGGCATTCCACAAGAAGCGGACGATGTTGCTCATGGGTTCAGCGTCAGTATAGCCGGAGAGCACCGCTCGGCCGTTAGCTCTGCTGGGACCTCAGGAGGACCGGTTGGACCGCCTGCGGACGCGCGAGAGCGCCCAGACTGCCTTCGACTCGTTGCGGGTATCGTAAAATCCGAAGCGAGGAATACTCCAGTTCATGTCCGACAGCCAAGCCCGCCAAGCGGCCGAAGACCACTACTACGCAGCCTTGGATCTGTTCGCCTCCGGTCAGGCCGAGGCGGCAGTGGCCGAATATCAGAAGTCGATCGCCGCCGATCCAACCTTCACGGAGGCGATGCACGGCCTGGCGCGCGCCTTCCAGGATTTGAACCGCCTCGACGAGGCGATCGCGGTCGCGAACCGCATCGCCGAGATCGACCCTGACGACGTGCTCGCACATACCAGCCTGTCGGTGCTCTATCAGAAAAAAGGCATGATCTCCGAGGCCGAAGCCGAAGGAAACAAGGCGCGCATTCTGGGATGGAAGCAGCAGTTGAAGAAAACAGGACCTTAGGTATCTCGTGGGTCTTGGGCGCAGGCCTTAGGTCTTAGGTCTTAGGTCTTAGGTCTTAGACTCGTGCAAGACTCAACGTCAAACCGAAGACGCACGACAACGCACCCAAGACCTAAAACCCATGACCCAAGACCTGCATCGGCACGTCTCATAACGATTCACTTCGGGCTAAGTTATTTAAAGTTCGTAGAGCGCCGTAAGTAATTGAAAATCACCCAAGGGATCGCGCACAGAATGCCCTTCGGTTGCGCTTGGAAGCCCGCTGAGCGCAATTCGAGGCTCAGGTGGTGGTTTGGGCTGTCCGGCCCGGGCACGGCGGGCTTAAAACGCATCGTAGCACAAACTTATCTTATAGCTAATGTATTTTGGATTGTGAGGAAGCCTGCGCCCTAGCCCGAGGCTTGTTGCGCATCGCTGCAGCGAGAGAGGTCAAGATCCCGGACCCAAGACCTAACACCTAAGACCTGATACCTGACACCCGCTCTTATAGCTCGTACTTCTTCATCAAATGCCGGAACGACCGGTAGGAGATTCCCAGCACCTCGGCGGCTTTTGTCTGCACTCCGTGCGACTGGTTCAGCGAGGCGAGCAAAAGCGAGCGCTCGATCTGCGCGACGTACTTCTCCATGTCGAGCCCTTCGGGAAGGATCGACCCGGGGGAAACTTCGGGAGCACCGGCAACTCCAGCGGCTGCCGCGGCAGCCTTCGCCTTGGGGCGCTCACCGGGCAGATCGGCGTGCAGTTCATCGGTGGTTTCCAGCGCGACGGCACGTTCGACCGTGTTTTCGAGCTGGCGGACGTTGCCCGGCCAGTCGTAGTCGCAAAGGGCGGCGAGGGAGTGAGGATCGACACGAACGATGCTCTTTCCAGCCGCAGGCGCGTACTTCTTCAGGAAGTGGTTGACGAGCAATGGAATGTCTTCGCGGCGCTCGCGCAGCCCGGGAACGCGGATGGGGATCACGCTCAACCGGTAGTAGAGATCTTCGCGGAAGGTGTTCTCCGCGACCTGTTTTTCGAGGTCGCGATTGGTGGCCGCAATCACGCGCACATCGATAGGAATCTCGGTGGTGCCGCCCACTGGACGCACGGTACGCTCCTGCAGCACACGCAAGAGCTTGACCTGCATGGCGAGGGTCATCTCGCCAATCTCATCGAGGAAGATGGTGCCGCCGTCAGCAACTTCGAAAAGGCCTCGTTTGTTCTGGTTGGCGCCGGTGAAGGCTCCTTTTACATAACCGAAGAGTTCGCTTTCAAGGAGTGTTTCCGGAAACGCGCCGCAGTTCACCGAGACGAATGGTTCAGTGACCCTAGGCGAGCAGACATGTACGGCGCGGGCCACAAGTTCTTTGCCTGTACCGCTTTCGCCATAAATCAGGATCGTGCTGCCGGTGGAGGCCACGGTGCGGATGGTCTGTTTCAGCTTCTCCATGGCGGGGCTAGCGCCGATGATGTTGTCGAGCGAGTTACGGGACGCGGCATCGCGGCGAAGCGCGAAGTTCTGCTTGCTCAACGAAGCTTTCTCGAGCGTGCGGCCGATGGCGAGCTTGATTTCGTCGACCAGTCCGGGACTCTTGCGAATGTAATCGGAAGCGCCACCCGCTTTAACAGCTTGCACAGCGGCTTCGTAATCGTCGACTGCGGTAATGAGAATGACAGCGGATTCCGGCGAGGTGGCGTGCGCGTGGCGCAACACTTCGATGCCGTCGATGTTCGGCATCTTGATGTCGGTGATGATCAGATCGTAGAGCGCGCCGTCGATCTTACGCTTGGCCGCCTCTCCCGAGTTGACCGTTTCCACCTTGTGGCCTTCGCGCCGCAAGGCGATGTCCAGCATTTCGCAAATGGAGCGCTCGTCATCGCAAACGAGAATGTTAGCCATGCGCTCTCCCTCCCGCGGTCGCTGCCGCTCCAGTTCCCGCTTCCAAACGCCCCTGTGAAACACTTCCGCCGACTCCCACCGGAATTGGCACGTGAGTGACGAAGCCGAGGCGGCGCAACCGGAAAATGAAGGTGGTCCCTTCGCCCAATCGCGAGCGCGCCCAGACTTTTCCTTCGTGCGCCTGTGCGATCTGATACACGATGGCAAGGCCGAGGCCCGTTCCACCTTCAAAGCCCGACTGGAAGGGTTCGAAGATTTTCTCGGTCTGCTGTGGGCTCATGCCGTGCCCGGTATCGGCAAAACTGACTTGCCAGTCGTCGCCGACAATCTCAAGGGAGACCGTAAGCGTGCCCCCATCCTTCATGGCCTTCTCGGCGTTCTGGCAGAAGTTCCAGAACACCTGCTTGATCTTGTCGCCGTCCGCCAAGGTCAAGGCTTCGCGCACCTTGAAGTTCCGCTCGATGTGAATGCCGGCCTTGTCTTTGATGAGCCGATTCTCGAGCAGGGTCAGCGTGTCTTCGAGGAGCGGGAGGAGGTCCACGCGGTCAAAGCGATACTGCTTGCCGCGCGAATAGGCGAGGAAGTCGGTGATGATATTGTTGAGCCGCTCCGATTCGCGGGTCACGATCTTGAGGAGCTGGTGCTGCTCCTCGGTCATTTCGGCGCCCGAAAGCATGCTGACGGAGCCGGCGATCGAGGTCAACGGATTACGAATCTCGTGGGCGATCGCGGCGGCCAGGCGTCCCACGGCCGCGAGGCGATCCTGCATGCGGACTTCCCGCTCGAGCCGGCGGATCTCGGTCAGGTCGTCGAAGGTGTAGACGTAGCCTACGATCTCCTGTCCCGAGCCCGTCAAGGAAGAGACGATGACGCGGAATGTCTTACGAAAGGCGTTCTCGGGCTGGAAACGCACCTCGCCATGCGTCCGCTCGGTGCCGAAGACCGGCAGGGGATCGAGAAAGAGTTCGCTGACGATTTTTCCCAGCAACTCGTCGCCGGCGTCCAGCAACCGCCGGGCGGCGGCATTCACCAGCGTGATTCGGCCATCCAGCGCCGTGGTGATGAGGCCGCAGCTGATGGCCTGGATAATGTTCTCGTGCTGGGCCTGCAGGCTTTCGAGCGCACCGCTTGTATCTTTGAGCTGGACATCCACCTGACGCAACTTCCCGGCCAACAATCCGGCGAGGTAGGCGACGGCCAGATAGGCAAACAGGTTGACGAAGATGATCGCTTCCAGCGCCTTCAGTTCCGGGTGGGTGGTGGCGAACGACGGAACCATCCCGTAGTAATTCAGATCGAGAACCGCGCCGTACAAGATGAACGCCAGCGCAGCGGTCAGGTAAGCCCAGACTCTCGGCAGCAGGATGCAGGCCACGATAATGACCAGCGGGTAGAGAAAGTTCAGGGAACTGTCCCAGCCACCGGTAAAGTGAACCACCAGGCTGACGAGGACCAGATCAGTGACGACCTGCAAAAGGGCCTGAACGCGGCTGTCTTCCCAGAAGGAATGCAACAGAGCATAGAACACCGAGAGGGCGTACCACAGCAGCATCGTGCTGACGAAGATGCGCAGCGGCAGCGGACTGTCGGCCAGCCGCGACACGATCAGCTCGATGCCGAGCAGGAAGGTCAGGATGATGATGCGAATCTTGACCAGCCATCCCAGCCAATTGCGCTCGTCGAATGTGGATTGCATTTTAAAACCTGGGTTTCAGGTGTCAGGTGCTAGGTTTCAGGTGTCAGGACCCTCGCGAGGCGGTAGGTATTGGTTGTCCTGACACCCAACACCTGAGACCTGACACCCTTTTTTTTTGAACTATCCGGCCAACTTCGCGATCATCGAGAACAGCGGCATGTACAGCGAGATCACGATGCCGCCGACAGTCACGCCGAGGAAGCCGATGATCATTGGCTCTAACATGGCCATCATGTCGCGGGTGGCCGCGTCGACTTCGTCTTCGTAGAAGTCGGCAATCTTCTGCAGCATGTTGTCCATGGCACCGGTGGCTTCGCCGACGCCGATCATCTGGGTCACCATGTTGGGAAACACGCCGCTTTCTTTCAGCGGATCCACGATAGTTCGGCCTTCCTCGATGGCCTTGCGCACTTTCATCAGGGCTTCCTGCAGAACGGCGTTGCCGGAAGTGCGCGCGGTAATGGCGAGGCCTTCTAGAATCGGCACACCGGAGGTGATCAGGGTGCCAAGAGTCCGCGTAAAGCGCGCCACGGCAATCTTGCGCAGCAGCATGCCAATGACGGGCGTGTTCAACAGGAACTTATCCGTCATGTAAAGACCCTTCGGGTGTTTGCGGATCTGCTTCAACCCGAAGACCGCACCGATGCCGCCTGCGATGAAGAACCACCAGAAGTGACCGACAAATGCGCTGAGGCCCATGGTGATTCGGGTCGGCAAAGGCAACGCAACGCCCAAGCCGGCAAACAAATTGGCAAAAATCGGGACCACCCACTTAAGCAGGGCGCCGACGATGAGGCCGGCGATGCTGACGACGGCGACGGGATAGATCATGGCCGACTTCACCGCCGAACGCAGGCGAACAGCCTTTTCCACATAGAGAGCCAAGCGCTGCAGGATGACGTCGAGAATACCGCCCGTCTCGCCTGCCTCGATCATGTTCGTGGTGAGGTCGTCGAAGACGTTGGGATACTGACGCATGGCGTTGGCCAGCGTCGCGCCACCCTCAACCGTGGTGCGCACGCCGTTCAGGGTCTTCTGGAAGGTCTGGTTCTCCTGGTTGGCGGCCAGAATCTCGAGACACTGCACGAGAGGCAGGCCGGCATCGATCATGACGGAGAACTGCCGGAAAAAGATGGCAATGTCCTTGGTCTTGACCTTGCCCGAGCCGAACATGGGCAAAGAGAACTCTTTTCCCTTTTCGCGGACGGAACCCGGCGTGATCCGCTCTTTGCGCAACTGCTGCAGGACGACTTCTTTATTCGCGGCAGTCCGTTCGCCGGAAACCTTCTCTCCGGATGCGCTTTTTCCCGAGAATGTAAAAACTGGCATGGTGACTCTCCTCAGTTCCCTACTAGCCTTGCGGAGCGTTGGCTCACTCCGCGTTGTTGATCAAAGTCCAAATTCGTTTGCGGTCCCTAGCGCTTCGTGGGTGCAGCCGCCTTGGCCATTCCCGGCGTGCTGGCCGCACGATTCGTCAAGGTCGCGCCGCGATTGATCATTTCCTGCAACTCGTCCTGATTGCTGGAACGCAGCAGGGCTGTTTCCAGCGTGATCTGCTTCTGGAAGTACGCGGTCGCGAGCGACTGGTTGAACGTCTGCATGCCGAACTTTTCCTGACCAGACTGCATGGCGGAGTAAATCTGGTGAATCTTGTCCTCACGGATCAGGTTGCGGATGGCGGCGTTAGGCACCATGATCTCCATACACATGGCGCGGCCCTTGCCGTCGGCCTTGGCCAGCAGGCTTTGGCACATGATGCCTTCGAGGACCAGCGACAGCTGCGCGCGAATTTGCGGCTGCTGGTGCGCCGGAAACACGTCGATGATACGGTTGATGGTCGACGACGCCGAGTTGGTATGAAGCGTGCCGAAGGTCAGGTGGCCGGTTTCCGCGATACGCAGCGCGGATTCGATGGTTTCGAGGTCGCGCATTTCGCCGATGAGCACGACATCCGGGTCTTCACGGAGAGCGGCGCGCAGCGCATCGGTAAAGCTCTTGGTGTCAGCGTGCAGTTCGCGCTGGTTCACCAGGCAGTTCTTGTTCATGTGCACGAACTCGATCGGATCCTCGATGGTGAGGATGTGATCGTGGCGCTCGGTGTTGATCTTGTCGATCATCGCCGCGAGCGTCGTGGACTTGCCGGAACCGGTGGGGCCTGTAACCAGCACGAGTCCGCGCGGTTTGTCGCAGAGCTTGCTGACCACGGGCGGAAGGCCGAGCTGGTTGAAGGACTTGATTTCAAAAGGAATGACGCGGAAGACGGCTCCCGTCGCGCCGCGCTGATTGAACAGGTTGGCGCGGAAACGGGCCAGCCCTTTCAAACCGAAGGAGAAGTCGAGTTCGAGATTTTCCTCGAAGCGGTGCTTCTGCGAATCGGTCATGACGCTGTAGGCCAGCTGCTTGGTTTCGGCCGGCGTCAATTGCGGCAGGTCGAGCGGCACCAGGTGTCCGTGGACGCGCACCTGCGGCGGCGAATTGGTGGTGATATGGAGGTCGCTGCCTCCCATCTCCAGCATTCTTTTGAGCAGATCGCTTAACGAAAGCGCCATAGGTTTCTTCTTCCCTTTCCTTCAGCCAAATGCCTCAGTGAATCGTTTCGCGGGCCACTTCTTCGAGCGTGGTCATGCCCAGACTGACTTTGATCAGACCGCTGCGCCGCAGCGTGATCATGCCGCGCTCGATTGCCTTTTTCTTGAGTTCCACCGCGGATGCGCCGACCAGCACCAGTTCCCTGATCTCGTCGTCAACTTCCATAACTTCGTAAAGACCCGTGCGCCCCTTGTAGCCGGTGTTATTGCAGACCCCGCATCCCTTGCCTTTTTGAATCTTGATCGTCTTGGCTTCTTCGGGCGTGAAGCCTTCCTCGATGAGCGTCTGATACGGAACCTCGACGACTTCCGTGCAGTCCTTGCAGATGCGGCGCACGAGACGCTGTGCGCAAATCAGGTGAACCGAAGTTGCGACCAGGAAGGGCTCGATACCCATGTTCATGAGACGAGTAATCGTTTCGGGCGCGCCGTTAGTGTGCAACGTGGAAAGCACGAGGTGTCCTGTGAGAGCAGCTTTAATTGCGATTTCTGCGGTTTCGAAGTCGCGGATCTCACCGACGAGAATGATGTTGGGATCCTGCCGCAGGAAGGCGCGGAGCGCGGCCGCGAAATTCAGGCCGATCTGCTCCTTCATCTGCACCTGATTCACGCCCTGCAACTGGAATTCGACCGGGTCTTCGGCGGTCATGATGTTGGTGTCAGGCTGATTGAGGCGTGCGATCGAGGAATACAACGTGTTGGTCTTGCCGGATCCGGTCGGCCCGGTGACCAGCACCATGCCGTACGGCTTCAGAATCGCCTTCTCGAACTTGACCAGCGACTCGGGCTCGAAGCCAAGCTTGGTCATATCGAGGCGCAGGTTCTCCTTGTCGAGCAACCGCATGACGATTTTTTCGCCCCACAGCGTGGGCAGGGTGCTGACACGGAAATCGAGCTGTTTCTTTTTGCCGCCGATGGCCATCTTCAGCATGATCCGGCCGTCCTGCGGCAAGCGCTTTTCGCTGATGTCGAGCTTGGCCATGATCTTCAGGCGGGACGTGATGGCGTCCTTCAGCTTGAGGGGTGGCGACATGATGCTCTGCAGAATGCCGTCAATACGGAACCGGACGCGGAACTCCTTCTCGTACGGCTCCATGTGAATGTCGCTGGCGCCGCGTTTGACCGCGTCGGTGAGGACGAGGTTCACGAGCTTGACAATGGGCGCTTCGTCGGCGGCTTTCTCAAGCTCGCCGAGATTCATTTCCTGTTCTTCGGCCTGCAGTTCGACGTCGGCTTCGCCGAGCTCGTTGATCGACTGCATCACCTGCTCAAGGTCTTCTTCCTTGGTTGTGCCGTAGGCCTTATCGATGCCTTCGGTGATCGAACTTTCCGAAGCCACTACCGGCTCGATGTTGAAGCCGGTCATGAACTTGATGTCGTCCATCGCGAAGACATTGGTCGGATCGACCATGGCGATGGTGAGCGATGCGCCTACACGGCTGAGCGGCAGGATCTGGTAACGCTTGGCGGTCTCGAACGGGATCAGCTTGACGACAGCAGGGTCGATTTCAAAGTACGAGAGATTGATCGCAGGCACACCATATTGGCGCGACAGAAAATTGGTGACATCCTCGTCAGTAAGGAAGCCCAGCTTTACTAAGGCGGAGCCGAGGCGGCAGTTGGTCTCCTTCTGGACCTTCGTAGCCTGCACCAACTGTTCCGGGGAAATGACCTTCTCTTTGACGAGAAGATCACCCAGCCGCTGTGACATACGTTCGATCTCCTATCGATCGACAGACCCGGGGTATGGTCAGCCTGGTCGTGCGTGCGCGAAACCGCTTGTTTTCTAGGGAGAACCAGCAGCAGATTTCGCGTTGACACAAATTGTCAACGCAGACGGATTACCGTTCCAGTAACTTAGGTACCTGTACTCTGCGGCAATGATTTCAACGGCATCGACGCTCATCAGAAACCGCTTGTTCTGAGCCTAAATGCGAGATTGTTCGCGGACCTTCGTCTCTGAGGGACATGCACTTTCGTACAAGGGCAGGGCGGGAAGGCATCACGGCGGGCGTGTGACGGCTGACCTTTGCTGTTCCCGCTTCGAGGCGAAAAGCTGGAAGGATGAAATTTAGACCTGTTGTCCGAGCAGCCGGACCGGTGCTCCTCCTGCTGATCGGGGTGAATTCGTATGAATCCGCTCAACCCCCAAGCGGCACTCCATCGTTACGCGAAGAGGCCAGCCAGGCGGGCATTCTGATCGGGACAGCGGTGCGCTCGGATCAACTCTCGGAGCAGGCTTACGCATCCAGCTTGGCACGCGAATTCAACATGATCGAAGCCGAAGATGCGATGAAGTGGTGGGCGGTCCGGCCGGCTCGTGACACATTCGACTTCGGCCAGGCCGATCGCATTGTCGATTTTGCTCAGGCGCATGGAATGCAAGTTCGGGGTCATACGCTCGTGTGGGGACGATCGAATCCGTCGTGGGTGACCGAGTATCGCGATCCCCAGGCTCTTCACTCGGTGCTGCAAGATCACATCCGGAAAGTTGCCGGGCATTTTCGAGGGAAGGTGTTCGCGTGGGATGTCGTGAATGAAGCGTTCGACGAAAAAGGAAGGCTACGGTCCACGATCTGGTACGACCAGCCCGGCATCGGATTCGCGGGGCAGTCGACGAAGTATATCGAGCAAGCTTTCGGCTGGGCGCATGAGGCCGACCCCGACGCGCTGCTTTTCTACAACGACGCGGAAGGCGAGGGCATGAATGCGAAATCGGATGCGATTTACGCGATGGTGAAAGACTTCCGCAGTCGTGGAGTGCCGATCGATGGTGTCGGGCTGCAGATCCACATCTTCGATCGGCAGCCCGACTTGGCCGGAATCGAGGCGAACATTGCACGCTTCACTTCCCTTAGGGTGCAGGTACATATCACGGAGATGGACGTGGCGCTGCCGACAAACACTGAAGGAACAGCGAGCGATTCCAAGGATCTGGAGAAGCAAGCCGAGATTTACCGAGCGGTCGCGAGGATCTGCGTCAATCACCCGGGATGCACGGCCATACAGACCTGGGGCTTCACGGACAAGTATTCCTGGATCCGTTCGACAACAAAGGGGGCAAAGGGGGTGGCACTGCTTTTCGATCGAGACTACAGGCCAAAGCCGGCATACTTCGGTCTGCGATCTGCCTTGTCGGAGGTGCGCAGCCTTCCGCGAAGTGCGGCGAAGTAAGGAAAATCCTGCATTCCCATGGCTATAATGGCGGGAGCGGAAGCGAGTTTCGCTTCGTGCATCGAGCCTGGGACGCGTGTCGACAGCAGAGAAAACTTCGGACAAGCAGCGCAGCCGCAAGAAGATCATCATCCCGCTGGCGATCGGGATCGCTGTGCTGTTCGGAATTCTGTTGTCGCAGTCTTCCTTCGACCAGCCGGCCTTTCTGAATCCCGACAACAATCAGCAACTGCTGGTGTTCGCGGCGCTTTCGGCGCTGATCTTCCTCCTCTTCGTCGCTCTCACGTTCGTGTTGTTTCGCAACCTGCTGAAGCTGTTCGCCGAACGCCGGCTGGGCGTTTTGGGATCAAAGTTCCGGACGAGGCTGGTGGTCGCGGGCCTGTTGCTCTCGTTTTTACCCGTGATCGTGATGTTCTGGTTCGCCTACGGGTTGATGAACCGCACGATCGTACTGTGGTTCTCGCGGCCGGTCCAGGAAGTGCGTGAAGATACGCGCGCGATGGCATCGCTGCTGGCGACGTACGCACAGCAAAACGCCGTCGCCGAAGCCGCATCCATCGCGGGGTCACCCGAGGCGCAGCGCGCCTTTGCGAGCAGCAACTTCTCATCCCTGCAAAACGAGTTTGTGCGGCACGAGGCGACCCTGCAGGGAGGCTTCGCCATTGCACTGCTGGGCGGGAGCGAAAAGGCAAGCTTTCGGGAGCCGGCCCCCTGGGCGACGCTACGGTCCAAAGCGGCCCCGGAACAACTCTCCGGGCCGTCACCGTCGCCGTTTATGTGGGAGGATACGGAGTACATCCTGGGCACATCGGCAGTCGGGAATGACGGCTTGATCCTGGTGGCAATGCCGCTACCTGCGAAGTTCTCGGCCGCCGTGAAACAACTGGAGAGCAGCCAGAACCGGTACTTCGATCTCTACCGGCAAAGACGCCTTTTGCGCCGCACTTACATGAGCCTTCTGCTGCTGCTCACGGTGCTAGTACTTTTCTCGACGACCTGGCTGGCTTTGTTCTTATCAAAACTGGTGACGCGGCCGGTGGCGGCCCTGGCGGAAGCCACGCAGGAAATTTCTCGTGGACGTCTGGATTACCGGGTCGAGGTAAATGCGGCCGACGAAATCGGGGACCTGGTCCGGTCGTTTAATCGCATGGCGGAAGAACTGGAATCAAGCCGTCATCAAATCGACGCGTCCAGCCGGGAGCTGAGCCTGGCCAACACGGCGCTCGAACAACGGCGTCGCCATATCGAGACCATCCTGGAGAGTATTCCGACGGGCGTCTTGTCGCTCGATGCGAACCGCAGGATTACGCATGCGAATCAGGCACTGCTACGGATGTTTGATCCGGGGACACCGGCTGGGCGAGGGTCTTCGGAAATGATCGGAGCCGAACTGCGCGACGTGTTTCCGGAGGACGTGGAGAACGATCTCGTCGTGCTGCTGCGACGCGCGGACCGCATGGGCATCACCACTAGCCAACTGGAAATCACTGTGCCGCGCACGAAGCTCAACGCTGCTCTTACGGTGGCTACCCTGCAACACGGAGAAGATCGCCTCGGCTACGTGCTGATCTTTGAAGACCTTTCGGACCTGCTCAAGGCTCAGAAGCAGGCGGCCTGGCGGGAAGTAGCAAGGCGGATCGCACATGAGATCAAGAATCCGCTGACTCCGATTGCTCTCTCGGCGGACCGCATCGGGCGGCACCTCGAACGCGGCTCGCCGCCGGACGCGGCGTCTTCCGAGATCATTCGCCAATGTGCCGAAACGATCGCCGCTTCGGTCGAAACCGTGCGCACTCTGGTCGACGAGTTTTCTACGCTGGCCCGGTTCCCTGCTTCACGCCCACAGCCGGCAAACATCAATCGCATCGTGGAAAGCGCGCTCGACATGTTTGATGGCCGCTTGGACGGCATTCGATTGGACAAGCGCCTGGCGCCCGACCTTCCCGACGTCATGGCGGACGGGGACGCGATCCGGCGGGCGATTGCGAACCTTGTGGACAATGCGGCCGAGGCGATGGAGGGATCCATGGTCCGCGAGATTCGAGTGTCTACGAATCTCGTAACCAGTCGGGACGCAGTCGAGATCGTGGTCGCCGACACGGGGAACGGCGTGACCCAGGAACTGAAGGAGAAGCTGTTCCTGCCGTACTTCTCCACGAAAAAGCGCGGCACCGGCCTCGGACTGTCTATTGTTAGCCGGATCGTCGAGGATCATCGGGGATCAATCCGAGTCGAGGAGAACCGTCCCGTCGGCGCGAAGTTCATCGTGGAATTGCCATTGGCCTCTGAACAGGTCAGGACACCTGTCACTCAGCATGCATAACATTCTTATCGTGGACGATGAATCGGGGATTCGCGATTCATTGAAGGGGGTTCTGGAAGACGAGGGCTACAAAACCAGCCAGGCCGAAAGCGGAGAGGCCTGCCTGCGTCTTCTCGAGAAGCACGACGTAGACGTGGTGCTGCTCGATATCTGGCTGCCCGGGATCGATGGACTCGACACACTGCAAAAGATCCGAGAACGGGACAGCCCGCCGGAGGTCATCATGATCTCCGGGCACGGCACGATTGAGACGGCAGTGCGAGCCACGAAGCTGGGCGCGTACGACTTCCTGGAAAAGCCGCTTTCTATTGACCGCACACTGAGCCTCATCAAGCACGCGATCGACTCCAAGAGCCTTCGCCGAGAAAATCGCGACCTACGACGGCAGTTGCAGTCGAAGAGCGTGATCGCAGGCGAGAGCGTGCCGATGAAAGCGCTTCGGCAGCAGATCGCGATTATGGCGCCGACCAACGGCCGGGTGTTGATCTACGGCGAGTCGGGCACGGGCAAGGAACTGGTGGCGCACGCAATTCACGCGCAAAGCCTGCGCAAAGAAGAAATGTTCGTTGAGGTGAATTGCGCGGCGATCCCGGAAGACTTGATTGAAAGCGAGCTTTTCGGGCACCAGCAAGGCTCATTTCCCGGCGCAACGTCGAACAAAGAAGGACAGTTTCAGAGGGCCACCGGGGGCACTCTGTTTCTCGACGAAGTGGGAGACATGAGCCTGAAGACGCAGTCGAAGGTGCTGCGAACGCTCGATGAACAGCGGTTCACGCCGGTGGGCGGCTCGGACCCGATTACCGTGGATGTTCGCGTGATTGCGTCGACTAACAAAGATCTCGAGGAGGAGATCTCGAAGGGAAACTTTCGGGAGGACCTTTTTTATCGATTGAACGTAATCCCCTTCTTCGTGCCGCCACTGCGCGAGCGCAAGGAAGACATTCCTTTGCTGGCGCGATATTTTGTCAAGGAATTTGCCGCGGCTTACGGCCGGCGGTCACGGGAGATCACCGACGACGCGATCCAGACCCTGAGCCGGTATTCGTGGCCGGGAAACGTGCGCGAATTGCGCAACGTGATCGAGCGCATTGTGATCATGAATCCCACCACGACGAAGTTCGAGCGCAAGCATCTGCCGCCACTGGTGTATCGCGACGGTAGCCGGCGAGCGGCGGGGACCGAATTCTCGACGCTACACCAGGCGCGTGATGCTTACGAGCGTGACTACATCCTGAAAAAATTGGATGAGAACCACGGGAACGTCAGCCGCACAGCGGAGATGCTGGGCCTGGAACGGAGCCACTTGTACCGGAAGATGAAGACGCTGGGAATTGCGGCGAAGGAGTGAGATCGGGTGTCAGGTCTCAGCTATCCGGCCATCAACAGTCGTTCAGCGCGATGTTCGTTGTAAGAATGCCTCTTAGGGCCTCCGACGCTCTCCATCGGCAAGGGGTCCTTCGACTGCGTTCGGCTGCGCCTCACTCCGCTCAGGATGACAGGGGAAATAGCTGACAGGGGAAATACAGGTAGTCGGTCTGATTTGGGGCTAGTAGCTAGGAGCCAGAAGCTAGTGGCTTCGTTCCTAACGCTTCAGCATGTGGATTTCTTTGCCGTTGTTCTTGAATTGCACTTCGTCCATCAATGTGTTGATAAGGAAAATGCCGCGTCCGTGATTCGAGTAGATGTTTTCGCCCATGAGTGGGCTGGGGATCTTGCCGGGATCGAAGCCGGGGCCGGGATCGCGGACGACAATCAGCATCCCGCGCGTTTCGTCGCAGGCTACGTCACATTCCACAAGCTTCTTCGGATCGCCCTTCGCGCCATGGACAACGGCATTCGCGAGAGCTTCACTGAGGGCGAGTTCGATTGCGTCCTCTTTGCCGGTCGCGCATTGCTGGCTGCGGACGACCTCCATGATGCTCTGCACCACAGGATCAATGGCGCATCGGTCGGCGGCCAGGGTGACTTTTAGCTTGAGAACGAGTTTGTCGGGGTCGAAGTTATTGCACCCGTTGGACGATTCTTCGGACATCTTTCGGATACCCCAAAAGGTTAGATGCGGCGCTCTGATTGGGAATTCTATAGGCAGAATGAGCAGCCGACAATGGCCGGTTGGTCTCAGTCCTCAGGCGGGGGCGATACCGCCAGATTCGCGAGTTGACGGCGCCAATCGAGTTCATCCACAAAGGCACGGGAATCGCGCCATCCCGGCTGCACCTTGACGTAAAGCTCCAGGAAGACCTTGCTATTCAACAGACGCTCGATGTTATGGCGCGCGGCGGTGCCGATCTTCTTCAGCATCTGTCCACCTTTGCCGACAAGGATCGCCTTCTGGCCGTCGCGCTCGCAGTAGATCGTCGCCGCAATCCGGGTCAGTTTGGGTCCTTCTTCGAACTGATCGACGACCACCGTAGTGGCGTGCGGCACTTCTTCTTTTGTATCGAGGAGTACCTTTTCGCGAATGATTTCGGCGGCCATGAAGCGCGCCGGCTGGTCGGTCAGTTGATCTTCGGGAAAGTAAGCGGGCCCGACTGGTAAGGCCGAGACGACCTTCTCCAAGAGCAAGTCGAGGCCATCTTTCTTCAGCGCGGACAACGGAATGACTTCCTTGAAGTCGTGCAGGCTTTGATAGCCGGCGATCAGCGGCAACAAGCTTCTCTTGTCTTTGAGCAGGTCGATTTTGTTCAGCAGCAGAAACACCGGAGTCATGGTCTGCTGGGCCATCTGGAGAGCGAACTGGTCTTCCCTAGCAAGCTTTTTGGTGACATCGAGAATCAGAAGGATGAGGTCACAGGCCTCCAGCGCCTCGCGGACTTCAACCATCATCTTGCGCCCGAGCGAACTGTCGGGCTTATGCACGCCGGGAGTATCGACGAGCACAATCTGCGCGCCAGAGCGCTTGCCCAGCTTGGGCAGATGGATGATGCCCTGAATCCGGTTGCGGGTCGTTTGGGGCTTGGGGCTGATGATGGCGAGTTTTTCGCCGACGAGGGCGTTCAGCAAGGTGGACTTGCCAGCGTTCGGCCGGCCGAGAATGCAGACGAATCCTGAGTGGAAGGCCATTTAGATGAGCTTCATTTGCCGCGGTTCTGAGGCCACGATACGCACACGCTCGACCCGGCGATCGGTCGACTCCAGAACCTCGAAGCGCAGGCCGTCTTCTTCGATGACCTCGCCTTTCTGGGGGATTCGCCCAGCCAGTTCGCTGACGAGTCCGGCCACCGTGGTGGCTTCTTTGCCGTCTGGGCGGACACCAAAAAGCTCGTCGAGATGATCGACATCCATGTTGCCCGGGACGATGTAGGAGTGGTCGTTTTCCTTTACGACTTGAGATTTTTCGTGTTCGTCACGGATCTCGCCGACAATTTCTTCCACCAGATCTTCAATCGTCACCAGTCCGGCGACTCCACCGTATTCGTCCACAACTATGGCAATTCGGACGTTGCCCTTGCGCATCTCGCGGAGAAGATCGCTGCCCAGTTTGCTCTCGGGGACAAAATAGACATCTTTCCGCATGAGCGTCTCGACGGTGCGGGTGTGGGCCTCGGTGTCGGGAACCTGCAGGACGTCCTGGGCGTACACGATGCCCACGATATTGTGAATGGAGTCGCGATAAACCGGCACGCGCGAAAAAGGCTTCGCGCGCAGCAGTTCCACGAACTGTTCCACCGTTGTGCCGACGGCGACGGCGACCATCTCAGGGCGGGGCTTCATGGCCTCGCGCACGGTCTTGCCGCTGAACTCGACGACGGATTGGATCAGGTCGCGATCACTCGCCTGGATGATGCCTTCTTCCTGCCCGGCCTCAATGAGAGCGTCAACGGCTTCCGTCGAGTTCTCAGGCTGTTCCTCGGCCTGTTGCCGGGTAAGGGACGTCACCGACTGCAGGAATCCCAGGATCAGAGTCACCGGAAGCACAGCGAAAATCATGACGCGCAGCAACGGGACCCAGCGCGCCAACCATTCGCCGCTGGTACGCGTGAAAAAGACGAAGGGAAGAAATCGATTGAAAACAATGACGATGAGAATAAGGCTCAGAGTGGCTTGCAAAATCTCCTGGATGCTCCAGGCATTGTCGCTGAAGACGGTGAATCCTACCACCATTGCGATGGCGGCCATGGTGAGTTGGACGAGGATGGCCATCGAGAGCGAAGCGCGCGAACGGCTGACCTTAAGCTTGGGCTCGACTTTCTGTTCGAACGAGTCGACATTGTCCTGAAACTCGCGCGACAGGAATTTGCCGATCTCGGCGTACACCCGATCAAGGTAAGAGACCAGCGTGAGAACTCCGGAGAGCAGCAGAAGCGCGAGACCGACGCCGCTGTAGATCATCGACCGGATCTCCCCTTGGCAAGAACACTGAAAGAACTGGAACGCTTGGCGGTCGGAGCGGGTGTCCTTGGAGAACGCCTTATGGCGGTGTCGTGGCGCGGCGCGGTGAACGTTCTCTCAATCAAGGCCACCGGCAAGCCCAATTGTTTGCGAAGGTGTTCCTCCTTGCGAGCCATTTCGCCGCGATCGCGCTCATGATCGTACCCCGCCAGATGCAAAACCCCATGGAGGGCGAGGATTTTAATCTCTTCCGGAAGAGAGTGTCCCAGGCGCCGGGCGTTCTGAGCGGCGATTTCGGCCGAGATGGCCACGTCACCGGCAAAATCATGCACTGCGATTGGCTCCGCGGGAAAAGAAAGCACGTCGGTGGGCTGATCTTTGCCGCGGTAGCGTTCGTTCAAAACGCGGAGGGCGCGGTTGGACGTGACAAGCGCCGTGACTCTGCCACGGAGTCCGACAGCACGTCGGGCGCGACGGAGAAAGCGGTCGAGTGAGGCCTCATTGAGTCCCGGCACGCGTTTTTTGAAAATCACCATCCCGATAGTTGACCAGCAGAAAGAAAAATAGGAGGGCTGCGAGCGCCCTCCTAAGATTTTTAGATCTTATTCCGCGCGTCGCGTTTCCACAGGCGGCACATCGGACCGTGGCACTGGATCTTCTGCCTCAATTTCGTTCGAACCCGCAGCGTCTGTGGCACTCTGCTCTGCAGCTCTCATATTGGCGGCGCGCACATCTGCCTGTTTGGCGCCAAGCGACAAGAGCATCTGTTGTTCGGCCACGCGAGCCTTGTGCTCGTCGTAAGCGCGAATGATGCGCTGCACCAAGTGATGGCGCACGACGTCGGACTCATCGAAATAGACGAAGGCCAGACCATCCACCGGCTTCAGGATGTCGATCGCTTCCACTAAACCGCTGCGGCGTGCATTGGGAAGATCGATCTGCGTAACGTCGCCGGTGATGACGGCCTTCGAGTTGAATCCAAGGCGCGTCACGAACATCTTCATCTGCTCAGAGGTCGTGTTCTGGGCTTCGTCCATGATCACGAATGAGTCGTTGAGCGTGCGCCCGCGCATGAAAGCGATGGGCGCGATCTCGATGACATTTTTCTCCAAATAGCGATCGACCTTCTCGGGATCGAGCATGTCGTAAAGGGCGTCGTAGAGCGGGCGCAGATAGGGATCGATCTTGTCCTGCAGCGTGCCTGGGAGAAAGCCGAGGCGCTCGCCGGCTTCGACGGCCGGCCGGGCCAGGATGATGCGGTTCACGCGCTTCGCGAGCAGAGCGGAGATCGCCATAGCCACGGCGAGATAGGTCTTGCCCGTTCCGGCCGGGCCGATGCCAAAGACCATGTCATGCTTCTCGATGGCTTCAATATAACGGCGCTGATTGGCGCTCTTGGGTTGCACGGTGCGGCGTCCAAAGGAACGCTGGCGTCCCGCTTCGGCGAGGCCGCGCAACGTCACCTTCGGGTCGGACGCAATCACACGCAACATGCTATTGAGGTCCCCGTTATTGAAGGTGTAGCCGGAGCGTTGCAGGTGATCGTAGTCGCTGAAGATTTGCTCGGCGCGCGCGACATCCTTGGGAGCGCCTTCGATTTCAAGCCCATTGGAGCGAAGGTCGATGGTGACGTTCAGTCCATCCTCAAGCACATGCAGGTTCTCGTCGCGAGTGCCGAATAACGTCTCAATATTCGAACTGACTTCAATGCTTTTCTTCATTCAGAAGCGGATGCTCTCCTCCAAGGGCCCCATGAGGATGACGGCCATGCCGTCGGGCAGGCCGCAGCCAGCCTGATGCTGCGCCTGCCAGTCATCGGCAAGTCACAGCAGGAAATGCAGTTGCGCACGGTGCGGGACACACCCGCGACGGTTCCTTCAAAAAGCAAACGATTGTTCTGCGGGGAAATGAAACCAGCCGGAATGCTCGCTCCTGAGGTGCAAGCAACCACCATTACGGTTAAGCGTAGCGCGGGTGCGGGAGGGAGTCAATGGGAGCGGAAAATCAGCGAACAGTGCGAGCGGCGGGAGGTTCTTTCGACGGGCGAGACGCCCGTCGGTCCACTTCACCGTCGTCGGACGAGAGCTCGCTGATAGTCGTCTGCCGTGGTGACGTAGCACGGCAGTTTGGTGTTCTTGTCGATGCCCGGAAACATATCGGCGGCATCCGGATTCGCGTCGGACCACATCAACCCTATCAACGATTCGTCGCACCTGGTGTCGCGGGTGACGCGCAACGTATAGACGAGGGCATTGCTCTGAATGTATTCGGAAAGCCTCTTCTGATATGGGAGGAAGGTATAAACGAGCTTGATTAGTTGCGTACGTCCCCGCGGAAGCGTGCGTTCTGCCATGAGGACCTCGTAATTTGAGAAAAACGAGGAGCCCTGCCCAGGCAGCGGAAGGGTTATGAAGCGCAGCGGGAACTCTTCAGCGGGTCCCGGAGGAGGCTCATTGGGGTTCGGCGGGATATTGGCATCCGGGATATCGTCCATCTGCTGCAGAGGCCCGGTGGAGCCGGAATATGCCGGTCCGCCGCCGGAACCACCGTTGCCTCCAGAACCGCCGCCTCCTGCCGGGGGTGCGGCAGATTCGGGACCGCTGAGCGAAGTTCCGGAACCGTTGCCGGACCCGCCGCCGAGGCCAGAAGTCGAGGGTGGAGGAGGAACTGGACCTCCGCCGGGTGCACCATTCATTGCGGTAAGACGTCCGTTACCTGAACCTCCCTGGCCGTCTCCGGAAATCGAAGGCGGAGGTGGAACGACGCCGGAACCTGAACCTGCGCCGGATGGCGTGCGTCCTGTACCGCCCGGCGCGCCGGAGACCGACGGTGGTGGAGGAATCACGCCCGAACCACCCCCTGCGGATAACGATTTGATGCGGCCGCCGGTACCGCCCCCGTCTACACCTTGCATGGATGGCGGGGGTGGCACAATCCCGCTGCCCGTACCCGGCATGCCCGCTGTGTGGCCCTTTCCGCCACCATTGCCACCGCCAGAACCGCGATCGAACGATGGAGGCGGTGGAACGATGTCGCCACCGAGTCCTCCGAGAGCATTCCGGTTGCGCGCGCCGCCTGCGCCAGCGCCTGAAGCCGATTGAGAATTTCCGCCTCCACCCAAGCCTTGCATACTGGGCGGCGGCGGAACGATGTCGCTGCCGGTACCGTTCAGCGAACTCTTCCGGGTCCCGCCGACTCCGCTTCCTCCAAGTCCACCTCGAGCTTCCATCGACGGAGGCGGAGGGACAATGGAAGGCGATCCGGCGGAAAGCATGCTACCTCTTCCACCTTCGACACCCTGCACGCCGGGCGGAGGCGGGACGATGGCGCCGGATCCGGCGGCAAGAGATCCAATGCTTCCGTGCGTTCCTGAACCCGCTTGCAACGACGGTGGAGGTGGAACGACTGCCCCTCCGCCCTCAGTGAAGCCGTTGCCGCGTCCTCTACCGAGGCCTTGAACCGATGGGGGCGGAGGCACAATGTTCGAAGCGGACGCCGTGAGGGAACGGCCACCCCCTGGCCCACCCACTCCGTCTATCGAGGGTGGCGGGGCAACGACCTGTGGCGAGCCATTTCCGAGAGAACCTGCGCGACCGCCATTCGTTCCAGAGACGCTCGGCGGCGGGGGAACAACGGCGCCCTTACCGCCCGAGTCCCCGAACAAGCTTTCGATCTTCCGAACCCAGGTTTGCAGAGTCGGTGGCGGTGCGATCACGGCGGCATTCGGAGAAATCGCAGAGTGTCCGGCGGATATTCCGCTAGCGTCGGGTGGAGGTGCTACCACCGAGGCCTGCAAGCCCCCACCAGCGCGAATACCCCCCTTTACGTCAGGTGGAGGAGCGACGACAGAATTCAGCCCGGTCGGCAGATTTGTCGATCGCGCGGTTGCACCGAGAGGCACAGAAGGCGGGACTGGACTTGCGGCGCCGAGATTCGGGCGAGCGATCGCAGTCTTGAGATCCGGTGGCACGGTCAGGCTTCCGGGACGCCGCGCTTCACGCGCCACTTCGAGCGGCTTCTGATGCGGTGCGGCTGGGCGAGCCTTCGAGTGCGGACGCACAACCGGACGGCTCGCGCGTGCCGAGTAGTCGCGAGATGGAGGATAGTAGGTGATGTGCTGCGCATCGCGCAGTGGATTGCGCACCTGCGGCTCTCGGTGCAGGATCCAGCCCTTCCCCGCAAGGCTCCAGATCGCCACGACTGCGACCAGATGCCAGATGACGGATTCCTGAAACGACCGCCACGGCATTTGCGTTGGCTGAAATACATCGGGCCAAAACTCTCCCGGCGGCGACGTCAGCTCAAGCGGCGGCAGTTTCGGCGGGGAAAGAAGATCGGCAAGGTTATCGAGGAAAACGATGTAACGCGGTTCGAGCTCGAACAGGAGCTTGAGACGAGGATCTGCCTTGATAGGAATAGCAGTCGTCTCCGGACTTAAAAGCCCCAAACCGTTGTCCATGGGTCCACACTGGAGGGGGAAAACTGTTTTGTCATTATAGCCCATGGGTCCGGCCCTGTTTCCCACCCGTTAGGGCCATTTTCTGCGCGGAGCCCTCGTGATCGCAGGTGCTTGAAAAGGCAGAGTCTCAAGACCGTTGTGCTCGTGGGAAAGAATTTACAAAACGATCGCCCTAAGCCGCGGTGCGGAATCTGCGGGCACGGCGCGAGTCGCACCCTCAGGCTCGCTCGGCCCTCGCTTCGGGCAGCGATGCCGGGACCGCGCGTTTTTCTGCCCACTCGCGCAGAGCTTCGATCTCTTCCGCGCGAGTTGTCGAGAGGGGAACGGTGGCCTGAATCGCGGCCAGCAAGTGCTGGGTGGTCAGTTGCTGCTTCTGCGAATAAGCGGCGTAGAGGGCTGTCTGCACCACCGATTCAATTTCGGCACCGGAGAATCCTCTGGCAGCAGCAGCCACCTGATCGAGATTGAAGTCGGCGGGATTGCGCTTTCGCTTGCCCAGCTGGATGGCAAAAATTTGTTTCCGTTCAGCCTGGCTGGGCAGATCGACGAAAAAGAGCTCGTCGAAGCGGCCTTTGCGAATTAGCTCCGGCGGTAGCGCGTTGACGTTGTTGCAGGTTGCGGCGACGAAGACAGGCGCTTTGCGGTCCTGCATCCAGGAAAGAAAAGACGCGAGCAGGCGAGACGATACACCTGCGTCGGCCGAGGCGGAATCCGGGCCACTGCCCGCGAACACTTTTTCCAGTTCGTCGATCCAGAGCACGCAAGGCGCGAGGCCTTCCGCGACCTTAAACACTTTCTGTATGCGCTTCTCGGTTTCGCCGATGTACTTGTCGTACACGGCAGCGGTGTCAAATTTCACCAGCGGAAGTTTCCATTCACCCGCGATGGCGCGAGCGCACATGCTCTTGCCGCAACCCTGTACGCCAAGAATGATGACGCCGCGCGGCGGATCGAGCCCGAAGTCGCGAGCCTGTTCTTCCCACGAGCCACGGCGTTGCGCGAGGAAGCGCTTGAGATTATCGAGGCCGCCAACGCTGGCGAGCGTGTCGGAGACCTCGACGAAATCGAGCATCTCGGAGCGTTTCAGCAGGGCCTTCTTGGCTTCCAGAACGTCGGTGACAATTTCGGGGCAGAGCGCATAGCGGGACACCAGAGCCTGCGAGATAGCACGCTCGGCTTCTTCTTCGGTCAGGCCGCGCAAATTCTCCGCCATAGCGTCGAGGCCACCAGGATCGAGGCGGCGTTGCAGCGTGTGCGTCTTCGAAACTCGAACCAGGACTTCGTCGATGATCTGACGAAGGCGCTGGCGATCGGGAATGGGAAGTTCTAGAAACTCGACCAGGCTGGCGAGCTCAGCCGGGATCGAGATCTTGGGGGCGGTCAGAATGACGGTACGCCGATTCGTGGCAAATTTCTGTCCGACATCGCGTAGACGACGCACCACGACCGGGTCATCCATGTGGCGATGCAGATCTTTCAGGATGAAAGCGGCCTCAATCGTAATGCCTTCCAGATTAGCCAGCATTTTAGCCGGCTCGCGGCTGTCGTAGAGAGCTTTGGCACTCTCGGCGACGTCGTCGACCGTTCCAGCGTGATAGCCGCCTGGAATCGGCTGCTCCAGACGGGACTCGAGAGAACCCGAACCAGATCGTGCCAAACCGCTGGCAATCGTCCACTCGAAGACTGCCAGATTCAGGGCGGAACATGCAGCGCGTGCCATGCGAACCGCGCGCACCTCTTCCACCGTCTCCATCACCACGATGGGTGTGGATGAATCGATGAGAACCTTCAGGCGCTCCAGAACCTTGTCCATATCCGTTTGACCAGTCAGGACTTAGTCTCGTACAATAGCGTATTCGGTACCCACCGGAATATCTCTTAAGTAGAAACGAAGGTAATCAGACAAGACATGGCCAATCATTTTTCGGCGCTGAAACGCGCCCGTCAGACCGAGAAGCGCACTGCCACCAACCGCGCCAACACCTCGCGCCTCCGCGGCGCGCTGCGCGAACTGCGGGAAACGCTCGCAAAGGGCGACAAGCCAGGTGCAGAGAAGTCGTATCGCGAAACCGTATCTGCGTTGGATAAGGCGATCCAGAAGGGCGTGCTCCACAAGAACACGGCTGCCCGGTACAAATCCCGTCTGTCAGCCAGAGTGAAGGCCGTCGGAGCGAAGTAGGAGTTACATCTTCGGTTCAGAATGGCAGGCTGCGGCCTGCCATTTTTGTTGTGCTTGTGTGGGACTTGTGACGGCAAGATGCCGCCACGCCAGCCGGCGGGACGCCGGCGCTACTAGAACCTCACGGTTGAGGCCGGTCGCTGACCTTCTTGCAGGGATATTCGCCGTTCCAGAGAAGCGCTTCGATCTTTCCGGATTTGTCGCGTTTGAAATCGACTTTCACGTATAGCTGGCGATAAAAGAAAGACTCTTTGCCGAGCGGTTCGAGCGGCAGGTAGTCTCCTCCGGTCCCGCGCAGATAAAGATCGTCGCCGTGTGCGCGAACATCGAGCAGGAATGTGGGATTCACTTCGTACGTCCCCGCGTAATCTTCCGGTCTCGTGTCAGACCCGTTTTTCTTAGGCCGCGGGGACGGGGGATTCGCGTTCTCACCGAGGGCCAATTTCGCCAGATCGTCTGCGATCACGTTCACGGCGGCATCTTCGAGATTGCCAAGAACAACTACGGTCAAATCGTCGTCAGGAAAAATTGAGAGATGAGCAGCGAAGCCAGGGGCGCGGCCGCTCTGCTCGATATACCTATGCCCGTTCTTGGTTTGACGCTCGCCCCATCCATACGGATGAGGCAGGCGGCGGATGTCGAAAAAACGGCCACGCTGGATGGCCTGGGACCAGATGTAGAGATCGTCGGTTGTGGAATAGAGTGATCCCGAACCGGTGAGAATCGTCTTGTCATAAAAAGGCGCGTTCCGAAGACCCGACTCTTCAAGCGCGGGCTGATAACCGCTCGCGCGGTTCAGGATCAATCCTTCGTCGCGGAGGGTGCCCGTGTCTTTCATTCCCGCCGGCGTGAGAATCTCTTCGGCAATGAATTCGTCGTAGGGCTTCCCTGAAACTTGCTCGATGACGTAGGCCAGGAAACCGTAGCCGGTGTTGCTATAGCTGCTCTTGCTGCCGGGGAGAAAATCCAGAGGCTTGTTCTTCACCCACGCAATCAGGTCGGGCAGTGTGACACGTTCGTACTTCTTGGTCGCGTACTCGGGCAGCGTGTAGTAGTCGGGGAGGCCGGAGGAATGCAGGAGCATCTCCTCGATCGTGATTTTGTCCCCGTTGAGGTAGCCCGGAATGTATTTGCTGAGCGGGTCGCTGTATTTCAGCTTTCCTTGGCGCTCGAGAAGAACAATCCCTGCGGCGGTAAACGTTTTGGTGATCGAGGCGATGTGGAACCTCGTGATTTCCGAATTGGGGACTCTCCATTCCGTGTTGGCAAAACCGTAGGACTTGCGAAACAGCACGTGGCCACCCTTGGCCACAAGCGCGGAACCAGTGAAGTCACCATTCCGGACATAGGCTTGAATGTGCCCGTCAAATTTGTTATGCGGGGTTTGCGCCGACGCAGGAATCTCGGCGGTCAGCATCGAAGCACAGACCACGACAGCAAACCACCTGGGAACCTTGGTCAACTTCACAGTTGGACTCCGAACAACTCAGCCAGCGCCGAACGCCATTCGTCCTCACTCGCAAGGATCCTTTCCTCCCGCCGTTCTCCAATGGTGCGGATCAACTTCAGGTCGGAGAGGGTGATTCGGCCATCTTGGGTCGGCAACGTACAGATGCGCTGGCGCGTGAAATGAGATTCGGGCGAGGTTTGCTGAAATTCGCAGCGCGGCGCAAAGTCGGACAGTTGACGTGGTGTCAGTGTGAATCGATACATTGACTTCCAGAATTCTCCCGGCAGCACCCGTTGCATGATCATCACGTCTCCTACTTGGACGATACGGAACCGCCCGCTCGATTGTTCCTGCTCGAGCTCAGGTTTTAGACGCAACGGCTCAAGAAAAGAATCACCGAAACCGACATCGGCGAGCCAGGGTTCGTCCAAGTCGACGCGCAGAGCCAAGTGGTCGAACTCGGGGGAGGCGCTACCGTCCTCGCGCGAGACGCGCGCGGAGAGGAGCGTTACGGACAAACCAAGCTCGCGCAACAGGACGGCGAATGCACCATTCAGCTCATAACAGAATCCGCCGCGGCGCAGATCGACGATTTTGTGGAGGAAGCGCCGCTCGTCGCAGATGATCTCTCTGCCCAGAGAAATGTCGAGGTTCTCGAAGGGAACGGTGCGCATGTGCGCGAGATGGAGGCCGCGAAGGGTATCGGAACTGGCCTGGGTGGATCCGGAAAATCCGATACGCGCGAGGTAGGCCGAGACGTTCACAGTTCCAAAGTTATTGGGCGCGCCGCCTGCAGATTGCCGACAGCGGCATCACACGGGCAACTCGTCCTGCATCCAGCCCGACTCCGGCCGCGGCTCGGCGGTCAGATCCAGCACCAACTTTTCAAGCACAAGGCGCTTGGTGGGCGGATTGGAGCGCAAGGCCAAGTCGGCTTTCGCGATCAGGCGAATACCACTCGTGAGCTCACGTTTGGATTTGTAGCGCCGAGCCTGGCGAATGATGTCTTCCGCCGCAAACGGAGGCACACGGAAGCCCTGCCACAGGGCGGCCCAGAGCGCGCGCTGATCGCGCACGTTGCGCTCGAGAATCACCAGCATCTGGCGGAATGTTTTGGCCAGCATATAAAGGTGACCGATTGCGGCCTCGTCCCCGTCGCCAGTGCACAGAATTGCGTCCAGAATCTCGAGCGCGCGTACACGATCTTTCGAGGAGATCGCGTCCGTCAGTTCGTAGAGTGATCTCTGCTTGGCGGCGAGCACCATCGTTTCCACGTCGCCCAGGGTGATGCGCTTCTTCTCGCCGACGTAGAGGATGAGTTTCTCGAGTTCGTTCGAGATCATCATCATGTCGCCACCGAGCGCATCGACCAACTCGCGGGCGCCATCGGCTTCCATTTTCACATCACGGCTGTTGCAATAATCGGTGAGCCAGCGAACGGCTTCACTCTCTTCCACGCGCGCGAGTTCGACGATCCCACAGAACTGACCCATGGTTTCGCGAATGCGCTCGTAGCGTTCCTTGTCAGTCATGTCCATGCGACGGACATCGGCGGGGATGCTGATGTGGTCGGCGACGAATACCACAAGGGCGTCGGGATTGGGGCTTTTACAGTACTCCTCGATGGCGGCCAGCTTTTCCTCGTTCGAGCCGCGGCCAAATAACGTCTTCACGCCACGCACGAAGAACACCTGGAACGGGGCCATGAGCGACGGAGTGCGCGCGCGATCGAGGATCTCGGTCAGATCCGTTTCGGCGAGGTCGAATTCGAAGAAGCTAAAGTCGCGGAGATCTTCGGGCACCAAGTGTTCGAGAATCGCGTCGCGAAAGCGCTTGCGGAAGAACACTTCGTCGCCGACGAACACGTAGGCGGGACGGAGCTTCTTGCCTTCAACTTCGGATACGAAACGATCCGCCTGCGCGAAGGCTTTCATCAGAAGCCCTCCAGAACATTACTGACAAGCGTCTGGGCAAAATCGCGCGAGAGCCGGCCCATTGCCGGGGAGTCTTCTTCGAAGAAGCTGGAGAGTTCCTGCGAGACCTGATATTGCTCGCGGAAAATGTACGAAGGATTCTGGAAGAGAATCTTGCCTTGCCGGTCAACCAGAGACACCTTCATGCTAACCACGACTAATACGCTTTCCGCACGTCCTGTTTTCGAATCGTAGGTGAGCGGCGAAGCGGTAGTGGTCAGGACGGTGCCGTGCAGAGTTGCATCGGCGGCATCGCTTTCGGCGTGAAGGATCTGGTAGTGGGTGCGAGTGGTGAACTCGTGAACGACAGCCGCGGTCAGTGTCTGCTCGACGCGGTAGGTTTGCGACTGATTGACAAAGGCAGGAATCGCCAACGTCTTCACGTTCTCCGGCAACGTAACGTTGTGGCCGGCAGTATGATAGCCGCAAGCGGTGAACGTGATCACGACCAGTAAGATCAGGACAATGATTCCAGTTTGCTGTGCTCGCTTGGAGTGTGTAGCCGGCGGGACGCCAGCGCTACTCGGGCGGACGCTCACTGAATCTTCCCTCGCGGGCGGGTAGGCGTCATGGTCTCCGCACATTCAACGGCGGTAACAGCCGCGACGCGCAGATTGTCCGCGGCTACCCATAACCAGACACCTTTTGGATTATTTTCGTCGCGAGCCAACGACACCAGAATATCGCCTTGTCCGGCGGCGTTCACATTGTTCGGGAGATCCTCGGCTTGGCGGCTCACTGTGACGTGTTCACCGGCCAACGCCTGCGAGAGATCGCCGATCGCGACCGGCTCTGCAAGTTCCAAGTAGATGGAAAACGCATGGCCGTGAAAGATAGGCGCCTGAACCAGCCGCAACGAAGGCTGCAAGGCATTTTTGCCCGCGATTCGCTGGTAGTGTTTCAGAATGCGCTGCTCGATGGATAACAAAGTCGGGCTCGAGTTCGGACCGTAGGCAGCGGCCATGTTAAACGCAACCTGCATATCAAAAACGTTTTTCGGCAGTTCCTGAAAGGAGAGCAGATTCACCGTCTGCTCGTGGAGTTCGTCCATGCCCTTCTGACCGTGCTCCGAGGCAGGCTCCATGACCGTCGCGATGGCGCGTTGAACCGTTCCGGCCTTCTGTGCGCGCAAAATCAGAAGTGCGAGCGTCACCGCAGCGGGATGAGCAATCACGCAGGGGCCCGGCTGTAATTCCAGAGCAGGCGTCTGCCCTAACTGACGCTCAACCCAGGGCGAGCGGATCGCGCTGGCGGGATCATCCTCGAGCGCATAGGAAAGATCGACGATGGCGCTGCCGGCATCGCGAGCCATTTTCCAGTTCTTGCGCGTGCAAGTTTGATCGGAGGCGAAAAAGGTGAAGTCCAGCCGGTCGAACTGTTCACTGCGAACACTCTGGATGAACGTGATTTCGTCGCCCATCGTTTCGAGCTGACCCAGAGCTTCATCATCGTCGAGCAGCTTGATGTCGACAGCTGGGAAATTACGGTCGTTGAGGACCTCGGCAACTTCTTTGCCTCTGAGCGAACTGGCCCCTACGATCGCCACGCGGTACAGGTTTCCGCGAAGAGTTTCCGCCCCGGACGCTGTGGCAGGTTTGAACTGAGAACTCATGAGGGCTGGGAGGCCTCCTTGTACACGGGTGGCGCCGGGGGACTGGGCCTGCGCCGGATGATCCACTGCAAGCGCCACCAGACACCAGAGATCATGTAGATGAGCGCAATCGCGAAAAGGACCCAGCGTGACCAGAACCAGATAGAAACGAAAACCGCCGCCAGCAGAATCATGATACGGAACGGCTGGCGGGAATTGAAATGGATGTCCTTGAAACTATAAAAACGCCAGGTGCTCACCATGAGATAGCCGACGGCGACCACGAGCAGGAGCCATGTAATGGAGAGCCAGCGGTCATCGACCGGTTCTCCGCTGGTGAAGTGCACGACTGCGGCGACGACCCCGGCGCCTGCGGGAATCGGCATGCCCACAAAGTATTTCTTATCGGGTCGCCCCGGGTTAGACGGTTGCGGGTTGACCATAATGTTGAAACGAGCCAAGCGACTGGCCCCAGCCACCAGGAACAAAAAGCTCGCGACGGCACCCAGTTGCACCAGCTTCGTGCGGAACTCCGGATGATCAAGAAATTGCGGGAGCAGATGGAAACCCCACATGTATGCCAGCAGGGCCGGGGCAACGCCGAAGGTGATCACGTCGGCCAGCGAGTCCAGTTCCCTGCCGAAATCACTGCTAGTCCTGGTCATGCGCGCAATTCGACCATCGAGACCATCGAAAAGTACCGCAAAGCCGATCGCCTTGGCGGCGAAATCGAAGTGCCAGGGTTCCGCCAGCGTCCCATGCATGACCTGGAGAATTGCATAGTACCCAGCGGCAAGATTGGCCGTCGTGAACAGCGAGGGCAAGATGTACATGCCTTTGCGCATGCGGCGCTGCGGACGGTCTTCCCTGCGCCGTTTCGGAATCTCAACCACCGCGCGTTCGCCGGGATCGTGCATTCAACGCACTCCCGTGTTGACAGTCTGGCTGGATGCCGTCGTCAGTTCCGAGACAGCGTGCGCGTATGCGAGTACGCTCGAGGCGCCCTTCACGTGATCTCCGACCTTCACGGCAATCTGGACGCCGGGTTCCATGAGGACATCCACGCGCGAGCCGAACTTGATGAGGCCAACGCGTTCGCCACGGGCCACGACGTCTCCCACTTTTTTCGTAAATACGATGCGGCGGGCAATCAGCCCGGCGATCTGTTTGAAGACTACGGTATGTCCCTCACCTTCCACGGTTACGATGTTCTGTTCGTTTTCCTCGGCGGAGTTCGCGCCCATCGCATTGACGAACTTACCCTTCTGGTAGCGAACGTCGCGAATGGTGCCGGCGATGGGAGAGCGGTTCACGTGGACGTTGAAGACGTTGAGGAAAATACTGATCCGCTTGCGTTCTGTACCACCCAGAGAGACGTTCGAGATGTCGGTAACTTTGCCGTCGCCGGGTGAGACAATCGCACCGGCTACCTGCGGTACCACGCGCTCCGGATCGCGAAAGAACCACAAACAGAATGCGGCCAGCAACACGGCAGGTAGAGCCCACCACGGATGTGTGAGCCAGCTAATCAAGGCTGCGGCAAGGATCAAGGGCAACGCGTAGAAATATCCGTCGCGAACCATGGAGAGACCTGACAAAAAATTATAGTGCAGTGCGACCGCTCAGCCGATTGTAACTTAACTGCAACAAAAATCGGCGCTTACAAGCGCCGTATTCTACAGACATTGCACCCTGAGCGGCTGAGCCGAGCCCTTTTGGAGGGAGATTAAGCGACCTGGTTGTGTACTAACTGCTGCCGGAACTGGCGCTCGATGGATTCCATCTGATCCTTGAGGCGCAGTTTCAGCTTCTTGAGCCGGACTTCTTCCAGCTTTTCGTCTTCGGTGAGATAGCGTTTTTGGGTGAGTGAATCAAGCCGTTGTGCGTACTGCGTGTGCTCCGAGGCCAGCCTGCGGAATTCATCGTGGCTGGCCAGGAGTTGGTCTTTCGGAGTGAGCATCCAGCAGACCTCCTAACCGGGTTGAGGATTAAAACGTACCATACGCCATAGAGCGCTTCAATGCTATTTTCGGCCTAGGGTGTATTTGACGTCACATGCCCCTGTGATAAAACTGCACCGCATTCGAGGCAAAATCAGGCAAATGTATGACGGTAAATGATCGCGTCTTCGACGGGGTCGGAATAGTAACGAGGTCGGCGGCCGCTTTGTTCGAAGGACCATTTTTCGTACAGCGAGCACGCGGCGCGATTCGATTCGCGGACTTCCAGGTACACTGCGCGGGCACCTTTTGCGCGGGCTTCATCAAGAAACTCTCCGAGAAGCCGGGTACCCAGACCGCGGCGGCGGGCCGGACTGGCGATCGCAATGTTTTCGATCTCCCACTCGTCGAGGATCCCCTGCGCGATCAAAAATCCTTGCAGGCTTTGTGAATCCTGCACAACCATTGCAAGCCGGTTGGGAGAACCGGGATCGAAACTTCGATCGTATTGTTCGCGCGACCAGTGCGCGGCGGTGGCGGAATGATCGGTCAGCCGCATCATATCGGGGATATCGGCCGGGGTCGCGGGGCGAATGACGATCTGATTCATGGCTAGTGAGTCGTCGCTCATGACTGCTAACTCGTCCCTGGAGCCGTTCCTAAGAAGGTTTGGCGAAGATTTCCGCATCGGAACGCCGAATGTAGTTGGCCTCGAGTTCATCGGCCGCGGCGATTTCGCCCGACTGAATTTTCTCCCAGCCTAGACGGGCAATCACATCGGCCCGAGGTTCCGGCACTCGCTCCGGGTGCAAGGCACGCGAGCGGGCGGCATCCGCGAGGGCTGGATCGAAAACGACAATCCTTTGGCCGCGATATTCTTCGAAGAACTCTTCTTTTGCGAGTAAGCGTTCCTTCAACCGTATGGAACGGGAACTGAGTTGGTATTCGCCCGCGTAGACTTCGCCTCGACCTGCATCGATCACGCCGACAACGAATCCACGCAATGCGCTGCTGCGGGCAACGGCCTCGAGACGTGAAACTGCGGCGATGGGCTTGTGAAGAATTTCGGCAAGTGCTTTGATCGCGGCGAGTCCAACGCGGAGACCGGTGAAGGATCCTGGACCCGAGACAACAGCAAATCCGCTGATATCCCGTTTCGCGAGACCCTGCTTCTGCAGCAACGCCGAAATCTGTGGTACCAGCTGAGCGGAGAATGTTCCGCCCTCAAGAGGGACAAGTTCGAGGACCTCCAACCCTGCAGAAGTCGCGTTGGTTGACGCCCCGTGAACGCGTGCCAAGGCAAGACTACCGTTTTTCCCGGAAGTGTCAGCTGCGAGGAGAATCATTTGGACGGCGACTTCAGCCTTCTCATCAGCGTTACAAGAGCCGATGACGCAAAGACAGAAAAGATTCCGACACCGACGGTGGAGTACCACTGCAATCCGAAGCGTCGACCAGCGACCTGCGTCAGCACGAGGGCAAGGAGGAAGATGAGCCAGTAGGACCACCCTCCGGCTTTATTCCGGTAGTCATCACCCCCGCGTTATACCCGCGTTTGAAATCGTTCAGACTCATTTCAGCAACACATCGAATGACGGCTTGCTAAACAACACGGCTATTGGCCTTCGACCAATTCCAGCAGCACTCCGCCGGCGCTGGACGGGTGGACAAAAACGTAACGGTGTCCGCCGGCACCGGTTTTGATTTCGTCTGTTACGAGGCGCACGCCGTCCTGCTTCAGTTTACTCACTGCCGCCGCAAGATCGGGAACGCGCATGCAGACGTGGTGCAGGCCTTCGCCTCGCTTGGCGATGAACTTGGCGATGGTCGAATCCTCGGAGGTCGCCTCGAGCAACTCCAGTCGGCTCTCACCCACCGGAACCATCACAAGCCGCACTTTTTCCTGCTCCACCGTCTCTTCCGGGGAAACGCTCATGCCCAATTTCTCGTAGATCGCCTTCGCCGACTCCAACGACTTCACGGCGATACCAAGATGATCAATCTGGAACATCAGACGCCTGCCTTCCCGACGATTTCTTCGACCAGCGAATATGGGTCGCGTTTGTGCTCAACGATCTGTTTCGCGTATTGATCGACGCGCCCATCGCTCAACTCGACACGCGCCCGGTCGAGCATGGCATCGCGCACCATCTCGATCAGCCGCTCTCGCCAGTTCTGGACGTTGTGCTTGAGTAGACGATTTTCTTTGCGCAGATAGGACTCATAGTCGGCGATGGCCAGAGCCAATTCCTGAATTCCCTTCCCTTCGCTGGCGACAGTCTTCACGATCGGCGGGGTCCAGCCGTCATGCCGCTGGGCCAGCGATTGCATCGCGCGGATTTCGCGCTCCACCCGTTCAGTTCCCTCGCGATCACTCTTGTTGATGACAAAAAGGTCGGCGATCTCCATGATCCCTGCTTTGATGGTCTGAACGTCATCTCCCATGCCGGGGACGAGGATCACGACGGTAATATCGGCGAGGCGCACGATATCCACTTCATCCTGGCCTACTCCAACCGTTTCAATCAGGATAAGATCACGCCCGGAAGCGTCGAGTACCGTCGCAACGTCCGCAGTGGTTCGGGCAAGTCCTCCGAGAGACCCGCGCGTGGCCATGCTGCGGATGTAGATGCCAGTATCGGCGTGGTGATCCTGCATCCGGATGCGATCGCCAAGAATTGCGCCGCCGGTAAAAGGACTGGTGGGATCGACGGCGATGATGCCGAGCGTCTTGTGTTCGAGGCGATAGACTCGAGCCAGTTGGTCGACGAGCGTGCTCTTCCCGGCGCCGGGAGGGCCTGTCAGGCCGATCATTCTAGCTTTTCCGCTGTGCGGGAAGAGCGCTTTCAACAACTGGTTGGAGTCCGGCGCGCGATTCTCGACAGTACTGATCGCTCGCGCCAGCGCGCGAGGATCACCGGAGCGCAACCGTTCCACCCAGGTTTCGAGGTCGCTTTTCAAACTTTTTAGTGTAAAGCACCGCCGAAGCCTTGGGAAATCGCCGGCGGCCGACCAACCAAAACGGGCGCAGGCTCTCCACGCGCACCCGTTACAATCACAGCCATGGCCGAAACGAGCAATTCGCGATTGGGCAGGGTCCATGGGCAGTTGCGTCTTTACGAGCATCCTCTGCTCACCTTCGACGCGCGCGAAAAGGAGGATGGAGTCGAGGTTCTCATCCAGCTTACCCATTGCACCGTCCCGGTGCACACCTACACCTTCGAAATGCATCCGCGCGATCTGGATCATCCTCAGTTCGAATGGCAGTTTCAGCGCCAGCTCTATGACGCGCTCCATGACTATCTGGTGGAAATGTTTATCCGTACTCCGCAGGATCGGGCCGATCGCCGTGAGAGAGGTTTGTGAGCCTTCGCCAGAAAATCCTCGGCGAAATCCATGAGCGAGGGCCGATTCCGTTTTCGCGCTACATGGAAATGTGCCTTTACGATCCCGAATATGGGTATTACTCGCGGAATGCGGAGCAGTTTGGCAAGTCTGGAGATTTCTACACGTCGAGCGATGTGCATGCGGTTTTTGGACGACTGCTGGCTCGGCAATTCGACGAGATGTGGCGTGCTATCGGATCGCCGGCAGCGATCGAGGTACTCGAACTCGGCCCCGGACGTGGACTTTTTGCGCAGGACGTTCTGGATTGGTCCGAAAAGAAATTTCCTGACTTCTTCAACGCGTTGTGCTACAGCCTGGTGGAGAGTTCAGCCGTCTTGCGAGAGCGCATAAGGGCGACACTTCTAGAACATATAGAGTCCGGAAAAGCAAAACTCTTAAAATATACTTCGAGACGTGCGGATAAGCGTTCCCCCAATTCCGACGACGTCCTCTCGGCGCTTCCTCGGTGCCTGGCTACCGACGTCCCGCTCATCGTTTTCGCCAATGAATTCTTCGACGCTCTGCCGGTGGAAGTTTTGTCTACGAACGGATCGCTACGAATCGGCGCGCGGGAAAATTTGTTCCTCGAGGAGTGGGCGGGTTCGTCTCCGAGCGAATATGAGTTTCTTGATCGGTGGGGGATTCATCCCCAAGAACGGGAACGAACCGAAGTTTGTCTTGCCGCGATGGAGTGGGCACGGCGTATAGCGGCGACAATTCAGACCGGCTTCCTGATCGCAATCGATTATGGGTATACACGCGACGAACAACTGGCAGGGCGGCATCTCGATACAGTCATGACGTATAGGAAGCACTCGGCGACTCCGGATCCCCATCAGTCTCCGGGGGAGCAGGACATTACCGCACACGTGAACTTCACTGCACTGGCAGCGGCGCTCGAATCGGGCGGCATGGAGACGCAGAAGCTACGTACGCAGTCTCAATTCTTGCTGGGCGTTGGAGAAAAGAATCAATTTGCTGATGCGTTCGAAGAATGCCGGCTTCCGCAGGAGAAAGCAAAAGTAGCGTTGCAACTGAAGCATCTCGTCACGCCCATGGGTATGGGCGAGACTTTCCATGCGCTGGTGGCAAGCAAGGGGGTGAATCGCGAGGTGGTGGAGAGTCTGACTGGATTGAGTTTTGGGAAATGATCCGAGAGGCGATTCGGCGGGCGAGGACGCCCGCCGCTCCCATGCTGCGTGGTTCCAGAAATTTTCTTTGACCCGAGGAACCTAAATTCCCGGAGTGCCTTTCTCGCGCTCGTAGGGCTTCTGGATGTAGCGCCGCGCTTCGTCTTCTGCGCCCTGCGTGTTGTCGTTGGTCTGAAGTGCCTGGCGATACTCGTTCACAGCGCGTTCACGCTGCCCGGTAATGTCGAAGATCTTGCCCAACTGGATGTGGCTCCAGACTTCGGTCCACTTCGGATCGCCATCTCCGTTAAGGCACTCGCGATACGCATTCGCCGCCGACTGGTAGTTCTTTTGCAAGAAAAACACGTCTGCTACCCGGTAGTGAGCCAGGGAACTGTTTTTGTTGGCATCCAGCGCCTTGTTGAACTCGACGAGCGCACCGGCAAGGTCTCCCTGCTGGACTAAGGCCTGTCCGCGGGTGATCGAGGCTCGCATGCGAACCTCGCTGGAATTTTTGAGAACCTTGTCGTCGGGATCCACAACGATCCGCCGAGGTTTGCCGAACGTTTCAATGCTGAAGGCGGAGTTCGTTCCCACCACGTCGATGCGCTTCTCTTCCGTCTTGCCATCGGTATCGATCTTCAGTTCCACCGGCATGCGGAAGAGGTCGAGATCCTGAGCGATTTCGCCTACGACTCGAAATCCCTTGTTATTGCCCAGCCGATACACCGTGTACTTCGTCTTGAATTCCGGCGCGCCTGTAGAGTCCAGCCACTGGGTAAAGAACCAGACCAGTTGCTGGCCATAAGCCTGCTCCGAGATGCCACGGAATTCGTCGATGGTCGCGGATTTGCCCGCATATTGGGTGGCAAAGGTCCGCATGATCTTGTAATAGTTGTTGTCGCCGACGACCCACCGTAGCATGTGCAGAATCATCGCGCCTTTGTCGGTAACGAGCGTCTGGAACTCGGGCGAGAAGACGTCGAGTTTATTAGCGCTCGAGAGCGGGACGGTATCGTAGGCAAGCGCACCCACCGACATGTCCTTTACGGCCTCTTCCATGCCCATCGTTCCGGAGGCCTGCTCGACATACATCGCTTCGGAGTAGCGCGAGAAGCCGTCGGTGATCCACCAGTCGTCTTTGGTCGCGGGGCTCACGGAACATCCCCACCACTGGTGAGCGATGGTGTTGGC
Organism: uncultured Acidobacteriota bacterium; assembly: GCA_963718505.1. Classification (GTDB taxonomy): domain Bacteria; phylum Acidobacteriota; class Terriglobia; order Terriglobales; family Acidobacteriaceae; genus Gp1-AA133. The sequence continues at coordinate 8,543 of CAVQZP010000001.1, read as the reverse complement.
GAGCAAACGGTAATTGACCTTCTCGGTGACGGTGCGGCTGGCAATTGCGGCCAATTGGGGAGCCCATGCGGTCGGCACGGTGTCATCCGGGAGTTCTACCACGCGAAGTGTCGGCGAAGGCAGAGGGCCAAACGTCGTGATGTAGTAGGTGAACTCCTTAAGCGCCGTCTCAGTGTATTGAGGTGTCAGCTTCTGATGGACCGGCTTGAAGAAGACATGCAGGTCCACGCCGGCATCGTCGCTCTTGGTCTCCTGAAAAATTCCGGCGATGATCGTTCCAGGGAAACTTGGTCGGTTGCTGACGAAAGTGTAGGTCTTCTGTTCTAACGACCCCGGATTCTTCTTGTTAGGGGCCGCGGTCGCGACGGTCACGTCGCCGCTGCCGATGGCAACCATGTGCGCAGGGATCGTAATGTTGATGGTCGAGGTAAACCGGTTCAGTCCATAGGCGTTAACGGGAAACCAGCGACTGGCATAGAGCAAATAACTCGTGTCGTCACCAATTGAGGCCAGCTTCAAACCCGCGACCGGGCTCTCGTCGGCCGAATCCAGAACTCCTTCGTACTCGAATGTCAGCGTGGTGCTGGTGTCTTTAGTCAGGCCAGCGGTGAGCGGAATACGCACGGTCGAATCCTGCGTCACGCGCTCGGCGGAAAGAGTCTTGCCGTTGGCATCGGTCACCTTGGTCAAGCGCAGCGCGTTGTTGAGCTCAAACGTAGCCACGCTCAGGTCGTCGAGCGCGGTGAATTTCACTTTGGCCTTGGCGCTTATCTTGTGCGCATGCGGGTTCAGTTCTGCGTCGATCTGGTAGTCGTCCACGCGGAGCCTGGTTTTCTCCGCCGACCAAACAGGGAGCGCACTGATAAGCAACAGCAGGACTAAGAAGCTGGACTTCGGAGCCGGAAAGCGCCGACGGCTAGTACGAATCAAGAGGAATCTCCTCGCGGAACCCTTGTCCCTATGATGAAGATTTTGACGCAAAAGATACTGGTGGGACAAGGGCTAGCAATGTTTTACGACAGTTTCGTTCGAGGGCCGTTCCGGCGTTTCTCAGGACACCGATCTCACCCTATTGGACTCCAATTCGGGCAGCCGGGTTGCCACTCGCCGATACAAGTGAAGGAACTGATGGGCCGGAGGGCAAAAAACGCAGGACTTCTTCGGCCGCCCGGTCAGCGGCGGAACGGAGATCCGTCCCCGTCGGTTTGAGGCGCCCTCGTACTTCCGCCAACCCAGCAAGTATGCGCGCCCGGGCGTCGCCTTCTGGCAGAATCTCTCGCAAGTGAGCCGCGACGTTAGCAGCCGTAAAGTCATGTTGGACGAGTTCGGGGATTATGTTATCGCCGGCAATCAGATTCACCATTGCGAAATACGGAACCTTGATGCGGGGTTTACCAAGGAGATAGGTGAGCGGCGAGACGCGGTAGACCATCACGAACGGAGTGCCCATCATGGCAGCCTCAATCGTAGCTGTGCCGCTGGCTACGATTCCGGCGCGGGAGTGGTGCAAGGCCGGCAGAGCGTCCGGAACCAGGGTAACGGGGCGACCGACGGTACAGGTGCGCAGGAACTCGCGATCCAAAGAAGGGGCAACCGGCAGCAGGAAAACATACTCCGGGCCGATTTGGTCAGCGGCCTGAAGTATCGTGGGCAGGTTCATGCGAACTTCCTTGACCCGGCTGCCTGGCATCACAGTGATCCATTGCTTGGCGGAGTCGATCGTGTACTGCGCGGCGTATGCCTCGCGGCTGATTCGAGGGACAGGAAGTTCGGCAAGAGGATGTCCCACAAACGTCGCGTCCACTCCGCGCTCACGATAGAACTTCTCCTCAAAAGGAAAGATGACGAGCGCCTTGTTTACGTATTTGCGAAGAAGCTTCACCCGGCCCTGGCGCCACGCCCAGAACTGCGGTGCGACGTAGTACATCACCGGGATGCCTCGCTTCTTCATCTGCCGCGCGACGCGCCAATTGAAGGCCGGCGAATCGATCACGACTGCTAGGTCGGGCCTGCGGCGATCCGATTCACTGATGAGGTTATGGAAGTGGCCGTAGATCTTCGGGAGATGACTGAGGATCTCGGTGATCCCAACAACGGCGAGATCCTTAGCGTCGATGACGGTGTCGCAGCCCGCTTCTCGCATCCGCTCGCCACCCACTCCGAAAAACTCGAGGCCCGCGAGTCGCCGCCGAAGAGCGTGGATCAGCTGCGCGCCGTACATTTCCCCCGATGCTTCTCCGGCAGAGACAAGGATTCGCACACCGGTATTTTAAAGGAAAGCGCACGACGACCCATCTTTGCCGTCCCTGGGGACGCGAGTCGGTGGAACGGTCAAAACGGCACCAGGGTGGGCAATCGCGGGCTAGTCGTCTGCACTCACTGTTGGCTGGGTGAGAACCGCAGGCATCTCCTGATCTTTATATTGCAGTTGATACAGCTTGTAGTAGATCCCGCGCTGCGCGAGTAACTGCTGGTGGGTGCCCATCTCACGCACTCTCCCCTTGTGCATGACAATAATCTTGTCGGCGCGCTGCACGGTGGACAGGCGGTGGGCAATGATAAGGGAGGTTCTTCCCTCCACCATGCGCGACAGTGCATCGCGTACCCGGAATTCGGTCTCGGTATCGACGCTCGACGTGGCTTCATCCAGGATAAGAATCTGTGGGTTGTGTGCCAACGCGCGGGCGAAAGAAATCAATTGCTTCTGCCCGGTGGACAGCGTCGAACCGCGCTCCCGGACCTCCTCACCAAAACCTGCGGGCAACGTGCGGATAAAATCGGCCAGGTTCACCTCTTCCGCAGCCCGTTCCACGTCTTTGTCTTCGATCCAATCCGACCCGAGGCGAATGTTCCCGGCGACGGTGCCACTGAAAAGGAACGGATCCTGCAGTACGACACCGAAGCGGCGTCGGAGATCGTTCAGATCCATCTCGCGGAGGTCGACGCCGTCAAAGCGAATCGCGCCTTTTTGCACATCGTAAAAACGCAGCAGAAGCGAGATCAGCGTTGTCTTGCCCGCCCCCGTGTGTCCGACGATGGCGACCGTCTCACCGGGCTCGATTGAGAAGGAGACGTCGCGCAGCACCCAATCGGGCTCCGCGTCGGGCTGTGCACCGGATGACGGATTGGTACGCGCGCGAGTTTCATCCTTACTGAGAGTGTCGGCCACGGTGCCGCGCGCTCCATAGGAAAACCAGACACTTTCGAACTCGATGCGACCGCGTCCCTCCGGCTTCCGGGTGACGGCAGGAGTTTCAATGTCGACTGGCGTATCGAGGAGCTTGAAAATGCGTTCGGCTGAAGCCATGGCAGACTGAAGAATGTTGTATTTGTCGCTCAGATCCTGAATAGGGCGGAAGAATCTTTGCGCATACTGAGTAAAAGCGAAGAGCACGCCCAGGGTCGCGGTCGTAGATACGACGTGGATCGTGACGAAGTGCGGAGTGCGATCGATCGCCAGAGTGTTGACGACAATCCCCTGAATCCACTGTTTGCCACCAAACCAGACGATGGCCGATACAGCGACGGCCGAAAGAATTTCCACCACCGGGTAATAGACCGCATAGGCCATGATGGCGTCCTTAAACGCCTCCATGTGACTGGCATTGATGTCGGAGAATTGCCGGAAAGCTCGCTTTTCGCGGTTGAATAGCTGCAGCACCAGCATCCCGGAAACCGCTTCCTGCAGGTACGAATTGATGCGCGCGATGGCAACGCGAATCCGGCGGTAAGAATCGCGGACTTTCACGCGAAAGATCATGGTTGCCCAGAAAATAAGCGGCAACACCGCGAACGTGATCAACGCTAGCTTCCAGTTCATCCAGGCCATGATCGTGATGATGCCGAACAGCACGAACACATCCTCGAAGATGGAAACCACCCCGGCGGTGAACATCTCGTTGAGCGCGTCCACGTCGGTGGTCACACGCGTGACGAGGCGCCCCACGGGGTTCTTGTCGTAGAACCCGATGTGCATGCTTTGCAGGTGGCGGAAGATCTGGCTGCGCAGGTCGAACATCACCATCTGCCCGGTCCACTGCATGTAGTAGGTCTGCAGGAAGTCGCAGAAAAAGCCGAACACCAAGGTGCCCACGTACAGGGCAGCCAACTGGGCGATCCCTCGCATGGGTTGCGGACTCAGCCAACGATTGAGGATGGAGTGCGTGCCGGGAGTATGCGCCAGATACTTATCGATCGCGATCTTGGTCAGGAAGGGGCCGAGGACATCGAGCCCGGCCTTGGTAATGATGGCCAGAAGTGCCACCGTGACCTGCCAGCGGTAGGGCCGCAGATACGTCAGCAAACGCCGCATCAGGCGGGCGTCATACGCTTTTCCTAGTACTTCTTCTTCCTGATTCGCCATACGAGGGCAGGTTTAAGAGTAATAGATGGCTGGGACAGGGGGAAAGATGGAAAAAGCGACCCGCGGGCACGGAATGGCCTACAGATAGGCCCGAAAGCATCTGCAGGAGCCGCGGTAGGATCCCGTCCGGGCTTCGCGCGCTCGGTCAGTCCGCCGGAAGTTGGTCAAGCCCGGGCAGAGACTCGCCAAACTTTGCCGAGGGGAGATTCTCCAACTCGGTCACAGCTCGTTCCAAGTCGCCAATCAGCCGATTCGGCCGTCCGTCGAGCAAGATATCGAGTACCGCCCGGTAATACCAAACCGTCCCTTCCCGGCCGCCGCTGAAGCGTGCCCATACGGAGTCGCCTTCGGCACGATGGTCCGTCAGTATGGCCCGAACATTGTGCAGTTTGTCCGCCGCGCTCACCAGACGGATGTCGTCGTCCGCTTTGCGAAGCAGTTCCAGATAATCCAGCTTTCGCTGTTTCCATGGCGGTTTCGGAATGGTGTAAGCATCCGTGCAACCGTCGACAATCCTTGCAACCCGCATCCCAAAGCACTTGGAGACTTCTTCCAGCGTCGGCTTGCCGCCGCAATCCTCCACGACATCATGCAACAAAGCAGCGATGGCCTGATCCTCGTCGCCGCCCGCCTCAAGTACCAAACCGGCCACACTCATCAGGTGCGAGATGTAAGGGACGCTGGTTCTTTTACGAGTCTGCGTGGCGTGCTTTTCGGCGGCAAAACGGAATGCTTCTTCGAACTTCGGGCCAAGCTTCGGTGCGTGCGAACGATTGCTCAAGAAACCTTCTCTCCCCGCCGCATCAGCAGATAAGAGCGGATGAAGGGCTGCAGATCGCCGTCGAGCACGCGATCCACGTCGCCGACTTCCTGCTTGGTGCGGTGATCTTTCACCATGCGATAGGGCTGCAGAACGTAGGAACGAATCTGTGAGCCGAAATCAATGTCCAGCTTCGAGTCTTCGATCTTCTTCGTGACTTCCCGCTTCTTCTCTAATTCGTACTCGTAGATCTTGGAGCGGAGCATGCTCATGGCGCGTTCGCGGTTCTTGTGCTGCGAGCGCTCATTTTGGCAGCTCGCCACAATCCCGGTGGGAATGTGCGTTATTCTCACGGCGGAGTCGGTCGTGTTTACGTGCTGTCCGCCCTTGCCGCTCGAACGATAAGTGTCGACGCGAATGTCTTCTGGCTTGATCACAACCTCGATGCTGTCGTCGATTTCCGGCGAGACGAACACGCTTGCAAACGAGGTGTGGCGGCGCTTGGCCTGATCGAAGGGGGATATGCGGACGAGCCGATGCACGCCGATCTCGCTGGTCAGCAGGCCGAAGGCATACTGTCCATTCACCCCAAAGGTCGCGGACTTGATGCCGGCTTCTTCCGCGGGCTGATAGTCATAGAGCACAGTCTGAAACCCCTGGCGCTCGGCCCACCGCAGGTACATGCGGAGCAACATATCGGCCCAATCCTGGGAATCGACTCCGCCGGCGCCCGCGTGAATCGTAACGATGGCGTTGAGGGCGTCGTGCTCGCCCGAGAGAAGCGTTTCGGTCTCAAGACGATCGACGAGTTGCTGAAGAGCGCCGATCTCGCGTTGCAGGTCGGCGTCGACTTTCTCGCCTTCGTGAGCGAGTTCGAAGTAAGCGGCGATGTCTTCGTTCCGGCGAGCAAGGTCGGCATCGGTGGCGAGAGCGTCTTCAAGACGCTTTTTCTCGCGCATTACTCGCTGCGATTTTTCGGGATTGGACCAGAGGTTAGGGTCCGAAGCTTGTTTCTCGGCCTCGGTCAATTGCACGCTTAGCTTACCTGCGTCAAAGGTACTCCCGCAGAGTGCGAACCTTTTCTTTCAAAGCGCCAAACTGCTGTTCCAGTTCTTCAACCATCAGGACTCTGTCTTTGGGTGGAATGAGAAGCGCGCGATCAGCGCTCCTATAGTGATTATCGCACACAGGTACGCGAAACAGTCCCCGTACTCCGAGTAGAAGGTGGTGGCAGAGATCAAGGCATAGGGTGCCGGTAGCGCGGCTCGCGTCTTTCGCTCGAGCTGCGCGACCGCCCGGCCGTAGGGATCGACCGAAGCGGTAAGCCCTGTGTTCGTATCACGCAGCAGCCAGCGATGATTTTCGACCGCTCTCATCCGAGCCTGATTCAAATGCTGTGCCCACGCGCCGGAGTCGCCATACCAGCCGTCGTTCGAGATGTTCACCAGCACCTGCGCACCTTGCGCGACCAGTTGCCGAACTTCGTTGGGGAAAATGGATTCGTAACAGATGAAGATTCCGAGTTTTTGATTTCCGGCTTGCAGAGGAGCGCGCGATCTTCCAGGTGTGAAGTTCCCTACTGCCTGCGTGAGGCCGGAAGCAAACGAAAAGACTGAAGCAAATGGAACGTACTCCCCAAAGGGCACAAGGTGAATCTTGTTGTAGCGTCCGTCCCACTCACCGGTTGGGCCTACGAGTGCGGCGGAGTTGAATACTCTTTGCGGACTATCGACTCCAATGGAGCCCACCACGAGCCAAGCTTTCGACTGTCGTGCGAGATTACTGACGGCGTCGCGGAAAATCATGTCGTTCGTCAGAAAGGGAGCGGGCGATTCGGGCCACACGATCAAATCCGGACGCTCCGAAGCCGTCGCTTGAAGGCTCAGAGACGAAAATTCCTGGAGATTCCGCGTGAATTCCTCGGTAGTCCAAGGCTCCGACTCGGCGACGGGTAAGTTTTGCTGAAGGAGCACGGCCGTGTGATCCGCGGGGAGGGTAGGCGCCGGCATCCACCTACCGGCCTGCAGCAGGACAGCTGCTGACAGTGAAGCAATCAGGAGTGTTCTGCGCTTGGCACGCGGAACGAGAAATGCCGCCGCTAAGGCAACATTGACCAGAGCGATCTCGAACGATAGCCCGTAAACACCCGTGAATGTAGCGATCCTGGTGAGCGGAATGTTGTCGATCTGCGCAATCCCAAGAAGGTCCCAGGGAAAACCGCTGATGCGAGTTCGTGCCAACTCCAGAGCAACCCAAAGGAAGGGCGCTGCTACCAGGGCCAAGCGATTGTAAGAATCCCTTCTGGCCAGCAGAGAAAGGAGCAATCCGAACGCACCGTGGTAGAGACCCAGATAGAGGGCGAAGAGCAAGAGCACGAAAAAAGCGATCGGGGATGCAAGGCCACCATACTGGTGCATCGTGTCGTAGACCCAGTAGCACGTTCCGATATACCAAACGATCCCGCAGGCGTAACCGAGAAAAAAACCCTGCCAGGGCGTTGCGGGAATCAGCTTCTGGGACTCATCGAGCTGAATGGTCTCGGGTATGCGGGCGCGCAGGATGGCAACCACGAGCGGAGCCAGAGCAATCCAGGAAAAAAAGTACAAGCCTGGAAGCGGGAAGCTCAGGATTTGCAGCGCCGCCGACAGAAGCGCCAGCAACCATGCATTTCTGCGAATCTTACGCACCGAGGAAGAATAGCAAAGCGGCAGCTGACCCATGAACTGCCCGCGGCCGGCAGCCTCTGGCCGATGGCTTCAACCTGTTGTTGACGGGCGTGACGGTGTGAGGTGATTTGCTGATCCCAGTCGAATGCGCACAAATTCGACGATCTCAGGTGTGATGTAGGGTGGGGGCGCAATTCGAAAGACAGGTTTGCCTTCCGCTGGTTTAAGAGAAACGTCGGACCAGATTGGCCGTCCCGCGCGCGATTCATGAATGATGACCGCGCTGGCTCGGTCGAGAAATTCGCGCGCGGAGTTCTTGAAGTCGGCGGTAGAGGGATCCAGAACTGTCAGGTAGAGATCAGGGCGCAGGAATTTCAGCACGCTATTGGATTCGAGAATGACATTCTTGGACGTCGTCGATAGTTCGCGAACACGGGGCATGGCTTCCGCGAGTCTTCCCTGCTCGGTGCGAACCCACCAGGAGCGCACTGCACCCGCCGCAAGGTAACGCGAGGTATCGGAGTCGCCGGCGGAATCTTTTTCTTGTGTGACTGCCCATGAGTGATCGCCAGTTGCGCAGTCGCAAACTTGACCATTAGCAGAGCAGATGCCGTGACCGTATTGCGTGATCTTTACGGCGGTCCAGTGAAAATCAGGCAGGGCGGCGATAAGACCAGCGACGACACTGGTCTTTCCCACGCTCCGCGAGTGTCCGCCGATGACAATAATGGGCACGAAGACAGCCCCCTAGTTC